>JBLXGN010000002.1:0-508114 GCA_048260865.1 Marinobacterium sp. | reverse complement strand
GCTGTTTGCAGAACCGGCGCAGCGTTACTGCCCGGCAGGGGTGTATGAAATCGTGGAAGATGAGGCGGGGCAGCGGTTCCAGATCAACGGCCAGAACTGCCTGCACTGCAAGACCTGTGACATCAAGGACCCGGCCCAGAATATTACCTGGGTAACGCCTGAGGGTATGGGTGGGCCCAACTATCCCAATATGTAAAAGCCCAATATGTAAAAAGCCGAACATGTAAAAAAACACCGCTTCAGGCATGTTGATCTGAAGCGGTGAATGTAAAGGGGAAGGTGTTGCGCGAACGGTTAGAAGTTGAAGTTAACCCCGATATTCAGCTGGTTGGAGTCTTCGACACCGTAGAGGCTGCCATCCCATGCCATGAATTCAGCCCAGAGCAGTACCTGGTCGTGCAGGCTGTGCTGGTACGCCAGAATAGCGGCGGTGAAGTCTTCGTCTGAACTTTCTGCCTGGAAGTCAGAGAGTCCAAGTGTGTACAGATTCTTGCCGGACGGGAAACCGATCAGAGCATCGATACCTGAACCTGTGTCCTCGGTATCAATATAAGCGCCGTTGATATAAAAGGCGCCTTGGTCAAATGAAGCTGCAAAACCAAAAGTATCCTTTCCATCTTCCACGAGGCTGCCACCGGCACCCAGTGTCAGGCTGCCCATTGAGAGGGTAGCACCCAGCTGAGTGAGATCCTCTGTCCCTTCTTCGTCACTGCCAATTTGCTGCAGGGCCTTCAGATTCAGGCCGCCAAGGTCAGCAGAATTGTAGTAGATCGCGTCTTCGATGCGCATTTGGCCTTCAAGGGTGTAAAACACCGGTGCAGAGTTCCACCACATGTAATCACTGTAGTAACCAACGGCTTCATAGAAGGGTGCATCTACCTTACCGACAGCGACAGAGCCATAGTGCTGGTGGCTGAGGCCGACGTGGCCATATCGCATGTCCCCGACGGTATCGTTATTGGCCAGGTCGAGGGCTACTTCATATTTGGCAAAAGCACTCAGTTTGTCTGACAGATCATAACTGCCTTTAATACCGACACGAGATGATGCATCTTTTAAATCGTTTTCGCCGTCACTTTCTCTCTGTTCTACCATAAGGCGCAAGCTGCCATACACCTCCAGGCCCGTATTGGGTATTTCGTAGGCATAAGCAGGAGCAGTTGCGAGAAATACAGCGCAAGCAATCAGTTGTTTCTTCATTATTGTCTCTTTTTATTCTGTTTATAACTAGCAGGTTAGAATTTGGATTTCCTGTTCAGGAAATGCATTCTTATTTTGATTGCTTGGCTTAATTACAGTTGCCAATTTTGGACATATTTGTTCTGTTTTATGACAACGGGTATTTCATTGGTGAATTGAAAATGAATGCTCTCTTACTCAAATTAAAAAGCCTCTATCCTAAGAAAGAGGCTTTTTAATTGTTCGAGAAACGTAAGTTTCTTTAGGTTTTAAATCTATCCTCTATCAGCTGTTGTATTAGACAGCTTCCATTTTGTCGCTCGCGGATGCCGTTTGATACTGCGGTTGAAGGCTGGCTTCCGGGTAGTCCTCTCGCAGCCAGCGCAGCAGTGAAATAAACGTCATGCCCATGATGAATACCAGCGGTATACCCACCATCAGACTGGCCGTTTTGATCGGCTCCAGGCCTCCCTGGCTCATCAGGATCAGACCGGTTGCGCCCAGGGCAATCGCCCAGAACAGGCGGTTAATGCGTGCGGGTTCCTGGCCATCGTGAAGGGTTCGAGAGGTAATAGTTGCCAGCACATAGGCCGATGAATCTACAGTCGTACCCGAGTAGACAAACCCCACCAGTACAAACAGCGGCAGGACCAGCCATTCCAGCGGCAGTTGCTGCAGTACACCCAGAATGGCAGCAGATTCACTACTGTTTTTGATCGTGTCCAGTACCGGGAAGGTATTGTTGAATTCGGCATACATCATGTTGTTGCCGAACAGCATGAAGAACAGCATGCAGCCGGCACTGCCCGCAATCGTAACCGTCAGGCCAATATCCTGGAAGGTACGCCCCTTTGAAATACGGGCGATGAAAATACCCATGTAGGGGCCGTAGGCAACCCACCAGGCCCAATAGAACATTGTCCACCATTGCGGGAACATGCTTTTGCCGATCGGGTCCGTGTAGAAGGTCATGCGCAGGAACTCCTGCAGCATCAGCCCGAAACTGTCAGTGAACAGGCTGATCAGGAAGTAGGTGGGGCCGCCAATAAACACAATCGAGCAGATCAGTATCAGGGCAATCAGGTTGATGTCACTCAGTACCTTGATCCCTTTTTTGAGGCCCAGGGTAACCGAGGTAACAAAGATACAGGTCCAGATCGCAACGACGGTCATATCGATTGCAAAGGTATGCTCAACGCCCAGCATGCGGCTCAGGGCTTCGGCCAGCATGGGTGTACCTGAAGCCAAAGTGGTACCTGTGCCGCCCACAAGTCCAAAAACCAGCAGGATATCGATCAATTTTCCGATGTTGCCTTTGGCATTTTTCTCACCGATGACCGCGGCACAGGCGCTGCTCAGGCGAAGTCCACCCTTTTTACGGTTGTAGTAGGCATAGCCAATGGGGAAGGCGGTCAGGCTGTAGAACGCCCAAGCCAGAGGTCCCCAGTGAAACATGCCGTACATGGCGGCATATTCAGCTGCGGCCTGACTTTTGGGTTCCAGGCCAAAAGGCGGAGCGGTGTAATAGTAGGTCCACTCGATGGATGACCAGTAAATCAGTGAAGTGCCGATACCGGAGCAGAAAAACATGGCGATCCAGCTTATACGACTGAATTCCGGTTTGGCATCTGGACCACCCAGTCGCACACTCTTGTATTTGCCCAGAGAGAGCCAGAGAACCAGCACAAAGAAGATGGCGCCCGCCCAAGTGTAGGCGAAACCAAATTGGTTGGTGGCAAAGTTGAAGATGGTTTTCAGTGTGTCTTGGGCACCTTCTTCAAACACAATCAGTGAAATGATGGCAGACACAACAATAATACAGGCGGGCCAGAATATTTTTTTGTCGATGGGGACTTCAATCGTCTGGTGAGTGCTCATTCTTTTTACTCATAGTTGTTATTGTGGTTGTCGAGCGTTGGTTAAGGCATAAACTCAGGCCGAAAAATCAGCTTGCCTTTTTTCCAGGAAAGCAGCAGCGCCTTCCTGAGAGTTTCCGTTTTGTAACATCTGCATAAACAGGGGCCAAGAGTAGCTTCTAAGCGACTCAAAAGACTCGTGGAATCCCATTTTTTCAGTGATCTGAACGGCTTCTTTGATGGCTGCCAAAGACAGTGGCGATGCCTTTAGCAGGTCATTAGCCAGTTTTCTGGCCGCGTCCATAAGTTGGGGGGCGGGGACTACCTCGTTGATCAATCCGAAGGATGCCATCTTATGAGCGCTAAAACGCCGACCGGTCATTAGCATCTCCATTGCCAGAGGGCGTGGCAGCAGCTTGGGCAGCATAATCGTGGCGATATCGGGCGCAAAGCCCCGTCTTACCTCTGGGAGCATAAACTCTGCATGGTCTGCGGCAATGACAAAATCGGCACGAAGCAGCATCTCTAAACCGGCACCGACGGCTAACCCGTTGACAGCGCAGATAACGGGTTTGTAAAGGTTCTTGAGTTCGGTAAAGCCACAGAATCCGCCTTCACCGTAGTCACCTATAAAATCCTCACCGTCTGCTACACCGTTCAGATCCCAGCCAGCGGTAAAAAACTGCTCCCCAGCGCCGGTCAGGATGGCAACCTGAAGCTCGGGATTATCTCGGTATTCAGCGAAAGCCTTGCCCAACTCCTGGCTTAGCTGAGGATCGATTGCATTGGCTTTGGGTCGATCAAGGGTAAGCTCAAGCACGTTACTGTTAATTGTTTTTATCAGGCCGTAACTCATCAAACGCCCCTTATCCAGTATGGTTTAATGTGTAGGTGCATTACCTGGGTAAAGCTCAGTCAGGTTTTCAGGTGCTAGACGCTCTCGAAAGGAGTAGTGAGAGAGGATGTTGAATTATTTATGAGCTTGAAATGTTCGTTTATGAGACATAAATGTTGCATTTTTCGCCAAACTTTCGCACGATTGAGTGAGCCTGAACTTTCGAGGGTAGGTGTTTGAAGTTAAAGGCTGGAAATTTACTGGCTGAAATGCTCCGGTATTTTTGTCAGATTTTCGGTTTTAAATTAATAACTTCATAAAATTATAATAACTAAAAAATTTCCAGGGTGTCCTCTTGAAACATTACTGCTTTCTTCTTTTGCCGGAATTTAGCAACCTGTGTCTTTTTAATTCAATTGAGCCTTTAAGGGCAGCAAACAGTTTTACGGGTGAGCCCGTATATCGCTGGTCATTGGCTTCGATGGATGGAAAATCCGTTCGCAGCTCAAGCGAGTTTGATATTAACGTGAACATGACCATCGATGAGGCTATTGGCAGCGGTGACGTTGACGCCTTGATCATTCTTGCCAGCTATAATTACAAACTTCATTCCAGTCCTGATGTGATAAAAAAGCTCCGTTTGGCCAGACAGCATATTCCTGTATTGGGTGGCTTTGATGCCGGCAGTTATCCCTTGGCCAAGGCCGGATTGTTGGATGGCTACAAGGCGACCATTCATTGGGCCGAGGTGGACACATTCAGCGAAGAGTTTCACAAGGTTGATGTTTGTAACAATCGCTATGTCCTTGATCGAAGCCGAATCACCTCTGGCGGTGCAACCGCGGCTCTGGATTTGATGTTGGCGATCATTCGCCGCGATCATGGCTCCGAGGTCGCCATTTCTGTCTCGGACCTGCTCATCTTTGATACCGAACGCTCTGAAAGTACCCCTCAGCGCGAGAGGGTGCCTTCAATGATTGAGCAGCAATCACCCCGTTTGGCGCGCGCAATCAGACTGATGGAGAAGAGCTGTGAACAGCCACTGCCAATTACTGAAATAGCCAGCCAAGCCGGTGTGTCTCAGCGTCAACTGGAACGTGATTTCAAGGAACACCTTGATACTACAGCGACCCAGTATTACTCGAGACTGCGGGGGCAGCTGGCCAAGCGATTACTGACCGAAACCAGCTTGAGTATCACCGAGATCGGTATACGAACCGGCTATAATTCTCGCTCCTCCTTTATCCGCACCTACAAGCGGTTGTTTGACAAGCGACCTTCCGATGAACGTAAAAAGCCGATTCGTAACTGACAGCCTTCCGGTCACACCTGTATGCCTCATTGCGTGTATGAATGGCTAACCCTGATCGGTTAGCCATATCAACAGGCCTGGATAGTTCGGGTTAGTGAGTCAGAACCTGGCTGAGAAAGTCTCGCGTGCGCTCGTGCTGTGGATTGGCAAAGAAGTCTTCCGGATTGTTTTCTTCGATAATCTGCCCGCGATCCATGAAGACGACACGGTCGGCAACGGTTTTGGCGAACCCCATTTCATGTGTCACGCACACCATTGTCATGCCGTCGTTTGCCAGCTCTACCATCACCTCCAGAACTTCCTTCACCATTTCAGGATCCAGTGCTGAAGTGGGCTCGTCAAACAGCATGATTCTGGGCTTCATGCAGAGCGCACGTGCGATGGCAATACGCTGTTGCTGGCCACCCGAAAGCTGGCCAGGGTAACAGTGTGCCTTGGCTGTCATATGCACGCGCTCGAGATACATCATGGCCAGCTCGGTGGCTTCTTTAACGGGCATTTTGCGCACAATGGTCGGTGCGAGAATGAGGTTTTCCAATACACTCATATGGGGAAATAGATTGAAGTGCTGGAACACCATTCCCACTTCACACCTGACTTGCTCCAGGTTTTCCAAATTGTCATTGAGCTCTATGCCTTCAACCAGAATCTGGCCCTTGTGGTGCTCTTCAAGTCGGTTGATGCAGCGAATCATGGTGGATTTCCCCGAGCCGGAAGGGCCGCAAACCACAATCCTCTCACCCTTGTACACGTCGAAGTTGATGTCCCTTAGCGCGTGGTATTCGCCATACCACTTTTGAACATTGGCAAGGCGGATCATCAGATCCTTGTCAGCCATTACGGCAGGGGAGGCATGTTCAAAGAGATGTTGCGGCTCATGTTTCATAGTAAATCCTCATAGTATTTTTATTCGAATTTTTTGCTGAGCGTTGTGTCTCTGGCTGCATGGCTAGCCTGCCGGTAATTGAATCGCCTTGGTTTCAGTAAACTCACGCATACTGTCGACACCCCATTCACGGCCGTTCCCCGATTGTTTGTAACCACCGAAGGGTGCCAGGTAGTTGAACTCTCCACCATTGATGAACACCTGACCGGACTGAAGGCGCTTTGCAATATGAAGTGCGTGCTCATCTGTTTCGGCCCATACGGCAGCGGAAAGGCCGAAGTCCGAATCATTGGCGATGCTTATGGCCTCCTCAATATTTTCGTAGGGAATCATGCTGAGGACTGGACCAAAAATCTCTTCTCGGGCGATGGTCATGCTCGGATGAACATCTGCAAAGATCGTTGGTTTAACGTAGTAACCGGACTCCAGGCCTGCAGGCGGCTCAAGTCCACCTGTGACAAGGCGAGCCCCTTCATCAATCCCTTTCTGGATGTAGCTCAATACAACCTGTTGCTGTTGTCGTGAAACCAGGGGGCCCATAAAACTGTTGCGGGATTCGGGGGGACCAACGAGGAGCCTTTCGGCAGCCTCGCGGGCGTAATGGACGGCTTCTTCGTATCGACATTTTGGGACCAGCATTCGACTTAATGCGGTGCAGGTCTGGCCAGAATTGATCATGATATCGGTTACGCCATAGTGCACGGCACGTTCCAGATCAGCGTCTGCTGTGATGAGCAGTGGCGATTTGCCGCCAAGCTCCTGGCACACCCGCTTGACTGAAGTCGCAGCCGTTTGAGCAACCTTGATGCCGGTTTGAGTAGAGCCGGTAAACGAGATCATATCCACGTCGGGGTGAGAGCATAGCGCTTCACCAATCAGGTGACCTGAGCCGCTGATCAGGTTAACCACCCCTGCTGGCAGGCCTGCATCAGCACAGGCTTGCGCCAGAATATAAGCGCTCATAGGGGCTTCTACACTGGGTTTGATGATCATCGTGCAACCGGCCGCGAGTGCTGGACCAACCTTTCCAATCAACTGATGGAGCGGGTAGTTCCAGGGGCTGATCAAGGCACACACGCCGACCGGTTCGGTCACTATGAGCGAGTTCCCTACTTGCTCGGTTTGATCCAGTTGTTGAGCAAATTGGATGTAGGTTTCCAGGCCTGAAATGGGCGCGCGAACCTGGATTTCCAGTGCCAAGTGCACAGGCATACCCAGCTCCTGTGAAATCAATTCGGCCAACTCGACTTCACGTTGCCTGAGTTGTTGAGCTATAGCGGCAATATATTGCGCGCGCTCGCTGCCCTTGATTGAGCCCCAGCCCGGAAGTGCTTGTTGTGCACTGGCAACGGCAAGGTTTACGTCTTCGAGGCTGCATTCCGCCACCTGAGAAATGACCTCTTCAGTGGCAGGGTTGATGACCGGACAGACTTCTGACCCGGACGAGTTGATCCATCGGCCATCGATAAATAACTGGTTAAAGTTAATCATGTGTTACTCCTCAGCGCTGCTCAGGCGGTTGCTGCTATAGCCTGTTCATAAGCGTGTGCTTCGGGTTGTTGTTGCAGGTGTTCGACACAGGCTGCCAGTCGTTGGCTTGCTTTGATCAGCTCGTCTTCAGGAACAGCCAGACTGAGGCGGACATGACCTTCCCCGGAAGGGCCAAAAGCATGGCCGGGCAGGGTGGCAACATCGAATTCATCCAGCAGAATCTCGGCAAAGGCTTGGCTACCCAGGCCTGTACTGCGTATATCCACCATCAGAAACATGCCTGCTTCGGGCATATGGCATTGAATGCCCTCAATCTTCTGCAGCTCTGAATAGAGGGTATCGCGGCGTTTTAAGTAAGCCTGCTTCATGGCATCCAGCTCGGGCAGCTCTCGGGTCAGTGCTGTTTTAGCTGCCTCCTGAATAAAGGTCGGACTGCCGAACAGCATGCACAAGGCCAGGTTACCCAGATGCTCTGCCAGGGTTTTCGGACCTACAATCCAACCTAACCGCCAGCCAGTCATCGCATGGGACTTGGACAGACTATTGATCGTAATGGTGCGCTCGGCCATACCCGGCAAAGCGCAGGGACTGATATGTTCCTTGCCGTAGCTGACAGTTGAATACACCTCATCGGAGATCAGCCACAAATCGTTTTGCTGACAAAGCCGGGCGACCGCCTCAAGGGTGTCTCTTGGCAGCATGGCACCCGTCGGGTTGCTGGGGCTGTTCAGTAGAATGGCGCGTGTTTTGTCACTGATGGCCGCTTCGATATCTTCTGGCAGTACTTGAAAGCCATTTTCGGGTCGCATCGGTACGTTGATGACTTTTGCACCTGTAGCTCCGACCAGGGCAGCGTAGGTTGTGTACATGGGCTCCGGGATAATGATCTCGCTGCCAGGCTCAAGAATGCATTGTGCAGCGGCGTAGAGCGCGCACTGGGCGCCGTTCATGACAACAACCTGATCCTGGTCCACCTTGAGGCCGGTTGCCTTGCTGTGTTGTTCAGCAATGATGGAGCGGAGCTCAACATCACCGGTCACATCGGCATAGTGGGTGTCGCCTGCCAGCAGGCTGGCCACCGCTGTATCGACGATGGGTTGTGGAGTATCAAAGTCGGGGTCGCCAACCGCCAGAATAACCACATCTTCGCCCGCCTTTTGACGCGCAGCCGCACGATAAAGGATTTGCCATGCGTTGGCTGCATCGCCGCCGATACGGGTTGTCAGAGCTGAATACTTCATTGCTAAATCCTTATGCGGTCTGAGGCTTGGAAACACTGGACTCGTTAAGCTCGATCAGTGTGGGGCCGTTGAAAGCGAAGCTGGATTCCAGAGCGGTTTGCAGCTCCTGCAATGAGCTTGGAATAAAGGTACGGCAGCCAAAGGCTTCCGCCAGTTGGGCAAACTTTGGATTGCGTGGTGAAACGCCGATGGGTTCGATATCACGATCGATCATATCGTCACGGATCTGACCCAGGCTGTTGTTGTTCCACAGAAGAATGACGAACGGAGAGTTCAGTTCTTCAGTTGCCGTGGCCAGCTCCTGTATGGTGTAGAGAATGCCACCGTCACCGGCCAGAACGAGTGCCGGGCGTTCAGGTGCGGCAATTGCGGCCCCCACTGCTGCGGGCAGGGCATAGCCCAGAGTGCCGTATCCGGTCGGGTGCAGCCAGGAGCGGGGCTGATCCACATCAAACAGGTAGTTGCCGGTATAAGCAATCTGAGTCATGTCAGCGGCAACAAACGCGTTGGATGGCAAGGTCTTCGCTACGATTGAAAGAACCTGTTGGTGAACCTGTTGTAACTCTGCCTGTTCGTCCCTGATGCGAGTTTTCAGATTGGACAGAGCGTCAGACCTTGTCCAAGTTGTGCTGCGGCTGTTTAAAGCACGCTGCAATGCATTCAGGGTCTCTTTGGAATCTGCAACGATTGGAACATCGGCGCGATAGAGGTCGTTCATTTTGCAGGGATCGATGTCGACGCGAATCAACTTGCCGTTCAACGGCAGCTTTTCTCGCCACATATCGGTTGCAGCCAGCTCAGTACCGACTGCCAGAACGACATCGGCGGTGCTGATGAAGTCCCACGTCTGTTCGACGCACAGGGTTGCTCCGGCGCTCAAGGGGTGTTCACTTGGCAGAAGTCCTTTACCCGCAACGGTTGTGAATACAGGAGCCCCGAGTTTTTCGGCAACAGCCTGAAGCTCGATTGCGGATTCAACCGCGCCGCCTCCGGCAATGATGCAAGGGGTGTTGGCTGCGCCAAGTAATTGTGCGGCCGTGGTGACATCCTCTGCGGTTGGTGCCGGACGTCTGGAAAGCAGGACCGCTTTGTCTTCCCAGTTGTCATCGACTGGAGTTGCCAGAACATCAAGGGGCAGCTCAATAAAGACGGGCCTTGGGCGCTCGCTGGCAAAAACGGTAAAGGCGCGTGCCAGTAGAGAAGGAATATCATCGACGCATAGAGCCGTTGCGCTGAATGCCGTTAGAGGGGCAATGATATTGCGCTGGTTCTGGGTCTCATGCAGCTCACCGCGTCCTTTTCCAAGAGATCCTGTTGAGTTGACGCTGCTGATGACCAGCATCGGAATGGAATCTGCATATGCCTGGCCTATGGGCGTGGCTATGTTCGTGACACCCGGGCCGGTAATAGTAAAGCAGACCCCGGGCTTGCCAGTAACGCGAGCGTAACCGTCAGCCATAAATCCGGCACCCTGTTCATGGCGTGTCAGTACATGACGAATATTGCTGCCGGCAAGGCCTTGATAGAGATCCAGAGTATGGACGCCTGGAATGCCGAAGACAGTGTCGACACCGTAAGCTTCAAGCAGTCCTATCAGTGCCTGGCCGCACGTTTTGGATTTTTTATTGTTAATTGTCATGGTTGGGTCCGTTAAATATATTCTTGTTGTACTTTTGTACAATTAGGTTCTAAATTTTTTTAGCGCACCTTTGGACAGAGCTGTTACAGGGTTGATCTGAAAGGCTCCGTCAGGACCTGCTGGTTACTGAGCAGGACGACGTTAGTGTGCTTGGCCCTTGCCGTAGTGCTTTTCAATTCTGGCTTGAATCAGTTCAAAAATGATGGACATGGCCCAGTACACAAGTGCGGCCGTCACCAGCATTTCAAGGTGTTTAAACTCCGCTCGTCCTTGGGTACGTGCCAGGAACATCAGCTCCCAGATGCCCATCACAGAGATCAGTGAACTGTCTTTCAGCATGGCGATGAACTGGTTACCTGTCGGTGGAATGATCATTCGCATTGCTTGCGGCAAGATGATCTTTCTGAAAATGACGGGCTTCCTCAAACCCAGAGCAGCCGCTGCTTCACTCTGAGACTTTGGAATACCTGTGATGCCGGCGCGAAAGATTTCAGCCATGTAAGCGCCGTAGCAGAGTGCGAGAGCCGCAATACCGGCAGGAATGGCATCGACCACAATGCCCATTTGCGGCAATCCCAGATAGAGCAAGTACACTTGCAGCAACAGGGGAGTGCCACGAAAAAAGGAAATGTAGAAACTCGAGATACCGTACGCCAGCCCATTGCTTGAGAGGCGTCCCAAAGCGGCCATCATCGCCAGAATACACGCAATCAAGATTGCACTTAGCGAAATATAGATCGTTGTAAACGCACCCTGAGTGATCAGAAATGGGAGCTTGGACAGGATGAATGAATAGCTGAGGTCAAAGGAGTTGAAAAATGACAAAGCCAGAATCAGTAATTCAAACCAGACAATGACAACTTGAGAGCGGAAGGAAAAAAGGCGAAGCAAAAGGATATTGCCCGCTACAGCCACAGCAATAACAAGCCCGATAGCGAAACGGCCGAACATTCCCGCTTCATCTGGCGCTCCTATTGCAGGCGCAAGAAATTGCCCAAAGCTACTGCCTCGTAAATCGACCCAGCCAAGCACAATAGTCGCCACGACCAGGAATATCCAGGGTAAGGCGCTACGGTCACGGAACTTGTTTAGAAGACTTTCCTGCATGGTGTTGCCTCTGTTGTTTACCTTCAAAATCTGTGGGCCGGGGTAAACCAGGCCCGGATGAACGCTGATTTATTTTTTAATGGTGTAGTCGTATCCGTACCATTTCATGGAAATGTACGTGAGCGTTCCGTCTTGACGCATTTCATTTACGATTTCAGTTATTTTGGAGGAGAACTCTGGGTCGCCTTTATCTACCGCAATCGCCAGTGGCTCGTAATAGACAGGCTCACCGACGACCTTCAGCGGGTAATTGTTGGATATGGCTTCATGAATGGTTGGGAGGGGTGACAGGGTTGCATCCAGTCGTAATCCTGGGCCAATGCGAAGATCATCAAATATATTCGTATCGGTTTCGTAACTATGAATTCTTCCGGGCTTTACGGCATAGCTGATTGACTCTTTTTCAGCACCCTCAATTAACAGATCCCCTTTAAGATAGGACTCTGTGGTACAGCCTCCGCAGGCTCCTATATTTTTTCCCTGAAGGTCTTCGTAAGAAGCAACTTCACTTTTTGCATGAACGGCAAATGATGCGGGGGTGTAGTAATAAATAGCTGGAAAATCGAGCTTTTCCGCTCGTTTGGCGGTCGGTGTCATCGAGCCGACGGAGATGTCCCAGCGCTCTCCCCAGCCGCCAGCGGTGATGATTTCCCAGGCCGGTGTTACAACTTTAAGCTCTGCGCCCATTCTTTTGGCAATTTCACGTGCAACGGCTACATCGAAGCCGTCCATTTCGTTTTTGTCATTCAGAAAAGATTGCGGTGGGTAGTCAGCATCACAAGCCAGAGTCATGGTTTTGGTACTGAGGACCCGGTCCAAGACGGCACCGGCCTGTGCGGAAAAACTGGAGATACTTGCCGCTAGTGTTGCTGTTAGCGTGAACAATTTTCCAGGACTTCTCATCGATAGTCCCTCCCTTTGTTTATTTTTGTTTAAGGGGGCATGCCTGAAGAAGATGCTTTTTTTGATCAGCAGCCGCTCCAGTCGAAAACAATGTAGCATCCTGTTGTACACGTGTACAATAGTGTTTTTTAAATTCTTTGTGCTGCCATTTTGAATACTGTAGTGTCGTGAAAATCGGTCAATGGTTAGGCATAATCTGAAATAATGACGCGAGTAGGGCAGCTAAGCGCTCATGGCGATATCCGCAGGATGGCCGGGCGAGCAATGATCATCTAGCAGGAGAGGATTCCGGGCTCTATATGAAGAGATTGTTAGATAGTAATCCAGTGGGTGGTCTGCGACTGACACCGGAAGAACGTAGAAGCGGTCTCATAGATGCCGCCCTTCGCAGCATTATCAAAAATGGTCAGGCAGGTCTTTCTGTCAGGGCTGTTTGCCAGGAAGCAGGTGTGTCTGCAGGTTTGTTGACGCATCACTTCCCAGGTAAGGATGCGTTAATTGTAGAGGCCTATCGCAAGCTGACGCAGGATATATATACGCAGATAAACGAAACGCTAGAGGCTGCAGAAGGCTCAAGCTCAGAAGACAAGCTGAGACTGTTTATTAAACTCAGCTTCCAGCAACCGGTTCTTGATTTGGATTTTTTCCGTATCTGGCTCGTTTTCTGGAATCTTAGCCAGCAGCAAACCGAGATTGCCAAACTGCGAGATGAAGTTAACAGAAAGGTGGTTAACTCGTTGCAGTTATTGATTGAAGGGGCTGCTGAAGAGGCGGCTCTCGAGCAAGTAAATTACCGTCTTGCTGCTATAGGTCTGTCAGGTTTAATGGATGGCCTTTGGCTGGAATGGTCATTGAATCCTGCCGGCTTTTCGCCAGAAGAGGCGACCGAAATTTGTCAGTGTTGGGTTGATGCTTTGTTGTCAGGTGCTCTGCAGCGACTCTCATTGCGGCAGGATGGCAAGTAGCTTGCCATCCTGGGAGAGGCCGATTGAACAGGAAAAAATTGCCTGAGCTGTTTGTTGCCTTGTCAGCCCAGTACGTGGCTTAAAAGTTAAAATTCATACCCACATTGAGCACGTTTGAGTCTTTCACACCATAAAGGCTGCCATCCCAGGCCATGGCTTCAACCCAGATCAGAACGTCTTTATGCAGGTTGCGCTGGAAGGCCAGGATAACGGCATCGAAGTCAGCGTTGGCGTCGTCATCCAGGCTGGAGAGGCCGAGGGTGAACAGGTTCTTGCCGGCAGGCACACCGATAAGGGCGTCAAAACCGGAGCCTGTTTCTTCGCGGTCCATCCAGGCACCGTTGATGTAGTAGCCATTGCCGGACCAGGCCGCTGACAGGCCGTAAATATCCTTGTCGTTGGCGGCATCGGTGTAAGCGGCGCCCAGTGTCAGATTGCCCAGGCTGAAGTTGGCGCCGAGCTGATGCTGACCTTCTTCACCATTATCGTCGTCATCAATTTGCACCAGGGCTTTGAGCTTCAGACCGGCCAGGTCAGGGCTTTCATACAGGGCTGACTGGCCGATACGAGAACCGCCATCCAGGGTGTAGTACACCGGCGCGGAATCCCACCACATGTAATCGCCGTAGTAAGCCACGGCATCATAAAAGGGGGAAGCAACCTTGCCACCTGAGATGGCACCCCAGTCACCGCTCAACCCCAGGTAACCGTAGCGCATGTCGCCGAGGGTATCGCCTTCGTTGTCCAGGTTTACCGCAACCTCATATTTGGCAAACGCCTTGAGGCCATCACCGAGGTCACGCTCGCCCTTAAGGCCGATTCGGGAGGAGGCGTCCTTGTATTCGGTGTCATCAGCGTATTCGGCATGCTCCAGCATAATGCGCAAGCTGCCATAGAAGTCGACACCTGTATCGGCGATTTTGACCGCCTGGGCTGTCATTGGAGCCATTACTGCGCTTGCGATTGCCAGGCTGATCAGTTGTTGTTTCATCGTTTTCATTCGCTCGGTTGGTCAAAATGTCGTGTGGAGTTCGCGATACCTTGTGTCAGGTATCCGGTGGGAGTCGGGTTGAAAAAAAGCGGCCGCTGGGCCGCTTGAGAATGAAGAGGAGGTCTCGCTTCAGGCCTGACTCGGGGCGCATTCTTGAGCTGGGAAGGCAGGTTTGAAAACGGAGAAAAAAGAAATGATGTAATAGAAAAACTCGGTCTTTTCTGAATTCACCGAGAAATATGAGGTTCCGCCGTTAAAACAATACCGGAGGTACAAAAATAAATATTTTCGACATCTTAGTGCAATATTAATTTAATGTTTGAGCGCTAGGTGCCCTGCATAAAAGGGATTTGAAAAGGCAGGGAAGAGGCAGTGCCAGCAGACATAACCGTCTGATTATTCAGTGACTTATTTGGTGCTCTAATCGTTCGAATAGAAGTGGTATTAGATTTTCTAATCCAAGGCCCTGAAAAACTCCCGCATATTACCGTTTTTTATCATCTTTTTGACACAGCCCATTCCTAATCTTGCCGCATCCAATTTCAAGCATCCGGAAGCAGCATTATGGGCAAACTGATTATGATCATGATCGACGGAATCAGCGCCGATCATTTTGAGCACTATCGCAAGCATCTGCCGAACCTGGACCGCTTGGCCAATACGGGCACCCAGCTGGCCGCGTTGCGCCCAGAGATGTGCGGTACCTCCTGCCCTGGACGTACCTCAATGATTGCCGGTGTATCCCCGGCCGAACACGGCATCTACGGTAACCATATATGGAGCGCAGACGGCTTCCGCTGGGCCAGCCCCTATGACGTTAGGGTGGATACCTTGCCTGCTCTGGCGCGTCAGCAGGGACTGGATGTAGCCAACCTGGGCTATGGCATGGTGCGTCCGGAAGACTGCAGCTTCTACGTCGGTCCCTGGTGGGCAGACGAGATGCTGATGCGCGGCAAGGACGCGACGCCGGAACCGGCCGATGAAGGCTGGCTGCGCGCCGCCGGTACCCATGACCCTGAAGGCCGCCTGGCGGCGCTTAATGCCGAAACGGTGGTAGCGCCCAACCATTCCGAAGCACACAAGCTGCAGCTGGGCATGCTGGCGGATCAGCAGCTGCTGGATCTGGCTGCCGGCCTGGCGACGTCCGAGCAGGCACCGGACTTCATCCTGCTTGAGATCGCCATCACCGACTATTACCTGCACAAGTACGGCGCCGATCATGACCTGACCCGCTGGTCACTGCGCACCGCCGACGCCCAGATCGGTACTTTGTTGACGCGACTGGAACAGGCAGGTGTGCTGCAGCATTACAACTTCGCCATCTGCAGCGATCACGGCCACGCGCCTATGCCCAAGGGGCTGTATGTAGACCGCCTGCTCGGTGACGGAGTGGTCTGGTCCAGCGAAGGCGGCGTGCTGATGGTTAATCCAAAGAATGAAACCGAAGCCAAACGTGTCACGGATGTCTTGATCGGCGAAGGGATGGAGCCCTGGGCGACCGACTTCATGCCCTCCGAGTTGCGCGACCAGCTGCTCGCCTTTGTCGTGCCGGAAGGCTCCGACATCAGCTTCGAGGTTGCCGTTCCCGGCACCGAGGGGCTCTACGGTCCCTCCAAGTATGTCTCCAACCATGGCATGCGTCCGGGTACCGAGGCCGACCACCGCTTCTGTATTTTCAGCGGCCCCGGTATCCCGCAGCAGACACTGGGTGTTGCGGACTGCATCCGTTTCGCGCCAACCCTGGCCGGAATCCTCGGAATTGAAACACCCTGGGCCGCCCGCTCGCTGTTGAGCGATACGGCAGACCTGAGCGCGGCCTGATCCGTGCTCACAGCCAAACCTGATATTCCATAACCCGATTCACACAAGCAGGACACCCTGATGAAACAGCTGATGACCTCTCTGGTAATGGCCTCCGCTCTGGCCAGCACTGTCGCCACCGCCGGCACCATCCGTCTCGGTCATGATGTCGGCTACGCCGGCGCCGAGTCACTGGACCCGATCTCGCCGAGCCGCTTCTTCGAAGCCAACCAGATGCTGTACTCCCGCCTGATCCGTCAGGGGCAGGACGGCCTGCCGAGCCCTGAACTGGCCACCGAGTGGTCTGCTTCAGCCGATGCCAAGACCTGGACCCTCAGCTTGCGCAAGGGCGTGAAATTTCATGACGGTTCTGACCTGACCAGCGCCGACGTCAAGTACACCCTGGAACGTATCAATGATCCCGAGATCGATTCGCCGGTGGCTGCTGTGCTCGGCATTATCAGCGAGGTCAATGTACTGGATGACCAGCGTTTCGAGATCAAACTGTCCGCTCCCCACGCTGACCTGCCGTTGCTGCTGATGGACTACCGCGTGCGCATTATCCCGGAAGGCAGTGGTGACAAAATCGCCAAGACAGGTATAGGCTCCGGCCCGTTCATGCTTGAAGAGCTGGACTCCGAAGGCACTACCGTACTGGTGGCTAATCCCCATTACTGGGAAGGCGCACCCGCTGCCGACGGCGCCGAGCTGATCGGTATCCCTGATTCCCAGGCCCGAGTGCAGGCACTGATGGCCGGTCAGGTGGATCTGGAACAGAGCATCACGGCGCAGCAGAAGCGTCTGTTCCAGAACAATCCACAGTTCAAGCTGCAGACCATCGCCACCGGTGAATGGCGCGGACTGGCTTTCCGCACCGATATGGCACCGTTGGATGACCCCAGGGTGCGCAAGGCTCTGCGTATGGTGGTTGATCGCCAGGAGATGATGACACTGGTATCCGGCGCTGAAGCAGGCGTCATCACCTGCGACCATCCCGTCTGGTCCGGTGACCAGTACCGCACCGAAATCGACTGCGCTCAGGATATCGAAGGCGCCAAAAAGCTGCTGGCCGAGGCAGGTTTCCCGAATGGCATCGAAGTGACGATCAGCGCCGCCGACAACGAGCCGGAATGGATCCACATGATCGAGGTGTACCAGCAGCAGGCCGCCAAGGCCGGCATCAAGGTCAACCTGAACATGGTGCCATCCGATGGCTACTGGAGCGATGTCTGGATGAAACACCCGGCCTCCGCCTCCCGCTGGTCACAGCGTCCGGCTGACCAGATTCTGAATGAAGCCTTCCGTTCCGGTTCCGCCTGGAACGAAACCTTTTTCGATAATCCCGCGTTTGACCAGGCGCTGGACGATGCCCGCTCCGAACTGGACTTTGAACAGCGCAAGGCTTTGTACGCCAAGCTGCAGACCATTCTGTGGGAAGAGGGCGGAGAGCTGATTCCCTATCACCTGAACCAGACCCGCGCATTGCGCAGCAACGTGACTGGCCTGGATCCGGTAGAGCAGTTCTCTATCCGCTGGCACAAGGTGGACGTGGAATAAGCCGCCACTGACACACCTGCGGGCTCCGCTCGACACGAGCAGCCCGCAGGTTTTTCTGTCCGGCCCTCTGCAAACCGGCTTCCGCCCTGGCCGTTTTGCAGAGGGCTTTCGACGTACCGCACAACCAAGCGACACACGACCTATGCTGAAACTGATTCTGCAGCGGCTTGCCATGGCCCTGTTCACCCTGTTGACCGTCTGCGTACTGGTCTTCTCCATCACCGAGGCGCTGCCCGGCGATGTTTGTACCGCTTACCTTGGGCGTGATGCTCAAGGTACCCGACTGGAAAACTGCCGTCAGGCTCGCAACCTCGATCAACCAGCGCTGCAGCGCTTTGCCGATTGGGGCACGGGCGTGTTGCAGGGCAGTCTTGGCACCTCGCTCAAGCGCGACAAGCCGATCAACGATTTGGTTGCCACTCGCATGCGCAACACCGCCGTGCTAGCGCTGGGTGCTGCCGTGATCGGGATTCCGCTGGCCATTTTCCTGGGTGTCATCGCGGCGTTGCGGCGGGATTGTCCCGCCGATGTACTAATTTCCGGCGGCTCCATCTTCGCCATGACCATCCCCGAATTCGTCACCGCCACGGTGCTGGTGCTGATCTTCTCGATCCAGCTGCAGTGGTTCCCGGCTGTGACGACGGTGCGCCATAACGCACCGGTGAGCGAGCTGCTACCCAATATCGTGCTGCCGATGATCACTCTGGCGTTGGTGATGATGGCCCACATCCTGCGCATGGTGCGCTCGGCCATGATCGATGTGATGGCCAGTGATTTCGTGCAGATGGCCCGACTCAAGGGGGTGCCCTTCTGGCGCATCGTCTGTCTGCATGCGTTGCCCTCGGCGATGCTGCCCACCATCAACATCATCGCGCTGACTGTGGCCTGGCTGCTCGGCGGGGCGGTGATCATCGAGCAGGTGTTCAACTACCCCGGCATCGGCACCCTGATGATCCGCGCCATCTACGACCGCGATTTGCCGCTGGTGCAGGCGATCGCGCTGATCCTGGCCACGGTCTACGTGCTGTGTAACCTGCTTGCCGACCTGTCGTCACTGGCGCTGAATCCGCGCCTGAGAACCGCCCGCTAGGAGAAATCTGATGACTGCAATCACAATGGATAGGAACACGCCGGTTGCAAAACCTGCGTCCCGCTGGCGTCAGGTCTGGAGCAACCTGCGTCGCTCGCCCTCAGGCATGATCGGGCTGAGCATGCTGACTTTACATCTGTTGATGGCGCTGCTGGCCCCCTGGTTGGCCCCTTATGACTGGACCCTGCAGGATGGTTATCAAATTCTGCAGTCGCCCAGTGAGGCGTTCTGGTTTGGTACCGACCATATGGGTCGAGATCTGCTCAGCCGTACCATGATGGGTGGGCGCGAAGCCATTACCGTAACCCTGCTGGGTACTTTGCTGGCTGTGGGCTGGGGTGGTCTGGTTGGTATGACACTGGGCTTTGTTGGCGGTCGTGTGGATGCCTGGCTGATGCGCTTTATCGATGCGCTGTTGGCCATCCCCTGGCTGTTGTTCCTGCTGCTGGTGATCGCGTTAATGGGGCAGCAGACCTGGACTCTGGTGCTGACACTCGGCTTCTTCTTCGGCATCGCCGTGGTGCGCGTGGTGCGTGGTGCCACGCTGGAATACGTTCCGCGTGACTTTGTCATTGCCGCCCGTACCCGTGGCGAGTCGCGCCTGACCATCGTGGTACGCGAACTGCTGCCCAACGTGCTCGATGCACTACTGGTTGAAGCGGCCATGCGCTGGGCCTGGATGCTGCTGGCATTCAGCTCGCTCTCCTTCCTCGGTTTCGGCGTGGTACCGCCGACGCCGGACTGGGGCCTGATGATTGCCGACAGCCGCGGCATGATCTCCATCGCTCCCTGGGCGGTGATTTTCCCGGCCCTGGCCCTGTCCACGCTGATTATCAGCATCAACCTGACCGCCGATGCACTGGCCAAGGCGATCGGTCTCGACCGCGCCAAGGCTCCCGTATGAGTGAACCCCAGACCATGAACATGAAAATGACACCCATGCTTGAAGTAGATAACTTCACTCTCGGATACACCAACGCAGAAGGGCGGCTTGTCAGCGTGCTGCGCAATGTCAGCCTGCAGGTCGCGCCCGGCGAGGCGCTGGGACTCGTCGGTGAGTCCGGCTGTGGCAAAAGTACCCTGGCGCTGGCCATGATGGCCTTCCTGCGTTCCGGCTCTCGGGTTCAGAACGGCACCATCCGCTTTCACGATCAGGAGCTGTTCGCGCTCAAGCCGAAGATGCTGCAATCCCTGCGCGGCGGCCGCATCGGCCTGATTCCGCAAAACGCGGGCCAGTCGCTGACGCCGACGCTGAAGATCGATGCCCAGCTCTATGAAGCGCTGAAATTGCACTCCAATCTGCCGCACAGCCAGTGGCGCCAGCGCGCCATCGAACTGCTGCAGCAGGTACGCCTGCCCGCCCCCGAGGCGATGCTGGAGCGCTACCCGCACCAGCTCTCCGGTGGCCAGCAGCAACGCGTGGCCGTGGCCATGGCACTGGCGGGTGAGCCTGAGCTGCTGATTCTGGATGAGCCCACCACCGGCCTCGATGTGACCACCCAGGCGCATATCCTGGAGCTGCTGCGCACCCTGCGTCAGGAACTGGGCATGGCGATGGTGTTCGTCAGTCATGACCTCGGCGCCGTCGCTCGCATTAGCGACCGTATCGCCGTGATGTACGCCGGTGAGGTGATCGAGCTTGGCAGCAGCCGTGATGTCCTGCTTGAACCCGCGCACCCTTACACTCGTGCGCTTCTTAATGCCATCCCACGTCTTGATGCCGAGGGCCTGCCGCCGTCACTGCCGGGCTACCCGCCCAAAGTGGGTTCGATTAATCAGGGCTGCGCCTTTGCCAACCGCTGCTCTCATGCCCAGCCGATTTGCACCGAGCAGGATGCGCCCATGACGAAGCTGTCCAATCATCAGGTTCGCTGTCATCTGTCGGGGCATCTGGCGCACTCTCCAGTCGCATCCAACGTGGTGTCGTTACCAGTGAAAAAAACGGACGAGCCCCTGTTGCTGCTGGAGCAGGTCGGGATTAGCTATCATCGTCCGGGGCTAATGGATGCTTTACTGCAGCGACCGGAACCAGTCGCAACAGTGGATGGAATTGATCTGCAATTAAACAGAAGTGAGACGCTGGCGCTGGTGGGTGAATCCGGCAGCGGAAAGTCCACGATCATGCGCGCGATCAGTGGTATCCATCCGGCGCGTTATGGGCAGATCCGCCTTAAGCAGGATGACCTCAACCTGCCGGTGGAAAAGCGAACCAGGTCGCTGACGCGCCGGGTGCAGATGATCTTCCAGAACCCTGATGCTTCATTGAACCCGCGCCATACGGTGTTCGAGATTCTGCAGCAGCCACTTCGGCTCTACTTCGGCCTCAACCATGATGCCTGTCGCGACAGGGCCGCCGAGCTGCTGTCGCTGGTCCGCCTGGCACCACATTACCTGGATCGCATGCCGGGCCAGCTCTCGGGTGGTGAAAAGCAGCGCGTAGCGATCGCTCGTTGCTTTGCGGGCGAACCGGACCTGATTCTCTGCGACGAGGTGACCTCGGCACTGGATGTTTCGGTACAGGCGGCGGTGCTCAAGCTGCTCAAGGAGCTGCAACAGCAGCGGGGCGTGACCTATCTGTTCATTGCCCATGACCTGGCAGTGGTGAAGGCAATTGCCGATCAGGTGGCGGTGCTCTATCAGGGCCGGCTCTGTCAGGTTGGTCCAGTGGAAGAGGTGTTCGCGGGTCACTGTCATCCATACACCCGGACTTTATTGAATGCCGTTCTGGAGCCAAACCCGGATCATCAACCCATCATTCAGGGCGAAGACAGCCCGGAGCAGCATCCCCCGGCGAAGGGCTGTGCCTATCAGCGCCGGTGCCCGCTGGCCGAGCCTCGCTGCAAGGAGCAGCTTCCGCCTTGGCGCTTCGAGGGTGCTAACCGCATCCGTTGTCACCTGCATTTGGACACCCTGGCGGTTCTGATTGACCAGCCGTACATAATAAAAGCGGTGAATGCCTGAACTCAGGACTCAGGCACCGGTCCGTTTATTTCTTGCTGCTGAAAACTAGGTGTCGAAAACTTGGTATTGGATGCCTGGTTTGAATTTAGCCCCCAATAGTCTTAAGGAATCACACATGCCTTTGGCGATATATGATCTGGATGAAACGCTGATTAATGCTGACTGCTCGCTGTTGTGGCTGCAGTTTATGATCGACCGGGGGCAGGCTGCCCCCTCAATCATGGACGATGCCAAACATCTGGACCGGCTGTACCACCAGGGCCTGCTGGATATGCATGATTATGTAGCGCTGCAGTTACGCCCACATCTTGGCCAGACATTGGCCGAAGCAACTCAGGAGGTGGATCTGTTTATCAGGGAATATGTACAGCCCCTTATCCGTCCATCCGCAGTGGAAAATATCCGCCGTCATAAAGCCCGTGGTGATCGCTGTCTGGTGATCTCGGCCTCAATCGATTTCCTGGTCGAGCCGATTGCTGCGCATCTTGGCATCGACGATGCCATTGGTGTTCGTATTGAGCTGGAAAACGATCGTATTACCGGTCGGGCTGATGGGCCAATCTGTTATCAAGAGGGAAAGGTGTTGCATCTGAATCGCTGGCTGGAGCAGCAGGGCGAAAGCACCGAAGGCAGCTGGTTCTATTCAGATTCCCATAACGACCTGCCGCTGTTGGAACAGGTCGACTTTCCTGTTGGCGTCAGCCCAGACCAGCGTCTGGCCGAGGTATGTAAACAGCGTGGTTGGGCAATAGTTAATTGGAGGGAACATTAAAAAAATTTCATACAATATAAAAGCGGTAGTTTTTCAAAAAATCAAATAAAATTGGATGATCTACCGCTTCTAATTATTAGGTGTGATTCTATTGATCTATTTTGTATAGTTTGCAATCTTTGATAATGGTTCCATTTGATATAAAATTTATTTTTTTTCGGATTAATTCTTGGAATAAATCATAGAATTCAACTTCTTTGCTAATTTCATATATGCATCCTGATTTATTCTCTCTATCAAAAATAATGATGTGGCTGGATAGGAAAAAACCACCCTTTCTAATCAGTGATGCTGATGTTTTACTACTGTAAATAGTAAACTGATGCTGTATTAGTGGTATTTTTGGATTTATTAGTGATGTTCTGTTGTAAGATTCTCCATAATTTGCCAGTTTTTCCTCATTAAATTTGTACTTAATAGATTTTAAAATATCATCTGGGACTTTATCAATTCTATACTCTGGTTTTAAGTTTTTTTCAGCTATAAACTTATTCTCTATTTCAATAATGGTGTTCTGGTTTTCATCTGCGGATAAGCTTCCGGAACCGGTTATAAAAATTATAAATATTGAATTAGTGATAAAACCATTTTTTATCATCCGCTTTATAAGTTCCTTCATAGTCGTGGCCTTTTCTATGAGGTTCATTGTAGTACTTTTCCATAAAAAAATTTGTCTTTTCTATTACAGGTGTTTCAAATGCACCTGGATTTATGGTATAGGCAGTACCTATATTATATCCATCTTGAAAGCAGTGACGTAACTCGTGAAAAATAACACGTTGTAGGCTAAGCCTGTAATGAATGGGATAACTATCTTCAAAATCTTTTACTTTTTTCCAGTAATCGTTGTCATCCTGTATGGATGAAAACTGATTTGTATAATCTGAAGGCATTTTAGTGGAGTAGTATCTATACTCTTCATCAGGTATATAAATTACTCCATTGAAATAGTGGGGTTCAAACTTAAGGCTTGAGTATGGCGCGCTAGATTTTGATGCATTATTAATGCTGATGTTTCTGTTTTTAATTCTTAAGTATAATTTTGTGAACTCTTCTGTTTTTGAAAAATCAGTTAGAATATTATTTACAATGCTATTTAAAGGGCCGGTTAATTTTACTTTTATGGGCATGATTTTTTAAATTAATCTGTGTTTTTTGGAAGGTTGAAAGTTTAGCTATGAAAATAGCTATATTTTCAGTTATCATTTTTGAGGGCCGGTAATAATAAATTCCAGCGTGTTCATGGGGATGGAGGGGTCTATGACGTGTGAAGGCATATTATCAATCTTTGAAATATATAAAAGTGCATCCTGCACAGTTAACAAAAGCTCAATGTTACACGCTCATGATGAAAACTCAAGCTAGTCTTTTGTAGGATAAGGAGTTGTTTTTTTATTAATACAGATATCTATGTAGTTGTACCCGCTAAAAATAATATAAAAGACGCAAATCAGCGCCGAATATACTGCTCTTCCCGCTCCAGCGTCGCCTGCAGCCAGTCGCGGAAGGCGATCACCTTGGGGGAGGGCGGTTTGTTGGGCAATACCAGGTAGTGTGCGCCCGAGGCCTTGAGGGTGAAAGGGTGCGCCTGAACCAGCTTGCCTTCATCAATCAGGGGCTTGAGGTTAAAGCTGCGGGCCAGCAGCAGGCCGATGCCGTTGCAGGCGGCGTCAAAGGCGGCGGTACTGGTATCGCATTCCAGTACGGGCATGGGCATCAGGTTGGCCAGCCCTTGCTGGCGGAACCACTGCTGCCAGTTTTCCTTTTCACCGATGATAGTGATGAGCGGCACCTGCAGAATCTTCATGGCATCTTCGGTGACCGGGTAGCGCTCAAGAAAATCGGGGCTGCCGACTACCACCAGGTGCTCCCGCGTCATCCGTTCCACCTGCATGCCGCTCCAGTTGCCGTAGCCGTTGGAGATTTCGATATCCGCTTCTTCCACTTCATCCTGCGATGGCCAGACCGCTGACATCAAACGCAGGCGAATGCCGGGGTGCTGCTCGTAGAAGCCGGTCAGACGAGGCATCAGCCAGCGCTGCAGAAAGCTGCTACCGCATTTTACCGTCAGCAAGGCACGGTGGTCTGACCCGAACAGCTCGTTGGTTCCCGACTGAAGAATATTGAAAGCTTCTACCAGTACCGGAAGATAGGCGCGGGCGGCGTCGGTCAATTCAAGTTTGCGCGGCTTGCGGATAAACAGCTGAGTGTCGAGGTACTCTTCCAGCAGTTTGACCTGCTGACTGATCGCACCCTGAGTAACGTATAGCTCTTCAGCGGCACGGGTCAGGCTGCGTAAACGGGCAGCCGCTTCAAAGCATTTAAGGGCTTTTAAAGGGGGGAGGGGTCTTGAATTGTGTTTCATGCAGTACTCGATACAACGGATCAGCCATCCATCACTGTGACGCGGATGACAATCGGGTACTTATATCAGGCAAATGTTGCGCTGGCGTTGCAGCGCCCGAGAACGGGCTTAGTGCCTAAAGATCAGCCTGCTAAATCAGTACAGGGGCGCAACCTGCTCGACGCCGGCACCGGCCTCAAATTGATCGCCAAAGAGCTGCAGATCGGTGATCAGAATTTTGCCGTACTGAAGTTGAAGGCTGCCTGCGCGGTCAAGGGACTTGAGTTCGGTACTGACCGTCTGGCGAGAGGCGCCGATCATTTTGCTCAGGGCCTCGTGGGATATCTTGATGCAGGTATTGCCCTGGTCATCCTTTACACCATGACTGTATGCCAGTCGATGCAATGCCCGTGTCAGGCGGTCCCGTAAACGGAGGGCAAAGTTGTCTTCGTTCAGAGTAAAGGCATAGCGCAACCGACGGCACAGCATCACGTTGATTTGACGACTGATAGCAGGGTGTTTGTTGTAGAGCAGGTCGAAGTTGCGCTTGCTGAGTACCCGCACGCGGGACGCGCAGCTGGCCACCGCGTGAGAACCTCTTGGCAGTCCGTCCATTAGCCCCATTTCGCCCAGACAGTCGCCGGGCAGTAACTCACCCACCAGGTGTTCACGTCCTTCACGGGAATAGATACAGAGCTTGATGGCCCCCTGTACCAGTCGATACAACTCCACAGAAGGATCTCCCTTGCAGTACAGAATTTCATCCTTGCTCAGGCTGCGCTCGGTGCTCAATTCAAGTATTTCGTCCTGAATCTCTTTGGGCAGCAGATGGATGAAGTCATGCAAATTCGGGATCGTTTTCATGAGGTGCAGATGTCTTTCTAACCAGTGGGTAAGCAGGGCTGTTACGTCAATTGTCAGCCAGCTGACATTTTTATTGCCATGATTGGGCTAGGTTACACCAAAAGGCGGCCGGTCCCCATGTTCAGGGCTTCAGTGCTTGCTATGAATAACAACAAATTAGAGAAACAAACCATGCTTAACCTCGCATTGAAAAAATGGCGCGCCAAAGAATCCAGCCTGGGTGTTTGGTCCAACCTGCCGGACATTCACATGGCCGAAATGCTGTCGCGTATGGATGTAGATTGGATCTGCTTCGACCTGCAGCACGGCTTGATGGATTACAGTGACCTGACTCGCCTGTTGCCGGCAATCACCGGCGTGCCGACCACGCCGCTGGTGCGTGTGGCCGCCAATCAGCCGGATCAGATCGGCAAGGCGCTGGATGCGGGTGCTCAGGGAGTTATAGTGCCGATGGTAAACACGGCTGAAGATGCCAAGCGTGCTGTTGCGGCCTGTCGTTACCCGCCAATGGGCAGTCGTTCCTGTGGTCCCATGCGTGATGCCATGCTGGAAGGTCCGGGATACCTGGCCACAGCCAACGAGCAGGTTGCCTGTCTGGTGATGATCGAGACTGAAGAAGGTCTGCGCAACCTGGATGCCATTGCAGCAGTTGAAGGTGTCGATGGACTCTTCGTTGGCCCCATGGATCTTTGCTACGGCCTGGGCCTGGCACCGGGCGACTTTGCCAATCCTGCCTTTGCTGAAGCGATCGGCAACATCCTCAAGGCCTGTGAAAACCACGGTCTGGCCAGTGGCATCTTCGGCTATAACGCCGAGATGGCCGCGGACTCCATGCAGAAAGGTTTCACCTTTGCCTCTATCGGTACCGACATCAGCTTTATTCGTGCCGGTGCATTGCAGGCTCTGACCACTGCACGTGGTGAAGATGCGGCTAACGCACCCAAGGCGCGCGGCGGCTACTAAGTCCTACAGGACTTTTCCCCTCACATAACATCGACGAGTTGCCGGATTGTTCCGGCAGCTCCGTCCTATCAGGTCTGCAGACATGACAAAAAAAACAATTGAGCAGTTGCGCAGCCGTCGCTGGTTTGGCGGTACGCCTCAGTCCACCGAACACACCGGACATGCACTACAGGCCGGATATGGCCGTGAAGAGTTTGAAGGCAAGCCGGTCATCGGCATTATCAACACCTGGAGTGACATGAACCCCTGTCACGCCCACCTGAAAGAGCGTGCCGAAGCAGTTAAGCGTGGTGTCTGGCAGGCCGGCGGTTTTCCCGTCGAGCTGCCCGCAATGTCGCTGGGTGAAGGCTATGTAAAACCTTCATCCATGTTGTATCGCAATTTCCTGGCGATGGAGACGGAAGAGCTGCTGCGCTGCCATCCGATTGATGGCGCCATCCTGTTGGGCGGCTGTGACAAAACCACGCCGGGCCTGTTGCTGGGTGCTATCAGCATGGATATTCCGACCATCTACTGCCCGGCCGGTTTCACCATGGGTGCTACCTTCCGTGGCGAACGCTTCGGTAGTGGCACGGGTGCATTCCGGTGGGCGCCGGAGCTGATTGCCGGCAAGATGTCCATCGAGGAGTGGCAGAAGGTCGAGCAGAAGATCTGGAGCTCGCCGGGTACCTGTAATGTGATGGGAACGGCTTCCACCATGACCGCACTGGCGGAAGTAATGGGCATGTCGCTGCCGGGCGCGTCCTCGGTACCGGCCATGGATTCCATGGGGCATCAATTGGCGGCTGCGGCGGGTCGTCGTGTGGTGGAGATGGTATGGGACGATCTCAAGCCCAGTGACATCCTCAATGACAAGGCGATCAACAACGCGGCCAAAACCTGTGTCGCGCTTGGAGGGTCCACCAACGCCAGTATCCACCTGATTGCACTGGCGCGTCGTGCCGGTACCGGTTTCACGCTGGAAGATTTTGATGCCATCGGCAAGCAGGTACCCGTGCTCGCCAATGTGCAGCCGTCCGGTGAATACATCATGCCGGAATTTGCCGATGCCGGTGGCTTGCCGGCCATGCTCGGTAATATGAAGGATCTGCTGGATCTGGATTGCTTGACCGTCACCGGCCGAACTCTGGGCGAGAACATCGATGGCGCTCGTGTCGAAAACGATGACATTATTCGCTCACTGGATAATCCTGTGGCAACCGAAGCACTGGCAGTTTTGAAAGGCAATCTGGCACCCAATGGCTGTGTCATCAAACCCAGCGCTTCAGATCCGGCACTGCAAAAACACCGTGGCAAGGCGGTGGTGTTTGAAAATGCCAATGATCTGGCCGCACGGATTCATTCGCCCGATCTGGACGTGGAGCCTTCCAGCGTACTGATTTTGCGTAATGTAGGACCCAAGGGTGGTCCGGGCATGGCCGAGAACGGCATGATGCCGATTCCGAAGAAGATGGTGGAACAGGGTGTACGTGACATGGTGCGTATCAGTGATGCGCGCATGAGCGGCACCAGCTTTGGTACCTGTGTATTGCATGTGAGCCCTGAGGCCTTCATTGGCGGTCCGCTGGCGCTGGTGCAAAACGGCGATGAGATCGAGATCGATATTCCTGCCCGTAGCATCAACCTCTGTGTTGATCAGGCTGAGCTGGAGCAGCGTCGCGAGGCCTGGACGCCACCTGCACCTCACTTCAAACGTGGCTGGGGGTTGTTGTTCAACGATAACGTCAGCCAGGCCCATGAAGGCTGTGACTTTGAAGTGCTGTCCAGCCGTGAGCCCAATCCTGAGCCTGCCATTCACGGCAAGATCTGATGCGAAAATGCCTCTGTGGGCTGGCCCACGGAGGCATTTCCTAGTTCAATAATTCCTATTAGCTTGCGGGGCGGCTAACTCAAACAGCCGGTTTGATAATGCCGCGGCACTCACCAAAACCGATGGATGGATAACCGTCCTTGCAGCAGCGCCCAGCCAGAATGACTTCGTCACCATCCTCCAGGAAAGTTCGGGTTTCGCCTGAGGGCAGCTCAATGGATGATTTTCCGCCTTCAGTTAGTTCCAGCATACTGCCGAACTGACCGGGATTCGGGCCGGAAATCGTGCCAGAGCCCAGCAGGTCGCCGGGTCGCAGGTTACAACCGCCGACCGTATGGTGGGCGATCATTTGGGCAATGCTCCAATACATATTCAAGCTGTTGCTGACGGCGATGCTCACAGGAGGCAGGCCTTCGTTGCGCATTTTTTCGGTACACAGCAGTACTTCAAGCTGAATGTCGAAGGCGCCCAGTTGCTGATCCTTCTGGTCCAGTAGATAGGGTAACGGCTGGGGATCGCCTTCAGGGCGAGCCGGTTGCGCAGTCCGGAAAGGTTCAAGCGCCTCCGCGGTAATAACCCAGGGGGATACCGTGCTGGCAAAGTTTTTCGCCAGGAATGGGCCCAGCGGCTGATATTCCCACGCCTGGATATCACGTGCAGACCAGTCATTCAGCAGGCACAGGCCGGCAAAATGCTCAGGCGCATCGCTGATGGGGATATGTTGTCCCATCTCATTTCCCGAACCAATCCAGATACCCAGTTCCAGCTCAAAGTCCAGCCGTTTGCTGGGGCCAAACTGTGGTGATTCGGCGCCCGGTGGGCAGGTTTGCCCCTTGGGCCGTGTGATTTCGGTGCCGGAATTCACAACAGATGACGCGCGTCCGTGGTAGCCGATGGGAACGTGTTTGTAGTTTGGCAGCAGGGGATTATCGGGCCGGAACAGTTTGCCCACATTATTGGCGTGGTGGATGCCGACATAGAAGTCCGTGAAGTCGCCCACGGTTGCGGGCAGGTGCATCGTACACTCATCCTGCGAATGAAGTACGCGGGCTTGCGACTGCTCGATGCGTGCTTTGTCGGCACTGTCGTCCTTAAGCAGACGGGTCAACGCAGCTCTGAATGCTTGGCGTGATGCTGCACTCAATGAGAAGAAATGGTTGAGGCTACTTTCACTGGCCGCCTTGGCGGCTGTAGCGGCGTCCCCTTCGAACAGCCCCAACTCCAGTGCTGCCTTGATATCCAATACCTGATCGCCGATCGCAACGCCGCCGCGCGGGGTATCGCCATTCAGGCTGAAAATGCCCAGCGGCAGGTTTTGCAGCGGAAAGTCGGGGTGGCCGTTTGCTGATGTGATCCAGCTAGTTGTAATTGTTGGGTTACTCATTAATCAGACTCCTGTCGGGTCAAAGGTTTTAGCCATGCCAGACCAGCATTGATCATAGCCCTGTTGCAGCAGGGGTGAGTTCAGCGCGAATTCAGTGGGGCGAAGTACCTGACCGCTTTCAAACATGAAAGCCATGGTGTTTTCGTAGCGCTGAGGCTTCAACTCGGCTTCTATCGCCTGCCGGGTGCTGGCGTTATCAGGCCCATGTGCGCTCATACAGTTGTGCAGTGAAGCGCCGCCGGGCAGGAATCCACCCGCTTTGGCATCGTATTCACCCTCGATCAGGCCCATAAATTCATTCATCAAATTGCGGTGGAACCAGGGTGGGCGGAAGGTGTTTTCAGCCACCATCCAGCGTGGCGGGAATATCACGAAATCAACGTTGGCTTGTCCCGGTACAGCACCTGGAGACGTCAGTACGGTAAAGATTGACGGATCCGGATGATCAAAGCTGACCGTATTCATGGTGTTGAAATTACGCAGGTCGTAGCGGTAAGGCACATGGTTGCCATGCCAGGCGACAACATTAAACGGAGAGTGGTCCAACTGCGTTGACCAGAGTTCACCGCAGAATTTCTGTACCAGTTCCATTTCATTATCGCTATCTTCGTAAGCAGCAACGGGAGCCTGGAAGTCACGCGGGTTAGCCAACCCGTTACTGCCGATAGGACCCAAATCCGGGATACGCAGGGGCGTGCCGTGGTTCTCGCACATATAGCCACGTGCCGATGCGCCGGTCAGCTCGACACGGAACTTAATGCCTCTTGGGATTACGGCAATTTCGAGCGGTCCTGCTTCCAGAACGCCCATTTCTGTTGTGATTCGAAGCGTGCCGGACTCTGGAACGATCAGACATTCGCCGTCCGCATTGAAAAAGGCTCGCTGCATGGAGCGCGTGGCGGCATACACATAGATACTGATACCGGATACCTGCTCCGGATGTGCCGTAGCGGCCAGGCAGGATAGACCCTCCAGAAAGTCCTTGCCTGTGGCGGGAATCTCGGGCGGGTTCCAGCGCAGCCGGTTGGGGTCAACTGGCCCCGGGCTATTCCCTGCGATCTGAGTTGCCATACGGGAGAACTGGCCATGACTGGCAGAAGGTTTGATGCGGTAGATCCAGGTGCGACGCATCTCGGCGCGGGGCACAGTGAACGCCGTACCGGACAGTTGTTCGGCATACAGGCCATAAGGCGCTTTCTGTGGTGAGTTCTGTGCCAGTGGCAAGGCGCCGGGCAAGGCTTCACTGCTGAAGTGATTGCCGAAACCGCTCAAATAGCTGAGTTCTGAAGTTCTGGGTTCCATCGCTGCCTCGCTTTATTTTTATTAATGCGTAAACATTTTACGATAAGCGTAATTACATGGTATTCCCGGGTCAAGTACGATTGAATGCTTTAGAATTGTCAGCCGGTAGGTCTGACAGGTTCAGGCGATTCAGTAAGCTGGGGTTGATGGGCAGAGAGGACAGGCATTGACGCAAGAAGTTGAAGATAAGTCGGGCAGCGCGCCAAGGCGGCAGAAAGTCCAGTCGGCCCAGATAGGCACTGATATCCTGAAAGGGTTGGCAGAGCTGAGCCCGCTGACCTCGCTGTCAAAGCTGGCTGAACATGTGGGCATGCCTGCAAGCAAGGTTCACCGGTATTTGCAGGCCTTGATTGCAAGCGGGTTTGCCGAGCAAGATCCGGCTACCGGGCATTACTGCCTGGGTCGAGAAGCACTGTTTGTAGGTATGGCGGCTGTTCGCAGTCTGGATGTGGCCAGAGAAGCATTGCCCAAACTTGTCGAGCTGCGTGATGAATTCAATGAAACCTGCTTTCTGGCGGTTTGGGGTAATCAGGGCCCCTCGGTAATACATGTCGAAAAGCCTGCCCGGGCAATTACTGTTGTCACACAGGTGGGGTCCGTTTTGCCGCTATTGAGTTCGTCCACCGGCCAGGTGTTCAGCGCCTATCTTCCAGAATCCGATACTCAGTCAATCCTTCAGCAAGAGCTGGCAGCGCCCGGTGCTCCTTCAGCCGATGAGTTGGCGCAACAGCTGTCGGCCATTCGCTCACGTGGAATTCATGGTGTACATGGCCTGTTGATGTCGGGCGTGAATGCGCTTTCTGCGCCGATTTTTTCTGTAGGCGACAGGGTTGCCGGTGTGATTACCATTGTGGGAGCCGAGCCCAGCTTTAGTGCAGACCTGACAGGTCCTCATGCTGAGAAACTGCTGGCGGTTACAAGGGCTATTACGTTGAGAATGAATGGTGAGGTGCCCGGCAACAGGCTCTAGTTTTCTGAGGTGGTGCCGGGCCTTCGGCTTTAGACAGCCTGTGGCTTGTCTGCCTGTGAGTCAGGGTGGGCGGCCATAAAGGCAGGGTGGACTTGAGCCAGCGCTTCAACTCGAAGAATACGCGGTAGCGCAGTCAAGTCGACATTGAATCGGCGTGCCGCATAAATCTGCGGCAGCAGATATACATCGGCCAGACCCGGTTCACCAAAACAGAATCCCTCATCTTCAATCAGCTGTTCAACCGCGAATAGTCCTTCACCAATCCACTTTGCCAGCCATTGCGCGATCTGCTCCTCAGAGACATTCAGTGCACGCAACTGATTCAGCACCGCCATGTTGTGCAGTGGTTGAATATCGCAACCGATGAGCGCAGCGACCGCTCTGCGTTTTGCACGTTCAACCTTGTCTTCCGGTAACAGGGCCGGAGTCGGGTACTGTTCTTCCAGATACTCAATGATGGCCGGTGACTGGGTGATGATGTCGCCGGTGTCGGTGGCAAGCGTAGGTACTCGACCTTGAGGGTTCAGCGCACGGTACTTTGGCTGCAGATGTTCCCCCCCATCACGAATCAAATTAACGGGCAGCTGGTTGTAATCAAGTTGCTTGAGGGCCAGTGCAATTCTCACTCGATAGGAAGACGTGGAGCGGTAATAGGTATAGAGATCCATGAGGGTCGAGTCCTGTTGGAAATATCACATGTTGTAATTCATTTACGTATAGTGGAATATCCTGTTTCATTGATGGATGTCAAGGCGAGCGGGTGGCATGTGCCCGTAAGGCGAGAGTTTGACTGCGTTGACTCATCGGGTTGGGCTGGCATAGCATGGCTTTGTTCGATAATAAGAATAAGTAGTTCGATAAAAGTAAATACAGGTGCTCCCATGCATAAAAACACTGATCACACCCGCGAAGCTGCTCCGCACGCCGGTGGCTGTCCGTTCGCACAGGCTGCGATGTCATCCACGTCGACTGATCCTCAGGGCTGCCCTGTCTCTTCTGCTGCGGAAGGTTTTGATCCTTTCGCTGCCTCCTATCAGGCTGATCCTGCCGAAGTATTGCGCTGGTCGCGTGAAGATGAGCCGGTGTTTTTCAGCCCCAAACTGGGCTACTGGGTAGTGACACGTTACGAGGACGTAAAGGCAGTCTTCCGAGATAACACGGTGTTTTCTCCTGCCAACGCACTGGAAAAAATAACCCCCTTCTCCAGCGAAGCTGATGCCATCTTGAAGCAGCACAACTACGGGATGGCACGGACGCTGGTGAATGAAGACGAGCCAGCCCATCTGGAGCGCAGGCGTGCACTCATGTTCTCGTTCAGCCCTGAAGAACTGCTGCATCATGAGCCGATGGTGCGCCGTCTCACACGCGAATATGTGGATCGCTTCGTCAATAACGGCAAGGCAGATCTGGTCAACGAGATGCTGTGGGAGATTCCGCTGACGGTGGCTCTGCATTTTCTCGGTGTACCTGAAGAAGATATGGGCAAGCTGCGTGAATACTCCATTGCCCACACGGTCAATACCTGGGGGCGTCCCACACCTGAGCAACAGCTCAAAGTTGCCGATTCAGTAGGCAAGTTCTGGAACTATGCGGGCAAGGTTCTGGAAAAAATGCGGGAAGACCCATCCGGGAATGGATGGATGGAATATGCGATCAGACGGCAAAAGGAACTGCCTGAGGTCATCACCGATTCCTATCTGCATTCGATGATGATGGCCGGCATTGTTGCGGCCCATGAGACAACCGCCCATGCGACGGCCAACGCCCTGCGTCTGCTACTGGAAGACAGAACTACCTGGGATCGTATCTGCAAGGATCCCTCTCTGATTCCGCAAGCAGTGGAGGAGTGTCTGCGTCACTCGGGCTCTATCGTAGCCTGGCGTCGTGTCGCGCTTGAAGATACTGAGGTTGGCGGCATCAGTATTCCCAAAGGGGGCAAGCTGTTGATCGTGAATTCGTCAGCGAACCATGATGAGCGCTACTTTGAAGACCCTGACAGCATCGACATTTTTCGTGACAACGTATCGGAGCACCTGAGTTTCGGGTATGGCAGCCATCAATGTCTGGGCAAAAACCTGGCTCGCATGGAGATGTGTATCTTCCTGGAAGAACTGACAAAACGCCTGCCGCACATGCAACTGGTGCCTGATCAGGACTTCAAATACCTGCCGAATATTGCCTTCCGTGGCCCTGAAAATCTGTGGGTGGAATGGGATGCCCGCCAGAATCCTGAACGCGATCACCCCGAGATACTCGCGTCCCAGGAGACCATCAAGATTGGCGCGCCCTCCAAAGACGCTATCTACCGTCATGTCGTGGTAGATCAGGTTCGCCAAGAGGCTGACAACGTCATTGGTATCCGTTTCAAAAATCAGGATGGCAGTGATTTCCCAAGGTGGTCGCCAGGTGCACATATTGATGTGTTGGTGGGTGACTTTACCCGCAAGTATTCCCTGTGCGGTTATAACGCGGATCGCTCAACGCTCGAGATTGCTGTTTTACGAGAAGACGAGGGGCGGGGCGGCTCTAAGTACATTCATGACCGCCTTAAACAAGGCGATTCCCTGAATATAAAAGGACCGAAAAGCAATTTTCGACTGGATGAAAAAGCCGAGCGCTATATTCTCATCGCCGGCGGTATAGGTATTACGCCTATTTTAACCATGGCGGATCGACTGGCTGAATTGGGTAAGGACTACTGTCTGCACTATGCCGGTAGCACCCGCTCATCCATGGCATTTTTAAACCGCATCCAACAGGACCATGCTGGACGATTTGAACTCTATCCGAAATCGGAAGGCAAGCGGGCCGATTTGCAATCTCTGGTGGCAACGGTTGATGCGAACACCCGCATTTATGTCTGTGGTCCGGACCGCATGATCGAAATGTTGGAAGAGCTTTGCGCACCGCTGCCCGAGAACATCCTTCACTTCGAGCATTTTGCTGCCAAACATGAATCCTTCGATCCCAGTCAGGACTCGGCCTTTGACCTTGTGCTGGCCAACTCTGGCGTAGTCGTCAGGGTTGAGCCGGGACAGACAGCCTTGAATGCACTGAAGGCAGCGGGCATTGAAGTTGAAAGTGACTGTGAAGAAGGGCTGTGCGGCAACTGCGAAGTTGAGGTGCTGGAAGGCGAGATTGATCATCGAGACAACGTGTTGGCGCGCTCTGAAAAACGGGAAAACAAACGCATGGTGACCTGTTGCTCAAGAGCTAAAACAGGCGCAGTAAAAATCGCATTATAGAACCTGGCAAGGTTTGAGTTTATTCAATATGGAGCTGGAAACGCTTAAGCAACATATTCCGTGAGTGATGAACAGCAGCTGATTTAAATGAATCTCAGGCTGTAGATTGAGTGTCAAAAACAGGAGCAATAATAATGATAAAAACGAAACTGGCTAAAAGCATCGCTGCACTGGGCCTGGGGCTGGCCATGTCCGCTGCTGTGTCTGCAGAGACAGTGATGAATGTTTCTACCTGGTTACCACCGACGCATGCACAGAATGCCGTTGTTTGGCCGACCTGGGCCAAATGGGTTGAAGAGGCCACCGAAGGTCGCGTGAAGGTTAATATCGAGCGTACCTCGAATAATCCGGGACAGCTGTTTCAGGTGGTTGAAGATGGTGTGTCGGATGCGGCCTTCACTTTCCACGGCTTTGTACCAGGACGGTTCCCGCTCCAGCAGATCGTTGAACTACCGGGCCTGGGCGTGAACGCCGAAGCGGCTTCGGTGGCGCATTGGCGTGTGTATGACAAGTACCTGAAGCAGGCAGGGGAGCATGAAGGGCTTGTTCCCATTGCGTTCTTTTCTCATGGGCCTGGCGTTATTCAGACCAACTTCCCGGTCAACTCGCTCGCTGACCTTGAAGGCAAGAAAATTCGTATCGGTGGCGGTGTTCAGTCCAAGATCGGTGAACGCCTTGGCATCACCCCCGTTTCTGCCCCGGGCAACAAGGTGTATGAACTGCTTCAGCAGGGTGTAACCGATGGTGTATTCATGCCGTTGAGTGAACAAAAGGCTCAACGCTTGGCAGAAGTCGCCCCCAACGTCACCGTGTTGCCGGGTGGCATGTACATGGGCAGTTTTGTGATGTTCATGAACCCTGACTTCCTGGAAGGGCTGAGCGAGCAGGATCGCAAGGCGATCATGAACGTATCGGGTGAAAAGCTGTCCGCCATGGCCGGTAAAGCCTGGGATGCGGCAGATACGGAGGCTCTTGCCTATGCTCAGGCACAGGGTGGAAACGTAACGTTGCTCAAGAGTACAGACGCCATCACCACCGACTTTACCGAAAAGGTAAAAGGGTTGGATGAAGAGTGGATTGAGTCGGTCAAGGACTCTGGTGTGGATGCTCGAGCGGCTCTGACTGAGCTGCGAGCGATTGCGAAAGAGTATTACGAAGCGCACAACAAATAAGCGTGTAGCAATCTACTCAGCGGGTTGAATACATTGCCAACGCCGGGGGCGGGTGACTGCCCCCTTATCCATTCCCTTGTGTATTCCAGTCAGCCCATTAAAGGCTCAACTGCTCGGCAAGCTGGTTTGCCGTGCTCATCACTGCCTCAATCGCAACCTGTGTATTCAGGTCGTCCATCGCGACAACGCCAATACAGCACTCCAGTACAGACAGGCCATCCTGAGTTTTGACCGGACTGGCAACGCCAACAGCACCCGCCTGAAGCTGTCCCTTGGTAAGGCTATAGCCGTCCTTGCGTGCCTGAGTCACGATTTCAGTTTCATCAGCACTGGGGGCCCGGCTCGACAGTATGGCGATCCCGGCTGCGCCTTTGTTGAGCGGATGCTTGCTGCCGACGCGATACCCCACGCGCAAAATTCCGGTATCGCTTTCTTCCACCATGATCACTTGGCACTCATCCCCCTGAGCGACGCATGCAAACGCGGTGGCCCCGGTTGTCTGTGCCAGTTTTTCCAATAAGGGGTGAGCGACAGACCTGAGCTGAGGCAGAAAACGGTGCGAATACATGAGAGCGGCTGCGCCCAGGCGGATCTGTCCCGACTCAGCCCTTACCGCCAAGCCATGATTTTCCAGTGTGGCGACCAGGCGATAGGCAATTGCCCGGTTGATATCCAGCTCTTCTGCGAGTTTTGCCACACTGATCCCATGCTCGGCTTTAGAGATCAAATCGAGTGCGTTGAGTCCTCTGTCCAGAGTCTGGAGCGTATTCTTCATGGTGCCTTGTCTTCCGGGGGAATGATGAAATCATGATACCAGCTGGCGGCTAAATAGTTGCTAGTTCAAAGGGGTAAGTGTTTCCCGTCGTCGGCAACAGTCGGGTCCTTGATTCAGGCATTTTAATGCGTGGGTTTAAGTCAGGCAGGCGGGCCACTAGCAAAGCTTTATGGCAAAAATATGTCAGCTTTCAGCTCAAAAGATCTTTTCAGAGCCGGCGTTGGGTATTGTCGAGCGCTAACCCGCGCACCATCAGGCATCTAATGCTGGCATTAGAATTTCTCGGTCATCCACACAGAAACCCTCCATTTTTATCCTTGGTCCCTCTCAGCAGAATAGCGCCATCCACGTCATCCAAACCTACTTGAATGGATCGCCAACATGTCTGTTGAACAACAGCAGGAAACGCCAGAAACCCGTGCTCGCCAGCACTGGATGGGAGTACTGGCCAAATCCAGTGTCGAAGCGCTGCAACAGCGCTGGCAGGCACTATCGCTGGAACCCGAGTACCAGTTTATCCGCAAGCCTGAAACCGGACTGACCATGCTGCGCGGCCGAGTCGGCGGCAGCGGCCAGCCCTTCAATATGGGCGAAATGACCCTGACGCGCTGCGCTGTGAGATTGGCCAGCGGCACGCTTGGCGTGAGTTATGTGTCGGGTCGTAATAGCCAGCATGCCATTACGGCGGCACTGGCGGATGCGCTGTTGCAGGAGCGGGGCACTCAGAGCCTGTTGCAACGAGAGTTGATCGAACCGCTTCAGGCTGCATTGGACAACGAGCGTCAGCAACGTGCCGCTCAAGCCAACAGTACTCGCGTTGATTTCTTCACCCTGGTACGAGGAGAGGACTGATGGCCGTTTCCAGTCATGAATTGATCGCAGGCTTTGCCAATCCGGTACAGGCCTCTCAGCAAGTGTTCCGCGCTGCACTCAAGGTGATGAGCGAGCCGGGCACACTGGTCGACGTTGATTACGTGGAAGAGGCACCCAAGGGGTTGGACCTGTCCACCTGGCAGTTGGCGCTGAGTCTGCTTGATCCTGATACCCGTGTCTGGCTCAGCCCGACATTGGCGGCCAGTGACGCGGTGGTCAGCAATCTGCGCTTCCACTGCCAGTGCCCGCTGGTTGAGTCTGCGACCGAGTCGGATTTTGCCATCGCCCTGAATACAGAGCTGCCGCAACTGGCCGAGCTGAACTGGGGCTGTGCCGAGTATCCGGATCGTTCCACGACTCTGGTGGTGCAGGTGCCAGCCTTAAGCGCCGAGCCGTTCTGGTCATTGAGCGGGCCCGGTATCGAACACACACGTTCTTTGCGTATTGCCGGACTGCCGGATGCCTTCCGCGCCGAGCTGATCAAAAGCCGCCAGCGTTTCCCGCTGGGCATCGACACCTTCTGGTGCTGCGGCAATCAGCTGACGGCCTTGCCACGCACCACGGCAATTGAGCCACTTAATACTGAACAGGAGGCCTGCTGATGTACGTAGCCGTAAAGGGCGGTGAAAAGGCGATCGACAGCGCCCATGCCCTGATGCGCACCCAGCGCCGTGGCGACAGCGCTATTGCCGAACTGAGTGTTGACCAGATCCGTCAGCAGCTGCCGCTGGCGGTGGACCGGGTGATGAACGAAGGTTCGCTGTACGACCCGGAGTTGGCGGCGCTGGCGCTGAAACAGGCCAGCGGCGATGCGGTGGAAGCGATCTTCCTGCTGCGTGCCTACCGCACCACACTGCCGCGTTTCGGTTACAGCGAGCCGCTGGATACCGAGCAGATGCAGATCGAGCGCCGCATCTCCGGCACCTTCAAGGACCTGCCGGGCGGCCAGATTCTGGGCTCGACTTACGACTACACCCACCGTCTGCTGGACTTCAGCCTGCTGGCGGCGGGCGAGGCGGAAGTGGCACCGGAAGAAGCCAATGCCCTGTCTGAAGCGCTGGCTGCCGGCAACAGCTGCCCGCGCGTGCTTGAACTGCTAAACAAGGAAGGCCTGATCGAACAGAGCCGGGAAACCGGGACGCCTGATGAGGCTCCCCGTGACCTGACCCGCGAACCGGTCAACTACCCGGCCGAACGTGCCGTGCGCCTGCAGAACCTGATCCGCGGCGACGAGGGTTTCCTGCTGTCACTGAGTTACGCCTCCATGCGCGGCTACGGTGACAGCCACCCGTTTTCCGGCGAGATGCGTACCGGTCGTGTCAGCGTTGAGCTGGTGCCGGAAGAGCTGGGCTTCCCGGTTGAAGTGGGCGAAGTGCTGCTGACCGAGAGCGAGATGGTGAACCAGTTCCACGGCTCCAAGGATCTGCCGCCGCAGTTCACCCGTGGCTATGGCATCGCCTTTGGCCGTGCCGAGCGCAAGGCGATGTCGGTGGCGCTGGTAGAACGCGCCCTGCGCGCCGAAGAGCTGGGCGAGGAAGTGCTCTACCCGACCCAGGATCAGGAGTTCGTGCTGTCGCACACTGACTGTGTCTCCGCCAACGGTTTCGTGTCGCACCTGAAACTGCCGCACTACGTCGACTTCCAGTCCGAACTGGAGATGATCCGCCGTCTCCGCAAGGAGCAGGTGCAGCGTACCGAAAGCACTACAAAAGAGGAGGCCGACGCATGAGCACCGCCACCGGCTACAACTTTGCCTATCTGGACGAGCAGTCTAAGCGCATGATCCGTCGCGCCATCCTCAAGGGCGTGGCCATTCCCGGCTATCAGGTGCCTTTTGGTGGCCGTGAAATGCCGCTGCCCCACGGTTGGGGTACCGGCGGCATGCAGGTCACCGCCAGCGTGATCGGCGAAGCCGACAAGCTGAAGGTGATCGACCAGGGCGCGGACGATACCACCAACGCGGTCAGCATCCGCCGCTTCTTCGCCCACACCGCAGGCGTGGAGACCACCGAGCAGACTGCCGAAGCGACGCTGATCCAGACCCGTCACCGCATTCCGGAGCGCCCGCTGCAGGCCGACCAGATCCTGATCTATCAGGTGCCGATCCCCGAGCCGCTTCGTTTTATCGAGCCACGCGAGAGTGAAACGCGCAAGATGCACGCGCTCAGCGAGTACGGTGCCATGCAGGTGAAACTGTACGAGGACGTGGCCCGGTTCGGACATATCGCCACCAGTTACGACTACCCGGTGATGGTGAATAACCGCTACATGATGGACCCCTCACCGATCCCGAAATTCGACAACCCGAAGATGAGCATGATGCCGGCGCTGCAGCTGTTTGGCGCCGGTTTCGAGAAGCGTATCTACGCGGTGCCGCCGTTTACCCAGGTAGAAAGCCTGGACTTCGATGACCATCCGTTCGAAGTGCAGAGCTGGGACGAAGCCTGCGCCATCTGCGGTTCTGACCATAGCTTCCTCGATGAAGTCATTACCGACGACAACGGCAGCAAGATGTTTGTCTGCTCCGATACCGATTATTGCCGCGAGCGCGTTGAGCAGGGATTTGCTGGCACGGCTGCTGACTTGCCCATTGCTGAAGTGGAGACCAATTAATGAATACTGCAGTAGACCTGCTGACTTCAACCAGCGAATGGCAGGATATCGCGCCCCTGCTGAGCGTGCGCGAGCTGAACAAGTTCTACGCCCCGGGCAAGGGCTGTGGCGACATCAGCTTCGACCTCTACCCGGGCGAAGTGCTGGGCATCGTCGGCGAGTCCGGCTCCGGCAAATCGACCCTGCTCAGCTGCCTGTCGGCACGCCTGACACCGGACTCCGGCCAGGTACTGTACAACAGCGAACAGTTCGGCGAGATGGACCTGTACGCCTGCGAAGAATCCATGCGTCGTGTGTTGATGCGCTCCGAGTGGGGCATCGTGCACCAGCACGCCCGTGACGGCCTGCGCATGAACGTCAGCGCCGGTGCCAACATCGGCGAACGCCTGATGGCAGTGGGCGAGCGTCACTATGGCGACATCCGCGCCAAGGCCGAAGAGTGGCTGACCGCGGTGGAGATCGATACCGGCCGTATCGATGATCGCCCCAGCCAGTTCTCCGGTGGCATGCAGCAGCGTCTGCAGATCGCGCGCAATCTGGTGACGCATCCCAAGCTGATCTTCATGGATGAGCCCACCGGCGGGCTGGATGTTTCCGTGCAGGCCAAGTTGCTCGACCTGCTGCGCAACCTGGTGTCGCGTCTGGGGCTGTCAGTAATCATCGTCACCCACGACCTGGCGGTGGCGCGTTTGCTGGCGCATCGGCTGATGGTGATGCGTCGCGGTGAAGTGGTGGAAACCGGTCTGACCGATCAGGTTCTGGACGATCCCCAGCACCCGTACACCCAGTTGCTGGTGTCATCCATTCTGCAGAACTAGGAGCCTGTCATGACTGCAAACCAACTGATGATCGAGGTGTCCGGGGTGGAGAAAGCCTTCACCCTGCACAATCAGGGCGGCGCTAGTTTTGGCGTGCTCGACAACGCCAGTCTGCAGGTGCAGGCCGGTGAATGTGTGGTGCTGCACGGCCAGTCCGGTGCCGGCAAGAGTACCTTCCTCAAGGCGCTCTATGCCAACTACTCCGTGGATGGTGGCGAGATCCGCCTGCGTGACGGTGAGCAGATGGTCGAGATCACCTCGGCACTGCCGCGCCGAATCATCGCCCTGCGCCGCCAGACGCTGGGCTATGTGTCCCAGTTCCTGCGCGTGATTCCGCGTGTGCCCACGCTGGAGGTGGTGATGCAGCCACTGCTGGATCTGGGTGTGGAGGCTGCCCTCTGCGAAGCCAAGGCGAAAGATCTGCTGCAACGACTGAATGTGCCGGAGCGGCTCTGGTCGCTGGCGCCGGGCACCTTCTCCGGCGGTGAGCAGCAGCGCGTCAATATCGCCCGTGGCTTTATCGTCGACTACCCGATCCTGCTGCTGGACGAGCCCACCGCCTCGCTGGATGCCACCAACCGGAAGGTCGTGGTGGAGCTGATCCGTGAAGCCAAGGCCCGTGGCGCCGCCGTCGTCGGCATTTTCCACGACGAAGACGTACGTGAAGCGGTTGCCGACCGCCTTGTCGACATCAAAGCGATCTGAACAGGATTAACAGGACATGAAAGAACAGATTTTAACCAACGCCCGCCTGATCCTGCGCGACGAAGTGGTCACCGGCACCCTGGTGGTTCGCGACGGTGAGATCGCCGAAATCAGTCAGGAAATCAGTCAGCTGCCCCAGGCCGATAACCTGGATGGTGAGTACCTGATGCCCGGTCTGGTGGAGCTGCACACCGACAACCAGGAAAAATACTTCACCCCGCGCCCGAAAGTAGACTGGCCAGCGCACATGGCAATGGCGACCCATGATGCCCAGCTGATCGCCGCCGGTATCACCACCTCCTTCGATTCGGTGGCACTGGGCGACATCATCGGCGAAAGCACCAGAGTGGAAAAGCTGGATGCCATGATCAAGGCGATCATCGAGTCCGAGCGACAGGGACTTAATCGCGCAACGCACTTTCTGCACCTGCGCTGCGAAGTCAGCTATCCCGGCCTGATGGAGCTGTTTGAACGCTACATCGGTGAAGATATGGTGAAGCTGGTTTCCGTTATGGACCACGCGCCCGGTCAGCGCCAGTTCCCGGAAGAGAATATCCCCAAGTACCGCGAGTACTACATGATCAAGTACGGTCTCAGCGATGATCAGATGGACGACTTCATCAAGCTGCAGCAGGCCAACAGTGCGCAGTATGCGGATCGGTTCCGTCGCCGTATTTGTGAAGTCTGTCACGATCGTGGTATCGCTATTGCCAGTCACGACGATGCCACCCTGGCCCATGCACAGGAGTCGGCGGAACTGGGCATGCAGGTGGCGGAATTCCCGACTACGCTGGAAGCGGCACGCGCCTCGCATGAGCTGGGCTTGAAGGTGCTGATGGGCGCGCCGAATATTGTCCGTGGCGGCTCTCACTCCGGCAATATCGCCGCCAAGGATCTGGCCAAGGCGGGCGTGCTGGATATTCTCAGCTCCGATTATTATCCCTCGGCGCTGGTGCAGGCGGCCTTTATGGTGGCTAACATGGAAGACAACGCATACGACTTGGCCCGTGCCATTCGTCTGGTGACCGCCAATCCGGCACAGGCTGCGAATCTGCATGATCGCGGTGTGCTGGAAGTTGGTCGCCGTGCGGATCTGGTGCAGGTGAACAGCCACTCGGTCATGCCGTTGGTGGAACGTGTCTGGAGCAAGGGAAAACGGGTGTTCTGATGGTAAGGGGTACACTGTTTTATCTGGTCGGAGCCTCTGGCTCCGGCAAGGATTCACTGCTTGAGGGCTGTCGCCGGCAATTGCCGAAGCAGCTCCGTTGCTGTGTCGCGCATCGTTACATTACTCGTGCGGCGAATGTGGGCGGTGAGAACCATATTCACCTGAGCGAGGCGGAATTCCACCTGCGCGAGGAGCTGGGTCTGTTTGCCATGACCTGGTACTCCCACGGCTATCATTACGGGATCGGCAATGAGATCGATACCTGGCTGGACTCGGGCGTCAATGTGCTGGTCAACGGCTCACGGGAGTTTCTGCCTCAGGCCATGGCGGCATACGATGAACTGATCCCAGTGCTGGTGGATGTAAACCCGGACAAGCTGCGCCAGCGTCTGATCAAGCGAGGACGCGAAACCGAAGACGAAATCGAATGCCGCCTGGCGCGCCATGCGCAGATGGTGGCTCAGATGCCGGATTGCACCCTGCATGTGTGCAATGATGGCAAGCTGGAAGAGGGCGTAGCGGCGTTACTGGATGTAGTCAGTCGAAACAGTTTGCAGGCCGCCGAGGCCTAGGGAGGCGTATGCAGCTTACCTTTTTGGGCACAGGCGATGTGCGTCAGCTGCCCGTGTACGGGTGTCTTTGTTCGGCCTGTGAAGCGGCGCGGCAGGATGAGCGGTTAAGACGCAAGCCCTGCAGCGCGCTGTTGCAGGTGGGCACACAACGCATCCTGATCGACGGTGGGCTGACGGATCTGGCCGAGCGTTTTGCGCCCGGTGAGTTGAACGCCATTCTGCTGACCCACTATCACGTTGATCATGTACAGGGACTGTTTCATCTTCGTTGGGGGCTGAACGACTCCATACCGGTATACGGCCCGGATGATCGTGATGGCTGTGCCGATCTGCTCAAGCATCCCGGTATCCTTGATTTCCAGCCGCCCTCCAAAGCCTTCGAGCCTTTCATGCTGGGCGATGTTCGCACCACACCCTTACCCTTGAAACACTCCAAGCCGACCTTTGGTTATCTGTTTGAGCAGGGGGAGCGCTGCATTGCCTATCTGACCGATACAGTGGGTTTGCCCGCGGATACGCAGACGTTTTTGCAGCAATACGAAATTGAGGAAATGGTCATCGACTGTAGCCAGCCGCCGCAGCCTGAGCCACCACGCAACCACAATGACTTGAATCTGGCGCTGGATATTCACCAGCACCTGCAGCCCAGACGCACCTGGCTGACGCATATCGGTCATGAGATGGAGGTCTGGCTGCAGGAACACAGACTGCCGGACGCAATCTGTGTCGCACGGGATGGGGCAGAAATAACCCTTTACTAGGTGCTTACTGAACTGAAGGACGCTGGGCCATCTGCTGGTGCCAGCGTTTCAGATTGGTCAGGCTGTCGTCGATGTTCAGCTCCAGTCGACCCAGGAAACCGCACAGCACCCACAGGGTGATATCAGCAATGCTGAAATGCTCGCCTGCAATCCACTGGGTTTTGCCCAGCTGTTTATCGACGACCGGCAGAAAGCTGGCCAGACGATCGCGGGACTCTTCACCCCAGGCTTTGACGCAATTCTCGCGGTCACTGAAAAAGCCGGTCAGGTTACGGAACGCCTGAAAAGCTGGAACCACGCCCTGAAGCTCTACGATACGATGCCACATTTCGACCTGTGCCTGCTCCAGCGGGGTACGGCCAAACAGCGCCAACTCGTTAGGGTTTGTGGCATCAAAGTAGCGGCAGATCGCTACGCTCTCACAGATGTGGGTGCCGTCATCCAGTTCCAGTACCGGAATCTGTCCGTTGGGGGCCTTCTCCAGGAAACTCTCGGTACGGTTCTCGGCACCTTTGGTGTCCACCTGAACACGCTCAATCTCAATACCCAGCTCTTTCAGGAAGATGGCGACACGTACGGCGCTGGGCGTCAGGGAGTTTTCAAGCAATTTCATGTTGGGCCTCACTCTTAGTGTTGTTATTAAACAATCGAAAAACGTACATCAGAATAGTTACTTCTGACCCGCCAGGCGATGGGAAAGTTTGTGAATGGTCGGGCCAAAAATGAAGGAAATAACAGCAGCAACCGGCCAGGCCAGGCTGAAGGCGCGCATCCACTTTGCCAGGTATAGCTCTGAGAAGCCGAGATTTAGCCAGGTGACATAACCGGTCATCAAAAACGCCAGCACAAATGACATCAAAGCGGTAAACCAGAGGCGTTGTTTCATGGGGGAGCCCTCAAGCGGTGAATGCAAAGCGAGTAAGTGTATATAATTGTTCTTTCGTCAAATACAGCTCGAATAACAATCTTTAATTTCATATATGAAACCAAGTTATGATGATCTGGCCCTGTTCATCCAGATCGTACGTGTACGCAGTTTGCAGGGCGCAGCCGACTATCTGGGCTTGCCTGCGGCAACGGTGACCCGCCGTCTCAAGCGACTGGAAAGCTGTCTCGGCTATCAGTTGATTCGTCGCTCAGCCCGTCACTTCAGTCTGACCGGGGAAGGGGAGGTGTACTACGAAAGCTACGCCGGGTTAATCGACGAGCTGGATCAGGTGACCTCTCAGCTGAGCCGGGATTCTCAGGAGATGAGTGGCCCTTTGCGTGTATCGGCCCCGACCAATCTGGCAACGGGCCTGCTCGGGCCCATGTGGACCCGCTTTATGAAGGCCTACCCGGCAATACGGCTGGAGCTGATGCTGAGTAACCGAACCGAAGACCTGCTTCAGCAGCGTATCGACATTGCCCTGCGCATTGGGCCGCAGACCAGCTCGGGCTTGTATCAGAAGAAATTGGGCTGGGTGCGAACCCGTTTGGTGGCGTCACCGGAGTATCTGCGCTCGGCAGGGGAGCCGGAAACACTGGAAGATCTGCATCAGCATCGCTTGGCCGTGTTCAAGCTGATCGACCGCTGGGCGCTTCAGCATCACCCCAGCGGACGACGTGCTAGCTTGCGTCCCACACCTTCAACCATTCTGGATGACCTGACCATGGTGAAACAGTTTGTCTGTGATGGGTTGGGTATTTCCCTGCTGCCGGCCAATGAAATACAACAGCCGTTGCAGGATGGGCGACTTCAGCTGGTGTTGCCTGACTGGACTGGGCCGGAGCGTGAAATTTTTGCGGTATGGCCCGATGGCCGACTACTGAATCGGCGGGCACGTTGCCTGAGGGATTTCATGCAGGACTACATAGGCGAGGAACCCGTATTGCAGGGACTGTAATCCTAACCTGAACGCATAAAAAAGCCGGCCACAGGGACCGGCGGGAATTCCGTCACCGTTCATGCTGAAGGGGAGACATGAACGGCTCCAGCTAATCCATTAGAACTTGATGCGCATACCTGCCAGGTAGCCCATGTCAGATCCGTCTTCATCAGTGTCAGCGATTTCAGCAAATACGCTCACGTTCTTCTGAGTCGCGAACTTGTACGTTACGTTAGCGTACCATTCAGATACGTCGTCACCGGATTCCGGATCAGTATTTACTACACCGACAGCAACCTTGGTGGTTTTGCCTGCCTTGAACACAGCCGCCAGGTTGTACTGGTCAGCGATGTCTTCAGTGGTGCTCCAGTCAGCAGCAAACTTAGCGAAACCGGCGTCGAAAGATGCGCTCAGACCCCAGGTATCGAAATCGTCAGCACCTACGCTCGGAGTTGCGTTCTGGTATGCAGCAGCAACGTTCAAGCCTGCTACGTCAACAGATGCGAACACATCAAAGTATTCGCCGTTTTCGCTGGACTCGCCTTCAGCATCCATTTCGTAAGATGCTGCGAAGTACATGTTGTCCAGTTCTACGTCCAGACGGATGGTGTCGTCACCGTCAGTACCCATGGCGTCGAAGCGGTCTTCGTCGCTGACCAGTTCGTAGGCTTCTTCGACACCGAATTCATCAGTTGCGAAGTTCTGCTTACCGAAAGACACAGAGGTGTTACCGAACGCAAAGCCAAGGTAGGCTTCTTCCAGTTTGCTACCGTCTTTCTTGTCTTCAGCAGCATCCTTGAAACCGAAATCAACACGGCCGAAGGCTTTCATGCCGTTGCCCAGATCGTAGCTAACGTAGTTTTTCAGTTCCAGGTCGTCGAATTCGAGTTCCGGGTTCTGGTCGTTGCCAACGTCCTGGCGCAGCTGAACCTGCAGGTCACCATTTAGTTTGTACGTGAAACCATTGCCTTCATAGATAGTGGCAGCACTGGCGGAACCGGCAGCAACAGATACAGCAACAGCCAGAAGAAGCTTTTTCATGAACGAGACTCCATTAAATTAGGTCTTTAATTGATTGGTTATTTAAGGCCGGTGCTAACCCAGCTCTTGAAATTATTTCGTGTGTTTTCATCTGCCTGCTGATACCAATATTTCAGCATCTCTCCGATCATTTTCTGATCGGTTTTAGGTGTGGAGGCTGATGCATTTTTAATCACAGGCGTTTCGGTAAATTGGTGGCGCTCAACCTGAAGGGATGCTAAAGCTGCTGAGCTACCAGACTGGTTGAATACTTTCAGCTCATTTTCATAATTACGGGCTAGCTGAAAGCCTTCTTTTGCCAGAATATCTGATTGGTATTTGATCGATTTTCCCTGAGCGTCAACCAGCTTCCACTGAGGCATGCTGTTGAATTCTCTCAGGTCGTAATAGCTTTTGATCTTGGGTGTTTGCAGGCTGAGGCTCTGATCTTTTGCTTCAAAAAGAAGCACATAGCTCTCGCTTGTTTCCAGCACGATATCGTCGGCGTCTTTACCAATCTCGGCGGTATATTCAACCAGGATCTGATTCACGCCGTTTGGAAGCTGGATCTTTCCCTTGCTGTCAAACAAGCCCTTATCCGCAACACTCTGGCCATTAATTGCCAAAATGCTGGTGCCCTGATTCAGATGTACAATGACATCTGCATAAGAAACAGGCGAGAATAATATCGCACTAAGTGCAAGGGCTTTGTAAACTGATCGCATTTTTTACACCGAAATATGTGTGTGCTTTTTTAAATTCCGGTGAATGGTATTTTTTGAATATTACAAACAGGTTTATTTTATATTAATGTTTGTTTTTTATAGGATTCATGAAAGTTAAATATATGTTTGTTAACGCAAGTGCTGATAATCAGATTGTAATAGTTGGGTTTTAGTCTTTGCGCATCTAATTACAACTGGAGATAAAACTCGATGGATTCTCGCTTGCTTCGCGTGTCTTGTTTGGCCCTTGCTGTTGCGGCGGCCAGCTCTGCAAATGCCAATAGCTTCAATCGTATTCAGAGCTTCTCGACCGCCCAGAACCTGCCGGCAACGGATATGTCGCAGGAAACCTCTGCCGAAATCATCACGGCGACAGCCAGTGGCAACACGCTGATCTACAGCGACAGCCCGCGCAAAGGACTGGGTTTTGTTGATATTCGTGATGCCAAACAGCCCAAGCCTGCCGGCTTCATGGCGCTGCAGGGTGAACCTACTTCTGTCAGTGCGGTGGGTGAGAATGCCGTTGTGGGTGTCAATACATCTGAAAGCTACACCCAGCCATCGGGCTTTGTGGCGCTGATTTCCTCATCTACAAAAGAAGTGCTGAGCCAGTGTGATCTGGGTGGTCAGCCGGACTCTGTCGCGATCTCCAAGCAGCAGGATATGGTGGCCATCGCCATTGAAAACGAGCGCGATGAAGACCTGAACGACGGTGAAATCCCTCAGATGCCCGCCGGTGATCTGGTGCTGGTACCGATGCAAGACGGCAAGCTGGTTTGTGGTGAACTCAAGCATGTGGACCTGACCGGTCTGGCCGAGATTGCGCCGACTGATCCTGAGCCGGAGTTCGTCGACTTCAACGCGCTTGGTGAAGTGGTTGTAACCCTGCAGGAAAACAACCATCTGGTAATTGTTGATTCCAAAACCGGCAAGGTGAGCAATCACTTCTCCGCAGGCAGCGTGGATCTGGAGCAGATCGATACCGAGAAGGATGGGGCGCTGATCTTTACGGGCAGCCAGAAGAACGTACTGCGCGAGCCGGATGCGGTGAAATGGCTGGATGACAATCGCTTCGTCATCGCCAACGAAGGTGACTATAAAGGCGGCGCGCGCGGTTTCAGCATCTTCCACAAGAACGGCAAGTTGCTGTTTGAGTCCGGTGCGGCCTTTGAGCATGAAGTCGTGCGTGCCGGCCACTACCCGGACAAGCGTTCCGGCAAGAAGGGCGCTGAGCCTGAAGGTCTGGAAGTAGGGCGTTTCGGTGATCAGACTTACATCTTTGTCATGTCTGAACGTGGTTCAGTGATTGGTGTTTACCGTGATACAGGTGCTGCGCCTGAGTTCATGCAGCTGCTGCCTTCAGGTATCGCACCTGAATCTGCTGTCGCCATTCCGTCTCGCAACCTGCTGGCCAGCGCCAACGAAAAAGATCTCATTGAAGATGGCGGTGTCCGTGCGCATGTGATGCTGTACAGCCTTGGCAACGACACACCGGCTTACCCGCAGTTGGTATCCGGTAATGAAGCGGCCACAGGTGCGCCCATTGGTTGGGGAGCGCTTTCAGGTCTGACGGCTGATCCAAGCAAGCCTGATCTGCTGTATGCGGTGAATGACAGCTTCTATAAGAACCAGCCACGAATCTTCACCATTGATGCCAGTGCACATCCTGCACGTATCACCGCAGCACTGAACATCACCCGCGATGGCAAGCCGGCCAAAAAGCTGGATCTGGAAGGTGTTGCTGCCGACGGCAAGGGCGGTTTCTGGCTCGCGTCTGAAGGCAATACCAAGAAGGAAGTGCCGCACGCAATCTATCACGTGAACGCTGCTGGCGAGATCGACCAAACGCTGGAATTCCCGGCCGAGCTGCTACAGCACGAAATCCGTTTTGGTGCTGAAGGTATCGCCCTGGAGGGTGACAACCTCTGGATCGTGATGCAGCGTCCCTGGAAAGATGATGGGGAGCAGTTGGTAAAACTGCTTAAGCACAATCTGAAAACAGGGGAGTGGACTGCAGCTCATTACCCGCTGGATGCCACTGAAAAGGGCTGGGTCGGTCTGTCCGAGATTGAAATTCACAATGGCAAAGCCTACATTCTGGAGCGCGATAACCAGATCGGTGCCAATGCTGCAATCAAGCGTCTATATAGTGTCGCGCTGGACAAGGTCGAGACGGCCGCACTGGGTCAGTCTCTGCCCGTTGTCAGCAAGACCCTGGTTCGCGATTTGATGGGTGATTTGAAGTCGATTAACGGCTATGTGACCGACAAAGTGGAAGGTTTTGCCATAGATCAGAACGGAAATGGATTTTTTGTCACCGACAATGACGGTGTTGACGACAGTTCTGGTGAGACTTTGTGGGTCAAAATGGGGCGAATTCAGTAAAAAACGGCTATAAACACCGCTAAAACCCAAGGGAGGCAAGGATTGCCTCCCTTTTTTGTTGGCAAACACTTGCGTTTAGAACGTCTGTTTGGGAATCAAATTGGATTGTGTAGTTTTTTGAGACACTGGTTGAAAAATAGACGCCTCACTAAAATCACATCGTCTAAATTTTGTTCAAAAAATGAACACCTGAGGAGAGGAAAATGAAAGCTCGCAGACGTGAGTCAGTGGCTGAACTCAAGCGCCGCCTTTTTCATTATAACTTGATCTCAATCGCCGCTACCGCAGTGATTGCAGTCGCTATTTACGCATTGGCGACGGGCAACGGTGGCAGTATCCATCCCTGGCTGAGTGACCAATCCACAGCCCTGGATCTGCTGATGGTAGCGGGCGTACTTGAGTTGCTGGTGATGGCGCGTATCTCGCGACTCAAGCGACTCAAGCACGGCGTACTGAATCGACGCGTGGTGTCTCGCGCCCGCGCATGATATCTGCCTCTGGTACCTGGGCTCCTGCTGGGACCAGACTTTAATCTTCCGGGCGGCTGTGACACCATTCTCCCCTTCTGCCGTCCGGAGATCTTTTCCCTATGATCGTACGCAACCGTCCCGGTGCGCTCGGTTTGATGCTGGCCTGGAAGGGCTCGGTATTCCCGCATATTCTGCCCCATATTCTGTTATCCGGATTGTTCGCCATTGTTGTGACCTGGGTAGTGCGTCATCACTATCTGGATGGCATCGTGGAATACACCCTGTTGCCCTTTACCCTGCTGGGTATTGCACTGTCGATTCTGCTCAGTGTGCGTAACAGCGCCACCTATGACCGCTGGTGGGAAGCGCGCAAGCAATGGGGTCAGATGGTGGTAGAGATGCGAAGCCTGGCGCGTACCAGCAACATCTACCTGAATCCCGAAAGTCGACGTGCCTTGATGATGGTGGCACTGGCGCATGCGCACTTGCTGCGTGGCCAATTGCGTGAAGAAGATGTAAAAGCCGACTTACCCGCTGACTTGAGTAAAGCGCTGGCTGAATCAGAACTTGAAGCTGTTCTGAACGCACGCAACCCGGCTGCTCAGATGCTGCAACGTGCGGGTGACCTTGTGGCGGATGCCTACAGAGCAGGGCAGATCGATAGCATCGCTGCTTCGGCCCTTGATCAGCACCTCCACAGTCTGGCCGGTGTGCAGGCGGCTTCAGAACGTATCGCACAAACGCCTTTGCCCTTCGCCTACACATTGCTGGCACATCGCACAGCCTACTTTTATTGCTACCTGCTGCCGTTTGGTTTGGTGGGAGCAGCGGGCTGGTTTACGCCGATTTTCACCGCCATGGTTGCTTATACCTTTTTTGGTCTGGACCGTCTGTCGGAGCAACTGGAGTTTCCGTTCGGTCGTCACACCAACGACCTGCCGCTGGATGCCATCTGCCGTATACACGAAATCAGCATTGCCGAAGCCTTGGGCGATCCCGCGCCTGAGCTGCTTCAGCCGGTGGAGTTTCAACTGCAATGAGCACAGACCTTTTCTGCCCGTTGTGCAGTTCCACCGCGCTCTATGCCATTAGCTGTAAAGCGAAGACCTACTATCGCTGTAAAGCCTGCAAAATGGTTCATCTGGAGCCTTCGCAGCGATTGTCGGATGCAGATGAAAAAGCGGTATACGACGACCATGAAAACGCGATCGATGACCCCGGTTATCGCCGCTTTTTGTCCCGCGCTTTTGATCAGGTGCTGGCACATAAACCGGCGCCTGCCAAAGGGCTGGATTTCGGATGCGGCCCAGGCCCTGCATTGGTGGCCATGGCGCGTGAAGCGGGTTACGAGATGGCGCAGTACGACAAGTACTTCCACCCGGATACTGCAGCACTGACCGGGCAATATGACTTTATTACCAGCACCGAAGTGGTGGAGCATCTGGCTGAGCCCTTGCCCGTATTGGATCAGCTCTGGTCGCTGCTCGCACCCGAAGGGTTGCTGGTGTTGCAAACCAAGCGTGTGCTGGATGACGAACGCTTTCACACTTGGCACTACCGCAACGACCCCACCCATATCACCTTCTTTGCTGAAGAGAGCTTTGCCTTGCTGGGCGAGCGCTGGGGCTGTGTGCCCGAGTATCCGCACAATGATGTGGTCTGCTTTCCGAAAAAACCTGACCCACTTTAAGCCCGGCTCTGAACCCATGTGAGATTCGGAGACCTGGGGGCACTTGTCATTACCTGCCTATGTGAGTCCGCTTCTAATCCCAGCCTTTGAGCCTTGCCCAAACCTTCCTCCCTTGTCGTCTGACCGGCTTTCCGCGCGTGAAAGATGCTGTTTTTTGCCAAATTTGCTGCCGAATATTGTCATGGTAGGTGGCTCGGTCCTAATCCAAACTAAGGTCATTCCCTTATCAGGGCGTCGAAAAGCTATCTGCGTTGCTGCGACGGCGTTAAAAACAGGCTCAAATGCTCATTTAGTTCACTAAACTCCGCCTTTTCGCCTGTTTTTGCCTTGTCTCAGCTGCCTCGAAAACGCTTCTCAACGCCCTGATCCAAATTACCGGGCTGGCAGCCCAAGAATTAACAAGGTGTGAGTGATGGATTTCAAAAACGTACCCGCAGTTGTAACCGGTGGTGCTTCAGGTCTGGGTGAGGGCGCTGCCCGTGCATTGGCCGCCGCTGGCGCCAAGGTTGCCATCTTCGATCTGAACGAAGAGCGCGGCCGCGAGATCGCCGAGGAACTGGGCGGCATCTTCGTGCGTTGCGACGTGTCCTCCGCCGAAAGCGCCGAAGCCGCCTTTGCTGCCGCGCGTGAAGTCCATGGCGCCTGCGGTATTGCTGTTAACTGCGCCGGTATCGCCCCTGCCGGCAAGATCGTCGGCAAGGAAGGCCCCATGCCGCTGGAGAACTTTGACAAGGTTATCCAGGTCAATCTTGTAGGCAGCTTCAATATTCTGCGTCTGGCCGCCGCTGAAATGGCGACCCGCGAGCCGAACGCTGATGGCGAGCGCGGCGTGATCATCTCCACCGCGTCTATCGCGGCCTTCGAAGGCCAGATCGGTCAGGTCGCGTACAGCGCCTCCAAGGGCGGTGTGGTTGCCATGACGCTGCAGGCAGCCCGTGAGCTGGCGCGTCAGGGCGTACGTGTGAACACCATCGCACCGGGCCTGTTCCTGACCCCGATGATGTCCGGTTTCCCGCAGGAAGTGCAGGACAGCCTGGCCGCTACTCTGCCGTTCCCGCAGCGTCTGGGTCACCCGGACGAGTACGGCATGCTGGTTGAACAGATCGTCAAGAACCCGCTGCTCAACGGCGAAACCATCCGTCTGGATTGCGCACTGCGCATGGCACCTAAGTAAGCCGACGGACGAGCAAGACGCACGAGTATAAGAAGGTGAGCGAGATGAATGCAGCTGTAATCGACCAGGAAGAACTGGAACTCTTTCGCGAAATGGTGCTGCGCGCACTGGAGCGCGAAGTGGCACCCCATTACGAACAGTGGGAAAAGGACGAGATCACCCCGCGTGAACTCTGGCGGACCCTGGGCGAAGCAGGCCTGCTCTGCGTCGACGCCCCCGAAGCCCACGGCGGCTGCGGTGTGCCCTTTGAATACTCCGTGATGCTGGTCACCGAGATGGCGCGTCTGGGCTACGGTGCCCTGGCCACCAACGTGATGGTGCACTCCGATATCGTGGCGCCCTATGTCGCCCATCTCGGCAACGACGAACAGAAAGACCGCTGGCTGCCGGGCATGGTGTCCGGTGACGTGGTCGGCGCCATCGCCATGACCGAGCCGGGTGCCGGCAGTGACCTGGCGGCGCTGCGCACCACGGCGGTGCTGGACGGTGACGAGTACGTGATCAACGGCTCCAAGACCTTCATCACCAACGGCCAGCACGCCGACATGGTAATCGTTGCCGCCAAGACCGATCCTGCGGCCGGTGCCAAGGGCGTCAGCCTGTTCCTGGTCGACACCACGCTGCCTGGCTACGCCAAGGGGCGCAACCTGGAGAAGATCGGCCAGCACTCCGGCGATACCTCCGAGCTGTTCTTCGAAAACATGCGCGTGCCCAAGTCCGCACTGCTGGGCGAAGAGGGCAAGGGCTTTGTGTACCTGATGCAGGAACTGCCGCGTGAACGTCTGGTGATCGGTGCCATTGGTGTCGGAGCGGCCCGCGGTTCGCTGGATATGACCATCCAGTATGCCGACGAGCGCACCCTGTTCGGCCAGAAACTGAAGGAACTGCAGAACACCCGCTTCCGCATCGCCGAAATGGAGACCGACTACCGCGTCAACAAGGCATTCATTGACCAGTGCATCGCCGAGTACTCCCGTGGCGAGCTGGATGCGGCGACCGCGTCCATGGCCAAGTACACCGCGACCGAGATGCAGTGCCGCGTGGCCGATGGCTGCCTGCAGCTGTTCGGCGGCTACGGCTACACCACCGAATACCCGATCTCGCGTGCCTTCATCGACGCCCGTGTACAGCGCATCTACGGAGGCACCTCTGAGGTGATGAAGGAAGTGATCGCTCGCTCAGTACTGGGACGCTAACCGGGCGACGCTAATCAGCCGGATTGAAACGAATAACTCTCTAGAAGAAAAAGACTTAACAGGAGCAACAGGATGTCAGACAACAGCATTGTGATTCTGGGCGCGGCCCGTACTCCCATGGGCGGCATGATGGGTTCACTGAGCGACGTGCGCTCACCGGACCTGGGTGCCGTCGCGATCGGAGCGGCCATCGAGCGTGCCGGCCTGCAGCCGAGCGATATCGACGAAGTGATCATGGGCTGCGTACTGCCCGGCGCACTGGGCCAGGCCCCGGCCCGTCAGGCCTCTCGCAAGGCAGGCATCCCGGATGCGGCTGGCGCGACCACCATCAACAAGATGTGTGGTTCCGGCATGAAGGCCGTCATGCTGGCTCACGACCAGATCAAGGCAGGCAGCGCTGACATCATGATCGCCGGCGGCATGGAAAACATGAGCCAGGCACCTTACATGCTGCCGAAAGCCCGTGCCGGCATGCGCATGGGCCACGGCCAGGTGATCGACTCCATGTTCTTCGACGGCCTGGAAGACGCCTACGAAGGCGGCCTGATGGGCGTATTCGCACAGCGCTCCGCTGACGAGTACAACATCACCCGTGAAGCGATGGACAACTTCGCCATCGGCTCCCTGAGCAAGGCCGTTGCCGCCATCGAGAACGGCTGGTTCAAGGACGAGATCGCGCCGGTCACCATCCAGGGCCGCAAGGGCGACACCGTCGTCGATACCGACGAACAGCCGGGCAACGCCCGTCCGGACAAGATCCCGCAGCTGAAGCCGGCGTTCAAGAAGGACGGCACTGTTACCGCTGCCAACTCCAGCTCCATCAGCGACGGTGGTTCTGCACTGGTACTGACCACCCAGGCCGAAGCCGACAAGCGCGGCGTCAAGCCGCTGGCGCGTATCGTGGCGCACTCGACGCATGCACAGCTGCCGGCTGAATTCACCATCGCCCCGATCGGCGCCATCCAAAAGGTGCTGGACAAGGCAGGCTGGAGCAAGGACGACGTGGATCTGTACGAGATCAACGAAGCCTTCGCCGTAGTCTCCCTGCTGGCGATCAACGAACTGGGCCTGGATGCCGACAAGGTCAACGTCTACGGCGGTGCCTGCGCCCTGGGACACCCGATCGGTTCCTCCGGCTCACGCATTCTCGTCACGCTGCTAAACGCCCTTAAGCAGCGCGGCCTGAAGAAAGGGGTTGCATCCCTATGTATCGGTGGTGGCGAAGCGACAGCCGTCGCAGTCGAGCTGCTCTGATACGCCTTAACTTGCACATCTCTGCCTTTGAGGCCACCGCTGGGTGGCCTTTTTTTCGTGTAGTGGTAAGGCAGTTCAAAGGTAGGAAAACTGAAGGCCTAATGTAACAGGGCAGTATTAGTCTTTTTGGGCGTTGCTCTTTAGTAACAGCTTAGCTAAGTTTGATCTACACCAGCAGGAAGTCGGTGTCCGCAATGACAGGGAAAAGGGGATGGGTCGATGGCAGGGATGGTTATTTTTTATGTTTCCCTACTAGTAAATTGATTAGCTCAATTACAGTTCTTTATCAATAATTTTACCTGATATTTCAAAGAATATTTGAATTAATAATAAAACTATAATTTTGTGGTCCTATAATGAAAGTTTCAATATTGCATCTAAGTGATATACATTTAAAAAAACAGGACGTGGATTTTAAAAATGATGCTTATAAAATTGCATCTGTAGCATATGAGGCTATTCGAAATACGGACCATTTTATAATTGCAATTACAGGTGATATTGCTTTTAGTGGAGCAAAAGAAGAGTATGATATTGCTGAGTCTTTTATGAATAGCCTTATTGATAGGCTATCAAAAGAGTCCAGTACACCTATTACAGTCGCCATGGTTCCTGGAAATCATGACTGCAAACTAATACCAAAAGACTCAGTAAGAGAAACCATAATTGATACTATAAGGAGCGATCCGAAAAAGGTATATGATGATCAATTAGTTGAGCTTTGTACTAAAGCTCAGAGTGATTTTTTCGAGTTTAGAAAGAAGTATGACTCGGATAATATTAGGTTTGATGATAAACTGTGGACGGATTATGAAATAGTCCAAGACAATAAAAAAATAATAATAAGTGCTATAAATGTTGCCTGGATGTCAAGTCTAGATGAAAAGCAGGGGACTTTGATTTTTCCGATTGATAAATATACCAAACAACTTGAAAACGATGCGGATTTAAGAATCGCGCTACTTCACCATCCTATAAATTGGTATTGCCAACATACTTATCATGATTTTAGGAAAACCATACAAAAAAGCTCAAATATAATAATGTCTGGACATGAACACATGTCAACGGCAAGTACTATTGAGTCAATTAAAAATGGTAAAACTGTTTTTCTCGAATCTATAGCATTGAAGCCTCATGATCCCATTAAAGAAGCATCAGGCTTAGCAATATCGGTTATTGATCTTAATTGTAATAAAATAAAACAAACTCATTTTGAAGCTTTAGGTGATGGTTTTATAAAAACTGAAACTCAAAATGTAGAGCTTGATGAAAATAAAAAAAGTAATAGTCTAAAGCCTGAGTTTTTAACATTTCTGAATGACCCCGGTGCGTACCTGACGCATCCAGAAAAAGGAAAAGTCGAACTTTCAGATATTTATATAGACCCTGAGTTCGAAAGTTTATCATCTAAAGAAAGTATTGGCCTAACCAAGATAGACTGGAAAAACAATAAGACAATTGTTTTTGGTGATGAGCAGTCCGGTAAAACAAAATCATTGCATGTGTTATTCACAAATATTTATCAAGATAATATTTGTCCAGTATATGTTGATGCCAAATCAATAAAAAGAGCAACAGTGAGAGATTTTCAGAAGGCTATTGATAAATCTTTATCTTGGCAATATGAAGATCCTGATTTTTATTCACAACTTGAAAAATCTAGAAGAGCAATTCTTCTTGATAATTATGAAGAAATAGGTACAAAGAACAAAGGTGTTGATTCCATAATAGACCATATCCAAAAAAACTTTGGAACTATAGTCTTTACATGTGATAGGGCACTAAGTAATGCAACTGTTTCGACTGCATATGTTGACTGCTTTTCTTCATTTAAAACGTATATTCTGAAAGATTTTGGATGCCATCTTCGATATGACCTAATTAAAAAATGGCACTCTCATAGTACATCAGTAACGAATCTTGAATATAATCAGTCAGTCTATAATACTGAGCGCGTTATTGTATCAGTTCTTGGTAAAAATCTTATACCATCTCGTCCATTATATTTGTTAACACTACTACAAAGTACCTCTTCACAAGAAAAACATGAATTGGAAAATTCAGGGACATCACACTATTATAATTATTTGATTGGTAAAAGCCTTGAAGAAAATGGAGTTGGTAAAGGATCTTTTCAAGAGGTTTTTGATTATTTGTCACACCTTTCTTGGTTTTACAAAAGCAAAGGAATAGATTCATTAGATGAAAATGAACTTGGAAAATTTAATACAATATTTTCTGAAACGTGGACGACAGTTAATCTAAATAAGCAATTATCTATGTTAACTAAGTCAAAAATTCTAATTAAAACGGAGATTACTATAGTTTTGCATATCCATATATTAAGTATTTTTTTCTTGGAAAATATTTTGCTGATAATATTGAGTCAGAAGAAATTATATCGATAGTAAACGAATGCTGTGAAAACCTATGTACACGCGAAAATTCTAATCTGATACTCTTTCTTACTCATCATAAAAACAGTGCATGGGTTATTGATAAAATAGCAAATAATTTAGAGCTTTGTTTTGGTGGTAATAAACCAATAAAGCTGGAAGATGATGTCGCAAGTATCAGTGATACGATTGGCTCTGTAACTGAAATATTAATAGATACTGTCGATGTTGATGAAAATCAGAGAAAACAAAGGATTTTATCCGATGAAATGGACTTTGAGCCTTCTGATCAAGAACTTACTGAAAAAGAAGATAATAATTTTCTAAAAGATCTTTTTAACTTAATAAGATCAAACGAAGTACTAGGACAAATTCTTAAGAATTATTATAGTGCTATAAAGAGGAATGAAAGAAGGGATTATATTAAAAACAGTCTTGATGCATACCTTCGATTAATAGCGTTTGTGGTAAATGAAGCTCTCAAGGATACAGACTCATTGCAAAAACACTTTGAGGATCATATTACCTCTCAAGGACTCGTTAAAGAAAATCATAATGCTCAGCAAATTGCGACTAGATTTATTGCTAGTCTGATCACCACAATTTGCTCTGGTCTTATTATGAAGTCGGCTGACGGTGTGCTATCAAAAAAATTAATTGAGGATGTTGAATTTATTGCAGATGAAGAAGGTACGAATGCATATAAGCTTATACAGTTCGCTTCTTTACTATTAACTCCTAATATTCCATCAGTTAATAAGCTAAAACATATTATAAAATCAATGGATGAGAACCTTCTTTCTAAATCCATACTACAAGATATAGCTATGTATCATATACATATGTTCCATACTCCAGATGCTGAAAAACAAAAAATAGGTAGTTTGGTAAGCGTAAACTTTAAGAGTATAAAACCATTGGGGTTATCTATTAAAGACTGATTTTTATTGTAGCTATCGTGGTTCTTATTAGTGAGCAATTTCCCATCCATAGTTGGTTTTTTATTTCGAGACTAATCGACTATGGGTGTTTTGCAGTGGCTTATTTTTTGTAAGTAAAAGTGGTTAATTTATTCTGCAATTTGAAATATGCTTAATATTAGTTAAGTTTTAGCTATCCATGTGGGAGTCTACTACACACTACTCACTGAAAAGCCCTGAATAGTTTAATATTTCGGTTTCGTTAGTAAAGAAGGGGGCTTTCCATCCATTAGATTACAGGCCCGTCGAGAGACCTTAATTTTTCAGGTGCTTTTTAATTCGTAGAATATTCTACAATAAGGCTGATATCAGGGGATTATAAGTACAAGGGTTTAGCTTGTGCTCTATAGCTCACGATGGGCTATGGAGTTGAGATTGACCATATTTTTAGAGCTAAGTGCTTTTATTTTTTAGCTGATTTTATAATTATCTGCTACCTTTTATGTAGGGGGGTGATTACGGCCTCTATATTTAATGCTAAAGGATGTATGTGTTAGCTTTAACCTTAATCTAAAGGGACTTTTTATGTACCTCATTACCAATAGAAAAATATCAACAAGAAAGAAGGGCTTGTCTATCTTTGGGAAGACACCAAACACAAAGGGACCTAAAGAGCTCAGACTTGTTAAAGTAGAAAACATAAATAATCAGTGGATAACATCTGTTACTGAAGATGTGCTATCTAAAAAGCGTGTTCAAAGTCTTAAAGATCAATATCATCTTGATATCGATGTTGATAAAAAATGGTACGGTAGCTTAGAAGCTGCATGCGAGATATTTGGAAGAGCCAAGAATGAAAGTAAATCAATTCTTGTTTTTGTTCATGGCTATAACAATGATGTTGAAGATGTAATCAAAGCAGCTAAGGCAATCGAAGATCTTTATAATGTAATAGTTGTTCCTTTCTCATGGCCAGCAAATGGAGGTGGTGTAGTATCAGGTACGGCCTCCTATTTAAGTGATAAATCTGATGCTAGAGTCTCTTCGTCAGCGCTAGATCGGGCCATTGAAAAAATACATGGCTTCCACCAGCTATTCAGTAATGCTCTGCAACAGTCTATTTGGAACCAAGCTAATAAAAAACACAGTGATAACCCAGAATCGGCAGCTGCTCTTTTTTCAAAGTTGATGGAAAAAGAATGCCAGATTAAAATTAGCTTGCTCTGTCATAGTATGGGCAATTATGTATTCAAGCATGTTTTTTCAACGAGCCAACGATTTAGCTCGAATTTGATATTTGATAATATTTGCCTTGTTGCAGCTGATACAAATAATGATGCTCACCCAAAATGGGTTGAGCAGATGGATGTTCGTAAAAGGTTATATGTGGTTATTAATGAAGATGATTCTGCATTGAAAGCATCACGTATTAAACCTGGTAAGGAGCAAAAGGCAAGACTAGGCCATTATCTGAAGAACCTCAGTGCTAAAAATGCCAATTATATTGATATAACTTCGGCAGATGGGTTGGGGGCTGAGCATACTTATTTCAAAGGTGAGTCTGTTGAGATGAATGACAAGCTTAAGAATATCTTTAATGAAATGTTCAATGGGCGTTCTTCAGATGAGTATCTTGTATATCATCAGGATATAAACGCATATAGATTAAAATAAATTTAGTATAAAAATGTATGAGTAAAAGGCTTATGCCCTGTGGTTGCATAAGCCTTTGTTGTTAACACCTTAAGACAGTTTTACCAACATCCCTTGAAGCTTCTGCTGTGCCTGATCATTCAACGGCAGCAATGGTTTCCTCGGTCCACCCACATCCATGCCCTGTAATGCCAGCCCCGACTTCACCGCTGCCGCAAGGCCCGAAGACACGATGAACTCCAAAAACTCATACTGCTGATAGAACAGTGCCTGGGCCTTTTCGTTTTCACCCTGCTTGATGGCATCGAACAGCTGCTTCGGCTTGTCGCCGATCAGGCAGGGGGCTGCCGTACACCAGCCGCTGGCACCGGCGTTGAGGGCCTCCAGCGCCATGTGGTTGCAGCCATTGAAGAAGGGCACCTTGCCATCCGACAGAGTGTAGATCTTGTGCATGCGCTGAATGTCGCCGGTACTTTCCTTGATCATGCTCGCCGTCGGGATGCGCTCGACCATGCTGAGCATGAACGCGGGCGACATGTCCACGCCGCAGGTGGCGGGGTTGTTGTAGATCATGATCGGCAGCGGGCTGGCGCTGGCGACGGTGTCATAGTGCTGGAAGATCTCGGCCTCGCTCAGCTTGTAGTAGGAGAACGGCGACAGCATGATCATGTCGGCGCCGATCTGGTGGGCATGCTGGGCGTAGTTGACGGCCTGCGCGGTGGTCAGTTCGGCAATGCCAATGATCACGGGCACCTTGCCGGCCACATGCTGCACCGTGTACTCGGCGACCTGCTTCCATTCCGCTTCGCTCAGATAGGCGGCTTCACCGGCGCTGCCCAGGGCGGCGATTGCATCCACCTTGGCTTCCAGCAGCACATCGATGACGCGGCCGAGTTTGTCGAGATCAATCTGTTTGTTGTCCTGGCTAAAGGGGGTGACCGGGTAGCCAATAATGCCTGTCAGGTTCATGTTCTTCTCCTCAAATGGGGGTTAAATGCAGTCGGTGTGATGTTTCAGTGCCTGCCGTGCGTAGTAGGCAAAATTCACTTTGTTGCGCTTGTCGGTGGATACCCAGTCGTGCGCTTCGCTGGCCAGTGCGTGTGGCAGCGGCTTGATCTCGCCGGCGGCCATTGCCAGCAGCTGCAGCTGTGCGGCGCGCTCGATCAGCACGGCCAGATTGCAGGCCTCTTCGATGGTCTTGCCGGTCACCAGCTGGCCATGGTGGGCGAGGAACACGGCGCGGTTGTTGCCCAGGGCGTTGGAGATCAGCACGCCTTCTTCATTGCCAACCGGCACGCCGGGCCAGTCAGCGACGAAGGTGCAGTCGTCGTACAGGGCGGAGGTGTCCATCTGCGAGATCACCAGTGGCACTTCCAGCATCGACAGTGCCGCCACATGGGTCGGGTGGGTGTGGATGATGCAGTTCACCTCCGGATGCTCTTTATAGATCCAGGTATGGAAGCGGTTGGCCGGGTTGGGCATGCCTTCGCCTGCCAGCGGTTTGAGGTCATGGTCGACGGCGATCAGGTTGTCGGCGGTGATCTCGTCAAACCCCAGCCCCAGTCGCTGGGTCAGGAAGGTGTCGGGCTGCTCGGTACGACAGGTGATCTGCCCCGCCAGACCCGAGTCATGGCCCTTATCGAACAGGATGCGACAGGTCAGCGCGAGCTTCTCGCGATCGGTCAGCTCCATGTCCTCAATCAGTCGTTGCATATCGCGTTCGGCGCTCTGCATCAGCGCCTGCTTGCTGGTGGTCGCGGTCTTCATGTGTCTGCTCCTTGGTATCCGCTTTGACATGGGAGGCACGATATCGCTAGTCTGGACCGGTCATAAGGACCAGTTTTTATAAGTTTTCTGGTCCAGAGCGGAGGCTGGCATGTTAAGACCCTGGGAAACGCAGCTGTGGCTGGAGGACAGCCCCGGCAAAACGCTGCATTCAAAACTGCTCAATACGCTGACGGCGGATATCACGGAAGGGCGGCTGCCGCCGGGGAGCATGCTGCCCGGTTCGCGCTCTCTGGCAGAGCAGCTGGGCGTGAACCGCAAGACGGTGCAGCAGGTGTATGAGGAGCTGGAGGCCCAGGGCTGGCTGGTGACGCGGCAGCGGTCGGGCACCTTTGTGTCCGAGACGCTGCCCGAGCAGGGGCTGTCGACCTCGGACCGTCAGCTGGTCAACAGCAGCGACAGGACCCGCTCCGCCTCGGAGCTGGTGGAGATCCTCTATCAGGATGCGCTGTGTTCCTACAACGCCATACCGGTCACCAATGACGGCACGCCGGATTCCCGGCTGATTCCCTATGAACTGCTGGCGCGCACCTATCGACGGGTCTGTATCGACCTGAGCCGGAATTCCCGGCTGGGCTATGGCGATCCCAAGGGCAGTAATGAGTTGCGCCAGTCGGTGGCGAAGATGCTGTCCGGTGACCGCTTCATGAACTGCTCGGCGGAGCAGGTGTGCATCGTCAGGGGCAGCCAGATGGGGATCTACCTTGGCTCCCGCATTCTGGACCCGCGCAAGGGCGCCATCGTGATGGAAGACCTCTGCTACCTGCCGGCCCGTGCGGCCTTCGAGTCAAACGGGTTCAAGGTGCTGAAGTGCCGGCTGGATGATCAGGGGCTGGATATCGATCACCTGCGCAAGCTGCTGGCCGAGCATACGGTGGCCGCGATTTACGTCACGCCCCATCACCAGTATCCCACCACCGTCTGCCTGCCCATGGACCGACGGTTGGCGCTGCTGGAGCTGTCCAAGGCGCACAGGTTTGCGGTGCTGGAGGATGACTATGACCATGAGTTTCACTATGAAACCAGCCCGATCCCGCCGCTAGCCAGCCTGCCCAATTCCGAGAATGTGGTGCATATCGGCTCGATGTCCAAGGTGTTCGCGCCGGGGTTGAGGCTTGGCTACATCGCGGCGGATACCCGCTTTATCGAACGTGCTGCCCAGGAGATCATCCTGATCGATCGGCAGGGCAATGCCGTCACCGAGCTGGTGCTGGCACATCTGATGGAATCTGGCGAAGTACGGCGTCATATCCGCAAGACACGTAAGGAATACGAGGCTCGGCGCAACTTCGCGGCACAGGAGTTTGTGCGGGTGTTCGGCGATCAGGTCTCCTTTACCTTGCCTACGGGCGGCATGGCGATCTGGGTCGATATTTCAAAGCTGGTGCAGGGCCGCAAGCTGGAGAGCCTGCCGGGCAAGGACTCGACCCTGAGCAGCGTCTATACCGATGATCAGGTGGCGCCGACGCATCTGAGGTTTGGCTTTGGTGCGCTGAGTCAGGCGGAGATTACGCAGTCGGTGGAGCAGCTGGCGGAAGCCTTGGCTTAGAGTTGTATTTATTCTCCGAGGGTAATATAGATCTGTAGGCTATGTTTTAATATGTATTATTAACGATGTTTATCTAATATAAATATTTAAACTATTATAATTATATTTATTTGAATTAAAGTATCTTATTTTTTTGTGTATAGGTGATTTTTTAAAATAAAGCCGCGATAATATCGGCTTTATTTTATGTGTTTTTAATTATATTCAATGATTGTTCAGGATTCCAAGCTTTTATCAATCAATATTAAAATAATTGAATTGTTAAGGAATATTAGAAAGAATATATAAATTTCAATATCGAAGCTAAATATAAAGCCAAAAAACTTTATTAATGCAAATGCTGAGCAAGCCATGCAAGCAGGTAATGATAAATAAAGTGATAATTTTCTATAAGTAGATTTATCTTCTTCCTCTGTTGAAAATGCATCATAAAAACTGTTTTTTGAAAGGAATGCAAATGTTATAAATATAAACAAATTACCGAGCATTTATTATACCTCATCAATTTTCAATAGGCCTCTTAAAATAATCCCCTTTTTAGCTTGATCAGCATTATTTCGAGATGAGGCTAGCATTACTGCACCTGAAATATAAATAGTTGCACCTGCAAGCCCCCCTTTTCTAATGAGTTGAGGAGATGATTTTTTTCCAAAAATGCCTGCTACTTCTTTTCCTGTTGTATACCCAAGCCTTTCTTTTATTATGTTCTTTGCAGCATTTTTTGTTTTTTTAGGTGTCTTTTTCTTGAATAGTTGGTATATAACTGCTGCGAGACCAGCAACTGTTAATGTAGGTGTTTCAAAACCAATTAAAGAAAGGGTCTCTTGAAAAGAATCATTGAGTTCATAATAGTCTCTTAGCTCTTGATCGCTTAAAGACCATGTAAACCAGTAAGGCTGTACCGCTGAAAATGTGACAATGTCCCTTAGCTTTTGGCCTAATTTGCAGTATTCTGGCGTGTGTATAAGATTGACAATTTCTCTGTTAATCCTGATTTGATTAGACCTATCAAGATGTCGAAAAGTTATGATACCGGCTAATATAGAGAAGGAGTCTTCATGACTTTTAATTGGCTCTCTGAATTTTTGAAGCTCCATGACCTTTACTAAGAAATCAACGGCGTCCCCTCCGTCTAGGAAATTCTCATAGCGCTTATATACTGTATTATCCATTGTTATCATCCATGATAAAAATATGAATTTATGATCTTGAATCGCTTTATAAACAGATAATAGTACATTATGCTTTGTTATAGATTGAAGATCATTTTTTGCGACACTTATTAGGTTGGCGATTTAATGGTCATATTTGGCGACAAATTCTAATCCGATTGCCTTGAAATAATGCGTTCAATCATTAACCTTGCTTCTGTTGTGGGCGCCAAGCAGCTAGCCTGTTGGCGTCAGGTTTATGCACTCAGGGAAAGAATATGGAATTTACGCTCAACTTCTTGGATTTATTCGGTCAGGCAATCCTGATGCTGCTGCCATTTCTGGGCTTTTTCAGCCTGATCGTGGTGACGCTGGGGCAGGTTGTGGGGCGTATCGAAGGCTGGTCTGCGTTTAACGCCTTCTACTGGTCGTTCATCACGGCGTTTACGGTTGGTTATGGGGATATTCGCCCGGTTCGCAAGATGTCGAAGGTGCTCACGATTATTATCGCGCTGGTCGGCATCATGTTCACGGGCGTGGTTGTGGCGATAACGGTGACAGCCGCGACTCTGGCGTTTAACGAGAGTATCGGTGCTCAGATCGGTGTTTTATGTACTCCAGAGTTACAACTCCAGAGCAACTAAGTATTGCTTCACTCAAGGTGCAGCAAAGGCCTGGTCCAGATATCCAAGCTTGTCTTCATTACTGTGGTCTTCGTTGAAGTAGTGGATCAGTTTTCTCAGTTCCTGATCCACTTCGTCACGCGTTTTCTGGCCGGATTCGGTCAGTGCTGCCTGATCTGCGAGCGTCAGTATCAGCTGCTCACGAATATCTGGGCCGTTTTCATCCAGAATCTTCAATATGTCATCAACACGTTCGCCGGCAAGCTCAGTGGCCTGCCAGAATGAATCCCGTAACGCAGCCTGAGTTGTCTCCTCAGCTTCGGCAAGTGCGCTCAGGTCATCCACATTGGCGATGGTCGTTGTGCGGTCAAAAAAGGCGTCGTAGGCTTCTTTCAGGGCAGCGTCCGATAGCTCGGTCATAGGGTGCGTGTCCTGGCCCAGGCGGTTGAGGTCTTGCACCAGTTGATCGCGTTGCTCGGCGCCCATATCGATCAGCAGACTGGTCAGACGTTCGGTTTGTACTTGATGAGCAGAGCTATCTTCAATTCGATTGTTCAGCCAGGCATCGGTTGCCAGAAAGCGGACCATCGCTTCGACATCATGATTGGCTTCGCCCAGTGATTTCTGCTCGTAGTAGCGGGTGCCGTCTACGATGCTCTCTTCACCCATGCGTGAGCGGAACACCAAATCGCGTGCTTGAGCGTTATTGCGCAGGTCGTCTATCGTTTCGAAAGCCTCTTCATGCTGGCTCAGATCGATCTGCTTGCCTTGGCTTGTCACATCGCCCAGCAGGGTTTCGAAACCGGTTTGGGTGATTGCCAGATAGGCTCGCTGATCGCTGCGATCCATCTGCTGAAGTTGATTACCCATTTGTGCGAGCTGTTTGTCATCGAAGCGATAGTTTTCCAGCAGTGAAGTCATGTCCTCCATCATGCCGACCACGACTTCATACCCGTTGTTGTCGAAATCGAGTACGGAGCGGGTCGCGCCGGTGGCGTCATACTTCATGTGGTATTTGCGAGTTGTATCCAGCTCGGACATAAAGTCCAGGATCGCATTCTGTGCTGCAGGGTCGCGTCCCTCCAGCTGCTCCATCATCTGGGTGCCGAGGGTGATATCACGGCGCAATAAGCCAAGCAGTTGCGTTTGCTGGTGCTCATCAAACTGCTCCAGCTGATCCAGCATGCCGTTGACATCATCACTGGCAGCAATCGCGTTATTCAGGTTGAAGAGATCCTTGGCTGTGGCGCCGTCACTGAAGTAATTCCCTATACTCTGGGCGTCATAGGTCAGTGGGGATGGCGGTCTTCTTACGACTTTCTCGGCGTAGCCTTCTGCCTTGTCCAGCACCCGTGATCGGGTTTCAGAATCAAGTTGTGACAGATTCTCAACCAGTCTTGAGACCTCTTTGGTACCTGAATAGGCAAGGCCATTATTGGGGCTTTCAACCAGGGGGATCGTTTGCAGCGCTGAGCTGATGGCTACAAATTGCCTGAGTTCGTCGTCGTTCAGTTCTTCAGCCAATTGTATGAACTTCTCATCAAGCAGCATCGTCGTGTTGTCTATCAATGCTGCCTGCTCGTTCTCGGACAGGCGACTGAGGATGGCATCTATACGCGCACTTTTGTCCGGGTCCAGAACAGCCCCAGATCTGAAAGAACCTTTGTAGATCTTGATCGACTCATTGATTGCCGTTTCTTCAGCTGCACTGGTTGTACGTGAACCATCGGAGATCGTTACGGAAGTATTTGAGGTTAGAACAGTCGCCGGATTGGTTTTACTCGATTCAGAGGAACGACTGGATGTTGTCTGCGGTTGGGAGAGATAGTTGGTAGAGGTGATGTCCATGTCGAAATCCTTTATCCGTAAAGTGCGACTGCGATGGTTGGTGTTGTCGGCAAGGAGAGAGAGAACTTGATTGGTAGATGAACTTGCGATTTGAACTGGCGTTCTATAGAACTTTTGTCTCAGATATAGAGTTGGTTAGTTGCTAACACCTCTTTGCTTAGGCATTCTTGTTTTCCTGCTGGCAGGATGCTGGCATCAACATGACAGGGAATATGTCAATGACACCAGATACTCGCCGCCAGACCCTTTCTCGCTTATATCCACTGTCGAATCTCTTTTATTTGCGCTATTCCTGTTTGCCATTAGTGCTCAATGCTTGGAAATAATGCAACCTAAACCGTAGTGGTTTTGGGTTTTATTTATGGTATTCCAAGTCAAATAACGGTTGTAGCGACGGTAAAAATTAAGGCAGCTGATTAAAGGATTTAATCAGTAAAAAATAATTTATATTTATTTTAAATAAATGGAATTAATAATGAATGATGCTATAGGCCTAAATAATGTTCTGATTATTATTCTGAACTTTTTTGTTTTATTAATAGGTGCTTTAACCGGTTGGTGCTTGATGAAATTCACGCATCTTAAAAAGGCCAGGCCACTAATCGTTAGTTCTTTTTTTGTGGCAGCGCTGAACGTGATATTATTCATATCGTCATTAGGAAACAATTCAAATGGATCAGGCCAACAAGCTAATGGCGTCGATCAATTCTTTAGTGGGGCCGCAACTGGTGAGGCAGCTGCAAGTACTTTAATGCCAGGTTTTTTATTGATTGTTGCTCTCATTTTTATTATTCGTAAGCAAAGTGCTAAAAACCTGAAGGTTTCTGGCGAAGCAGTTCAATTGGGACAAAAAAGTAATATTTCTATTGGTGATAAAGTAGCTACCTGGATTTTCCGCGGAATTGCTGGTGGTATCCTTTTGGTTTTGGTATTCGCCTATTTATTTGGTGGCTGATTTTTCAACTTAATAGGCATAAAAACAGGTAATCTCCAGTGAAATTTATCCTTTTATTAGTAAATATTGGTCTTTGCGTTCTTGCTTTTGCCTGGCCCTTTGCGTTGTTAAGTAGTTTGTTCATGTTTGATGCTCCAGGCTCTGAAGATAACCCATTAAACTTTGTGTTGCTTGGGTCGCTTTTCTTATATCCACTCACGATCATTCATGGCACTGGTTTGTTTTTCAAAAAACGCTCTGAAGAGCCTTTAGAACAGTTAGTTAAATATACAATGACTTCTGCTATAGGGCCTCTGGCTATAGTCGTTTCTATTGTGCTGCTTGATATCTTTTGTAGTGGCCGTTTTGCGTGCAATTAATTTGGTGAATAAGAGGGGCGTGAGTGTTGTACGGAAGGTGTTTAGGTCGCTATACGCAAATACTACTGGCATTGATCAGCCTCTCTGTATCACCGGCTTTTGCGTCTGCTGATAGAGTGCTGGTTGATAAATCTGACCGGAAAATGACGTTATATAAGCAGGGTCGTGTGATTGCGTACTTTGATGTTTCCTTGGGTGGTGCGCCTCAAGGGCATAAGACTCAAGAAGGTGACCAAAAGACACCTGAAGGTGCTTATATTCTGGACTACAAGAACGAACAATCCTCTTACTATCGATCCATGCATGTTAGCTATCCCAATGAAGATGACCGAGCCCAAGCTGAAAAAAGAGGTGTTAGCCCCGGTGGAATGATCATGGTGCATGGCCAGAGAAATGGCTTTGGATGGCTGTCGTCAATCATGCAAAACTTTGATTGGACGGATGGCTGTATTGCCATTACCAATGAAGAAATGGATGAGTTCATGGCGTTGGTTAAACCGGGGACGCCAATTGAAATCCGTTGGTGACCTAATTTAGCTCAAAACCAAGGGGGCGTTGGTGTTAATTACTAAAGCCTTGGCCGTTTGGCTTCTGATACTGCTGTTGGCTGTCACTAATGGTGTACTGCGTGAGTCGGTGTTTCTGCCTGCGTTCGGTTTGCCTGCCGGGATGCTCGTCAGCGGCCTTGTGCTCTGTGCGTTGATATTGATTGTCACTTACCTGGCCTTGCCCTGGCTGGCAGTTCACAAGCGCAAACAGCAATGGGCGTTGGGTATGTTCTGGCTTGTCTTAACGCTGTGTTTCGAACTTTCCTTTGCGGCACTGCAGGGTAAATCTCTGCCAGACGTGCTGGCGGCGTATACGTTTACCGACGGGAATCTCTGGCCTTTGGTGCTGATCGTTACCGCGCTGGCTCCCTGGCTGATGTCACGGCTAAGAGATCTTCGCGGGTGATACGAATGCCTTCCAACGCACGCTTTGCTTATCGCTGTGGGAGTCCAGGATGCCCACGGGGCAAGAGCCTGAGGTCTATACTTATCTGACTGGCACTTTGGTCAGTAACGAATAGACGAGGTGCACCATGAGCAATGATCAAGTGTACAAGGGCAGTTGCTTCTGCGGCGCGGTCCAGTTGACCGTTACCGGAGAGCCTGCCGCTATGGGCTATTGCCATTGTGAGTCGTGTCGGCACTGGTCTGCTGGGCCCGTTAATGCTTTTACACTTTGGAAACCTGAAGCTGTGAAAATTACCAAGGGCGAGGAGAACATCGCTACCTTCAGTAAGACCCCTCAAAGCCTGCGTAAGTGGTGTAAATCTTGCGGAGGACACATTTTGACAGATCACCCGACCATGGGGTTGATCGATGTCTACGCGGCGGTTATTCCGGACTTTCCGTATGAACCCGGTGTTCACGTGCATTACCAGGAAGCTGTATTGCGTATTCACGACGGGGTGCCCAAATTGAAGGATGTACCTGCCGAAATGGGTGGTTCTGGCGAAAGTCTTCCTGAGTGACTTTAAGGGGCAGTGACTCTAAAGCCGATAAGCAGATTAGTTTAAAGGCCTGAATAACAATAAACAGGGAGTGTTTAAATGTCTGAGGTGACTCTGAAAGGCTATATTCTGGTTTCAAAAGATGAGCTTACGCTGGTTAAGCACGCATTGGGTCGCCACACGCAGCTTACGCGGGAGGAACCTGGCTGTATCGTTTTTGAAGTGACTCAGCATCACGAGAACCCGTGTCGGTTTGATGTGTATGAAGTGTTCAAAAACAAGGATGCGTTTTTGCAGCATCAGGCACGGGTTCAATCTTCTGACTGGGGTCGGCTGACTGTGAATGTTGAGCGTCATTACGAGGTTTTTGAATAGTTGCTTGTTCCCGTTAGACCCAAGTCATTCAACGCACGCAGCAGATACTGTAAAAATACTTTTACTTTTTCCAGCGGGTATTTCCGGCCCGAGTAGAACGCATAGAGCACCAGCTCTTCGGGTTGCTCCTTCAAATCAACTTCGACTAAAGCTCCTGTTACCAGCTCGGTCTGACAGGCGTGGCGAGGCAGAATGGCAAAACCAAGTCCCTTCAATACCGCTACCTTGGCCATTTGGCCGCTGTTGACCTTGTAGGCTGAACGCACTTGAATCGCTTGGTCCCCTTTGAAACGCCAGGGCATGCCTTGCAGGACCGACAGGCTGGTAATGCAGGGTGACTTGCTCAATTCTTCCAATGAGTGCGGATGCCCGTGCTGCTTAAGCAGCTGAGGGGTGGCGACGACGCAGCTGGGCCAGCGCACCAGCTCTTTGGCAACCCAGCCTGAATCCTCCAGGGGGCCTCTGCCAAAGCGTATGACCAGATCGAAGCCCTCCAGCAGGCCCTCCGAAGGGTTGAGCTGGGTATCGCAGCTTAGCTGTATCAGAGGGTGTTCAACACAGAAGTCTGCCAGGATATCAGCCATAAACGGAAGATCCGGCATGATTACTTTCAGGTGACCTGAAAGGGCGTCACCCTGCCGGGAAACCTCTTCCAGCGCGTCATCCAGAGCTTGTGTCAGCGGTTTCATGGAGTGATAGAGCTGGTTGCCTGCGGATGTTGCCACCATCTTGCGCGTCGTTCTCTCCAGCAGACGAAGATTAAGCCGCTGCTCCAGCAAGGCAACATGCCGGCTCACGTTGGAGCTGGGCAGCTGCAGCTGCTCGGCTGCACGTTTGAAGCTCAGGTGCTCATATACCGCTTGAAAGCTCAGCAGCCATTGGAGTTCGACATTCTCTATCATTGATTCACTCATTAAACGGGATTAATAACGCCATAATAGCGGGTTTATCCTGAATATTGCTCTTGTGAGAATTCTCCGCTGAGACATCAAAGGAGAAGCGGATGACGAGTCAGATCAGGAAAATCGCGATTGTTGGAGCGGGGATTGCCGGGCTGTCGCTGGCAACCCTTGCGATCAAGCGAGGCTTTGAAGTGAGTGTTTATGAGCGTAACCGCCAGTTTTCATCCATGGGAGCCGGTGTGACCCTCTGGCCCAATGCCATGTATGTATTGCATCAAATGGGGTTGGCTGAAGAGGTCGAGCGAGTCGGCGGAGCTCCTGACTTCATGCGCCAGTACGACTTCCAGGGTGACCTCCGGGGTGCATTTGATATTCGTGCAGTGAATGCTCTGAGCGGGTATGGCAGTGTCACAGTCTTGCGAGGTGATTTGATGCGCATGCTGGGCAGGCAGCTGGCCGCCTTGGGAGGGCGGGTTCATTTTGGTTGTACTGTGACGCGAGAAAAGATTGATCAGTTGCAGCAGAGCGTTGATCTGGTTATCGGTGCCGATGGCCGCATGAACTCAGTTGTTCGACAGGTGCTATACCCTGAGCCGGTCAAACCGCGCTATCAGGGGTTCATCAATATCATCGGTATCAGTCAGCCGGGCGATAACACCCTCGATAACGCAATTCAGGATATTCGTGGCCAGCACCAACGCTTCGGTGTCGTGCCGGTAAACAATGGACGTTGTTACTGGGCTGCGGCCTGGAGTGCAGAAATGAATACAGAACGGCTCTTGTCCGACTGGTATGAGGAGATGAGGCAGCGCTTTGCCGATTGGTGTGAGCCAGTCGGGAGGGTGTTGATGTCGAGCCAAGCTTCATCACTGAACCGTATTTTCGTGCATGATCTGGACCCTTTGCCCTATTGGCATAAGGGGAAACTGATGATTCTGGGCGATGCGGCTCACGCACCTTTGCCGACCTCGGGGCAGGGGGCCTGTCAGGCATTGGAAGATGCCTGGCACTTGTCGTGTTTGCTGGAAGAAAGATCTGACCTGGACACGGTGTTATCAGATTTTTATCAGCTTCGTATTGCCAAGGTTTCGGCCGCACAGAGCGTTGGCAGACAGTTGGCGCAGAGAATATTTTCCCCCGGTTTTGAACCTGAAACGTCCGCCCCTGTGATGTCGCCCCGGCAGCTCAGTGAGTTCTGGATGCAGGGATTGGGAAGGGCACAGCGTCTACCTGCCAAAAATATCCGCTGTGAGCAGGTAGTCGATCACTGTTCGAGTCCTTAACGGCAGTTGGCGGCGGCTGGGGTACACCAGCGCGAATACCAGCGCTTCACTGGTGAGCGCCGGCATGATCTGGACCAGTCGTCCGCTGCTGATTTCTTTGCTCATTGTGGTCGGCAGCATTATTCCCACGCCCAACCCTTGCATGACCATCTGCTGGACCATCAGCGGTGAATTACAGCGGTAAGCCTTTTCGGGTTTGAGCTCAAACGTTTTGCCGTTGTATTTCAGCTGCGGGTTGGCGGGCTGGTCGAGCATGACCCAGGGCAGCTGTTCAACCGCTGCCAGTGTTTCAGGCGTGCCGTGTTTTTGCAGCAGTTCCGGGCTGGCAAACAGGGCAAAACGCTCCTCGTGCATCATCCGAGCAATCAGGGATTCATCTCGGGGAATGCCGATACGGATGGCCAGATCGATCTGCTCGGCGATCAGATCGCGGCGGGCATCATCCAGAATCAGATCGAGCTGTATCTGGGGAAACTGGCGTTGAAAGTCTTCCAGAACCGGTAGCACATACTTGTGGCCGATATCGTGGTTCATTGTGATTGCGACGCGGCCGCTGGGCACCGAGGGGGTGGTGATTGCCTCGACACCTTGCAGAATCTCGGGCAGTTGCCGGGCCTGCTCGAACACCTGCTGTCCTTCAGTGGTGATGGTCAGCTGACGCGTGGATCGCTGCAACAGGCGTACATCCAGATCCGATTCCAGCTGAGCAATCTGTTCGCTGATGCGCGAGCGGCTGCTGTTCAACTTGCGGGCGGCTGCGGCGAAGCTGCCACATTCTACAACCGTTGCGTAGATGGCCAGCAGGCGCAGATGGGTGAAATCAATTGTACTCAAAATCCGAACTCCGTATTCGGGATTGATCGTCTTATGGTGACGCTCAGTGTCGCGCATACTGACTGCGAATTCCACATACACGATGTTCATTCAGAACCGAGGAGAGTCATCATGATCGCGATTACAGGTGCAACGGGTCAGTTGGGCCAGCTGGTTATCAAAAGCCTGCTGCAGAAAATCGATGCAGCTAATCTGGTGGCGCTGGTGCGCAATCCGGACAAGGCTCGAGAGCTGGAAGAGTTGGGTGTGGAGGTTCGTGAAGCCGACTATGATCGCCCCGAAACTCTGGGCCCTGCACTCAAAGGGATCGATAAACTGCTGCTGATTTCCGGTAATCAGGTAGGCAGCCGAGTGCCTCAGCATCATGCGGTAATTGATGCAGCCAAGGCAGCGGGTGTTGGTCTGCTGGCGTACACCAGCCTTCTCAAAGCAGATACTTCACCCATGTTGATGGCGGTTGAGCACAAGGTGACAGAGGCGCTGATCAAGGAGTCGGGTATTCCTGCCGTAATTCTTCGCAACGGCTGGTACACCGAAAACTACACTCAGAGTATTGAAGGGGCTTTGCACTTTGGCGCGGTGAGTGGTGCTGCTCAGGATGGTCGCTTCCATACGGCAGCACGCAAGGATTATGCAGAGGCTGCGGCCGTCGTTTTAACCTCAGAGAATCAGGCCGGCAAGGTCTATGAATTGGCGGGTGATACCGGTTTTACCTTGACTGACTTTGCGGCACAGGTGTCCATGCGGTCTGGCCAAACGATCCCGTATAACGATATCGGAGGCGAAGCCTTTGCACAGCTGCTGGTAGATGTGGGTTTGCCACAGGTGTTTGCTGAAGCACTGGCCGATTCGGAAGTACAGGCAGCGAAAGGCTGGTTGGCGGACGAAAGCAAAACCCTGAGCGCATTAATTGGGCGTCCGACAACGCCTTTAGCCGAAAGCATTTCAGCTGTTCTGTAATGCTGTGTTGAAGCCAGAATTAGCAAAGCCGCTTTAAAGCGGCTTTTGCATGTGTGTTGCACATATAGGGGACTCAGGCGGCCACACGGTTCTTGCCTGAGCGTTTGGCCTCGTAGAGCTTTTGATCAACCCGCGAGAATTCAGCTCCTCTGCTTTCACCGGGAATATGTTCGATAACCCCAAAGGAGGCAGTGACTCCTGACACCATTGGAAACTGTTCGCTGGAAGTCAGCAATCGCAACTTTTCAGCAATCCCCGAGGCTTCCTTCAAATCAGTGTTATCACACACGATCAGGAACTCTTCGCCACCCCAGCGCGCAACAAGGTCACTTTTCCGCGTAAAGTCATTGAGTATCCGCGCAAAACGAATCAACACCTGGTCGCCAACGTCATGACCGTATTGGTCGTTGATCTGTTTGAAGTTATCCAGGTCGATCAGGATAAGGCTGTATCGGTAGCTGGAAGTTGCCCGAGTTGATCGGTACTCGCATTCCTTAATGTATTCATTGATGCGTTTTCTGTTCGCCAGCCCCGTCAGATCATCGGTGGAAGCGATTCTGACCAGTTGCTCATTCACCCGCGAAATAAGTCGGTAGCGATACAGGAAAAAGCCGGATATCAGCACAATGAAACCCAGCCCATACCACACGATGGAGTAGTCGAATTTCGATACTTCCAGATTGAACCAGCGGTTAAGTATCTTTGAGTGGTCTTCCGGAGTCATGGACAGTATGACTTTATCAATGACGGATAGCGCCAGGGTATTGTCGGGATGGATGCCGATACGGTGCTCGAATTTGTAATCCGCAAAGCCGGAGATTCGCAGATCCAGTTTTTTCTCATTGATTGCATGAACGACAACCGCGATATGGCCAACAAAGGCATCGATATCGCCATTTTCCAGCATTTTCAGTCCTTCGGGCACATCCCGGGTTTGCTCAAGAATGATGTCCGGGTAGTTGTGCTTCAGGTAAAAGTAGCTGGTGTAGCCTTCACCCACACCCACTTTTTTGCCGTTCAGTGCACTGACAATGGCAACCAGGTCGGTGTCGTTTCTGGAGACGATGACCAGTGGAAAGGTGACGTAAGGCTCTGTCAGGGCTACCTCAGCGCCGATCATGTCGGAAATGGACATGGCGGGGATCAGGTCGATTTCGTCATCGGCAAATTTCTTCAGCACTTCGATCCAGGTATCGCTTTTCTCGAACTCGAATTGAATGCCTGTGCGCTCGTGTATGACCTGAAGGTAATCTGCAATGATGCCGTGGTATTCAGGAAAGCTGTCTACATCGGACAGGGGTTTCCAGTTTACTTCGCTGAAAACCATGCGGGGTTTCTGTTCTAGCCAGGCTTCTTCTTCGGCGGTAAAGGCAAGAGGCGTCGGCTCCTGAGAGTAGGCTTCAACACTCACAAACAGGCACAACAGGAGAAATAAAGGAAACAGCACTGATTGAAGCCTCACGAATAGAATCTAACAGGTTGATCTTCATGGCTTTTGCGTCATGTAAGCATAGACAATGCTTCAATCAAGTCGCCATTGTTTTTTATTGTATATTTGTTGCGACACTAAGTGATCGTTCATTCTAGCATCATTCCATTCAGCGGCCCTAGAGTCGCTCGATAATGTGCACTTGTGCCTGAGCACGGGTCTTAAAGCTTTTAATGCGTGTGAGTTGAAAGGCTTTTCTCGGCCGTGTGATGAGGCTAGAGTCTGGCAAACATGTACTGGAATGAGGTCAGGGATGAAGACGCTTAAACGGCTAATGGCAGGTGCCTTGTTAACGAGCAGTTTTATGACAACGGTGATCGCACCGACAGGTGTTCAAGCTGCTGAAGCGTATAAGGCGGCCTTGATTGTCAGGGATCTGCCCAGTGAAGCGAGAGCAACGCCGATACAGGTCCACTACTGGTATCCCAGCCTGGAAACCCAACGCGTTGAGCGCTTTGATAGCGGCAAGCTTTTTACCCCGGTGGAGATAATCCCCGAAGCCCAGGCTGCGCCGGGTGAGTTTCCGGTTGTGCTGCTTGCTCACGGAGGGATGCGGTCGGTCTTTGCTCATACCGGCTGGGTTGCATCGGCACTGGCTCGACAGGGCTTTATAGTTGTTGTGCCCAAGCCTCCCGGTGGCAGAGAGCTGAAGCCTGCCAATGCCGTGAATGAGCTCTTTCTAAGACCGGCTGACCTGTCGTTGGCCTTGAGCGCTTTGGGTGAGATCGACCGGATCAAAGATAGCGTCGATTCAGACAATGTGAGCGGGGTGGGCTTCTTCCTGGGGGGCACGTCGATGTTGGCACTGGCAGGTGCAAAGCTGAATCCTGAAGGGTATCGGCAATCCTGTTCCATGTCAGAAGCAAGCACACCGCGTGTGAACATTGATTGTCGCTGGCTGCAAAGCGCTGGTGTAGACCTGACAACCCTGCCTGAGGACCTTTTCGAGCATGAGGTATCGGATGAACGTATCACCAATCTTGTGGTGGTTAATCCCGAGCTGACACAAGTGCTTGAACTGCGCTCGCTGGAAGAAATGCAGCTACCCGTAAAGCTGATCGATCTTACCAGCAACCGCTCATCGCCACTCTTTCCCGCTGAACAGCTGGGTCATATACCGCGTTACTCGGTGGTCAGCATTGAGTCGGCAACAGCCTACAGTGCTTTCAGTGAATGTACTCCCGTAGGGCTGGAAGTGCTTCAGGCAGAAGGTGAAGCTGAACTCTGTGTGGAGCCGAGCGGGCGCTCTCGTGCCGAAATACATCAGCAACTGATTGATGAAATTGTTGAAGCAATCGCTGCAGGCAGGTCGAAGTAGACAATCTACTCTCGCCTGCCTTTCGAGGCCGTTTTACCCTTTACGCCAGGCTTCCATGGCCTGTTTCCCCAGTGTGTAATACTTGGCGCGCTCTTCCTCTGGCACCATATTTCCGCCGGTCGCCCAAGCCAGGTGGGTCGCCTGATCAAGTTTGCCCGCTAAACCCATTTGTTCAAGCGCAGGCTCATCCGCCTGCTGCAACCAGGCGAAACCGGGCAAGCCTGCGGCGGCTGATGGCTCGATAGAGAGCTGTTCGCTATCGGTCATCAGCGTGACCATTGCATGCAGACGATCATCGCTGACGGTATAAATTCCATCCAGCGTGGGGTCCATCAGGGCACCTACGAAAGCAGACGGGCGACCAACGGCCAGACCATCGGCACAGGTGAGATTGTCGAGACCGATATCCTGCACACTGATGCCGTTGTGCAAGCCTGAATGCATACCCAGCAGCATGCAGGGCGAGTGAGTCGGCTCGGCAAAGAAGCAATGAACGGCGTCACCAAACACATGCTTGAGGCCAAAGGCCACGCCGCCGGGGCCGCCACCCACGCCACAAGGCAGGTACACGATCAAGGGGTGGTCATCGTCGACACGAATCTGCTGTTCAGCCAGCTGCTGTTTCAATCTTAGAGCTGCCACGCTGTAACCCAGAAACAGGGTCGTGGAGTCTTCATCGTCTACGAAATGACAACCGGGTGTCGCCAGTGCCTGCTCCCGACCTTCGGCGACGGCAACGCTGTAGTCGGAGGTATGCTCGACTACGTTCACGCCCTTGGATCTGAGCAGTGCTTTCTTCCATTCACGGGCATCAGCGGACATATGCACGGTTACATCAAACCCAAGCTTTGCACTGATGATACCGATGCTCAGACCCAGATTGCCGGTGGAGCCGACAACGATGCCGTGCTGAGCAAACAGTGCCTTGAATTCCGGCGTATCAAAGCAGGTATAGTCCATGCCTTCCTGTAGCAGTCCCTTCTGTTGCGCCAGCTGCTCGGCAAAATAGAGCACTTCGTATATGCCGCCACGGGCCTTAATCGAGCCGGAAATAGGCAGGTGGCTATCGCACTTTACCAGCAGGTTTTTGGGTGCTTGAGTGCCGTATAGTTCGGCTACTGCTTGAGCACCTGCATCCACTCGAATCAGGTCCGATTCAATAATGCCGCCGCGCACTGCGGTTTCCGGGAAGACCTTCGCGAAGTAGGGCGCAAAACGCTCCAGACGTGCGGAGGCGTCTTCGATATCGGTATAGCTGAGGGGCAGTTCTGCTTTTACAGCTTCGAAGCGAGTGAGCTTGGGGTTAAACCATAGCTGTTCTCGGCACTCTTGCAGATTATTTAAAACCAAATCCTGTGCTGCTGATGCTGCGGCTATCCAGTTATGGGGCTGTTGCGGGGCCATTGTTTACTGCACCTTGGGCTGTTGGTTCTGCGTTGATGGCTCAGTATACGCGGTTCGGACAGCTGCGTAGTGGCACTATTCCAACAGGGGCCAAACACTGGCTCATCCAGTTATTTGCAAAAGAATCGTATTTCTTTGCATCCAATCCCTCTGCTCAGGTGTTTACCTTGTACAGAGGCTGATCTCTGTTCACGTTTGATCACTGAGAGGGAATAACGATGAACATCAACACCACGTCTATTTTCACCGTTGCATTGCTGCTGTCCAGCGGAGCAGCGGTTGCTGGTGGCCACAGCATGGCGATTCCAGATGAGATTAAGGTCCCGGCCGGGCACGAGGCGGCGATGACAACCAAGGCCGTGGGAACGGTTGCCTGGATGTGTGCAGAGGGTGACAAAGGCCCTGCCTGGAAGTTTGCCGGACCTGCGGCGGTTCTGTCTGATCAGATGGGCAAGCCAGCGGTGTCCTACTACGGCCCGCCAGCAACCTGGGAAGCGACCGATGGCAGCAAAATCACCGGTAAGCAACTTGCAACGGCACCGGCAGGGGATGGCAATATCCCATTCCAGCTGGTACAGGCCAATGCGTCTGAACGTGACGGCGCGCTGAGAGGCGTGACGTACATTCAGCGTATCAATCTGCATGGCGGTGCGGCGCCCAAATCCGGCTGTGATGCAGGGGCTGTAGGCACGAAGCGACTGGTTGCCTATACCGGTGAGTACGTATTCTGGAAAGCACAGTAATACGGCCTGAGAAACCGCCAGGTCTCGTGCCTTGGCGGTTTAGGGCGGTTACTCTAGTATGAAGCTCATACTCAAGGACTCCATGGGCAGCCGTGACGGACGCAAATATTAATCAGCTTATCGAGCAATGTGCGCAGGGACAGCGTTCTGCGCTGTCTCGGCTGTATCATCTGGAGTCATCTCGACTGCTGGGTCTAGTGATGGCGATCGTGCGCAACCAGGCACTCGCCGAGGATATCCTGCATGACCTGTTTGTTCGTGTCTGGACCCAGGCGGACAAGTTCGAAGCTGAGGGCGGCAACGGGCAGGCCTGGTTAAGCCGCATGGCCCGTAATCTTGCTCTCAACACTCAGCGCTATGCCTTTCGAGAGACAAGCCTGTCGGTGGATGATGAGTTTCCTGAGCTGGAAACTGTGCTGGACCGACAATGGGACGAGCCTGAACAGCGCTCCACTCGGGAAGGTCATACCTTGTTGGATTGCCTGAACCAGCTTGATACAGAACAGCGCGCCGCCGTGGTGAAAGCTCATGTGTATGGTTTGACACATTCGGAATTGGCCAGCCACCTGAATAAACCCTTGGGCACCGTTAAAGCCTGGGTGCAGCGCAGCCTGCTCAAACTTAGAGAGTGTATGTCATGACGGATAGTAGCTTGAGCAAAGAGGAGCAACTTAGCCTCTCGGCCGCCTACTACGTGATGGGCGCGCTGGATGCTGATGAGCGTGTGCAATTTGAGCTGCGCCTGATGCAGGATGCCGACGCACGCAAAGCAGTTTCTTACTGGGAGGAGCGGTTGGATTTGCTTAACCAGCTGGTGCCTTCTGCAGAGCCATCGCCTTTCGTTAAAATGCGTATTGAACGCAGTATTGATGAACTGAACCAGCGTAAACCTACGCAACCTTCATTCTGGCAAGGAACTGGTCTCTGGCGAATGGCCACGGCTGCTCTGCTGGTTCTGTCGGTTGGGCTGTTTCTTCTGCGTGAGCCCGGGCCTACCCATATCGTGGTGCTGACAGCACCGGGCCAAACCCAGCCGGGATGGATGTTGACCAGCTACGATGGCAAGCACATTGAGCTTAAACCACTGGTCGCGACTCAGGTGCCTGAAGGCAAGGTGCTGGAGTTCTGGACTAAAGCTGAAGGCTGGGAGAGGCCTGTGTCTTTGGGGCTGGTTGATCCTGATCGCAGTCTGGAAAAGCAACTTGAAGAGATGTCCGCCATTACCCCCAACCAGTTGTTTGAACTGACCATCGAGCAAAGTGGCGGCTCACCCACCGGCCTGCCCACTGGGCCAGTTCAATTCATAGGTCGTGCGGTTACGGAAATCTAGATCATTTTCGCAGGACGTTGGATGTCACATCACAAGGGGCTGTGTCGTCAGGATAAGGACGTTTAACTTCTAAAGAGCAATCGGAATGACGACACTGAATGACCGCGCACACGAATATGACCGACTCCATGCCAGGCCATTACGTGCCCTGGCATACCGCATGCTCGGCTCTCGATCCGAAGCTGAAGATGTGGTGCAGGATGTCTGGCTGCGCTGGGCGGAAGTGGATGAAGCCGCCATCCAAAACCCGGGAGCCTACCTGTCTCGACTGGCGACTAACCTGTGTCTGGATCGCTTGAAGTCTGCAGTGGTCAAGCGCGAAAACTATGTCGGAGCCTGGTTGCCTGAGCCGCTACTTGATGAGGAGCTCATCGGTTGTCATGGGCCTGAGCGGGAAGCCGAGTTTGCGCAGGATGTTTCCGTTGCGTTCATGTTGGCACTGGAGCGCTTGTCACCCCTGGAACGCGCCAGTTTTCTCTTGCACGACGTCTTCGAGTTGGAGTTTGAAGAGATTGCGCTGAGACTGGAGCGTACGCCTGCGGCGTGCCGCAAGCTGGCGAGCCGTGCGCGTACCAATGTGAGAGCTGAGTATGTGCGTACCGAAGTCGCGGCCGATGAGCATGACCGTCTGTTCAAAGCCTTCAATCAGGCGGTGCAGGAGCGGGATACTGAAGCACTGGCGCGTCTGCTAAGTGAGGATGCTGTACTGGTAGCAGACGGCGGCGGCAAGGTGACCACCATTCCTCATCCGCTCGAGGGTGGCAGCAAGATTGCCAGAACCTTTATCGGTTTTGCCCGGTTGCCCTCCAGTGAACACTGGTACCTTAAGCAGGCACGTATCAACGGTCTGCCAGGCTGCTTGCTGTTTGATGGACTGACCGGAGCGCTCATTCAGAGCATCACTTTAGTGCCGTCGCAGGCCGATCCTCATTTGATTGGGGCACTCTACATACAGCGCAATCCCGATAAGCTTCAGCACCTGGTTTGAGCTTGGTTAGAGGATGGGTTTGTGCGTTTTTGAGACAGCCGCGCTTAGTAAGCGTGGCTAAAAAATAGCGCTTCCTGTCACACTCACAGCGGCTGTGTCGTCTTTTAGGCAGACGTTTATCAAAACCTGCCTAAAGGAAAACTAGATGACACACACATCTTCCCGTCTCAGCTTTATGGAACAGCTACCGCAATTGACTGAAAAGCTCATCGCGTTCAGTCATGCCGTGGCGGACAGCCATCACCTGGAATCCAAAACCGCTTTGCTGGTGGACCTGCGCGCGTCCCAGTTGAATGGCTGCACCTTTTGTATCGATATGCATGTGAAGCAAGCCAAGCTGAGAGAGGAGTCTGAGTTGCGCCTGCATCACTTGGCAGGCTGGCGGGAGTCACCCCTGTTTTCAGCACGTGAACGGGCTGCATTGGCCTGGACGGAAGCGCTGACAGTGATTGCGCCGGAAGGGGTTTCAGACAGCCTGTATAACGACGTAAAAGAGCATTTCACCGATTCCGAGCTGGCGGCGCTGACTTGCCAGGTGATGGGGATCAATGCCTGGAACCGTGCCAATGTGGCATTCAGAACAGCGCCCGGGAAGCTGGACAAGCTCTTCGGTCTGGATGCTGCAGGGCTAAGTTAATCTCGGAGGTTTGCTCACCAGGGTTTAATTATCATAGTCTCGTGAGACGAAGGGCCGGTTCAGGCACTTTGTCCCTCGGGACTTTTGCCCGCATCATGTCACAGATCTGTCACTGGATTGTATGCACTAATTTAGTGCTTTATTATTGTCGCCGCTTTATCCCGTCAGAGCACTCCAGAGTTACCAACTCTCGCTAGCCAATTAATGGCTCCAACCTGACTGCAGCGGCTCAGTTTCCGCCTGCACTCCAGTGTTCTGGCTAACGTCCCCCACAGTTTCTGAGGTACTTGATGTCCTATATTCATGACACCATCACTGGCCTGATGGCCTCCAGCCCTGCGCAAAGCGAATTTTATCAAGCAGTCGAAGAGGTCCTGGAGTCGCTGGAGCCCGTGCTGGAGCAGAACCCCCACTATAGTGACAATTCCATTATTGAACGCATGGTCGAGCCTGAGCGCCAGATCATGTTCCGTGTTCCCTGGGTTGATGATCAGGGCAAGGTTCGGGTCAACAAAGGGTACCGAGTTGAGTTCAATTCCGCATTGGGTCCCTACAAGGGTGGCCTGCGTTTTCACCCATCGGTGAACGCCGGAATTATCAAGTTTCTGGGATTTGAGCAGATCTTCAAGAATGCGCTGACGGGTCTGCCGATTGGCGGTGGCAAGGGTGGTGCAAATTTTGATCCCAAGGGACGCTCCGATCAGGAGATCATGCGTTTCTGCCAGTCCTACATGAATGAACTCTATCGTCATATTGGCCCGACTACCGACGTGCCTGCGGGCGATATCGGTGTAGGGGCGCGTGAAATCGGTTACATGTTTGGCCAGTACAAGCGCCTGACCGGCCGTTACGAGGGTGTATTCACCGGTAAAGGTCTGCTCTGGGGCGGTTCTCTGGTGCGCAAGGAAGCTACCGGCTACGGCTGTGTCTACTTCGCACAGAACATGCTCAAGGCACATGGCGATACCCTCGAAGGCAAGACCTGTCTGGTCTCCGGTGCCGGTAACGTGGCGATCTATACCATAGAGAAGCTTTATCAGCTGGGCGCTCGCCCGGTAACTTGCTCGGATTCCAGCGGCACGCTGTATCATGCCAAGGGTATCGATCTGGCGACCTTGAAAGTCCTCAAGGAACAGAAGCGCGTTTCTTTGCGTGAATATCTGAATGAGTTCCCGCAGGCGGAGTTTATTCCGGTCGAAAATTATCCAGAGAATGGTCACGCTGTTTGGCGCTTCGAGGCGGATGCAGCCTTCCCTTGCGCCACTCAGAACGAACTGACTGTCGCAGATGCACGTGCCTTGCTGGACAATGGCTGTCGTTGTGTCAGCGAAGGCGCCAACATGCCGTCAGTACCTGAGGCAGTCGAGCTGTTTATTGGCAATCGCATTCACTACGGTCCGGGCAAGGCCGCCAATGCCGGCGGTGTTGCGACCAGTCAGCTGGAAATGAGCCAGAATGCCAGCATGCAGCGCTGGACCTTTGAGCAGGTGGATCAGCAGTTGCAGGCGATCATGGCCGATATTCATACCCGCTGCAGTGAAACCGCAAAAGAGTTCGATCAGCCTTATAACCTGGTGTTGGGTGCTAACGTCGCGGGTTTCCGTCGCGTGGCCGATGCCATGCTGGAGCAGGGCGTGGTTTAAGCCCTGAAGTGATTGCTCGAGGCCCGCTGATGCGGGCCTTTTTTATGCGCCTTTCATGTGTCAGTGACTCAGGCGAGAAGACTCTGAAAGCGCGAAGTTAGATATTCTCTCAGTGCTTGCACCCCAGGACTGAACTGGCGCCGGTCGGCACAGATCAGATTCAGTGGTGTGGGTTCGGTCTCCCAGTCCGAGCACAGAGGGACTAGCGTGCCACTGCGCAAGTCCTGGATCACGTCCAAACGCGATTTGTAGGCGATTCCCTTACCGGACAGGGCCCAGCGCCTGACTGCTTCACCATCATCTGCAACGCGGTTGCCCCTTACCTTCACCGACACTTCCTGCCCGTTTTGCCAGAAACGCCAGCGACCATGGACTTCTTCACCCAGAATGAAGCAGAGGCAGTTATGCTCCTCAAGCTCTACAGGGCTCTTTGGACTGCCGAACGCTTGCACATACTCGGGGGAAGCGCAGAGCACGCGGCTGTTGTCAGGCACCAGCGGTACGGCAATAAGGCTCGAATCCGGTGGCTCACCATAACGCAAGGCAATATCCACCGGCTGGCGGTAAACATTGGCCAGACGGTCAGACAGCTGAATTCGCAGATCAATGCGCGGGTGCATGTCGAGAAACTCATCCAGCCAGTCCAGCAGCAGGTTACGCCCAATATCCGAGGGCATAGAGAGTTGCAGCACATCCTGGATAAGAGGCTGGCCGCTCTGAATCGCCTGGCGGCCCTCATCCAGTAATTGCAATGCCTGCTGGCAGTGACTCAGAAAGGTTTCGCCCTGCAGGGTCAGTCGTAAATGGCGAGTGGAACGGATAAACAGTGGCACACCGATCTCGGCTTCCAGGCGCTTGATGGCGGCACTGGTTGCGGCGGGTGACAAGTCCATCTGTCTGGCCGCGGCTGACAGGCTACCCTGCCGCGCGGTTTCGATGAATATTTTAAGATCCTGAAGTGAACGCATATTCAAATTTTATTTGAAAGAGTTTGATTGTATGTCCGGTTTTTCAAATATCAAAGGTTAAATAAGCTACTACTGTCTTCAACATTCGTTTCTCCTAAACCCTCTTGATCAAGCTGGATGTAACTGATGAAGGGGAAGGGGGCCATCGGCACTACGCATTTAATCAAGGAGTCATCCATGAGCCTGTTCGATTCATATTCATTGGCGGGGCAGACCCTGCAAAACCGCATAGTCATGGCGCCGATGACACGTGCCCGCAGTACTCAACCAGGCAACATTCCCAATGCACTCATGGCGGGGTATTACGCCCAGCGCGCCTGTGCCGGCCTGATCATTGCTGAAGCAACCCAGATATCACCTCAAGGGCAGGGGTACAGCTTTACACCCGGAATCCACAGTGCCGAGCAGGTTGCAGGCTGGCGTGAAGTTACAGATGCCGTCCATGCCAAAGGAGGAACGATCTACCTGCAACTCTGGCATGTAGGGCGCATGTCACATCCTGATTTTCATCAAGGTGCCTTGCCGGTGGCGCCGTCAGCCATCAACCCTGAAGCCAGTATCTGGATGGCCGACGAGCAGGGCGTTGGTGGAATGGTGGCTTGTCCCACTCCCCGTGCCCTGGAAACCGGCGAAATTCAGGGAGTGATCGAGGATTATCGTCTGGCCGCGCGCAATGCAGTGGAAGCCGGTTTTGATGGCGTCGAAATTCATGCTGCCAATGGCTACCTGATTGATCAGTTTCTGCGCACCACCTCGAATACACGCACAGATGCTTATGGCGGTACTCGTGATAACCGGATTCGCTTTCTGATTGAGGTTGTTACTGCTGTGGCAAATGAAGTGGGTGCCGCCAAAACCGGTGTGCGTCTGGCGCCTTACATTACGGCCCGTGGCATGAATTGCCCGTACATCATTCCCACAATTTTGCATGCGGCTAAGCAGATGGAAGCACTGGGTATCGGCTACCTGCATCTGGCTGAAGCTGACTGGGACGATGCCCCTGAAATACCCGCAGATTTCCGACAGGCGCTGCGTCAGGTGTATCAAGGCACCCTGATTGTGGCTGGCAAATATAACAAGGAGCGTGCGAACCAGATCATAAATGAAGGTCTGGCTGATTTGGTGGCCTTTGGCCGTCCGTTCATTGCTAACCCCGATCTGCCTGAACGTTTGCACCAATCCTTGCCATTGGCCAGCTTTGACGGTGACAGCCTCTTTGGCGGTGATGCTCAAGGCTATACAACCTATGCCGCCCACTCGGCGATTTAATACTTTCTACCTGAAGGAAAAGATGATGACACAGACAATGAAAGCGATTGGATACCAGAAATCGCTTCCGGCCCAGCAGACGGCTTCGCTCAGCGACATCGAACTGCCGATTCCGGAGCCCAAGGGGCAGGATCTGTTGATCGAAGTGAAGGCTATCGCCGTTAACCCGGTGGACACCAAGATCCGCGCGAATGTTGAGCCTGAGGCAAATGCATGGAAAGTACTGGGCTGGGATGCAGCCGGTATCGTTAAGGCGGTGGGGGAGAACGTAACGGATTACAAACCCGGTGATAAGGTCTGGTATGCAGGCGATCTTACTCGTCAGGGCAGCAATGCCGAATATCAGTTGGTGGACGAACGTATTGTGGGGCGTAAACCGGAGTCGCTGGATTTTGCCGGTGCCGCTGCGCTGCCTCTCACGGCCATTACGGCTTGGGAGATGCTGTTTGACCGATTGAATATCCAGCAAGGATCAGCCCTCGAAGGCGAAAAATTGCTGGTGATCGGCGCTGCCGGTGGCGTGGGCTCCATTCTGGTTCAGTTGGCCCGTCAGCTGACAAACCTGACGGTGATCGCGACGGCGTCTCGGCCCGAAAGCAAAGCCTGGCTGGAAGAGCTGGGAGCACATCATGTTATCAGTCACAAAGAATCCTTGAGTGAGCAGGTTCAGGCGTTGGGGCTGGGTGAAGTCGATCATGTCGTCAGTCTGAATCACACCGAAGCACATCTGGATGAGATAGTGAAGTCCCTCAAGCCCCAGGGGCAGTTCGGCCTGATTGATGACCCCGAAGCATTGAATGTGCGGGCCTTGAAAAGCAAAAGCCTGTCTCTGCATTGGGAGTTCATGTTTACCCGCTCCATGTACGAGACGGACGATATGGCGGCCCAGCAAGCTTTGCTGAATCAGGTCGCGCAGCTCATCGACCAGGGCGTATTGAAGAGCACGTTGGGTCTGCATGCTGGCGCTATCAATGCGGCTAACCTGAGGCAGGCGCATGAGCAGTTGGAGACGGGTAACACGATTGGCAAGATTGTGCTGGAGGGGTTTGAGTAACGGGTACCGAGCGAACAGCTGAGACTGAAAAAACTGAAGAGGTGTGCGAAAGCTACACCTCTTCAGGGCTCATCTACCGGTATTAGCTACCAGCATGTGTTCAGTACAACACATCCTTAAAGTCGATAAACTCCATCAGGTCGCCTTGGGCAATGGCCGTGTTGGACGGCACCCTCAGCAGACCATCAGTGCGCATGAAGGCCGACAGCACGCCTGAACTCTGATTTTCGCTCAGCAGTACATCACCATGCTCACCCACTGATACACGCAGGTATTCCTCGCGGCTGTTGGTGCGTGTGCGGTCAAATCCGGCGCGAACCTTACGGGTCTTGACGCCAAAGTCGCTGGCGCCTTGCGCCTTCAGCAGGCAGGGACGGACCAGCAGAGCGAAGGTCACCATCACCGCACCGGGATTGCCGGGCAGGCCGTACAAGGGGGTGTTCTTAACCTGACCGGCGGCAAACGGCTTACCCGGTTTCAGGTTGAGGCGCCACATATCCAGTTTGCCCAACGCATCAATGGCATCCTTTACATGGTCTTCTTCACCCACGGAAACACCGCCTGTGGTGAGAATCACATCTGTCGTTTCAGATGCCTTGAGCAGGGCTGCATGGGTGGCGGCAGGCTCATCAGGGATGGTGCCCAGATCCACCGGTTCCATGCCCAGCTGTCGGATCAATGTCAGCAGCAGGAAGCGGTTGGAGTTGTAAATCTGCCCCAGCTGCAAGGGTGTGCCAGGTTCTACCAGCTCGTCTCCGGTAGACATGACGCCGACGCGCAGCGGGCGGTAGACACTGACAGACTCGGCACCCACGGAGGCCAGCACACCAATGGAGCGAGGGTCCAGACGAACACCGGCAGACAGCAGGGTTTCCCCTTTGGCGATGTCCTGACCACGGGCGCGAATATTCTGGCCGGATTGAATACCGGCAGGCAGTTCAACCTGTTCGCCATCGACCTTCACCTGTTCCTGCATCACGACTGCATCGGCTCCGGGTGGAATCGGTGCGCCGGTAAAGATGCGAGCAGTGGTGTTGGCTTGCAGTGTGTCGGGTGCAGCCCCTGCGGGAATACGCTGGCTCACCGGCATGGTAGTGCTGGCTTCGGAGGATGTGTCTGCAACACGCACGGCGTAACCGTCCATGGCACTGTTGTCCGATGGTGGTACGTCTACGCCGGCGATATGGGCAGCGGCCAGTACACGGCTGCTGGCCTCCAGCAGTGAGCAATCTTCGGCTTCAACCAGGCAGCGAGCCTGATCCAGCAGGTATTCTCGTGCCTGGTCCAGCGGGATCAGGCCGGGCTGAGAGCAGGGGTCTTGAAGAGGGTGACTCACGGTGATTATCCCTGTTCAGCCTTACGGACTTCCATGGCGCGGCGCAGGGTGTCCACGTAGTTGCAGGGACGATGACGCGCGTCCAGCTGCTCACTGATAACCTTGTCCCAACCAGTGCGGCAGGCGCCGGTGGAGCCCGGCAGGCAGAAGATCAGCGTGCCATTGGCCAGACCGCCCAGTGCGCGAGACTGGATAGTGGAAGTGCCGATCTCGTCATAGGAGATCTGGCGGAACAGCTCGCCGAAGCCTTCGATATGCTTGTCCAGCAGCGGTGAAATGGCTTCAGGAGTGGAGTCACGGTGCGAGAAACCGGTACCACCGGTCAAGATAACAACCTGGGTATCCACATCGGCAATCCACTGAGACACACGGGCGCGCAGAGAATAGATGTTGTCCTTAACGATATCGCGGTCGACCAGTTTGTGGCCGGCGCTTTCCAGACGCTCAACCAGCGTATCACCGGAGGTATCGGTTTCCGGCGTACGGGTGTCGGATACTGTAAGAACGGCAATATTAAGAGGGACAAAAGCTTTTTCAGGTGCGTGCGACATATTGAGTTCCTGCAGAAGTGGCGGCATCAACCGCCGGTCATATTCATAAAGCGAAGAATCTGTGGCGCTTCTTCTAAGTTGAATTCATGTTTTTCAGGTTTGATCGCCATCGAGTCAATGATGGCCTGTTGCAGCCGCGCCTGGTCACCGGGGTGAGTGCGCATGACGTCTCTGAGATCGACGGAATGCTCGTTCCCCAGACAAAGCAGCAGGCGTCCTTCGACGGTGACACGTACGCGGTTACAGTCACCACAAAAATTGTGGCTGTGTGGCGAGATAAAGCCGACCCGCGTATCGCTGCCTGCCAGACGGTAATACTTAGAAGGTCCGCCGGTGCGTTCGGTCGATGGGTTGATCTCATAACGTGAGCTGATCAGTTCGCGCAGCTCATCGCTGGAACAAAAGCTTTCGGCGCGGCCATGCTCGGTGATATGGCCCAGCGGCATCTCTTCAATAAAGCTGATATCCAGCTCTGAACGACGGGCAAACTCGACCAGATCGAGCACCTCATCATCGTTACGTCCCTTGAGCACAACAGCATTCAATTTGATGCGTTTGAAACCGGCAGAGCGGGCCGCTTCGATGCCATCCAGCACCTGTTGTAAACGGTCAGTACGAGTGAGTTCCCTGAAGCGTTCCGGGTTAATCGAGTCCAAGCTTATATTCAGACGATCGACGCCATATTTAGAAAGATCCTGAGCCATTTTCGGAAGTTGGGAACCGTTAGTGGTCAGGCAGAGTTCTGCCGGCAGGCGACCGAGACGCTCGATAAGACTCAGGATATTGCGACGGACAAGCGGCTCACCACCGGTCAGACGAATGCGGTTGGTACCCAGCTGGGTGAAGGCGGCAGCCACGTCATAGATCTCCTCCAGCGACAGCACTTCGCTGTGTGGCAGGAACTCCATTTTTTCGGTCATGCAGTACACGCAGCGAAAATCGCAGCGGTCGGTGACCGACAGGCGCACGTAATTTATGCGTCGACCAAATCCGTCGACAAGCTGGGAGGGCATGGCAATCTTCCCGGAATATTGTTGTTTTGTGTGGCCATCAAACGAGTGGAAAAGCAGTGGTTGAAACCGAAGAAAAAGCGGAGTTTTCAACGCCTCAATCTGATGAGACACTCGCGCACTGTGCCGAGGTTCTTGATTGAAGTCCAGCGCATTTTAAGGCTGAATTCGCGCTTGAGCATGGTGATGTCGGTCGCTTTTGAGCTGTAAAAACGTCCTGCATGATCAGAAAAATCAGGCTGTTTGGGCGGATGGAGAAGGTCCCTTAAGCCGTTTTTCATTGTATTAAAAATTGTTGGGAGAACGCCGTGTCACAGCCGGGAACGGATACAGGTAAGGCAAATTTGGAGCAGATCACCGGGGTTATCCTGGCCGGTGGTCGTGGTTTGCGGATGGGCGGTCAGGACAAAGGACTGGTGCTGCTGGATGGGCAGCCGCTTGTGGCGCATGTGCGTGACCGATTGCAGTCGCAGGTTGGTCAGCTGTTACTCAACGCCAACCGCTCAGCCGAGCATTATGCGCGCCTGGGATTTGAGATTATTGCCGATCAGGTAGGCGGCTATGCGGGGCCTTTGGCGGGTATTCAAACCGGGCTTGCCTGTGCGCAAACAGAATGGGTGTTGTTCAGTGCCTGCGATACGCCCTGGATTCCCGAGGATCTTACGGATCGACTCTGGCAGGCTGCTGCCAACAGCCGTGATGGCGTAGCGGTGGCCCATGACGGCGAGCGTATGCAGTGGCTTAGCTGCCTTGTGCGTAAGGACCTTGAGCCCAGTGTGATCAAGGCGCTGGCTGAGGATATTCGCAGCATGCGTGGCTGGCTGGCAAATCTGGATGTGGGCGTAGCCGACTTCAGCGACCAGACACTGGCCTTTGCCAATCTGAACAGCCCCGAGGAACTGTCGCAGGCAGAACGGTTTAGAGCCTGATACCTGGCCGGCTCAGTTCTCCATTTCCGCAAACAGATCATCCGGTGCCAGCACTTCACCGCTGGCTTGAGCGTCATAGCCCGGCAGTTCAGACACAGCTGTTCGGAAGGCTTCTCCTTGCAACATGGCAATCATCGCCTGACAGGCAGGCTGCTCCAACGTGCGCTGATGGCAGGCCATTAGATATTGCTCCTGCGCCAATGGGATGAAGTCGAGCCCGAACTGGCCCGCTGCAGCCTGCACACCAAAGCCCACATCGGCCATCCCGGCGGCAATATGCGCAGCGATAGCGGAGTGGGTGTACTCAACCCCCGCGGGCGACAGGGACTCACTATTGCCATGCCCCGTCCGGTGCAGCAGTTCGTCCAGCAGCAAGCGGGTGCCTGAATCCTTCTCGCGATTGATAAACCTCAGGTCCGTTCGCGACAGGTCGCTCAACCCCTTGATACCCAGCGGGTTGCCTGCCGCCACGATCAGACCTTGTTGGCGCGTGATGAAGCGGATGATGCGATGGGCGCGCGGTTTCAGCAGTCGAGTGGGAAGCGATTTCATCTCCTCGCTCAGCATGCTCACCGGCAGATGAAAACCGGCCAGGTCACACTGTTCACGCCCCAGTGATGCCAGCGCCTCACGCGCGTTGCGATACTGCAGATCCAGTTCGAACGATTGCGCGAATCGGGGCAAGAGCTCTACCGCATAACCATGGCTGGCCTGGAGTCTCAGGCGAGGGCGGGTGCCTTCCAGCAGTCGTGAAAGCTCCAGGTTCAGATCCGAGGTGATGTTATCCAGCTGAGGTTCCAGCCGGGCAATAACGCGTTTCTCCGCCCATACCAGTTTGGCGCCCAGCTCGGTCAGCTTGGCGCCTCGTCCCTTTTGCAGCTCAACCAGAGGCGTTCCGAAAAAGTCGGCCCACTTGTTGAGCTGGTTCCAGGCGTGGCGATAGGAGATGCCCACGGCCTTGGCCGCTGAAGTCAGTTTGCCGTCCTGCTCGATATGTTTCAGCAAGGAGAACAGCTGAGGGTCCAGCTCGCGGCCACTGTCATCACGGAAAGACCAGGTCGGGACGATGTTGATTTTATGAATAGGCACTTTTTTTCATATTTTGTAGTTGGATGCCTAATGGTAGTTTGGCCCGGATAATAAGAGCAATAGTCCATTCAGATATGAAATTGACTTCATATCCTGACGGCAGGAAGGTCAGACCATGAGCACTAGCGGCACCACACCCTGGCACCCGGAAACTGCGGGCGCGATCATCGATGAACTGAAATCCAAACCGGGCGCACTGTTGCCGATTCTGCACGCACTGCAGGATCGTTTCGGTCATATCCCCTCTGATGCGGTGGCGCTGATTGCGCGTGCGCTTCAGACTACCCGTGCCGAAGTGCACGGCGTTATCAGCTTCTACCACCATTTCCGAACCGAACAGCCCGGTCGCCACGTCGTTGAGATCTGCCGAGCGGAAGCCTGTCAGGCGCAAGGCTCACGTGCATTGGAAGCACACGCGAAAGCGACCTTGGGCCTCGAGTATTCGGAAACCAGTGAAGATCGCACAGTCACTCTGGAACCTGTTTACTGCCTGGGAAATTGCTCCTGTGGCCCCTCTGTGCGAGTCGGTGATGACATCCACGCGTTCGTTACGCCCGAGTCTTTCGATGAGCTGATCGATGACCTCAAGACCGAACGACTGGAGCTGAAGTGATGAGTACCCGAATTTATATTCCGTCCGATACTACCGCCAAGGCGCTGGGCGCTGATCGCCTGGCCAAGCAGCTGGCTGCAGTGGCTGCTGAGCGTGGTGTGGATGTTGAAATCGTTCGCAACGGCACCCGTGGCCTGTACTGGCTGGAACCCTTGGTAGAAGTGGATACCGAGCAGGGCCGCGCAGGTTTTGGTCCGGTGAAAGCCAAGGATCTGGATTCCCTGTTTGATGCCGAATTCTGGCAGGGCAAGCAGGACCACCCGCTGGCACTGGGTCTGGTTGAAGAGATTCCCTACCTCAAGCGCCAACAGCGTCTGACCTTTGCCCGTGCAGGTGTCATCGACCCTCTGTCACTGGATGATTACCGTGCGCACACCGGTTATCAGGGTCTGATCAAGGCGCTGGAGATGAGTGCTCAGGGTATCGTGGATGAAGTCAAAGCCTCCGGCCTGCGTGGTCGTGGCGGTGCAGCTTTCCCGACCGGCATTAAATGGCAGACCGTACTGGATGCACCTGCCGAGCAGAAGTACATCGTCTGCAATGCCGACGAAGGTGATTCAGGCACTTTCGCTGACCGTCTGGTGATGGAGTGCGATCCCTTCATGCTGATCGAAGGGATGACCATTGCCGGTTTGGCCGTGGGTGCAACTCAGGGCTATATCTACCTGCGCTCAGAATATCCGCTGGCGTTTGAAACACTCAATCGCGCCATTGCCATCGCGAATGAAAATAACCTGCTGGGTGACAACATACTCGGCAGTGGTCGACGTTTTGAGCTGGAAGTGCGTCTGGGAGCGGGTGCCTATATCTGCGGCGAAGAAACCTCTCTGCTGGAAAGCCTGGAAGGCAAGCGTGGTCTGGTGCGTGCCAAGCCGCCGCTGCCTGCCATTGTCGGTCTGTTTGGCAAGCCCACGGTAGTCAACAACGTACTGTCGCTTGCGGCCGTACCCTTCGTGCTGGACCAGGGCGCTCAGGCCTATGCTGACTGCGGTATGGGCCGTTCACGTGGCACCTTGCCGTTCCAGTTGGCCGGTAATGTGAAACAGGGTGGTCTGGTCGAACTGGCCTTTGGTCCCAGTCTGCGTGAGTTGATGTTCGACTTTGGCGGCGGTACGCGTAATGGCCGTCCGCTGCGTGCGGTTCAGGTGGGTGGCCCTCTGGGCGCGTACCTGCCGGAAAGTCAGTGGGATACAGCACTCGACTATGAAGCCTTCGCTGCTGAAGGGGCAGTGCTGGGCCATGGCGGTGTGGTGATGTTTGACGATACCGTCGACATGAGTGAACAGGCCCGCTTCTCTATGGAGTTTTGTGTAGCCGAATCCTGCGGCAAGTGCACCCCCTGTCGTATCGGTTCTACCCGTGGGGTGGAGGTGATTGATCGAATTCGTGCAGGTGAGAACAGAGAAGCTAATCTGGAACTGTTGGCCGATCTTTGCGAAACCATGGTGGATGGTTCTTTGTGTGCGATGGGTGGCATGACGCCCTTCCCGGTGCAGAGCGCCGTGAAGCACTTTGGTGAAGACTTCGTTCAACCCGCGAAACCCGAGCAGGAGGTGGCCTGACATGTTGCAGCATTTTGATCCCAAGCTGGACTACAACCGAGACTATGGTACGCCCGCTTCACTGAGCGAGAAGCAGGTCACTCTGGAAATCGACGGTGTTGAAATTCGTGTGCCGGAAGGCACCTCCGTGATGCGTGCTGCGGCGCTGGCGGATATCAATATTCCCAAGCTTTGTGCCAGCGATAACCTGGAAGCCTTTGGTTCCTGCCGTCTCTGTGCTGTTCAGATTGATGGCCGCCGTGGTACACCGGCCTCCTGCACTACGCCCGCGGAAGAGGGCATGAAGGTTTGGACCCAGAACGACAAGCTGGCCAAGCTGCGCCGGAACATTATGGAGCTGTACATCTCCGACCACCCGCTTGACTGCCTGACTTGTCCGGCGAACGGTGACTGCGAGCTGCAGGACATGGCCGGTGCCGTAGGCCTGCGCGAAGTGCGCTACGGCTTTGACGGCGAAAACCACCTGCAGGCGGAAAAGGATACCTCCAACCCTTACTTCACCTACGATGCGAGCAAATGCATAGTCTGCTCCCGTTGTGTGCGTGCCTGTTCCGAAGTGCAGGGTACCTTTGCTCTGACTATTGATGGCCGCGGCTTCGATTCCCGCGTTGCTGCCGGTCAGAACGACAGCTTCCTCGATTCCGAATGTGTCTCCTGTGGTGCCTGTGTACAGGCCTGCCCGACCGCCACGCTGACGGAAAATACAGTGATCGAAATGGGTCAGCCGGAGCATTCGGTCGTGACGACCTGCGCCTACTGTGGCGTGGGCTGTTCGTTCAAAGCCGAAATGAAAGGCGACAAGCTGGTGCGCATGCTGCCGTATAAAGGTGGTGAGGCGAACCACGGTCACTCCTGTGTGAAGGGGCGTTTTGCCTTTGGCTATGCCACGCACAAGGATCGTATCCGTGCCCCGATGATTCGCGACAGCATCGATCAGCCCTGGCGTGAAGTGAGCTGGGAAGAAGCGATCGGTTTCGCTGCCCGCCGCCTGAAGGAAGTTCAGGCAGAGCATGGCCGCGAAAGCATTGGGGGCATCACCTCTTCTCGTTGCACTAACGAAGAAGCCTTTCTGGTTCAGAAGCTGATTCGTGCTGCTTTCGGTAACAACAATACCGATACCTGTGCCCGTGTGTGCCACAGCCCGACCGGTTATGGCCTGAAGCAGACACTGGGTGAGTCCGCCGGTACCCAGACCTTTGATTCCGTTCTGAAGGCAGACTGTGTGCTGGTGATCGGTGCCAACCCCACCGATGCCCACCCGGTATTCGGTTCTCTGCTGCGCCGTCGTCTGCGTGAGGGGGCCAGCCTGATTGTGGCTGACCCGCGTCATATCGACCTGCTGGATACACCGCACCTGAATGACTCCATGCACCTGCCGTTGCGTCCGGGTTCTAACGTGGCCATGGTCAACGCTCTGGCGCATGTGGTGGTCAGTGAAGGTCTGGAAGACAGCGACTTTATTGCCAACCGCTGTGATACCGAAGGCTACAACCAGTGGCGCACCTTTATCGCTGATGAGCGTCACGCGCCTGAAAATGTCGAAGAGATCACCGGTGTACCTGCCGATAAGGTTCGCGCGGCTGCCCGTGCCTTCGCCAAGGCACCCAATGCGGCGATCTACTACGGCCTGGGCGTCACCGAGCATAGCCAGGGTTCGACTACCGTTATGGGTATCGCCAACCTGGCGCTGGCAACCGGTAACATCGGCCGTGAAGGTGTGGGTGTGAACCCGCTGCGTGGCCAGAACAACGTTCAAGGCTCCTGTGACATGGGCTCCTTCCCGCACGAGCTGCCAGGTTACCAGCATGTGTCCGATCCTGTTGCCCGTGGTCATTTCGAAGCGGCCTGGGGCGTGCAGATCGATCCCGAGCCGGGCCTGCGTATCCCGAACATGTTCGATGCGGCCATCGCTGGCGCTTTCCGCGCCATGTATGTGCAGGGTGAGGATATTGCCCAGTCAGACCCGAACACCCAGCACGTTGAGCAGGCCCTGCGTTCGCTGGATTGCCTGATCGTGCAGGACATTTTCCTCAACGAAACCGCCAAGTTTGCGCACGTTCTGCTGCCGGGTTCTACCTTCCTGGAGAAGAACGGCACCTTTACCAACGCCGAGCGTCGTATCAACCGTGTGCGCAAGGTGATGCCGGCACTGGCAGGCAAGGAAGACTGGGAAGTGACTCAGGAGCTGGCCAACGCGCTGGGCTACCCGATGAACTACAGCCATCCATCCGAAATCATGGATGAGATCGCCAGCCTGACACCGAGCTTCGCCGGCGTCAGCTACGAGAAGCTTGAACAGCACGGCAGCCTGCAGTGGCCCTGTAATGATGTGCATCCAGAAGGTTCGCCCATCATGCATGTGGAAAGCTTCCCGATCGGTAAGGCCAAGTTTGCCATCACCGAGTTTGTACCGACCACCGAACGTGCCAACCGCCGTTTCCCGCTGTTGCTGACAACCGGGCGTATTCTGAGCCAGTACAACGTAGGTGCCCAGACCCGCCGTACCGAAAACCAGGTGTGGCATGACGAAGACGTGCTGGAAGTGCATCCGCATGATGCCGAAGAGCGTGGCATTAATGACGGCGACTGGCTGGGAATCAGCAGCCGTGCCGGTCATACGGTATTGCGTGCCCGCATAAGCGAACGCATGCAGCCAGGCGTGGTGTACACCACTTTCCACCATCCGCACAGTGGTGCCAACGTGATCACTACCGATAACTCGGACTGGGCGACCAACTGCCCTGAGTACAAGGTGACGGCGGTACAGGTGGAGAAAGTGACTCAGCCGTCCGAGTGGCAGAAAAACTTTCACGACAACCACCATCGTCAGCAGGGTTTCCTGCGCGAGGCTCGCACGGAAGTCTCCTGATGGCAGGGTTGAAGGGAGAACAGCAGGTTCAGGTGCTGCGTCGTCAGGGCGCAGAGCTTGAGCCGGCCGAAGACCAGGTGGCGGACGAAGTGGCCGTCGCGCTGGTCTACAACGGCCTGTCGCATGTGGTGATGATGGCAACACCCGATAATCTTGAAGATTTCGCTCTGGGCTTTAGCTTGAGCGAAGGGATTATCGAACGTGCGTCACAGGTCTATGGCATGGAAGTGGTGCAGCATCCATTGGGCATTGAGGTTCAGATTGAGCTTGCAACTGAATGCTTTGAAACCCTGAAGCATCGCCGACGCAATCTTGCCGGGCGAACCGGCTGCGGCCTCTGTGGGGCCGAATCGCTGGCTCAGGCCATAGGTACACCCGCAAGGGTTGATCCGGCTCCATTGCCAAGTGTTGAAGCGATTGAGTCAGCGCTGACGCAGCTGCGTGAACACCAGCAACTGCAGGTCAGTACCGGTGCCGTTCACGGCGCCGCGCTCTGTGACAGCAGTGGGTCCATTCTGCTTCTGCGTGAGGATGTCGGTCGCCACAATGCTTTGGACAAGCTGGTCGGTGCCCGAGCTGTATCTACGAAACCGGATACCGGAGCGTTCGTGCTGATCACCAGTCGCGCCAGTTTCGAGATGGTGCACAAGTGTGCCGCAACGAATATAGGGGCATTGGTCGCGGTCTCTGCTCCGACTGCTCTGGCCATTGAGCAGGCTAATACGGCGGGTATCCATCTGATTGGCTTTGCGCGTCCCGGTCGTCATGTGTTGTACACGACCGGTGAATTTCATAACTCCGATAATAAAGAGAAATCTCATGTCGCATGAAAAATCATCCTTGATCAAAATGCTCAACCATATCGCGATCAACAACGCCAGTGTGGGCGATGAAGCCACTGTGGCTCAGGTGATCGAAGGTCATGTGGAGAAATTCTGGTCGCGCCGCATGAAGCAGCAGCTGCAGGAGCTGATTGAGCACGGCTGTGAAGATCTGCATGTTGCTGCCCGTATCGCTGGCGAGCGCTTGGGTGCAGCTGGCTAAAAACTGCGGCTGTACTTACACGGTAGATTCAGAGTGAAGAATCCAGGCCCTGTCTGGCAAAGTGTATTCAAAGGTTTGTCGGTCAGGGCTTGTGTCGTTATGCGTTGATATTTGAACTATATTATTTGGTGAATCTAGCCGATACTTGCATCTTCAAGGCCCTTGATAGTGGAAGTCAAACGCCAAGATGAACTTCACCCTGACCACTCGTTTATTACTGATTCTGTTGCTGGTACTGCCTGGGCTTGCACTGGCGCAGGATGAAATTGATTGCAGTGAACAATCGCTGGTTGTGAAAAGTCTGAACCAGGATCTGCGTGCCGCAGAAACTGTTCTTGGACATCTTCGCTCTGTCATCGAAGATTATGCTGCTGCCGAAGCAACACCTGACCAGTTAGAGGAGCTACTGACTTCTCAGTCGGGTGAGCAGAACAGTCAAAACTGGCCGGAGCAACTGACCTGCCCGGATTTTGCCGATGAATATGCGGCTTCTTTGGCGGACCTTCAGCGTACCCAGGGCCACATCAGCAATATTCGTGATCGTCTGTGGCGTAAACAGCGGCCTGAAATTCGGGATGCTGTTCTTGGCGTTTGGCGCTCTCGGCAGCGTGTGTCCCTGCATCAGCAGGAGATCCTTGTTACCGCTGATGCCCCTTATGATCCTGAAGTCCGGGCATTTCTTATTCAGCTTAGTTCCTCTCTGGAGCAACAGCGTAAAACCTTTTTTCAGCTGTTACCGGGTCTGGTCGATGGCGTGACGGCCAAGGATACTGAACTCTGGATTGACCTCTGGCGTCAGTCTCAGACCCTGGCAATATCGACCATGCGTCTTCGCAAGCAAGCCGAGCTGCCGCAAAACCAATCTGCCGAAACGCTTCAATTGCTGAAAGATCACCTTCGTATTCTTGAACTCGATGCGTTGGTCATGACGAATAATTCCAATATTGTCAGGAGCTTGCTGTGGCGTGAAAAAGGGGACATGTTCGAGCAGGCTTTGACTAGGCTAAAGCTTGATCACATGCAGCTGTTGGGAAGCGAACTACGCTCGCTGCGTAATGTCTTCAAATGGTTGTACGTCGATGCTTTGGTGGGCTTCAAGCCTGCAGGGGGTGTTGATTCCTCGTTCTGGCGCTATTTCCAGGTTGGGGAGTATCTGTTTGGCATGCTCTGCTTTTGGGGATTGGCAATCGTTGCGCGCTGGCTGAGGACCCCTGTATCCAATTTCCACACTGAGCTGGCAAAACGCTATCGCAAGCAGCGCTTATATCATCAGGTGCTCAGAGGCACGACCAGTTTCCCGACCTTGTTACCCTGGTTTGTGGGTTGGATCGGGCTGGACCTGCTTGGCAAACTGTTCCTGGACTACCACCTTGTGTTGCTGCTGCCGCTGATTCCCTTTGCCAAAATCTACATTCTGTATGGCCTGGTGGCTGAGTTCTGCAGCTGGATGCTGCATCGAATCAATGAACGTGCCAGCGTGTTCTTGAGTGAAGCTCAGTCCAGCCGAATTGCCCGTCATTCCAGGTATGCGTCGGGTGTGATTTTGTTGCCCTGGCTATTGCAGGCGATGGCGAATCTGGCGATAGGTGGGGCCTTGCTGGTGCACCACCTGCGTTGGCTGACATTGGTCTCCATCCTGGTGGCACTGAGTTTGCTGCTGCATCGCTATCGCAAGGAGTTTGTAGCGGCTTTGCAATCCTACCTTCCGCCACAGATTGACCCCTGGGTTGAGCGGCTTTTCCTGCACCGGGCCGCTTTTATTGTGCGTCCTCTGGGTATCCCGGTGCTTCTGGGTGGGCAGATTATCGATTTCTGTCATCGAGGCCTCATCGATTTCGACTGGTATCGCAGAATCTCGGCACGCAGTTTTGCACTTCGCTCTCAAACCAGTCAGGAAGCCAGTCTTGAGGATGGCGAAGATCTTGAAGAGTATCGTAAATGGTTCGATGCAGGTTTTGATGAGAAGAAGCCGCCCTATATCAGCGTGGAACTCCTGTCCCGGTTGCAGGAGTCTCTGTCTCAGTGGCAGGAACATGCATCCGAGGAAAACTCGCTGCTGATTCAGGGTGCAAGAGGATCGGGCAAGTCAACGTTGATGGAGCGTCTGGGGAATTGGGCGGAAGACGAGCAGGGGCTGAAGGTCTGTCGTGTGCAGGTGCCTGCCAAAACCATTTCAGCTGAGTCTGTTACCGATTTGCTGGGTCAGGCACTGGGCGCCAATCTCAGTGCTGGTCCCTCAGCACTGGTGGCCAGTGAAGCGGACCGTGAACCCACCGTTGTGATTATTGAGGATGCTCAAAACCTGTTTTTGCGTAAAGTTGGTGGCCTTGGCGGTTGGGAAATGCTGCTCAGCCTGTTGCGTACGCGGGTACAGAGCATCTACTGGGTGTTGGCGATCAGTAATCACAGCTGGTCCTATCTGCGTCAGGTGTTTGGTGGTGACTACCAGTTCAGCAAGGTGATCAGGACCAAGGCCTGGACGCAAAGTGAGATACGTTCACTCATTCTGTCGCGCCATCAGCTCAGTGGGCTGTCACTGGATTACGATGACATTCTGCTGTCTACCCGTGGCCCTCAGGCAGGCAATGTGCGAAATGCTGAGCAGCTGTATTTCAACTTGCTGTGGGATGTCAGTGGGGGTAATCCCATGCAGGCGCTGGAAATTTGGCTTAAGTCGATTTCTGTGAGAGGCAAATCGGTGCTTGTTAGCCTGCCGCAGCCGCCGTCGATGAGTATGCTGGATAATCTCTCCGGAGACGCGCTCTTCGTGTATTCGGCTCTGATGCTGCATGAAAATATGACCAGTGATGAGTTGGTAGAAACTACTTCGATTCAGGAATCGACCATTCGCGCAGCCTTGAAGACGGCGTTTGATGCCGGTTTTGTGTGGCGTACTGCAGATCGGCGTTACCGTGTAGTGCCTTTGTGGATTCCTATCCTGGGTAAGTTGCTGAACAGGAAGAATTTGCTCAATGAATGAAACAGCCGATAAATTCAATTCGCAGTTCGAAGCAGTGCTGTCCATGTTCGAGGCCAGCAACCTGCTCATGCTTATCGCTGGTTTTGTTGTTCTCTGGTTAATCAACTGGTTGATCAGACGAACGGCCATGGGGTTGATGGAAAGTTTGCCGACGCGCCGCTTTACCATCCTCCAGATGACCACATTGGTCAGCTTTATTCTCTATATCGGCGGTACGGCTTTCCTGCTGATCGTGGTTCTCCAGCCTCCACAAGAAATGTTACTGGCCGTTGGTGGCTCAGCGGCAGTGGCCATCGGCTTTGCGCTCAAGGATGTAGCGGCGTCTTTGATCGCAGGGATCATGCTGTTGTTTGATCGTCCTTTCCAGGTAGGGGATATGGTCAGCTTTGAGGGTGTGTATGGCGAAATCACGGCCATAACTCTGAGGGCTGTAAGGCTCCAGACACTGGATGACAATACTGTCACCATTCCCAACGCGCGCTTTGTGACTGATGTGGTGTCGTCCGGCAATATGGGGGCCATGTCGATGATGGTCGTGACCGACTTTCATCTGGCGCTGGATGCCGATATCGAAAAGGCGCGCAGCATTGTGAGAGAAGTGATAATTACCAGCCGCTTTGCCCATCTTAAGCAACCTGTCTCCTTCGCCATTGAAGAGGTGATACTGACAACACACTTGGCGATTCGTCTGCGTGCCAAGGCGTATGTATTGGATGTAAATTATGAAAAGGCGTTCCAGAGTGATGTGACTGTGCGCTCGGTTGCTTTGCTGAAAGAGGCCGGCATCGCTAGGCCTCAGGGGACTTGCTGATCGGGTACGTCGTTTGCTGCTAATAGAGTGGCGCCAAAAGACAATACGCTCGCCGTTCTGGTGTGAATAATACTCTCATGGCGGTCATCGATTGAATGACCGATTGCTCATCAAGCAGAGCCGAAAGGGCTGTGCTGACACCATGAGAGGTTGATATGAATCACGCTGATCACGATGCAATTGCGCAACTCGAAGATGTTTTCCAGCAGCAGAAAGCTGCCTACCTCAAGGACCCGCACCCTACGCTTGCTGAACGCAAAGAGCTGCTGCAGGCTATTCCGGGCATGGTTTTGGGCAACGCCAAACGCCTGGCTGAAGCTCTGAACAGCGACTACGGCTACCACCCTGAACTTATGACCTATGCCCACGATGTGGTCAGTGTCGCAGGCCGTGCGCAGTATGCGCTGAACATGCTGGAACAATGGGCCGCACGTGACTACCGGGATGTAGAACCGCATATCTATGGCAGCTCCAAAGCCTACATTGAATATCAGCCTAAGGGTGTTATCGGTAATATGCCAGCCTGGAACTTCCCGGTTGAGCTGACCGTTGGCCCGCTGTGTGAAATGCTGGCGGCCGGTAACCGTGCCATCATCAAACCTTCTGAGCAGACCCCTGCTGTTGGTGAAGTACTGGAAGAGATCATCGGTGCCACCTTTGACCGTGATCGTGTCGCCGTGGTGAATGGCGGAATCGACCTGGCCAAACACTTCAGTGCCATGCAGTGGGATCACCTGCTGTATACCGGCAGCACATCTGTTGGCCGTGAAGTCATGATGAATGCGGCCAAGAATCTGGTGCCGGTAACGCTGGAACTGGGTGGCAAGAACCCGACTGTCTTCACTGAAGAGGCGCTGACACCGGAAAACATCCGCAGCATGGTCGGTATTAAAATGACCAAGAATGGTCAGCTGTGTATCAATGTCGACCACTGCTATGTACCGGCAGCTTCCGTTGATCGTTTCGTCAATCTGGTCAAGGACTTCGTTGAGAGCAGCGTAGGCGACTACACTCAGGCTCCGCAGATCTGCTCGGTTATCAATACCCGTCAGTTCGACCGTTTGGGCAGCTACCTGGACGAAGCACGTCAGCAGGGTACTCAAATCATTGAACTGGGCAGTGCAGCTCAGCGTGGCGATGAAACAGCACCTTCACGCATGCCTTTGACGCTGGTGATCAATCCTCAGAAAGATTCTCTGCTGGATCGTAACGAAGTGTTTGGCCCGATTCTGCCGATTTACACCTATACCGAATTTGATCAAGTGATCAGTTCTATCCAGTCTGGTGACCGACCACTCGGAATTTACATCTTCTCCGAACAGCAGGATTTAGTCGACAAACTGCGTATGAACACCTCTTCCGGTGGTTTCTGTGTCAATGCCGCGGCTCTGCAAGGTGCGCAGGAGACCATGGGCTTCGGTGGTGTTGGCAAGAGCGGTATGGGGCGTCATCACGGCCTGGAAGGTTTCCGTGAATTCTCCAACCCGCGTGGCTGCATGGAAATGGCGAAGGATGCTAACCTGGACCTGATCATGTCACCGCACGGCGAGATGACACGTGAGTTCCTGAAGCAGGTTACTGGTGGACTACTCGATTAATCGAGGCTGAATGTCTCAAGACGGTTGAGCTTCAAACTCGCCACTGGCGTTCTGGAATGACTTCCGGAACGCCAGTGGCGTTTGGCCAAACCAGCGCTTGCAGGCGCGATTGAAGGTGCTGGCTTCGGTATAGCCGATCAGGCTCCAGACTGACTCCAGTGATTGATCTGAATGGCATAACAGCTCTTCTGCCCGCTGTTTGCGCAAGGCATCGGCAATGGCATCAAACGACGTGTTCTGTTGTTTCAAGCGCCGTTGCAGACTCCGCGGAGACATCATTAGCTGTTGGGCAATTTTGGGCAGTGTACAATTGCCTGAAACCAGCTGCTGTTCCAGCAGGGTGTGTACCTGCTTACCAAGATCCAGTGGATAGCGACGGGCAATATGGCTGACATATCGCTCCATTTCGGTACGCAGGACAGAGTCTGCCGTATCTATTCTTTGTTGGAGAAGCTTTTGAGGAAAATAAAGACCTTCTTTTGCTTGCCCCAGCTGAACTCGACAACCAAGCCTGCACCTGTATTCCTCCGGCTTCAGGCCCTGGCTATGACTGAAATGCAATTCCCAGTTCTCACTGTTACACCCCGGCGCAACCAGTCGTATCAAGCGCAGTGCAACAGCGTAGCTGAGTTCTGACTTCTGCCGGTGGGGCAGGCCTGCTGGCAGATGCATATCGTAAAAAATTGCCGCCTGATCTGGATTAATCTCAGGAGCAATCAATGCTTCGGCACTGGTACTGAGATAAGCCATGTGGCGATGAATAGCGTTCAGCGCTTCGCCAACGGTAGAAGAGTTGAGTGCAATGGCTGCAATAGGACCCAGCACATCCGTGCCCTGTATCTCCGACAGCTGAAGGCCAAAGTCCTTTACTTTCAAGCGGTCCGCTGCCAGCTCAAATAGTTGGACAACGCGGGTGTGTTCCAGTGAAGCGTCCGGTTCACCCAACAGCGCCGGTTCAAGACCAATCTCTTGAAGTAAGGCTTCAGGGCTTCCCCCGTGCCGAGTCACCAGTTCAGCAAAGCCAATCAGGGCACGTGCTCGTGCTCGCGGGACTTGCAAAGGAGAGGTTAAATGCATCATGGGAGCAGCTTAAGTGCAGTGGCGTCAAATGACAATCGGCCAGCCAGATTAGGGAGGCTTGGAGTCGGAATGGTTAAAAAGAAGAACGGGTTATTTTATTGCATTTGTTGTTAGTATTTCATTTGTATATATAGTGACATTTAAGACATGCTTGGCTATAGTACGGTTTATAAACAGTGTCAGGTGCAGTTATGAAGGCGCATATGAGAGTTTTGGTTGTTGACGACTTTTCGACTACCCGCCGGATTATTGCCAGTCTGCTCAAACAATTGGGTGCTACAGATGTTCAAGAAGCGCGCAATGGTGTTGAAGCTTTGGAGTTGCTTGGCAAGGGGGGCATTGATCTGGTGGTGACCGATTGGCACATGCCGGAAATGGATGGGCTGGAGTTGGTCGAAAATATGCGGACTCACCCTGAAACAGCAAAAATCCCCGTATTGATGGTAACGGCAGAGTCTAAGAAAGAGCAGATGATCCGGGCGGCCTACGCTGGGGTTAACGGTTATCTGGTCAAGCCATTCAGTGCCGATGCTTTGCAAGGCAAAATTATGAAAATTGCTGCACGTTTGGGAGCGGCAAAGTTGTTGCCAGCGAGCTAGCGATTGCCGGGCTGAGATAGTTGCAGGCATGCTAAACTGAAGCTCCTTGCCAGTTGCCGGGAGCCGAGCCGTGCCCTCTGTATTAATCGTTGAAGACTCACAGGCCGTAACCAAGGTTCTTCGCTATATCGCCCAAAAGGTTCTGACTTCCTTTGACGTGATTTTTGCGATGAACGCTGAAGAAGCACGGTGTGAGTTGGCCAAGCGTGACGACTGGTTTGCGAGCATAGTCGATCTAAACCTGCCGGATGCGCCCAATGGTGAAATGGTCGATTACATGCTCAAGCAGCAAATTCCGACCATTGTGCTTACTGGACGCATGGGGGATGAAAATCGCGATGCCCTGTTACGCCAGGGCATTGTTGATTATGTTCAAAAGGAAGGGCTGTATAGCTGTCAATATGCGGTCAACCTGATCAATCGACTGTTCCGAAATCGTGAGATCAAGGTGATGGTAGCAGAGGACTCCTCGGTCACACGCTGGTTCATCACTGATTTGCTGCGTCGGCACCAGTTTCAGGTAGTCGAAGCCGAAAATGGCCGGCAGGCGCTGGAGGGTATTCTGGCCGATCAGTCGATCGATATTTTGCTGACCGACTACAACATGCCTGAGATGAACGGCTTCGGCCTGATTCATGCCTTGCGCTACAAGCATGAAAAAGTGGATCTGGTGATTATTGGTCTGTCTTCAGCGGATGATAAGTACCTGTCTGCCAAGTTCATCAAAAATGGGGCTGATGATTTTCTCTACAAGCCCTTTTCCCATGAAGAATTCTTCTGCCGCATCATGCATGCGGTGGAATCGATGGAGCGGACCCGAGAGCTTCATCGACTGGCCTATACGGATGCGCTGACAAGCCTCCATAACCGCCGTTACTTTATGGATCAATCCCGCAAGCTTGTTGCCAAAGCGGAGTCTTCCGATTCGGAGCTGAGCTTGGCGATATTGGATATCGATCACTTCAAGCGCATCAATGATGAATATGGCCACGATATAGGTGATCTAGTGCTGGTGTCTTTTGCCCGGACGCTAAACCGCGCATTTTCACGCTTTATGGTTGCGCGAATGGGTGGAGAAGAGTTCTGTATTCTGTTTCCTGGCTTGTCGGTTGCGCGCGCCGCCCAGTTACTCGATGCGGTACGAGCACAGGTTGGAGCCAGTAGCGTTGATTTTCCCGATGGCAGTCTGAGCTTTACTTTTAGCGCCGGTATGGCTGAGATGCCCGCGGATAGCTTAGACTCTCTATTGAAGCAGGCAGATATGTTGCTCTATGACGCCAAGGAGCAGGGACGTAATCAGGTTGTGTTTGGGGAGAGCTAATCCCTTATTCAGCACCGTGACTCAGTGCCTCGCCGCCCTTGGCCATCAGGCGCGCATGCACGCGCAAGGGCAGGGGTTTATCGGTGATAACCAGATCATAATCCTCGACCTGTCCGGCATTACAGGGGGCGCGGGTATCGAATTTACTGCTGTCCAGTAGCAGAATATGAAAGCGGCTCTGTTCCAGCATCGCTTCCCGTGCCATCACTTCATCATCGTTGAAATCGAACAACTGCCCACTGGCGTCCATGGCACCTACTGAGGTAATGGCGGTATCAGCGCGGTAGCGCTGGAAAAAACGCAGCGCATCGCCTCCGATTACATCCCTGTCTCGCTGCCTTACCCGGCCTCCGGCAATGGTCAATGCGCAATCCGGGTGCTCACACAGCCAGTTGGCAACATGAAGATTATTGGTCATCACCTGCAGGCCTTTATGCTCCCCCAGTCGTGCGGCGAGCTCGGCCAGGGTTGAGCCTGTGCCCAGAAACAGTGTCTGGAAGCCGCCCAGATAGTCTGCGCACAGGGCAGCAATCTTTTCCTTTCCTGATGCATTGCGAATTTGCCGCTGGTCGTAGCTGACATTTTCCCGGTGAGGGAAGGGCAGTACCTCTCCATGGTTACGCAGTACCAGTCCCTGCTGCACCAGCACGCGAACATCGTTGCGTATGGTCTGGACTGAAACCTCAAAGTGTTCAGCCAATGCTTGCAGGCTGGTACGCCCTTCAGCGTTGATCCGTTCGGTAATCAGGTGTCTGCGTCTATGCATCTGCTTGTCCGTATAAAACCTGTGCCATTAGCGTTTTGAGCCCGGGGCTATCAAAACGAAAACAAATGACATCAAAACGAAAGTGAATTGTCATTTTGGTGTAAGCAGGTGTCATTAAGGTTTCAGCCATCACATTTTGGAGGTGGCACCATGTTTAAAAAAACCTTGATGACCTTGGCCGCAATAGCTGGCTGCTCGCTCTCAACACTGGCATTTGCTGATAACCGGCTGGTGCTTTACACAAGCCAGCCGAACGCTGATGCTCAGGCTACTGTTGATGCTTTCACACAAGCGAATCCTGATATTGAGGTTGAATGGGTGCGTGATGGCACCACCAAGCTGATGACACGACTGCGCGCCGAGCTGCAGAGCGGCACTTCGCGTGCGGACCTGCTGTTGATCGCCGATAGCGTCACTATGGAGTCCTTGAAGGACGGCGGGCATCTGCAGCCCTATCTGAGCCCGGAACGTGCTAACTATGATCCCGCTATTTACGAGCCACAGGGCTACTACTACGGCACCAAGTTGATCACCACTGGCATCGTTCGTCATGTTCGCGCCGCTGAGAAGCCGACGCGTTGGGCTGATCTTGCTGATGCTCGATACAAGGGGCAGGTGGCGATGCCGAGTCCTCTGTACTCAGGTGCAGCACTGATTCATCTGGCCACACTGACGTCCAACCCTGATCTGGGCTGGGACTACTACCGCTCGCTGGCTGACAACCAGACTCAGGCGCAAGGCGGTAACGGCGGTGTGCTGAAGGCCGTCGCTTCGGGTAACAAGCCTTATGGCGTGATTGTCGATTTCCTTGCCATTCGTGAAGCACGTAAGGGGTCACCCATAGAGTTTTCCTTCCCTCAGGAGGGCGGCAGCATGGTGACAGAGCCGGTTGCCATTATGCAGGGCGCTCAGAACGTAGAGGCGGCGCAGAAGTTTGTTGATTTTGTGCTCTCAACCAAGGGACAGGAGCTGGTTCGGGCACAGGGCTACCTTCCGGCCAGCAATCAGGTTGAAGCACCAGAAGGCTTTCCGGCTCGCTCGGCAATCAAGCTGATGCCTTTCGATGCAGCGGATGCATTGCGTAACGCCGATGCCAACAAAGCGCGCTTCAACGACGTATTTGGCGGCTGAGCATGTTGGCAGCTGTTTTCCCGAGCGACCAGCCGCGCTGGCTGGTTGCTCTTATTCTTGCTTTGATCGTGTTACTGAGTCTCACGCCCAGTCTTCGTTTGTTGCTGGAGGCTCTGAGTCAATTGGAGCGGGGTACCGAGTCGCCCTTGATCAGGGTGTTGCGTGATAGCTCTACCTGGGTTGCTCTGTACAACAGTCTTTATACCTCGATTTTGGCGACGCTGATTTCGCTGGTACTGGGGGCGCTCTTCGCCTGTGCGCTGTCGCTGACCAATGTATCAGGGCGTCAGTGGCTGGTGTTCTGTTTCATGCTACCCATGATGATTCCACCGCAGGTGACGGCCTTAAGCTGGCTGCAGCTGTTTGGACCCAGTAGCCCCTTGTTGAACTCGCTGGGGTTGGCACCGTCTTTGGGTTCGCCGCAACCCCTGTACTCGGCTGAAGGCATTGCTTTGTTGATGGGGATCCAGCATGCACCTCTGGTATTTCTGACGCTTAGAGCCAGCTTGATCAACCTTCCGGCTGAACTGATCGAAGCGGCCAGAATCAACGGCGCCAGTCAGCGCAGGGTGTGGCTGGATGTGATTTTCCCTTTGTGTCGTAGTGGGCTGGTAGCTGCTGCCGCTATCGCGTTTGTATCAGCGTTAGGCAACTTTGGCATACCGGCCATGCTGGGTATTCCTGCGTCCTATTACGTGTTGCCGACCCTGATCTATCAGCACCTGGCCGGCTTTGGTCAGACCGTATTGAGTGAGGTAGCGGTATTGTCGATGCTTATCGGTTGCCTGGCGCTGGTGGGTGTATTGGTACAACAGCGTTTTGTACGCAAGGCCCAGTTCGAGTTGGTGGGGCATAGCGGGCGTGCGCAGGCGTTTGTGTTGAACAGGAACCATCGACTGGGTCTGCAGGCCGCTCTTTGGCTGGTGTTGAGCCTAATACTGGTAGCACCGCTGATCGCATTGGTGATCAGTTCGTTGGTACCCGCCTTGGGCGTTGGCCTCACGGCTGAAACGCTGACGTTTGAAGCCTATGTGGAAATGCTTTCGCGTCAGGGCGTTACTGCCAGAGCCATGGGGAATAGTCTGTTGCTGGCCGCAGGCAGCGCCGCTTTTCTGATGGCGCTCAGCTTGCCGCTGGCCTGGCTGCTGCTGCGGATGAAGCCGCAAATGCGCACCGCCGTTAACAGTCTGATTGAAATTCCATACGCCTTGCCCGGTGTGGTGCTGGCCATTGCCTGCATCCTGTTGTTCGTGCAGCCATTGCCGCTGCTGGATGTCAGCCTCTACGGCACTCTCGGGATCATGTTTGTGGCCTATCTGGCGCGCTTTATGAGCATTGCACTGAAGCCGGTGCAGGCTAGTGCCGGTCAGCTGGATGGCTCGCTTGAAGAAGCGGCTCAATTGGCTGGTGCCGGTCCTCTGCGGCGCTTGTTGCAAATCGTATTGCCTCTAGTGGCGCCTGCGCTCTGTGCAGGTGGTTTGCTGGTGTTTTTGACGGCGGTTAATGAGCTGACGGTGTCAGCACTGCTGTGGAGTGCCGGTAATGAAACCCTGGGGGTATTGGTGTTTAACCTGGATGAAGGCGGCGACAGCGTGTTGGCCGCTGCAATCTCGGTGGTCATTGTTGTAATGGTCGCGTTTCTCATGCTGCTACTGAGCCTGATGGGACGTTGGCTACCTGAAGGAGTAATCCCTTGGCGAACCTGATTCTGGATTGCGTATCCAAAACCTTTGATGGCCAGGCCGCAGTGGACGCGGTAAGTCTTGAGATTGAGCAGGGGGAATTTGTTGCGCTGCTGGGACCCAGTGGCTGCGGTAAAACCACCATGCTCAGAATGCTGGCCGGGTTCGAGACGGTTTCGGGCGGCACGATTGAACTGAACGGGCAGTTGCTGGCCTCGGCAGACACGAACATTCCTCCTGAGCAGCGCCGCATGGGGATGGTGTTCCAGTCCTATGCACTCTGGCCGCATATGACGGTGCTGCAGAACGTGGGCTACCCGCTGAAATTGCAGAAAATGTCGGAGGCTGAGCGTCAGCGCCGTATTGATGAGGCCTTGGCTGCGGTGCAATTAACACACCTGGCTGACCGTGCACCCAAGGATTTGAGTGGAGGCCAGCGTCAGCGTGTGGCGCTGGCGCGTTGTCTGGTGACTGAACCGGATGTTGTGTTGCTGGATGAACCTTTGGCGAACCTGGATCGCCACCTGCGCGCTTCAATGGAAGAAACCTTCCGGGAGTTTCACCGTCGCACGGGCGCAACCATGGTTTATGTCACCCATGACCAGTCTGAAGCCATGTCACTGGCCAGCAAAATAGCGGTAATGAATCGCGGGCAGCTGGAGCAATGGGGCAGCCCTCAAGACCTCTATGCCCGTCCACGCACTGAGTGGGTGGCCGGCTTTATTGGTCAGGGTGGCATCGCTTCCGTGGGAGGCATCGAACCCGGTTATGAAGTGGGGCCTGATGCGCTATCGAAGGGTTTGAACACCACAGTGGGTGCCAAAACGCCTGTATTGATCAGGCCTCAGGATGTCCGCGTCGGAGTGCCTGGTGTTACGGCCGAGGTTGCTGCTTCCATCTATCGTGGTGCTCACTATGAGCTCAAGTTGCGCCTTGCGTGCGGTGCCGAGTTGATGGCGTTTCATGACCAGCCGTTGGCGGTTGCCGGGCGCACCAGTGTGCATATTGATCGTGGATGGTCATTGGAGCCAAGTGTATGAGTACCCAGCTTAGCATTCTGAGTGGCTTGGGTGGCAAGCAGCCTGCGGCACTCCTGCTGGATACCGAGCAGGGACGTTTTCTGATTGATACCGGTGGTCCCTTGGAGCCAGGGCTGCCACGGGGATGGGATTGGCCTGGGGGGCGCCCTGTGGATGCTGTGATTCTGAGTCATGATCATGTGGATCATATGGGCGCCGTTAATCTGGTTCCTCCGGGAACACCGATTTATGCCACTGATCCTGTTGCGGTGGGTTTGCCAGACGGGAGCGTTCACTGTCAGCTGCCACTTCATGGCGAAGTGGACCTGATGGGCGTTCGTCTTCGAACGGGGCAGGCAGGGCACTCGTTGGGTGGCGTCTGGCTGCATTTTGATGTGGGTGAAGGGCTGTTCTATAGCGGAGACTTTTCAACCGAGTCGATGTTGTTTCGCTTCGATCAGCCGCCCGAAGCCGGTCTGGCCTTGCTGGATGCATCTTATGGGCTGTATGACCAGTCACAAGACATCTGCAGACGTCGGCTTCAGGCGCTGCTGGATCAGCCTACGCTGTTACCGGTGCCAGCGTCAGGTCGGGCGCTGGAAATGGCTTTGTGGCTGGAGGAATCAGGCTTTGAGTGGAGCATGGATGAAATCTGCCAGCGCCAACTGGAACGTCTCAAAACGCTTCCTGAAGCCTGCTTCTTACCCGGTGTGCATCAGAAACTCAGGCGGTTACAGGCATCCCGTAAGCCTGAGCACAGTCAGGTGGTGCTGGTTGGTAACCCAGAGGGGATAGGTGAGGGGATAGAGCGCTTGATGGCGCAGGGACGCTATCAGGTGATTTATACCGGCTACCTCCCCCCCAAGGCACAGCGGGATGTCGCGCAGGGCAAGGCTCGATGGTTGCGGTGGAACGTCCATCCACGTAGCACTGACCTGCAGATAATGGGACGACGCCTGCAAGCCGAGCGGGTAGTGCCATTGTTCACCTCTTTGAGTGAGCGGCACAGCTGGCAGCTGGCTTTGGGTCCTCGTTTATTTATTCCGCCTTCAAATGACATTCAACTGAGTTAAGCCCCCATGATTGAAAACGAGTTGGCGCTGGTAAGGCGGCCTTTTGTGTTTATGCGCCACGGCGAAACGGTCTCCAATGCGCAGGATCTTATTTGTGGTTCAACTGATGTGCCCTTGAGCCTGAAAGGAGAGGATCAGGCTCAGGGAGCCAACTGGCTTGGCAGCTATAACTGGAGCTGTGTTGCCAGCAGTCATCTTCAGCGCGCGCGAAAAACGGCTGAATTAGCGGTGCCTGGTCGCGACTCGCTGGTACTTGAAGACCTGCAGGAACGTCACTGGGGCGCACTGGAAATGGCTCCGCTCTCCGAACAGACCGCTTACGAGATAACGCCGCCCGGTGGCGAGTCTTGGGCCAGGTTCAGGCATCGCGTTTTAGGTGCCTTGAACCATTTGTTAAACGCCTATGACCTGCCATTAGTGGTGGCGCACTCGGGTGTGTACCGCGTTATTCGGGAGTTGCAGACGGGTACCCCGAAGGGACCGAGAATTGAAAATGCCGAGCCGGTGCTCATAGAGCCCAAGGGCGATGGCTGGGAAATGACCTTACTTAAGGAGATCTGGTTTGAACAACGGTGATACCGTCATTGTCGATGTGGATGGAACCCTGGCACATTTCGATCCTGAAAGCGTACATCAATGGGTTTTGGGTGCCGAAAAGGCCTGGGACCCTTTCTTCGAATTCATGCGCGAAGCGCCGGTAATTGAGCCGGTGAAAACCCTGGTGCAAATGCTTAAGGCCCAGCAACAACGAATCGTCATCTGCAGCGGGCGTCCAGACTCTCATCGTGAACATACGCTTGAGTGGCTGGACCGCCATGAAATCCCCTATGACGGGGTGTACCTGCGTGCATTGGGGGACGATGAAGTCGACGATGAAAGCGTCAAGCAGCAGTTATTGCAACAGATCCGCAACGACGGCTTCAGCCCCTGGCTGGTGCTGGATGACCGTGATGCCGTGGTTGCGCGCTGGCGTGAACTGGGACTGACCTGCCTGCAGTGTGCGCCGGGAGGTTTTTGATTAAAGAAGACCGGCCGGGTGAACCGGCCTTGTTTTCCTCACATCTGCCTTCTGCAGTACAGATGCCAAGTCTATCCAAATGGATGGTTTCAAACGATTGTTCGTTTGTGATACTGGTCTATTAGGCCAGTTCTCTCACAGGTTCTATCTACTTGGAAGTAAAGTAACCACAATTCGGAAAAAAGCGAAACTGACATTTTATTTATACGTTTATTGTCCTAGTCTTGATTGAAACTGTTGTTTTAATGCATCAGTTGAGTTCTCGGTGTCCATTGGGATTGAGTAAATCCGCAGAATGTAAGACAAGGGATGCAGATATGGAGCCACTACTCCCCCTCATTGATGCGATCTATGCGGCGGCGGCCGACCCTTCACTTTGGCCTCAAGTGGCCAGAAGGATTCAGCGAGCAATCGGTGGGCATAGCGTTAATCTTGGTATTGAAGATATTCAAAACCCCAACTTTAGTTTTCTCTATACAAATGGCCCTACTGCAAGTGATATGGAGTACTATCAAAATAATTGCATAGGGCGTGATGAGTTTCTTGAGCTTCTAGATAGTATTAAACCTGGTGAAGCTTTATTAACTCAGGACTGTTGGGATGAGAAAAAACTTCATCAACATTTTCCCTACGAAGACTTTTATGAACCCTTGGGTTATACCTATCATAATGCTGGTACCATTTTGCGAGATGAAACTAGTAGAGGATGGATATCAGTCATTAGAAGCTTGGATGATAAACTGTTTAGCCAGCAAGAGCTGGAGATGATGCAAGCTCTGGTGCCACACCTCAAACGTGCATTTATGATAAATGTCCAGCTCTGGCAGGCTCAGTCAAAAAGCACTCTGGCATTAGATGCACTAGAGCACATTTCGGCGGGTACTATTTTTATAAATCATTTAGGCGCGGTATCTCATAACAATAAAAATGCAGAGCCTTATCTTAAGAGACTTACAACTAACAGCAATAAATTTACAGTCAATTTGCCAGATGCGTCAGCAAATCGAAACATACAAAAAATGATAGGTAATATTCTAAGCGGCATCGAACTTAAAGATGATAATAGTATTGTCTTTATGGAAAATGGCCATAAAAGAATGGCTCTCTGTTTTCCTTGGAAAAGCGATGAGCCCTGGAGTGAGCTATTACGAGGGCCTGCTTTTTGTGTAGTGTTTATCTTGCCGACAAACGCTCACGAAATCGATGATTTGTATCTTATGAAGTTATTCGAACTGAGTAAGGCCGAAGTGCGGGTGTTGAAACAGTTGTTGGATGGAATGTCTGTTTCGCAAGTGTCTAAATTGCTGTTTGTCACTGAAGCGACGGTGCGCTTTCATATCCGAAATCTGCTTCGCAAAACGGGCAGCCGAACCCAAGCGGAGATGATCGCCAATACCTTCCGTTCAATCAGTATGAGTGTGAGGTGAAAGCGGTTTTTCCTGCCGCAAACATTAAAAAAGCCGCCACAGCAAAGCTGAGACGGCTGAATGTGTATGTTGAATCAGCGGGGGCGGCGAGACTGCTTAGAACTGAACCGAGTAGCTCAGCCCCAGTGTGCGGCCTCGGCCTTCGAAGGTCACAACGGCAGGGTCTGTAAGGCTGGCATACAGCATCTGCGCCTTCTGGCTCCAGAGCGTTTGATATTCGGTATCGAACAGGTTATTGATGCCGAAGCTCAGGTTACCCACCGGCAGGTCATAGCCGCCAAGCAGGTCAAACAGGGTGTAGCCATCCAGTTCACGGCCCGCTGCATCCTTGTAGCCATAGACTTTCATGCCCTGCAGGCGAAGGTTAAGTGGTCCCTGATTCCAGTCCACATGAGCGCCCAGTTTGTGGGTGCTGGCATAGTAGGCTTCCAGTGCCTGCCAACCATCGCCTTTCTTCTCTGGCTCGACCAGATGCAGGTTGCCACCCAGTGCCCAGTTGCTGTTGATGCGATAGTCAGCCACAGCTTCCAGACCGTAGGTGCGCTGCTTCTCGTCCAGGATGCTGACCGACAGGTTACGGCTGCTGTTGCTGATGCGTTTGTCGGAAATGGAGTAGTAGGCCGACAGCTGGGTTCGCAGCTGACCATCATCATAACGCCAGCCCAGCTCGTAGGAATCGGTTTTCAGCGCGTCAGCCTTGTTATCCGCTACGCTGATACCTTCAACCAGATTGGAGCCATCGTAGTTGCCATAGCCGTAGTACTTGGCCGGGTCAGGTACTTCAAAACCCTGGGAGAAATTGGCGTAGATCTGGTGCTTGGGTGTCAGTGAGTAGACGGCACCCAGATTGAACAGTGTTGTGTTGTAATCAGCTTCACCACCTGGAACAGCGTCAGCATAGGGAAGCTGACCCGTTGCGACCAGGTACTGTTGATCGGTGTCGACGAAATCATCAATTTTGGCGTTGGCGTACTGATAGCGCATACCACCGTTGATCGTCAGTTTTTCGGTAACTTGACTGTTTGCCTGCAGGAACAGCGCCATTTCATCGATTTCAACACCAGGGTAACGGCCGGTGCTGACGTACGGGTTGTAGACCAGACCACCGCTGGCAGCCGCATCCGTGTAGCTGTAGAACTGCTGACGACTTTCGAATGTCTCGCGACTCAAGTCGGCACCGTAGGTCAGTGAGGTGTCAGCACTTAACTGACTGACCATAACTGCTTTAAGACCGAAGACTTCGGTTTCCTGATTGGAAGCACTTACCGTCTGGCTGGAGGTGCGAGGGAAGGGGTAAAACTGCAGGGCTTCGCTGCGGTAGAAACCCTGCACAAGCAGCTGCTGCCCTGCAAAATCGTCATTGGCATACTGCAGATTGACCAGTTTTCGCTCAGTTTCAGGCTGGTCGCTCAGTTTGAGGCCATCTTCTACAGACACCTGAGATGGGTCGCTGAAACCTGCGAAATCAGCTCCGAAGTATGCGGCGCGATCAGCATCCTGCTCGTTTTTGAAGTACTGCGCGGTGAACTGCAGGTGCTGGTTTTCATCCAGCTGGATGCCGGTGTTGGCCATCAGATCAACCTGATCGCCATATTGAGAAGAGGTCTGGGTGATATCCGGCAAAACCTGTTCATCGTCTGGATTATAAAAGGCGCCGGTCTGGCGCAATGAAGCCGACACACGGTAATCCAGTTTTTCGGTACCCCCGCTGACAGCAGCAGCCAGCTGGCTATCCAGATCTTCACTATGGAAACCGCTTTTAACGCTCGTCTGCACTTCAATTTGGGCATTGCCAGCAGAGCCCTTGCGGGTAATGATATTGATAATGCCGCCCGTGCCCCCGCCGCCATAAATGGAACTGGCACCGGAAATCACTTCTATGCGGGCGATATTGAACGGGTCGATGGATTCAAACTGGCGGCTCACGCTTCGGCTGGACATCAGAGAAACGCCATCAATCATCACCAGCACCGAACGCCCACGCATATATTGACCGTAGTTGGTCCGTCCCTGACTTCCGGCATCTAGACTTGGAATCAACTGTGCCAGTGCATCCTTGAAATCACTGCCTCCCAGCATCTGTTGCTGGATCTGTTCTGCTTCGATTACGCGAACGGTCGCCGGTATTTCTGCAATGTTGGTGGCAGCTCGGTTAGCGGTCACGACAGTTGTATTCAGATCGTTATCTGCAGCCAAGGTATGGTTCGAGGCCAGGGTGATAGCCAGAGCGATCAGTGATTTATTGAAATTGTTGACGTGAGAGGGCACGGAGCAACTCCTGGGACGCTAAAGGGTGTTTGTGTTTGGTTTTGAAAATAATATACGCAATGAGAATTGTTATCAATGGTATTTTGGGTGATAAAATACAATCTTGGCTTTTGGCTGTGTCTGCCAGTACCCTTGTGGCTTAAGATTTAACAGGGATCTTGCCGAGGTTATGGTGCAGAAGGCTGCGACCGCTTTACAGCTCAGGCTTGCGGATCAGATTGTGCAATGGTTAAAGCAGCAGAGGGCTCCCAAGGGGTTTCGCCTCAGAGAAGCCGCGTTGGCTGAGCTGTTCCAGGTATCCCGTTCTCCGGTTCGTGCGGCGTTGGCGCTTCTTGAACAGGAAGGCGTGGTTGAGTCGGTGCCCTACAGAGGTGTCGAGCTAAGAATACCGGCTGAGTCACTGGTGCTTGAAACCCAAGCGTCTGAACCGGTCGCTGAGTCGGAACGCTTGCTGATGGCGTTTCTGATTGATCTATTGCTGGATGAAATGCCCGCCGTATTTTCGGAGCGTGAGCTGCAACACCGCTTTAATGCCAGTCGAACCGAAGTACAACGCCTGCTGGTTCAGCTGGAAGTGGATGGCATGGTACAGGCGGGGCAGGGCTACAAATGGCTGCTGAGTGATAACCTGAACAACGCACAAAGCCACCATGAGAGTTACCGGTGCAGGTTGATGATGGAGCCTGCGGCACTGTTGGAGCCGGGCTGGGTTCTGGATATCAAAGGCGCTGAGGCATTATGGGAGCGACATCAAAAGGCGGTCGATCATCCAGATCAGGTATCCGCTGCTGAGCTTTTTGCCCTCAGTGCCGACTTCCATGAGCTACTGATGCACTGTTCGGGGAATCGTTTCCTGCTGTCCATGATGAAGCAGCATAATCGACTGCGAAAACCCTCGGATCTGCTTTCCATGCAGTTGCATACATCAGTCGAAAAGGCCTGCCGCCGTCGCATGCTAATTTTGCAAACGCTACAGGCAGGCGATAACCACAGGGCTTCTGAACTGCTCACAGCATTGCTGGAGAACGATATCCGCGTCATGCACCGTACCTATGAAAAGGTTGATCAACTCTCACGTGCTGAGCTGGAACGTCTGGTACGTCAGGCTCAAGCCGGTGCGGGCCTGAGCCTCAGATCTCCTGCTTCCGGTACGCCAGCGGACTGACGCCGGTCCAGTGCTTGAAGGCGCGTGAAAAGGCACCCGGTTCGGCAAATCCCAGCTGACTTGAGATATCGCCGATGCTCAGGTTTTGCCGTGTCAGCATCATGATCGCTTGGTCGCGACGAAGGTTATCCTTGATTGCCTGATAGGAGGTGCCTTCTGCCTTCAGCTTGCGTGACAGGGTGTAGGAGGTGGTGTGTAACTGTTCTGACACCCAGTCCAGATTGGGCAGACCGCCTTCTTCGAAACTTTCCAGCATGCCGCGGACACGGGTACTGAGGCTGTCATCCTCATCGGTCCAGATCAGCAGGTCTCGCGGCGAGCAATTGATGAATGCATCCAGCTCCTGAGGGGTGCGGGTGACCGGCATACTGAGGTAGTTCTTGCTGAAGAAAATGCTGGTACGGGGCTGCTCGAACAGGCATTTGCAGGGGTAGATGAAGCGATACTCATCGAAATGCAGCGGCAGCGGGTGGCTGAAGCTGGCATGGCTCAGCACGATTTTACGCCCGATCAACCAGCCTACCAGTCGATGCCAGACCATCAGTAACCACTCCACCAGAAAGTTGTTCGGGTCCAGCTCCGGGCGGTGATGCGTCAGGCTCAGTTCGGCTTCTTCGCCATCAAGATTCAGGCTGATTTCGATCTCGTCCGAAAACAGACGGTAGCAGCGAATACTCTGTTCGATCACTTCCTGCAGGTTGCTGCTGTGGACCACTAGCGATCCCATCAGATGAAAATGTCCGACCTTGCATGGGGTAGAGGTCAGGCCCATGAATTCATCATCCAGTTCACGCCAGATGGCGCGAAACAACCGAATAAATTGCTCTTTTCGGATACGGGCCTTGGGCTGGGAAATGACATCGGTATCGAGTTCACAGTCGGCCAGAAGCGCATCGATGTCCATGCCTTTTGACTTCGGCCCGTGCAGCATGGCGCGTGCGTAATGGGAGGAAAAGGTCAGGTTCTTCATGTGTGAAACAGAGCTCCGGCCAACTCGATACAGCGATGCCGACAGCGGCCGGGCAAGCTTGGATCGCGTGCAAAAATTGTCAATTTATCTGTTGGAAGTTGTCATTCTGTTGCCACCAGCCTATCCATTAACCTGCTTCCATACTGCAAATAAGGGAAAACCCTTGTTTCTAGAGCGCCTATGCATGGACCCCTTTAAAGGGCAGCCGCATAACAACAATAAACAGGTTTCAGTATGGACAAGATCAGCTACAACGATTTCATCAAGGACTTCACGCCGGAGTCGATCATACAGAACTTCGTGGGCGATTTTAACGCAGGCCTGAACGTCTGCGAGGAGATCTGCGATCGCTGGGCAGACGATCCTGCCAAGGTCGCCCTGCGTTATGAGCTGGCCAATGGTGACAGCGGCGAGATGACCTTCCGTGAACTGATGCAGCGTTCCGCTCAGTTTGCCAGCTTCCTTAAATCACGTGGTATCGGCAAGGGCGATCGCATCTCTGCGCTGCTGACACGAACTCCGGAATTGATGATTGCCGTTATGGGTGCCTTGCGTGCCGGTGCAGTCTATCAGCCGATGTTTACCGCCTTTGGCCCGGGTGCCATTGAGTACCGTGTGCAAAAGGCACAGACCAAACTGATCATTACCAATCCTGATCAGTGGTCCAAGTTGAAAGAAGTGAATGGTCTGCCGGAAACCATGCTGGTGGCTGATGCTGACCATGCCCTGGCGTCTGAAGCGGATCATCTGTTCTATGCCACCCTGGATCAGCAGTCCGATCAGTTCGAGCCGGTAAAAATCGGTGCGGAAGATCCCTTCCTGCAGATGTTTACCTCAGGTACGACAGGCAAGTCCAAGGGCGTGACCATTCCGGCCAAGGCGCTGCCTGCGTTCTACGTGTACATGCGCTATGCCATTGGTCTGCGCGATACTGATAACTTCTGGAACGTGGCTGACCCTGGCTGGGCCTATGGTCTCTACTATGCCGTTGTGGGTCCGCTGTTGTTGGGCTGCACCACGCATTTCAATGAAGCCGGTTTTACCGCTGAAAATACCTTCGAGTTCCTGCGTAAATTCAAGATTACCAACCTGGCAGCCGCGCCTACTGCATACCGAATGCTCAAGGCCAATGATGCGCTGCTGAAGGATTATCCCGAGATTGATCTGCGGGTGGCCAGCAGTGCCGGTGAGCCCCTGAACCCGGAAATCGTGACCTGGGTGAAGCGTGCTTTTGATTGCACCGTCTGCGACCAGTATGGCCAGACCGAAACTGGTATGACCTCTGCCAACTTCCATGAGCTGGAGCATCAGCACCGTGATGCCAGCATGGGTTATCAGTTGCCCGGTTACCGTTTGGTTGCGCTTGATGCCAACTTCAATGAAGTCCCCGAAGGGGAAAGCGGTGAGCTGGCAGTCGATATGGAAAACTCGCCGCTGTATTTCTTCCAGGGCTACACCTGGGAAGAGAAGAGTCCTTTCCACGGCAAGTATTACCTGACCGGCGATATCGTTATCAACAACGGTGACGGCTCGCACTCCTATACCGGTCGTGATGACGATATCATCGCCTCTGCCGGCTACCGTATCGGCCCGGCGGACGTTGAAAGCACATTGCTTGAGCATGAGGCAGTCATCGAAAGCGGCGTTGTCGGCAAGCCTGACGACAAGCGTGGCGCCATCGTTAAAGCCTATGTGGTCATCCATCCGCAGTTTGATGCCGATGATGCGCTGGCTGAGGCCTTGCAGCAGCATGTGCGTAACCGTCTGTCGACCCACGCTTTCCCGCGTGAAATCGAATTTGTAACCGACTTGCCGAAGACCTCCAGCGGCAAGATCCAGCGATTCCTCCTGCGTAAGCAGGCGGCTGAAGAAGCTGAAACGGCCTGATACCGAGAGCAGGTCAGAGTTTCAAGGGAGGCTGAAGCCTCCCGTCCAGTCGAACAGAACAACAAGAAGGTGTACCCATGAAAGTACTCGTAGCCGTTAAGCGCGTGATCGACTACAACGTCAAAGTGCGTGTTAAATCCGACAAATCCGATGTGGATCTGGCCAATGTGAAAATGGCCCTCAACCCCTTCTGTGAAATTGCCGTTGAAGAGGCTGTGCGCCTGAAAGAAGCGGGTACTGCAACCGAGGTTGTCGTTGTATCCATCGGCAGCAAGTCCTGCCAGGAGCAGCTGCGTACCGCTCTGGCACTGGGCGCTGATCGTGCCATCCAGGTTGAGGCTCAAGACCAGCTGGACTCTCTGTCGGTAGCGCGCATTCTGCAAAAAGTCGCTGAAGAAGAATCCGCTGACCTGATTTTGCTGGGCAAGCAGGCAATCGACTCCGACAACAACCAGACCGGTCAGATGCTGGCCGCGTTGATGGATCGTCCTCAGGCCACCTTCGCCTCTGAAGTTGTCGTGGAAGGTGAAACCCTCAAAGTCACGCGTGAAGTGGATGGTGGTCTGCAGACGCTGAGCCTTAAGCTGCCGGCGGTGGTCACCACCGACCTGCGCTTGAACGAGCCGCGCTATGCCTCTCTGCCCAACATCATGAAGGCAAAGAAGAAACCTTTGGATGTGAAAACCCCTGAAGAGCTGGGTGCTCAGCTCGCAGCAACAGTCGAGCTGCTGGGTGTTGAACCGCCGGCAGAACGTCAGGCGGGTATCAAGGTAGGCTCTGTTGAAGAGCTGGTGGACAAACTGCGTAACGAAGCGAAGGTGGTAGCATGAGCATCCTGATTATTACCGAACACGACAACCAGTCTATCAAGCCGGTCACGCTGAACCTGGTAACGGCTGCACAACAAATCGGTGGTGATATCGACCTGCTGGTTGCCGGTGAGAATGCCCAGGCGGCTGCCGATGCTGCGGCGGCTATCCCCGGTGTACGCAAGGTGATTCTGGCTGACAACACTGCCTACGCACATCAACTGGCTGAAAACCTGAGCAAGCTGGTGGTTGAGTTGGCCGAAGGTTATAGCCACATTCTGGCGCCGGGCACGACCACGGGTAAAAACGTTGCGCCGCGCGTAGCCGCTCTGCTGGGTGTGAATCAGCTGTCTGATATCAGTGCTGTCGTATCGCCTGATACCTTCAAGCGTCCGATCTATGCCGGTAACGCCATCGCGACCGTTAAATCTTCCGATGCGGTGAAAGTCATCACCGTGCGTGGTACGGCTTTTGATGCAGCTGAAGCCACCGGTGGCAGCGCTGCTGTCGAGGCGTGCAGCGCCGTGCATCAGCATGCGGATGTGAGCTTTGTCGGCGAAGAGCTGGCCAAGTCTGATCGCCCTGAGCTGACCGCTGCCTCTGTGGTGATCTCTGGTGGTCGTGGCATGGGGAATGGTGAAAACTTCGAGCTGCTGAACAGGGTCGCCGACAAACTGGGTGCAGCTGTGGGTGCTTCCCGTGCAGCCGTTGATGCGGGTTTCGTTCCGAACGATATGCAGGTGGGTCAGACCGGTAAGATGGTTGCGCCCGAGCTCTATATCGCCGTGGGTATCTCCGGTGCCATCCAGCACCTGGCAGGTATGAAGGACTCCAAGGTGATCGTTGCGATCAACAAGGACGAAGAAGCGCCGATCTTCCAGGTGGCTGACTACGGCCTGGTGGGCGACCTGTTTGAAGTCGTGCCTGAGCTGGAAAGTCGTCTCTGATAGACGAATATCTCTAATCGTTGTGTTCCAAAGCCGGGCGCCCCTTGCCCGGCTTTCTCTTTATCGGCAATCAATCACCACTAGGCATAACGCCGACCCCTCATGCTAGAATTCCAGCGCCTAAAAACATCTGCACCTCTTATGTGTATCCAGCTCAGGGAATGGGCCGGAAAAGAGGAAGCAGTGACCAGACTGTCTGTTTATACCCGGGAGGTATTTTATGTTGGCTCGCATACTTAAGCGCTCTGGCGTTGTGGCCCTTTTATCACTGGCCGCGACCGGCTGCGCCGTGTCCCCTACAGGGGAAAATACTCTGCTGTTGAACTCTCCTCAGCAGATGAATGCCATGGGTACTCAGTCGTTCGAGGATATGAAGGAAAAACTCGAGATTGAGAAAGACAAGGGCGTTAATCGATATGTGGAGTGCATCGCTGACGCCATTGTTATGCAGGTGCCACGTGAATATGGCTATGCCCCACAGGATTGGGAGCTGGTGGTATTCAAGGATGATGCGGTAAACGCCTTTGCATTACCCGGGGGCAAAATGGGCGTTTATACCGGCATGCTGAAAGTGGCGGATAACCAGAGTCAGCTGGCCTCAGTGATTGGCCATGAGGTGTCGCACGTGCTGGCGCAGCACAGCAATGCGCGCATGAGCCAGCAGCAGTTGACCCAGCTGGGTATCATGGCGACCAGCATCGTTCTGGCAGATCAGGTCGATACCAAAACCCAGCAGGCGGCTGTGATGGCGCTGGGTCTGGGAGCTCAGTACGGAATACTGCTGCCGTATAGCCGTTCGCATGAGTCTGAAGCGGATATGCTGGGACAGGAATTGATGGCCAAAGCCGGCTTCGACCCGCGTGAAGCGGTCAAACTCTGGCAGAAAATGGCGCAGCAAAACAGTTCTGCGCCGCCGGAGCTGTTGTCGACTCACCCGGCATCAACCACCCGTATCCGTCAATTGGATAGCCAGCTGACAAAGTACTATCCCTTGTATCAGCAGGCACAGGCGGAAGGCCGTCGCCCGAATTGTGATGCTTTGAAACCGCGTTAAGCGTTGTTTGTTCAGGTCATAAAAAAACCTCCCGCTGCCAAAGGCAGGGGAGGTTTTTTTATGGGCGTATCCGGAGGTTTGATCAATCAATCAGGCCATAATGGTTACGCAGAATGTCGATAATCTCGGCTTTCGGATTTTCCGACAGCTCGATCTTGTGTCCGACTACCTTCTCGGCAATATCCAGATAGGTGCGGGATACGTCCATCAATACTTCGGTCGGCAGAGCGTTATCGCGCGCCAGGGCTTCACGTTCCGGCATACGCTCCTTGTTGAGCAGGATGTCCGGGTCAGGGAAATGGTTCAGCAGCAACTGACGGAAACCTTCCTTGGATTTTTCGATGACCTTGCCATCGCGGTAAGCCGGGCCGTCCCAGATACGGGAGGAGTCAGGTGTACCCACCTCATCCATGTAGATCAGCTTTTCGTTGCCCGCAGCATCGGTGACGTAACCGAATTCAAACTTGGTATCGACGAATACCTGATCCAGTTCGGCCAGTGCATCGCTGATCACGCCGAAGCCTTCTTTCAGCAGCTTTTCATACTGTGCAATGTCATCGGCAGAGCGGAAGCCGAAGGCTTCAAAGTTGTCAGAGATGTTGGCGCGGGTGATGTTGACGTCATCCGCTTCCGGTACGCCCGGAATACCACGCAGAATGCCCTTGGTAGACGGTGTCATCAGCAGCTCGGGCAGCTTCTGATCCTTCTGCAGGCCTTCCGGCAGGGTGATACCGCAGAACTCGCGCTCGCCCTTGGTGTAGGCGCGCCACATGGAGCCCGTGATGTACTGGCGGCAGATCGCTTCGATCATCACCGGACGTGCTTTCTGCACGATCCAAACGAACGGGTGCGGGATATCAACGATGTGGCTATCGGCCAGACCTTTTTCGTGGAACAGGCCAAACCAGTGGTTGGAGATCGCGTTCAGTGCCGCGCCCTTGCCCGGTACGCCGTTAAGACCACCCTCGCCGTGCCAAATGCAATCAAATGCCGAGATGCGATCACTGATGACCATGATTGCCAGCGGCGCATCAGGGGCCACGTTGTAGCCTTTCTCTTCGATCAGGCGACGGCTGTCTGCTTCGGTCAGCCAATAGACGGAACGTACCTTGCCGCTATGAACAGGGCGGTCGGTACGGATCGGCAGGTCGTTGTTTACGGCCAGAACGGATTGCGCAAGGCTCATGGTGTCACAGGTCCTGTTGCTTGGATTGGTCAGCCATCAAGGGCTTTAATGAATGGCGGGATTCTAGCACAAGGTTGAAGGATGGGCTGCAGGGAACAAGCCTCAACTGCAGCTGAGGCTTGGCAGTTCATACTGGCAAAATCGTTATTTCAACAAGTGCTCATAACGCTGATCGGTCAAGGTCTTCAAAAAAGCCACCAGCGCATCGACACGCATATCTTCCAGTGCCGGGCCAGATTCCAGTTCTTTCAGTGCCAGATTATCCGGCACTTCGGGCTGATCCCAGGGCTTGCCTGTCTCCGGGTTGATGGTGCGGGTGGGGTTGTTGTACTTGTCGTAGAACAGCACCACGGTGCGCAGGTCTTTGAACACGCCGTTATGCATATAAGGCCCGGTAACGGCTACGTTCCGCAAGGTCGGGACTTTGAATTTGCCCGCCTGAGCAGAGTCATCAATGGTCGGGTTATCCAGCAGGCCCTGATCCACAAAGTCTGGAGCAGCTCCGTTGGCGGCACGCAGCTTGGTGTTTACTGGTGTACCAATATTGCGGTACTGGTAGTTGCTGAATGTTTCATCCTTGGCGCGGGGGCTTTTGCTCAGCTGATGGCACTGGTTGCAGTTGGTAAATTGCTGGGAGAAAAACAGCAAGCGACCCAGCTCTTCCTCATCGGTAAGCTTGGCTTCACCAAGGAGAAAACGGTCATACTTGGAATCGAAGGGCGCAAATACGTCCGTTTTTTCAAAGGCTTCTATGCTGTCAGCCATGGCGGTGTAAGCCTGCTCGGGCTGTTCCAGAATACCTGCGCCAAACAGGGCGTTGAACTGGCGAACGTATTCAGGATTTTCTTTCAGGCGCTCAACCACGGTGAACTTATCCGGCATACCCATCTCAATAGGATTCAGGGGCGGGCCTTCTGCCTGGGCGGACAATGAAGACGCGCGACCATCCCAAAACTGCCCGCCGACCCATTCGCCCTGTGCATTCTGATGAAATGCCGGGCTGAAAGAGGCATAGCCAGCGGAGGGGGCGTTGCGGTCGCCCAACGAGTGGCCATCGTCACCCAGGGAGCCGCCGAGTTCGGTACCAGGACGATTATCGGCAAAACCCTGAGCCGGAGAGTGACAACTGGCACAGGATTGGGAGCGGTTTTTTGACAGGTTGCTATCAAAGAACAGCTGTTGGCCCAAAGCCGCTTTGGCTGTGTCCAGTTCAACTGAGGGCGTTGTTTGGGCCTGCGCTATCAGGGAAAACAACCCCAGAGGCAGCAGCAGAGAAAGCAGGAAAGGTTTATTCATGAATACGGCCTGATTATTGGAATCATTCTCAAGTGCGCCTATCTTAGCATGCCGCCAGGGTGGCTGTAGAAGCCATATATATCCGGTTTGATCCAACTCAAGCCTGAGTTAATGTACGCCAATCAACACACAGCAGGAGAGCATCAATGCGTGTTGCAACAGCACATAATCGTGAAGAACAGGTGATTGAAGCACTGGAACGCTTTGACGCTGATTTGGATGCCCCCTTGCGGCAGCAGAAGTATGCTCGTATGAGTGAGTCTGCATTCAGTTTTTTCAGGGGCACCAACCACCTTTACTGGCAAGACATGTACCGCGATTGGCACTTTTCGCTGTTTGGCGGCATCACTGAAACGCAAACCTGGCTTCAAGGTGATGCGCATCTGCAGAACTTTGGTGCCTACGGCAGCCATGATGAATCTGTACGTTACGGGCTGGATGATTTTGATGACGGCATTGTGGGCGATTATCAGTATGATCTCTGGCGACTGCTCATCAGTGTTGTGCTTGCAATGCGTGAGAGCAAAGGCCTGAAGCCGGATGCTGCCAGGGAAATACTGGCTGCGTTGATTGAAAGCTATCTGGATCCGCTCACATCCAATGCTGCCGAAACTCGAGAGTGGGCCGCCATGGCAGATACTACGGATGGCCGTATACAGGCGTTCTTGATCAAGCTGATTGAGAAAAAAAGTCGTGCCAGAATGCTGGAAAAGTGGACGCAGGCTGAAGATGGAGAGGAACGCCGTTTCAATGTTGATCATCCCAAGCTTGAACCCTTACTGCACTCTGAACATCAAGCGTTAGCGCTCGCATTGCAGGATTATCAGGAGACTTTGTCTGATCAGACCCCCGGGCACAGTCATCAGCATTTCCGAGTAAAGGATATCGCACGACGTATCAATGCCGGGACTGGCTCGCTGGGAACTGATCGCTTCTATGCCCTGGTCGAAGGGCTAAGCCCTGATGATCAGGCTGAGGTAATTCTTGATATCAAGGCTCAACAGCCACCGGCGGCCTGGCGGGTGATGAATACGCTTGAGCGTAATGAGTATGCCGCCATGTTTACACATGAAGGGGAACGTCATGCGAAGGCCTTCCAGGCGATGGCGCGACACCCTGATCCCTACGTAGGCTGGCTGGAAGTTGGTGATCAGGTGTTTTCAGTAAGAGAGCGGTCGCCATTCAAGGCGGATTACCCGATCGACAAGCTGCATAAGCCCAAGCACTGGTGCCAGATTGCAACCTTATGGGGTCGAGTCCTGGCAGCGTCGCATCTGCGTGGTGCCGAGGCATTGAGTGAAGGTGGCGCCGAGCAGTTTTCCAGGGCTGTGCTGGCGCAAGTATCAGAGCGCCGGCACGCTTTCAATGAACTGCTCGAGGGGGTCGCGCACGCTTATGCGGATTGTGTCGAGCGCGACTTTGAGGCTTTCAAGCGATACCTGGCGCGCTGATCAATCGATCACCACCAGTTCCCGCAGGCGTTCCAGTTCATCAATGCGCTTGCGGGTTTCCTCGATAAACACCTGGCCTGCCTTGAAGCGTGCTACTTCTCCATCGGCGTCTTCAAGGAATGCCTGAGTCATTGCTTGAGCACGCTGGTCAAGCCAGCGGTTCTGCAGCTCTACTTCGTGTCGTTGAGCCTGCTCTGGCAGATAGTCCAGAGTATCCTGGAACAACAGGTACAAGCGTGCGTCGTACAGATAGGCGATGCTGGACAGGGTGTGGTTCTTGTCCAGCTGAGACTCGTCCGCTTCCAATTGAGCTTCCAGCTGTGAAATGGGCTGATCAAGTTCAGGTTCCCAGTTCAGGTCTGCACTGGCCGGTCGGCTGGCAGGGTCTATGCGGGCGACGGACTCTTCAACAACGGGCTCAGCCGGGGCGCTGACAGGTTCGGGTGCAGGCGGTTCTGAAACAAAGGGCACCTGAATCGATTGGCAGCCTGTCAGTACCGTCGTAAACAAAAGGCAGGCGGCAAGTCCCGGGCGTAGAGTCATAGGAGTCTTCCAAGTTGTGGAGGAAAATGGATGGAAACATGTTGTGACACAAGGGCATCATTCTACCTGAGCATACGGATCAGACCAGTACCTCTTCGGACTTGATTTGTCGCAAGATGCTGATATTATTCGGCCCACTCTTGGGGGAGTAATTTTCTGTCCGACTTTGTCGGCGGAGCGGCTGTCAACATAATTGAGCCTCAAGCTCATGGTAGTCGCGTCCCGGAATACGGGATTAATGAGACCTGAGACACAGCATGCTGCCCAGGCGGGCCAGCGTGTCGTGTCTTTATGGACTCATGGCCCGCCGGACTATTATCAATGGACGCTTTTATCCCATCTACACTGGCTGTTGCGATTGCCGAAATCGGTGACAAAACACAGCTGCTCACGCTTTTCCTTACCGCTCGTTTTACTCAGCGTAATGCCATTATTCTCGGTATTCTCGTTGCTACCCTGCTTAATCATGCGTTATCGGCCTGGCTGGGTGCCTGGTTAGTGCAGTGGATTCCTGATACTTGGGTACCCTGGATTTTGGGGCTGAGCTTCATCCTTGTGGGCCTTTGGGTTCTGATTCCAGACAAGGATGATGAAGAAGATACCAAGATGTTCAAGTATGGTGCTTTTGTCGCGACCCTCGTGTTGTTCTTCATTGCTGAAATCGGCGATAAAACGCAGGTTGCGACTGTGGTACTGGCTGCACGTTACGATGATCTGTTCTGGGTCGTTGTGGGTACGACACTAGGCATGTTGCTGGCAAACGTACCTGTAGCCTATGCCGGGAGCTGGTTGATGCAAAGAATTCCGCTGGATCTGGCGCGCAAGTCTGCCTGTGCGCTGTTTATCGGCTTGGGTGTGCTGACGTTGGTATCTTTCTAATCCGTTCATCCTCCACTCATCCGTACTGCCTATACTTGGCGGTACGGATCAATTCACACAGGAGGTAATGCATGCGCATACATACATTGATCGGCTCTACACTTTTGGCAACGGCTCTTGTGCTGACTGGCTGCGATGACTCTGCCAATCAGACCGAATCCAGCTCCATGGATAACTTGAAAAAAGAGGCGGGTGAAACCATCACGGCTGCGGGTGAAGTCTACAAGGATGCCAAGGACAAGGCACAGACCACTGCTGATGATATTTCGCGCAAGGCAGTCGAAACGACTGAGCAAATTCGTGAAAGCTCTGGAGAGTTATACGATAAAGCCAAGGAAGATGCGATCCAGTTTGGTGAAGATGCCAGCAAAACTGCAGAAGACCTGACGGAAGAGGCCAGCTCCCGCCTGGAAGAACTGCAGTCTTCTGACTCCTGATTTATCCTCGCTAAAAATACACCCGGCAGAGCTGTTTTGCCGGGTGTGTCATCAAGTTGTCACCCCTGATTGTTAGATTCGCAAAGGTGTCGCTGTGTGAATACAGCTATCCAGTGGATTGAAACAAGGATGTTAGCTTGAGCCCTCCTTTAGAACGTGATGCCATTACGATTTCATCGTTGCAGGGTGTGCTAATCGCGTTGGCAATGCTGGTTATTTTGGGCACCTGGATCTTTGCCGGATATCAGCTGAGTGAAAGCCGTCAAAAGGCGATCGAAGAGCATCAGACGGTGCTGAAAAACCTCTCGCTTGTTGTTGCCGAGAATATCAACCAGGTGCTGGATCGAACCGAAGCATTGAAAACGCTGATCCGCCTGCAGCTATTGAAGGGTGAGTTACCTGCCACCGGTCCGTTGGCCCCCTTAATGGCGACTGATCCCGTCTTCAATCGTATGACGCTGTATACACGCCAGGGTCAGGTTCTTAATTCCACCTCATCAGTCACTTTGCCTGAATTACAGGAAGGCTGGCGCGACAGCCTGAGGTTACAACAGGATTGGCCGGTCAAAATTCTACCCTCTGAGGCTCTGGGCAAATCCTGGAGTGTGCCGCTGGTATTGCCGATCAACGCAACCAATAAACCCGAATGCTGCTGGCTGGTGCTTGAAATGGACCTGGGCTACCTGCTGAACCTCTATCAGAATCTGGAGCTGGGGCGCGAAACCAGTGTGCATGTTTTGACAGCACAGGGAGCCGAGCTGGTGCGTGCTGAGCGAGGTGGGCTGGTTGCAGGAGACTCTGCTTTTGATAACACCGTGATGTTGAGGTCACGCCTGCAACAGGGCACCACACGTGACCACCATCCGCCCAGTCAGCGTGACTATCTGGGGCACTTTGTGAAACTGGATCAGGCACCCTTGGTTGTGGCGGTGCGTCAGTCGGAAGTTGAAGCGCTTGGGTCTTATTTCCAACAGCGTCACAAGTTTCTGATTTCAGTACTGATTATTACATTGATTGCTGCAGGTGGACTGATTTGGCTGCTGCGTATGATGCACATACGTGAAGTACAGTTGCGAGAGCTACAGCTGTCTGAGCAGCGTAACACCAAGCTTTTACATCGGTTGCGGCGCGAGCATGAGGATACCATGCAGGCCGCTTCGCGTGACCATCTGACGGGCTTATATAACCGCCGTCTGTTTATCGAACTTGCCCATTCCCATCTGGCAAGGTCAAAGCGGCATGGGCGCTATGCGGCCGTTTGCTTTATTGACCTCGACCGGTTCAAGGCGATCAATGATACCCTGGGTCATAAAGTGGGCGATAACCTGCTCCAAGAAGTGGCGCAGCGTTTGACAGGCAGCCTGCGTGAGAGCGATATCATCAGCCGTTTTGGCGGTGATGAATTTGTCGTCATGCTGACAGCTGTTAAGCAACAGACGGAGGTTGAGCACAAGGCGCAGCAGTTGGTTGATATTCTGGCGGCACCCTATCAGGAACTGGAAGCAGGGGGGCTTGGGACCAGTCCCAGTATCGGTGTTGCCATAGCGCCCCGTGATGGCATGGACATTGAAACCTTGATCAAGCATGCGGATGCAGCCATGTACCGGGCTAAAAAAGGCGGGCGTGGTCAATATCGGTTGTTTGACAGTCAATTTGCCGAACACGAGGTATCTGCCGAGGAGCTGCAAAAACTCATACCCGATGCCATCGAGCGCGGAGAGTTCAGGCTCCACTTTCAGCCCCGTCTCACACTCAGAGGGTATGAAACCCGAGGGTTTGAAGCATTGGTGCGCTGGGAGCCTTCCGGTCAGGGAGAGGTGATGCCTAACGTTTGCCTGCCACTGGTTGAGCAACTCAAGCTGATGCCTGCACTGGGATACAAGCTACTGGAACAGATCGCGCACCAGTTCAATCAGTGGGAGCAGATGGGGCTCGAGCTATTGCCCGTATCGATGAATCTGTCCCGGTCTCAAATTCAGGATACAAGTCTACCCGGACACATTCGAAAGCTGATCGATCGGTATCAGCTCAAGCCCGGCTGGCTTGAGCTCGAGCTGGGTGGTCAGGATCTGAAGCATCTCGATACGCAGAGCCTGGAGCGACTGCGCCAGATTAATGAGATGGGGGTGAGCCTGGTTATGGATGACTTTGGTGCCAGCGAAGAGGGGCTTGAGCGTGTGTCCTGGCTGCCATTTTCCTGTATTAAGCTTCACCCGGCCCTGATTCAACAGATTCGTAACAGTTTTGACGATAATGTACTTCTATCCGCCACCATTTCGGTCGCGCGTAAATTGCGCCTGAGCATTGTGGCCAAGGGCGTGGAAACCCCGGATCAGCTAGTGTTCCTCAAACTGTCCGGTTGTGATGAAGCTCAAGGATTTTTGTTTAGCCGTGCAATGCCGGCCGCCGGTGTTGAAGAGTATCTTCGAAACCCCACGCGCAAGGTGAAACTCTAATGATGATCAAGCGACTTCTGATGGTTGTACTGATGTTGAGTGCAGGCCTGGTGCAGGCGGAAAGCTGCAAACGTCCCGAGATGCTTCGCTATGCGGTCATTCCTAAGCAGTCGCAACAGTTACAATATGAAGCCTTTGAGCCTATGAGGTTGCACCTTGAACAAGCGCTTGGAATCCCGGTGCTGACCGTTGCTGCGCACTCTTATCAAGCCGTTATTGAGGGTATTGTTTCTGGTGCGGTCGACTTCGCTGAAATGGGACCCGCATCCTATTTGAAGGCACGAAATCGTGACCCGGGTGTGATGGCCATTGCGACCTACCGATTCGCAAGCGGGACCTTTACGCCCGAAGGGAGTTACTACAATTCCTTGCTACTGGTGAACAGCTCTTCGGATTATGAAACACCCGCTGATCTTCGTGGCAAAGCCATCGCGTTGACGGATCCCGACAGTACCTCCGGCAGTATCATTCCCAACACCCGCTTTGTAGACGAAACCGGTTTTGAGCTGGACAAGCTGGCCTCTCATCTTGTGTATGCCGGCTCTCATGATCAGGCGTTAAAAGTGCTGCTTGCCGGTAAGGTCGATGCAGCCTTTGTTGCCAGTCTTGAAGCCGACCAGTTTCTCGAGCGAGGTCTGGCGAAAGCAGGGCAGTGGCGTGAACTCTGGCGCTCACCGCCGATTTATTACGATCCTATGGTGGTGAGCAGCCACCTTTGTCCTGATCTGGCGGAGATTATCCGTCAGGCACTGATGAGTCCGTCGCAAGCGCGTGATCAGTTGCTTGCACACCGCCGCGCGCTCGACATTGTCGCAGTCAGTGATGAGGACTATCAGTGGCTTGAAAAGCTGGTCTTGCCTTAGGCCGCACGACCAAACTGCTGCTTGAGCGATGCCAGGCTGGCAAGACAAAGCCCTTTGAGCTGTTTAATCGACTCCTGCGAGATATCGTCGGCCTGTTCCAGTGTACGGCTGCAGGCCGCTGCTCTTGGCATGCCAAAGTTGCTCAGGGTTCCCGCCAGCTTGTGCAGCAGCTCCGCCTGCTTCGGCTCCGATTGATCTTCCAGTTGGGTAATCAACTCCAGACACTGAGTTTCCATTTGCTCACAGAGCTGACTGAAGCGTTGAGGTCCCAGCAAATTGCGGTGCTGACTCAATAGTCCCAGATCCAGATACTCCAGTGCAGCCGGAGGGGTATACATCTCCGGCTGGCTTGCATGACTGCCGTGCAGTTGGCGGCGCAGCTCACTGAACTGAAGTGGTTTGCCTACCACGCCGTTCATGCCTGCTTCCTCATACCGGCGTATTTCCGCGGGAGTAACCGATGCAGTCAGGGCAATAATCCTCACATCGGCTCGCTCAGGGTTCGGGTGTGCACGCATGCGTCGTGTCGTTTCTATTCCGTCCATATCGGGCAGGTGAATATCCATCAATACCAGATCGTAGTCATGATCATTGTGCATCGACAGTGCTGTGTAGCCATCATCTGCCACACTGACGGTGTGACCTTCGGACTCCAACAGGCCAACGGTCACTTGCTGGTTAATCGGCGTGTCTTCCACCAGCAAAATATCCAGACTGGCCGGCGTCTGTTCGCTGGTCTCAGGCTCTATCGGCTCAGGAATGCTGGTCAGTGCCTGGTAGCTCAGCTCGATCCAGAAACAGGTGCCAACATGTTCCTTACTGTCGAAGCCGATTTCACCCTTCTGCAGATCTACCAGACGCTTACAGATCGACAGACCCAGCCCGGTGCCGCCAAAGCGGCGGGTGATTGAGCTGTCGGCCTGGCTGAAGTGCGTGAAGATACGCTCGTGTGCAGACGTGGGAATTCCAATGCCGGTGTCTTCCACTTCAAAACGAATGCGGTGAAGGTTTGGCTGGTCGCTGGCCAGCGCGCGTGCCTTGATTAGCACATATCCTTCCTGAGTGAACTTCAGGGCGTTGGTACAGAGGTTCAGCAAGACCTGATTGAGTGCGCGGGCATCGCCCTGCACATACTCCGGCAGGCTATCTTCACAGCGAAGAATGAGATCCAGGTGTTTCTCTTGCGCCATGGGGGACAGCAGTTGCCGCAGTTGCTCCAGCTGTTCATGGAGGCTAAAGGCGGTACTTTCCAGCTCCATTTGTCCGGCTTCAATCTTGGTAAAGTCCAACACATCATTGAGAATGCTGAGCAGGGACTGTCCTGAGCGGTAGATCGCTTGTACCTGCTCTTGCTGAGCAGGTGGCAGCTCTGAACGCATCAACAGCTGTGCCATGCCCAAAATACCGTTCATGGGTGTGCGGATCTCATGGCTCATGGATGCCAGGAACAGGCTTTTGGCTTCACTGGCTGCTTCGGCTTTTTCACGAGCAAGTTCTGCCTGTTCCTTGGCCTTGCTTTCGCTGATATCGGTCAGCCAGCCCTCGTAGCGAAGCTGGTCCTGATGCTCGTCGGTGATGCAGTGAGCCGAGATGGATACGAAGACTTCGCTGCCGTCATAGCGTCGCCAGCGACTTTCAAAGCCATTGACCCGCTGCTGCTGGTTGAGCTCATTGAGGAATTGATGACACTCCTGCGGCGACATAAAGCAATCACGAATAACATCGGTGACCTGTTCAAATAAGTGTTCCGGTGACTCATATCCCAGTAGCTTTACCAGTGCCGGGTTGGCTGAAATAAAGCGACCTTGGCGGTCAATACGGAAGATGCCTTCACTGGCGTTCTCAAACAGGGAGCGATACTCCTGCTCCGACTTTTCGAGGCTGTGGTACAGCTTGGCATTCTCAATAGAGATGGCTGCCTGTGCTGCCAGAATTTGAAGCGTTTTCAATCGGTTACGATTGAAAATATCCCTGCTTTCACTGTGCTCCAGGTACAGAATAGCCGTCAAATCCCCATGGTAGAGTATGGGAATAGCCAACAAAGAGCGCGGCTGGTGCTGGCGAATATAGGGGTCATGCTGGAACATCTGGTGCTCAACCGCGTTACCCAATACCACATCGTCCTTGGTGCGAATCACATAATGGGCAATGCTCAGGGGCAGGAGGTCAGCGCTGGCTTCAAGTCTCTGCTCCCGGAACAGTCGGGGTGGCTGGTTGTGGCAGATCTCCGCTTCCAGAAAAATGCCATCGGCGCGCTTTAACATCAGAATCGCCCGCTGGGCTCCGGCGTTTTGAAGTGCCAGTTGCATCAGCTGCTCCAGCAATCGTTCCAGCACAATCTCATCCGAAATGGCCTGGGAGGCATGGATGACGGAGTGGATATCGATCGCCTGGTTATCCAGTGACTGTCGGTTGAACGCTTGCCCAGGCAGGGGTTCTGACATCAGTGATTTGGCCGGTCGTTCCAGTGCAAAAGGATAGGCTTTTTGCATCTGTGATAATTTCGCCCGTCCGCCCCAGTTGGCGTAGCACTCATAAGCATCCTGCAGGTAGGTACGTGCAATACCCGGTTTGTCCCATTCGAGATAGAAGCGCCCGGCGAGCTCGCAAGCCATGGCTTCTTCCAGCACGAACCCTTGTGTACGCGCATGTTCAATAGCGTGTTCGTACAGGTCCATTGCCTTGCTGTACTTGCCCTGGGTGCGGAAGAGTTCGGCTTGCAGCAGATCTACATGGTGTTGGTGATTTTCCGGACAAAAGCGACTTAGCTTGCGTTGCTTGCGCAGGGTTTGTTTGACTCGTTTGATCCGGGCCGGCTGCTGCAAAATGCTGGTGTCCGGCATGAGTGCCAGTATGCTCAGGCTTTGTAACATCTGCAGCCATGGGGCTGTGAAGGTGCCACTGATCGATGAAATCAGGCTGACGCCCGCTTCACTGTGCAGGTAGGCCGCCTTGAATTCACCCAGCAGGAAGCACAGCAGCGCCTTGTAATAATGGTGCAGGCAGATGGCGGTCCTGTGATGCTCGCGCTCCAGTTCCTGCAAATCCTGATCTTCGCGGTAAAAGGGTCCGTCGAAATGCAGGGGGTCAGGACCGTGTCCGCGCAGGTTGGCCATGGTCTGAAGTACAAACTGGGAATATTGCAGAGATTGCTGCTGCCCGGACTGGGCAAGCAGGTTGGCATACTCTTCCAGTCTGGGCTGTAGCTCGTCCAAGTTGCCGCACAGCAGGAAGGCATATTGAATATAGGCGGCCAGCGCGTACGCACCCCACTCCATATCACCGGCTTCCTGAGCCAGTTGGTGAGAATTCAACAGCGATTCCAGACAGTTGCGTAAGGGTTCGCGATAATGGCGGACGTAGGAATCAAACAGGGACAGCGTTCGGTGGTGGCTATGATGTGTCAGTTGCCGCCGGTCCAGCTCCAGTGCCAGTTGTCCAAGTCGGTAACCCTGATCAATCAGATTGAATTGGCCGCACAACACGCCGCCATAGCCGGAAAAGGCCAGTGCGGAAGAGGGCGTCAGTCCGTGCTTGAGGGTGAGTTCGACCTGGCGTGCCATGACCAAAGGCCTTAGTTCCGAGCTGGAAAACTTGATGGCACCGAACATGCTGGCCAGGATCGGCATGGCAGCCTCAAGCTGGGGGTTCTGCATTGTTGGCAGTTCAGGAATCCGTTCGGGCGGTACCCGACGCAGCAGCCACTGAGTCTTGGCGACGGAGCGTAAAAACTGAGTCATGGATGGGTTGGACGGGATATCCACGCCCAGCTGACTCAGGGTGCCCAGTGCCGTGTGCAGGGCACTGTCAAAGGCATTATTGGCGACCTGTGACTGGATCTGAATCTGATAGGCCAGTACTCGGTCCAGTAACGCCTGTCCGTGCTGTTCAATGGCCTGGATCAATTCCAGCATCTGTCGCTTGTGGCCCAGAATATTCGCGCAATCAGCAGCGGCCGTGTGCAAAGCCAGCGTTAATCGATAGCAACGCTCCCAGGCATCTTCCGGCAAAAGCTGCAGGCCCTGTGAGTAGTACTCCCGTGCTGACGAAAAAGCTGCAGACTCTCGTGCCTTGAGCCCGGCCTTGAGGTTGAGATCAGCCAGTCTTATGCGCTCTTTGCTGGTTTTCAGCAGTGCGTGAGCCTGGTTCAGATGGTTGGTGATCTCAAAAATGCGCCGCTCCACCTCTTCCTTGGAGAGGCTGGAGCACAGCTGTTGGCCAATTTGCAGGTGCAGGCGTTCGAGTTCATCTTCTGCAATCAGTGAATAAGCGGCTTGTTGCACTCGGTCATGGATAAAGCGGTAGCGTGCGCGCTCCGGCTCCAGACTTTGAAATAGCCGGTAACTGTCGTCTTGAGAGACGATCAGCCCTTCTGTCATGGCGGGCCAGAGGCGGTCGGCAACAGTTCGGGGTGGCAGGTCGCAGACCAGTGACAAGGTGCGCAGATTAAAGCTGCTGCCAATACAGGCGGCCAAAGGCAGCACAGCCTGAGTAGCAGACGACAGCTTCTGGATCTTGTTGACCATCAATTCGATGACGTTGTCTGTCATCTCTTGCGCATGGATCGCCTGCTCATCCCACTGCCATTGTTGCTCACGGAAATTGATCAGACCTTCTTCGTGCAGAGAGTGCAGAAACTGACTCAGGAAAAACGGGTTGCCCTGAGTTTTTTCAATACAAATGGATGCCAGGCTACGGCAGCGGCTGCGTTCGACCCTGAGCGTGTCCGCGATCAGTTGGGTAACCTGATCCAGATCCAGTGGTTCCAGTGCCAGCTCCACCGGTTCAGGTTTGACGCGTGCCATGCGCTCCAAACTTACCTTCAAAGGGTGTGTGGCGCCCATCTCCTGCTCACGATAGCTGGCAATCAGCATCAGCCCCATGGGGCGCTCCTGGCCGGACAGGGCCTCAATCAGGTGTAAGGATGCAAGATCGGCCCAATGCAGGTCGTCAAGAAACAGCACCAAAGGACGCTCAGGGGCTGCGAGGACATGCAGCAGCTGCGAAAACAGACGAGAAAAACGACTCTGCTCTTCGACAGATGGCAGTGCTGGAACATCCGGTTGCTGGCCGATAATCAGTTCCAGCTCGGGAATCAGCTTCAGCAAAACCTTTGCTTGTGATCCCATATGCAGAAGCAGGGCTTCACGCAGGGAATTAATGCGGTCTTCGGGCTCGGTCAGCAGTTGTCGTACCAGGTTCTGTAGAGCCTGCACAATGGCGAAGTAGGGGCGGTTACGGCGGAACTGGTCGAATTTGCCGCTGGTAAAGCGGCCACCCTCTTCGTTGACGTACTGGCGCAGTTCGTGAACCAGGCTGGTCTTGCCCACCCCTGCATACCCCGTAATCAATATGAACGGGTGGCGGTTGGCACTGCAGTGGTCATACAGATACTGCAGGTGCTGCAGCAGTGGTTCACGGCCATAGAGTCGCTGCGGAATCTGAAAACGTGCCGACAGATCTTCTCGGCCAGGCTGGAAGTCCTGCGGGAACTGCTGCCGATGATGGGCCTGAAGGCATAGCTGCAGGTCATGCACCAGGCCGACGCTGGACTGATAGCGTTGGGCGGCATCCTTGGACAGCAATTTCAGGACCACCCGTGACAGCATCATCGGAATTTGAGGATTAATAAGATGGGGCTGACGCACCTGTTTGGCGATATGGTCGTGCACCAGTTCCATGCGGTCCTGGCTAACAAAAGGTGGGCGCCCCGTGATCATCTCATAAAGGCTGGCGCCGAGACTGTAATAGTCGCTGCGGTAATCGATACTGCGGTTGATGCGACCAGTTTGCTCCGGTGCTATGTAGGCGAGCCCCTCGAGGCTTAAATCCGGCGTATGCCAGCTTGCCTGCTCTCTGCTTAAACCGGTGCAGCGGGAAAAGCCAATCAGCTCCACCATGCCGGTATCCGGATTTACCAGCAGGTGGTCCGGGGTTATCTGCTTGTGTGTGATACCTGCTTCGTGCAGTCGTCCCAGCAGATTGGCGGCCTTGATGATAATGGCCAGCCAGCGGGTCCAGGGCAGTTGTTCGTTTTGCATCAGCTGGCGCAGGGGAATTGAGCGTGAATCCCTGTAGATGGCCAGCGGGCCTAATTCCAGTTGCAGCAGTTCAAGTGGTTGCGCGATACCCGATATCTGCAGGCGCGACAGCATATCGTACTCGTGCTGGAAACGGCTCAGATGCTCATGGTCGCACTGGTTGGTATCAAGTTGTTTGAAGATGACCGAGGTGTTATCGCTCAGGCGCAGGGCCCGCCAGACTTCTATCTGCGGGCTCTGGTACAGACGTTGCTGAAGACGGTAACCATCGGGTGCAAGCATCAGCGGGTATCACCTGCAAACATGTAACCGGCACCATGGGCGGTCAGAATCAGTTGAGGGTTGGATGGATTATCGCCCAGCTTGCGCCTCAGGCGGCCAATCAATACATCCACCGAACGGTCGTTAGGTGTCCATTCCCGATCATGGATGGCGTCCATCAGCTGGTCACGTGACAACACTTGCCCGGGATGCTCAGCCAAGGTTTGCAGCAGTTTGAACTCGCCTTCGGGCAGGCGCTCCTGAAGTCCGTCAGGGCTTGTCAGCAGGCGTTTGAACGGGTCCAGGTGCCAGCCTTCAAAGTGGTACCCCTTGCTGCTGGTTCGCACGATATGAGAGTCCTGCGTCTCGGCCGTTCCCGTCTGGATGCGCCACAGCAGATTTTTGGCCCGTACCAGTAATTCGCGAGGGTTGAATGGCTTGGTGACGTAGTCATCGGCCCCCAGTTCAAGCCCTACAATGCGGTCGATTTCATCCCCTTTGCTGGTCACCAGAATGATCCCCACACGGGAGGCCGCTCTGAGCTCACGGGTAACGGTGAGGCCATCCTTACCGGGCAGACTGATATCCAGCAAAATCAGATCGATACCCTCTTGCACAATGCGCTGATGAAGATCGTCGGCCTGATCCGTTTCGGAAACACGGTAACCTTCATTTTCAAAGTAACTGACTAAAAGTGATCGGGATGCCAGATCATCTTCTACAATCAGGATGTGCGCAGGTGAATAGGATGTCTGCATCGCTTGAGCCTCGGGTACAGCTGTGCCGGTGGAATTTCAACCCGCAATATCGGTTGTGTTACGCAAAAGTGAAAGTGCTTTTTACATTCTGTTACATCTGGGCACAACTTAGCACAAAAGCTCGGAAATTCATTTACATGGCGTGTTTAGTTTAGCTACGACCAATGAAGGCGGGCCGGGGCGCAGCAGAGCCGTCTCGCCGCAGGGGCATATAAAGAAGAAGATCCATCTCATCAGTAAGGGAGTGATGGCATTGAGTAATAATAATTCCAAGCGTGCAATTCTGGGCACGAGCGTGTTGGCACTGGCTGGGCTGGCCAGTACACCGCTGATGGCCCAGGACGCACAGCAGATCATCCGGGACCGCTGCCTGGCCTGTCATACCGAAACCGGTACGGCTGAAGCGCCAAGCTTTTCCCGTATCAGTGAACTGCGTAAAACGCCTGAAGGCTGGCACTTTACGTTAAACCGCATGATGCACCTGCGTGGCCTGCAGATTTCCACCGAGGAAAAGCGTGAGCTGGTGAAATACCTGGCGGATACACAGGGGCTGGCGCCGGAAGAGACTGAAGGCTATCGCTACCTGCTGGAGCAGGACACCAACATCGTGGAAACGGGCATTGAGCCGGGCACAGCCGAAATGTGCGCTCGCTGTCACTCCGGTGCTCGTTTCACGCTGCAGCGTCGTTCTGAGCAGGAATGGCAGTACCTGGTGGACTTCCACATGGGTCAGTTCCCGACCGCAGAATTCCATTCCCTGGCGCGTGACCGTCCCTGGTTCGAGATCGCTCGTAATGACACCGCACTTGCGCTTGCCAAACAGTTCCCGCTGGAAACCAAAGAGTGGAGCAACTGGAAAGCCGCTGCCAAGACAGACCTCATGGGTCGCTGGCGTGTAACCGGTTATGTACCAGGCAAGGGTGAGTTTGATGCCTGGATGTCTGCTGCCAAAACTGGCGAAGGCAAATATGACCTGACCCTGGAAGGCGTGTATGCCGATGGCAGCAAGCTTGCAGGTACAGGCTCTGCGACTGTTTACACCGGTTTCGAATGGCGTGCTGGCCTGGACATCGATGGCGTGAAAATGCGTCAGGTGATGGCGGCTGATAAAGCAGGCAACAACATGGAAGGCCGCATGTTCCTGGCGGCAGAGCGTGAAATCGGTGGTGCACTGATGGCCGTTCGTGACCAGGGTACAGCTGACATCGTGGCTGTTCAGCCTTCCTACCTGAAGGTGGGTGAGAGCACTGAACTGACGCTGATCGGTCAGAACCTGGACGGTGATATCAGTCTGGGCAACGGCGTTGAAGTTGAAAAAGTTGTTTCTCGTGGTTCGGATCGTATCACTGTTATCGCCAAGGCGAGCGGTGCTGAAGGTCTGCGCTCTGTAACGGTTGGCAAGGCTGAGGCTGAACTTGCGGTCTACAGCGAGCTGGCACGCGTTGATGTGATGCCGGCCAATGCCGTGACCCGTAATGGCGGTGCTGACAGCGCCATGGCCAAAGTGCGTGCGAACTACCGCGCAGTGGGTTACAGCGCCGGTGCCGATGGCCAACCGGGTACTGAGGATGACCTGCGTCTGGGCTACATGCCAGCACAGTGGACCATCAAGCCGGCTGACGAAGTGGCAGCGCACGATAAGGATGATGTATACGCAGGCATGATCAATGCTGCGGGTATTTTCACTCCTGGCGATGCCGGTCCGAATACTGCTCGTAAGATGAATGCGAACAACGTGGGCCGATTGGCAGTGGTAGCCAGTGTCAAAGACGGTGACAAAACCGTTGAAGGCGAAGGCAGCATGCTGGTAGCGGTACAGGATTTCATCCGCCGCGTACTGGATTAATGCCCTGATACCCGACAACAAGTAGCCACCCAACAGAACAACAAAGAGGTACATCATGGGCGCCATGACACTGGTGAAACCGAATCTGCACAGGGTAGATGTTGATGCCCGCCAGATGCTGTTTCACATTCCCAGCAGCAGTATTTTTGAGCTCGATGATCTTGGGCGCGAATTGCTGCAGCTGTTTGATCGCCACGAGCAGGTTACTCACCAGCACTTGGCAGACCTGCATGCGCGCTATTCGCAGGAAGCAGTCTCTGAAGTTATTGAAGAGCTGCGCACGCTGGAAGTGATTTCCGCTCCCGGTGTGGTTGCCCGCATCAATCCGGAACCGCAAAAAGTAGAACAGTTTCCGCTAACCACAGTGGTGTTGAATGTTAACACCGGCTGTAATCTCAGCTGCACCTACTGCTACAAGGAAGACCTGACGACTCCGTCAAAAGGCGAAAAAATGGCCTATGAGACGGCGATCAAGTCGGTCGAAATGTTGCTGAAGGAATCCCCGAACCAGCCCGCGTATAACGTGGTCTTCTTCGGTGGTGAACCGCTGTCCAATATGTCACTGATTCGAGATGTCGTGGCCTATTGCGAAGAGCGATTCTCCAAACTGGATGCCACTGTCGATTTCACCATGACCACTAACGCCACGCTGCTCAATGAGGAGCTGGTGGACTGGTTCAACGAGCACCGTTTTGGCCTGACCATCTCAATGGACGGTCCCAAAGCGATGCACGACAAGAACCGTATCACCGTGGGCGGTCAGGGTACGTACGACGTGGTGCGCCGTAAGGTTGAGATGCTGCTGGCCCGTTACAACGCACGCCCGGTGGGCTGTCGTGTCACCCTGACACGTGGCATCACCGATGTGGAGGCGATCTATGATCACCTCAGTGGTGAACTGGGCTTCTTCGAGGTGGGCTTTGGCCCGGTGACCTCGGGCGATATTGCCGAATTCAACCTGACCGGCGAAGAGCTGGTTGAGGTGTTTGCCGGCATGAAGCGTCTGGGCAAACGCTATCTGGAGGCGGCACTGCGAAACGAGAACTTCGGTTACGGCAATATGCATCAGCTGATCACCGATATGTATGAAGGCAACAAGAAACTGGTGCCTTGCGGTGCCGGAATCGGACTGCTGGCCGTGGACAAGGATGGCGGTCTTAACCTCTGCCACCGCTTCACCGGCTCAGACCTGCCTACCTTCGGTGATGTAGATAAGGGCATCGATAAGGCCAGCCTGGGCCAGTTCGTCGAAAAACGCCTGGATCGCAGCAATACCGGTTGTGAAACCTGCCGAATTCGAAACCTCTGTTCGGGTGGTTGTTACCACGAAAGTTACGCCAAATATGGAGATCCGACGCATCCTTCATACCACTACTGTGACCTGATGCGAGACTGGGTCGATTTCGGTGTGGAAGTGTATTCGCGGATCATGCTCGAGAACCCCGCGTTCTTCGAAGCACATGTCTCTCCGAGGAGGAGTGCTAAATGAAACATCTCAAGTCTCTGAATAAGAAAGCGCAGCTGATCAACAAAGCTGTCAGCCCTGAGGAAGTGGAAGACGTCGTTGCGATGCAGACCGTTGTTGGCTGTACAGCGACCACTGACCCGGGTTGGGAACTGGACCCCTTCGGTGGCCTGGGCTCTTTGTGTCAGCCGATGGAATCTGACCTGTACGGTTGTGCCGACGCCTGCTGGTGGCCGGCGCAGGTCCCGGACACCATGCATACTTACCCGGATTGGGGTAAGGATGTGGCGAAAGCCGACAAGGACTGGCGCAAGCTGGATGGTATCTTCGAGGACGAGCAGTAACAGGAGCTGGCAGATGAAAGTGACTAATACGTTCAAATCAGCCGGACTGGTCGGCTCCCTGACGCTGGGTGCAGCGCTGTCGGCGGTTGCGCCGGTTGCCATGGCGGATCAGGAATACCTGCTGACGGTTACCCGTCCGAACCAGTTGCACGTGATCGACATGAGCACTAACGAGATCGCGCGTACCTGTGATATTCCAGGACCTTTCGGTACTGGCTCTATCGCCATGTCACCGGACAATACCCATGCCTACGTGCTGAGTAACGGTACCAAGGATATCTACGGTTTCGATATTCGTAACTGTGAGATGACGTTCAAGGCGCAGCAGTCTTCCCCGACTCTGCAGGTGATTTCCATGCAGTCAATCACCGTCAGCGCTGACGGTACCGAGCTGTACACCGTGCAGAACCCGGTTAAGAAGCTGCGTGATCGCTTTGAAGTAATGCAGCCGCGTCTGGCCGTGTTCAACATTGCTGATGGTATGGACGCCAAGGTTGTACGTACCTTCCCGGTGGATCGTCGTATTACCAAAATCGCGACGACTGCACAGAATGAAGTGATTCTGGGTGGTGCTGATCTGAAGGCGATCAACCCGAAAACCGGTGAAACCCGTATGGTCAGCAAGCTGGCCAACTGGGAAAAAGGCCCGCTGTGGTTGCCGCCTGATGCGTTTGCCATGCACTCTCAGGGTGAGCAGGCTAACGAATACATCATGCCGTATGTAACCGCCAAGTTTGACTCTGAAGAGTGGAACTTCGAGACCGCTGAATGGTGGTGGGGCATGAGCCGTGTGAACCTGGAGACCGGTGAAGCCGAGCGTATGGAAACCATTCCGTTCGAATTCATCATCTTCAACTTCATCACCGACCCGCGTGATTCCAATATCCTGTACGGCAGCTTTAACACGCTGTCCAAGCACGATATCAGCAAAAACGAGACACTGGCGGTGCATGAGCTGGGTCACACCTACTACGACCTGAACATCTCAGGTGATGGCAAAACCATCTACGTAGGCGGTACCAGCAGCGATATCTCTATCCATGATAGTGAAACGCTGGACAAGATCGGTTCCATTCAGCTGACAGGCGATATGTCCACGTCTGACCTGCGTGTTGCGACCATCAAGGACTAAGCCTGACTGAAATCGGGTATAGTCAACGGGAGGTTCCGGCAACGGACCTCCCGTTTTTATTGGACAGGAGCTGATCTGAATCGGCTCGACACTGCCAGGAAATATAAAAGGATACACAGATGCTGAACTGGCTGGTACGCGCCATCCATGCGCCTGATCGCAGTCAACTGGAGCAGGGATTTCGCTGGTTGTACAGCTTTGTAAAGCCGCAGCGCCGAGCTATTGCCGGCTTGCTGGGCTTATCGTTCATCGGCTCCGCCTTTGTACTGCTTCAGCCCTGGCTGACCAAAATGCTGATTGATGATGGCTTGATCGCCAAGGACTATAGCGTGTTGGTCCAGTTGGCGATCGCGATGATCTTTGTCGGTATTCTCAGTACAGCACTCTCCGGGGTGAACCGCTATCTGCATACCCGTCTGTCCGGCCGCATTCTGTTTGCCTTGCGGACCGATCTCTATGCGCACCTGCAGCGTTTATCACCATCGTTCTTTGGTCAGCGCCGTATTGGTGACTTGCTGTCCCGTATTGATGGTGATGTGGCCGCAATCCAGCGCTTTGCCGTAGACAGCCTGTTCTCTGCGGTCAGCAGCATTATCGGATTGGTGGGTGCGCTGGTGCTCCTCGTCGCCTTGTCCTGGCAGTTGTCACTGCTGGTGCTGGTGCTGATTCCGCTGGAAATCCTCTGGCTACGCTGGATGCGGCGCAAGGTTGAAGTGCGCACCCGCGAGATGCGTGAACGCTCGGCAGATCTGTCCAGCTTTCTGGTCGAGACGCTGCCTGCGATCAAATTCATTCAGTCGACTGGCCAGGAAGGGCGTGAACGGACCCGCCTGGGTGGATTGAATGACAGTTATCTGGACAAGCTCCTGCAGTTGCAGGTGACCGAATTCTTTACCCATGCCATTCCGGGTACGCTGACCTCAATGACCCGTGCGGCGGCCTTTTTGATCGGTGGCTTGTGGGTGATTCAGGGCGAGTGGCAGCTTGGTTCTCTGATCGCATTCTCGACCTATCTGGGCATGGCGACGGGTCCGGTTAACAGCCTGTTGGGGCTGTATGTCGCCATTCAGCGCATGAGTGTGAGCTTGAACCGCGTCAGTGAACTGCGCCTGGCCGATGCAGAGATTGAGTCACCCGCTGAACCCACATCACTGCCGCAGCCGGTGCGCGGTGAAATGCAGCTCAAGAATGTCAGCTTTGCCTATGAAGGGCGTGGGCCTGTGTTGGATAACGTCAGCGCTGAACTGCCTGCCGGCCTCAAGATCGCATTGGCCGGTGCCTCAGGTGCGGGTAAGTCAACGCTGATTGACCTGTTGCAACGCCATTATGACCCGCAAGACGGTCAGGTGTTGCTGGATGGCGTGGATATCCGTGAACTGAGTCTGTCAGAGTTGCGCCGTTGTGTTGCCGTTGTTTCTCAGGACATTACCCTGTTCCGGGGCTCACTGGCGGATAACTTGCGTTATGCCTGCCCGGATGCCAGTGATGAAGCGGTTCGTGAAGCGGCAAAAGAGGCCCAGTTGGATGAATTGATACAACGGTTGCCGCAGGGGTTGGATACGCCCTTGGGTGAACGCGGTCAGCAGCTTTCGGGCGGTCAACGTCAGCGTATCGCCATTGCGCGTGCCCTGTTGCAGCAGCCTGCCGTGCTGGTGCTGGATGAAGCGACCTCAGCCGTTGATGAAGCAACCGAACAGCAGGTGATTGCGGCGGTGGATCGGCTCTTTGCCGATCGTACCCGGATTCTGATCAGCCACCGGCCATCCACCCTGGCCGGTGCCGATCGCCGTTTGCTGCTCCAGAATGCGCATCTGAGTTTGATTGAGGAGGTGGTGGATGCCAGCTGATCGACTCAGAATCGGGGTGGTGGATTCAGGTTGTTCGCCTGAGCAACAGCCGGTTGAAAGCGCTGCCTTTGTGCTGGATGAAGGCCAGCTTTGGCTGGCGGAAGCGGCGCCGGATCAGCTTGGCCATGGTACCCGTACCATTGAAGTCATTAAGGCACTGGTGCCTGAAGCTGAAGTTGTGTCCGCACAGGTGTTTCAATCACGGCTGACTACTTCGGCCGTTCAGGTTGCAGCTGCCATCGATTGGCTGGTGGAGCAGGGAGTTCAGGTGATTAACCTGAGTTTGGGCTTGCGTCAGGATCGTCCCGCATTACGTGAAGCCTGTGAACAGGCACTGAAGGCCGGTGTGTTGATCTGTGCATCGAGCCCCGCGCGAGGCGAGCCGGTATACCCGGCACACTATCCTGGCGTGTTTCGCATGACGGGTGATGCCCGTTGTTCGCGTGAAGAGCTGTCCTATCTGGAAACCGAATTTGCCGACTTTGGTGCCTGTGTCTTGCCGCTGGATAATTCCCGTGGCCATTCAGGCGCAAGTCTTGGCTGTGCTCATCTGAGTGCACACCTGCTGCGCTACCTGAAAGAGACAAAGCAGCCAAGCCTGAGTGATGCGCGGCGTTGGCTGATCGAACAATCTGACTATCAAGGACCTGAACGAAGAGGCGCTGCCCATGGCTGATACTGATATTTTGGTGTTGGGTGGTGGCCCGGCTGGCGGAGCTGTTGCCCTTGGTTTGTGTCGAATGGGATATAAGGTCAGTGTGGTCAGTGAGCCTCGCCCCTTTGATGCGGTGGAAGGCAGTTCAGATCGTGCAGTGCAGGGTATGCAGGCGGCAGGATTTAAGCATGCACTGCAATCACTTGCAGCACCCTCACCACGTCAGGTGACCTGGAACGGAGAAACCAGTGCGGCCAATACCGAACGCTTGATACCACGTCAGCCCTTCGATCAAGGTCTGCTGCTGGACCTTGCCGAGCAGGGCGTTGAAGTGATTCAAGGTCGTGTACAGGGGTGTCAGGAGTCTAATGGCATCTTTACTGCGGAGGTCGCTCTTAGCGAGGGTGGAGAGGCACAGCTTTCAGCGCCTTTTCTGGTTGAAGCGCGAGGGCGGGCGGCACCGGCAGCAGGTGTATCCCGTGTGAAAGGCACGCAAACCGTTTCCCTGCTGCAGTACTGGCAGGGAGTTCAAGCCGAGCCCAAAACCGCGGTCGAAAGCTTTGACGATGGCTGGGCCTGGATGGCCATGCGAGCAGATGGCCGACGCTATCTGCAGCTGACGCTGGATGTGGCGAGCGCCAAACTACCGCCTAAAAGCGAACTGGATGACTGGTGCCGTGCTCGACTGGAAACACTGGAGCAATCGGCACCCTTTATGGCCGGAGCTGAACCAACAGGATCCGTATATGCGCGTACCAGTAGCCCCGTGTTGTGCGAACAAAGCGCGGGAGACAACTGGATACGGGTCGGGGATGCTGCGATGGCAGTTGATCCGCTCTCCGGCAACGGGATCTTTCAGGCCTTGTCCTCGGCGTTGCAGGCACCTGCCGTGGTCAATACGCTGATACGTCACCCTGAGCGAGCTGAGCTTGCCAAGGCCTTCCATGAGGCGCGTATCGAGGGGTTGTTCTACCGTTTTGCACGTATTGGGCGGGATTTCTACGCACAGGAAAGTCAGTGGCCTGAGCGTCCCTTCTGGCAAGCGCGCCGACAATGGCCGGATGCTGAACCTCTGCATCTGGAGGTGACCCCTGAAGTGGTCACCACCGGCATGCGCCCGGTGGTCGAGAATGGTTTGATTACCGAGGCCCATGTGGTGATAACCCCGGATCAGCCGCTGGGCATCTGGCATCTCAATGGCTTGCCGCTGGCGCCCCTGCTGGATGCGGTACGCGCCGAGCCAGGTACGTCTGCTGCAGAAGTACTGGCCCGGCATGTAGGGGCAGACAAGGGACCCTTGCTGGCAGGCTGGATGCAGCAGCAAGGCTGGTTGAAGGCCTGAGTGTCAGGCGTTCGCTTTCTGAATGATCTCACCAGAGCGCGTAAAATCGTTATTGCCCCCGCTGAGGATACAGACCACACGCTTGCCGACAATCTGCTCCTTGAATTGCTCCAGTGCGGCAATGCTTAGGCAGCCTGCCAACTCGGCAACGATGGCTTCTTCCTGATAGAGGTCGATCAGTGTTTGGCAGGTGGCTTTGTCATCCACTGTTACTACCTCGTGCAACGTCTGGCTGCAGATGGCATAGCCCAATTCACCGATACGCTGGGTCGCGGCGCCGTCAATGAAAGGGTCAATCTGCGCCAGTGTGCTGTTGTAGCCTGTAGACAGTGAGTGTTTCAGTGCTGCTGCGTTTGTGGGCTCTACGCCAACCAGCCAGGTCTTCGGACTTTGCTCTGAAAACACTGTACCCACGCCACTGGCCAAGCCGCCACCGCCAACCGGTGCAAAGAGCACATCGATAGGGCCTGTCGTATCTTCCAGCACTTCCAGCGCCAGGGTGCCCTGACCTGCAATAACATCGAAGTCATCAAACGGATGGATGAAGGTTGCTCCATGTTCTTTCTCAAATGCCCTGGCTGCAGCGCAGGCGTCATCGAAGGTATACCCCGTCAAAACGACTTTAACCTGATCGCCACCAAACTCCCTGACCTTGTTTACCTTCAGGGCGGGAGTGTTGGCAGGCATGAAGAGGGTGCCGCGAATACCCAGTGCATTGCAGGAGAAGGCGACACCCTGTGCGTGGTTACCCGCGCTGGCGCAGACAATGCCGGGCTCGCGCTCTGCGGGCGACAGTTGGGCGATGCGGTTGTAGGCACCTCGGATCTTGAATGAACGTACGGGCTGACGATCTTCACGCTTAAGCAATATCTCGGCATTGTACTTGCGGCTGAGATATTCGCTTTTCTGTAGTGGGGTGTGGCGAATAATGCCCTCCATTCGTGCAGCCGCCGCCTCAATATCCTGAACTTCAGGCAAAAGAGCAGTGAATGTATGGGGCTCTGCCAGTGCGGCCGCTGCGTTCATGTGTGTATCCTCTCAATGGATGTCGGCTTATTTCAGCCATAAAAAAACCCGCCATTTGGCGGGTTTTAGAATGCGTAATTGCAAGTACAGGTTATCCCACCAAACCTTTGTTAGTGTGAATAATCATCATAATGTTGATATTGCTGATGTGGCTCACAATGAGCTCCTGATCTGACTTGCTTTAAAGTGGTTATAGAATAAACAAATTGGGTCCAGTGCTGTCAAGGCAATTTTTCTCATGCACTCAATTTGCCGGTTGCCAGAAGCCGGTGTTAGAAGCCGGTGTTAGAAGCTTGTGTCAGAACCAGCGCGCAGGATAAGGCTGCCTGGAAATCCAGCGGTGATAGGCATAGCCAAACGCCACAATCAGCAGGGCGCCTGCGGCTACCGGGTTTAACAAGAAACTCCAACTTTCGCCTGCCAGCATGACCAGCAAAGGGTTGGCGCCTGCTGGAGGGTGGGTGGTGTTAGTCAGCATCATGAGCATCACCGAGAGGCCAACAGCGCCGCCCAGTGTCCAGGCATTTACACCCCAAATTTCAGCAATGATCAAACCCAGAGCCGTAGTGAGCAAGTGTCCGCAGATGATGTTGCGTGGCTGAGCCAGAGGGCTGGCAGGCAACGCAAACAGAATAACCATGGTTGCTCCGAAGGGTGCCATTAACCAGATTGCCTGGTTTAGCTGGCTCATCATGCCCAATCCGGCAATACACAGGCTGGCACCCAGTCCTGCTAGCAGGGCTGTTTTAAATTGAGACGACAAAGATGCTTGGGGGCTCATGGCTTATTTTCCTTAGGTAGACAGATTTGTCTCCATGGTAGACAGGTCTGTCTACAGGTGTCAACATGGCTGTTATCGACAAACGGGAGTGTAAATGGACAAGCGAGAACATTTGGTACAGGTCGCGTTTGAGCTCTTTTATCGCGAGGGTGTACATGCAGTGGGTATTAACCGTGTCCTGGCAGAGTCGGGTGTGGCTAAAAAAACGCTGTATAACCATTTCGATAGCAAGGAAGCGCTGGTTGCTGCCACTCTGGAGTATCGCAACGGCATATTTTTGAGGTGGATGCAGGCACGTATGAGCGCGGCAGCCAAAGGTGTCGATGCCCTGAGGGCGATGTTCATGGCGCTCGATGACTGGTTTAACCAGCGAGATATCGATATGCCCAGCTTTTATGGCTGCTACTTCATTAATCTGAGTGCCGAATTCGGTGATGCGCAGCACCCATTGCATCGGCAATTTTGTGCGCACAAGGCGGCTGTGCGCGATTTGATTTATCAGCAACTGGAATCCTGTGTGGCGGATGCGGATGTAGAGCGCCTGGCAGATGCCCTGGCCTTGCTGAAGGAGGGCGCCATTGTTCAGGCTCAGGTGAGTGGAGACAAAGCAGCGGCCCTCAAGGCCTGGGCGGTCGCGGATCAGTTGCTGGTTGGAGTTACAGAGGGCTAGGGCTCGGCCATGTGGATCTCGATTGCACTGTAGGCATCGATGATGGGCTGAACTGATTTTTGGTTACCACGTCCAACGCGTCTATAGTGCTCCAGTGTGCGTTTCAGGTATCGCAGTGCATTCTGGTATTGATCCTCGGATACTGGTCGCCAAATCTGTTCACCGGCCAGGCTGATATTCGGCAAATCGACGTTGCTATGGGTGGTTGCTGCAACTTTGATGATTTCGTAGAAACGGCGATTTTCCTGTACCAGACATTCCTGAAGCAATTTAAAACCTGATTGGATAAGGTGCTTTCTGACTGCAAACTGGTGATACACAGGGCATAGCAAGAAATCTACAGAGACAGCGTTTCGCTGCTGAATCCGTTTGATCAAATCGATCATTAAGTCACCGCCAATTCCGGCAATGATGATCAGATGCTTGCCGGGATTTTCGTGTATCGGCAGTTCGGCCACATCCATACAATGTGTCTGCCAGTTGGCATTGGCCTTATGGCGTTGCAGCAATAGATCCAGTGCGTCGATCAAGTCAGGAACGATATCGACAAAATGGATGCGTGCAGGGTGGTTTTCCTCAAGCAAGGCCTGCCCAAGATAGCCATGATCACAGCAGCAATCCCATACATGGTCGTAGTCGGGACTTACAAGCTGTTTGATCTGCTCAAGTCGTGCGCCAAGTTTCAAGGTGTCTCCCGTTATGTCCTGCTTTGGAGTGATCAAGACGTGAAATGCGTATTATCGGCGTTTTGGTTACAGGATTAAATGGCTGCCCACGTTTTCCGGGTCAGGTGGTTTTTTGCATCCACTGTGAATCTATGCAAAATCACCTGACCAATACTCCGCACGGAACCGATAATGCTTTTTGATCCTTCGCTTGAGCCTGTCATCTTGCTGCGCCGCTACAAACGTTTTCTGGCAGATGTACGTCGTGCTGACGGCAGCGAGATTACCGTTCACTGCCCCAACACAGGCTCCATGCGTAACTGTGTGTTGCCGGAAGTCGAGCAGGCGGCGCTGATTTCTGATAGCGGTAATCCCAAACGAAAATATCAATATACCCTGGAGGCTCTGGAGGTCGCGCATGGCCATTGGGCGGGTGTGAATACCAGTCGGACTAACTCGCTTGTCGAGGAGGCCTTGAGGGCGGGGCTGATACCAGAGCTGCAACCCGATACGGGAGTTGAGCGAGAAGTCCGTTTTGGGGACAGCCGGTTTGACCTTGCGCTGGGCGAGCGTGCAGAGCCGCATACGTTTATTGAAGTCAAAAATGTCACCCTTGGGCCCGGTCCTGAAGATCCTGATGACGGCGTCATCGCGTTTCCGGACTCAATAACGGAGCGTGGCCAAAAGCACCTTCAAACTCTAATGCAGGTCGTATCTGAAGGGCGCAGGGCTGTACTCTTTTTCTGTGTTCAGCACACAGGGGCGAAAGCAGTCAGGCCTGCAGATGAAATCGATGTCCGCTACGGTGAGCTACTGCGTGAAGCCATTGCTAACGGCGTCGAGGTGTTGGCCTGGAAAGTCGAGTTGACACCGCAGCGGTTCGAGCTGAAACAGCCTTTACCTCTCCTACTTTAGAACTAGTTTTGACATGGGCTAACCGAGATCATGGCCCAGGCATTCAGTAATGGTTCATACTGTTTCGATCCTGTTGTGCCTTTAAAAATACAGTGGGGTGTTTCAGTTGTTTGAGGCCGTTCTCTTGCCTGGCCTCTTGAATCTTCAGGTTGCCGTAATGAAGTACTTCCTAATGCTGTTGTATCTGGTGCTGGCTACCCCTGCGTGGGCGAGCGAGCATCATCCTGTTCGTGAATACAGTCTTGGGGTCGTGCCCCAGTTTGAGCAACGCAAGCTTTTTGAAATATGGCAGCCTATCCTGCTCGCACTGGAGCAGCGAACGGGGTTCAGGCTTAACCTGGTCGGTAGTCCTAAAATTCCGGTGTTTGAGAAGAAATTTCTCGCGGGTCAGTATGATTTCGCTTACATGAACCCGTATCACCTGCTTAAGGCCAATGAAAGCCAGGGATATGTGCCTTTGGTGCGAGACAGCTCCCGTCAGTTGAAAGGCGTGTTGGTAGTGGCGCACGACAGTCCTTATGACACGCTGGACGATCTCTCAGGGGAGATGATCGCCTTTCCTTCGCCTAACGCACTGGGGGCTTCCTTGTTGATGCGAGCGGAGCTCGAGTCACTATATAACCTGAAATTTATCCCTCGTTATGTGCAAACCCACAGTTCCGTATACCTGAACGTTGCCCTTGGACAAACGGCTGCCGGTGGAGGTGTGCTCAGTACTCTGCGCAAGCAGCCGGAGGATCTTCAGAGTCGCTTGCGGGTGATCTATGAAACTCGCGGTATCAATCCTCACCCCCTGTCAGCGCACCCGCGTGTACCGGAATCTGACCAAGAAATTATGCGTAAAGCCTGGTTGGACCTGGCCGCAACGGTTGAGGGGCGCGCGCTGATGGCTCGTATCCCGATGTTTGAGCCGGTTTCAGCGTCTCTGCAAGATTATGCAGAGCTGAACAACTGGGGACTGGACGACTATTACATCCTGGACTGATTGGTTGTCGAGGAGGCGGTATGGGGCTTAGAGCCAAATTTCTCTACCTGCTGCTGGGGCTGGCAGCAGGCTTCTTGATCTACGTTCACCTGGTGGTACTGCCACCGGTCAGTGAGCATACCTTGCAGGTTGCACGAGCATCGCATCAGGATCGTCTTGACCTGACGGCAGAGGCTGTACTGCCTCATCTGCTGGAGAGCGATTTGGCCAATGTTTATACCCTTCTAAATGCGATCAAGCATGATAACGAAGACTGGCTGCAGCTGATGCTATTCAATGCGGAAGGCAAGCGTCTTTATCCGCTATCCCAGCCGCCCGAACTGGACGGCAATAGGGCTCTGATCAGCCTTGAGACAGACGTCGGTTTTCTCGATCCCGCAATCGGAAGGCTGGTGCTTGTGCTTGATATGTCGCCGGTTTTGAAGGTGGTGAAGCAGCTGGAGTTATCGCTGCAGATCTCCCTTTTCATTTTGTTGGGAGTGATGCTGATAGCGGTCTGGGTACAGGTGGAGACTGTTATTCGGCGCCCCTTGGCACAAATGATTGCAGCTGCACACAACTTGATGCATGGGGACTTCAGTGCTCCTTTACCGGCTCCGGGGCGAGGCGAAATCGGGGAGCTTTCGCATACCTTTGATGATATGCGTGGTGCGATCAAGCGGCATCACATCGATATGAATGCAGAGTTGAAAACCCGCCAGCAGGAAGCGGATGAGCTGAAAGCAGCCAAGCAACAGGCCGAGTTTGATGCAAAGCACGACCCCCTAACCGGCATGATCAATCGGCGAGAGTTCCATTTGCGCTTGGCCGCTGGGCTGCATGATATACAGCGGCATAGCGAACAGAAGCATGTTCTCATGTTTATCGATCTTGACCACTTCAAAGCCGTAAACGATACCTGTGGTCATGCGGCAGGGGATGAACTGCTGAAAGTGGTAGCCAGCATCATGCGCAAACAAATCAGGGAAAGGGATGAGCTGGGGCGCATGGGCGGTGATGAGTTTGCGATCTTGCTGCATGGCTGTGATCTCAATGCGGGTTGCCGGGTGGCTGCGGCGATTTGCGATGCTGTGCGGAATCTCCATTTTAAATGTGGCGATCAGATGTTTCAGATAGGTGCCAGCATTGGTGTTCTGAAGATCACGGAGCAGGCGGCTGATCCTGAAATAGTGATGAAGCAGGCTGATACGGCCTGCTATCAGGCCAAGCACCAGGGACGTGGGCGATATGTTGTCTATTCATCCGGCTCGGAGTGTGAACCCTATGTCGATGATTCAGCGCCAGTTTCCTTAATACAAGCGGAAAACTCGGAAGTCCGTTCAGTTAATATTCAGTAGACCTCTGGGCGATTTAGCGATACCTTAGCTGACTTTGTTTCCAGACGATGACAAAAGAATCAGCTTTCGGCGATGAGGGATGGTATCGCCAATTTCAATCCTAATGCCTTACGACAGAGAGTAATGATGACGGTACAGGAGTCTGAGCAGGGCTATGGCATCGAGTCGGATCCCGATGTTTACAAAACTCTGCTGGAGTCAACCAAGGCAATACCATGGAAGATTGATTGGAAGACTCTAAATTTCACCTACATAGGTCCGCAAATAGAGAAACTGCTGGGCTGGGAAAGAAACAGTTGGCGCACGGTTGATGACTGGGCTGCACGCATGCATCCGGAAGACCGGGCCTGGGTAGTGGATTTCTGTGTTGGGCACTGCCGTCAAGGCGAAGATCATGAAGCGGATTATCGCGCATTGACCAAAGATGGCGAATACGTTTGGATTCGTGACGTCGTGCATGTGCTGCGTGATGCTCAGGGTGACGTGGACGCCATTGTCGGTTTCATGTTCGATATCAGTGAACGCAAAAAGGTGGAGTTGGAACGCGACCGTCTGCGACAGGAGCTGGAAGAGCTTTCCTACCTCGACAGTCTGACCGGTGTGGCCAACCGCCGTATGCTGGATAAGATTCTGGAACGTGAATGGACCGAAGCACGTCTGCAGCGTCATTCACTCTCAGTCATTATGTTTGATATCGATTACTTCAAACAGTACAACGACCACTTTGGCCATTTCAAAGGAGATGAATGCCTGCGGCAGGTTGCCGATCTTCTCCGGACAAGTGCCACGCGTGCGCGGGATTCAATCGCACGTTTTGGGGGTGAGGAGTTTGTACTGGTACTGCCTCAGACCGATGCCTGTGCTGCCATGACAGTGGCCGAGCGCTGCTTCAGTAAATTGAAGCAGGCTAATATTCATCACCCGTCATCCCCGGTCGAAGATCGCATTACTCTGAGTTGTGGTATAGCGACTTGTCTGCCAGGCAGTGAAGACCGTCTGGACAAGTTCCTCGAGCAGGCTGACAGGGCGTTATACCAGGCTAAAGAAGGGAGCCGAAACTGTATCCAGTCAGCTTGATGGTCTGAGGGCTGCTGCCGCCAGTTAACTTTCTCTCGTATAACATCTTTATAGTGATACCCTGAGACCATTCAGCAGGCGCTGGTGCGCTTCGCTGAAGCCCATTGCGATTGCTTTTTGCAGTGGTGATGCATTATTTTGTATCGAAATAGAAACATGACTCGTTTAGGGTCAGCCTCAGTTGGTATCGTAGATGGATTTTATTGACGCTTTCCTGGCCGTAACGCTGATTCATCTCCTGGCGGCGGCTTCCCCTGGCCCTGATTTTGTCATGGTCAGCCAGCAATCTCTGGTCAGAGGCAAGCGGGCTGGCTTACTGTGCAGTTTTGGCATCGCACTTGGCTTATCCGTCCATATAGCCTATTCAGCTCTGGGGATGGCGGCTGTTGTCAGCCAATCGGCTATGGCATTGAGTGTACTTAAATATGTCGCTGCTGCTTATCTCATATGGCTTGGCTATAAGGGACTTAAAAGTCGGGCGGTGGGACCAGAGGCGCAAACCGCAGCGGTGGCTGACGGCAGTGCTGCAAAGCTGATGCTGCATGGCTTTATCTGCAATGCGCTGAACCCTAAAGCTCCGTTGTACTTCCTTTCAATTTTTACCCTTTTGATCACACCAGTGACACCTCTATGGCAGATAATGCTATTGGGTGGATGGATGATGCTGCTGCAGTTCGGCTGGTTTTCACTGGTGACGCTGGCGTTGTCACGCCCAGCGGTAAGAGCACGTTTCAATGCGATTGGTCATTGGGTTGATCGCGTGTTAGGTGGTGTGATGCTGGTCTTTGGTGTCGGTCTGCTATTCTCGGAGGCTGAGCCGATACGCCGCTGAATTCTAATGAATTCTAAACAGGTACTGCTATGAAAAAGTTTCCGGGTTTGGTGGCTGCGTTTGCCCTTTTGGTCGCGGCCAGTGTGCCAGCAAGCGTCATGGATAAGGTTAATCTTCATGGCGATATCCGCTGTGGCGTCTTCCCGGATGACCCCGGGCGAAGCGCACTGGATACTGATGGTGTCTGGAAAGGGTTTTATGTGGATTTCTGCCGTGCAACGGCTGCAGCACTCTTTGGAGACCCTGATCGCGTCCAATATCTTGAAGTGGATGCCACAACCCGCTTTACCTCTTTGCAGCAGGGCGAAGCCGATGTGGTTATGTACAGCACCACGCGTACGCTGGGCCGAGAGCTGACATATTCGATACGTTTTCCCGCCATCTACCTCTTTGATGGCCAGGGTTTCCTCGTGCGTAAAAGCTCGGGGATTGAATCGGTCCATGACCTGAACGGCAAATCCATTTGTGTCACTGAAAACACCACGACGCACCGAAACCTGATGGATTTGCTGGAAGCCCGCCAGGTTGATGCCCAGGTGCACTTTTCCAATGGCGACAGTTTCTTCCGCGGTAGCTGTGATGCCTATACGGCGGATCGAATGAATTTGGCAGTCAACCGCGCGAACCGCGCCGAAAACCCCGCTGAGTACACTGTGCTGCCGTTGGCATTTACCCGCGAGCCCATTGGCCCTATGGTAGCTGATGGGGACGAGTCATGGGCTCGTGTGATTGCCGCTGTAGTCAATGGCTTGATCCTGGCAGATGAGAAAGGGATTACGGCTGAAAATGTCGATCAGATGGCTGCCAGCAGCACGAATGGTGAAGTACAGAACCTGTTGGGCGTATCAGGCGATTTGGCTGAACGCCTTGGTCTGCCGAAAGACTGGGCAATCAACATGATTCGAAGTGTCGGCAACTACTCCGATATCTATCAGCGTCACTTCGGGCCAGATACACCCGTTGGTATCGAGCAAGGGCTCAATAAGCCCTGGTCTCGTGGTGGCATTCTGTATGCCCCCTTGTTTCAGTAACCTCTGGTGAATTGATGCTTTCAGCTGTGGGCAGTATAGGTACACGTCTTACCCTGATTATCTCACTGGTGTTCGGGCTCTATCTCGTGTCAGCGTCTGTCATCGGCTATGTGATGTATCAGCAGTATCAGGAGTTCCGGCAGCTGGCCGGGAAGCATTTTGAGCAGGCACTCCAGGCCGCTGAGCTCACCCGTAATGCCGAGGTTATTGCTGCTGAAGTTTTTGAAGTAATGGTCAGTGGCGAGCGTTCACTCAGTATTGGCAGCCAGCGGACCGAAAACCTGCGCCAGCTCTACAAGGCGAGCCGTGAACGGCTGGATGAAACGGGGCTGGCCAGTGAAGCGATGCAACAGGAATTGGATCGTTGGCAAAACCCCTTCTTCTTGAGCCTGGACTCCCTTGATTCTCGACTGACTCAGGAAAAGGATCTGCAGCGCGAGCACTTGCTGCGAATGGATCAGTTATTCCTCATTTTACGACAGTGGCCTGAAAGTGCGGACTGGATAGATCTCCCCCCTCAGCAGCAGGCGTTTTACTCGGCTTCAACCTTGGCAGTCAGTTATACAGGCGCCGCCCTCAGTGCAGAAAGGCCTGGTCAGGTTGCGCAGTTGCACGATCGGGTGCAAGCGGTGTTGGAAGACCTTGCCGCCATGCCTCTGGATGATGATGGACTAAACGCTCAGCGTGAAAAACTCATGCCCCTGCTGAATCAAATGCTGTTGGCGCATGAAGAAGAACTGCAAAGTGAGCGTGCCACACTGGCGCAGGCGCGTCAGACTCGCGTGCTTGCACAGAAATTGACAGGTGCTTCCTACAACTACCATGTTGAGCTGAAGCAGGTGGCGCAAAACGCGATTGCCAAGCACCAGGGGTTAATACGCCAGTCACTGATTGGTCTTTTGATTGCGGCAGTACTTTTGCTTGGCGTGACGGCGCTGGCAATCATCTATATTCGTCGGACGGTCGTGGCACGTATCGATCTGCTGAATCGCGCAATGCAGTCCCATCTTGAAGGCCGGAATGTCTCTATTCCTATCGAAGGCCAGGATGAGATCGCCGCGATGGGGACTACCTTCGCCTTCTTTGTTCAGGCACGTCAGCAAGCTGAGCAGCGACTTGCTAAAGCCAATGATGAGCTTCAGATCATGAATGACGAGCTGGCCAAGATCAGTGTTACTGACGAGTTAACGGGCATTGCCAACCGGCGCTGTTTCGAGCGGACACTCGAGACCGAGTGGAACAGGGCGCGTCGGGAGGGCCAGTTGCTGGGTGTGATCATGGCGGACGTGGACCGTTTTAAAGCATTCAATGACACCTATGGACATCAAGAGGGTGATACTTGTCTGCATCAAGTGGCACAGGCCATGTCAGCGTGCTTGCAGCGCAGCAGCGACCTGGTTGCTCGCTATGGCGGGGAGGAGTTCATTATGCTGCTGCCAGGGCTGGATACCAGGCAAACGGAGCAGCTGGCCAGACGCTTGTTGGAAGCTGTACGTGCGCTCGAAATCCCTCATTCAGAAGCACCCGCCGGTATCGTAACGGTGAGTCTTGGCGTTGCCTGTGTACTGCCTGATGCCAGCACTCACCCGGATCGTTTAATTGGTCTTGCAGACAATGCGCTTTATGCTGCCAAGTCTGCCGGACGTAATCAGGTGCAAGTCGCTGCCTGAGTATAGATATTCTCAGGAGGCGAAAAGAGACAGCTTCCGCTCCAGTGTCGCTAGCATTCTGGCCGGATCAGAGTGCTGTTGCCCCAGCCCTTCCAGCAATGTCATGAAGTAACAGTCCATCAGAATTTGTCCCAGCAGCCTATCCTGCTCCGATAGCGGCTGTGGAAACAGCCTCGCAATAAACGCCTCAACCTGAGGGCGTAATTCTTCCTGATGCCATAAGAGTTCACCGAGCAACTCACGACTGAACTCGTCATGTTGAGCATAAAACGGGTACAGATAACCAGCGAAGTGCAAAAGCCTTGTGGTCGGCTCGGTAGCGCTCAACCGGTCTTCCGCTTGTTCAATCACCTCGTCAATTTGCGCCATGATGCCTGCTTTCAGCATATCCAGCTTGGTTTTGAAGTGGCTGAACACGGTGCCATCCGCAACACCTGCAGCGCGTGCTATGGCACGGGTGCTGCTTTGCTGATATCCCTGTTCCCTGAATAGTTTCCAGGCAGCCTGCAAAATACGATCGCGGGTCTGTTCTCTCTTTGAACTCATGCTTTTGGGTTTCCTCCGGATGTCGATCCTAGCAGCACCAGACAAAATTGTAATGTCTAATGACTTGAAAAATGAGCGTGCTCATTTTAATTTATGAGCGTGCTCATTTTTAAAAGAGGATTTAGCATGAAAGCTGCGTTGCATCTGTTGGGAGCTTATTTGATTCTAGGGCCTGCCCTGATTGTGTTCTGTTACATACTCAGGCCCTTGCTGGCGATGATCTTGATACCGGGAGGGCTGCTGCTGTTGCTATTGATTTCGCGCGGAGCCGTTTGGCCTGCCATTTGTGCAGGGCTGTTTGAAAAGTCGTCTGCAGCGCTCAGTGAGCGAAGCCTTTAAGGGTATACTTTTACGACCGTATATGAGGTCGTTATGGATCAGGATCAGGCATTTACTCGATTGCGTCAGGCGATGGCGAACTATTACCCGCTGTCAGATGAGACCTGGCTGGCTCTGAAGGCGTTTTGTCAGTACCGGCAGATTAGGCGACAGGAACTGATCTGCCGTGTAGGGGAGGTGCCTCGTTCCTTTGCATTTGTATGTCAGGGGCTGTTCCGGGTATTTGTTCTCGATGAGAAGGGACATGAGTTCAATAAGAATTTCTTTCCCGAGGGGCGCTTTCCTGGCTCGATGACAGCGCTCTTGCGCCAGGAGCCTTCGATGCATTCCATTGAGGCGCTGGAGCCATCGGTCATCATCGAAATCAACTTCCAGGCTTTTCGAGACTTGCTCTATCGCAGCGAGGATCTGAAGCTGTTTCAGATTCACTACCTTGAGGCGCATTGGCTGCTGGATAAAGACACCCGTGAAGTGCGCCTGGTGCAGCAGGATGCCAGCGAACGGTATCTGGCGTTTCAGCAAGAGCATCCTGAGCTGCTGGAACGTTTGCCGCAGTATCACATCGCTTCCCATCTGGGCGTGACCCCCACCCAGTTAAGCCGGATTCGAAAAAAAATCTGAACGATCAACCTATGTAAATGATCCTCAGAACCGGGGAGCTTAATCTGTACCCAGTTGGCGGATATACCGCTGTTGAGTATCCCTGTACTGGAGCAGATCATGTCACCTGTCGAAGCCTTGAACTGGCGCTATGCCGTTAAACAGTTTTCTTCCCGAACCCTGGATACAGGCCTGTTGGACCAGCTGCTGGAGGCCGTACGTTTAAGCCCAAGTGCCTTTGGATTGCAGCCGTACCGCTTACTGCTGATCAGTGATCCTGAAGTACGTGCCCGATTGCTGCCTTACTCCATGGGGCAAGACAAAGTCCTCAATTCATCGCACCTGTTGGTATTTGCTGCTCTGGAGCAAGTCGATGAAAGCATGATCACTGAACATATCGACCTGTTGCAGAACAGTCGTGGTGGTGAAAGCAATGACTACGAAGGTTTTTCAGCGCACCTGAAGGCGTACCTGAATGGTATGACTGAGCAGGAAAAACGCAGCTGGGCCGATCAGCAGCTGTTCATTGCCTTGGGCAACTGCCTGACCAGTGCGGCTTTGCTTGGTATTGATAGCTGCCCCATGACGGGCTTTGAACCTGACGGGTACGATCAGGTGTTGGGCTTGAAAGGTGAAGGGCTGAGAACGGTCGCCATCTGTGCTCTGGGTCAGCGAGATGGTAATGATGCGACTTCGGCGCATGCCAAGGTTCGCCTGCCGTCGTCCCTCTTTACGCGGGTGGTAGCATGAACAGCCTCTTGCCCTGGCTGGCGTTATCAGCCGGTGGCGCCATTGCCATTCAGGCGGGCATGAATGCCCGTCTGGGGGTCGAGCTGGGAAATACCATGTTAGGGACCAGTGCAGCCTTTGCCGTTGCCTGCATGGTTTCTTTATTGGCAGTAGCGCTGCAGCGTGCTGGATTGCCCAGTATGGATCGCCTGCAGAGTGTGCCTCTCTATCTTTGGGGAGGCGGCATTATCAGCGCTTTTGGTGTGGGAATGTTTTACTTTCTGATTCCTCGCATGGGGGTCGGACCAATGATGTCTTTTGCACTGACAGGTCAGATCGTGCTGGCGGTTATTTGCAGCCACTTTGGCTGGTTTGATCAACCAATCAAGCCTGTAAATACAACACGGGTCATTGGATTGCTGGTGCTGGTCGCTGGGGTCAGCCTGATTTACTGGGAGAAAAACTGATGGATGAGCGTCTTAATCAAATCAATATCGATAACCTGACCGGGCTCTGGCAACTGATGGGCGCTGAACGGGCTGCAGTCGGCCTACATCAATCAGGCAGTTGGCCCAGACGTTACTGGCGGGATTGGGCGCAGCGTCACGAGCCATTGAGCACGGCGATAATTGAAGATATTCCAGCGGGCTATCTCTTTCCTGTTTGGCAGTCTGATGAGAATACAGCCGATCTGGAGCAGCAGTTACAGGATCAGGGGCTGGCGCCAGGGCTTGAGCAGTTGGCCATGATACTGCCGCTTGAACATGAGTTTTCCTGTAAGCAGGAGTCAACACTGGCACTCAGTACGATTAATGGAGAAGAGGATGCTGAAATCTGGGCAGATGTGTGTGGACGGGCTTTTGGCTACAGTCTTGATGCTGCCGTGATTGATCAGTTGCTTCATCACCCTGGTGTTGAAGTGCTCTGGGCGACCCGTGATGAACAGGTTGTGGCGACGGCCATTATGTATCGTACCGGCTCGGTGCTGGGGGTTCACCAGGTTGGTGTGCCGCCAGAGTTGCAGGGGCAGGGGATTGCCAGAGCGGTAATGGAGGCTTTGCTGGTAAGAGCGAAAGCTTCGGGTGCAGAATATGTGACGCTTCAGGCCTCTGCAGCAGGGGAGCCGCTCTATCGCAAGCTGGGATTTCTGTCTCAATTCAAGATTCGCAGCTACCGTCGTGTCTGATGAACCTCAAAAGTATGTGCCGACAGCAAGGGGATTACTGTCGGCACATGTGCTTGTTACACCTTCATCAGCACTGATTTGACTTCAGTGTAATGCTCGATGCAGGCAGCACCCATCTCACGGCCCAGGCCGGATTGTTTGAAGCCGCCAAAGGGAAGGCTAGGATCCAGCGCGGTGTGACAGTTCACCCAGACACTACCTGACTTGATGCGCGGCACCATGCGATGGACGGCAGACAGGTTGTTCGACCAAATGCTGGCGCCAAGACCGAACTGGCTGTCATTGGCGATACGGATAGCATCCTCGATATCGTCAAACGGCATGGCCACCAGTACCGGGCCGAAGATCTCCTCCTGCACCAGTGTCGAGCGCTGATCCACATCTACCACCACGGTCGGCTGTACAAAGAAACCGGGACCTTGGCTGTCGCCACCCGTGGTCAGTCTAGCGCCCTCGGTAAGTCCCTTATCGATAAAGCCTTGTACCCGCTGTTGTTGAACCGCAGATACCAGAGGTCCCATTTCAGTCGAAGGGTCCAAACCATTGCCCAAGCGGATGTTGGCAGCGATATCGGTGATGTCGGCAATCAGATTATCGAACAACTTGCGCTGCACATAGAGACGAGAACCGGCGCAGCACACCTGACCCTGGTTGAAGAAAATGGCGTTCGCAGCACCAGCCGCCGCCTCTTGCGGATTGGCATCATCCAACACGATGGTAGGTGACTTGCCGCCCAGTTCCAGGGTAACGCGGGTCATGTGATCCATGGCCGCCTTGCCGATCATTTTGCCCACGCCGGTTGAACCGGTGAACGTGAGCTTATCGACATCCGGGTGAGACGACAGTGCCGCACCTGCATCATGTCCCAGTCCCGGAACTACATTCAGCACACCCGGCGGATAGCCCGCTTCCAGTGCCAGTTCACCCAGGCGCAATGCAGTCAGCGGTGTATCCTCGGCGGGCTTCAGTACTACTGTGCATCCGGTTGCAAGGGCAGGGCCCAGCTTCCAGCAGGCCAGCAACAGCGGGAAGTTCCAGGCTACGATGGCGCCTACGACACCCACGGGTTCACGGGTGGTATAACCGTGGAACTGAGCGCCCGGCATAAAGGGGACAGATGGCTGTACGCTGCTGCCTTCAATTTTGGTAGCCCAGCCGGCCATGTAACGCAGGAAGTTCACTGCAAGCTGAATATCCACCGCCTGAGCAACGGCCACGCTCTTGCCGTTATCAAGGCACTCTAGCTCAGCCAATGATTGAGCGTTTGCCTCAATCAAGTCAGCGAAACGCCACAGCAAACGCTCGCGCTCTACGGGTGTCATTCGACTCCATGCTGAGTCATCAAATGCTTTACGCGCGCAGGCTACGGCCTGATTAATGTCTTCAGCGGTACCGCATGCAACCTGAGTGAATTTCTCGCCTGTGGCTGGGTTAATTACATCGATGCTGCCACCGTTACGTCCCAAGGGGCGCTGATCGCCAATCAATAGTGGATGTGTACGGCTGATAAAGGCCTGAGTGTCGGGGTGCAGGGAAAACTCGCTCATGGCATACCTCTTGTCATTATCGTTTTAGCTCCAGTCCATAGATGGCAATGCCTGTGCCAGTTTTTGTTGTTTTTAGTAACTATCTGATAAATAAGAAGTATTTTTACAATTGGTGTTTTGTTTTCTGATCGATGTTCGTCGCACATTGAGACGATTGCAGTGAGCCAACTTCTTGTATCAGCTACCAGGCCCTGACCGAGACAGGCCGTGGCACGGCGGTGTCTCAGGTCGTTGTCTCAAGCTGATACGGTTGTCTCGATTTAAGACGGAAAATACAGGGGGTAACTGGGGGTCAAAGGTCGTATAAATCTTCTCAAGTGTCTGTTTTAAAAGAATAAGGTGGATTTGGCACAAGCTGTGCTTTGTTCTCATGTGACTCAACATGACCCGGATCTAAACGGGTGTCTCGGGGGTGAGACGCTCGGAAATGACCACTAAGGAGGTCGGACCTTGAACACAAAAACAACACTAAAACCTCTGGGAAGCGGCTTGCTCGCATTGGCCGTGGCACTGGCAACCCAGACTGCTCAGGCCGCATCCGAAGCCGAGCAGATCATTCAAAGCAATTGCCTGGCGTGTCATACCCAGGAAGACGACAACCAATGGAGCCGCATTAGCCACCAGCGAAAATCCCCTGAGGGCTGGTTGATGACCATCGCCCGTATGCAGGTGATGCACGGGTTGCAGATCAGCGATGAAGATCGACGCACTCTGGTGAAATACCTGGCAGATCGCCAAGGTTTGGCACCCTCCGAGACGGAAGGCGCGCGTTATGCTCTGGAACGTCGTCTCAACACATCCGAATCCTTCGACTCTCAAGCCTTCACTGAAATGTGCGCGCGCTGCCACTCCGGTGCCCGTGTAATGCTCCAGCGTCGCCCAGCCTCTGAGTGGGAACACTTGGTTCATTTCCACTTGGGTCAATGGCCAACCACTGAGTTCCAGGCGCTTGCGCGTGACCGCGAATGGCTGGATCTGGCACTGAACGAAATGGTACCTGAACTGGCTCAAAGTCTGCCGATGGATTCCAAGGCATGGTCAGAGTGGCAACAGCAGGCTGACGCGCCGGTCGATGGTGACTGGACTCTGGCAGGTCACATGCCCGGTAAAGGTGCCTTCCATGCCCGCATGCAAGTAACACCGGCGCAGGGTGAGGATCAGTACCGACTGACGCTTACGGGTGAATATGCGGATGGCAGTGCACTCAAGGGTGAGGGTCAGGCTGTTGTCTACACCGGCTATGAGTGGCGTGCCAATCTCGACATTGATGGTCAGGTGATGCGCCAGGTGTTTGCGCTGAAAGATGGTCAGCTGACGGGTCGCATGTTCCTGCGTGATAAAGATGAAGTGGGTGCTGATGTGGTCGCCGCACGCGATGCCAAGGGTGCGAGTCGTATTCTGGCGTTGCAGCCTGCCTATATCAAAGCCGGCACTGAAGCCGAGATCAGTATTGTAGGCACGGGATTAAGTGGCATGCCGGTCTTGGGAGCGGGTGTTGATGTCGTAGAACTGATCAGCGAAAGCCCTGACCTGATCCGTGTGCGTGTCCGTGCAGCCGAAGATGCATCTGGTGTTGTATCCGCCAGTGTGGGTGGCGCTGAAGGCGGTCGCTTCGCCATCTACGATCGGGTTGCGAATGTCAAAGTCGTACCTGAATTCGCCGTGGCCCGTATCGGTGGCAATGGCAGCTCCACGCCCCGTGTAGAAGCGCGCTTTGAAGCTGAAGCCTGGGCGGCTGGTGCCGACGGCCAAGCGGGTACCGCTGATGATTACCGCATCGGCATGATGCCGGCAACCTGGTCGGTCGCGCCTTTCGATGAAGTGGCCGAAGCTGACCGTGATGTGCATTTCACCGGTCGTATGAACAGCAGCACAGGTGTCTTTACGCCTGCAGCCGCAGGTCCCAACCCTGAGCGTCGCATGATGACCAACAACGCCGGTAACCTGAAGGTACATGCTCAGGTGACCGATGGTGGCGAAACGCACACTGCTGAAGGTCAGATGATCGTCACTGTTCAGCGCTGGAACAATCCCCCGATTCCGTGATGCACGGAATAGGTTCATTCAGGGAAGTGCCCAAGGGTACTTGGTTAGAAATCTGATAGGGGAGACCGGATATGGGTGCTGTACTCAATCTGGTGGAGCATAACCTGCACGAGGTGCAGGTCGGGGATACCCGAATGTTGTTCCATATTCCGTCCAGCTCGCTGTTTGCACTGGACAGCCTGACCTCGGGAATCTTTGAACGACTGCGCCAGGGCGCCGAGTCGGCAGAGGCTCTGGTAACGGGCTTGAGTAACCGTTTCTCGGAGCAGGAGATCACTGAAACGGTTCGCGAGCTGCTGGCGCTTGAGCTGGTTAATGATGGTCGCCCGCTGACCGATGAAATCGGGACGCGCAGGGTTGATCAATTTCCGCTGACCACCGTGGTCTTGAATGTTAATACCGGCTGTAACCTCAGCTGTACCTACTGCTACAAGGAAGATCTGGATATTCCGTCCGCTGGTCGCAAGATGGAATTGCAGACAGCCATCGACTCGGTCGAGATGCTGCTGCGCGAATCACCCGATGAAGATCGTTACACCGTAGTGTTCTTCGGAGGTGAGCCGCTGAGTAACCGTCCACTGATCGAAGCGATGGTGGACTATTGCGAACGTCGCTTTGCCACCTTGGGCAAAAAAGTGGAATTCGTGATGACCACCAATGCGACCTTGCTGACGGATGACATCATCGACTGGCTCAATGCCCATCGATTTGGTTTGTCCGTGAGCATGGATGGCCCCAAGGCGATTCACGACAAAAATCGTATCACTGTGGGCGGTCAGGGTACCTATGATGTGGTCCGTCGCAAGGCATTGCGATTGCTGGAACGCTATGACTCTCGTCCCATCGGTGCGCGTGTCACTCTGACCAGCGGTACCACCGAAGTGGAGCAGATCTGGGATCATCTGTTTAACGAGATGGGGTTCTCGGAAGTGGGCTTCGCACCCGTCACCTCCGGAGATATCTCCAGCTACAACCTCACCTCCGAGGAGTTGGTGGAAGTATTCGCGGGCATGAAGCGCTTGGGGCAGCATTATCTGGAGGCAGCATTGGAGCACCGTAATATCGGCTTCTCCAACATGCACCAGCTGATTACTGACCTGCATGAAGGGCACAAGAAAGCGCTGCCCTGCGGTGCCGGCCTGAAAATGCTGGCGGTGGATCACGAGGGCGAACTCAACCTTTGTCACCGCTTTACCGGCTCGGATATGCCGACCTTCGGCAATGTGAAGAGCGGTGTGCAACAGGTCGAGCTGGGCGACTTTCTCTCCAAGCGTCTGGATCGTACCGACACCGGCTGTGCCAGCTGCCGTATCCGTAACCTCTGCTCCGGTGGTTGCTACCACGAAAGCTATGCCCGTTACGGCGACCCAACTCACCCGACTTATCACTACTGCGACCTGATGCGCGACTGGGTCGACTTCGGTATCGAAGTTTACAGCCGCATCATGGCGGCGAATCCCGCCTTCATCGACCAGTACATCTCGCCTCGGAGGGCGCACTGATATGAAACATCTCAAAGCGATCAACAACAAGGCTCAGTTGCTAAGCCAGGCCGTGGCCGACGAAAGTGTGGAAGAAGTCGTCGCCATGAGTTCACTGGCCGGCTGTACAGCCACCACCGACCCGGGTTGGGAAATTGATGCCTTTGGCGGCGTGACATCTCTGTGTCAGCCTATGGAATCCGACCTCTATGGTTGTGCAGACCCCTGTTGGTGGCCGGCTCAGGTACCGGACATGATGAACACCTACCCGGACTGGAACAAGGATGCGATGAACTCGAAAGATGACTGGCGCAACCTTGGCACCGTATTCCCGAAAGACAAGAACTAAGCCGAAGGTGATCTGATAATGGATAAAAAAAGACTGACCGCACTGATGCCGACGGCCGCACTGGTTCTGGGATCGGCAATTTCCGCCAGTGCGCTGGCCCAGGGGCCTGCTCTGGTAGAAGGCAACGAGTACATGATTGTGGCCAACTACCCCAACAACGTGCATGTCATCGACCTGCAGACCGATAAACTCTACAAAAGCTGCGAGTTGCCGGACTCATTCGGTCCGGGTGTGACCCAGATGGCGCCGGATGGCAAAACGGCCTATATCCTCAATAACCACTACGAGGACATTTACGGCGTCAACCTGGATAACTGTGAAGTAACCTTCCACGCATCCATGTCGCTGCAGCAAAATGAGCGTACCAAGTCGATCTTCTCCTTTGCGCTGAGTGCAGACGGTGAAGAACTGTATGCGGTGCAGAACCCGACCATGCTCTATCGTGATCACTACCGTGTGCAGCCTGCACGATTGGCGGTGTATGACACCGATGCGGGACTTGATGCCAAGCCTGTACGCACGTTCCCATCACCACGTCAGGTGACCGTGATGCAGACGGGAGCCGATGGCACCTTGTATATGGCGGGAGCCGATATCTACAAGGTAGATGTGAATACCGGTGAAGTAGGCGTGGCAATTCCGAGTCGTAACTGGGAGCGTCCGCTGTACGCGCCGCCAGATGTACTGAACGCCTGGCCGATTCAATCACCGTCCAAGGACTTCACCATCCTCTACACCACGGCCAAGTTCCAGGATGAAAGCTACAACCTGGATACCGCCGACTGGATCTACGGTTTCATGAACATCAACCTGGAGACCGGTGCTACCGAGACTACGGATTTTGGCCCGATTACAGAGATTTATTTCTCGGGGATGCGTTCGCCCAAAGATCCGAATCTGGTGTTTGGCGTTCTGAACCGCTTGGCCAAGTACGACATCGAGAAGAAGGAATTGGTGGGCGCTGCTGAGCTGGATCACTCCTACTACTGCATCGCCATGAACCATGCGGGTACCAAAGTTTATCTGGGCGGCACCTTCAATGATGTGGCGATCTATGATGCCGATAGTATGGAAAAGCTGGGTAATATTCAGCTGCCTGGCGGTGATATGGCGATCTCCACCTCACAGGTGTTTATGCGCTAAATCCTGTCTTTGCTCCTGCGATCTCTCCCTGTCTGCACTCATGAACCGACAGGCTTGCCCGGACCTTGTGTCCGGGCTCTTTTTTATCCACCAAAAAACTGGTCAGGTCATAAGGGTCTGGCCGGAACAACAATGACCGGGCGATGCATAAGGCTGTTGCCCCAGAAAAGATCGCAGTCACAGACGGGGGGATCTTTCACTTCCGGCCAAAGGTGAATGTCTTCAGCCTTCAGTATCGGAAAATTGTAGGTTTGCTTGTCTATCTTTCCATCTTCAAGCCTGTCGAACTGACCGCGAGCGGTGACCACACGTCCTTCCTTGTATATGGCAGGGTCAATAAACGACGGCACCTCTATACGAAAACGCCCACCGCTTTTATCGCTTCTGAGCGGGTAACCGTGGCTACTGAGCTCGAACTGCACAACCTCAACCTGACTGCCATGCTCCAGATTGCGAACCGCCGCAACCTCGCCACCCCAGAGTGCCGTTTGGCCAGACGCTGACGTCGTTTTGGCCTCGGAAAAGGCCAATAGGGGCTGGCCCTCAGGCACCGACAGACCATCAGGCAGTGATGCACAGCCGCCCAGTGCCAGAAGCATGGCAACCATGCCTGTTAGACGTTTCATGGGAAAACCTCCTGTTCAATCCTGTTATGAATATCGACTCTATTGGATCCAGAGGGTTCAGCCCCTGGACCGTTGCTGGCGCAATTTTTGCTGCATCCCTGTGTTTGCGCCTGAGCCGCTATTGTCGTATATAAGGGGATGCACCTATGGTTAACATTAATCCGGACAATAACAATAAAGAGGCCGGAAGTATGGCTCCCCGATTACATCAGGATCTTATCAGCGATCCAGTACTGGCGGCGCGTGTCGCGCGCGAGCACCTGCATTCCGAAGGGCAGGTCCCCTGTGGCTTTCTGCGTGATGAGATAGAAGCGTCCTGGCGGCGCAGCCTTGAGGCAGGGCTGGATAACACTGATGCCGATCCTGAACGGATTGACGAAGTGAATGATCTCTTGGCCTTTAAGGACCAGCATCAGCTGTTGATGCAATGCGCCATGCCCGAAATTGAACAGCTAACGCACCAGTTTGGGGATCAGGGGCTGATCATGCTGGCCAACTCTGATGCCCGGATCCTGGCGCTGGATGGCAGCGATGGTCTGGTCACCCCCTCCCGTCAGCTTGCCTTGCGCCAGGGGGTTTCCTGGAGTGAAGCCAATCGTGGTACCAATGCCATAGGTACTGCTGTCATCGAACGCCGTCCCATCCTTATTAACGAAGAAGAACACTTTCTCGATACGGTTGCCCATTTTTCCTGTACTTCAGCCCCGATTATTGATGCTGATGGCCAGTTAACCGGTGTGCTCGATCTGACCCGTATCGGTCGAAACGACCAGCCACGCGATACCCTGGGTGTCATTCAGTTGGCAGCCCGCAATATCGAATCCCGTCTGTTTACCAGTCAGTTTCAGAACCGCATCGTGTTGGCGTTCCATACCCGTCATCAATATCTGCGCTCCGCCTGGCAAGGTTTAGTCGCGCTGGATGAAGAAGGACAACTGCTGGCTATCAACGAGCAGGGCTGTCAGTTACTTGGTCGTGGTCGTGATCAGTTGGTGGGCCGTCAGTTGGAAGCTCTGGTGGGTGAGAAGGTTTCGGTGCTGCTGAGCAACTGTATGCGCCAGCGCATTGCAACGGTGCAAACCCGCGCAGGTGAACTCTTTTGTGAATTGCTGCAGTTTCCTGACCGCCTGGTGCCGCGCATCCAGGTAAATAAAGACCTGGAGCGTAAGACGGAGCCAGCGCTTGATCAGGCGCTGCAGGATTTTGCTGAGGGTGAAGCACGTTTAGCCCGCTCTATGAAAATGGCAGCACGAGCATTGGATCATGATGTGCCTGTCTTGCTGAACGGTGAAACCGGCAGCGGTAAGGAAGTTGCGGCCAAAGCCCTGCACCAGGCCAGCAAGCGTCGTGCTGAGCCGTTTGTAGCGGTGAACTGTGCGGCAATTCCTGAGGGGCTGATCGAGTCTGAGCTCTTTGGCTACCGTGAAGGTGCATTCACCGGCTCACGTAAGGGCGGTATGGTTGGTCGTTTCCAGCAGGCCAATGGTGGCGTTCTCTTCCTGGATGAAATTGGTGATATGCCAATGTCGCTTCAAGCCCGTTTACTGCGTGTGTTACAGGAGCGCAAGGTGGCTCCATTGGGTGGGGGAGACGAAGTAGTACTGGATATTGCCCTGATTGGTGCGACCCACCGCGACCTCAAGCAGATGGTTGCCGAAGGCAAGTTTCGTGAAGACCTTTACTACCGCTTGAAAGGGGTAGGCGTGCGCCTGCCAGCCCTGCGTGAGCGTTCAACCTTTGAAAGCCTGAGCCGTCGATTGCTGACTCAATTGGGTCGTGCTGATGTCGAGATTGAGTCAGGTTTGATGCGCCAGCTGGAAAGCTATTCATGGCCAGGTAACGTTCGCCAGCTTGAAATGGTAATGAAGGTCGCCCTGGCATTTATGGAGCCGGACGAGTCTGTTCTCAGTGAAATCCACCTGAGCGATGATTTTCTGGAAGAGCTGGAGCAGGAACCGGTTAATTCTGCCGGTACCTTGCAAGCCAGTGAGGAAGCGATGATCAAACGGGCGCTTGAACAACATGATGGCAATGTAACGGCGGCAGCAACGGCGCTGGGAATCAGTCGAGCCACCTTGTATCGCAGGCTCAAGGCGCTGGGTATTTGAGGGTGTTACAAGCTGTTACAAAACGCCACAAGTTCTCACAACAAACACGTAACTGGTTTACAGCCAGCCTCTAGTCTTAGTGCGTCAACAATAATATATCTTTTGCTCAGGTCAGCATTCCGGTAGGTGCTGACCCTGCATCCAAGGAATGACGCCAATGAATAAACAGATCTTTCGCCGTACTTCTGGCTATTTGCTGACTGCAGCTGTTGCTGCCGCTTTGTCAGCTCCGGCTTCCGCCTACAACCTTTACAGTGAGAACGGTACCGAGCTTAACCTGGACATCGAAGCGGTCTTCGGCGTATTCACCAGTGAAGAAAACTACAACCTGGGTGCCAAGAGCGAAGATGGTGGTTCTGACTGGCGTGAAGGCTACATCAAATACGGTGTATCCGGTAGCCACGCTTATCAGTCCGGCTCCAGCGTATACGGCGCCCTGAACCTGGTCAGCTCTGCGACCTGGGGTGACGGTGATGCAGGTGGTTTCACTTCCGGTGATGAATCCAAAACAAAGCTGGAAGATGCGTACCTTGGCTGGCGTTCAGGAGCTTTGATCCCCGCGCTGGGTCAGGATGGTCTGGATATTTCCTTTGGTCGTCAGAACTTCACCCTTGGTGATGGTTTCCTGATCAATGGTGACTCTTTGAACTTCGGTGATGCCATCGACAAGCTGGCAGGCACCAACATGAACCGTGGCGGCGCCTACTGGCTGGCTGCACGTAAGGCGTTCGATCGTACCGCAGTTGTACGTATTGGTGGATCTGAGGGCTTGCGTGGTGATTTGTTCTGGCTGGAGTCTGATAACAAAGCTCAGGCTGAAACCGAGCTCGCTGGTATCAACGCTGAATACGTCACTCCGCAGGGAACCTACGGTGTTGCCTTCATTGAAGGTCTCGATGTAAACGAAGATTACGGCTACACCCATCGTGATGGTCAGCAGACGCTGAGCTTGCGTTACCAGGGTAATGCCGGTGTTGAGAACCTGTTCCTGTCCGGTGAATTCGTAAATCAGGACCAGGGTGACAACTCTGCTCCTGACGCTGATGCCTGGTACCTGGAAGCAGGTTGGACCTTCGCTGACGTCGCCTGGTCTCCGAGCGTAAACTACCGCTTCGCGTCTTTTGACGAAGGCTTTGATCCGCTGTTCTTCGGTTTCAACCGTGGTTACGGCACCTGGTTCCAGGGTGAAGTGGCAGCAAACTATGCCGGTCCGTTCAACTCTGGAACTGATGTTCATCACGTAGGTATCAAGGCGTCTCCGACTGAAATGTTGAGCCTGGGTGCTCTGTTCTTCGACTTCAGTGACACGGCTGGTGGCATGATGGACGGTCAGGAAATCGATCTGTACGCAGAATGGGTTGTTACTCCGAACCTGATCATCAGTCCGCTGGTTGGCTTCTATACGCCTGATAGCAAGAACGGAACTCAGATTGGTGGTGATGACACTAACGTTTACGGTCAGGTAATCGCGATCGTTCCGTTCTGATCCGACCGGACCTGACGACAACTAAGGTGCTGCACGCAGGTAAGGGTGCAGCACTTTTCGCAACTTAAGGATTTTTCACATGCAGACGGTATCTACACTCTTTATCAATGGCCAGCCGGTTGAGGGCGGACGCGAAGCTTTCCCAGTTATCAACCCGGCGACAGGCGAAGCGTTCGCACAGTGCCCTGCAGCAACCCCGGAGCAGGTTGATGAAGCGGTTGCAGCGGCTCAGGAAGCGTTCAAAACCTTCCGTAACACGCCGGATGCCGAACTGAAGGCAATGCTGCACAAGATTGCTGACCTGATCGACGCTAACGCTGATGAACTGGCGCGTACCGTCACTCTGGAGCAGGGCAAGCCGCTGGCGCTGGCGCAGATGGAAGTGGGTGGTGCCGCTGCCTGGACGCGTTACAGCGCTGATCTGGATATTCCGGTCAAGGTTATTGAAGACAGTGAAGTCCGTCTGGCTGAACTGCACCACAAGCCGCTGGGCGTTGTGGGCTCCATCACGCCGTGGAACTGGCCGCTGATGATCGCGGTGTGGCACATCATGCCTGCACTGCGTACCGGTAACACCGTTGTTTCCAAGCCGTCTTCCCTGACGCCATTCAGCACCCTGAAGCTGGTCGAGCTGATCAACCAGGTAGTGCCTGCCGGTGTGATCAACATCGTAACAGGGGAAGGTGGTATCGGTCGTGCCATGACTCAGCACCCGAACATCAACAAGATCGTATTTACCGGCTCTACCCCGACTGGTCAGGACATCATGCGTAAAGCCGCTGATAACCTGAAGCGCCTGACGCTGGAGCTGGGCGGTAACGATGCAGGTATCGTATTGCCGGGTACTAACCTGGATAACGTTGCCCAGGGTATTTTCCAGACGGCTTTCATCAACATGGGTCAGACCTGTGCTGCACTGAAACGTCTGTACGTACATGAAGATCAGTACGAAGAGATGTGTGCCAAGCTGGTCGAGCTGGCTTCCCAGCAGGTTGTAGGTGCTGGTCTGGATGAAGGCGTGACCTTCGGTCCGGTACAGAACAAGGCACAGATGGACCTGGTTGCAGAGCTGGTTGAAGACGCTCGAGCCAATGGCGGTCGTGTTCTCTGCGGTGGTGTAGCCCCGCAGGATGGCGGTTTCTTCTATCCGCCGACAATTGTTGCCGGTCTGAGCAACGGTGTGCGTCTGGTAGACGAAGAGCAGTTTGGCCCGGCTCTGCCTGTAATCGCGTACAGCGATGTCGAGCAGGCACTGGCGATGGCAAATGATAACGTCAACGGCCTGGGCGGTTCCGTCTGGGGTGATGACATCGAACAGGCGCGCGCTCTGGCTGTGCGCCTTGAGTCAGGCACTGCCTGGATCAACAACCACGCTGAAGTCTTGCCCCACTGCCCCTTCGGTGGAAGCAAGATGTCCGGCGTTGGTGTCGAGTTTGGTGAGGAAGGCCTGCTCGAGTACACCCAGCCACAGCTTCTGAGCATTAGCCGAGGCTGAGGCAGCTTCATCATCTCACTTCTGTGATTGTTGCTACCGAAGTGCTTGCCGGGGTTTTTACCCCGGCTTTTTTGTTTTTGCGTAACACATATTACACTTTCGTCCCGTGCTGATTAGAATGGGGTTCTCATACCAATAAGAATTGAGGTCCAGGATGACAGTTACTGAGCAGAACGATACCTATGCATCCGCTTCCACTCGATGGTTGGCGTTGATCAGTATCTGTGTTGCGACCTTTCTGATGCCGATGAGCATGTCGGCCGTTAATGTTGCACTTCCGGCCATTGCTGCTGATTTAAAAGCGGATGCGGTGCTGGTCAGTTGGGTACCCACCATGAATTTGCTGGGCGCGATCGCCTTGCAGCTGCCGGCTGGTCGTATCGCAGATATGATCGGGCGAAAGAAGGTCTTTCTGGCCGGGCTATTGCTGTTTGCTCTCAGCTCTTTGGCGGTTGTTTGGTCAAACCATATCGGCTGGCTGTTACTGATGCGTCTACTGCAGGGGATTGGTGGAGCCATGGTGTTCGGTACCGGGATGGCGATTGTGTCTCAGGTGTTCGCGCAGCATGGGCGTGGTATGGCGCTTGGGCTGACTTCTACTTCCGTGTATCTGGGGCTGACCTGTGGTCCTCCTATTGGTGGTTGGCTGACCGAAGCTTGGAATTGGCATGGTGTATTTCTGGCGCCGTTGCCGTTAACCGTGCTCTGTGCTGTGCTGGTTGCCATTCATGTTCGTGAAACAGATCGTCAGCAGGATCAGAAACTCGATTGGCTTGGAAGCTTCCTGTTTATCATTGCTTCCAGTCTGTTTTTTATTGGACTCGCGGAACTGCCTGACCTGGTAGGTGGGCTGTTGGCAGTAACGGGTCTGTTGCTGTTGGCCGTGTTTGTCTATCAGCAGGAACACTGCCCCTATCCGTTGATTAGGCCGCGCAGGATGGTGCAAAACCTGGCTTTCTTCCGATCTATTCAGGCCAGCTTTCTGATGTATGCAGCCAACTATCCGCTGCAGTTCCTCCTCAGTCTATATTTGCAGTACATTCGTGGATTGTCGCCGGCGGAAGCAGGGCAGTTAATGCTGTTGCAGGCAATGATGATGGCAATCTTGGCGCCTATTGCCGGTCGTCTGTCTGATCGTCTGGAGCCTCGTGTACCTGCAACGCTTGGGTGTGTGCTCTTTGGTGTTGGTTTCCTGATCCTGGCTGCGCTGGATCAGGATAGCGGACTTACACAGGTGGTAATTGCCTTGCTTGTGATGGGGACCGGTTTTGGCTTGTTCTCCTCGCCGAACAACAATGGCGCACTGAGTGTGGTACCACATGACAAACTCAGTATTGCGTCTTCACTGTTGAATATCTCGCGTACCCTCGGAAACATGCTGGGAATGGTAATCGTCGTATTCCTGTTCAACCTGTTGATTGGCAATGCTCAGCTGGAAGAGTCTCAGTTTCCGGCATTGATTAAGCTGTTGGAAATCGCCTTTGTGCTCTGTGCCGGTTATGCCCTGTTGGCGGCCTGGCGCTCCTGGGCACGAGGTAAGGTTCACTAACCCGTTCTGCCGAGAATTGCGGCCAAAGAAAAAGCCGGCGGGTTTCCCGGCCGGCTTTTTGTTATGCAGTGGTTGTTTACAGCAGGTTGTACAGGAAGACCACGGCGATGCCCGCCGGAGTCAGGTAACGCAGTACAAACATGAAGGCGCTGTAAACGCCGCCTTTCAAACCGATCTCGTCATCCAGGCCCTGACGCTTCATGGCCCAGCCGGCGAACAGTGCGATTGCCAGACCGCCCAGCGGCATCATCAGGTTGGATACCAGGAAGTCGAGCAGGTCGAACACGGTCTTACCTTCGAAGAAGGCGATACCGCCCAGCGGGTGGAAGTCAGCCCAGGCGTTGAAGGACAGCACAGTACCGATACCGACCAGCCAGATAGCCAGACCGCCAAACAGCGCGCTCTTGGCACGGCTGACGCCTTTGTGCTCTTCCAGCCACTCAACAACCGGCTCCAGCATGGAGATGGCAGAAGTGATCGCGGCTACCAGCAGCAGCGCGAAGAACAGGGTGCCGAAGATAACACCTCCGGTCATCTGACCAAACGCCAGCGGCAGGGTCACGAAGATCAGGCCAGGGCCAGCACCCGGTTCCAGGCCGTTGGCAAATACCAGCGGGAAGATTGCCAGACCAGCCAGCAGGGCAACACCGGTATCCATCACTGCGATGGACATGGCAGTACGGGCAATGTTGACGTTCTGCGGCAGGTAGGAGCCGTATGCCATCATGACGCCGATACCGATGCTCAGGGTGAAGGCTGCGTGGCCCAGAGCTGTCAGGACGCCTTCAGTGGTGAGCTTGCTGAAGTCAGGAGAGAACATGAAGCTGACCGCTTCGCCGAAGTGACCTGTTGTCATGGCGTAACCCACCATGATGAACAGCAGTACGAACAGCAACGGCATCAGGGTATTGATCGCTTTCTCCATACCGGAGCGAATGCCACGGCCTACGATCAGAATGACGATGGCCATGAAAACGCTGTGCCACAGCAGTAGATCGCTGGTGCTGGCCAGCATGCCGCCAAAGGCGCCGCCGATAGCGTCCGCGTCCGCACCAGTGAACATGCCGGAAGCCGCTTTACCCACGTAGGACAGAGCCCAGCCACCGATGACGGAATAGAAAGAAAGTACCAGGAAGGAGGCAATGATGCCGTTCCAGCCGATCAGGCGCCAGCCTTTGGCTGTGCCTTCAGTGGTAGTCAGTGTTTGCATGCTTGCAACCGGGCTCTGGCCACCGCGACGGCCAATCATGACCTCGGCAATCAGAACGGGAATACCCACAATAGCAATACAGGCAAGATAGACGAGTACGAAGGCGCCGCCGCCGTTTTCGCCGGTGATATACGGAAACTTCCAGATGTTCCCCAGGCCCACGGCAGAACCAACTGCCGCAAGGATGAAGGCCATACGTGAAGACCAGAGGTTTCCAGCCTGCTGGTGTGCTTTGGTTGTGGTCTGACTCATTATAAGAGTTCTCCGGTATCGTTATTGTTATCGGACAGTGCCGGGACTGTGTACTGAAAGGCCCCTGTCACTCGAAGGTGGCAGAGGCCGTCTTCTGGCTACTCAGTTATTTAGTGCGTCCGAGCACCTCGTGCATGGCCTGGCTGACCAGCGGTAAGGTGTCTGCGGATAGACCGGCGATGTTGATCCGACTCGAGTCCAGCATGTAAATGCCAAACTCTTCGCGCAGGATCTGAACCTGTTGCGGGGAAATTCCCAGGAAGGAGAACATCCCGCGCTGCCGTTCGATAAAGCTGAAGTCACCGACCGGGGCCAGTGCCTGGCTCAGGGCAGCGCGCAAATCGAGGATGCGCACACACATCGCTTCGAGTTCGCTCTGCCATGACTGCATCAGCTCAGGTGTATCGAGGATCATCTCGACCACCGCTGCCCCATGCGAGGGAGGCATGGAATAGTGCGACCGGATCGCACTCAGCAGCTGGCTGGTGGCGGCCTGGCCCTGTTGGGCGCTGGCCGAAATCAGCATCAGGGCACCGGTACGTTCCCGGTAGAGGCCAAAGTTCTTGGAGCAGGAGGAAGCAACGATCACTTCCGGCAGGCGCTCGGCCATCAGGCGAACACCCTGCGCATCCAGATCCAGGCTTTCACCCAGGCCCTGATAGGCTATATCGATAAACGGCAGCAGTCCCTTGCGCTCAACCAGCTCCGTGATAGCGGTCCACTGGTCAGCGTCCAAATCTGCGCCGGACGGATTATGACAGCAGCCGTGAAGGAGTACCACATCACCAGCGTCTGCCTGCGCCAGACAGTCCATCATGGCGTCGAAATCAACGCTCAGGGTGGCTCTGTCCAGATAAGGGTATTCGCGAATGCTCAGGCCGGCACCACCGAGAAGCGGGATGTGGTTAGCCCAGGTCGGCGTGCTCACCCAGATCGTGGCGTTCGGCTTGCAGAGGTTGAGGAACTCGGCAGCCATACGCAGGGCGCCACAGCCACCCGGTGTCTGCACGACGTTCACGCGACCATCTTTCAATGCCGGGTGACCTGCACCCAGCAGCAGTCGGCCGATCAGATGGTTGAACCCTTCAGCACCTGCCGGGCCAATGTAGGCCTTGGTGGTTTCGGTCTCCAGCAAGCGCTGCTGCGCCTGCTGGACTGCTGCCATGATGGGGGTGTTGCCGGCTTCATCACGGTAAACACCCACACCCAGATCAACCTTGTTGCTACGAGTGTCTTCGCGAAAGGTTTTCATCAGGCCCAGGATCGGATCCTGAGGCAGAGTCTTCAATTGCTCAAACATGTGCTTTCTCCTCAGCCTTGGCAACCTTGATCAGGGTCGCTTGACCGGTTTCGAATGCTTTCATCAGGTGTACACGTTTCTCGGCGGCTGCTTCGGCTGCCTGTTCACGTACCGGGCCGTAACCACGGATGTCGGACGGCAGCTCGGCCAGCTCGACAGCAAACTCGTGGTTGTTGGCGTTCAGTTCTTTGGCCATACGGTTCAGCAACTCACGGTATTCCGCCAGCAGGGCACGATCCAGCTTGCGATCGGCGGAAAAACGGAAGGGGTCGAACGGAGAGTTTCGGAGCCCCTTCAAAGGTGCCAGAACTTTTAAGGCCTTCAACATCCAGGGGCCGAACTGACGCTTCATCGGTCGACCTTTTGCATCTTTCTTGCCACCCAGCACCGGCGGTGCCAGATTGAAGTTTATGCGGTAGTCGCCCTCGAAGGTCTGCTCGACCTCTTTCAGGAAGTCGGTTTGGGTAAACAGACGTGCCACTTCGTACTCATCTTTATAGGACATCAGACGGAACAGCTGCTGCGCGACGGCGCGCGTCAGACTGAGGTCGTCTTTGCCCAGAGACAGTTCGGCGGTGCGAGTCTGTTCTACCAGCTGTTTGTATTCATTGGCCCAGGCTGCATCCTGATATTCGGTCAGGTGCTTCATGCGGCGCTCGATCAGCTGTTCCAGAGTTTCTTTTTCCGGAGTGATCGGTTTTTCACGCGCTTCCGGGCTCAGCAGGGACATGACGTAGTCACGGTCGGTGGCCGCCAGGCGGCCCCAGCCAAATGCCTGCTTGTTACGATCAATGGCTACACCGTTCAGCTCGATGGCACGCATCAGCGCTTCCATCGACACAGGCACCAGACCGCTCTGCCATGCAAAGCCCAGCATCATGACGTTGGAGAACACGGTATCGCCCAGCAGTTTCTCGGCGATCAGGTTGGCGTCGAGCTGGTCGAAGTGGCTTTCACCCACAGCGTCTTGCAGCAGCTTCAGGCGTTTCTCGGCCTGCATGTCGGCGTCACGGAACATCACGTAATCAGCCGTGGCCAGTACTGCTTCGTTGGCAACGATGCGCGAGTGGTTCGGACGCAGAACGTTGAGTGCTTTCTGGGACGTGGCAACAACCATGTCACAGGCCACCATGGCATCTGCCTGGCCGTTTTCGATACGTACCTGGTGCAGGTTGTCCGGTGAGTTCGCCAAACGTACGTAACTCAGTACGGTACCGCCCTTCTGAGCGAAGCCCATGAAGTCCAGTACGGATGCGCCCTTGGATTCCAGGTGCGCCGCCATGGTGATCAGCTGACCTACGGTTACGACACCTGTACCACCCACACCGCCGACCAGCAGGTCGTAACTCTTGTCCAGAGTGGGCAACGTCGGCATTGGTGTGCCGCTCAGGCGTTTTTCCAGTTCTGCACCCAGATCCAGCGCCTTGGACTTGCGCAGCTGACCGCCTTCGATGGTCACGAAGCTCGGGCAGAAACCGTTGACGCAGGAGAAGTCCTTGTTACAGGAGGACTGGTCGATCTTGCGCTTGCGGCCCAGCTCGGTTTCACGCGGAATCACGGACAGGCAGTTGGACTGAGTGGAGCAGTCGCCGCAGCCTTCACAGACGTGATGGTTGATAAAGGCGCGTTTGGCCGGATCAGGGAACTGACCACGCTTACGACGACGGCGCTTCTCGGCAGCACAGGTCTGGTCGTAGATCAGAACGGTACAGCCTGGGATGTCGCGCAGTTCGCGCTGTACATTGTCCAGCTCGGAACGGTCATAGAATTTCACGCCTGCCGGGAACAGGGATTCGTGGCCCTTGTATTTCTCGGGCTCATCGCTCAGTACCACGACGCGCTTAACGCCTTCGGCAGATACCTGCTTGGCAATGGCGTCAACGGTAATCACACCGTCCACCGGCTGGCCGCCGGTCATGGCCACCGCGTCGTTGAACAGGATCTTGTAGGTGATGTTGATACCGGCCGCAACCGCCTGACGAATCGCCATGTAACCGGAGTGGAAGTAGGTACCTTCACCCAGGTTCTGGAAAATATGCGGGTTACCGGTGTAACGGCTCTTGCCGATCCAGTTAACACCCTCACCACCCATCTGGATCAGGGACTCGGTGTCGCGACCCATCCAGGATGCCATGAAGTGACAGCCGATACCGGCGAGCGCCTTGCTGCCTTCAGGGACCTTGGTGGATGAGTTGTGCGGGCAGCCGGAGCAGAAGTACGGCATACGACGCACGCCACCCGGATCGGTGATGCCCAGAGAGCAGTTGATCTGCTCCATGTTGTCACTGAATTTCACCCCGAAGAAGCGGTCCAGACGCGCCGCAAGGTAGCCAGCCAGCAGTTTCGGGCTAAGCTCGCCAACGTACGGAATCAGCGGGTCGCCGTTCTGGTCCTGTTTACCGGTAATCAGCACTTCGCCAGGGCGATCCGGTTCGGACATGTACTCCTTGATCTGGCTCTCGATGATGCCACGCTTCTCTTCGATAACGAGAATCTCATCTTTGCCGCGGACAAAGTCCATGATGCCCTGGCGCTCAAGCGGCCAGACCATACCGACTTTATAGATGTCGATGCCCAGTTCCTGAGCACGGGCTTCATCGATGCCCAGCAGCTGCAGGGCTTCCAGAAGATCCAGATGTCCCTTGCCGGTGCTGACGATACCGAAGCGTGCTTCTTTATTGTTAAAGATGCGACGGTCGATAGGGTTGGCACGGGCAAAGGCCTGCACCGCAGCGAGTTTGTGCTCGATACGGGTTTCCAGCTGTGGGCCAGGCAGATCCGGCCAACGGTAGTGCAGACCGTCAGCCGGCGGGGTGAAATCGGTAGGCGTCACGAATGTCGGCAGCGGCTTCAGCTCAATGGAAGCGGCACTTTCGACAGTTTCGGAAATGGCTTTAAAGCCGACCCAGCAGCCACTGAAGCGCGACAGGGCATAACCCCAGAGACCAAAGTCCAGATACTCGGACAGGCTGGCCGGGTTGATGGTCGGCATGAACCAAGACATGAAAGCCACGTCAGACTGGTGCGGCATGGAAGAAGATACACAGCCGTGGTCATCACCGGCCACAACCAGTACACCGCCATGTGGGGAGCTGCCGTAAGTGGTGCCGTGCTTGAGGGCGTCGCCCGCGCGGTCTACACCGGGGCCCTTACCGTACCAGAGTCCGAATACGCCTTCGACCTGCTTGTCTTCATCGGTTTCAACCTGCTGGCTACCCAGAATAATGGTCGCCGCCAGGTCTTCGTTGATCGCGGGTACAAAGTCAACTTTGACATCGTCGAGGAGCTTCTTGGCTTGCCACAGGGCCTGGTCGTAAGCACCCAGTGGAGAACCACGGTAGCCACTGATCAGGCCGGCTGTGTTAAGGCCGTTCTTCTGATCAAGGCGTGCCTGCATGAGGGGAATGCGTACCAGCGCCTGGGTACCGGTCAGAAACACGCGACCCGTATCGCGCAGATATCGATCCTCGAGACGGTAGTCGTCGAGTGCGGGGGTATTGGCATTGACAGTCATACCCGGACTCCTTTGTTGGATCTTGTCGTTATCGCCGGTTAGCTGTCGATGGCCGAACAGAAAACCGTGCATTTATGGTGAGGAATTGTAGGGAGAAGCGAGGTAAAGGTGTTTGCTATTTGGGGCGTCAAATGGTGATTTTTTACAAATATATTTCATTAAATTTTGAAATAAGAAAGAATATTCGAAAATCCTTGGGTGTTACTAAATGAAACAGGTTTCGCTGGATAACTTTGATCGTAAAATTCTTCAGGTGCTGCAAAAAGATGGCCGTATCAGTAACCAGCAGTTGGCCGAGCAAGTGGGTCTGTCGCCGGCTGCCTGTTGGCGTCGTGTCAGGGCGCTTGAAGAGAAAGGTGTAATTGCGGGCTATGCGGCGTTTCTGGACCCGGAATCCATAGGGCAGAGTTTAAGCGTTTTTGTCATGGTGTCTTTGCAGCGACACAACATAGACAGCTCTGAAGAGTTCGAGCAGGAAGTACTTGGCTATCCCGAGGTAATGCAGTGCTATGCGGTTACTGGAAATGCTGACTTTGTGATGCGCGTTGTAGTGCCTGACATGGGGTCTTACGATCGCTTCCTGAATGAAAAGATCTTTACTCTTAAGGGGATAGCTCAGGTTCACTCGAATTTCGGCTTGCGTCAGATCAAAAATAGTCATGCTTTACCGTTATAGTCGAGTATTTGTTTGCCTGGGTTGTTAAGCGGGTGTTATAAGTGGCCAGTTATTACAAGGAAAATGGTTCTCAGTTAAGTATCAGGGAGGAGTCTTAACGTTGAGTGCCTTTCCATCCATACCCCAGTCAGTTGTCGGGCCACGGACCAAATGCCGCTCAAGATAAATGCCAAAACACTCCCTCGCTACCAGACCAGTGCTCTGGTTGGCACTGTCTGTTTGCTGGTATTGCTGATTACGGCATTCTTCACCCATAACGCTTATGAATCCGGGCAGGCTCGGCTTGATCAACAGCGTGCCGAGCTTGAACAGATCAATCGCCAGACTCTGCGCCAGCAACTGAACAGCACTCTTGACTATATCCAGTTCTCCCGTGAGCGGACCGAGTCCCTGTTAAAGGAACGCGTGCGCACTGTAACGGGAGAGGCTCTAACGCTGACCCGCAGTATTTACAATCAACAAATGGCCAGAGGCAATACAGACCTCGATAGTATCAAGGTGCTGATTCGTGAAGCCTTGCGTGATTTGCGCTTCTTTGGTGGGCGAGGCTACGTATTCATCGATACGCTGGATGGACAATGTGTTTTGCTCCCAACCAGCCCGGGTATTGAAGGCCGCTCGCTACTCGATAATCAGGATGATACGGGTCATTTCATCATGCGTGGCTTGATCGAGGCTGTCAGTAACCCCTCAGGTGCCGGTTTTTCTCAGTATCGCTGGTTTGCCCCTGATTATCCGGATCAGATGAAAGAGAAAATCACCTACGTTGAGCACTTTGAACCGCTGGATTGGATCATTGGCACTGGTGACTATCTCTATCAGGTGGAAAATGATCTGAAGCAGGAGGCACTTGCTCGTCTGGAGGCTCTGAGTTTTGGCGATGGCGGCTATATTGCCGTCCTTCATACGGATGGCAAAGTGTTGTTGTCTCCCAGCAAGCCTGAAACTGAAGGCCAGGTGTTGGACGAGTTGGACCCAGAGCACCGGGAAATGGTCAAAACACTGCTGCAGGTCGCTACACCCGAGGGCACTTTTCTGGACTATGACTGGTATCGTCCCGGTGAAACCGGTCTCTTTCCTAAGCACTCACTAGTTCAGTCAGTTCCTGAATGGGACTGGGTTTTGGTCGCGACAAGTTATCAGCACAGTCTGCAAAAGACTCTTGAGCGTCAGCAAATAGCCCTGGAGGAGCAGACCACCCAGGATGTGCGTTACATGCTGGTGGTCATGATGGTGACCTTGCTGGTCGCGCTTTCCGTCGCTTTGTTGCTGTCGCATTGGCTCAGAGATCTGGTGCGCCGCTATCAGGGTGCTATTGACGAGCAGCGTGATCAGCTGGAGGCGCGAGCGCGTGAGCTTCAGTTGGCTGCGACTGTATTTGAGTCTGCCAGTGAAGGTGCCATGATTTCGGATGCGGATAACCGCATCATGGCGGTTAACCCCGCATTCTGTGCCATTACCGGATTCAAGGAAGAGGATGTGCTGGGTAAAACGCCTTCGCTGTTTTCGTCCGGTCGGCACAGTGAGCATTTCTTTGAGCAGATGTGGCAGCAGCTGCGCAGTGAAAAGCGCTGGGAAGGTGAGGTTTGGAATCGGCGTCGCAGTGGCGAGGTGTATCCGCAGTGGCTGTCGATTACCGTAGTAGAGGATGACAAGGGTAACATCCGCAACTATGTGGCCATGCTGAATGATGTTACAGAGCGTAAACAGGCTGAAACCCAGCTCAAGTATCTGGCGGATTTTGATACCCTGACGGATCTGCCGAATAGACGCCTGCTGCGTGATCGCACCATTCAGGCATTAACCAAAGCACGTGGAGCGGGTGATCAGCTGGCATTGCTGGTTATCGGTCTGGATCGTTTCAAACATATCAATGACTCTCTGGGGCATGGTGCCGGTGATGCTTTGCTGAAGCAGTTGGCACGACGCTTGTCTGAACATGTTCACCCCAATGAAACCCTCAGCCGCATCGGGGGTGATGAATTTGCCATCCTGTTGCCAAAAGTCGAATCCCTGGCATCGCTCGAGCAAAGGGTTGAGGCTTACCTGCATGTAGTCAGTGAGGCCGTGCACATTGAGGATCACCATCTGGTGGTGACTGCCAGCATAGGCGTGGCGCTCTATCCTTATGATGGCAGTGACTTCGAGAGTCTACTCAAGAGTGCTGATACGGCGCTTTATCATGCTAAGGGTGAAGGGCGAAACACCAGTCGTTTCTTTGCGCCGGTCATGAATCAGCAGGTGTCTGATCGCCTGATCATGGAGAACAACCTGCGTCACGCACTGCATAGAAATGAGCTTGAACTCTATTTCCAGCCCCAGTTCTGTTTCCAGTCTCAGTCTATTACGGGCTGTGAGGCACTGCTTCGCTGGAATAGCCCGGACGGTATGGTGATGCCGGATCGTTTCATTCCGTTGGCAGAAGAAACCGGCCTGATAGTGCCCATTGGTACCTGGGTTCTTCAAGAAGCCTGTAAGCAGGCCAAACAGTGGCAATCCATGGCCTGCAGGCCTCTGTCGGTTGCTGTGAATGTCTCGGCGGTGCAGTTCCGTGCGGAGCTGGTGGATGAGGTGCGGCATGCGCTTGAAAGCAGCGGACTGGATCCGCAGCTCTTGGTGCTTGAAGTGACCGAGAGTCTGTTGATGTCTGATGTGCAGGGCTCGGTGAACCTGTTGGAGCGCCTAAGGGCTTTGGGTACACGCATAGCGCTTGATGACTTTGGTACCGGTTATGCGAGTCTGGCTTATCTCAAACGCTTTGCTCTGGACAAACTGAAGATTGATCGTACCTTCATTATGGGCATTCCCGAGGACAGCGATGACAGTGCGATCACATCGTCAATTATCGATATCGCACGCCATCTTAAACTGATCACCGTTGCGGAAGGTGTTGAAACTCAAGCCCACGTGGACTTTTTGCAGGCAGCAGGTTGTCATCAGGCGCAGGGATATTTCTTTGATAAGCCTTTGCCGGGTGCCGAGTTTGAGCGGCGGATGGCGGAGCTTTGCGCAAAAGAGAACACTGAGTCGACAACGGAGCCCGCTTAGTGGGCTGGGTGAGCTCCGTTGAGAGGTTGCCTCTGCTGACTTAAGTGGCCTTAGAGCCAGCCTTTATGCTTGAAGAACAGGTAAGGTGAAATGGCTGAGACCACCATTAGGCCCAATGCCATCGGATAACCGAACACCCAGTCCAATTCCGGCATGCTATGAAAGTTCATGCCATAGACAGTACCCACCAATGTCGGCGGCAGAAACACCACAGCAGCGATGGAAAAGATCTTGATGATCTGGTTCTGGCGGATATTGATAAAGCCCTGAGCGGCGTTCAACAGGAAGTTGATCTTCTCGAATACGAAGGTGGCGTGCGCCATCAGGGTATCCAAGTCACGCAGCATCTCGCGGCAGGATTTGACTTCCCGTTTCTGCTGGCGAATGTGACGCAGCAGGAAGGACACTGAGCGCTGGGTATCCATCAGGCAAAGGCGTATCTGGCCATTGCTGTCTTCAAGCTTGGCCAGCCGGTCCAGCTGCTCACCCAAGTCAGAATCCCGCTCCTCCAGTACTTCAAGGCTTATGCCTTCAAGGTCTCTGTGCAGGTCTTCCAGTTGGTCGGCCAGGTTGTCGACTTTCTGTTCAAACAGCGCCGTCATGATCTGCAGGGGAGAGCTCGCCTCTACCCAGCCGCGACGTGCACGCAGACGTGTCAAACGGAAGTCGGGCAGGTCAACATCGCGGATACTGATCAGTCGATCAGGCTGCAGAGTAAAGGCCACTGTCGCATTGCGAAAGCGGCCCTCCGATTGATACAGAAACAGGGAGTGAACGTGCAGGTCTTCGCCTTCGACGAAATAACGGGCACTGGATTCGATTTCCTCCACCTCACGCACGTCCGGCAGGCTTTCGGGAAAGTGTTGTTCTACCAGTTCCCGTTCACTGTCCTCGGCTTCCTGCAGATCCAGCCAGCTGGCTGCTCTGAGTTCCAGAGAGCTCAGGGGCAGAGTTGGATCCTGCTCCCTTTCATGCAGTTTGCCAGCGCTCAGTGCGAAGGTTCGAATCATCCCTTAACCTCGTATCAGCCGTTAATAACACCATAGACCAGGTAGCCGGTATAACCGACAAAGACGGCCAGCAGCAGGCCGCCCTCGATGCGATTGATGCGTCCCCGGCCACGGATGCCATAGCCCAAAACAAACAGAGAAGCCGTCAGGCCAGCCATCAACACCCAGTCACGGTATAGAGCCTCGGGGCTTACAGACATAGGGTGAATTACACCTGCAATACCTACCACTGCCAGGGTGTTAAACATATTGGAGCCGATGACGTTGCCTAGTGCCAGATCATGCTCGTTTTTGCGGACGGCAATAATAGAGGAGGCCAGTTCAGGCAGGGACGTGCCGATTGCGACGACGGTCAAACCGATAACCAGGTCACTGACACCCATAGCGCTGGCAATATCAACAGCGCCCCACACCAGAACACGGGAGCTGACGACCAGCAGAACAAGACCTACCAGCAACCAGGTGATAGCCTGACCCAGGGTCATGTCGGGCTCGCCTTCCATATCATGCTCGACATCTGTACCCAGAGCGTCACCGCGCTGGCGCATGCCTTGAAAAATCGACCAGCCCATCATGATGAAGAACACAACCAGCAAGACAATGGCTTCCATGCGGGTAATGTGTCCATCCAGTAGCTGATAACCTGCCAGCAGGGTGAATGCCATCAGTACCGGCAGTTCCTTGCGCAGAATCTGTGAATGGACAGCAATTGGGCTCAGCAAAGCCGTGATGCCAAGAATCAGAGCGATGTTGGCAATGTTGGAGCCGTAACCATTACCCAAGGCCAAATTGGGGTTGCCCTGGACGGAGGCGAACGCTGAAACCACCATCTCAGGTGCGGAGGTGCCGAAACCGATAATCACCATGCCAATAAGCAACGGGGGCATGCCTGCAAATCGGGCAGTCGCCGCCGCTCCATCAATAAAGCGATCAGCGCTCCAGACCAGTAATGCCAGTCCACCCACAACGGCCAAAATTGCCATCAACATCGGTCACCGAACTCCTAACAGATTCAGGTTATTTAAACAGTGCGCATCATACTCTGACCGAAGTCATTCGTCGCCTTTGCGCCCAATGAAAAAAATTCACAAAAGGGGGTTGTGCTTTGAAAACAAGCATCTATAATACGCACCTCAATTGACGAGGCAACAGCAGCAACGCGCTGAAAGCCAAAGCGATTGAATATGGTCAGGTGTCCGAGTGGCCGAAGGAGCACGCCTGGAAAGTGTGTATGTCGAAAGGCATCGAGGGTTCGAATCCCTCCCTGACCGCCACGAATTCGAAGCCCTGCTGAGGAAACTCAGCAGGGCTTTTTCGTATCTAGCCCGCTCGTTTTTCCGGTTATTCGTTGTTTCGCTCGTAAGCCGTTGTTCAAGCCTTTTGATAACCGTCAGATCGAAACGCCTCCGTCTAAAGTGTCCGTTTGATTTCCCTACTTTTTATGCCTTAATGCCGACATAGGGTTCTCTGATGAGGCAGTCTGATGCACCGGTTTACCTACGAATACCTGGTTATCCCTCTGGCGTTGATGTTGCTGTTGGGGGCTTATTGGTTTGACCATTCTCGTCGTGATGCCAGCCTCCAGGTTTTCATGCATGAAGAAGGTTTGCTGCTGGAAAAGCATAAACAGGATCTGCTGGCTCAACTTGAGCGCCCCATGCAGCAGATGAGTATCTTGAATGCTTCTTTGCTAGGTTTGGCTGAGACAGGGCGCTGGCGAGAGGTGGAGGCGATTCTCAAACTGCTGGCCAGCACTAACCCCGCTTATTTTCAGGTCAGGTATCTTGATATGCAGGGGCGGGAGAGAGTGCGGGTTGATCAGGTGACCCCGGGCAATGTTCAGACAGTTCCTGCCGATCAGCTTCAATCCAAACATGACCGCTACTACACACAAAAAATGCTGGCATTGCCTGAAGGGCATTTTTATCTATCGCAACTGGATTTGAATGTAGAAAACGGGCAAATCCAATTGCCATTTCAACCCACTATCAGAGTGGGCATGAGGCTTGGGAGACCGGATCAGGCTGGTTCGGGTTTTCTGATGATCAACATGAATGGTCATTTGTTGCTGAATGTGTTGACGTCTAGCGACGATGCCCACCTCTTCAAAACCTATATGGTGAATGGGCAAGGGGACTGGTTAAGCGCTCCTGAACCCGGGTTGGCTTGGCGCGTACAGCTGGGGCATGAGCAGAACCTGCAGTCCTTCGCGGACGCGCCTCAAAAGCTGGTATTGAATCCTGCTCATGCAGAAGTAATGCATGCCCGAGGCAAAGAGGGCGGCTATTGGCTTTTGAAGTCCTTGAAAGCTGACTTTGGGCCGCGTTATGTGGTTGATATTACCGAGCCCTGGATTCTGCTTAACTACGTAACCGAAGAGACCATGAATCAGCATCTGCCTGCATTTGAGCGAATGCAGGTTTTGATTCTTGGTATTCCTTTGGCAGCATTGGTTTTATTCATCACCCTGCGCTCGCTGCGCATAAGCCGTGCAGCAGAAGAAACAGCACGGCTGGAATCTGAACAGATCCAGAAACAGTCTGAAAGACTTGAGCAAAGTGTCAGCCACCGGACACGTCAGTTGCGTGAGGCGTTAGCCTTTATTGAGACGCTGGCGGACCATTTGCCCGTCATGATTGCGTCCTGGGATCGAAATCTGAAGTGCCAATTCGCCAATCGCTCTATAGTTGAGTGGTTCGGACTCACAAAGTCTGAAGCCATCGGTAAGTCATTGGCCGATTGTATTGGTGAGGATCGCTTTATATCGCGTCAGGAGATCCTGCAGTCAGTATTCCAGGGGGAAGCCAGGCAGACGGAGGCTCTTTATCCACGTAAGGGTGGTACTGAAGTGCGTCTATGCAGAGTTGATTACCTGCCATTGGAGAACGGCGAGCGTGGATTTATCACGGTATTGCTGGATATTACCGAGCAGCGTAAGGCTGAGCAGGTGTTGCGTGATCGTACGCTGGAGGCTGAACAGGCTGCTGAGGCCAAGCAAAGCTTTCTGGCCAATATGAGCCATGAAGTGCGTACGCCGATGAATGCCATTCTTGGCATGATACAGCTGTTGCTGGATACGAATATGAGTGATCTCCAGCGTAACTATGCACTCAAGGCATATCAGGCTTCTGGTTCGTTGCTCAGAATTCTCAATGAGATATTGGATCTGTCCAAACTGGAGGCGGGTGGTGTCATCCTTGAGCATGTGCCCTTCGATCTGGATGAGCTGGTTGAACGCTCTGTTGATTTATTTGCGCTCCAGGCTGAGCAAAAGGGGCTGTCGCTTGAAGTGGATGTAGACCCGGCCGTGCCCCAGAGGTTAATGGGAGACCCGTTAAGGTTGGGGCAGGTTCTGTCTAACTTGATGGGGAATGCCATTAAGTTCACTGAGCAAGGTGAGGTCAGCTTGAGTATCGAATTGGTGTCTGAAACCGAGCGTTCAGTTACGCTGGCGCTGGTCTTGGCTGATACCGGTATCGGTATGACAGATGAGCAACTTGGACATATTTTCAAACCCTTTAGCCAGGCGGATCATTCCACTGCACGCCGTTATGGCGGTACAGGCCTTGGTTTGAGTATCAGTCGTGCCCTGGCTGAATATATGGGTGGAGAGCTTTCGGTTGAAAGTCAGCAGGGGGCAGGTAGTGTCTTCAGCTTCAAGGTTGAGCTGGAGATTGCACCCGAAACCTGCCGTTACCGGGATGAAAATCTCTCAAATACCCGTGTATATATGCAACCTGAATTGCATGGTCAGTGCAAACAAGAAGCCTGGGTGCTTGAGTGGCTTGAGACCTGGCGAGTCGATGTACAGCCGTATCCTCAGGATTGGGCCGAAGCTCTATCAGGTGATAAACCACACTCGATATTAATAGTAATGGGGTCTGATCAGCTGGCATTTGAGTCAGTAAAAGCTGCACTGACGTTCAATGCTCGCTACCCCCAGGGCCAGCAGCCCTTGCGCCCGATCATCGTCTTGCCTGCCGGTCATGTGTCCCCCAATCTGCCCGCGCTTAATGATAATGCCCCTTGCTATCTGTCGGCCCCCTTAACCCCGGCAAGACTGCTGGCAGCGCTCAAGGGTGAAGCCGCAAATCGAATAGACCCAGCTCCTGTGCCGTTGGCGGCCTCAGGCCGCTTGCCACCTCTTCACCTGCTGGTGGTTGATGACCTTCCGGTTAATCGTGAAGTTGTGGTTCAACTGTTGAAAAAAATCGGTGTTTCCAGTGATGAGGCGGAGTCAGGTGAACAGGCACTGGATGCGATATCCAAGCGGCACTATGACGCTATTTTGATGGATATCTATATGGATGGGATGACAGGCTATGAGGCAGTAGAGGCGATGCCAGAGGGGGCTCCCCCTGTGATTGGATTATCGGCCTCAGTACTGGATCGAGATCGCGAAGCTGCCGCACGTGCAGGGATGGTAGATTATCTGGGTAAGCCGGTAGTGCTGAAGGAACTGCAGGCAGCATTAGAGAAGCTATTTGCTGCTCATGAAGCGGATGTTCCTGCTCAAACGAATGTGATTACGCCCGTTTCAGCTGAGAGCTCGGTGTTCACAGAGCCTGATGATGTTGACTGGCTCTTTACGTTGCCGGCATTTGTGGATCGAGAATCTGTTCGACACCAGTTCGGTGATGAGGAGGAGTTGTATCTGGCGTGTCTGGAGTCTTTTGCTGCGAGTATGGGCAAGCTTACAGAAGCGCTGGGTGAGTCCCTGCACTCCGCGAGTGGGGAGGCGGTGGCTGCAGTCCTGCATCGTATCAAGGGTGGTGCCGCCACAGTGGCCAACAGGGAATTGGAGCTTGCTTGTAGGGCAGCGGAAGATGAGCTGGAGGCGCGCGGTGATACTCAGGTGGCGCAGCCTGTGCTTGAGCTGATGCAACGCCAGCAGGCTGAGCTGGCCAAGATAAGTTTTGACGCGGTAACCGGCTGATTGTGTGAGCGGATATCGGCTATCAGGCGCGCTGATAGCGCCGTTCCGGGCGACCAACGCTGCCGTAGTTTACACTGGCTTCCAGCTCCCGGGTGCTGACCAGGTACTCCAGATAGCGTCGGGCTGTTGTACGACTGGCGCCAATGGTTGCACCCACTTCTTCCGCATTTTGAGCGGTGTCGGTATGGGAGAAAACGGCTCTGACCTTTTCCAGCGTGAGTGCATCAACCCCTTTGGGCAGGCGTGTTTCGGCGCCTTCAGGCTCGGGAGTTTGGGGTGCAGTCGTTTTCCCTCTGGGTAACAGGCTGTCGACATCAGACTGAGCCAGGGAGTCCATGGAGCGCAGGCGATCCAGGTGTTTGGCATAGTCCTGCAATGCATCTCGCAAACGTTCAAATACCAGGGGTTTGAGGATGTAATCAAATACACCGCCGCGCAGGGCTTCACGCAGGGTATCGACTTCACGAGCAGCGGTTATCAGGATCACATCAGTCGCGTTGTTCTGAATGCGCATCTCTCGTAGCAGGTCCAGACCTGTGCCGTTGGGAAAGTGAATGTCCAGCAGCAAAAGCTCCGGCTGCATTACCTCAATCAAATCTCGCGCTGTTTCCAGGCTGTGGGCCAGACCGACCAGCTCGAACCCTTCTATTCGCTCCAAAAAACGCTGCTGTATTTCTGCAATCTGGGGATCATCCTCGGCCACTACAACTCGAATGGGCTTATTCATCGGAGACTCCTTTCAGGTGCGTCTGTTTCAAGTTGGGTTGTTGCTTGGGTATATAGACGGTGAATCGGCTACCCTTGGGCTCGCCCGGTTCTATGGTGATCGTGCCATTGAGTTGCTGCAACAGGTTGTTGACCAGGTGAAGGCCCAGTCCGTGACCCAGTTTATTCTTACTGCTGAACCCCTTGGTAAAAATCAGCTGCTGCTGGTCATCCGGAATACCGGGGCCTCGGTCTTCAATTTCAAAAATCAGGTCATCACCCAGATCTGTCATGCTGAGTAGGATGGTCTGACCGTGGCCCCCGTGATTGAGGGTGGCTTCAAAGGCGTTATCGAGCAGGTTGCCCAGAATGCTAACCAGTTGCTCGCGAGGAATCCAGTCGGGCAGGTCCAGCATCTGGCTGTCCGGGTCTATTTCCAGCACAAGCCCCAGCTCGCGGGCCCGGTTGTATTTGCCCAACAGACAGCCCGCTAAAACAGGGTCGGGCACGGCTTCAACCAGCAGGTGAATCAATGCCTGATGATCGCGAGCTTCCTGGCCAATAATCTTCAGTGCCTTGTCGTAGGCGCCAATCTGGATCAGGCCCGCAATGGTGTGCAGTTTGTTTGAATATTCATGAGCCTGGCTTCGCAAGCTGTCAGCGTATTGCTGGATACGGCTGAGCTTCTGGCCCAGTTGATGCAGTTCATCCTTGCGTCGGAAACTGGATACTACGCCAATCACTCGCCCTGATTGGTGCAAAGGGACACGGTTAACGATTAACACTAGATCGCCCACACGCACTTCCTGGTCAAACTCAGCCTGGTCACTGGTTAGAACTTCCGGCATGCGGGTGTAGGGCAGCACTTCCGTAATCGGGTGACCCAGGATGCCCTGTTGGCTGGGCAGGTTCAGGATAGATAGAGCCGCTTCGTTAATCGTGGTGATCTTGCCTTGGGTATTAATGGCAATAATGCCCTCGCGCACGGACTGGAGAGTGGCATTACGTTCCTGGAAGAGACGGCCAATCTCCTCCGGTTCCAGGCCGAAGATCGCTTTCTTGAAGTGGCTGGCAAACCACACGGCGGTGAAAACGCTAAACAGGAAGGCGGCCAGAATCACGATCGCCATGGTCAGGCGATACCGGTTGATATACAGATCGACTTTGTCGAGCAGGTAGCCCACGGATACAAGGCCAATGATCTCTTCGCCGGTGGCGTCATAAATGGGGGCACGTGCACGCATGGACAGGCCCAAACTGCCTTGGGCACGCGTTACTTGAGCCAAACCATAGGCCAGCGTGGGGGACACGGCATCATCGTCATCTTCGGCCATGGACAGGCCCAATCGTTCGGGGTTGGGATGCGCGAGGCGCAGACCGTTGCGATCGCCAATCACCACAAAGCGGGCCTGGGTCCTGTCGGCCAGTGTAAGGCTTAACGGTTGAAGTTCCGAGCTATCGCCGCTTTCAACCCCTTTAATGACCGTGGGGATACTGGCAATGGTTTTGGCGACATGCAGAGCGCGCTCGCCCATCTGCTCTTCAAGGGTGCTGGTGAGATAGTGCAGGGCAAACAGCCCCAGTGCGCCGGTTTGCAGCAGCGCGATAAGGCCCAGAATGAGCACCATGCGTGTTTTGAGCGGAAAACGGCGTATCGACAGTTTCATAAACAGCTCTTTTTTACGGCCTGATGTTAACTCTAGCTGACAAATATGGCCCGTGAACAGAATGAACAAAATGGTTTTTAAAGACTAAAAGCTCTTTAAATTCATAAACTTTTTTAAATAAAGGAGGGTGCCTAGGCTTACTTCCAAGCTCGGGGAGACATGAACAGGTCTTAAGCCTGAGCGGCCAGGGGCTGCTCATTTCTTCCCAGGCGCTAATACAAAAATAATGAGGTAATCGCTATGCGCTCAAATATTCCTTTCTTCCGTCGTTCCACCGTTCTGGCAACTGCACTGGCGTCCTGCCTGACGGCTGGTGTGGCTCATGCCGAAGTCGATACCATTCACTTCCTGATTCCGGGTGGTGCAGGTGGTGGCTGGGATGGTACGGCTCGTGGTACCGGTGAAGCCCTGCAGAAGTCCGGTCTGGTTGAAACCATCTCTTACGAAAACCTGTCCGGTGGTGGCGGTGGTAAAGCGATTGCCCACCTGATCGAAGTGGCTGAGCAGTCTGAAGACACCCTGATGGTGAACTCGACCCCGATCGTCATCCGTTCACTGTCCAAAGTGTTTCCTCAGTCTTTCCGTGATCTGACGCCGGTAGCGGCGACTATCGGTGACTTCGGTGCTTTTGTAGTGAAGGCTGACTCCAAGTACACAAGCTTCACTGAGCTGGCTGATGCCTACCTGAAAGACCCGCGATCTGTAACTGTGGTTGGCGGCTCTGCTCGCGGCAGCATGGATCACCTGGTTGCGGCCCAGGCTTTCAAAGCAGCCGGTGGCGATCCACGTATGGTGAAATACCTGGCGTATGATGCCGGTGGTAAAGCTATGGCGGGCCTGCTGTCTGGCGAAGCTGATGTTCTGTCGACCGGTTTCAGTGAAGCACTGGCGCTGGCTGAAGCGGGTGAAGTTCGCATCCTGGCTATGACCGGTCCTGAGCGCTCCAGCGCAGCGGCCGATGTACCTACGCTGAAAGAGCTTGGCTACGACGCGACTTTCGTTAACTGGCGTGGATTCTTTGCCGCTCCGGGCATTGCCGAAAGCAAGCGTGACGAATTTATCGATGTGCTGAAGAAAATGTACGGCACCGAAGAATGGGCCAAGGTTCGTGACCGCAATGGTTGGGCTGAAGATTTCCGTCCGGGTGATGAATTCGTGGCCTTCCTGGAACAACAGGAACAGGAAATCGGTGATCTGATGCGTGAGCTTGGTTTCCTGCGTTAATCCCTTAGGCCTGTGCTCCATTCGGGGCGCAGGCCACTCTGTACTCCCCTCGGTTTTTCCCGTGTTAACGAGGACTCGATCATGACTATTTCCAAAGATCACATCGGTGGTCTGGTCTTTCTCTGCCTGTCAGTTGCCTATGGCTACTACGCAGGGGATATCCAGCTGCTGCCGGGTGATGAGTTCGCACCCTTTAATGCCCAGTCTCTGCCCAATGCATTGGCAGTCCTCGGAGGGATTCTTTCGGTTGCTCTGATTGTAACCGCTGACCGCTCCATCGAAGGTCGGGTAAAGCTGGCGGGTTACGATTTCTGGCTGGTGGCCAAGCTGCTGGTGCTGGTGTTGCTGTTGGGCTTTGCATTGCCTTGGCTGGGCTTCCTGTTGTCGACCATCCTGTTCCTGGTGGGTGGCTACTGGATGCTGGGTGTGCGCCAGATTAAGACTCTGTTGCTGGCTTCAGTGCCGTTTTCGTTAGTGCTCTGGTTCATTCTTGCGCAGCTGCTGGATATTTATCTGGCACCGGGTCGCGTCTTCACAATGCTGTTCGGAGGCTGATCTCATGTGGGACGGAATTCTGACCGGTTTGGGCACCGCTGTAATGCCCTTCAACTTATTGATGGTGGTTGTCGGCTGTTTCGCCGGTACCTTCATCGGCATGCTTCCAGGCCTGGGTCCAATTTCAGCGGTTGCGCTGATGATCCCTGTAACCTACGGCCTTGACCCAGCGTCCGGTATCATCCTGATGGCAGGTGTATACTATGGTGCCGTATTTGGTGGTTCTACTTCTTCAATTCTGGTGAATGCACCGGGTTGTGCCAGTACCGTTGTAACGGCCTTTGACGGTTTCCCGCTGGCGCAGCAGAACAAGGCGGGTAAAGCACTGGCTCTGGCGGCTTACTCCTCCTTTACCGGCGGCACCGTGGGTGCACTGATCCTGCTGTTTGCCGCGCCGGCACTGGCGTCGGTTTCGCTCAGCTTCCAGTCGGGTGACTATTTTGCCCTGATGCTGCTGGGTTTGACCGCTGTCGCTGCCTTCTCGGGTAAAGGCCAGGTGATCAAAGCCTTGTTGATGACCATCTTTGGTCTGATGATTTCGACTGTCGGTACCGATGTCACCTCAGGTGCGACGCGTTTCACCTTTGGTAGCGTTGATCTGATTGATGGGGTCAGCTTCCTGTTGCTGGCGATGGCGACCTTCGCTCTGACCGAAGTAATCATGAGCGTCATGCGTGGTCAGCATGCCGAGGAAGAGCCGGAAATGGATATGGCTTCTTTGGGCAGCATGAAGCTGAGCAAGGAAGAAGTGAAGGACGTAGCACCGACCATTGCGCGTTCTTCAGTGTTTGGCTTTCTGGTAGGTGTACTGCCGGGTGCTGGTGCCACTATTGCATCCTTTATGGCTTATGGCCTGGAACGTAACCTGGCGTCTGCAAAGGAAAAGCTGAAGTTCGGTAAGGGCTCTCTGCGTGGTCTGGCTGCGCCTGAATCCGCCAACAATGCGGCGTCTACCGGTTCTTTCGTACCCTTGCTGACTCTGGGTATTCCGGGCTCCGGTACAACGGCCATCATGTTGGGTGCACTGATCGCCTATGGTATTCAGCCCGGCCCGCGTTTGTTCGTGGATAACCCGGATGTGTTCTGGTCAGTCATCATTTCCATGTACTTCGGTAATCTGGTGTTGTTGATCCTGAACTTGCCACTGATTCCGTACATCTCGCGCCTGCTGGCAATTCCGCGTCCGATCCTGATTCCGCTGATCCTGTTCTTCTCGATCACCGGTGTGTATCTGGTCAGCTTTAACACCTTCGATATCTACATGATGGTGTTCATTACCATTGGTGCGCTCTTCCTGAAGCTGCTGGATTTCCCCATGGCACCTATGCTGCTGGGCTTTATCCTGGGCGACATCATGGAGAAAAACCTGGCGCGTGCACTCACTATTACGGATGGCAGCTTCTCCTTCCTGTGGGAGCGTCCGCTGACGCTGGTGATTACGGTGATTGCATTGATCGTGTTGGTGATGCCGTTGATCTCAATGCTGCTGGGCAAAGCGCGTACTGCCCGTGGCCCGGAGGTCGCAGTGAAAGAAGGGGAAGGTTAATTACGCGTTTTTTGCCTCTCAGCGTGCAAGGGTAGAGCCGGGTTCGTCAGCCTACCCATTTTACAGCCGGCCTCTGTGCCGGTTTTTTTCGTTATGTGTGGCTCTCAGGTCTGCAGCTAATCTGCCTGATGGGACTCGCAGCGGTTACGGCCATTCTGTTTGGCCCTGTACAGTGCCTTATCTGCATACTTCAGAACTTCATACGGCTCAGAAGCATGCAGCGGCCATTCTGCCATTCCGATCGAAATATGCAGTTGTGATAAAGGAGGAATAGGGGTGGACTCAACGTCCCTGCGCAGGCGCTCGGCCAGGTTCCAGGCCATTTCCATGGATGTGTCAGGCAAAAGAATGACAAACTCCTCACCTCCTGCACGGCAAACAAGGTCATTCCTGCGGAAACACTGACTCATCTGCCTGGCGAGGGTTTTAAGAACCTGGTCGCCCACGCCATGGCCGTAGTTATCGTTGATTGTCTTGAAGTGGTCGACATCAACGGCCAGCACTGTAAAGGGGATCTGCTGGCTCAGATGCTGCTCAAGAGCTGTATCCAGGCAGCGCCTGTTTGCCAGTCCGGTAAGCGGATCCTTGGTGGCTTCATCCCGGAGCTGCCCCATTTGTTTTTGTATCTGTCCCATGCCTTTCAGCATCGCCAGTTTGAGTTGGGTGCTTTCGAAATACCAGGATCGCACTGATTGAATACGTGTCGGGGCATCGGGGTGATTGATTGACTGAGCGTTTTCAGCCAGGTTTCGAAGCGGGTTTGCGATCCAGCGTGCCAACAGCAGAATCAATACCAGGGTGGCAAGGGTAATGGGCAGGGTGTGCGTAATCACGCTGAGTATTTGTTGTTTGAGTGGTGCCAGAGTGGTATCGACGGGCCGTTGAGCCACCACGCCCCAACCCGCTGCCGGAATAGGTGCATACCCCGCCAGCATATCGACCCCCTTGCTGTTGACCACACGGGCCATGCCTTGCTCGCCTTTCACCACAGCATCAATCACGGGGTTGACCAACACCTGCTCGCCGACACGTTCGCGTCGTGGGTGATAAATGAGTCGTTTGCTCTGGTCTACTACATAGAGATAGGAGCCGTCCTGGTAAAAGTGTTGTCCCAGCATATTGCTGAGAATATTGCTTTCCTTTAAATACAGCGTGCCGCCGAGGTTGCCGATGTAATCTCCCTCGCGAGAGAAAATCGGTTGAGAAATGACAATGACCAGATTCCCTGCATTGGACACGAAGGGCTCGCTGATGCTGGGCTGGTGAGGGCTTAAAATCACATTAGCCTCAAACTTGCTCAGCGGCTGGCCCTGCAACGGGATGATGTCGGGTGAAATGCTCAACACCAAACCTTCAGAGTCGATAATGAAAACCGAACTGAAACTGCGCGACTGATTTAACAGGCGTCTGGTCGCCTGGTGGAGGCTGACAGGGTCCTGAGCCTTGTTGCTCAGTTCTCGTGCCGAGAATGCCAGCTGAGTTTGGGCATCCAGCAGGAAGTTGGTGGTGATATCGGCCAGTTTGCGCGCATACGCCTGATTACTCTCGAGCGTTTGATCAATCAGTAGCTGACGCTGTACTTGATAACTGGCATAGAGACCGTTGATCAGTGTGACGGCCGCGGTGCTGAAGGCGAGCAACAGAATGAGATGTTTGAGGTCCAGGCGGAACAGGTTTCGAACAAACACTGAAGTGGGGCTCCCTGATCACTCGCGGCTACCAATTTGCGTTGTGTGATATCTGTATAACTTCCGACATTCCGGTCGCTGATTTATACGTGGTGAACCTGGCAGAGAGTAGCAGGTATCCCTGTGTCCATAAAGAATTCAAGCCATAGACGTTGGTGGTCCTGTAAGCGATCTCCGGGGCCTTTCACTTCGATCAACTGATAGGTTTTGCGCTTGCTATCAAAGCAGATCAGGTCCGGCATTCCGCGGCGGTGTTGACGCAAATCCAGCATCAGGTAATGAAAAATTGCCTCAAGATGATGGGCGGGAATCATGGTCAGCGCTTGTTCGACCAACGGCATCGTCAATATCGACCAGTTGATCAGACTGCAGCTTGTACCCTGTTTCTGCTGATAGCGCTCAAGGATTACCTGTCGATAACGTTGGTCAGATAAAAAGGCCAGTTGTTCATTTACCTGTTTTTCACGACGCAGGAAGAAATCCGGGTGATAGAGGTCAGCGGGGCCGGATTGAAAGGGGTGGAAGAAAGCCCCGCTCACAGGCGCATAGATGGCGGGCCAAAACAGGAGTGCAAAAAGACCATTGAACAGGCTGTTCTCGACGTGCGTGGCTTGAAATCCCTGGGACTCAAGGGACTTGATGACCAGAGCTTCTACCCTCAGTCCATCTTCGGGTGCGAGTGACAGTGTTTGTTCGGGCAACATTTTGCGTTTGTTTTGTGCAACATCTTGACCGCACTTTTTGCCACTTCTGTACAGAATGCGCTGAATACGAATGCGCGCTTCTGGCCGACGGGTTTGAGTAAGGAGTTGCTGCGCCTGTAGAAAGGTTTGCATTGGCGCATCCCAAAGCTCCATAAGTCTCAGATGTCTCAGTTGTGCTTCGGGGTAAGGGTTCTGGCCATAGAGCCCGCGAGCGAGCTCTGTCTCACCACTTTTCTCAACCGCCTGGCCTATCGCAAAGGCCAGTTTGCGTCGCCGATGCTCCAGCCATTCGTTTGGACTGTCGGTGGGCAGTTGTGCAATCAGCTCCGGCAAATTGGCATCTGCTTCCAGCTGTTGCTGGAGTTGAGCCAGATGCAGATACGCATCTACCTCATCGCGTGTTTGAAAGGCACGAGAAGCCTGCTCAAAGGGGACAGGTTCATAGCGTTGATGTCCCAATTCCGTGATCACAAACTCGGACCAATCCTGATACAAGTTGCCAAAAAACATGAGTCTTAACCGATCCATTAGTGGGCCGATTTTCAGGCGGACCACCTCAAAATCTGCATCGGGTAACCAGTGACTGAAGGGCCTGCTGTCGGCTACTGTTTCGATTAATCGAGCCTGCAGGTCCTGCTTGCGTGCAGAGCGGGCAGGGGGATCTTCTGGCCAGATACTTTGACACAGGCTCAGGAGCTCTGACTTGCGTAAGAGAGTGCTGATCTCGTGACTGTTAAGTTCAGGGTCAAGCCCAATCAGCTCAGCATCAGCCAGTGCCGTTAGAAGCTCTGATACCTTTGGGAGTTCATCATAGCTCAGTTGATCGGAGCGAAAGTGATCGCCACGGCGCATCACCATGCGAACCAGCAAGGCCTGCGCCGGCTCTGATACACTGCGAAAACGTTCCAATAGCAGCCATTCATGCGTATTCAGTAGATCAGCATGGCGCTGGCACACCCAGTCAATCAGGGTGAAAGCATTACGCAGGTAGTAAAGAGGGTCGTTGAGATCAGCACGGATCGAATGCGGGTCTGGCATTGGGGCTCAGCGGTATCAGTTGAACACTATTAATCCTACCTGTCCTGCAGGGGCAGTCCAAGACAGTGAAGGCCAATGAGTATCGAGCAAAGGCAGTTCTATCGCCAGGGACCTGACCATCGGGCAGGTCAGGAGATCGACTTTGTGGAACTACGGCGCCGGTTTGATTTTCGCAGTATTGAGTTGGGGCGATGGGTGACGGAAAAAGAGCGCCGTCGTGCTGCCGGGTTATTTTATGATGCCCTCTGTGACCTGATGCTGATACTGCAAGGGCCTGAAATGCTGGTATCACTTAGAGGAACATTGGCCTTACAGTATGGCACTGGTGGCCGACCGGGTGTGTCGGCGCATTATGACCCTTCGCTCCGTGCCTTTGCCCTGGCTAAAAATGCAGGCCCCGGCAGTATCGCCCATGAGTGGTTTCACGCGTTGGATCATTACCTGGCCGACAAGGTTTTCAGTGATGCGCCCGCCGGTCTTTTTGCATCCTCTGCCTGGCTGGAAGATGCCACCCCCGTGGTGCATCCACTCAATGATCGTTGGTTTGCCTTGATGAAGGCGATCCTGCTGGATGAAAGTGGTCGTGAGCCCAGCCAGCTGTTTCGCTGCTCTGCTCAAATGGATAAACAGTTGAACACCCATTATTACAGCCGTCCGGAAGAGGTATGTGCCCGTGCTTTTGAGGCATACGTTCAGGATGCAGCGGTAAAAAACCATTTTTTGGTGAAAGGAACGCGCGAGTCGCCGGAAGCGCAGAAGGGGCTGTACCCGCGTGATCAGGATCGTCTCAGAATCAATCAGGCATTTACTGAATATTTTCATAGACTTGGCGCAGCCTTGAGTCGGCAGGCTTAGCAATTCGACATAGTGTTAATAGCCTAAGTGTCGATTGTGACTGTCACATTCGCTCCCTAGAATCGCCCGCTTTTATGTTTAGCGATAAGAAGAGAGCTTATGTCCGACGTAGATCAGTCGACCTACCAGGCGCAGCGCAAGCCCCGTTCTGCTTTCGCCACCCGTGCCGAGTATCTGGACCATGAACTGCAGAGCATGCGTCCCAGGCGCTGGCGGCCCAATCTGCCATTTCGAGATTACCGTTTCGAAGTAGAGGATTGGGTGCCGGCCATGGCGGCCACTATCGGCAAGATTGTGATGGTGGCCGCGATTGTCGCCGCCTTTGCTACTCAGTTAGGTCTGCCCGAGACCTTTGTGATCGAGAATGTTCGTTTTGAGCTGCTGATCGCCGCTTTGCTGTTTGTGGTGCTGGTGTCCGGCTTCTTTAACCCCACCGCCAACCTGGCCGGTACTCATGGTCCCCTTATTCCACTGATTCCCTTGATCGTTGCATCAGGTGGTCATCCCATGGCTTTGGGCCTGATGATCGGCGTACTGGGGTTTATTCTGGGTATTACCAAAGGCGGCAGTCTGCTGGCGCGTTTGACCAGTAACGGTGTTTGCGGTGGTTTGCTGCTGTATCTGGGGTTTATCGGGATTACCGGGCAGATCAGCAAGCTCTTTGCCTGGGCTGAAGGCTTCGATATGGCTTATCTCGCGTTTATCGTCATCATCAGCACCATAATTATGTATGCCTATCTGGAGCATATTCAGATGCGCTGGTTGGCGATTCCCTTGGGTGCTGTGCTGGCTGCAGGCCTGTCTTTTGCCTTGGGAGCACCGTTCGAGTTCACAACCGAGCCTGGCATGCCCAATATGAATCCGGCGTATTGGTGGGGCGAAGATACTGGCTGGCAGTTGGGGTGGCCTGAATTACATCATTTCATCGCGGTTGCGCCTTTTGCGGTACTGGCCGTTGCCATGTGGTCACCGGATTTTCTGGGGCATCGTGTGTTTCAGGAGATCAACTATCCCAAGAAAACTGAAAAGGTACTGATGGATATCGACGATACCATGTGTACCGCGTCGGCTCGTCAGATCACTGGCAGCCTGCTGGGTGGCGGTAATATCACTTCGTCCTGGGGGACCTATATCGTACCGGCAGCCATTGCACGTCGTCCTATCCCGGCCGGTGCTGTGCTGACCGGTTTTCTGTGTGTGGTTGCGGCGATTTGGGGCTATCCGATGGACCTGGCGGTATGGCAGCCGGTGCTGAGCGTAGCGCTTATCGTAGGGGTATACCTGCCGCTGCTGGAGGCAGGCATGCAGATGACACGTGAAGGCAAAACGACCCAGTCTGCGGCGGTCGTGATCTTTTCGTCTGCACTGGTGAATCCGGTGTTCGGCTGGTCGTTGACAGTGCTGTTGGATAACCTTGGCCTGATCGGATGCAAGGAACGCGGCAAGGATCTGGGCCACATGGGGCGCTGGGTCGTGCCGGGCGTAGTATTTGTGATTCTCTGTGCGGTGATGGCGGGTATCGGGATGTTCCCGGGATTGCCGCCGCTATTGGAATCCTTCCGCCAGCTGTCCTGATTGACGCTGCTGTGAAAACGCCGGGCTTGTGCCCGGCGTTTCTGTTTGGGGGCTGTTCTTAGGCTGTGTTGCATCTTATGAGTCTGGCTGGTTTGCTGTATACTTCGCGCTCGATTTTCAACCAGTGATTCACGAAGCACCCTATGCAGACCGACAGCCTCGACAAGCAGACCAAAACCCGCCTTAACAAGCTGCAGAAACGCCTGCGCCGCGAGGTAGGACAAGCCATTGAAGCCTTCAACATGATTGAAGAGGGCGACAAGGTAATGGTGTGTCTGTCAGGTGGTAAAGACTCCTACGCCATGCTCGATATCCTGATGAATCTGCAAAAAAGTGCGCCGATTCGTTTTGAGCTGGTGGCGGTGAACCTGGACCAGAAACAGCCGGGCTTTCCAGAGCATGTACTTCCTGCCTATCTGGAGTCGATCGGTGTACCTTTCCACATTGTCGAGCGTGATACTTACTCCATCGTCAAGGAAGTGGTTCCCGAGGGTAAAACCACCTGTGCGCTCTGCTCACGCCTGCGTCGTGGCACCCTTTATGGCTTTGCCGATGAAATCGGTGCCAACAAGATCGCGCTGGGCCATCACCGTGATGACATTCTGGAAACCTTCTTCCTCAACATGTTCTATGGTGGCAAGCTGAAATCCATGCCGCCCAAGCTGGTGTCTGATGACGGCAAGAACATGGTGATCCGTCCGCTGGCCTATGCCCGTGAGAAAGACATTGCCGAATACGCTGAGCTGCGTGAATTCCCGATCATTCCCTGCAACCTGTGCGGTTCTCAGGAAAACCTGCAGCGTCAGGTGATCAAGGAGATGCTGCAGGGCTGGGACAAATCCCACCCGGGCCGTATCGAGACAATGTTCCGCTCGCTCTGCAACGTGGTTCCTTCACACCTTGCTGACCATCAACTGTTCGATTTCAAGGGCCTGCAGTTGGGCTTTCCGCATGGCATAGCGCCGGACACCGGCAGCGCCATGGGACCGTTGGGCGATGATGAAGAAACCGGTGCCAATGGCTCTGGTGTTCAGGTGATGGAAAAGATCGATATTCTATCGGTCTGATACGTTCAATTATTAACCGCTTGACCTGCGGCCTCCTTTTGCGGATATTCGGGTTTACCCGTATAACAACAAGAAGGGAGTTCGCATGTCTCAGTCGCTTCTCACCCGTCAGGATCGGGCAGGTGTTGCCACCCTGACGCTATCTCGCCCTGATGCCTACAACAGTCTTTCACTGGAGCTGATGCAGGCGCTCCATGAAGAGCTTGATAGCATCGCCGATGACATCAATGTCCGCTGTGTGGTCATTCGAGGGTCTGGCAAGGGGTTCTGTGCCGGTCATGATCTCAAGCAGATGCTGGGTGAAGGCGAAGAAGAGTACTACCGCTGTACCTTTGATACCTGCTCCCGTTTGATGCAGCGCGTAGTTAATCTGCCGGTCCCGGTTATTGCTCAGGTACACGGTGTGGCGACGGCTGCAGGTTGTCAGCTGGTAGCCAGTGCAGACCTGGCGGTTGCTGCTGATAACGCACGTTTTGCGACACCCGGCGTCAATATCGGGCTGTTCTGTTCGACCCCGATGGTGGCGCTTAGCCGTGCGGTTCAGCCCAAGCATGCCATGGAGCTGCTGCTGACGGGCGATCTGATTAATGCGCAGCGCGCCTTTGATATCGGTTTGATCAACCAGCTGGTGCCGGAAGCGGAGCTGGAAACAGCCGTGGACACGCTGGCGGCCAAGATCGCGTCCAAATCCCGTAAAACCCTCCAGATCGGCAAGCAGGCGTTTTATCGCCAGCGCGAATTGCCCCTGTCCGAGGCCTATGAATTCTGCAGCGAAGTGATGGTCGGCAATATGCTGATTGATGATGCGCAGGAAGGGATAGATGCATTTATCAATAAGCGTAAACCGGAGTGGACGCACCGTTAAAAGCGGTTACAGATTTGATATTCCCTGGCTCAGAGGCATAAGTGCAGCCAGCAATGAAAGCACCAGAACCCAGGGCTTGAGGTTGTTGATCTGCCAATAGCGCTCGGACAGGTAGCTCAGGCTGTTGCCCAGCAATACGCCGGGCAGCAGTTTGAGTGCCAGCGATAGATGCTGCTCACCCAGCTGGCCAGCGCCGAACAGCATTGCCAGCGAGATCAGGGTGCCCACCAGAAAGAAGGCTGCCAATTCGGTGCGGGCGATGGCCGGATCCTGCTCCTGATACACCAGTGCGATCGGTGGGCCGCCAATGCCGGTGGCTGTACCGATCAGACCCGAGAAAAACCCTCCCGTCACCAGGCTGCGGGGCGTGGTACGCAGTTTGAATGCACGCCAGCTCATCAGGGTCGCCAGCAGCAACGCCAGCCCCAGGAACACCCCTAACAGCGCCTGGCTCAGCAGTTGAACCAGCAATGCACCGACCCCGGCCCCTGGTGCGCGGGCAATAATGGCCGGCAGCACTCGACGCCAGCGCAGCTGCTGCGTGCTTTGCATCACCATCAAAGTGGACAGGCAAAACCCTACTACCAGAATAGGGCCCGGGACATAGGCCGCGTCAATCTGGAACAGAACCGGGGCGGCCAGTAAGCCATAGCCGATACCAATGCGGGACTGGACAAAGACACCTGCGGTCACCACGAGTAAGGCCAGCAATTCAGGGGGTGTATAGAGCATCAATCAGGTCCTGAAAGTGAAAAAGCTCCCGGAGTGGTTAGTGCGGGACCACACGGGAGCTTTGTGAAACAGGATAAAATTGATTTAGCGACCGCCAGCGTCGGCGCGGGAGCGTTCGCTGTTTTCGACCAGTATCTCGGTGCCGATGCGGTTGATCTCGTCCCAGAGAGCCGGGTCAATTTCAATGCCGCTTTCCACACTCTGCTCCTTGTTTTCCTCGACCTGAGTCTCAGTCAGCAGGCGTGTTTTACGGTGCTTGAGACGGGTCGAGAGATCTACGCGGGAGCTGCAGATAATGGTCAGCGCCTGTTTGTCATCGGCGCTGGCGCTGAGGCAGGTTTTGGCCTCGCTGTAACTGGGATAGCGCTCGCCGGCACGGATGGCAGCGGTATGCTCGGTGATATTCTGCTCACCATTCTGCCAGTAGGCCGCCACACTGATGCCACGGCGTCCGCAGTCGGTTAGTGCCTTGAGAATGAACATGCGATTATGGCAGTTGTGCACGGTGACCGTCGCAATACCCACCTCCAATGCCTTGGCGTGAGCCAGGTCGACAGCTGCTGCAATGCAGTTAAGGGCGCTGCGATCATGGCTGTCGATAATGGCCGAGGTGCTGTCCTCATAGACGACACTGCTGAGCGGCTTGTCACTGTCGTTACGAATGTAGGGCAGGGCACGTTCCAGCTCGCCCAGGCCGTTGAGGCCGTGTTTTTCCAGCCAGAGGATCATGTTGGCGGCATCCTCATAGTTGCCGACAAAGTAGCCGCTGGCTTCGAAGCAGCGACGCAGCGCCGCTTTGAGTTCGTTCATGGAAATATGCATGGAGCTGCTCCTTACTGCTGTGGTGCCAGTGGCATGAACCAGTCATCGCCGAAGCGAGAGCCGATATCGTCCAGCAGCGGTGCGCCCTGGAACATGGTGTTACGGACCCAAAGCCGTGAGCGTGGATCGAATTTGCTGACCCCAAAGAAGGCGAGCTTGCAACGCAGCAGGTGCATGGGCAGCACATTGCGGTCCAGCAGGTTGGCCTGAATATCGCCGTAGACACAACGGTTCATGCTCTGGATACGGCGCACAATTCCGCGCATTTTCGGACGCGCAACCATGAAACGGGCGGTGGTATGGTCCGGGTGCTCAGCGACGTAGTCACACAGCTGGTCGTAGCACTTGCGCACGGCATAGCCTACACCCAGCGCCATCTGCTTTTTCTTGGCTTCGGCATCGGCCACACTGCCCAGGCGGGGCTCCATCTTTTCTTCCGAGCGGTACCAGCAGGTTTCACGGGTGCCCTCGACGCTGAAGTCGATCGCCAATGCCCAGGCATAGCGCGTTTCGATCACCTCTTTGAGTGTCTGCAGCGGCATCAGCGGATCCAGGTCGAGAAATTCCTCGGCGCAGTGATAGTCTTCAAGGTCATCCACCAGCGTGGGATACAGCTCCAGCAGAATGGATACCAGCATTTCCTGTCCCTGCAGGGAGCAGTGCTCTTCACTCCAGAGAATCAGGCTGTCCCAGTCGTCGAACCCTTCGCTGGCCTTGCTGCGCAGGGCCGCCAGGTCCTTGAGCACCTGCTGGTTGTTGCCGGTCTGCCACTGATCCTCCGTTACTGTTTCACGGGTATGCTGTTCGCAGCGATCAATCAGGCGATGCAGCTGTTCACGAAGGGCGGGGGAGATATCACCCAGTACTCGAATGCGGGCCAATGCCAGCTCACGCATTTCCACCCAGCGATTGATCAACAGCGGGTGGTTCACCAGATAGGGCGCCATGCCCAGACCGGTTGAGTTGCCTATGCCGAAGTAACGTTTGATCTCCGGCTTCATCGGTTGAAAGCTATCGGGCGAGCGTTGGCGGGCAATATGTTCGGCCTGCAATAGACTGAAGTTTCGCAGCATCAGGCAGACAAACATTTCCGCGGCAAAGGGCCGGGCGAAGTCTGTGTATTGTGTTCGCACCTTTTCCCAGTCGGCCATGCCGAGCTTGCCGCTGCCGTATACGGCGGTGGTGCGATAGAGGTAGCCGACGCGGGCGATACGTTCAACGTCAGGCTGCTCGCCTTTTGCCAGCTGGTCGACTACATAGTCAAAGTTGCGTGCACTGCGGTTGGCGCGGGACAGCACGAAGACCCGGGCATCGACGCGGCCTGCTTCCTGCTTGGGCACATTCTGGCGCAGCTTTTCCAGATAGATATCGTCGACGCGGCCTTCCACCAGTGCCATGGTGAGGTCCCACTGGGTGGCGATCACGCGGTCATTACGTACTTCCGGTGCCAGATAGTTGGAAAAGAGTACAAAACTGTACAGGCCCTGAGGTGCCTGTACTTCATAGATGACGGTACCGTAACCATCGGCATCCAGGTCCAGGCGGACCGGCTCGATCTGCCAGCGCTCGCGCATGATACGGCGCACCAGGCTGCGCATGAAGCTGAGGCGGCTCTGGTGCATGGCGCCCAGTCGTTCCAGGTGCATTACCTGTTCGGCGGGGCGCAGGGGAAGTGCATTGTCACCCCGCAGAGAGGTTTGAATTGCTGCAGGCGTTATCATTATTGTGATCCTCTGTTAACTCCACATCCTGTATCGGTGTTGCCAGCGGTGCTGGCGCTCAGCATAGATGGGATGGAAACCTTGCTCTTTGGATCTCTGCTGGCTTCCTGTTTAGTTATAGTCGGCAGAGAGAGGACACCCCATGGGTGACAGCTTTATCTTGGGCAAAGCGCTGCGCCTGGACAAATGAAAAGGATCTATCGCCTGATAAGTCGAGCTTATCAAACCCTATTTTTAATTATTTTTTCTGTTCTTTGCTCTGTTCCAGAATGAACTGTACCAGCGCGTCGGCGGCCGGTGGCAATGACTTGTTACTCAAACGAACAATGCCGATGCGGCGCACCACCTCCGGAGTGGTCAATGGGATAAACGTGAGGGTGTTGCTCTCCTCGGGAAAGGCAAAGCGGGGCAGGGTTGTCACGCCCAGTCCGGCTTCCAGCATCGCCACCAGGGAAATCATGTTGGAGATATAAAACTGGGAATCGAGCAGCAGCGGTTCTGCTTCGGTGCCTTCCAGCAGGCGGGAAGTGCCGTTGCTGATCAAGCGGTGATCACGCAGGGTTTCCCAGTGCAGGCTGGTTTCACCGGCAAGCGGATGATCACATGGACAGACAACGCCGACATGATCCTCCCAGATCGGGGTAAAGCTTTTATCGCCATGTTCCTCTGCTTTCCAAAGACTGGCGATGCCAAAATCGACCTGCTGGTTTTCCACCATCTTGAGCACGGCAGACGCATTGTCATCATAAAAGCTGATATGCAGATCAGGTGCATTGGCAACAAAGCGGGACAGGATACTTGGCAGCATTCGACTGGCGATTGACGGTACCGAGGCCAGACGCAGGTGGCCTGTCTTGTGTTCCGCCATCAGGGTCATATCTTCGGCAATGCGGTCGTGATGGGCAATCAGCTCTTTAGCCTGGGGCAGGAAGTGGCGGCCAAAGGGGGTCAGTTCCGCGTTGCTGGATTTGGCATTGCGCTTTTCAAACAGGGTCTCGCCCAATTTGTTTTCCAGATCCTTGATTGACAGTGAAATGGCCGGCTGGGTGCGATGCGCCTTTTCTGCAGCGGCGTGAAACCCCTTGAGTTCAGCGACCCACACGAAGTGTCTCAGCTGGGCGATTTTCAATTCCGGCAGCATGGCGAGGCCTCCCGTTCACATCAAGTATCAGTGATAAGGTATTTTTATCACGGAATATTATTTATTAATTTTTATTATTAAAACACCGCGCCTAGGATGAATCCATCAATTTGGTGGAGGTAATCATGTCTGAATCAATTTTTCGTAACTATATCGCCGGTGAATGGGTTGAAGGCGCGGGCGTGGTCGCCAATATCAGTCCGGCTGACACCAGTGATGTGATCGGCCAGTATGCCCAGGCTGACAAGGCACAGACACAGGCAGCGATTGCTGCGGCAAACCTGGGCCAGCTGGAATGGCAGAAAAGCGGTCTGGAACAGCGTTACTCCGTGCTCATGTCCATTGGTGACGAGCTGATCGCCCGCAAGGACGAGTTGGGTGAGCTGCTGGCCCGTGAAGAAGGCAAAACTCTGGCAGAAGGTGCTGGTGAAATCTACCGCTCCGGCCAGTTTTTCCATTACTACGCCGCGGAAGTGCTGCGCCAGATGGGTGAGACCGCCGATTCTGTCCGTCCCGGTATCGAAGTTGAAACCCGCCGCGAGCCTGTGGGTGTAGTCGGTATCATTACTCCCTGGAACTTCCCGACCGCCACCGGCGCCTGGAAAATCGCACCGGCGCTGGCGTTTGGTAACGCCGTTGTCTGGAAGCCGGCCAACCAGGTGCCTGCATCGGCCTGGGCGCTGACCGAAATCATCTCCCGTCAGGGACTGCCGGCCGGTACGTTCAACCTGGTGATGGGGCCGGGTGCGGAAGTCGGGGATGTACTGATCAATTCCCGCGATATCAATGCACTGACCTTTACCGGCTCGCTGGAGACCGGTCGCAAGGTGGCGGCTGCCACCGCCGTGAACCTGGTCAAGTGCCAGCTGGAGATGGGCAGCAAGAACGCTCTGGTGGTGCTGGATGATGCTGATCTGGATAACGCTGTCGAGTGTGCGGTTAATGGTGCCTTCGGTGGTACCGGCCAGAAATGTACTGCTTCTTCCCGCCTGATCGTCACCGAAGGTATTCATGACCGCTTTGTAGAAGCGGTTAAAGCGCGCATGCAGAAACTGGTAGTCGGTCACCCGCTGAAAGAGGGCGTGCATATCGGCGCTGTGGCGGATGCCCGCCAGATGGAGCAGAACCTGGAATACCTGGCGCTGGCCAAGAGCGAAGGTGGCGAGCTGGTCTGTGGCGGTCAGGTGCTCAACGAAGATACCGAAGGCTACTACATGCAGCCGGCGCTGTTTACCGGCACCACCAACGACATGCGTATCAACCGTGAAGAAGCCTTTGCACCGATCGCCTGTGTGATCAAGGTGAAAGACTACGACGAAGCACTGGCGACTCTGAACGATACCAACTTCGGCCTGACCGGTGGCATCTGCACCCAATCACTGAAGTACGCCACTGACTTCAAGCGTAACGCCAAGACCGGCTGCGTGATGATCAACCTGCCGACCGCAGGTACGGATTACCACGTGCCTTTCGGTGGTCGCAAGGACTCCAGCTTCGGCCCGCGTGAGCAGGGTACTTACGCGAAAGAGTTCTACACCGTCGTTAAAACTACCTACATGCGTGCATAAGCGGAGTCAGGCCATGAACCAGAACCTGCACAAAGACCTGATCGTGGTCGACGGGCTTCAGTATTCCAACTGGAACCGTCACATCTTCGAGCAGCTGCGCGAAGGCGGGGTGACCATGGTGCACGTTACCATTGTCTACCACGAGCAGATTCGTGAAACCCTGCTGCGTATCGCCGAGTGGAACCGCCACTTCGAGTACAACAGCGACCTGATCATGCCGGTGAAGTCCGCCGAGGATATTCGTCGCGCCAAGGCGTTGGGCAAGGTGGGCATCATGTTTGGTGCCCAGAACTGCTCACCCATCGAGGACGATATCGGCATGGTCGAGGTGATGCGTGAGCTGAACCTGATGATCATGCAGCTGACCTACAACAACCAGAGTCTGCTGGCCTGCGGTTGTTATGAGGCGGAAGACAGTGGTGTCACCCGTTTCGGCAAGCAGGCGATCCGCGAGATGAACCGGGTCGGCATGGTTATCGATATGAGTCATAGCGGCGAGCGCAGTACCCTGGATGCCATTGAGCTGTCCGAGCGCCCCATCGTGATCTCGCACGCCAACCCGACCAGCTTCCACGCTGCCAAGCGTAACAAGTCTGACACTGTGCTAAAGGCGTTGGGCGAGTCTGGTGGATTGCTGGGATTCAGCCTCTATCCGTTCCATCTCAAAAACGGTTCCGACTGCACGCTGGAAGAGTTCTGCGACATGGTCGCCAGTACGGCGGATCTGATGGGCGTTGAACACATCGGTATTGGCACCGATCTGTGCCAGGAACAGCCGCTGTCGGTGCTGGAATGGATGCGCAATGGCCGTTGGTCGAAAGAGATGGATTACGGCGAGGGCTCCAAGTCCAATGCGGACTGGCCGCGCCCGCTGTCCTGGTTCCGTGACAGTCGTGACTTCCCCAATCTGACCGCAGGCCTTCAGGCTCGAGGTTTCAGTGACGAGGATGTGGCACGAATCATGGGCCGAAACTGGCTCAACTTCCTCGAGGATGCGCTGCAACCGCAATAGCACAGCGCGACTGAAAACAGTTGCCGTCCGGTGTCCCCGGCCGGACGGTAATGCCCCCGTCGATGCTCCGAACCATAAATATAAAAGCTCGCCAGGAGACTAAGATGAATACAACTACTCAGGCTGCGTCTGTCAGCCAGGAGCTTGATATGCCCAAAAAATCGTGGCTGTCAGGTGTGGATCTGCCCGTGTTCCTGATCAGTGGCGGGATTCTTGTCCTGTTCGCCGCTCTTGCCCTCTATGATATTGACCTGGTGTCTGGCTGGGTCAATGCCGCCTTTGCTACCTCGACCAAGCTGTTCGGGGCCTATTGGCAGGTGCTGCTCCTGCTTACTTTCCTTATCGGTTTGGTACTGAGTGTCGGCCGTACAGGCAGTGTGGTGATGGGCGGTACGGATACGCCGGATATCACCACCTTCCAGTGGATCTCCATCATCATGTGTACGCTGCTGGCCGGTGGTGGCGTGTTCTGGGCAGCGGCTGAGCCCATGGCGCATTTTACCTCGCCACCACCGTTGTTTGCGGCTGAAGGTGCGGAAACCGGTACACTTCAAACGGCCTATAATGCGCTGGCGCAGAGCTTCATGCACTGGGGTTTTCTGGCCTGGGCGATTCTGGGTAGCCTGACAGGCATTATCTTCATGTACCTGCACTACGAGAAAGGCCTGCCGTTGAAGCCGCGTACCTTGCTGTACCCGGTGTTTGGCGACCGTGTCATGAAAGGTCCCTTGGGTGCCATTGTCGACTCCTGCTGTGTGCTGGCAGTGGTTGCCGGTACTGTTGGTCCCATCGGTTTTCTGGGACTGCAGGTAAGTTTTGGCCTGGAAAAGCTGTTTGGCATTCCGAACACATACAGTACTCAGGTCTGTATTCTGATCGGGCTGATCGCTATCTACACCTTGTCAGCCGTAAGCGGTGTGAATCGCGGCATTCAAATTCTGAGTCGCGCAAATGTGATTCTGGCCGTCGTTTTGATGGTATTTATCCTTCTGCTGGGACCCACCGGCTTTATCATTGACGGCTATTTGAACTCCTTTGGTATTTACCTGGATCAGTTCATCCCGATGGCGACTTTCCGTGCCGATACCGGATGGCTGGACTGGTGGACCGTGTTCTTCTGGGGCTGGTTCCTGGGCTATGGACCGCTGATGGCGATGTTCGTAGCACGTATCTCCCGTGGCCGTACCATTCGCGAAATGATCCTGCTGATATCTGTCGTGGCTCCCGTTATCACCTGCTTCTGGTTCACGATTGTGGGCGGTACAGGGTTGTTCTTTGAGCTGAGTAATCCTGGAGTTATCTCTGAGCCATTCACGGGCTTCAATCTGCCAGCCGCTTTGATGGCGATTACCGAACAGTTGCCGCTGGGCTTCCTGGTCTCGGTGCTGTTCCTGGTACTCACGACGATCTTTGTGGCTACGACCGGTGACTCTATGACATACGCGGTGTCGATGGTAATGACAGGTACCGATCATCCCCAGGCCAGTGTGCGCATTTTCTGGGGCGTGATGATGGGGCTGATGGCGGCCCTGCTGATCTCGATCGGGTCAGGAGGTATTTCCGCACTCCAGTCCTTTATCGTAGTGACAGCGGTACCAGTATCACTCGTGCTCTTGCCCTCGCTTTGGGTAGCCCCTCGCATTGCCCGCCAAATGGCCAAAGAACAAGGCCTTTAAACTCGTGTGACCCGGTTGTTTCGCTTCACTGAAGCGACCGGGTCAAATCTGTTTATTTATTCTGAATACAAGAGACAACAATGAAAACAGCTGTAAAAACCGATCTCTTTGCTTCTAAGGCACCGCTTGAATGGGCCATTATCGCGAACGGTACTCTGTCCACCGCCCAAATTCCCATTGATGCTGAGGGGCAGGTGGTAGCCGGTGGTATAGAAGCACAGGCACGTCAAACGATGGATAACTTCAAGCACACTATAGAGTCAGCCGGCTTGAGCATGGCTGATGTTACCCAGGTTCTGATCTATGTGACTGACCGAGCGCTGCTACCGGTATTCAATCAGGTCTATGCTGAGTATTTCGATGCCCCTTACCCAAATCGTGCGGCGATGGTTGTGGCAGGACTGGCACGAGAGGAGATGCTGTGTGAGATAGTCGCTTATGCAGCTGTGCCAAGCTGAGGCGTCTTGGTTTTCATATAAACAGTAGTCAGGTATTTAAAAAGGCGGCCCATATGGCCGCCTTTTTAGTATCTGCCGATTAATGCAGATTAAGTTGAATATGGAAGGTTGTGCCGATCTCTGGATCAGAAGTAACCGCCATATGTCCTTTATGCTGCTCGGTAATGACGAAGTAGGGGAAAGACAGGCGCTTGTCCGCTTCCTCAGCAGCCTTGGCTTCATTCCCTTTACGCATATAGGGTTCGAACAGATACATCTGCTCGTCGCTGTTAAGGCCGGTCCCGTTGTGCTGAATCCGAATAGACAGGGCGCCGTAGCATTCGGATACATAAAGTTTGATGTTCGGCGTGTAATCGGGACCCAGTCGCTGGGACTTGTCGATCAATGACTGGTAGGCGTGACGGAACAAGGTCAGGAATACCTGCTGCAGTTCAGTGATATAGCAGGGCGCGAGAGGGATTTCGCCCTCATAGAAGCGCTCAACCTGGATATTGCTGAACGGTACGGCATTGGGTACGGACAGCACGTAACCGGCCTGGGTCAGGGAATGCTCCAGAATATCGACCACATTGGCATCCTGGGCCTTGTCGTTGCGGCCGTGGGCGAAGTCCAGCAGGTTGCGGATAACGGATTCAACCTGTTGGCCATTCTTGGAAGCGTTCTGCAGCAGTTGTTGCACGCGAGCGACTTCGGCAGCTGAATCGGCGCCGGTGTTTTGCAGTTTTCCGGATTCCAACAGGCTCTGGAAATTGCGCAGATCAAACAGGATCGCCTGCAATGGCGGATTGATATCGTTGGCCATTGTAGTGGCCAGTTCACCCATGGAGGAAAGTTTGTCATGGTGGATCAGCATGTTTTCAGCGATTACCTGGCTGGTGACATCATCCACCAGAATCACCACGCCCGGCTCTTGTGTGTGCTCAAGCGGGTATACGGTGATGTCCATATGATAGCTGCCCGGCTGGCTGTATCTGAGCGTCAAAGGCTCGTTACGCTCCAGGGATTGCTCGATATGCTTGGGAGTGACCGTTATATCGGGATACACCTTCCAAAGGTTCTGGCCAATGGCTTCTGCAGAACTGATTCCTGAACGCTCTTCAGCTCGGCGGTTCCACTGGGTGATAGTGCCGTCCTTGCTCAGGCCGACCAGTACCAGCGGCATGGAGGTCAGAATGTTGCGGATATACGCTTCGGATGATTGCAGTCGCTTGGTCGTGATTACATGCTCGGAGACTTCGTGCTCGAGTTTGGCGGTACGATCCTGTACACGTTGCTCAAGATGGCCGCGGATCGCCTCCAGCTCCACGTTGTAACGGCGAGCTCTAAGCCAGGTTACAAAGAGGCTGATCGCTACAATCGTCAGCAGGATAATCAGGACACCACTGGAAAAGTTGGCGACATACTGCCAGCGGGTACTGCCGTCTTCGTTACGGAAGGGATCAAGTAAAGCCGCCTGGCTAAAAGGTGAAGTTAACAGCAGGGCAGCAGTCAGGAAAATTCGGTTTGTCATCAAAGGCGATCCATTGTCTCGGAAAATGAAACATATCCTTCGACAATTATAACGGAAGTCACTCTGTGAAGGCGGCAGAATTATGGCAGTTGTTTCCCAAAAGCATAAAAAAGGCGCCTGAGCGCCTTTGGGGAGAGATGACAGAGTGCTGTCAGGGGTTATCGATGTCCTCATGCTCCAGCCACATCGCGTTGATAATGCCGAATGAGCAGGCCAGGAGAACACCCAGAATCCAGGCAAAGTACCACATGGTTTTATCTCCTTGATCAGTAGGCTGAGTAGTCGTTTTCCTGGATGTAATCCACCGAAATCTTCGACCAGAGGGCGCGGTAGCACCACAGGGTGTAGGCCAGGATGAGCGGAACGAAGATAAAGGCGGCAATCGCCATTACATTCAGGGTAAGGTGGCTGGACGCTGCATCCCAAAGTGTCAGGCTTGAGTTCGGGCTCAGGCTGGACGGCATCACGAACGGGAACATGGATACCCCGGCTGTGGCGATGATGCCGGCCAGTGCCAGTGAACTGAACAGAAAGGCCCATCCCGGCCTGTTGCGGCCAGCCAGCAGGAATACGCCGATAAGACCGATGAAGCCGGTAATGGGCGCCAACATGGTAAGCGGATAGAGGCTGTAGTTGGCCAACCAGGCGCCTTCAGCAATGACGACTTCTTTGGCCAATGGGTTAGGCAGAGCACCCAACTCAGGCAGGCTGATGATCTTGTAACCATCAATTCCCAGGCTTAGCCAGATACCTGCAAGCGCAAAGGCGGCCAGCGTGACCAGTGCCAGTAACTGGGCAAAGCCCTTGGCACGGCGTTCCACTTCGCCATGACTGCGCAGGTGAATCCAGACCGCACCGTGCATGGACAGCATGGCCAGGCTAACAACACCACATAGAAGGCCGAAGGGGTTCAACAGGCTAAAAAAATTGCCGTCGTAGCTGGGGCGCATGAACTGGTCGTGCTCAAAGGGTACGCCCTGTAGCAGGTTGCCAAAGGCCACGCCAAACACCAGAGAGGGCACGACGCCGCCCGCAATTAGCCCCCAATCCCAGGCGCGGCGCCATTTGTTGTTGGCCAGCTTGGAGCGATAGTCAAAGCCGACCGGGCGGAAGAACAGGGCGAACAGCACCAGCAGCATGGCCCAGTAGAAGCCGGAAAAGGCCGCCGCATAGACAGCAGGCCAGGCTGCAAACAAAGCGCCACCAGCAGTAATGAACCATACCTGGTTGCCTTCCCAGTGAGGGCCTACGGTATTGATCACCACGCGGCGTTCGTCGTCGGTTTTGCCGATCAAGGGCAGCAGGGCGCAGGCACCCATGTCAAAGCCGTCAGTGATGGCGAAACCGATCAGCAGCACGCCAACCAGTACCCACCATAGAAGTTTCAAAGTTTCATAGTCGAACAGCATATCCAGTCTCCTCTCGCTCAGACTTTCACGGCAGCGGTTGCCGCGTCGTGCTGTTGTTCATGGTGGTAACGGCCGGTGTGCAGGCTGCTGGGACCTAGGCGGGCAAACTTCACCATCAGATAAATCTCTACAATCGCCAGCAGGGTGTAGAGTGCGATGAACGCAAACAGACTGCCCAGGAGATCGGCTTTGGTCAGTACCGAAGGTGCTACATAGGTCGGCAGGATTTCACCGATGGCCCAGGGCTGGCGTCCAAACTCGGCCACAAACCAGCCCATTTCAGACGCGATCCAGGGGGCGGGAATCGACAACAGTGCCAGGCGCAGTAGCCAGGGCTTGTTGAACGAAGTGCGGCGCGCGGTGAAGTAGAACGACAGCGCAAAGATCATCAGCATCCAGAAGCCACAGGCCACCATGATGCGGAAGGCCCAGAACATGGGTGCTACGCTCGGTATGGTGTCACGCGCGGCCATCTGGATCTGCTCTTCGGTCGCATCGACCACATTGTCGGTGTATTTTTTCAGCAGCAGGCCAAAACCCAGATCAACCTTAACCTGGTCAAACTCCTCTTTCAGAGCCTCGGATTCTTCACCGTTACGCAGCCGTTCAAGCAGTGCATAGGCCTGCATGCCATTACGAATACGCTGTTCGTGCTCAACGATGATGTCCTTAATGCCTATGACTTCTTCATCTATGGAACGGGTCGCGATGATGCCCATGACGTAAGGGATTTTAATCGCGTAATCGGTCTCCATGGTTTCGTCGTTGGGCATGCCGAACAGAGTAAATGCAGCAGGCGCTTCTTCGGTTTCCCATTCGGCTTCAATCACCGCCAGTTTGGTTTTCTGAACGTCACCGATTTCATAGCCGGACTCGTCACCCAGCAGGATCACAGACAGCGATGCCGCCAGGCCGAATGCGGATGCAATTGCAAAGGAGCGACGGGCGAAGGGCAGGTCGCGGCCTTTTAGCAGGTAGTAGGCGCTGATGCCCAGGACGAACATGGCGGCAGTGGTGTAGCCAGCGGAAACGGTATGAACGAACTTGACCTGAGCGACCGGGTTGAAGAACACCTCGGCGAAGCTGGTCATTTCCATGCGCATGGTTTCATAGCTGAACTCAGAGCCCACAGGGTTCTGCATCCAGCCATTAGCAACCAATATCCATAGTGCGGACATGTTAGAGCCCAGAGCCACCAGCCAGGTGACCATCAGATGCTTTACTTTGCTCAGGCGTTCCCAGCCAAAGAAAAACAAACCGACAAAGGTGGATTCGAGGAAGAACGCCATCAGGCCTTCGATCGCCAGAGGAGCACCGAAGATGTCGCCCACATAATGCGAGTAATACGCCCAATTGGTGCCGAATTCGAACTCCATGGTGAGGCCGGTAGTGACGCCAAGGGCGAAGTTGATCCCGAAGAGTTTGCCCCAGAATTGGGTCATGTCCTTGTAGATCTGTTTGCCGGTCATCACATAGACGGATTCCATGATGGCCAGCATAAATGACAGTCCCAGCGTTAGCGGGACGAAAAGAAAGTGGTACATCGCCGTAATGGCAAATTGTAGCCGGGAAAGATCAACGATTTCCTCAGTGATCATTACCAGTCTCCTGTGAGAGTTAGAGCGGCTTGATGCAGGTTATGTCATTGGATAAAGCATTATTCGTGCCATATATTCCTATTTGTTTCATTTGTTTATATTTTGGTAATAAGCCAATAAACACGCAGTTTAGTCGAGTTTTATGACGTATTTTCAGCCGCAATTCAGAGTTCCCACAAGTGACAAAATGACGCAGTGTGTCGATAATGTCAGCCTACTGACGCAAGTGGCAGTTTGGCGTGGAGAGTGAAACCGTGAATGAACACTTTGATCCGGTCGTGATTCTGGAAGCGATTCCGGAACCGGCGGCCATTCTTTCGCTGGAATACGAAATTCTGGCGACCAACCAGGCATACCAACAGTGCTATGCCCCTCAGGGAAAAATTGTTGGTAAAACCTGTTATCAGGTCTCACACGGATACTCGGTGCCCTGTGATCAGGCGGGCGAGGCGTGTCCTCTCAGAGCCTGTCGAGATACCGGTCAACGTCAGCGGGTCCTGCATTTGCACAATACGCCTCAGGGTGAGGAGCATGTGGATGTAGAGATGTCGCCTCTCAAGGATGCGTCAGGTCGATTGATCGGTTATCTGGAAGTCATGCGCCAGGTGAAGGAGGCGCGTGCCCAGGTATCCGAGGATGCGGGTATGGTAGGCAGGTCTCCAGCGTTCACTGAGATGCTGTCTCTGGTGCATCGTGCAGCCCCGAGCGAGATCACTGTATTGCTGCTTGGAGAGTCTGGCACCGGGAAGGAACTGGTGGCTAAAGCACTGCATGAAAGCAGCCCAAGAGCACGCGCACCTTTCGTTACTGTTGAATGTTCGGGGCTTAGTGAAGGCTTGTTTGAGAGTGAGCTTTTCGGCCATGAGAAGGGTGCCTTTACCGGGGCGGTCGGACGTAAGAAAGGCCTGGTAGAGGCTGCCCGTGGTGGAACGCTGTTTCTGGACGAAATTGGCGAGATCCCGCTTAACCTTCAGGTAAAACTGCTGCGTTTAATTGAAACCGGTACCTTCCGCCCGGTGGGCAGTGTGGAGCCTCAGCACGCAGATTTTCGACTGGTCTGTGCGACGCACAGGGATCTGCGTGAAATGGTGCGGGCCGGCGAGTTTCGGCAGGATCTCTATTACCGTATTTCGGCTTTTCCAGTCCCCTTGCCTCCACTTAGGGCGCGCCAGGATGATCTCTCTTTATTGACTGCAGCCATGCTGAAGCGACTGCCGGGCGGTGAGGGTGTTCAGTTGGAGCCCCAGGCACTTGATTGGCTTCGACATTATTCCTTCCCGGGTAATATCCGTGAACTACGTAATCTGCTGGAGCGGGGAATACTGCTGGCAGATGCGGGTGTCATACGCGTAGAGCATCTGCCGCCTGATCTGCTGAACGCTAAAGATCAGAGGCCAGAGATGCCGGTTGATCAGGTTATCCATCAACTACCGGTCATGCCGCTCGAACAATTGGAATCGGCCTATCTACAATCACTGGCAATTCGCTTCAAGGGGGAGAGGCGCGAACTTGCAGCAGGCCTGGGGGTCAGTGAACGCACGTTGTATCGCAAGCTGAGAGAGGTTGGCGGAGGTTAGACTAAAGTTTAATTACAAATATTCTAATGTAATCTATGTTTATTACATAAAAATAATAAAAGGGGCTTAGGCTCCGACCAACCTGGGAGACTGGCATGTCCAGAATTATCCGTCCCCAGAGCACGGCCGAACTTCTCAAGCGGCTGGCCAGGGAATCCGAAGAACTGTCGGTGAGCGATCGACGCGAGTTCCTGCGTCGAGGCATTACGGCGGTCGGTGCCATGGCTGCAACCAGTGTTGCAGGTGGTGCCGTAGCAAATGAGATTAACACGGCAAACCTGCCTCCTAATGAGCCCAGCTGGAGTCGCCAGCTGGGGCATGGTGTTGTAGAACGTCCCTATGGCAGCCCGTCTGAGTTTGAAAAAAATGTTGTCCGCCGGACAGTTCCCTGGCTGACAGCAGAGTCCATTTCTTCCATTTCAATGACACCTCTTGCTGAACTCAAAGGCATTATCACGCCTAATGGTCTTGTGTTTGAGCGCTACCATGCGGGTGTTCCGGTTATCAATCCTGATGAGCACCGCCTTATCCTGCATGGCCTGGTGGAGCGGCCACTGATCTTTACCATGGATGACCTGATGCGCTTTCCGTCGGTATCGGAGATCAAGTTTCTTGAGTGCCCTGCCAACGGCGGCATGGAATGGAAGGGTGCGCAGATGGAGGCGCTGCAATTTACCCATGGCATGCTTAGCTGTTGTGAGTGGACCGGGGTGCCCCTGCGGGTTCTGCTGGAAGAGGCCGGGGTTAAACCTGAGGGTAAATGGATTCTGGCAGAAGGTGCGGATGGCGCGCATATGAGTCGTTCGATCCCGATTGAAAAAGCGCTCGATGATACCCTGGTGGTCTATGCCCAGAATGGCGAGCGGCTTCGCCCCGAACAAGGTTATCCGCTGCGACTGTTAAATCCCGGTTGGGAGGGTAACACCTCAATCAAGTGGCTGCGTCGACTGGAAGTGGGCGATCAGCCCTGGTATCACAGAGAAGAAACCTCCAAGTACACTGATCTGTTGGCAAACGGCAAGGCGCGCAAGTTCAGCTTCGTGCAGGAAACCAACTCGGTTATCACCTATCCCTGCCCGGAAAAGCCGATCAAGCACTCCGGCTATATCGAGATTGAAGGGTTGGCCTGGTCTGGTCGAGGTCGTATCAAACAGGTGGATATCTCCTTCGATGGCGGTGTTAACTGGGTGCCCGCGAAACTCAAGGGCCTTGTTTTGCCTAAGGCGCTGACGCGTTTCAGCCTGGATGCACAATGGCATGGCCAGCCCTGGTTGCTGCAGGCCCGTGCCATTGATGAAACCGGATACATCCAGCCCACGCTTAAACAGTTGCGTGAAGTGCGCGGCACCAACTCCATTTATCACAAGAACTCCATCCATACCTGGAAAGTGGCTGCAAACGGGGAGGTGACCAATGTTCAGATCACCTGATCAATTGTCCCGGGTGCCAATTTTGAGTTTGGGGGTAGCTTTGCTCCTAAGTCTTGGCTCAGTTCAAGCAGCGGAATATGGCATAGGGCAAGCGGCTACAGCAGAAGAAATTGCCGGTTGGGATATAGATGTGCGTCCAGACGGGGTGGGCCTTCCCGCGGGGCAGGGCAGCGTGATGGACGGAGAGGCGTTGTATGAGTCTCGCTGTGCCAGTTGCCACGGCACCTTTGGTGAGGGTGTTGGGCGCTGGCCTGTGCTCTCAGGTGGAATGGATACTTTGACGCAGGAACGCCCGACTAAAACCGTAGGTTCCTACTGGCCCTATGCAAGTACCCTCTGGGATTATATACATCGTGCCATGCCGTTTACGGCGCCTCGCTCTCTAAGCGCTGATGAAACCTATGCCATCTCGGCCTATGTGCTTTATCTCAATGATATCGTCGATGAGGAGTTCGTACTGACGCAGAACAATCTGGCCAGTATCGAGATGCCCAACCGTGATGGGTTCTTTGTCGATAATCGGCCTGACTCAACCAATGAACGCTGCATGAGTGGCTGTGCTGATCCCAACCAGCTTGAGATGGTTGGCACCATTGGCGGTATCACGCCGGTCGGGCACTTCAAACAGGGGGCTGATGCACCTGCCGCTTCTCATGAGGCGCAAAAGGAACTCGAAGAGCAAAAGGAGCGTGAACGCTTACATGCTTTGGGGGTTGAGGTGGAGGCGCCGCACCAGCGGGCCGATTCTGAGCTGTCGGAATACGCATTGGCTGGGCGAGAAGTGTATGACGCGGCCTGTGTCGCCTGTCACGGCTCAGGCCTTGCCGGTGCGCCCAAGGTGGGTGATCAGGCTGCTTGGCAGCCCCGTTTGGATAAAGGTATGGATACCCTTCTTAAACATGCAATTGAAGGATTTACTGGCAGTAAAGGCGTTATGCCACCAAAAGGCGGGCGTGTGGACCTTTCTGACGAGCAGATATTGCATGCGGTGGCTTTCATGACGGAAAAAAGTCGGTAGAATAGCCTTCATTATTACTTTTGGTGTTCAAAAATAATAAAGTTAGCATAATTTAATATAAGGGCCTGAAGCAGGCTCGGCCGGAGGATTTTATATGCGCAGACTGACCATCTTGATGTGCGTCGCCACTGCAGCCGCCGCGCTCAGTGGGCCGGTAGCCGCAGCATCCCAGGATGAAATGATTGAGCTGGGTCGCGCTGTTTACCATGACAAGACTCGTGGCAACTGCATTTCCTGCCACAACATTAGCGACCCTGTTGCCAACCTGCCCGGTGACCAGGGCCCAATGATGGTTGCCATGAAACAGCGTTTTCCCGACAAGTTGAAGCTGCGCGCTCAGGTTTGGGATGCCACCGTAGCCAATCCGCTCAGCATCATGCCGCCAATCGGCAAGCATTGGATTTTGTCTGAAGACGAGATCGATGCTGTTGTGGAATACATCTACCAGTATTAAGGCCCCTCGGGGAACAGGATGAGGAACAGATAATGAGTATGAATCGTCGAACCCTGGTTAAAGCTGTTGCTGCCGGCGGTGCCCTTATGGGTCTTGGTGTCATGATGCCGCGTGTGGCTATGGCCGCCTGGGCTAAAGAAGCGTTCAGTGCAAACGAGCAGAGTGCAGCCATTAAGGCTCTTTACGGTGACGATGCACCTGCGGAGAGTGCTGAGGTCGTACTGGATGCACCTGATATCGCTGAAAACGGTGCCGTGGTGCCTGTCAGCGTTAGCACTAAAATGGCCAATGTTGAGTCCATGAGCATCTTTATTGAGAACAACCCTTCTCCGCTGGCTGTGCAGTTCATGATCCCCGAAGGCACTGCAGCAGATGTCTCCACCCGTGTGCGTATGGGTAAAACTACCAACGTGACAGCGGTTGTGAAGGCTGATGGCAAGCTGTATCGCGCGACCAAAGAGGTCAAGGTCACCATCGGTGGCTGCGGCGGCTAATAACGACAGGATATCAGGAGACATATTATGAGCATCATGCGAGTTAAAGCCAAAGCCAGCGGCGAACGTACCGACGTAAAAATGATGGCTAAGCACATCATGGAAACCGGCCAGCGCAAGGACAAATCCGGCAATGTAATTCCGGCAGTGTTCCTGTCTGAAGTGGAAGTCAAACTAGGTGGAAAGCTGGTGTTTGCGGCCAATATTGGTCCGGCTGTATCCAAAAACCCCTACTTTTCTTTCAGCTTTGCAGGTGGTGCATCCGGTGATGAACTGGAAATCAACTGGAAGGAAAATACCGGTCAATCTGGCAGTGAAACCGCCAAGATCAGCTGATAACCGAGTTTAATGGTGTTGCATGAAAACAATTAAAAGCTTGCTGTTGGGACTGGGGATTGCCGCGCTTGCGCCCCTGAGTCAGGCCGCTGAGACTGGATTCACTCTGGAGACCGTTAATCCTGAAGCCGATCGTCTGGCGCTGCAGGAGTATTATCAGAAGCGCTTTCCCGGTGTTCCTGTAGAAGAGTACGTCAACGGTATCTATGCCATCGATGCGCCTTCGCGTGAGCAGTGGGACGCCTTGATGGAATTCCCGCCGTATGAATTTGACCTTGAAGAAGGTCAGGTGCTGTTCGAAACGCCGTTCGCCAATGGTAAAAGCTATGCGGACTGCTTCGAAAACGGTGGTATCGGTATCCGCCAGAATTACCCGTACTGGAATAAAGAAGAAGGTACGGTGAAGACGCTGGAGCAGGAAATTAACGAATGTCGCGAGAAAAACGGTGAAGAGCCGCTGAAGTGGAAAAAAGGCGCAATTGCCCAGATTTCTGCTTACATGGCCTGGACCTCACGCGACAAGCCGTTCGATATCAAGATTCCGGAAGATGATCCGCGTGCACTTCAGGCCTACCTGGATGGCAAGGAGTTCTTCTACTCCAAACGTGGTCAGCTCAACCTGTCCTGCGCCAACTGTCACTTGCAGGGTTCCCGTCGACTGATTCGTGCGGACCTGCCGGGACCGATGCTGGGTCAGCCGACACACTTCCCGGTTTACCGTTCCAAGTGGGGCGAGATCGGAACGCTGCACCGTCGTTATGAGGGCTGTCACCGTGACACCCGCTCCGTACCGCTGCCGCCACAGTCGGATGAGTTCCGCAAGCTGGAATACTTCCAAACGTATATGAGTAACGGGCTGGTTGTGAACGGTCCAGGCGCACGTAAATAAGGGGTGGCACGATGAAAAAGGCAACAATGACATTGCTGGCTGCCCTGGCATTGGCACCGGCGCTGGCTCAGGCTGAAACTTTCCAGGAAGCCTTTAATCACCAGCGTGCTCTGTATGGCAAAGGGCATGAGTTCACCTTCGAGGGTAAAACGTACAAGACGTATCATCCGGAAGAGGTGGAAGCCATGGCTGAGCCGAATAAGGCGAATGCTGAGGCGCTGGTTGCAAGTGCCGAGGCCAAGCGCAAAGAAGCGGCTGCTGTGGGTTATGAGTGGCGTTTCACTGCACCTTTGCTGAAAAAGGCCCAGGATGCACTGGCTGAAGAGCGCTTCCAGGATGCCATGAACTTTGCGGCACAGGCCAAGTATCAGGCGCGTATGGCGGTTGAACAGCAGGCCCATGTATCGGCCACTTGGCAGCTGGCAGTACCTGAGTAAAATCTTTTAGCTACAAGGCTTTAAACGCCCGTCCCCGTTTCGGGTGCGGGCGTTTTCATGTCAGGAGGATCTGAATATGTCGATGACGCGTCGAGAATTTGCTCGAATGATGGGGCTGGCAGGTGTGGCAGGTATGCTGCCGTTGAAAGGACAGGCAGCCGGACGCCAGCCAGCGGACCTCTACGAGGTGCCGAGCTTCGGAAATGTGCGTCTTCTGCATATGACGGACTGCCATGCTCAGTTGCTGCCTATTCACTTCCGTGAGCCGAACGTGAACCTGGGCGTCGCCGGAGCACGCGGTCAGGCGCCGCACCTGGTGGGTGATAAGCTTTTGCAGCATTTCGGTATTGCTCCTGGCAGCATTGAAGCCCATGCCTTTAGCTATCTAAACTTTAATGATGCTGCGGCCCAGTACGGTAAGGTGGGTGGCTTTGCTCATCTGAAAACACTGGCGGACCGTTTGCGTGACAGCTTCGGTCGCGAAAAGACACTGCTGCTGGATGGCGGGGATACCTGGCAGGGGTCCGGTACCTCCTACAAAACCCGTGGCAAGGATATGGTGCAGGCCTGTAATGCCCTTGGCGTGGACATCATGACAGGGCACTGGGAGTTCACTTACCACCAGGAAGAGATTCTCAGCAATATCGAGGCCTTCGATGGTGAGTTCCTGGCTCAGAATGTGTTCATGACTGAAGACGCCATGTTCTCCAGTGACACCTCGTACCTGTTTGATGACTTCTCGGGTCGGGTGTTCAAGCCCTACAGTATTCGTGAGCTGGGCGGTGTCCGTATCGCGGTGATCGGCCAGGCATTCCCACGTACCAAGATTGCCAACCCTTCGCGCTTCATTCCTGATTGGAGCTTCGATATCCACGACAAGTACCTGCAGGAACTGGTTGACCAGGTTCGTTCAGAGGAAAAAGTGGATGCGGTGGTCGTGCTGTCACATAACGGTATGGATGTAGACCTGGCGATGGCCAGTCGTGTCTCCGGTGTTGACCTTATCCTGGGTGGCCATACCCACGATGGCATGCCGGCGCCCACGGTGGTGAAGAATTCAGGTGGTCAGACACTGGTCTTTAATGCCGGCTCCAACGGCAAGTTCCTCGGCACACTGGATCTGGATATCCGCAATGGTCGTATCCAGGACTTCCGCTATCGCTTGATCCCGGTGTTCTCTGATCTGCTGCCGGCCGATGCTGGAATGCAGCAGTTGATTGACGAAATCCGTGCGCCGCATCTGGACTGGCTGAATGAAGAGCTGGCAGTCGCTAGTGATCTCATGTTCCGCCGTGGCAATTTCAACGGCACCTTCGATCAGGTGATATGCGATGCCCTGCGTGAAGTGGGTGATGCGCAGATCTCCCTGTCGCCAGGCTTCCGCTGGGGTACCAGTGTGCTGAAAGGGCAGATGATCAATATGGAACGCGTGCTGGATCAAACCTGCCTGACATACCCCGAAACCTACGTCCGTGAGATGAAAGGCTCCGAATTGAAGCTGATCATGGAAGATGTGGCTGACAACCTGTTCAACCCTGAGCCTTACCTTCAGTCTGGCGGTGATATGGTCCGTGTTGGAGGCTTTGATTATGTCTGTGAGCCAGGGCGCAAGATTGGTGAACGTATCACGGAGATGACGCTGGATAACGGTGAGCGCATCGACGCTGATAAGACCTACAAGGTGACTGGCTGGGCGACAGTGGGTGCCCAGTCTGAAGGACCGGCTATTTGGGATGTGGTCGCCGAATATCTGCGTGACCGTAAGGAAGCACGGGTTGAGAAACTGAATACGCCTGTACTAAAAGGTGTGCAGGGCAATCCGGGTTTGGCGGACTACGCTAATCAGGTTTTGAGCTGAGACTGTCGCGCATGCCCGGGGTTTCGTTAGAATAGGGATCAGATTTTTCTAACGAGGCTTGTGCATGCGCATCCCCCACCTTGGAATTCCTTTGCTGGCATTGCTGCTCAGTGGCTGCAATGCTGCCCAAACCCAGCCGCAATCCGCTCAGGGCGAGGCCAATCAGTCGGCGGAGACCCAGCAGCAACAGGCTTCTTCGCCTGATGCAGCACCTTCGCGCTCCAGTACCAATGACGCTGCAGAGATGGCTGGCGCTATCCAGACCGGATTTGATCAGCTCAGTGGTCGGCTGACCCTGTTGCAGGAGCAGGTACTGCAGATTCGCAGCAGCAATCAGCAGCTGATGGAGCAGAACCAGATGCTGCTCAACCGTTTGGAGCTGATGACGCGTACTCAACCTGAAGCTGAGCTGCTGACGGGGGACGAAGCGTCGGCTGAAGACGGGGGCACCGAGCAGCTGGATGCAGCGATCGGTCAGCTCATGCAGTTATTGAATCAGGTTGAGATGCCTGCTGGTTCGTCGCAAGGTCAGTTCGGGTTGGCAACCACCTATACCCAAAATGGTGATTGGGTGCTGTTGCGTTTTGACCGTCACAGTGGTGAAACCTGGATTGCAGAGTTTGGTGATTGGCAGTTGATCAATGATGAAATGCAGCCGGATGACTCCCTGTACGAAATTCAGATTACGCGAGCGGATCGTAATACTGCGGGCTACGTCGCCGTGCGCATTGATCTCAATTCTGGACGTAGTTGGTGGTTGAATGGCAAACGCTGGCAGGAGTATTGAGGGTATGCAGCAGGATGACTATCAGCCACTGATTGACCTGTTTGATCGCCTGTTTTTGCCCACCTATAACACGGTGCTGGTGGCCGGTGATGATGAGCCTATCTATCTGCCTGCAGATGCAGAACACGCGCACCATCGCATCATCTTTGCGCATGGCTTCTTTGCCAGTGCACTGCATGAAATCTCGCACTGGTGTGTGGCCGGTCCCGAGCGCCGCTTGCTGGAAGATTTTGGTTACTGGTACAAGCCTGATGGTCGTACTGCTCAGGAGCAGGCTGAGTTCGAGCGGGTAGAAGTTAAGCCGCAGGCCTATGAATGGATTTTCAATCAGGCAGCGGGGCGTCGTTTCCACTTCAGCGCTGATAATCTGAGTGCAGGTATAGGTGCCAGTGATAGCTTCCAGCGCAACGTGCATGCGCGTGTCCTGCAGTTGTTGGAACAGGGTTTGCCGCCCCGTGTGCAGATGCTGGTGGATGGGCTGAGACGTCAGTACAAAACGCCGCCCCTGTGTGCGCAGCAGTTTGTGCTTGAACTGGAATCCGATGAGATATGCAGTCATGCGTGACCTGACTATCAAGGCATCACCCTGGGAGCGGGTGGGTTTCCCGGTGGAGTTACGGCTACCTGAAGGCGTGAAGTCAGCCGTGCTGGAGTACTGCCAGTTTGAGCAGTGGCATTATCAGCGTTTGCTGGTCGAAACCGCGTCAGAGTCCAGCTGCTATCTGTATGTCGATGATGGCGAACAGGCTTGGGTGCTGGGAGTATTTGATACTCTGGGGCAAGCTGATTTCTTTCTGGCATTACATAATCAGAACCCGTTATTTGTTCCTGCATTGCTGCTGGCCGAGTCTGTGCCTGCGGTAAGGGTTTTGGATGGCTGTTTGCGCTACCCGGTCTATACCGGTGTCTACCGTGTCGGGTTCAAGTCCTACAATGTGGAGGCCTTGGCTGAGCCGGACGGCTGGGTGCGAGCGGACTATATCGATCACTACCGTGTCGAGTCTCTGGGTGAAGGGGCGGAAAAAGAGATTTGCTTAAAAGTTTACAGCCACTTCGACGGGCGTCTGCGTGGCTGTAAAATGTGCTAATTGATCAGCAGGGTCACTGGTGAGCCTTGTGCTGTTGGCCATGCTGCATACCGCCTGGCATTACCATCTGTACCGGCACCTCTAGTGTGCGACTATCCCCGTCTTCAAATTCCAGTTTCAAATCGACTGTGCTGCCAGCTGCCAGTGCCTGAGGCAAACCAATCAACATGATATGCAGTCCGCCTGGTGCCAGTGTTATGGTTTCGTTGGCAGGCAGATCGATCGCCTCAATTTGGCGCATCCGCATTACGCCTTGATCATTTTGGTGAGTATGCAGCTCCACGGCTTCTGCAGCGGTGCTGCTGGCGCCGATAACACGCGTTGCAGTGCCGGTGTTTTTCAGTTGCATGAAAGCAGCGCTGTTCATCTGACCCGGAGCGGTAGCACGGGCGTAGGGTTCGACAACTTCAACATCGGCCGCTTGCAGGTTAGTAGCCAGCAGTAATGTAGCCAAAGTCACAACAGCTTGTTTCATGGTCTTATCCTTCAGGAGTAAGCAGTTTTTTAAGTGCCGATGTCAGTTCGGGCACGCTGGTATTGTGCAGCATCGTCTCTACCAGTTGGCCATTGCGGTCAACCAGATAGAGTCGGGATGAATGATCGACCGCGTAGCCCATGGCGGAGTCTTCCATATCGACAATGCGATAGAAGGCGCCGTACTGGCGTACGACCTGGTCAATCTGCTCGCGGCTTCCGGTTACTCCCAGAATGCGGGGGGAGAAAAAGGCGGTGTAGTCGGCCAGTTTCTCGGGTGTATCGCGCTCAGGGTCGACGCTGATGAAAATGCCTTGAACCTGCTGTTGTTCCTGCTCAGAAAGCTGTCGCAGAGACTGGGTTAGAACGGCCAGTGCGGTCGGACATACATCGGGGCAAGAGGCGTAACCTATGTAGATCACGCTGACCTGGCCTTTGAAGTCGGACAGCGAAACCGGGCCCTGATCTGATACGAGCGTAAAGTCGCCACCCAGCTGGTAGCTGCTGTTCTGAGGGTCCATGGCTGCTGACTGTGGGCGTAGCAGGAATGCGGTAGCCAGTCCCAGCAACAAGCAGAGGGTCAGGATCAGCAGGACTTTCAGGGTTTTCAGTTGTTGGCTCATTGGGCTTTAAACTCGAACTGGTGCTGTTGGGTTGTGCCATTGTGGGTCAGGCTGACTGTCAGGCGCCACTTCATGCTGCCTGTCGTACACACGGCAAGTTCTGTGTTGGCTTGCCAGAGGTTGTCCTCTGTCTGCTCCAGTTTGAACTGGTTCTGTCCCATATACATATCGGCTCCTTGCAGGTCAGCAGTAACCTGGTCGTAGCGGTCGTCATCGGTCGCTGCCAGTGTCAGTGTCAGTGGCCGAAGCGACTGGATCGGAGTGGGCCCGAAGCTCAGGTTGAAACCATCCTGTTGGCAGCTTCCCAGCTGCAGGTCGCAGTCGTGCGATTTGGCCCCGTTGCCGGCGCTGATCTGTCGTTGTGCAAAGCTGGCTAGAGCCAGGATGAACAGCAGCAGGCCACCCCATAGTAGCCATCTATACCCCGAAGCACTCGTGTTGGTATTCGAGGGAGAAGAGTCTGTTTTCATTTCGGTGGGAGCTTAGTGAGAAGTTGTGTGTGTTGGAAGTGACAAATTGTCGCACTCTCGTCCTGAATGGTCGAGATGTCTGGCAACCCGCATCAGTATTGGTTATCTTGAGCCCTGCAATCTGAATATCGAGCAGAGACCAGAGTTAATGAGTGAAGTGCACGTGCAAGGGAAGGTCGAGGGCTTTCAATTGGAAAACCGTCACCTGTTACAGCTGGCAGACAGCCTGGATGAATTGATGGTTGTGTTGCGACTGGATGGCACCTGCGCCTGGTGTAATCAGTCGTTTGCGCGTTTGCTGGACGCCGAGCGTGAGAGTCTTTTGGGGCAGGCATACCCGCTGCATGAGTTGCGTGAAGTGATGGTAAGCCGTCCACAGGATCGCCTTGATACCTGGGTGCATTTGAGTAGCGGCGACCCTCGCCTCATCCAATTCAAGGCAGTTGCCGGTCTGGATGACGAGGGGTGTGTCGAGTCGGTGTTGATCACCGGACGTGATGTCACGGCCTTTCATCGATTGCAGAACCCGCTGACCTCAGGGTTGGACATGGGCTTGTTGCCTGCTTCCGAGTCTCAAGTACAGGCGCGTATCGAGCATGCTCTGGACAGGGCTCAGCGTGCTCAGGAATACGTTGGTTTTATGGCTATTCATATCAGTGCTGGTCCTGAACTGGATGCGGATAGCTCGGCTGTTTTGCCTCAATTGGTTGATCTGGTGCGCCAGAAAATCCGCCAGGGGGATACCCTTGCTCAGCTTGATTCAGGCGCATATTTATTGGTACTGGAGCAAATTGATTGCCCGGAGGCCATCACGACAGTAGTCGAAAAATTCTCCACTCTGTTGCAGGAGCATGCCGCGGGGCATGACAACACTTTTGTCATCAGCGCCGGTGTGGCGATCAGTCCGGATGATGGCTTGAAGGCGACAGAGTTGACTGATCGTGCTCAGCAGGCGATGCAGCGAGCCATTATGAAAGAAGAGCGTGTGTGCTATTTCTGAAGTAAGTAGCGGGCTCAAGCTTTGAGGGGTGTTTAACGCCTCTTGCCATAATCTGAAAAGCCCCGACCGGTCAGAGCTGGTCGGGGTTTTTTGTGTCCGAGTGCTGGTGTTTAAAGACCCAGCTTCTGCGCCACGTAATCGGCGTCTTTGTCTCCACGGCCTGAGAGGTTGACCAGAATGGTCTGATCGCTGGTCAAAGTAGGTGCTGTGCGAATTGCCCAGGCAACGGCATGGGAGCTTTCCAATGCCGGGATGATGCCTTCAACGCGAGACAGGGTCATAAAGGCGTCCAGACATTCCTGGTCGGTGGCGGTGTCGTATTTAACACGTCCCAGGTCCTTCAGGTAGCTATGTTGAGGGCCGACCCCGGGATAATCCAGGCCAGAGGCGATGGAGTGAACGGGCATGGGGGTGCCATCTTCCAGCTCCAGCACGTAGCACTTCATGCCGTGGATTTCGCCAGGCTTGCCCAGTGTCATGGTAGCGGAGTGTTTGTCGGTATCCAGTCCGAAACCGGCAGGCTCAACACCTACCAGCTCAACGGCTTCATCGTGTAGGAAAGCCGTGAACATGCCGATGGCATTTGAGCCGCCGCCCACGCAGGCAGTAACGTAGTCCGGCAGCTTGCCTTCACGGTCCTGGAATTGTTCGCGTGCTTCCTTGCCGATGATGCTCTGGAAATCACGTACCATTTTCGGGAATGGATGCGGGCCAACAACTGAGCCGATGGCATAGATAAAGTTTTTCGGATCTTTCAGGTATTCTTCAAAGGCGCTGTCGACGGCATCTTTAAGGGTAGCGGTGCCGCGTGTTACAGGAACCAGTTTGCAACCCAGAATTTTCATTTTGACGACGTTCGGGTGTTCTTTTTCAATGTCGACCTGGCCCATGTGAATTTCACATGGGATACCAACCAGTGCGCAGGCTGTAGCCAACGCTACGCCATGCTGCCCAGCGCCGGTTTCTGCGATGACTTTGGTTTTACCCATGTATTTGGCCAGCAGGGCTTCACCAAGGCAGTGGTTGATTTTGTGTGCACCGGTGTGGTTCAAGTCTTCACGTTTGACGAAGATGCGTGCGCCACCCAACTGCTCGCTCAGACGACGGGCATAAAAAATGGGGCTGGGACGACCGACGTAGTCAGCAAACAGAGCGTTCAGTTCCTCCTGGAACTCAGGCATCTGGCGGATTTCTTCGTAGGCCTGGTTTATCTCATCCATTACCTGTTTGAGTTCAGGCGGAATCAGCTGGCCACCGTATTCACCAAAAAATCCATCGGCATTGGGCATCTGTGCAAAATCAAACGTACTCATAGTCTCTCCAGCCAGCGCGACAGCAACAGCTCTAGCTTTGTCGCGTGTATCGGTTTCGTCCAATCAGGGTAAATGACTATAAGGGGAGGATGCAGAGGTGCCAAGCCTGAAAGGCGATAAACTTAGTTGAAATCGAAACCAAGTTGCTCTTCGCGAACCTGTTGGCGACGGAAGCCGCGCTGACGCTGTTCGCGACCGATATCACGCAAACGTTCCAGTGCGTCGGCATAGGATGCAACGAGGGTATGACGGTAATCGCCGCTGTCATCGGGACTGCCCCAGCATTCGCTGACCACCCAGTCGCCGACAAGATCGCGATAGATCCTGACAACTAGGAAGTTCTGATTTTTTTGCCAGCGCACAACCAAGGAAGCGTTACCGTTCAATGACCCGGAGGGAGTATATCTTTATAATGGAGGCGCGTGATTGAGCCTGAAACCCGGGCATTTGTAAAGCCCTGACTGCAAATAAGGACTGCTTTTGACTGATTTGCCTCTGACAATTGTCGCTGACGAGAATATCCCTGCACTGGAACCTCTTTTTGAGCGTTTTGGTGAACTGAGAACCTATCCGGGGCGAACGCTTGCCCCAGATCAGGTCAGGGATGCCGATGTGCTGCTGGTACGGTCCGTAACTCAGGTGAATGCCGAGTTGTTGGCTGGCAGCTCAGTTCGATTTGTTGGCACGGCGACCATCGGCACCGACCATGTGGATCAGTCCTGGTTGGTGCAGCAGGGCATCGGATTCAGTAGTGCGCCTGGCTGCAATGCCGACTCGGTTGTTGACTATGTTTTTGCCGCTTTGTTGCACACCGCGCAGGATCAAGGTTTTGACCTTCGATCTAAAACTCTGGGTATTGTGGGTGTCGGTAATGTTGGGCGTCGCCTGCAGGCACGCATGGAGAAACTGGGCGTTCGTTTACTGCTATGCGATCCGCCGCGTGCAGAAGCAGAGTCTGACGATGAGTCATTTGTCCCGCTGGAACAGGTGTTAAGCGATGCGGATATTATTTGCCTGCACACCCCTTTGACGCGTGACGGCGACTGGCCAACCCTGCATCTGCTTAACGAAGATAATTTACCGTTGCTCAAAGCAGATGTGGTTTTGCTGAATGCCGGCCGTGGGCCGGTTATTGATAACAAGGCGCTGTTGGGATTAGTGAAAGGCCGTCCGCATATGAGCCTGATACTCGATGTGTGGGAGGATGAGCCTTGGGTGGAGGCTGAACTTGCGGCCTGCTGCAATATCGCAACACCTCATATTGCCGGCTATGCCCTGGATGGCAAGATTCGTGGTACCTGGATGCTCTATCAAGCGCTTTGTAAGAACCTGAGTCTGAGTGTGGATACGTCTTTGGAGGACGTTTTACCTGCTGCGCCTGTATCCTCGATGCAGGTATTTATGCCGGAAAATCTGTTGGCTCCTGTCAGGGCCGTCTATGATATTTTTCGGGATGACCGTGCATTCAGAGCCATGCTGAAAGCGGGTGATGCTGAAATTCGACAGGGTTTTGATCGTTTGCGTCGTTTCTATCCGGAGCGACGTGAGTTCAGCACTCTGAAATTGTCAGGAGAGCTGGAGCCGGAACAGGCACGGCAGTTTGCCGCGCTGGGGTTCGGTTGTGGTTGGGGGAATGATGACTGATCTGTCCCGAATACTCAGGGGTGAGATGACCAGTCTGGCGCAACTGGCGCCAGCGGTGGGGGAGTCCATACGGCTGGATGTGCGGGCGCCCAATCAGAAGTTGTCCTCTCGTCTGCTGGGATATCGAGAGCCCAGCAGTTTGCTGGTGTCAGCACCCAAGCTGGCAGCGGGAGGTGCTGTAGTGCATGAAGGCACCCGCATGACGGCACGTATGATGTCGGGTAACTATCTCTGTACCTTCGAAACACGTCTGCTACAAGCTCAAACACGCCCCTTTGGCTATTGGCATCTGGAGTATCCCGCGCATATTGAGTGCCGTCGTTTGCGTCAGGAAACCCGCATTCCGATCAATCTGAGCGTGCGGGTAGAGCAGGATGAGTTGTCTTTAGGGGGTTCGGCTGTTTCGGCCATCGCGCGTGATATCACCTTGCATGGCGCCAATCTTGAGTCCTCCCGGCCATTGGCGCAGCCTCATGAGCAGATCTATCTGACGCTGAGGGTGAGTGTCGCGGGCATGGATCATCTGTTACTTCTGCCTGCTCGTATACAAAACCTGCAACAGCTTGAATCTGGTCCTGTGCCTGTATTCAGTCAGGGCGTGCAGTTCGTCGATCTGGAAGAAGAAACACGCCTGGTGCTGGCAGGGTTTGTCTATGAACAGCAGTTGCTGAACGCGGGTTTGCTGGAGCGAAAGGGTAAATGAGTTTTCGGTTAGGTCTGATTATAAATCCCTATGCTGGTCTGGGTGGAAGCGTCGCGCTCAAGGGCAGCGACGGTGCTGAGGTGGCTGCTCAGGCATTGGCTTTGGGTGCTCAGCCGCGTGCTGAAAGTCGCACGCGCATTGCCTTGGAGTTGTTGCAGGGGATGGATGTGTGCATCAAGACCTGGGGTGGCGCCATGGGCGAGTCCATTGCCCGTGAGTTGGGTTTTGCAACCGAAGTATTGGGTGTGCCTGTGTCTGAGCCGAGCACCGCGCGGGATACGATGGAGGCAGCACGTACCCTTAAACAGGCGGGTGTGGATTTGATCCTCTTTGCGGGTGGTGATGGCACTGCGCGCAATATTTGTGAAGCGGTTGAAGACAGCATCCCCGTATTGGGTGTCCCCGCCGGTGTGAAGATTCACTCAGGTGTATATGCGCTCACGCCTCAAGCTGCCGGTGAACTACTGGTTTTACTGGTCCGCGGTGAGCTTGTCTCCCTGGCCAATGAAGAGGTGCGTGATCTGGATGAAGATGCCTATCGCCAGGGGCGTGTAAGTGCGCGCTTCTTTGGTGAGATGTGTGTACCGGCAGAGCATCACTACATTCAGCATGTAAAAAATGCCAGCAATCGCGAAGAAGAAGCGTTGGTACTGGATGAGATCGCAGCAGGCTTTGTCGAGCAGATGGAGCCCGACCTGTATTACCTGATGGGCTCAGGCTCCACGGTGGCCGCAATCATGGACGAGCTGGGGCTGGAAAATACCCTGTTGGGTGTGGACATCATTCATGATGGTGAGCTGCTGGCCTCAGATTGTACAGCGGCAGAATTGCTGGCCTTGACGGAAGGTAAGCCGACCCGAATTGTGATTACACTGATTGGTGGTCAAGGGCATATCATCGGGCGTGGCAATCAGCAGTTGAGCCCTGAGCTTTTGCGTCGTGTTGGGCGAGAGAATCTATTTCTGGTCGCCACTCGAACCAAGTTGAATGCGTTGGAAGGTCGCCCATTAATAGTGGATTCTGGTGACCCGGAGCTGGATCAGGCCTTCAGTGGTTTGGCGCCAGTGCACACCGGTTATCGAGATGCGGTGCTCTACAGAGTAGGGCGAGGCTAGATGTTAAGATAAAAAAACAGGGCGCTTGGCGCCCTGTTTTGTTTTATGCGTGTTTTTCGCGGTATTAGCGCTGTTTCAGTGCTGCAATGCGGTCATCCAGCGGCGGGTGGCTGGCGAACAGTGCCATCAAGCCCTGTTTCAAGTGGCTGTTGATGCCGAATGCGGTCATCTGGCTCGGCATCTGGTCCGGAATGCCGGATTCCGCTTTCAGGCGCTGCAAAGCACCAATCATGGCATGTGGACTGGCCAGGCTAGCACCAGCTTCATCGGCACGGTACTCACGACGACGGGAGAACCAGGCCACGATGGTGGAGGCCAGGATGCCGAAGATGATCTCGAACACAAAAGTGGTGATGTAGAAGCCAATGCCTACGCCACCACCTTCTTCATCGCGACGCAAGAAGGAATCAACGGCATAACCGACAATACGGGCAAAGAACATGACGAAGGTGTTTACAACGCCCTGAACCAACGCCAGCGTTACCATGTCACCGTTTGCAACGTGTCCAATTTCGTGTGCCAGTACGGCTCGAATTTCTTCCGGGCGGAAGCGTTGCATCAGGCCTGCACTAACAGCAACCAGTGCATCGTTGCGGTTCCAGCCAGTGGCAAAAGCGTTGGCCTGCTGAGCCGGGAATACGCCTACTTCCGGCATTTTGATACCGGCTTTCTCAGACAGTTCGGCAACGGTTTCCAGCAACCAGCGTTCCTCTTCGGAGCGCGGCTGAGTGATCAGCTGGGTACCTGTAGATCGCTTTGCCATCCATTTCGACATCAGCAGCGAAATAATGGAGCCGGCAAAACCGAACACGGCACAGAAAATCAGCAATGAGGTCAGGTTAAGGCCGGTGCCACTGAGATAGTGCTCTACACCCAATAGGTTCAGGGTGACGCTGGCGACCAGCAGAACAGCCATGTTTGTGGCCAGAAAGAGGATGATTCGCATCATGTTGGTTCATCGTTCCTTTGTTTGATGTTGCTGATTAGATATGGGCTTTGGGTGAAAGTTTCAATCTACATGGTTCAGATAATAGCCAATAGGTATACTGCCCGCTTTTTTATGTAGGGGAAGCAGATGCAAAAGGTCATCGACTGGGCTGAACAGCAGCTTGCACAGGCGCAGGGTGAAGTTCGACGGCTGTTTCATGGTCGTGGGGCCTGCTTTCCCGGTTATGAATGGTTGGTCGTAGATTGGCTACCTCCTGTAGCAGTTATTCGTGCCTATCAGCCGGAAACGCCGGAGAGTATTCAGCCCTTGTTGGATTGGCTGCGTCAGCAGTCTCAGATTGAAGCTGTGGTGTGGCAACCGCGCAGCCGCCAGGATGAAACAGAGCTGCAAGTGCTTTGGGGAGATATACCTGAAAAGCACGCCGTGATCGAGTCTGGATTGAAGTATGGCGTTAATAGTCTTGCCTGGCAGAACTCAGGGCTGTTTCTGGATATGCGACCCGGACGTGCCTGGGTGCGAGAACATGCGAGGGGAGCACGTGTGCTGAACCTGTTCGCTTACACCTGTGCCTTTTCTGTAGCTGCAGCAGCAGGTGGTGCTGAGTCTGTGGTCAATGTGGATATGAGTTCCCGTTCTCTGTCACGCGGACGCGATAACCATCGCCTCAATGAGCTGGATAGCGTTGATGTTCGTTACCTGGCGGTAAACCTGCTGAAATCCTGGGGCAAGCTGCGAAAGCTTGGGCCTTATGATCTGGTGATTGTTGACCCGCCCAGCTTTCAGCCCGGCAGTTTTGTTGCGGAAAAGGATTATCTGAAGGTACTGAAGCGTTTACCGGAACTGACACGGCCGGGTGCCTATGTGTTGTTGTGTCATAACGACCCTTTGGAGACACGCAACTTTGTTGAAAGCTTGATGAAAGAGGAAGTGTCAGCCTTTAGACTGCTAGACTATTTAGGTGCCGGTGATGATTTCCCTGACGTGGAGGCGTCGGGTGGGCTCAAGGTATTTGTATATCAGCGACAGGAGTAAGGTAAGTTGATCTGTATTGACCTGGAAGCCAGCGGTCTGGCGAGGGATTCTTACCCAATTGAAGTGGCCTGGAAGTGTTCCAAAACAGGCAGATTTGACTCTTTCCTGATTGATCCTTCATCGGTTCCTGGCTGGACCTACTGGGATGAGTTTGCCAGCGAGTTGCACTGCATCAGACGCTCGATGCTTAAGCAGGAAGGTATCAGTGTCACTGCTGCAGCTGAGCGGTTGAACACTGCATTGAATGGGTGTGAAGTGCTTAGTGATGCGCCCGAGTATGATGGTTTTTGGCTCAAAAGGCTGTTCGATGCCGCAGATGACCGCCCATTATTTGAGCTTAAGGGGCTGGAGACGGTGTTGAGCAGTGAAGAGCGAGTTCAGTATCAGCTGATTTCCCGTGCTCAATTCCGTCGCCATCGCGCCTTGCCGGATGTGGAGCATCTTCTGGATGCTATTCAGGCGGCTCAATCCGGGGCTACACCTTTCGGAGCTCCTGGCTAGGGATTAAAGATTACCGACATGTTGCTCGATCAGGTTACGTAGCTCTTCGTAAGCGTCCACGTTTTCTGGAGCAAAGTAGAGTTTGTAGTACTGGCGCTCAACCAATCGTCCCTTGTTGCCATTGATTGTCTCTTTGATCGTGGCGTACAGGTAGCTCATTTGCAGGTGTATTACACGGCTTTGCAGCGGCAAGTCGATTTCGTGACCTTCCAAATCAAACCGGGTTTTACGCTCCTTGATGGTGTAAAAGGAAATTTCCGCTACCTGATCCAGGTTGAGCAGAAAGTTGGAAGTAACAGGAACAAGGCGGCGTTTCTCCAGACCGTTGTGCTCCATCTGGATACCCTGATTTTTCTTGATTTTGATAAACATACTGACTCTCTATCGGTGGGTGTGTCCGACTTTGAGTATATGTCATAGCGGTGACATTTTGCTGACAGCCCCTGTAAATTTGGGGCTGTCATGGTATTGAGGCGGGCGTTACTGCTCGTAGGTACGCAGGAAATTAGCGATACGCTCAATTGCGTCGCTCAGCAGCTCTTTAGACGGAAGGAATACCAGGCGGAAGTGCTGAGTGTCAGGATAGTTGAAGCCACTGCCCTGAACGATCAAAACCTTTTGCTGTTGCAGCAGATCCAGAGCGAATTTTTCGTCATTACGAATAGTGTAGCGAGCCGGGTCCAGTTTCGGGAACAGGTACATGGCGCCCTTAGGCTTCACACAGGATACGCCGGGGATGTCATTCAGCATCTCCCAAGCCAGGGTGCGCTGCTCGTGCAAACGGCCACCTGGAACGATCAATTCATTAATGCTCTGATATCCGCCCAGGGCTGTCTGTATGGCATGCTGAGAAGGTACGTTTGAACACAGACGCATGTTCGAGAGCATCTCATAGCCTTCGATCAAATCGCGTGCCTTGTGTTTGGGGCCGCTTATGATCATCCAGCCGGAACGGAAACCTGCTGCACGGTAGGTCTTGGACAAACCGTTAAAGGTAATACAGAGCACGTCATCGGCCAGAGAGGCGAGGGAGGTGTGCTGAGCTTCGTCATACAGGATCTTGTCGTAAATCTCATCGGCAAACACAATCAGCTTGTGCTCCCGGGCCACTTCCAGAATCTCCAGCAAAAGAGACTCAGGGTAGAGTGCGCCGGTGGGGTTGTTGGGGTTGATGATGACAATGCCGCGGGTGTTTGGCGTAATTTTGCTGCGAATATCATCAATATCCGGGAACCAGTCCTGTTGCTCGTCGCAGATGTAGTGCACGGGGTTGCCGCCTGCGAGGCTGACAGCCGCAGTCCACAATGGATAGTCTGGTGCCGGAATCAGCATCTCATCGTTATCGTTGAGAAGGCCTTGCATCGCCATCACAATCAGCTCGGACACGCCATTACCGATGTATATGTCTTCAATGCCAACATTGCGGATGTTCTTGCGCTGACACTCCTGCATTACAGCCTTGCGCGCCGAAAACAGGCCTTTGGAATCGCAATAGCCCTGAGATGCAGGCAAGTTGAGGATGACATCCTGAACAATTTCTTCGGGCGCTTCGAAGCCCCAGGGGGCAGGGTTGCCGATATTCAACTTGAGGATGCGATGGCCTTCCTCTTCCAGTCGCTTGGCTTCCTGAAGTACCGGGCCACGAATGTCGTAGCAGACATTGATCAGTTTGTTCGATTTGCGAATAACAGACATCTTCTCGTTCCTGAGTTCCAGGCGCGTCGAACGGTTTGTGCGTGGGCGAGCGCGGCGTACTGGACAGCAAAATGAAAGTGCCCAATCATACGCGCATGCCTTAGAGCGTACAATCCAGAGGGGTTTCAGTGTAGGGGTCTGGCTGGTGTTTCAGGGAGTCAGAAAGCGGAGGATTAGAGTGTGAAAAAATGGCAGGAACTTTGTGAGCAGGCGTTGAGCTTTCATCCTGAGAGTTCATTGGATGAATTGTTGGGAGCGTTGCCGCTGTCGACTGAGGAGCTGGTTGCGATACCGGATGATCGAGTCTTTTCCGTTATGATGCGACGAATCTTTCGTGCAGGCCTGAAGCATTCTCTTGTTGATGCCAAGTGGCCAGCATTTGAAGAGGTCTTTTATCACTTTAACCCTGAGGCTGTGCAGGAGATGAGCGATGAAAAACTTGAAGAACTCATGCATAACGAACGTATTATCCGGCACTTTGGCAAGATAAAGTCGACCCGAGAAAATGCAGTCATGATGGTTGATTTTGCACAGGAATATGGCAGTGCCGCTCGTATGATTGCAAACTGGCCAGTGGACGACATTGTCGGGCTTTGGGCGCTGCTCAAAAAACGTGGCAAGCAGTTGGGAGGTAATTCAGGTGCCTATTTCCTTCGCATGCTGGGCAAGGATACCTTCATGTTGACTGATGATGTGGTTGTTGCATTAAAAGCTCAGGGTGTGATTGACAAGAAGCCTACTTCTCAGCGGGATCTTAAGCTCGTGCAGGAAGCTTTCAATGAGTTGCGGGGACAATCAGGTCGGCCTTTGTGCCAGATCAGTCGCCTGCTGGCGTTTAGCGTGGGTTAATCCACTTCTGGCGCGTCTACTGCTGTGTAATGTGCTCAGGCCCTCGCGTCATTCGATGAGTAGATGCATCAAATGCCGCGATGGTTCTCAAGCAGGCGTTCTCATGCAGGGATACTCAGGAAGCGGGAGCTGGTTTGAGTGTTTGCAGGAAGTCGGCCAGGTTTTGAGCAAGTTGTTCATGAGGCGCTTTGCCGGGTTTCTCCAGCCAGATGCTGCCGTCCTGATTGTTTAGGCTGACCATATCGTTACTGTCAGGCTCCAATACTCCAATAAACAGCGTTAAGGGGCGCTTCTGCTTGCGTTTGCTCAATGCATGTCCCACCAGGTTTCCGCGTAACCGTTCCAGGTCTTCAATATTCCAGGCAAATAGCAGGCTTACCTGACGGCCGTCCGGCAGGCTGCAGAGAAGGGGGTCAGACCAGTAACGGGTGTAGTAGGTCGCAAGATCAGGGTGCAGGTCTTCGTCCAGTGCTTCGCTCAGGCGTTCAAACATGTCGGAGTGTTCGGTCGCACGAACTGGTTGCCAGCTGACTTCGGTCCCGGGCTTGGCTTCATGTCGATAGCAGGGGCTGGGCCATTCAGGATCATAGGGCGTAAGAGGGTAGTTGCCTTGTTCGCAGTTGGAAAGGAAACTGTCCATTAGCTGGTCGAGTGCGCTCTCTGTAGAAGTCATGGCTGTCCATTTGTTCAATTGCTTACTTAGACTAAACTCTCGCTCAACTGTAGAAAGGCCGCAAGTCATTGTGTTGGCTTGGTTAATCTTTGTACGGTGCTGAAATAAAACGAAATTTTTTTAAATTAAGTGATTGACAACTTTTTTAAACTCCTTAAAATGCGCCCCTCATTCACGGGGTACTTGTTACAGCAAAGTGTCCACGGGATTGAAACGGAGTGGTAGTTCAGTTGGTTAGAATACCTGCCTGTCACGCAGGGGGTCGCGGGTTCGAGTCCCGTCCATTCCGCCAAGCTTTTGGAAACAAGAGCGAGAGATGAAAGGTTAGAATACCTGCCTGTCAGCTCTCATTGGAATCCAGGGCCGCTAAGTCCCGAGAATTCCGCCACCTCTTCATCGAAGTGCTGATGAAGTTGTATTAAAAGCCGACGTTTTGGGCGAATAGCTCAGTTGGGAGAGCATCTGCCTTACAAGCAGAGGGTCGGGGGTTCGAACCCCTCTTCGCCCACCAAAACGGAGTGGTAGTTCAGTTGGTTAGAATACCTGCCTGTCACGCAGGGGGTCGCGGGTTCGAGTCCCGTCCATTCCGCCACCTCTTCATCGAAGTGCTGATGAAGTTGTATTAAAAGCCGACGTTTTGGGCGAATAGCTCAGTTGGGAGAGCATCTGCCTTACAAGCAGAGGGTCGGGGGTTCGAACCCCTCTTCGCCCACCAAGACGCGGAGCGGTAGTTCAGTTGGTTAGAATACCTGCCTGTCACGCAGGGGGTCGCGGGTTCGAGTCCCGTCCGTTCCGCCACTTCTTTAAGCCAAGTCCTTGGCTATCTTTATGCAGAGTCTAATTTTGTAAGCGTTTATTTATGTTGTATCGCTTGCGGATCTGTTTTTCCTCACTTGTTTTTCCCTTTACTCCTGATTTCGACGTCGATGTGGGCTAACCCCGGCTGGTAGAATTCTCTGACTTCGTTTTCATACCGTTTCGGTATGTTGATTCTGGTGGAGAGTTTGGATGTCCGTTGGCTTTGAGCAAGACTTCGAAAGAGAGTTGGATGGAGATCTGAATCGGGTGCCCGTTCAGTCACTCATCACACCGCTAACCCTTAGCAGGCGTGTGCAGGTGGATGTAATGAGGCTCGATCGTATCCACTCTCAGATCAGTGGCAATAAATGGTTCAAGCTGAAGCCTGCCATTCAGCAGGCACGCTCGACAGGATTGCCGATTCTCAGCTTTGGTGGCGCCTGGTCTAATCATATCCATGCTCTGGCATTCGCCGGTGCGCATTTTTCGATCCCTACCCTGGGCATCATTCGTGGTGAGCCGGAGTATGCTGAAAACTCCATGCTAACCGACGCACGTCGTTGGGGTATGCAGTTGCACTTCGTATCGCGTGCTGAATATCGACAGCGTCAGGATGCAGCGTTTCAGGCATTCTTGTTGGATAAGTTCGGTGATGCGCTGATTGTGCCTGAAGGAGGGAGTCAGGCAGATGCAGTGGCAGCAGTGGCAGAAATCTGGCAACACCCTGTGTTCAACTCCCATCGCTATGACGCTGTTTTTCTTCCAGTAGGAACGGGAGGGACTCTTGCGGGTATTCTGTCTGCCGCGCCTGAAAATGTAGAGGTTATAGGCGTGCCCGTGCTCAAGGCCGACAATTGGTTGAGGCATGATGTTCACGCCTTGTTGCAACAGGCGGGGGCTGAGGTCAGGTGTCGCTGGTCTCTGGATACGACTGCTCATGGTGGTGGCTATGCTCGCATTCCCCGTGAAATATCGGCTCTAATGCGTGTGATCAAAACAGCGGCAGACCTTGAGTTGGATCCTGTTTATACCGCAAAAGCCTTATGGGCACTCCAAAGAAGGATTGTGCAGTGCCGAATAAATCCGCATAGTCGTATCCTTATGCTGCATACCGGTGGGCTTCAGGGTAATCGAGGCTTTACTGAGCAGTTGGAGTCAATGGCCTCTGAATTTGTCGGGCCTTTGGCTTTATAATGCGTTAACACATCAGTAATCGGAGAGTGCACGCGGGCATGGATAACTTTCGCAATATTGGCTTGATCGGGCGTTTGGGCAGCAAGGCGGTCATTGACACCCTGAAAGATCTGATTCGCTTTCTGGATGATCGGGGCTTGAACGTGATTCTGGATCAGGCGATCGCGGAAGTGATGCCTGGGCATGGTCAGCAGGTTTGTCAGCAGAAGTTGATGGGTGAAATCTGTGATCTCGCGATCGTTGTTGGCGGTGATGGCAGCTTGCTGGGCGCTGCACGTTCGTTGGCCAAGAGCAAAATTCCGGTGCTGGGGATAAACAGGGGTAATCTGGGCTTTCTGACCGATATCCCGCCGCACGATTTTGAAGAAAAGCTGATTGAAGTGCTTTCCGGCCAATATACCGTTGATACCCGTTTCTTGCTTGATGTTGAAGTAAAGCGCGATGGTGAGCCAATCGGTGAAATGACAGGATTGAATGATTGCGTGGTCCATCCCGGTAAGGCGACGCGTATGATTCAATTTGAGCTCTACATTGAGGGCCAGTTTGTTTATACCCAAAAGTCAGATGGTTTGATCGTGTCCACCCCGACAGGCTCAACAGCCTATGCATTGTCCGGTGGCGGACCTATCATGCACCCAAAGCTGGATGCGCTGGTGTTGGTTCCCATGTTCCCGCATACCCTGTCCAGTCGCCCAATTGTGGTGGATGGTAATAGTGAGCTCAAAATTGTCATCAGCGAGGAAAATAAAACCTACCCGGTTATTTCCTGTGATGGTCAGGTGAACCAAAGCTTGACGCCAGGCGACAGTATCACGATTCGTAAGCATGCACATAAGCTGAAGTTGCTGCACCCTCGAGACTATGATTTCTATCGTACCTGTCGCGAAAAGCTGGGTTGGGGTACCAAGTTTGGAGAGCAGGGGTAAGGCGTGGCATACCAGGGATACGATTTAATTGGCGATGTTCATGGCTGTGCGCTCAGTCTGAGAATGCTGCTGGCCCGAATGGGCTATCGGCAAATCAATGGTGTTTATCAGCACCCGCAGCGTAAAGTGGTGTTCATTGGCGATATTATCGACCGCGGCCCTCACATTCGTGAAGCGTTGCAAATTGTTCGTGATATGGTCGATGCGGGGCATGCTCAGATTGTCATGGGCAATCATGAATACAACTACCTGTGTTACATGACTTCAGACCCGGAGCGTCCCGGCGAATACCTGCGTCAGCACACACCTCGGCATACCCGAATCTTGCAGCAAACCCTTGAGCAGCTCTCGCCCTATGGCGATGAGCAGCAAGAGTACATGGAGTGGTTTCTGCAATTACCGCTGTTTCTTGAATTTGAACACTTCCGGGTTGTTCATGCCTGCTGGCACACAGAACTGATTGATGAATTTAAACAGCGTATGGGTGGAAATCGTATTGATCGAGCCTTCCTTGAACGCTCGGCCAAAGACGGTAGTTTTGAATGGGAAGTCATGGATAGGCTCTTGCGCGGTACACACCTGCGCTTGCCCAATAACGAGGTAATGGTGAGCAAGGATGGCTTTCGTCGTCATTTCTTCCGCACCAAGTTCTGGATGCCTGATCCCCAGTATCTGGTCGATGTGGTTTTCCAGCCCGACCCTTTGCCCGCTCACCTGGCACGCCTGCCAATCACTGATGAACAGCGGCAGGATCTCCTGTACTACGGGCCTGACGAGAAAAAACTGTTTATTGGTCACTATTGGCGAGAGGGCACCCCTGGACCCATAACAAACAATATTGCTTGCCTTGATTACAGTGCGGTTAAATTCGGAAAGTTAGTGGCTTATCGTCTGGATGACGAACAAACAGTGCTGCCGGAGAAATTTGTTTGGGTTGATGTGGCTCGAGAGGTCCATTTGGTTGACCCCGAGGTGGGCGCGTCGTGATTCCGGTAGTAGAGGTTCCGCTTGGTCAGGACCTCAGCGAGTTTACCGCCTGTCTTTGGCGAAGCGGAATCAGCCATCGCGTGGTCGAAAATGAGCATTTTCAGGTTGTATGGCTGCAAAGCCCGGCTGATGCCGAACGGGTTCAGCAGTTATTCGCGCGTTGGGTTGCGGGTGAGAGTCTGGAAACTGTGCACCTTCAGCCGACTCCTCGTCGCCGTATGTCTCCAGCTCCTCCTTTGCGCAGGCTGCCGCTTACCTTATCGCTGATTCTTGCCAGCTTTGCCATCAGTATCCTGATTGGTTTTGGTAAGGATTTGGAAGCGCTCTCTCTGTTTAGTTTTGCTCCTTTTACCCTGGTTGCAGGTACGCTGCATTATTCTTCCTTGGCAGACGTGATTTCTTCTGGCCAGTGGTGGCGATTCTGGACACCTGTTTTCATGCATTTCAGCCTTATGCATATCCTGTTCAACCTGTTATGGGTCTGGATGGTGGGTGGACGAATGGAGGCTATGCAAGGTCGATTGTCCTTGCTTGGATTAGTGGTTTTCAGCGGTTTTCTGTCTAACTTGGCTCAGTATTGGCATACGGGGCCGGTCTTTGGTGGTATGTCGGGTGTTGTCTTCGCTCTAATTGCGTATAGCTGGTTATGGGACCGAAAAAAGCTCCAGCCTGGCTTTGGATTGCCGCCTGCTCTGATGGGTTTTATGCTTTTTTGGGTGGCGCTTGGGTACACCGGCATGCTGGAAAGTGTAGGTTTTGGTGCTATTGCCAATACGGCGCATCTGGTGGGTTTGCTGGCAGGACTTTTGTGGGTCCCGGTAGGCCGTCGTCTGCAGCGGTACCGATCCTCACTATGATAGAATAAGCGCCGTGGATAGCGGAGAGTGGCATGACATTCGAGAAAATGATTGAAGCAATGACGCCTGAGGTCTATCAGTCCTTGCGTCGTGCAGTTGAGTTGGGCAAGTGGCCTAATGGTGAGCGCCTGTCACAGCAGCAACGGGAAACCAGTTTGCGTGCGGTGATTGCTTATGAACATCGTCATCAGGTTGCCGACCAGGAGCGTGTTGGATTCATTGATCGCACTCGTCCTGATGGTCGTCAGCATGGCTCTGATCCACTGCAACCTGAAACATTAAAGATTTTGACCGATGGCTGAACTCGAACTGCGGGCCAGTGGCCATTTGCGAAAAATGGTAACGCAACTGGAAACCCCCGTTCATTACCAACTCCCGCTGGATGAGGAATTGGTTGATCTAAGGCCATTAATCGGTCATCCGATTCGCCTTGAATACACGGGTGATATTCATTGTCAGCATTGTGGTCGCAAAACCCGCAAGAGCTTTAATCAGGGCTTTTGTTATCCCTGTTTTACCCGCCTGCCTCAGTGTGATTCTTGCATCGTTAAACCGGAAAAGTGTCACTATCATGAAGGAACCTGTCGTGATCCTTCCTGGGGTGAGCGTCACTGTTTCCAGCCGCACGTGGTCTATTTGGCCAACTCATCAGGCATTAAGGTAGGTATTACTCGAGGAGAGCAGGTGCCAACCCGATGGATGGATCAGGGGGCGATTCAAGCACTGCCCATACTGGAAGTGGACACGCGATTGCACTCAGGGTTAATTGAACAAATCATCGCAGCGCATGTCAGTGACAAGACTAATTGGCGTACCATGTTGAAAGGGCAGGTTGAATCCCTGGACCTCAAGGCTGAGCGTGATCGCCTTTTGTCGCTGTGTGCATTGCAGTTGGATAGCCTGCGACAGCAATATGGTGTGGATGCCATCCGTGAGCTGGATGCAGATGTAGTCGAGATTGAGTATCCCGTCGAACAGTATCCCACCAAGGTCGGGACGCACAACCTCGATAAAAATCCGGTAGTAGAAGGCACGCTCGAAGGAATCAAAGGGCAGTATTTGATTCTGGATACCGGTGTAATCAATATTCGCAAGTTCGCTGCCTACAACGTCGAACTCAGTTTTTAAGTTTGGAGCTTTCATGTCTGCACAGCAGCCGCAAGCCATTTATCTGGAAGACTACCGTCCCCCCGCCTGGTTGGTGACGCATACCGAGCTCAATTTTGAACTGGAAGAAGAGCAAACGCTGGTAAGGGCACGCCTGACCATTCAGGCCAACCCGGATGTAAATGGCAAGGCTCAGCCGCTTGAGCTGCATGGCGATAATGGCATGGAACTGCTGCGCCTGAGCATCGATAATCAGGTTCTTGAATCCAAAGACTTCACCCGTGAAGCAGGCATGCTGCGCATTGCCAATGTGCCCGACAGCTTTGTGCTTGAGTGTGTCACGCGTTTACTGCCGCAAGAAAATACGACACTGGAAGGCCTGTATAAATCCGATGGCATGTTTTGCACTCAGTGCGAGGCAGAAGGCTTCCGTCGCATTACCTTTTTCCCAGACCGTCCCGATGTCATGTCGGTGTTCCGTACCACGCTCACGGCGGACAAAGCGCGTTACCCGGTGTTGTTGTCCAACGGTAACCCTGTGTCCAGTGGTGAAGCGGCGGATGGCCGTCATTGGGTATGCTGGGAAGACCCCTGGCCGAAGCCTGCCTATTTATTTGCATTGGTTGCCGGTGATCTGGCATTGCTGGAAGACAGCTTTACGACCTGTGGTGGCCGGGAAGTTGCCCTGCGTATCTATGCCGAGCGCAAGGACCTGGACAAGCTTGAGTATGCGATGACATCGCTCAAGAACGCCATGCGCTGGGATGAAGAGGTTTATGGCCGCGAATACGATCTCGATATCTACATGATCGTGGCAGTGGATTTCTTTAATATGGGCGCTATGGAAAACAAAGGGTTGAATATTTTCAACACTTCTTGTGTCCTGGCTCACCCCAAAACCACGACAGATGCTGGCTTCCAGCGCGTTGAAGGGGTTGTAGCGCACGAATACTTCCACAACTGGTCGGGTAACCGCGTAACCTGCCGGGACTGGTTCCAGTTGAGCTTGAAGGAAGGCTTCACCGTTTTTCGCGATGCCGAATTCTCGGCCGATATGAACTCCCGCACGGTTAAGCGTATAGAGGACGTATCCGTACTCCGCACGGCACAGTTTGCGGAGGATGCCGGGCCTATGGCGCATCCGGTGCGCCCTGAATCCTTTATCGAAATTTCCAACTTCTACACCCTTACAGTCTATGAAAAGGGTTCTGAAGTAGTGCGTATGCTGCATAGCTTGCTGGGCTCGGAGCTGTTCCGTCAGGGCAGTGACCTCTATTTTGAACGCCACGATGGTCAGGCCGTTACTACAGATGACTTTGTGGCGGCCATGGAGGCCGTGTCCGGCCGTGATCTTTCACAGTTCCGTCGCTGGTACTCCCAGGCGGGTACACCTCGACTGCGCGTTACAGATCGTTTTGATGCCGCTTCTGGAGAGTACTTTCTGAGTGTTGCTCAAAGCTGTCCGCCTTCACCAGGGCAGGAACACAAGCAGCCCTACCACCTGCCTTTGGCCTACGGTTTACTGGATGCACAGGGCCAGGAGCTTGAGGCCGGGGTGCTTGAAGTACGCGAAGAGCAGGAAACCTTCGTTTTCTCTGGTCTGACTGAGAAGCCAGTGCCATCGCTGTTAAGGGCCTTCTCGGCCCCGGTGAAGCTTGACTATGATTACAGCGACGAGCAGTTGCTGATGTTGCTGCGTCATGACACTGATGGCTTTAACCGCTGGGATGCGGGGCAGCGCTTCTGTGTACGTTTGATGCAGAAACTTATCCTGGACTGGCAGGCTGGCAAGCCACTTGAGTTACCCGTTGCTTTGGTCGAATCCTGGAATCTGCTGTTGCAAGATGAAAGTCTGGATCCGGCAATGCTGGCCCAATGTCTGCGTCTGCCATCAGAAGCACTCTTGGCTGAATTGGCTGATGTTGTCGACGTGTTGGCAATTCACGAGGTGCGTGAGTTCCTGCGCCATGCCTTGGCTAAGGCACTTGAACAGCAATGGCTGGCGGCGTATCAGCGATGCGATACTCAGGAGGCTTATTCCCCTGATGCCGCCTCCATCGGGCGTCGTAGCCTCAAGAACCTCGCGCTTGCTTATCTGATGGCAACGGGTAGCGAGCCCTGGCTTGAGTTGGCGCGTCAACAGTTTGAGCAGAGTGACAACATGACGGATCAGCAGGCCTCCCTGGCATTGGTTGCGCATTCGTCACACCGCGAAAGTGCCAATGATTTACTGCAGCGTTTCTATCTGCAGTGGCAGCACGAACCCCTGGTTATGAATCAGTGGTTGTCGGTACAGGCCTCTGATCCAACTGAGGGGGCTTTGGAGCGTGTTCAGTCACTGAGTGAGCACCCTGTATTCGATGCGCGTAACCCGAATAAGCTGCGAGCATTGATAGGTGCCTTCTGCGCTCAGAACACTGTACATTTCCACCGCCAGGACGGAGCAGGCTATGAATGGCTGGCTGACTGGATTTTGCGTTTGGACAAACAAAATCCGCAGGTGGCATCGCGTCTGTTAACACCGTTAACGCGCTGGAAGCGCTATGATAACGTGCGTGGCGCGCTGATGCAGAAGCAACTACAACGAATGATGGATACCGATGCGCTTTCTGCTGATGTATATGAAGTAGTCAGCAAGAGTCTTGTGTAAGAGTTGTGTACTAAGAACTCCGTATTGGGGCCTGTGGAAGGCCCCGCAATAATAACTGGTTAAGGATATGCCAATGGACGCCTTTTTTGATTCAAGTGACAAATTCGATTTGCAGCAGAACTATCGTCGTTACCTGAAGTTTTATGATCAGTGCCTGGCGGCCAATGAAATTATGAAAGATGCCCGCGGTAGCCGTGTATGGGTGGCAGGTGTTGTGCTGATGGTGTTTGCACTGGCTTCGGAGTTCTTTCTGGGAGCTGCAGCGGGCCTGTTCGGTCTTTACTTCTACCGTATTTTGTCAGCCTGGTACCGTGTATCCCAGGCTGAAGAAGGTAAGGAAACGGCTGAGCGCTGGTTTGCCACCAAAGGGATGAAATTCGAAGGGCGTATCCTCTATCGTCGCACTGACGATCAGCTAGAAAACCCGCTGGATCCTTTTGATGAAGCCCTTTATGGCTGAGTAATGCTTGATGCAGCGTGAATATCGACGTTTAAGCCAAAGAACCCGGCACCTGCTTGATATGCCGGAGGGGCTTAACGTCGATTTCAAACGCGAAACACAGGCGGTCAGGAGTGCCGATCTGGTTGCCTTTGCGAACGCTCCTTTGGGTGGAACGCTTCTAATCGGTATTGATGAGTACACCACAACGGATGGCGTGCAACGCGGCAAAGTTGTGGGATGTGAAGTGGATGACAAGGCTCGCCTTGCGCTTATCAATAAATCCACCGGCTGTATTCCAAATCTCGATATACACCTCTATACAGAAAATCTCGCGGGTAAGCCCATCCTGCGTGTTGAAATTCCCAGTGGACCTAACAAGCCTTACTGCACCCAGCGGGGAGAGTATGCCATTCGTACCGATGGCCGTAACCGCGCCATGTTGCCGGAAGAGTTACTGGCAATCTTTATGGAGCGGGAAGGTGATCTCTTTCTATCTCGCTTTCGCACTGCGGTACAACAGTTGGAGCATCAGGTTGGCAGTGTAAGTCATGCGCTTAGCGAGGGGATGTTGGGTGTGAGTGAGCGCTTGTTTGAGCTGGATCAGCAGTTACAACGAACACTTTCTCGTATTGAGCAGCTGACGGACAGTAATAAAAAACGTTCCAGGAATTTGATGCAGGCGCTCCGGCAGAGTCAGGATGGCATCGTACAGCTGGAAAATAGCATAGCCCCGGTGATTAATGATCAAGGCCAGCATCTGTTGCAGGACATAGAGCATAAGCTTGGCATGTTGCTGGACCTGCTCGACAGTGATGGAAATGGACACTGACTGATTGCGCTTTGACAGGTATCAACAAGTAGTCACCCGAGTCGGCTATAGTGATATCAGAGTAATCATTGTGATCGGGAGTGTGCCAAGATGAACACGTTGTCTCAATTGCACCAGGACCATATCAACCTTACTCGTTTGCTGGATATGCTGCAGCGTAAGGTAGTGCGGTTGCGTGAGGGGATTCACCCTGATTTTTCACTGATGGCGGATGTGGTTAGCTATGTAGGTGACTATGCTGATCAGCATCATCATCCGCACGAAGACATCATGTATGCCTTTTTTCGCGGACGTGATGCGCAATTGGATGAGCGCTTTGCCGAATGTGAGCAGGAGCATCACAACCTCAAGTCTCTATCCTCGCAGCTGTCTGAATCTATCGATGCCATCCTTAACGATGCAGTAATCCCTATGGATCGATTCACTGATCAACTGGATGCCTTCGTTACAGCAGAAAAGCAGCATCTGGACTTTGAAGAAACCAAGATTTTCCCGCAGTTGAAAAAGCTCGCAAGTGAACAGGACTGGTCGCAATTAGCCGCTCAGATACCTGAGCATGCGGATCCATTATTTGGTGAGCATCAGGCCGATCAGTATCGAGAATTGTATAAGGCGTTACTGATCGACATGAACTCGGAGGAGTGAGTTGGTTTATGCCTGGCTGGCCATATAGCGCTTAACGGTATCGACGACCGCTTGAGTTTGAGGGTCTACTTCAAGGTTGACACGGTCACCTGGCTGAAGTTGGCCAAAGGTAGTGCGCTCAAGCGTTTCAGGAATGAGAGAGACACTGAAGCTGTCGCTGTCCACGTGTGCCAGAGTCAGGCTGCAACCATTCAGGCCGACAAACCCCTTGGGCAGCAGGTATGCAGTTGCTTGCTCGGGTGTTTTGAAGCGTATGTGGCAATTATTTGCATCCGGGTACTCCACCGCCACTACTTCAGCGCAACACAGAATATGGCCTGACATCAGGTGTCCGCCGATTTCATCACCAAAACGGGCAGCACGCTCAAAGTTTACAGCAGAACCGACTTCAAGGTTTCCCAGGTTGGTAAGCTCCAATGTCGTGTCGATTACATCGAACTTAACCCTTGGGGCATTGTGGTCAGTCACGGTCAGACAGGTCCCATTCAACGCAATACTGGCCCCGATTTGTAATTGATCGCAGTTTTCGAGTGGCAGTTCAACGTCAAGATGAACCAGCCCCTGTTTGCGGGTAAGGGCTTTGACTTGAGCCATTCCCTGAACGATACCTGTAAACATGCTGTGCTAACCTCTTATTGTGAATCCGTAACGGCAAAATAAGCGTAATGTTACCTGAAACCTTCAGGGAGAGGGCAAGATGCGAATACTTGTGACTGGTGGCAGCGGGTTTATTGGGCAGGCTTTAACCAAAGCGCTGCTTCAGCGAGGGGATCAGGTTGTGATTCTCAGTCGCACTCCATCGCGGGTTCCGTCCCGAAATGGCGTTCAGGCGGTAGGGAGTTTTGATCAGATTAGCGGAAAAGTGGATGCGGTGGTCAATCTCGCCGGAGCTCCCATTGTTGATAAGCGTTGGACGGAAAAACGGAAACAGATTTTGCGGGCCAGTCGAGTTGATCTGACGCGTGAATTGGTCGCCTGGATGGGAAGCAGGCAGCAGCCGCCTTCGGTGTTGATCAGTGGATCGGCAATCGGATTCTATGGTTCTCACCAGGACGAGGTACTGGATGAATCAGGTACAGTGTCGTCTGGGTTTCCTCACCATCTTTGCCATGCCTGGGAGCAGGTTGCGTCGACAGCGGAGACTGAATCTACGCGTGTCTGTTTGATCCGAACCGGTGTGGTGTTGGGAGCGGGCGGTGGTGCGCTGGCCAAGATGTTGCCTGCTTTCCGATTAGGCTTGGGTGGGCCTATCGGCAAGGGCAATCAGTGGATGTCCTGGATACATCTGGACGATGAGATTGGTGCAATCCTGTATCTGCTCGATAATCCTTCCCTGCGAGGGCCTTTTAATCTTACCGCACCAGAGCCTGTAACCAACGAGGTCTTCTCTCAAACCTTGGCTAAGGTGCTTAAAAAACCTGCTTTCTTTCGAGTGCCTGAATTTGTTATGTCGCTACTACTGGGGGAAGCGAGTGAGCTTTTGCTTGAAGGGCAACGGGTGGTGCCCGTCAGGCTGAACTCGGCGGGGTATGAGTTTAAATACCGCAGTTTGGAGGCTGCTCTAAAAGCGTCACTGAAAGGTTAGCGATTAAACCGAATCAAGAGGCCAGTGACAGTGGGTCGCTGGTTTCACCCAGCACTTGCTCTGTATTGCGGAAACGCTTGAATCTGAGCTTTTCCACCGCTTCCAATAGCAGGTCGCCCTGCCATTCGAAGGGAGAGCTGTGCAAGTGTTGTTCCAAGTCCAGAATAAGGAAGTCCACCGTCTGGCTGTGTGCCGCCTCGCAGAGTCCTTCCAGGGAGTCGATGTTCTGCTCAGGCCAGAAATTCTGGCCCCATTCTATCAAGCGTGAACGTGCTGTTTCACCATCATTCTGCTGGCAGGCGATGGCCAGTGCCTGGAATGTATTTCGTTCCGCTCGCTGGTGGGAAAGTAGTAGCTTCTGCGCACGGCGCTGCGCTTCGAGCTGGTTGTACTTGTTATGGCGATTGCGCTCGCGACGCAACAGTAGTGTAGTGTGAAACCAGCCTGCACTGGCTCCCAACAAAGCCAACCCCAGTCCCAGGCTTACCCAGGGCCAAAAATCGAATGAAAACGAATTGTCTGGAAGCTTAGCCGTCACTGCAGCAGGAATGGCTACGGGCGCGGGTTCATCAACACGAACTTCTCGAGCTGGCAGCGTACTGGTATCCGCCTGATCATGTCGCGTATTCCACCAGCTTAAATCGATTGCCGGCAGGTGGAGCACACCGGGAGCCAATGGTTCTACACGTATACGTTCAGTACGTGTGCTGACCAGACCCTGCGGTGTTTGTGTTTCTGTCAGGCTGACGTCCTCTTTCTGTGCAAAGTAGTCATCATTACGTTGAGAAAACAGGCTGGGCAGGGCATCTGCAGGAAGTCCACGCGCAGTAAGGGTGATCTCACGTACAAATGACTCTCCGGGTTGCAAGGATGCAGCGATATCCCAGTTTTCATCCAGAGAAACCTGCTCGGCGGGTAACCAATAGCCACGTGTATTCTGATGAGCGGGCGGCAGTACTTCGATTTCAAATCGCTCGGGAAGTGGGCTGGTGAAGGCCGGTCCAGAGGAACGGATCTCGGCACCTAATAATGTATGAAGTCCTGTTTCGGATGGAAACAGCGCGAACGTCTGTTCGCGAATAAACCAGCTTTCGCCGCCGCGCTCTGTTTTAAACGTGCGTGGATCGGTCAACCGAATGACCAGCGCGCCAGGCATGCTGGGTGGCAGAAATTCCAGTGACTCGGTTGGCTGGGTGCGTTGAAACAGGCGTGCGGTATAAATCAGCTGGGCGTGACTGTAAACCCGGTCCTGACTAACAAGACTGTCCATGAACAGGTTGTCGGGCTTTGGTTGACTCAAGATGGCACCAGTTACTCTGACATCCAATGGCTCACTCATGGAGTCCCCCAGTCGTATGGGGGGGATGGTCAGGGTACCTGTTTTAAGCGGACGTAATTGAAGGTGCCAGCGGGTGCTGACATCGCGGGTCGCTGATGAATGACTAGAGACGACAATTCTCTGGCTACCCAGTATGCGAAAATTTTGCTCCAGTGGACTCAGATCCGGACGCTGCTGTATCTGGTCGGCTGCTTCCAGAGTCAGGTTAAGGGTATCTGAAGCAGTCATCGAGTAACGATCGAGCGTGGCCGAAACCTGGGCGGACAAAATTGGCGAAAAAATAATCAGCAGCAGTGCGAAAAATGCACGCATCAACACGTCCAACTACTCGTAAATGAATTCATACATTCAGTTCATTATCAGCGAAGGACGTGTACATATCAATTTAAATAAACAAGTGTCTATATGAACCTATTGGGATTTTCGGCCTGACTTCACATTTTGTTTAACTATACTGCTGGACAAGCCAATTTTATTTGCCATAGGAGGGTGGGTATGTCCTCTCAGACTGCCGAAAGCAAAGTCGATTATCTGCATCAGCTTAAAGAAAGAATATTAAGTCGATTGCCGAAAAAACGCGCATTGCCGCTCAGTGAGTTTGCAGGCCACTATTTCGCACATATGGCTGAGTCGGACATGCTCAAATGGCGTTTGGATGACCTCTATGGAGCCACGCTAAATGCTTGGCAGTTTTTGCAGGAGCGCTCTCAGGGTGAAATCAAGGTACGTGTATTTAATCCAGATTATGAGCGTCATGGTTGGCAGTCCACGCATACAATCATTGAGGTATTTCAGGATGATATGCCATTTATTGTTGATTCGTTGCGCATGGAGCTCAATAACAGAGGGCTTAGTATCCATGCCATTCTCAATAATATGTTGCAGGTTAAGCGCGATGCACAGGGAAGGCTGCAGGCACTTTGTTCAGCAGATGAGCCGGATTCAGATGCCGTATGCGAATCAGTCGTGGCGATTGAAGTTGATCGGCACACAGACCCTGAGCAGCTAAAAGCTCTGGAGCAGGGGTTAGAAGAGGTTTTGCGCGATGTTGAAACCTGTGTGCAGGACTTTGAGCAAATGTTGGCCAAAACCGACGAGCTTCTGACATGCTATCAGAAGACAATACCTGGATTTGAGTCTGAAGATGTTGCAGAAACGCGAGATTTTATTGTTTGGCTGAAAGGGCATTTTACCTTTTTAGGCTACGACGAGTTTAAATTGACAGGTGAAGGTGACCAACAGCAGCTTGAATTGGTACCCAAAAGTGCACTGGGGCTGATGCGAAAAAACGGACCTCAAAGGCAACTGGAGCACAGCACGAATCGTAAAGGGGAGGCTGGTGCGTTTACCCTGGTGCCGGAGCTGCTGTCCTTTACCAAATCATCGGTTAAATCACGGGTTCATCGTCCTGCCTATCCCGATTACATAAGCATTAAACGCTTTGACTCTAAGGGTAAGCTGGTTGGTGAGTCCCGCTTTTTGGGGCTCTACACCTCGGCTGTCTATCTACATGGGTCGACTGAAATCCCGGTAGTACGGCATAAAATTCAGGCAGTGATGCAGAAATCAGGGCTGCCGAAAGGGGGGCATGACTGGAAAGAGCTGCAGCAGATTCTGGAAATTTACCCTCGTGATGACCTTTTTCAGTCCAGTCTCGATGAGTTATACCGCATTGCTACAGGCATTCAGCAAATCCATGAACGGCGCCAGATTCGCCTTTTCCTTCGTCGTGATTATTACGGACACTTTATTTCCGCACTCGTGTATGTACCTCGCGAAATCTATAGCACGGACTTTCGTGTCAAAGTTCAGACTATTTTGCAGCGAGCGCTGGGGTGTGATGAAGCTGAATTTACCACTTACTTTTCTGAATCAGTGCTGGCGAGAACCCAGTTTCTGTTGCGTCGTTCGGACCATCAGGCGGTCACTGATCAATTTGACGAGCGTGAACTGGAACGCCAAGCTTCGCTTGCAGCCAGTAGTTGGCAGGAAGAGTTGTATGAAGCGCTGATAGAAATGCTCGGTGAAGAGCAGGGTATCAGAGCGTACAACCATTACCATGCTGGATTTTCGGCCGGATACAGAGCCGACTTTCCTCCCCGGGCCGCGGTTGTTGATATTCAACATATGCAGGGTCTGGATGATGTTGATCGAATGGCGCTCAGTTTCTATGAAGCGTTGGAGCGAGAGCCTGAAGAACTCAACTTCAAACTCTATCATCGGGGTCAGGCTTTACCACTGTCAGATGTGTTGCCCATCCTGGAAAATCTCGGCTTGAGGGTTATCGATGAGCACCCTTATCAAGTCGAGGTGGATGATCACTGCGTTTGGGTACATGACTTCAATTTGCGCTACACCGGTCATCAGCAAATCTCCACTGATACCATGCAGTCGGTTTTTGAGGATGCCTTCCTCAATATCTGGTTTGGTAGAGCCGGTAATGATGACTTCAACAAACTGGTATTGGCTGCCCAGATGAACTGGCGTCAGGTTGCACTTTTACGTGCCTACGCCGGGTATATGAAACAGATGCGGTTCCCGATTAGCCAGGAGGCCATCAGTTTGGCACTTCGCCATCATGCGGATTTGGCCCGTTTACTGGTGGACTTTTTCGCCGCACGTTTTGATCCCCAAAAAGCGTCGGTAAAACAGCAGCAGGCACTGGAAGAGCAGATCCTTCAGGGCCTTGATAATGTCAGCAGTCTTAACGAAGACCAGGCCATTCGTCAGTACCTATCGCTTATACAGGCGACCCTGAGGACCAACTTCTATCAAAGGGTAGCGGGAGTTCCCAAACCCTATCTGTCCTTCAAGCTGGCGCCGAGGGAAATACCTTTTGTTCCCGAGCCAAAACCGATGTTCGAAATATATGTGAGTTCACCCAGAGTGGAAGGCGTACACCTGCGTGGTGGCAAGGTCGCCCGCGGTGGTTTGCGTTGGTCTGATCGTCATGAAGATTTTCGTACCGAGGTACTCGGTTTGGTGAAGGCGCAGCAGGTTAAAAACTCCGTGATCGTGCCTGTCGGGGCCAAGGGTGGGTTTGTAGCCCGACGCCTGCATGCGGGCATGAGCCGTGAAGAGTGGATGGAAGAAGGTATCGAATGTTACAAGACCTTTATACGTGCTCTGTTGGATGTGACGGATAACCTGGTTAACGGTGAGGTTGTGCCACCTTCATCGGTCGTGAGCCATGACGAGGAAGATACCTATCTGGTTGTTGCCGCTGACAAAGGTACTGCAACCTTCTCCGATATTGCCAATGAGATAGCAGCAGAATACAACTTCTGGCTGGGGGACGCTTTTGCGTCCGGTGGCAGTCAAGGTTATGACCATAAAAAGATGGGGATTACCGCTCGCGGTGCCTGGGTATCTGTCGAGCGTCATTTCCGTGAAATGGGGATTAATACATCTGAAGATCCCTTTACCGTACTGGCGATTGGTGACATGTCTGGGGATGTTTTTGGTAATGGCATGCTGTGCTCGGACAAGATTTCCCTTCTGGCCGCATTCAACCATCTGCATATATTTGTTGATCCCAAGCCTGATTGTGAAAGTAGCTTCAGAGAACGGCAGCGCCTGTTTGAGCTGCGCGGAGGCTGGGGGGAGTATGACAGCAGCCTGATCTCAAAAGGTGGAGGCATATTTAATCGCAATGCCAAGTACATCACTCTGACACCTGAAATCAAACGCATGACAGGGCTGTCGGTGAGTCGAATTACGCCAACTGATTTGATCTCTGCACTTTTGTGTTCTGAAGTGGATCTGATTTGGAACGGCGGTATAGGAACGTACATAAAAGCCTCTGATGAAAACCATGCGGATGTCGGGGATAAGGCCAATGACAGCCTGAGGGTTGATGCCAATCAGGTTCAAGCCAAGGTGATTGGCGAGGGCGGTAATTTGGGGGTGACGCAGAAAGGCCGCATGGAGCTGGCCGCGCATGGTTGTCGTTTGAACACCGACTTTATTGATAATGCCGGCGGGGTCGATTGCTCAGACCATGAGGTCAATATCAAGATTCTGTTGAACGAACTGGTCAGTCAGCAAGATATGACCGTAAAGCAGCGCAATCTTATGCTCAGTGAGATGACTGATGCGGTGGCGGAGTTGGTATTGGAAAACAACTATCGCCAGGTACAGGCAATTTCGCTGGCCACCAGTCGTTCTCTCATATCCATGGCGGAGTACCGTCGCTTCATTAACGCCCTTGAGAGTGATGGGAAACTCAATCGAGAGCTGGAATTTTTACCGAGTGATGAAGTGTTATCCGACCGGCAGGCGGCGAATCAGGGTATGACGCGCCCTGAGATTTCAGTGCTGGTGTCTTACAGCAAGTCTGATCTGAAAGAAAAACTGCTGGCATCTGAGGTAGCAAAGGATAGCTATTTGGGGCGAGAACTTTTCACCGCATTCCCTGAGCGTGTAAGAACAGACTTTGGCCCCCAGTTGGAGCAACATCGTCTGCGAGCAGAAATCATCTCAACCCAGATTGCCAACCACATGGTTAACATGATGGGCATCAACTTTGCCGAAAGGCTGTTGACCTCTACCGGTGCGGATATCGAGCATGTTGTGCGTGCGTATATCGTTGCGCGAGATGTCTTTTCGCTGCAATCCCTGTGGGAGGAAGTTGAATCGCTGGACTATAAAGTCCCGGCCGATATTCAGGCCGAAATGATGTTCAACCTTCAGCACCAGATTCGGCGTGCAACTCGTTGGTTTGTTCGTAATCGACCCGCTTGCATGGACTGTGCACAGGAGATTGAAAGCTTCTCAGGACACCTTAAGCAAATCACGCACAAATTGGATGATTTGCTCAGTGGTACACCGCATGAAATATGGCAGGCAGCCTACACTCGATATTGTGAAGCGGGTGTACCTGTTAATTTGGCAGAAGTTGTGGCGGGTGGGCGAGCCCTCTATGCGGCGTTGAGTATTGTTGAGGTCGCCAGTGAAAAAGATGTACCTGTAGACCGGGTGGCTCAGGTATTTTACGGATTGGGTGAGCGATTACAGTTGCAGTGGTTTAATAGTCAGTTAAACGACTTGGGAATCCATAGTTACTGGCAGGCTCTGGCGCGTGATACCTTCCGTGATGATCTTGAGATTCAGCATCGAGCATTGACGGCTGCCGTGCTGACTTCTGCCAGCAGTGAAGAACAGGATGCCAGTGAGTGTCTCGAAGAGTGGCTGGAGCGAAATCAAACGCATATCCTGCGCTGGCTCGGTATGCTTAACGAGCTGAAAAATGCCAGCAACGAAGATTACGCCATGTATACTGTCGCTGTTAGAGAATTGGCCGATATGGCGAGAAGCAGTACGCAGCTGGAAGTATGAGGTGCGATGAACGAGATTATTGTTGATCTACGCATCAGCAGTGATGAGTATTTGAAGCTGTACCAGGGAGTGGCGCGAACAGTATCCGTGAGAGCGAGGGATGGCAGGCGGGTTCAATTTCCTGCCAGTATTCTCAAGCCTTGGGTATCCAGAGAGGGTATTCGAGGCTGTTTTCGTATATGTTTCAACGATGCGGGTAAGCTGCAGGATATTCAGCGGCTGGGGTGAGCGGTGTTCATCCAGGCCGTCCTCGCCTATAATGCGGCCTCCGTCCTCAACCGGCAGTGAATCATCATGCTATACGATCTTGCACGCACCCTCATGTTCCGGCTCGATGCCGAAACTTCACATGAGTTAGCCCTGAGCAGTATGAATGTTGCAGCTTCATTGGGCCTCCCCCGTTTGATGGGGGCGAGTGTGCAATCTCTGCCGACACGCGTCATGGGGATTCGTTTTCCCAATCCTGTAGGCTTGGCAGCCGGACTGGATAAAAACGGTACTGCGGTAGACGGGCTTGCTGCCATGGGCTTCGGCTTCGTGGAAGTTGGCACTGTCACACCGCGGCCTCAGTCGGGTAACCCTAAGCCACGTCTGTTCCGTATTCCTGAACATCGCGCCATTGTTAACCGTATGGGGTTCAATAATGACGGTGTTGATCAGTTGCTGAAGAACCTGTCGCGCACTCGCTTTGACGGTGTACTCGGCATCAATATCGGCAAGAATAAAGATACGCCAAACGAAAAGGCGCACGAAGACTACCTGGTGTGTCTGCGTAAAGTGTACCCGCATGCCAGTTACATTACGGTGAATGTGTCTTCACCGAATACCCCTGGACTGCGTACGCTGCAGTTCGGTGATTCGCTCAACAGTTTGCTGGATTCGCTGAAGACCGAACAGGCACGTCAGGCTCGACTGCATGGACGCTATGTTCCTATCGCAGTGAAAATTGCGCCGGATATGGTGGAAGAGGAACTGGGTTTGGTAGCGGGCGCGCTGAAAACCTATGAGATCGACGGCGTCATCGCGACCAATACTACACTGTCTCGCGAAGGTGTTGAGGATAGCCCAATTGCTGAAGAAGCGGGCGGTTTGAGTGGTGCACCTGTTCGCAACCGTTCTACAGCGGTGATTCGCAGTCTTGCAGAACACCTTGATGGCGCCTTACCGATTATCGGCGTAGGTGGCATCACCGAGGGTTTTGATGCTGCAGAAAAAATTGAAGCGGGTGCAAGCTTGGTTCAGGTATATACAGGCTTCATCTACCGTGGGCCTCAGCTGGTTAGAGATTCAGTTGCTGCGATAGCCGAGTTGAGAGAGCAGGTAGAGCTGCAAAACAGGTAAGAAGGTTGGTTCAGATTCACTGAGTCAGGCTCCCTTGGGAGCCTGACCCGTCTAACGTCCTGAATTGTCAGTGTAAAGATGGATTCGATTGAATTGCAGAAACGCCGGACATTCCGCCCCAGTGTGCTTCACGTCCTTCACGCCAGCCACTCATCCAGTGACTTCGCAGCTCGATCGCCTGGACTGGGCAGGTGTCGCGGGTTTTGCCGTTCAGGCCAGCCACAAAACCTCGGTTGAACAGAGTAGAGGTACGGTCTCGTTTCTGTTTCTTCATATTGCGCCTCACATATTCTGATTATACTGACCCGAATGACGAAGATGGTCGTTCGGGTTTCGCGCTTAGCTCTGTGACGTCACCTCTCCATTGATAACTGAAATCGTCTCGGAAAGCGATTAAAATTAACTATATTGTTACCGTGTTGTAATAGAGATGACATAAGCGCAGTTGCAGCAATGAGCCTGAAATCAGCTGTTTATGGTTTGCGGTTTGGCATCAACTTACAGAATGAATTTTTTTCACGTTGAAAGTCCGTCCCTTTTTGTGGACAGGATCTATTTTCAAGGTTTGGAGTTTGGCTCTTGATGAAGCTGTTTATCACCTGTCCCAAAGGTTTGGAGTTACTGCTTGAGGACGAACTGGCTGCGCTGGGTGCGCAGGAGATCAAGCAGAAGGTGGCAGGTGTCGCCTGTGAAGGCGAGCTTGAACTGGCCTACCGTATTTGTCTCTGGTCCCGTCTTGCCAACCGAGTACTCTTGCCGTTGGTCGAAGCTGATGTAGAAACAGCCGATGAACTTTACGCAATGGTTGACCAAATTGACTGGCTTGAGCACCTGCGACCATCGGGGACACTCACTGTCGACTTCAACGGCAGCTCAAAGGCGATCAACAACACCCATTTCGGTGCGTTGAAAGTTAAGGATGCCATTGTCGATCAGGTGCGCAACGCGACCGGCCAGCGTCCGAGTGTCGACCGCGCTGCGCCGGATTTACGCATCAATGTCTATTTGCATCGTGGCAAGGCAAGCCTGTCTCTGGATCTCTCGGGTGAAAGTTTGCATCGCCGAGGTTATCGACTCAAGGCGGGCGCGGCTCCCATGAAGGAAAACCTGGCAGCGGCAGTATTGATGCGAGTAGGTTGGCCGGATGCCGAACGGTACCCTTGTTTGGTCGATCCCATGTGCGGCTCGGGGACTTTACTGGTCGAGGCCGCCTTGATGGCAACCGACAGTGCCCCGGGGCTGATGCGTCAGCGTTACGGTTTTAGTCGTTGGCTAAGGCATGAGCAGGGTCTATGGAACCAGCTGTTGGATGAAGCACGCCAGCGCCGTGCGGATGGCCTGGAGCAGGCCTCACTGGAACTGTATGGCTACGATGCGGATGCCGATGTGCTTAAGCGTGCAAACGAAAACGCACGCAGGGCTGGCGTTGAGCGATTTATCCAGTTCAAGCAGCAGCCGCTTGATGAGTTAACCCTGGAAGCCCAAGTCACCTCAGGTCTGCTGGTGACCAACCCTCCGTATGGTGAGCGATTGGGTGAGACATCCCAGTTGATGCACCTGTATCGCTCCTTGGGCGCTCGCCTTAAAGCTGAGTTCGGTGGCTGGCAAGCCGCGGTATTCACCGCAAATCCGGATCTATGCAAGGTAATGAAACTGCGGGCTGAGAAGCAATACCGCATGTTTAACGGTGCGTTGGACAGCAAGTTGTTGCTCTTTACTGTGCATGAGCGGACTGCTGAGGAGCTGGCTGAAGCAGAAGCGAAAAGTCAGGACACCTTGAGTGAACAGGGGCAGATGTTCGCTAACCGTTTGAAGAAAAATCTCAAGCAGCTGTCACGCTGGGTACGCAAGGAATCAATCAGTTGCTACCGGGCCTATGATGCGGATATGCCCGAGTTTTCTGTTGCCGTGGATATCTATCCTGGCCACGCGGTCGTGCAGGAATATGCGCCGCCGGCGAAAGTCGATCCGGTTAAGGCATTCCAGCGTCTGCAGGAAGTGCTTCAGGCAACGGCACAGGTGCTTGAACTGCCTCAGGAGCATGTGATTCTGAAGCAGCGCAAACGTCAGCAGGGACAGCAGCAGTATGAGCGTCGCGATGAAACCGGCCACTTCTTCGAGGTGGAAGAGCACGGGGTACGCTTGAGAGTTAACCTGCACGATTATCTGGACACGGGTTTGTTCCTTGATCATCGTCCGGCGCGTTTGATGGTTCAGAAACAGTCAGCGGGCAAGGATATGCTGAACCTGTTCTGCTACACCGGCAGTGCGACGGCTCATGCAGGTGTCGGAGGTGCACGTTCAACCTTGAGTGTTGATATGTCTGCGACCTATCTGGACTGGGCACGTCAGAATCTGGAGCTGAATGGACTGCCGCGTCAGCAGCATCAGTTGGTGCAGGCCGATTGCATGAAGTGGCTGGCCGAGCCTGCGGATCGTCAGTTTGATCTGATATTCATGGATCCGCCGACGTTCTCAAACTCCAAGCGCATGGAAGATGTGATGGATGTGCAGCGTGACCATGTTTGGCTGGTGCGCCAGGCAATGCAGCGCCTGCGACCCGGCGGTGTACTGTTTTTCTCCAATAATTACCGCCGTTTCAAACTGGATGAGGCGCAATTGTCGGACTTTGTGATTCGCGATATTACCAATGCGACGCTGGACCCGGACTTTAAACGCAATTCCAGGATTCACTGCTGCTTTGAAATTCGTCATCCCATTTAACGATTTCTAGCGTCTAGCCCTATATACGACCGGAGATTCCTCCGGTCGTTCTGTTTTTGGCACAGTCTGTGCTTGTTATCAGCCCCAAAGCTCTGCCCGTTTTGAGTGCATGGTCTGAAAGCCGCGCATCTTCTCGGTGCAGTTTGGATTCAGGTCAGTTGTCACACGAAATGCATGCCTTCTTGTGGTGCATGTGGTCAAAAATGTGGCATAGATACGATAACAAGAAGTGGAGACGATTCTATGGAGTCAATCAGCAGTGCAATTTCGGTGCTATCGCAAAGCGCGAATACCCAGTTTATTTTGCTGGGTGCCATTCTGGTATTTGCCATGCATGCCGGATTCGCTTTTCTGGAAGTGGGTACCGTTCGACGCAAGAATCAGGTCAATGCGCTAGCCAAGATCATGAGTGACTTCGGCTTCTCGGCGTTGGCGTACCTGTTTGTTGGCTACTGGATCGCGTACGGAGTCACGTTCTACGACAGCGCTGAAGTGTTGTCTCAGAACAATGGCTATGAGCTGGTGAAGTTCTTCTTCCTGATGACGTTTGCGGCGGCAATCCCTGCAATTATCTCGGGTGGTATTGCTGAGCGTGGTCGCTTCTGGCCGTTTCTGATCGCCTCTTCACTGGTCGTGGGTCTGGTGTATCCGCTGTTTGAAGGCATCATCTGGAATGGTAACTACGGCTTCCAGTCCTGGTTGGAGTCCACTTTTGGTGCGCCCTTCCATGATTTTGCGGGCTCTGTTGTGGTGCATGGTGTTGGCGGCTGGCTGGCATTGGTTGCTGTAGTGATGTTGGGTGTGCGTAACGGACGCTATAAGGGCGGACGCCTGGTTGCCTTTCCGCCGTCCAATATCCCGTTTCTGGCGTTGGGTGCCTGGATTCTTTGCATCGGCTGGTTCGGTTTTAACGTCATGTCTGCGCAGACGCTGGACGGTATTTCCGGCCTGGTGGCGTTCAACAGCCTGATGGCGATGGTAGGCGGGATTATCACGGCATTGATCGTGGGCCGAAATGACCCGGGCTTTATTCACAACGGCCCGCTAGCGGGTCTGGTCGCGGTTTGTGCCGGTTCTGATGTCATGCACCCGCTTGGTTCGCTGGTAGTGGGTGGTGTTGCTGGCGTCATCTTTGTGTGGACTTTCACCCTGGTACAGAACCGCTGGAAAATCGATGATGTTCTGGGTGTGTGGCCCCTGCACGGCCTGTGCGGTGTTTGGGGTGGTATCGCTGCCGGTATCTTTGGTAGCGAAGCCTTGGGAGGTCTTGGCGGCGTAAGCTTGATCTCTCAGCTGTTGGGGACTGCGCTGGGTGTTGTTGTTGCGCTGGTGGGTGGTGTTCTGGTGTATGGCATCATCAAGGCAGTTGCAGGGCTGAGACTGGATGCGGAACAGGAATACAACGGTGCGGATCTTAGCATCCACCGTATCGAAGCAACCTCTGACGATCGTTAATCGTTGATCAGGTGCCACAAAAAAACCGGGCGAGTGCCCGGTTTTTTTGTGCCTGGAACAAGAAGCCAGTGCTTAGTGGTGATGACCACCTGCACCGTGTGCATGGCCGTGCTCGACTTCTTCGTCGGTAGCCGCGCGCACTTCAACCACTTCAACGTCAAACGTCAGTGTCTGACCGGCCAGCGGGTGATTGCCGTCCAGAGTGATGTTGTCGCCTTCAACTTTGACAACAGTTACCGGCTGCTCGCCCCAGGGAGTCTGTGCCATGAACTGCATGCCGATCTCAATGGATTCAATACCGCTGAATGCACTGCGATCAACGTCCTGAACCAGCTCATCACGCACAGGACCGTAACCTTCTTCAGGCTCAACAGTCACTTTCAGGCTGTCGCCAACGCTTTTGCCGACTAGAGCATTTTCCAGGCCGGGAATGATGTTGCTGGCACCGTGCAGATACGCCAGAGGATCCTGGCCTTCAGAGCTGTCCAGCACATTGCCTTCGGCATTGGTCAGGGTGTAATGAATGGAAACAACGGATTTTTCTGCGATCTGCATCAGGGATCTCCTGGTTGCAAGGAACGGCCTAGACACCGAATGACCCTGATGCAATCCCTGCCGGCAAGACACAGAACACACCAGAGTATCAGGCAGCTTGGCAGGGCTCCCGGTTGGTTTGGCGTCATGCTAACACCCTGTGATCACAGCGCAAGCCGAAACAGCCTCTCAGCCTGATCTCTTGCGCCTTAGGCCACGTATTATCAAAAATTTTCATCATCAGGAGCGGATATGCTGGCTAGTAAATGCTCAGTTGCCATTGTGGGCGCAGGCATCAGCGGTGCATTGGTGGCATCAGGGTTAGTGCAAAGAGGCTGTGATGTCAGCCTTTTTGACAAGAGTCGTGGCACAGGGGGGCGACTGGCGAGTGCACGGATAGGCGGGGAGACCATGGACCTGGGAGCGCCAGTTTTCAGTGCTCAGCAACGATCCGAATTATTGGCGCTAGCGCCGCAACTGGAGCCCATTCTGCAGCTCTGGAATGTGCGTATAGCCGACATGTCTAATCTTTCCACTCAGGAAAAGGAGCCGTTATATGTGCCCCAAGGTCGTAGTAGTGCGTTGACCCGCCATCTGGTTGAAGGGGCAAAGCTGAAGACTTCAACACGGGTCGGTGAAATTGAATTCATGCCTGATGGTCGTTGGGCATTAATGGATGATCAGGGTGATTCACTTGGCACCTACGATGGGGTGGTACTGGCAGTGCCAGCGCCGCAAGCGGTCCCTTTGCTCAAGGCGCGGCCAGACTTGAGGGAGTGGGCTGGTCAAGTGAGGTTACGTCCGCTTTGGGTCACGTTGTTGGAATTGAACCAATCTCCTGAAAGGCTGGTCAATATCGACTGGCTGACAGGTGATCATCCGTTGCTTTCGAGGTTGGTTCGAGACAGCTCCAAGCCTGGGCGCTCAGGCGAGCGTTGGTTTCTTCAGGCTCGCGAGGACTGGAGCGTTGAACAGGTTGATCAAACGGCGGAACAGGTTGCTGCAGACATGATCAAGGCTTTTGAGGATGTGTGTGGCCATACTCTGGCGCCAGAGGCCTGTAGAACCCATCGTTGGCTGTATGCCTTACCCGATGGCGAAATTGGTCCTGCACCCCAGTACGATGGTTTGTATGTGTGTGGAGACTGGACAAGTCCACAAACTGGTGAGGGGCTGAGTCGAGCGTGCCACAGTGCAAAACAGCTGTTGCAGCAATTGGATAGGCTGGCCTGCTAAACCCGGCACCGTTAGACTGGGCGCAATATGAATCAGCAAGGAATGTGTGCATGTTATTGCGAGATCAGGTGAACAACGCGTTGGCGGCGCTTTCAACAGTATTGCTGGGCAAGGAAGAGCCGCTAAAACTGGCTATGACCTGCTTGCTGGCCAAGGGACACCTGTTGATCGAAGATCTCCCGGGAATGGGGAAAACAACACTGGCACATGCCTTGGCGCATGTGACCGGGTTAAGTGATACCCGAGTTCAGTTCACCAGTGACATGCTGCCAGCGGACATTATAGGCGTCTCGATTTTTGAGCCGGCCGATAGCCGCTTCCGCTTCCATCCGGGCCCTGTTTTTACTCAGGTTCTGTTGGCGGACGAGATCAATCGCACCACACCGAAAACTCAGTCGGCGCTGCTTGAGGCGATGGAAGAGGGGCAGGTCAGTGTTGATGGTGAACGCCACCCCTTGCCGACACCGTTCTTTGTAATCGCGACCCAGAATCCATCCAGCCAGTATGGCACTTTCCCATTACCCGAATCTCAGCTGGATCGCTTTCTGATGCGTATCACCCTGGGGTATCCGGCGCCAAAGGTTGAGCTTGAACTGTTGCGAGGTGGCGGAACGCGCCATCGAATTGACCAGTTGCCCGTGTGTCTGACCCCCGCACAGCTGCTGGAAGCGCAGCAGCTGTGTGAGAAAGTGCATGCTTCTGACAGCTTGATTGATTACATACAGCGTCTGCTCCAGCATACCCGTGATCATGCGGAGTACAGCTATGGCATGTCACCACGTGGAGGCCTTGCGCTGCTGAGGTGTGCCCGTTGCTGGGCCTGGTTAAGTGGTCGCGATCATGTAGTGCCTGAAGATGTACAGGCTGTTCTGACGGCAGTCGTAGCACATCGCGTTCGAGCAGCGGATGATGTGGCCTCCCGTGAAGGTGATCGTTTGACACAGCGCTTGCTGCAGGAGGTTGATGTTCTTGGCTAAGCAATCCGGTAGCCGAATTCAGTCACGCATACGTCGCTGGAGTTTGTCGCGTCAGCCTCGCCAGTCCAGCGTGCGGTTGACCCGCAAAACCGTCTATATCCTGCCCACCCGCACCGGACTGGTTTTCCTGATGCTACTGGCGCTGTTGCTGGTGATGGCCATCAACTATGAAAACAATCTCATCTACGCGTTGACGTTTCTGCTGGGCAGTCTTTTTCTGGTCACCATTCTTCATACCTATAACAACCTGGCGGGGGTTGAAGTATCCGCAGCCAAGGGAACCGATTGCCACGCAGGAGAGCAGGCGCATTTTCAATTGCGCCTGAGCCAAACCGGGCAGCGCGACCGTATTCGCTTGCAATTGCCGGAGGGTACTGAGCGAGAAGTTGACCTGACGAATTCTGTGCAACTATTGGACCTGAGCTGCCCGGCAAAGAAGCGGGGTTGGCTGCGACCTGAATGGGTACGCCTGGAAACTATCTATCCGTTAGGGCTTTTCCGTGCCTGGACCTGGTGCCGTTTGGATCTGTCGGCACTGGTATTTCCCGCACCCTTGGAATCGCCGCTGCCAGATCATCTCGAAGCAGCCGTTGAGGGGAGTCTGGCACAAGCCCGTCAGGGAGGGACTGAAGAGTATGTCGGCCTGGAGCGCTTTCGGCCAGGCATGTCGCCGCGTCAAATTGACTGGAAAAGTCTGGCGCGGGGGCATGGGCTTCAGGCAAAGCAGTTTGCCGATCTTCGAAGCCCCGAACTCTGGCTGGATCTTGATGCGATGGGAGGCGAAACACTGGAGCGGCGTCTGTCACGATTGACGGGCTGGGTGCTGCGGCTGTCTCAAGAGGATCTGTCATACGGACTTAAACTGGGGGCGTTCACCTTACCCCCCAGCAGCGGCGAACAGCAGCGATATCAGGCGTTAAAGGCGCTGGCGCTCCATGGCCTTGAGTCTGCGGAGGTTATGGAGTGAGTACGACTGAACGACAGATTACTCGGGCGGCTGTTATCTGGCAGCTTCTGGCCTGTGCACTGGTCGTACTGCCACATCTAGAGTGGTTGCCCTTGTGGGTCCCACTGCTGCTGGCGGTAACTCTGGGGGCCCGCTTGATGATCCATCAGGGGCGCTGGTCCTTCCCGTCTCGCTGGATCAAGATGGCTCTGGTACTGGCATCCTCTGTCGGTCTGATTCTAAGCTTTGGCAGGCACAGTGGACCTGAAACCATGGTAGCGCTGTTGATCGTTGGCATGTCACTCAAGTTGCTGGAAATTTACCGTCGCCGCGATGCACTGGTGCTGATCTATGTGGCATTTTTTGTGCTGGGCACGACTTTCCTGTTTTCAAGCAGTGCCTGGATAGCCCTGTATGCACTGGTAACACTGACGGTAGTAATTGCAGCACTGTTAGCGATTCATCAGCGCCCCGATGTCACAATTAAACAAACACTTAAACGCACAGTCTGGCTGTTGGGGCCTGCGGTCCCTTTGATGGTATTGCTGTTCCTGATTTTTCCTCGTTTGGAGCCGCTGTGGTCGGTTACTCTGGATGCTACCAGGGCTACGACAGGGTTGTCTGATGATCTTGTTCTAGGGGATGTCAGCGAGCTTGCTCGTTCTGACGAGCTTGCGTTTCGCGTCACATTTGAGGGGGATGTGCCTGCACCCTCGCAGCGCTATTGGCGTGCATTGGTGCTGGATGGTTTTGACGGTCGGCGCTGGTTCCGTACCGCAGATGCGGTGCCGCTTCGGTTGGAAAAGCTGGAACAGGCTCAAGACATACGTCAATACGAAGTCGTGCTTGAGGCGACTCAGCGTCCCTGGCTTGTGGCGTTGGATCAGCCAGTCTCTGCACCCAGCGGAATGCGTATGCAGTCAGTGCGTACCCTGGAATTGCCTGAAGACTTGGCACAGCGGTTTAGCTACCAGTTGACGGCTGCGCTCTCTTATCAGCTACAACCCCTGCTTACCCAGAGTGAAAAACAGCACTACCTGCAATTACCTGATTCAGGAAATAACCAAACCCGCAGGCTTGCGCGGCGTTGGCTAGACGAGTCGCAGGGAAATCAGGAAGCATTTATCCAGCGGTTGCTGGGTCACTTTAACCAGTCCTTTACCTACACCCTTAGCCCAGGCCGCATGTTGGGCGATAGCATTGATCGTTTCATGTTTGACAGTCAGCGTGGCTACTGTGAGCACTATGCTGCAGCGACCACGTTCATGCTGCGCGCAGTCGGTATTCCCGCGCGCGTAGTTGCTGGTTATCAGGGAGGCGAGTGGAACCCTTATCAAGGCTATCTTCAGGTGCGCCAGTATGATGCCCATGCCTGGGTTGAAGTCTGGCTGGAGGGCCGTGGGTGGGTGCGCCTTGATCCTACATCTGCTGTTGCGCCCGAACGTATAGAGTCGTCTGCCGAGAGTTTCTTGCGCAACAGCAGTGATGCTTTGGCTGCATCGCGGATTTTCCGGACCGGCTGGATGAGAGAGCTGCAGCAACGCTACGATGCCTTTAACTTTGCCTGGCAACGTTGGGTACTCAACTACGACCATCAGCAGGAAAACCTGCTGGGCGATTGGCTTGGTGGGCTGGACTATTGGCGTTTGGGGCTGTTCCTGATGGTACCCGGCGGGTTGGTGTTTGCCTTTCTGGCCTGGAGTCAGCTGCGAACTCGTACGCCGCGGTTTTCTGATCCAGTGGATGCGGCATTGGCGCGACTTCAGGCCCGTGCAGGTGTCTGTTTTGTGCCGCGTGAGCCACACCAGAGCCTTTCGGTATGGCTGGAGTCATTGCGTCCCTTATGGCCTGAGCAGGACGGTCGCTTGCAGCGGCTGGCTGAGCTGGATATGCGTCGTCGTTACGCCGGCAGCCAGAGTGCGCGTGAAACCCAGGCCATTATCAAGTTAGCCCGTGAGCTGACCCGAGAGATACCGAGTCACTACAAACGATGAAATATACACTTGCATTCAGCAGTCGTCGTAAGACCCTGGGGATTCAGATTCGCCGTGGCGAAGTTATTGTGCGGGCCCCCAAGGGTCTGCCTAAGCATCAAATTGAATCTTTTGTGCAGGCTCGGCGCGACTGGATTGAGCATCATCAAAGCAAGCAACAGCAGGCACTGAATGATCAGGCCGTTGCAATTGTTCAGCAAGGACGTGTGCCCTTCATGGGTGAATGGCACGCGTTGAGTTGGCGCCGATCCTCACGCAGCCGTGTACACCTTACTGAAGGGGTTCAAGTACAGGTTGATGTTTCATCGCGCGTGCGCCGCGAAGAAAACATCGTTGTGCGTGAGCTCCTGCATCAGTGGTATCAGGATCAGGCTGAATCGAGACTGTTGCCGCGTATAAAGGCGCTGGCAGAGAAAACAGGGTTGCGGCCTGCAGGTGTTTACATCGGCCATTGGCGTGCGCGTTGGGGGCAATGCTCCGCTAAAGGTGAAATCGGCTTGAATTGGCGATTGCTGCAGTTGCCACAACCCTTGCAGGACTATGTGATTCTGCATGAACTCTGTCACCTCAAGCACATGAATCATGGACCGGACTTTCATCGGCTGCTGACTCGACAAATGCCTGATCAGCGTCAAGTATCTAAACAGATCTCATACTATAGTGCTTGGTTAGACTGGTAGCTGATACCTAAGGAGGATGGTTGGAGGCCAGCTACTGTGTTCATATTCAGTAACAGTTTTTCATGATAACCGGCCAAGGGATCGGCCGATATAACGATAATTAGGGCTGTCATGAGTTTATATACCTCTATAGAGCGTGCACTGTTCAATACATTGACCAAGAAAATCACCGGTAACGTTGTTTTTCTGCTGCTGCCCCACCTGGTGTTAATTGGTATCGGCTTTCATTACACGGCTGATATTCGAGAGCAACTGGGGGCGTTGAGTCTAACGCCAGAGCAACTGGCGGCTGTAGATGGCAGCCTGTCAGCACTGCTGCTCAGTATTCTGGTGACGATTAGCCTGGCACTCGTCGGCGGTGTGTTTACAATTTTTTTCATGCGTTATCTCTTCCTGCGTCCCATCCGGCAAATTACCGAGGTGCTTACTGCCATCCGTGACAAGGATGGTGATATTTCGGGTACCTTGCCTGAATACACCCATGACGAAATTTCTGAGATGGCGGCGGCCTATAATGACTTTTCCAGTCGTCTCAAAAAAATGATCGCTCAGAGTCAGCGCCGTTCAGTCAGTGTGGCGCTCTGTGCCACGCGGCTTCAGAAAGTGGTCATTCAGTCTCATGGTTCGGCCCAGCGTCAGGAAGAGCAGGCGCAACTGGTGTTTCAAGCCAGCCAGGAGTCAACTCAGGCGATCGATGAAATTGCGGCCAGCACGCTGACTATCAGTGAGCAAAATACCGGCAACATGGGGGAGGTGCACAACTCCTGCAAGGAACTTCAGCGCGTACTTGAGAGGATCCGAGAAACTTGCAAGCTGGCCGAGAGTTTTCAGGGCACAGTCAGCAAGTTGAGTGAGAATTCAAGCAACATCACCAACATTTTGTCCATGGTGAAAGACTTCTCCGATCAGACCAACCTGCTGGCATTGAATGCATCCATTGAAGCTGCAAGGGCTGGCGAGGCGGGTCGAGGGTTTGCGGTGGTAGCTGATGAAGTGCGTAATCTGTCGCAGAAAGTCAGTACAGCGACCCAGGAAATAGATGCCAACATCGCTGAAATGTCTGCATTGGTTGAGACCACCCGTGACAGCGCCAACAATATTCTCGAAAATGTGACCGAAACCGAGAGCTTTATCGGTGCGACCAATGCTCAGTTTGATCGACTGGTATCGGATTTTGAAGCGGTTAACACTCAGCTGACCGGAATCAGTGCTGCGATCGATGAGCTTTCTCATACCAACCGGGAATCACACGGTCATGTGCAGGAGATCACTGAGCTATCCGGTGGGATTCGCGATGAAATGTCTGAATCCATGCAGTATTCCGAAGAGCTGGAGATTTCGACCGAGGAAACTCAGGAGCTACTGTCACGTTTCATCATTGGTTATGGCGGCTTTGAGCGCATGATCCAGACCGGGAAGCAGTGGGCTCAGCAAACGCTGGAGCAGATGGAGGCATTGCAGGCCGAGGGTGTTAATCTGTTTGACCAGAGTTATCGCCGTATCAATGAAGGCCAGACTCCAGAAAAGTTTGACTGTAGCTATACCGAGCGGTTTGAGCGCAAGTTGCAGCCTGTATTCGACAGCTTTATTCAGCAGTCACCTGAGTTTATTTACGCAATTGCCGTCGATAAGAACGGCTATGCGCCGGCGCACCATGCAAAAGTCTCCAAGCCGATGACCGGAGACTATGCGGTCGATAATGTGCAGAGTCGCCATCGCCGTATTTTTGCCGGTAACCGAGCGGAGAAACGTCGTGCTTCGCACACGTCTCCCTTCCTGTTGCAGACGTTTATACGTGATACGGGGGAAGTTTTGAATGACCTGTCGATCCCCCTCTATATCAACGGCAAGCATTGGGGGGCGCTGATTATGGGCTTTAATCCCGAGCAGTTGTTGAAGGGCGGCGATGAAGAGGCTTGAGTGAAAGTCTGAAATTAGAAAGGGCTCCCTCGGGAGCCCTTTCTAATTGATGCAAGCGATGTCGATCCGCTTGTCTTCTTAATGCAGGTCGGCGCCAGTCACCAGCTGTCGTACCAGCTGCTTCAACATGTCGTAATTCAGTGGCTTGTTGCAGATGGCTGAAACCCCGGCGCTTTCCACTGCCGCTAAGCGACCTTCGTTTTGTTCGGAGGTAATCATCATGACTGGCACTGAAGGCTGATCACTGTAGTGGCGGATATGCTCTACCAGTTCCAGGCCATCAATATTGGGCATGTTGTAGTCTGAAATGATCAGGTCGAAACTTTCCTGTTTCATGATCTGAAGGGCTTCTGCGCCGTCTTTGGCTTCAAGTACGTGGTCGATACCAATGGCGTTCATGCTCTTGCGCACGAACTTGCGTGACAGCAGGCTGTCATCAACCACCAGGACGCGCATGTCTTCCAGCTCATCGTTATCCAGCGGCTCAACTTCCTGAGTATCGCGGATGTAGTGCATGGTGTTGCGCAGCGCTGTTGAGAGTGCTTCCTGCGTAAAGGGTTTGGGCAGGATAGCAATGGCGCCCGCCTGGCGTATCGGCTCAAGGTAGCGATAATGCGTTTCCGAAGAGATCAGCAGGAAGGTCACATCCATCAGGTCCGGCGATTGACGCATTTGACGTACCAGGTCGGTCCCTGTCATGTCGGGCAGGTGCATGGAAGACACCACGATGTCAGGTACAACCTGAGCCATGCGCTCAAGAGCGGGGCCTGCTTCGGCAAATTCTTCGATCTCTTCAAGACCTACAGCGCGCAGATGGCTGGTGATAATGTGGCGCTGCATATTGGAGGGCTCAATCACCAGTACCAGGAGGTCGTCAAAATTCATTGCTTTCAATCCGTTCTAACCAGCAGTGCACCCTGCAGGTATTGGGCTGAGTAGGGTGTTGTCGAATACTTGAATCGATCCATCTACCCTCTGTCTATAGTGCGATATTCTAACCTTTGTGCAAACTGTCTGAAATAAGAAACGCTACTTTAGGGCCAAAAAGGACATCGCTTGCATCCACGTTTACCAACCTCTTTAATGTCCCCTTATCGGAAAGGGAGGTCCTATGAATAGAGATGTATGGCTACTGGCATTATGTCAGGCTTTGCTGAATACAGGTAACGTGCTGCTGGTATCGGTCAATGCACTTATTGGTCAGCAATTGGCCCCCGCGACTCACTGGATTACCTTGCCGGTTGCCTGCCAGTTCGTTGGTTTGATGCTTGCCACTATACCAGCCTCCTTGATTATGGCACGGATTGGTCGACGTAAGGGTTTCATCCTCGGAAATCTGGTTGGCCTGGGTGGTGCCATATTGTGTTTCTTTGCGCTGCAGGCATCTGCATTCGCTCTGTTTTGTATTGGCACTGGTCTGATTGGTGTCGGTATAGGGTTTGGCATGTTGTACCGTTTTGCCGCAGTTGAGGTGTGTGAGCCAGGCTATGAAAGTCGCGCCATCTCCATGGTGATGCTCGGTGGTGTAATTGCAGCAGTACTGGGGCCAAATCTGGCTGTTCAGACGCGAGAACTGGAGCTGGGTGCCTTGTTCAGCGGTGCTTTTGTGGTATTGGCAGGTCTGTATCTGCTGGCGTTGCTGCTGCTCACTCAGGTGCGTATTCCGCCCATGCCGGAGGTTGCCAAAGGCGTGACACGCTCGGTCCGAGAAATCGTCCTTCAGCCCCGTTTTTTGATGGCGGTGATCACTGCGATGGTGAGCTATGCCGTGATGAATCTGCTGATGACCTCCACACCGTTGGCCATGGCACGCTGTGGTTATACCTTTGCAAGTGCGGCTAACGTGATCGAATGGCATGTGCTGGCCATGTTTTTGCCATCATTTGTAACGGGCAAGTTGATCAAGAGCTTTGGTGAACGTCCACTGATGCTGGCAGGCTGCATATTAATGCTGCTATGTATTGCGGTTAACCTGCACGGTCAAAGTGAGTGGCACTTCTGGTTGGCACTGGTTCTGTTGGGGTTAGGCTGGAACTGGATGTTTATCTGCGCAACCTCCTATCTAACCAGTGCCTATCGCCCCGGTGAAAAGGCCAAGGCTCAGGCCAGTAATGAGTTTCTGGTGTTCAGTACGGTGACCCTGTCAGCATTGGCTGCAGGCTGGCTGGAGGCGACACTTGGATGGGCCAGCATGAACGTGCTGATGATTCCTGTCGTCGGCTTTGCCTTGCTCGCATTGTTGCTGCTTGAGCCATTGCGCCGACAGAACGAACCGGCACCGGCAGCCCAGCAGGTATAAATATGTGTGAACTTCTTGCGATTTCAACTTCTGAACCTGTGCACCTGTCTCTGTCACTGGAGCGTTTTGCGCGACACGGGGGGATTGAAGGCCCTCACGGGGATGGCTGGGGGCTTGCCTGGTACGAGCAGGGAGACTGTCAGCTGATTCGCGAAGCCTCCGCTTGCGCTCATAGCGAGACGGCGCATTGGCTGACTGATCGTCATAGACCCTCTACGTTGTTTTTGGGCCATATCCGTCATGCTACACAAGGTGAAGTGGCACTTCGAAATACTCAACCCTTCCAGCGTGAAGCCGGAGGTGTGTCTCATCTATTTGCCCATAATGGTGATTTGAATCGTTTCATCTTTAACCCCAAGCGTTTCCCAAAAGGTGCATACAGGCCTGTGGGAGAAACCGACTCAGAGCACGCCTTTTGTGTTCTGATGGCAAGAATGGCTGCCGTTTGGCAGGATGGGCGGCCGGATGAGGATGTGCGCCTTGCGGTAGTTGCAGACTTTGCTGCGCGTTTACGACAGCTGGGTCCCGCCAATTTCATTTATTCAGACGGTGAACTGTTGTTTGCGCACAGTGACCGGCGTCGGCAACCTGACGGCAAGGTTGCGTCTCCAGGACTGTTTTGGCTGCAACAGGAGCACTCTGGCACTGAGTCGATAGAGGGATTGGATTTGGAGTCAGCGCCCATTAAAACCTGCATGCTGGCCAGCGTGCCTTTGGATGACAGGGACTGGGAGCCCTTGCCTGAAGGGGAGGTGGTCATGCTTAAGGAGGGGGTGCTGGTCGAACGTTACCCCCGCCTGGTGTTGTGGCAGGAAGCCAGTCAGTTACTGGATGACTGAGGTGCTTCGCCTGTCGCTGCAGGTACAGGCGGGTTCAGTTTGCGTACCGCTTTCTGCAAAATCAGATTGTTTGGGTAATGAATGGTTTCACCCTCGTCGGTCAGGATATGCAGGTGAAACAGGCCGATCTCAGTAATCACTCCGGTAATATCATCATCCTTGTCGAGTACCTTGATGCGATCACCAATTCTGTACGGAAAGGCGAAAAAGATGATGATGCTGCCCGTGATGTTACTAAGAATTGACCACTGCGCAAACATGGCGACGCCTATGACGGCAAAAGCGGATGAAAACAGGATCATCAGCTCTGCGTAATCAACACCCCAGATGATACAAAGCACCATCACGGTAAAAACCAGTTGCAGCAGGCTGAAAAAGCGTTTGACCATCAGCAGGCGGCGGTCAGCTACCTGCTTTTGGGAACCTATGCGATCCAATAATCTGTGGCTGAGCCAGCGCGCGGTAAACAGGGCTACAATGGCGGCGGTGCTCAGAACCAGTTGCGTTTCCCACATGGATGTCATTCCTTCGATCTAATCAACGAATACAGCTTACCAGATAGGCAATCTCCGGCGGACTGGCCACCGGGTTCTTGAAGCTGTCCGGCAGGTGTAGAGGGGGCTCGATCAGGCCTCGTGACAGCAGGTCCTCCAGTAGTGAAAGATAGCTGAAACCGGTTTTGCCGATATACAGAGCACTGATATCGCCATTTCGCCAAAGGTTGAGTGCCTCGCGGAATCCACTCAGGTACAGATGGTCTTTGGTAAAACCTCCACCACGATGAACGCGGGCTGTAATCTTGAAGGCTTCCTTGTGGCTGCAACCATGATCCTCCACCAGCACGCGCCAGGTTCGGCAGAAATCACCATATTTCAGCATAAAGCTGACGGCAACAACCCTCAGGGCCAGTGCCTTGAGGCGTTTAAGCGTGAGGTGACCGCAGAGGTATTCACTTAGAATCGCCAGGCCTTCCTGAGCGTGGGTATTTCCGGGCATACCCAAACTGAAGACTTTCAGCGGCTGAGCGGCTGCATTAAGGGATGTCACCATGTGTACCCCAAGCTCATGATGCGCCAGCGCATGCATTTCAGATTCACTCGCCTGGGTATCCCGCTTAACCATCAGGGCCTTGCGGCCACTGCTGACCATGGCTTGAGCCAGAATGCGATCTGACAGTTCAACCTTGCACTCCAGTCCCCAGGCTTTGGCTTTATCGGCAAAGAAGGGCGTCATTACATCAGCACTGAAACGGGGCGCCTGAGTTTCTTCGATGCGGTCGGCCGCATGCAGCAGGAAACGAGCATTGGCCAGATCTTCCGCCGTTGGTTCGCCGTAGTAGCGCAGTGAATTGTACTGGAAGCGTTCAGTACCAATGCTCACCAGAAGGTCGATCCGCTCTGCCAGGGTGTCGATTACGTCGCGATAGAGCTGTCGCAAAGACGGATCGCGAATGTTATCAACCGGCAGGCGGTACAGCTTTTCACGATGCAGGAAGGGGTCAATTCTGAGCTGGCGGTAACGGAACTGGGGCTGGTAACGCCCCGGGTTACGCATAAACAGGCGCTCTTCACGTGCCAGGTTGGTCGGGTTGATGTACAGCAGTGTCTCCAGACCGCGAGCCAGTTTCTTGAGTTGCTTGTCTACGTGTAGTACTTCAGCAGGAAGTTTGCGTGGCATAAGGTCCAGCGCAGACACTTCTTCTGAATTGGATTCAGTCGCCAGTACGGCGGCAGCAGCATAGAAGCTGTCATGTAAACTGCGCCGGATGGCGTCTGCCATGACAGGGTAGAGTGCATGCTGGGAATCAATGAACACCGGCGCCACCTGTAATGTCAGCATACGCGTGCTGGCATGATGTCGCTTCAAATGGGTGTGCAAGTTATTCCCGCGCTCTGCAGCTTCGCTGATATCACACTTGCTCTCCAAGTGTGGCAGTTCTGCCTGCTCCAGTCCTTCACGGGCAGCATTAACCAGCTCTGGTAGTAGAGGCGAATGCCCCAGTACCTCAAAAACGGGGTCGTTTTGGCCGTTGCCGTTACGCAGATTCAGGTCGACCAGCAGGCAGTGGCCAAACTCTTCATTCAGTACTTCAAGCAGGCAATCCAACAAGTTATAGAACTGTCGATGCAAACGCTGAGCTCGGGCATGCATCAGCTTTGTTGGCGGTTTGTCCCAGAGCTGCTGACCTTCAAGGCGATGACGCAAGCTGTTGGCAACTTGAGAATGCAGGTTGCAGCCCAGGCGTGATTCACGTGCAATGAAAGTGATGGGCAGCTGCTCAGTCAGTTGTTCCAGACCGTTTTGTTGCAGTTTCAGGCGTTGTTCGGCATCAATCTTGAGTCGCTGGGCAAGATCATCGTCAAGGTGGGTACCGGCTTTGAGTGTGGTGCAGATCAACGGCGTGTATGCGCTGATGCGTACTTCCAGATCACTGCCTCTGAGTTGGCATTCAACGGGCTGGCGCGCCTGTATCAAGCGCTTTAGTTGAGCTTCAGACAGCTTTCGCATGTATCAAATCCTTGCATAACGTACGCGAACACAGCTCAACCCAATCAGGGGAGCGTCTGGCTCGAATCAGTGAGGTTGAAACTGCAGGGCGCTCATCGTGTTGGCTATATCCGTTGCAGTGAGCGCTGGTCTGGTCTCCGATCAACCTGATCGATCTCAGCTGATGCGATGTGCCTGGCAGGCTTTGACCAGGCGAAGTGCATTGAAAGCCAAAGGTGTTCGGGTGGCAATCATTATTTGCATCCAACCAGTCTAAAATGTTTTCGCTGAAACGTGGAGTCTGCTTTCGGGCTCAATAGCAGACTCCACCTCGCGTTAGCGGCTTGGAGCAGGCATCAGTTGGCTTGCTGCGCATGCCTGCGAGCCGCAGCCTCCAGCAGTGGCTGTACCAGCGAGCGGACATCAGACTCGCTCTGGCACAGGCGTGTGCTTTCAAGTAGTGGTTGCAGCTCCGCGCGGCTAACAGATCTAATCAGATGCTTGATACGGGGAATGTTGTACGCGCTCAGGCTCAAGCAGTCATACCCCATTGCCAGCAACAGAAGTACGGCCGCCGGGTCTGAAGCCATCTCACCACAGAGCGAAACCGGAAGTCCCAGTGATGAACACTGTTTCTGAATCTGCTCCAGTGCCGTTAAAACAGCAGGGTGCAGGTGATCAAACAGGTTGGCCACGCGGGGGTTGTTTCTGTCGACCGCCAGCAGGTACTGGGTCAGATCATTGGAGCCAATGGAAACGAAATCCACATAGGGCGCAAGGCGCGGCAGCAACAGCATGGCCGAGGGGACTTCCAGCATCATGCCGATGGGCGGCATGCCGACGCCAAGGCCTTCCCGTTCAAGAGTGCTGATCGCTTTTTCAACCAGCTGACGGAAGGTTTGAATCTCATCGATCCGACTGATCATTGGTACCAGCAGCTTAAGATTGCCATACTCGGCATTGGCTCTCAGCATGGCCTTGATTTGCGTGATCAGCAGTTGAGGGTTATCCAGTGAGAAGCGAATGCCCCGCCAGCCCAAGTAGGGGTTGGTTTCGCTGATGTCGAAATAGGGCAGTTGTTTGTCGCCCCCGACGTCCAGCGTACGCATGCTCACTGGCAGGGGGGCGTAAGCCTGTAGCACCTTCGCATAGAGGCTGTACTGCTCTTGTTCGGTAGGAAAACCATCATGAATCATGAATGGAATTTCAGAGCGATAAAGGCCGACACCCTTGGCGCCGTGCTGTAGTCCGGGCGTCACATCAGCCAGCAGGCCGGTATTGGTCAGTAGTGTCACGTTGAAACCGTCACGAGAAATCGCAGGTTGATCACGCAGGCGCTCAAGGTCCTGCATGAACTTGTGCTCTTCATTGATCATGCGACGGTATTCGTGCAACAAGGCTTTAGGCGGGTTGAGAATACACTCTCCGCGATGGCCGTCTACAATGACTTGGGCCCGTGCGTGCTGGTCTGGTTCAAAGTTGTCGAGGCCCATAACGGCCGGAATACCAAGCGCGCTGGCTACAATGGCGGTATGTGACAAAGTTGATCCCTGGGTGCAGGCAAGGCCTTTGATGCGCTCAAGGGGGAATTCGGCCAGGTCAGCTATGCTGATCAATTCGGCAGCCAGAATCAGATCGCCTTCAGGCAAGATACGCGAGATGCTGTCGCGTGAAAGCAGCTGGTTCAGAATGCGCTGGCCAATGTTGCGAATGTCTTCGCCACGAGCTTGAAGATAAGGGTCTTCCGATTGCTCAAACTGTTCCGCCATCTGCGACACCGTTTGGCGCAGGGCCCAGGCCGCTGACTTGCCGGCGTTGATCAACTGGCAGCAGTTGGTGTGCAGCTCGGGGCTTTGCAACATCATCTGATACACGCTGAACAAGGCATGGACATCGGACGGAAGGTGCTGGCCCAGGTGACTTGAACTGGAACTCAAGTCATCAGCAACAGCCTGAATGGCCGATTCCAAGGCCTCACGGTCACTTCCGGGATCGCTGCAGGCGCTTTCTGATACCTGATCAAGTGGGTGGTGGGGGCGGATCTGCCATACTTGCCCAACACCAATGCCGGGAGCGCCTTTCTGTCCTACAAGGCGACGGTATGCAGAACTGTTGGAGGAGCGCGAATACCAGTTACCCTGACGCTGCAGGCTGTGCAAGGTGCTGGCCAGCTGAGACGCCACAGTGATCATGAAGGCTTCAGTTTCCTGAGAAAATGGTTCCTGCTCTCGCCCCTGAATGACAAGAACCCCGACCAGCTTTCTCAAGTGCAGCAAAGGTACACCCAGGAAACGGTGGTAGGGCATCTCATGGGTTTCAGGAATAAATACAAAGCGATCATCTGCAGGCGCATCACCCAGGTTAAGGGTGTTCAGACTGGCTGCAATATTGCCGACCAGGCCTTCGTTTAGTTGCAGGCGGGCATGACCAACGGCATCGGCCGCAAGGCCCTCGGTTGCAGCAAGGATCAGGTGCTGCTGGTCGGGCGTGCACAGATACAGACTGCATACCTCTACGTGTAGCAGCGATTGAAGTTGCTGCACGATGCGGCTCATGATGGCTTCAGGATTACCGGACCGGGAAATCTCTTCCACAATGGTGGTCAGAGCTTTAAGTGAGGGTTGTTGCATCGGTGCTACTCGGGCAGATGGCAGGTATTATTCTGATGCTTACACACTCGCCTCATCAGGGCAATGCTGCTCTCGGCTTGACCTGGTTCAGTCTTATTAATGATTCGGCTGTGATAGTATTTGTGTATGACTGAAAAGACACATTCTTACCCATCAATTCAAATTGGCAGCATATGCCAAGCCAATATCGTCAGTATTGAACTGGGCAGTTTACTGTCTGTTGCGATTGAGTTGATGGCGGATCGTCACATCGGATCCGTCTTTGTCAAAAAGGGTGTTGAATGCTGCGGATTGCTGACGCGGCGCAAGGCTATGCAGCTGAGCCTGGAGGAGGACGGTCAGCTTTCAGAACGGGCTATTGAGCGCGAGATGCTTGAACCCATTCTTGAGGTTGGCAGTACTCAAACTGTTGATGAGGTCGGTCTGGAAATGGTGGGCCGAGGAATCACTCATGCGGTAGTTCAGGATGCACAAGGTCTTAGTGTTGGCATCGTTAGTCAAAGCGATGTGGTGAACAATCAGGGGCTGGAGCATGACCTGTTTCTGAAGCCTTTGGAAGAAGTGACAAACGTTCATGTGCTCAGGCTCCGGGGTTCACTCAGACTCAGGGATGCCATTGATGCCATGCGTCGTGTTCGTTATTCAGCGGTCCTGGTGGGAAGTGATGAGCAGGGTTGGCACATCATGACCGAGACCGATGTTATACGCCATCTGGCATCACGTACCTCGCTCGACCTCAAACTTGAGACGCTTGGTTTGCCCGCGTTGATGGCGGTTGAAGGCAGCATGAGTCTGTTTAATGTGCGGCGCTACTTCAAGCAAAACGGCTTTAGACATATTGGGGTGCTGGACAGTCGCCAGCGCGTCGTTGGGCTGGCCTCCTATTCCGATATTCTTCGCAGTGTCGAGCGTGACTACATCTATCGTCTTCAGGAGCTGCTGCAGGATAAAAGCCTGCAACTGCAGCAATCCAGACAAAATCTGCGTTTGATTGAGCGGGTGATCAACGCGTCGCATGAAGCCATAGTGGTCACCGATGCCAGGGGCGCTATTCAAAGTGTAAACCCTGCATTTACTGCCATTACAGGGTACGAGGCTCAGGAAGCCTTGGGGCAAAACCCCAGTATTCTCAGCTCTGGGCGGCATGATCACACCTTTTATCAGCAGATGTGGGCAGAGCTGGAGACGAACGGTAGCTGGCAGGGTGAAATCTGGAATCGTCGCAAGGATGGCAGTGTGTATCCTGAGTGGCTGAGTATCACCGCCATAGAGGATGACAGGGGGGCGGTGAGCCAGTACGCGGCAATTTTCCATGACCTCACTGAAAGTAAAAACTACGAAGCGCGGATGAAGCGGCTGTCGTGGTTCGACAGCGTGACCGGGCTGGCAAACCGGCGTTTATTCCATGACCGTTTACAGCTGGCACTTAATTTCAGCGCTGAACAGGGAATTCCGGGTGCTTTATTGGCGCTTGATCTGGATTTGTTCAAGCAATTCAATGATCGTTTTGGGCATGCGGTTGGTGATCAGTTGCTGAAAATGGTAGCCGAGCGTATTGAATCGACATTGGGTGATCAGGGCACTGCTGCCAGGCCTTCCGGTGATGAGTTTTACATCCTGTTGACTGAAAATATCAATGAAACAGAGCTGGATGCCTATCTTGATCGACTGAGCAAGGCGCTTACTCAGCCATTCTGGCTGGAGCAGCAAGAGGTACGCGTGCGTGCAAGTATTGGCGTTGCGGTCTACCCGACTGATGCAAGTGAACCCGCTGAGTTGGTTCGAGCGGCAGAATCGGCGTTGCATTTGGCTAAGGATATGGGGCGCAACAGTGTGGCCTTTTTTCAGCCGGGGCATCAGCATGATCGTCTGAGCCGTTTCCACATTGCTTCGGTGTTACACCAGGCGCTTGAGCAGCAGGAATTCAGCCTGGTGTACCAGCCTCAGATAGAGCTGGAATCTGGTCGTTTGATTGGTGTAGAAGCCTTGTTGCGCTGGCACAGTGAAGTACTGGGTTCTGTATCACCTGATCAGTTTATACCGGTCGCAGAAGATACCGGCATGATGGATGAGATTGGTGCCTGGGTATTGGATCAGGCTATAGGTGAAGTGTCTCGTTGGTTATCGCTTGGTCTGTCGCTCAAGGTTGCTGTAAACGTCTCGGCACGTCAGTTTCAGCGCTCTGAGGTCGCCACTCAGGTCATGAGTGCACTGCAAAAGCACCGGGTCCCGGCCGAGCATCTAGTGGTTGAATTGACCGAAACAAGTTTCATGCACAGTGCGACGGCGACGGAACGAGAACTCAAACGGCTTCGCGCTGAAGGGGTGCGAGTGGCGATTGATGACTTTGGAACCGGGTATTCAAGCCTGAGTTACATCCGTGAAATGTCATTGGATTTTCTCAAAATTGATCGAAGCTTTATTGAGCAAATCAATCACTCCAGTACCGACCGTAACCTGGTGAAGGCCATGATCGATATGAGCCATGCCATGGGGTTGAAGGTGGTGGCTGAAGGCATAGAGTCAGAAGCTGATCTGAATATTCTCAAGACACTGGGCTGTGACCAGGCTCAGGGGTATCATATCGCACGCCCGATGCCAGCGGATGCATTTAGACGCTGGGCTGATGATTATGTGAAGCCCCGGGATAGTGACTGATTGAGGTAAAATTTGAAGAGTTATATTTTTGCCACCAGCAATGATCGAGGTGGCGTTATTCTCTGTGATATAGACACGTTGGAAGACGCGGTAGTCTATTTGCAGAAACGTTTTGATGGGGTTATCAGGGTTGAGCAAGGGCGCCGATACTGGACGCCTGAAGAAGGGTTTGATGAGTTGGAGCCACTGGTGCCCAAACCTTCGTCCCCAAGTTAAAACGGGCCACTTCAAGTGGCCCGTTTGTCGTTGAATGGAGTGAAAAAATTAACGAATCTGACGCTCGTGACGTCGAGGGTGTCTGGTGTCTTCTACCCGGATTCGCAGTGGCTGCGGCCGGGCTGAGTAAGAATGCACCAAAGCTGCGAGGCCAGCGCCCAGCGCAATTGCAGTTGTCAAAACAGCCAGTGTTGTCAGCATTCAGTTGGTCTCCTGTTCAGCTCAACATAAGACAGCCCTTGCCACTTCTGGTTCCATTTTTTTTGTAGGCCCTCGGGCCTGAATCAGAACCAGTCATCCGTGCGTTTACGTCGACGTGGCAGATGGGGAACGATCAGTCCCAGTACCACGCCACCAAATGCAATAAGCCCACCATAGGTCAACCAGCGCATCAGGTTACTCTGGTCCATATTGGCGATTGTCGACTGCAGATCACGAATTTCGATCTCCAGCTCACGAATTTTACCGGTATAGCTGCCGCTTGCTTCTTTAAGCTGTGTCAGTTGAGCGTTCAGCTCTTCAATGGTTATCGCCTGCTGGTCGATGGTCGACTGGCTTGCCTTGAGTGCAGACTCAAGTTTTGGAAGTTCGAAGAGCTTGCTCTTGCCGGTAGATACAAATTCCTCTGGCAACCAGCCGGTACGACCGCTTTCGGTCTTGATTTGAATATAGCCGGTAGATCCATTCTGGCCAAGGATTTCTACCGCTTCGCCACTGTTGATACGGCCAGTGATGCGATATTCGTTACTGGGTCCGCCATGAAAGAAAACATAGACATCGTCAGCGATATGGCCCTGCTCAGCCCAGGCAGAGGTGGAAAGGCTGAGCAGAGTCGTTAACAGCAAAATTTTTTTCATTGTGAATCCGGTAACTGAAATAACAAAAACATGATTTTACACGACAAACACTTTATCGTTTAGGAGCTGTCCTGAAAATGAATGACAGTCGAATTTAACGCTTCCATACCGAAGATCAAAGGGAGTTATCATGGAATCCTTTTCTCAAGAATATATATGGCCCTGGGCTATCAATATTGGCCTTGCTCTGGCGATATTTTTTATAGGTCGTCTGGTGGCCAAGCTGCTGACCGATTTGCTTACGCGTATTCTGCGCAAGACAAAAATGGATCAGATGCTGATCAACTTTGTCACTTCCATCGCTCATGCACTGATGTTGCTGGTTGTGGTGATTGCTGCGCTGGGTGAGTTGGGCGTTGATACTACATCGCTGATTGCCCTGGTTGGTGCTGCAGGTTTGGCCATTGGTCTGTCACTGCAGGACTCGCTGAAAAACTTCGCTGCGGGTGTCATGTTGATCGTGTTCCGTCCGTTTCGTGAAGGGGACTTTGTGGAAGCCGGTGGCGTAAGCGGTATCGTTGAACATATCACCATCTTTAACTCAGTGTTGAGAACAGGCGATAACCGCGAAATCATCATGCCGAATGGCAAAATCTACAACGACAGCATTATTAACTATTCTGCCCGTGATACCCGTCGTGTCGATATGGTTTTCGGCATTGGCTATGGTGATGATCTGTTGAAAGCCAAAAAGATTCTGACTGAGATGTTGGAGCAGGATGAGCGCGTCCTGAAGGATCCTGCACCGGTTGTCAGTGTGGCTTCGCTGGGTGATAGCAGCGTCAATTTCAATGTGCGCCCCTGGGTAAAGTCTGCGGATTACTGGGCAGTGCTTTGGGATACAACTGAAAAGGTTAAGCTGGAATTTGATCGTCAGGGTATCAGCATTCCCTTCCCGCAAATGGATGTGCATTTGCACAGCCAGAAGCAGGAAGACTGATTCAATACCTGATGTTAGCTAGCTACGTGTAATCGCTGAGGGGTCGATCGGCCCCTCGGTCAAGATCTGCTGACGCAGTCCCTCATTCTCCTGGCGTAGCTTCTGAGCCTCGATTCGATAATCAAACACTTGCTGATACTGTGCTTCTAGCTTTGATTCCAGCTGCTGAATTTCGTGTTGCTGCTGATCAAGTTTCAGTTGCATGTGCTCCAGCTGATCCTGCAGGCTATCCAGCATTTCAAAGCCCCGGCTCTGCGGTTCGGTAGCCTTATCAGGGTGGAAGCGGTAGGAGCCCTGTAACTCGTTGACGATATGGCTGTAGAGGGCTGTAAGATCCGAGCGCTCGCGGTCGGTATAGCGAATATTTTCTTCTATTGCGGTGTGCGCACTGGCAGCACCGATCGAGCCCGCCAGCACCTGCTCGAGCATGCGATGAAACTCCATGAGCTCCACCACTGAAATGTGGCTTTTATCGTAGACCTGAAGGTCTTCTGCGATTCGATTCACATTGTGCTGTGCCTTGTCTTCACCCAGATAGCGTTTCAGCAGTTGTTCTGCTTCTACAAGCTTGGGAGCCAGCTCAATATAGGCGTTTAGGCCAGTTGGGCGAGCTTTTTCCTGAATGCGTAACGCGCGTGTTGTATAGAGAAACTCGGTGGTAAGCGTACGTTCCTGTTTCTGTGGTTTATAGAACCAGGAGCCCAGTACGTAAAAGAGGACGTTCAGGCTCAGTGACCAGAAGGTGGCATGGGGAATGCTGGGCAGCTCAAGGCCAAACAGGGCTTGAGGTCGTAGCCAGTGAATGCCTAGAGGCCCCTCCGTCAGGATCTGGAAGGGCAGCCAGCCTTCTTCTACCCAGGCAGGAATAATCAGTGTCCAGCCCCAAACTGCAAAGCCAATCCCCAAGCCCAGCATGGCGCCCATACTATTACCGCGGCTCCAGAACAGACCAATGAAAGCTGCGGGGGCCAGCTGTGCGGTCGCGACGAAAGAGATCATGCCTACCGCAACGAGCATGTTGGTGTCCGTAAGAAGGTGTGCCAGGAACAGGCTGCCAAACAGAATGATGGCCACAAGAGCCCAGCGCACCTGTAGCAGCCAGGTTCGCATCCAGCCCAGACTGGAAAAATGCTCACAAAACGGAAGCAACAGATGGTTCGATACCATGGTTGCCAGGGTCATGGTTGTAATAATGACCATACCGCTGGCGGCAGCAAATCCGCCGAGAAAGGTAAGCAGGGTAATAATGGGCTGGTTCAGTGATTGAGGAACCAGCAGCATAAAGTAGTCTGCTGATTGTTCCGGGAATCCGAGAATAAGACCTGCAGCCGCTACCGGGATGACGAACACGGTCATTAACAGGGTGTATAGCGGAAAGGCCCAAAGGGCTCGCCCGAGGTGGCGAGGGGACACGTTTTCGACCACGGCGACATGGAACTGTCGCGGTAGCAGCTGGACACCAACAAAGCTTAAAACAATCAGGGTCAGCCAGAATACGCCACTATTTTCCCCACCAGTGCCAATCAAACGCTCAAGCTCGTACACACGAATTTGGCGTAGTACATCCGCCGGGCCCTGGAAAAACTCGTAGGTGACGTATACGCCGATGGCAATGAAGGCCAGCAGTTTAACTACCGAATGTGCTACCAAAGATAAGATCATGCCCTGGTGCCGTTCGGTAGGATCCAGGCGTCGCACCCCGAAAATGATGGTGAATACGGTCATCAGGAAGGTGATGAGCAGGGCGGACGATCCCCAGTGAATGTCGTCGCTGCCCTCGTGCGTTATGATTTTGAATGAATCAACCACCGCCTCCAGCTGCAGGCTTATATAAGGCAGTAATCCGAGTAAAACCGTGAAAGTTACCAGGGCTGCGATACGTTGCGAGCGTCGATAGCGTGTCGATATAAAGTCGGCGACACTGGTGATGCGGAAGGTTTCCTTAACCGCAATCATGCGCCTAAGCGTGACTTTCCAGAAAAACAGAGATAACAGAGAGCCCACATAGACGCCAATGTAGAGCAGTCCTGATTGGGTTGCGAAGCCTACGCTGCCGTAGAACGTCCAGCTGGTGAAGTACACGCAGAGGGAGAGCGCATAGATGGTGGCGGAGTTAATGGGTCTGCCATTTCGAGTACGGTGCTCACCCCACTGGGCAATGCCGAAGAGGATGCCGATATAGGCAACAATCACCAAAATAACGCTAAGCGGCGAAAACATTCGGTTTCCTCAGGCTGAAGTCTTATTGCTTGATTTTAGTTGTTATTTCGGCGCTGTGTATACCGGAAGACTGGCAGCATTTCGGTTCAGGTACAGGATCTATGCCGCCGTCCGAGTATGGGTGGCATCTGAGTACTCTGCGAATACCGAGCCAGAGTCCCTTGATGGCACCATGCGTCTGAATTGCCTGAATCATGTAGCTGGAGCAGGTGGGATAAAAGCGGCAATTGCTGCCCATAACAGGGCTGATGAATAGCTGATAAATCCGGACCAGACCGATTAAAAGCGTGGTCAGAACCTTGTTGAGTAAGGACATGAAAACCTCATTAACGTGAAGTCTGATGATAGACCTTCAGAGGATTCGGGGCCAGTCATTGCGAGGGAGTAACTTGGGGGAAATCAAAAAGGGGAGCCGCTGAGGCTCCCCTTGGATATTACTGTGGAGGATCGAGCTCCAGCACAGACAGGGTGCGGGAGCGAACCTGTTCAAGCAGTGCAGCGTCATCAGTCAGGCTTTGGCCGTAAGACGGGATCAGTTCGAGGATCTTCGTCTTCCAGTCGGCTTCATTCATACGCTCTGCGTAGCAACGCTCAATAATGCTCAGCATTGCGCTCACAGCTGTGGATGCGCCTGGTGATGCACCCAGCAATGCTGCCAGGCTGCCATCGGCAGAGGTGATAACCTCGGTGCCAAATTCCAGCTTGCCAGCGGTTTCGGTACCCGGCTTGATGATCTGTACGCGCTGGCCGGCGTAGGACAGTTCCCAGTCTTCATCCTTGGCTTCAGGGAAGAAGTTACGCAGGGAGTCAACGCGAGATGAGTGCGACTGCATCACTTCGCTGATCAGGTAGCGGGTCAGGTCCATGTTGTTCTTGGCCACAGACAGCATCGGCTTGAGGTTGCTCATGCGAATGCTGAGGGGCAGGTCAAGGAAGGAGCCCTGCTTCAAAAACTTGGTTGTGAAACCTGCGAAAGGTCCGAACAGCAATGCTTTTTTGCCATCGATCACGCGTGTGTCCAGGTGAGGTACGGACATTGGAGGCGCACCAATCGGCGCCATGCCGTATACCTTGGCCATATGCTGCTCGATGATTTCCGGGCGTTTGCAAACCAGCCACATGCCGCTGACCGGGAAGCCGCCGTAACCCTGGCCTTCATCGATGCCTGACTTCTGCAACAATGGCAGAGCACCGCCACCGGCGCCCAGGAATACGAAGCGGCTGTTGATGACTTCTTTCTGGCCGTTGCTGGTGTTTTTCAGCGTGACATTCCAGCTGCCGTCGGACTGTTTGTCCAGGTCTTCAACGATGCGGCTCAGCATCAGGTCGAAACCGTCCTGCTGTTCCAGATGGAGTACCATGTGGCGAGCAAGTTGGCCGAAGTTTACGTCTGAACCATAACGGACACGGGTGCCAGCAATTTTTTCATCAGGTTGGCGATCCTTCATGACCAAAGGCATCCACTCACGCAGGGTGTCGTGGTCCTCGCTGAACTCCATGTCTTTGAAGCAGTGGTGCTGGCTCAGAGTCTCGAAACGCTTGCGCAGGAATTCTACGTTCTTCTCACCCCAGACAAAGCTGCAATGCGGCGTTGGGTGAATGAACTCTTTTGGAGACGGCAGCTTGCCCTGCTCAACCAGGTAAGACCAGAACTGCAGACTGACCTCGAAAGATGTATTGATGGCAAATGCCTTGGTGGCATTGATGCTGCCATCCGCTTGCTGCGGGGTGTAGTTCAATTCGCAGTAAGCTGCATGGCCAGTACCAGCATTGTTCCAGCCATCTGTGCTTTCACGGGCAACATGGTCGAGCCGCTCGACCATTCCAATCTTCAATGTCGGATCCAGCTGCTTGAGTAGCATCCCGAGGGTGGTACTCATTGCACCGGCACCGACAAGCAGTACATCTACAGTTTTAGTGGTCATATGTGTTCGCCATTTGATCGTAAACAATGGGATTCAAGAGACAACGAAAGGTGGCTTTTGGCGCGTCCGGACAGGGGGCGATCGGACTTTCGTGTCTCACTGCTGCGGACATCCTCCGATTGGGTGATGCGTCGAGCAGATTGTTTGATTATTTACGCATAGTACTTTGGTGCGGTGCATTATATTCAACTGTAGGCAGAATAAAACTAATGCTGGAGATGAGGGGCTGTGGCTGGGGGGTGTAATTCGTCTGTAACCCGCGTCGTATAGGGGGTTTGTTCGATTTTTAGACTTTGGTCGGCAGAAAGCGAAACTCTGAGTTGCGACAGGCGGTTTGCCTGCCGCAGGGATGAACGGGTGGTGAGTGACTTAAAGGTGCTCCTCGGCATACTCGGCCAGACGTGAGCGGAAGATGCCTTCGAAGTGAACACTGGCAGCGCCTTCAAAATCACGAAAACGTTCGACTATATAGGTCAAGCCGGATGTCAGAGGTGTCAGGTAGTTTGAGTCGATCTGAGCCAGGTTGCCCAGACAAACCATTTTTGTGCCCTTGCCGCAACGTGTGATGATGGTCTTTAGCTGTTGTGGAGTCAGGTTTTGCGATTCATCAATCAGCACGATGGCGTTCTGAATGCTGCGGCCGCGAATAAAGTTTAGTGACTTGAACTGGATGTTGGCTTTTTCGATCGCATACTTGACGCTGCTTTGTGGGCGTTCGTCCTGCTCGTGCATGGCTTCAAGGTTGTCACTGATGGAGCTCATCCAGGGTGTCATTTTCTCTTCTTCGGTGCCGGGCAGGAATCCGATGTCCTCTGCAACGGGCGGTGTTGAGCGCGTTACAATAATTTTGTTGTAGCGTTGCTCTTCAATCACCATTTCCAGGGCACATGCAAGGGCGATCAAGGTTTTACCCGAGCCGGCAGCACCCAGCAGGATGCTTAGATCAATATCCGGGTCCATAAGCGACTGCATGGCGAAGGCCTGCTGAATATTGATCGGTTGTATTCCCCAGCACATCTGGTCCATCAGGCGCTCGTAGCCAAGGTCCAGCAGGGTCACGCTTGTTTCGTCGACTGAATGGGTGCGTGCGGCAAAATCCTTGCTGTCATCGAAAATGTATTCGTTGGCATAGGTGTCGGGCAGCAAACTACGGTCAACCTTATGGTAGGTTCGGCCGTCACGCTGGAAGCTCTCAACGTTTTCAACGCCCTCCCAAAAGGGTGCCTCCAGGTGATGGTGCCCCGCGGGCAGCATCTCGATATCGCTGACCAGCTGATCGGTTCGATAATCTTCAACACGCTGCAATCCGGCACCCAGTGCCTTCAGTCGCATGTTGATATCCTTGGTAACCAGTATGATCTGACGGTGCGGGAAGGTGGCCTGCAGGTGCAGAGCACAGTTGATGATCAGGTTGTCCTTGTTGCTGGTGTCGGGCAAAAAACCCTGACGACTGGTTAGCTCGTGATCGGGAAAGATCGACAGCTTGCCCAGTTTGCTTTCACGCTCCTTGCCCTCCAGCTGAATGCGTACACCCTTGGTGATCTGTGCGGCATTGGTAGCGGTGGAAAGTATCTTGTCAATCACGCGGATGGCATGACGCGCTTCGGCAGCCACGCTTTGCTTGCGGTCCTTGATCGAATCAAGCTCCTCAAGCACGGTCATCGGGATGGCGACGTCCTGTTCCTTGAACTGGAATAGGCATTTTGGGTCGTGAAGCAGAACGTTGGTGTCGAGGATGTAGAGTTTTGATGCGGACATCTTGCGCTTCCTTGTACACAGGCTTCGAGTTCAAACTAATCCATGCCCCGGCTAAATACAATCGCCATCTGACCCTAATTTTTATCCTTTCCTTTGTAACCCCGACGTCACTAAACGGTAGTAAATCTTCTCGTGAGCGTTCATAGTTTAAGTGCGCCTGCTGACCAAGGCGGGTGCCGTGTCTACGACCGGAACAAGGAGGTCAGTATGATGACCGAGCATTACATCTCCTCCAGTGTGACGCCTCTGGATAACCTAGATGTCCTTTCACCATTTGAGGTTGCGCGCCTGCAGGATAAAAGCCAGGGCGGCCTTTACAGTCTATTTCGTCAGTGTGCACTGGCCGTCCTCAATTGCGGCAGTGAGCTGGACAGCACGCGCCAGGTGCTGAACCGCTTTCGTGAATTTGATATTCAAATCAGTCAAAAGCACCGTGGTGTGCAGCTGGATCTTATTAACGCACCTGCTTCTGCATTTGTCGGTGGGGAGCTGATTCAGGGTATCAATGAGCACCTTTTTTCTGTTGTGCGTGATCTGCTGTATGTGGCAGATAAAGTGGAAAGCTGCTGTGAAGGGCTCGATCCTTCGGCCATGATTACCAATCAGGTTTTCAATATGCTGCGCCATGCAGACGCCCTGAAACCTCACGTTAAGCCCAATATTGTCGTGTGTTGGGGAGGTCACTCTATTCAGCACGAGGAATATGAGTACACCAAGCGAGTTGGCTACGAAATGGGCTTGCGAGGTCTGAATATCTGCACAGGTTGTGGTCCGGGCGCCATGAAGGGGCCGATGAAAGGAGCAACAATTGCGCATGCCAAGCAGCGCATTCGCCATGGCCGTTACGTGGGAATTTCCGAACCGGGCATTATTGCAGCAGAGTCGCCGAATCCGATCGTGAATGAGCTGATCATCATGCCGGATATCGAACGCCGCCTGGAGGCTTTCGTTCGTCTGGGGCATGGCTTTGTCGTGTTTCCCGGAGGCGTGGGTACGGCTGAAGAGATTCTCTACATCCTTGGTATATTGCTGCAGGAAGAAAATCGCGATCATCCTTTCCCGCTGATCTTCACGGGCCCGGCTGGCAGTGAGGAATATTTTTCAACGGTGGATCATTTTATTCGCGCCACGCTTGGAGATCGAGCGGCAGAACTGTACGAAGTGATTGTCGACGATGCCTATGAAGTGGCCGAGCGGATGCAGCTGGGTCTTCAGCAGGTTACAGATTTTCGTAAGCAGACCGGTGAGGCATACCACTTCAACTGGCAGCTGCGAATTCCTTATGACCTGCAACAAACCTTCGAGCCGACACATCAGGCGATGAAGGAACTCAATCTCTCTCGTCAGCAAAGTGAACACGAACTGGCAGCTCAGTTGCGATGTGCGTTATCGGGTATCGTGGCCGGTAATGTAAAGGAGCCCGGTATTCGTGCCATCGAAGAGCATGGTCCCTTCCAGTTGCATGGAGAGCCCGACATCATTCGTGAACTGGACAAGCTGCTGCAGTCATTTGTCGATCAGCGTCGAATGAAAATCAACCATGAGGAGTATGAGCCCTGTTTTGAGTTGGCCTCATAAATAAGCTTCTACTGTCCCGGCCTGGTCAGGGTCGGGATCTTTTTTGGTGTCGGCGGCTCACTGCAGGTATAGTACAGGCTTTTGTCGAAGAGTACCCGAGTTGCGACGTAAACTGGTTCTCACTCTTACCACCACCCGTGGTTCACATCAGATCTTTCTACACCAGCTTTTAGCCTGGATGTTGTTGATTTTTCTGCTGATGTCAGCCGCCAGCTTTTTCGTTTCAAATTGGCTGCTGGTACAGACTCAGGATGACCTGAGCTCCCTCGAGCGTGATCATGAAAACCTGAACGAGCAGTACCAGCTTTTGCTGGGAACGCAGCGACTCTATATTTCCGAACTGGACGATTTGGGTGAATCCCTGTCCAGCCTGATGGCGAATAACTCTCGCCTGGAACAGGAAAATGCGCTCATGGGCTCCAGTCTGAGTGACCTTGAAGCGCGCCTCGGACTGACAGATGTTGAGCCGACCCAGTCGTTGGAGCAGCGAATTGAATGGGCGAAAACGGCTGCGCGCCAACGTCTTTCCTTACTGCACAGCATTCCAAATGGCGTACCGATAGAAGCCGAGCAGATTAATGACAGCTACGGCTTGCGTATGCATCCGGTTTTGAAACAGCGTAAGATGCATAACGGTATGGACTTCAAGGCCAATCCGGGAACACCGGTGTATGCCACCGCTGATGGAGTGGTTGAATATGCGGGCTACCGTAAAGGCAGTGGCTTTGGAAATCTGGTTGTGTTGCAGCATAATTTTGGATTCAAGACCTATTATGCGCATTTGCAAAAAGTGCTGGTCAAAAGTGGCAGTTTCGTAAGTAAAGGGCAGAAAATAGCCCTCAGCGGCAATAGTGGTCGTTCAACCGGCCCGCATCTGCACTATGAAGTCAGGTTTCTTTTTCAGCCGCTTAATCCGGCTCCGTTTATGAAATGGGGGCTGGAGAATTTCGATCATCTGTTTACCGAAATCGAGGAAGTGCCTTGGGAATCCTTAAGCGCAATGTATCCGCTCAATCAAGCCGAACTGCAGTAACCATTGTTGCCCGCGGCAACCAGATGCAGGGTGAGTTGAACCTGACCGGTAAACTGCATGTGGATGGTATGCTTGAAGGGCGCATTCATTCCGAAGATGATTTGACCGTCGGGCGTCAGGGCGTAGTACGTGGCAATATCCGTGCGCGCCAGGTCACGGTAAGTGGCGTGCTTGAGGGTGAACTTTATTGTGAATCCCTGCATATCGAGAAAGGCGGTCGTGTTCATGCCAATGTCAGCAGCGATGAGTTGATCATCGAGCCCAAGGCATCTTTTGTAGGTGAGCGTCGAACCCATATCAAACCTCAGGCGCGTCTGGTTCAGCTTCAATCAGAGCAGGAACAGTCCGACACAGATTGCCTCGAAGGCCTTGATTATCACCTGATTGATTCTTTGCCGGACAAAATCACTCTGTCACGTGGGGATGACAACTGATGTGCGAACTGTTGGGCATGAGTGCCAATGTGCCGACCGATATCTGCTTTAGCTTCACTGGTTTGATGCAGCGTGGAGGTAGAACAGGGCCGCACAAGGATGGTTGGGGTATCGCGTTTTATGAGGGTAAGGGGCTGCGCTGTTTTCATGATCCTGAACCCAGTGCCGATTCACGAATTGCCAAGCTGGTGGCCGACTATTCGATAAAGAGTCGAGTGGTGATCAGTCACATACGCCAGGCAAATGTGGGGCAGGTGTGTCTTGAAAATACCCATCCCTTCAGTCGTGAGCTTTGGGGCTATACCTGGACCTACGCACATAATGGTCAGCTTGATCCGGCCCTCTTTGATTGGCCGCTTGAGTTTTATCACCCTGTTGGAACCACCGATAGTGAGTATGCTTTCTGCTGGCTGCTTGACCAGATTCGTATCCGCTTTCCGCAGCGCCCCGATGATTTTGCTGAGTTACAGGTGTTTATTCATCAATGCTGTGAAAAACTCAGGGTGCTCGGTGTCTTCAACATGCTGTTAAGCGAATCGACCTGCCTGTTTTGTTATTGCAGTACCAAGCTTTCCTGGATTACGCGACGGGCGCCCTTTGGTGAAGCTCGGCTTAAGGATTGTGAAGTTAGCGTAGACTTTTGTGCCGAAACGACTCCCAATGATGTTGTCACCGTAATCACGACAGAGCCGCTAACGAATAATGAGCGGTGGCAGCGGCTGGAAACAGGGGAAATGATAGTCTTTGTTGATGGTGAAGTGGTTGGTCAGCTGACGGAGTAAACCCCAAATGCAGTCGGTGCCTGAATACGAATCGCTGTCGGAAATGGTGCATTGGCTGGGACGTCATTACGACGAAAAACCTGCCTTCGGGCACCTGGGTGCCAGCATCAGTTTCGCTGATGTGGAGCGGCTGTCTCGCCGCTTCGCTGCCTGGATTCAGCATGAAACAGATCTTCGACCTGGAGATCGTATCGCGCTTCAATTACCCAACCTAATGCAGTATCCGGTTGCGCTTTTTGGTGCGCGCCGTGCTGGTATGGTGGTGGTGAATACCAGTCCATTGCACAGCGATGAAGAGCTGGTGAGGCAAATGCGAGATTCAGGCGCGCGTATGCTGGTGAGTACGGCCTACCTTCAGTCGTCGACACAGCAGGCGCTTGAGCAGACTGAGATTGAATATCTTGTCACCACTGAAGTTGGAGATCTGCATCCAGCTCCCAAGCGCTGGTTGCTGAATTTAGGTGCTCGTCGCCAAATGCTCGGCATCAAAGGTGTATTGAAACCTTTGCTCAGGCGCACGCGCCTGGAATGGACAAGCTGGGACTTGATGATGCAGCTCGGAGCTCAGCTTATCTGGCGTCCGGATGATGTTGCAGGGCGATGGGGAAATCTGGCATTGCTGCAATACACAGGTGGTACCACGGGGCCTGCCAAGGGCGCCATGCTGACTGAGCAGGCTCTGTTAGCCAACGTGTCTCAGCTTAGAGCCTTGTTGGATGATACCGCCGAAGAGGGGGGCGAGCGTCTTTTGCAGCCTTTACCCCTGTACCATATCTATTCGTTCATGCTGACATTAGTGCTCACCAGTCGTGGTGCCTATACCGAGCTGGTACCAGATCCGAGGCGTATGCGGTCGGTCATCAAGGCCTGGGATCGTGTAGAGCCGACCATACTGTCAGGTATTAATCCGCTGTTCATTCATCTGTGTCAGCAGCCCGAATTTCAGCGGCTGGATTTCTCCAATCTTAAGCTCACCATCTCAGGCGGAATGGCATTAACGCGATCTGTGGCATCCCGCTGGGAGCAGGTTACAGGGCGCTCCATTTGTGAAGGGTATGGACTTACGGAATGTTCTCCAGTTGTCAGTGTAAATCGTCCAGATGATATTCGGTTGGGATCTGTGGGTCAGCCTTTGCCCGGAACGCAGGTAAGGATAGTCGATGAATACGGCCGTGAAATGCCGGTGGGTGAGTCTGGACGAGTTCAGGTTTCTGGCCCCCAGTTGATGCGCGGTTATTGGCACCAGCCCGAAGAAAGTGCCGCCGTTCTTAGCGAAGGTTTTCTGGATACGGGCGACATAGGGTTGCTAGATGATAGTGGGCACCTGAAGATCATTGACAGACTGAAAGAGGTTATAAATGTTTCCGGCTTTAAGGTTTATCCCAGTGAGTTGGAAGACGTGATTGCCTGCCACCCTGATATTCTTGAATGTGCTGCGGTAGGGCTTCCTGATAGTTGCACCGGCGAGCACATTAAGCTTTATGTGGTGACATCCAATCCTCAACTCAGTATCAAACAGGTACGTGAATACTGTCGGGAGCGCTTGACCGCTTATAAGGTACCCAAGTCTGTCGAGTTCTGTAAGCGCCTGCCGCGTACGGCTGTTGGCAAGGTGTGTCGGCGACAATTAAGGGAGCAGGCCGGTATTCCGCCCACCAAGAGTTAGAAATTGCCGGGCCAGTATGGATAATGGGCGGCATAGAATTTCCAGTGAAATCCAGTGACAAGGCGAACCAGATTGTCCCAGCTTATATCCTCCCTGCTACAACAGCTTGATAAATGCCGCATCGCAGATCGCTTTTCGCTAAGGAGGGCTTTGCAGTCTGCCAAGCGAGACGCGATAAATGACACAGAGGCACTGGATGCGCTTGCGGCCAGGTTGGATGCTTCAGTAGCGCGGGTAGAGGCGTTAAAAGCCGCCGCAAAGGCCCCCGAGTATCCGGATTTGCCTGTGTCGGCGCGCCGGGAAGAGTTGCTGGACGTTATTCGAAACAATCAGGTGGTGGTGATTGCAGGTGAAACCGGTTCGGGCAAGACCACTCAGATTCCCAAATTGTGTTTGGAGCTGGGTCTTGGCTGCTATGGCATGATTGGCCATACCCAGCCCCGCCGTTTGGCGGCACGCACCGTTGCCGCGCGTATCGCTGAGGAATTGAAAAGCCCATTGGGTGAGCGGGTCGGCTACCAGGTTCGTTTCCATGATCAGGTATCCGAAAGTACCCAGGTCAAGTTGATGACCGACGGTATCTTGTTGGCTGAAACTCAGCGTGACCGTTTTCTTGAACAGTATGAAGTGCTGATTATTGATGAGGCGCACGAGCGCAGCCTCAATATCGACTTTCTGCTTGGTTACATCAAGCGCATCCTTCCCAAGCGTCCTGATCTTAAGGTCATCATTACATCGGCGACGATCGATCTGGAACGCTTTTCCCAGCATTTTGATAATGCCCCTGTAATTGAAGTGTCTGGTCGTACCTACCCTGTGGAAGTACTTTACCGTCCATTGCATGAAATGGAGGGCGAGGACGAAAAGGCAGTAGATTTACAGCAGGCCGTGCTGGCTGCGGTGGATGAGCTGATCGAAATAGATCTGGCTAAACGCTCCGGAGGGCCTGGTGATATCCTGGTGTTCCTGCCAGGCGAACGTGAAATTCGTGAAACAGCCGAAGCGCTGCGTAAGGCAAAACTGCGTGATACCGAAGTGATTCCGCTCTATGCGCGCTTGTCACTGGCGGAACAGAATAAAGTGTTCCATGAGCAGCGAAAGGCCGGTCGGCGGATAGTGCTCTCCACCAACGTTGCCGAAACTTCTCTCACGGTGCCGGGTATTCGTTACGTGATTGACCCGGGTCAAGCGCGTATTTCTCGATACAGCGTGCGCTCAAAGGTTCAGCGTCTGCCGATTGAGGCTGTGTCTCAAGCCAGTGCTAACCAGCGAGCGGGTCGCTGTGGCCGTGTTGCACCGGGCGTCTGTATTCGTTTGTATTCGGAAGAAGACTTTCAGTCACGGCCCGAGTTTACGGATGCCGAGATCAGGCGCACCAATCTGGCTGCGGTCATTTTGCAGATGCTGCAATTGAAGCTGGGCGATATTCGAGACTTTCCTTTTGTAGATCCTCCCGATACTCGCCTTATTAATGATGGCTTCAAGCTCCTTGAAGAGCTGGGAGCAGTCGATGCCCAGCGTCGCATGACCCCGGTGGGGCGACAGCTTGCGCGATTGCCGGTTGATCCTCGCATTGCGCGTATGGTGATAGAGGCGGGTAATAGAGGGGCGTTACGTGAGGTAATGATCATCGCCAGTGCGTTGAGTGTGCAGGACCCGCGCGAACGTCCACATGATAAGCGTCAGGCTGCAGATCAAAAGCACAAGGAATACGCGGATGAAGAGTCTGACTTCATGACCTTGCTGAACTTGTGGCAGTTGTGGCATGAGCAACGTGACGAATTGAGCCAAAGTCAGTTACGCCGCTGGTGTCAAAAGCAGTTTCTATCCTTTATGCGGTTGCGTGAATGGCGTGATGTGCATCGCCAGCTGCATATCAGTATTCGAGAGCTGGGGCTAAAGGAAAATCCTGAGCCGGCAGATTACCGTGACATTCACACATCCCTATTGGCTGGCTTGCTTAGTCATATAGGTTTTAAGCAGGAAAAAGGGGAGTATCTGGGAGCACGAAATCGACGCTTCAAGATATTCCCCGGCTCCGGGGTGTTCAAAAAAGCACCCAAATGGGTCGTGGCTGCCGAGTTGCTTGAAACCAGTCAGCTCTTTGCGCACCAGGTTGCACGTATTGAGCCAGAGTGGATAGAGCCTTTGGCCAAGCACCTGGTCAAGCGCAGTTGGTCTGAACCGCGCTGGGAGAAGAAGCGCGCACAGGTGATCGCCAATGAGCAGGTAAGTCTTTTCGGGGTGGTGATTGTTGCCAAGCGTCGGGTTAATTTCGGCGCGATCGACCCCATTGCTTCTCATGAAATCTTTATCCGCAGTGCGCTGGTTGAAGGGGAATACAACACGCGTGCGCCTTTCTTTCAGCATAACCGGGAGCTACTGGCCAGTGTTGAGGGGCTTGAGGATAAGGTCCGTAGACGCGACCTACTGGTCGATGAAGAGCAGTTGTATCAGTTTTATGCGAAACGATTTGAAGAGCTGGGGGGCGCTCAGGTTGTTAACGGCAAGGGGTTCGAGCATTGGCGCAAGCAGATAGAAACACAGCATCCTGAAGCGCTGTTTATGCGCGAATCTGATGTGCTGCAGCGTGATAGCGATCACGTATCGGATAGTCTATATCCTGATCATTTGCTTCTGGATGGAGTCAAGCTTTCGCTCAGCTATCAATTCGAACCAGGCAGTGACGAAGATGGCGTGACGTTAAATCTGCCGCTTCCCTTGCTCAGGGTGGCACCTTTACAACGAATGGAATGGCTGGTGCCGGGGCTGCTGGAAGAAAAGATAGTAGCCATCCTCAAAGGTTTGCCTAAGCAGTTGCGTAAGCATTTTGTGCCCGTGCCTAATTACGCCAACGCTTTTTGCGAGGCAGTTGTATTTGGTGAAGGTGATTTGTATGAGGCTTTGTCCCTCCAGTTGCTGAGGATGACGGGAACGCGTGTGGCTGCTGATGTGTTGAGAAGTACGCAGCTTGAGTCCCACTTGTACTTCAATATTTGTCTGTTGGACGAGTCTGATGCCCGGGTTGGAATGGGACGCGACTGGGATCAGTTGAATAAGCAGTTCGGAGAGCGTGCAGAAGAGGCGCTGCAGGCAGGGCCTTCTGAGCAGTGGGGGCAATCGGGACTGACCAGTTGGAGTTTTGGTGAGTTGCCAGAGGTGGTGAGTCTCAGGCAGGCAGGCGGCATTGAAGTGGAGGCATGGCCTGCTTTGCTGGACCAGGGAGATAGCGTAGAGCTACGTGTTTTACCTTCTAGAGATTTGGCTCTCCAGCAAAGTGTAAAAGGCGTTGCGCGTTTAATATTGCTTGCTTTCCCTGCGCAGCAGCTTAAATACCTTAAACGTGAGCTACCCAAGTTAAACGAAAGTATAATATTGACCGGCAAGCTGGTAGACAGGCGAACGCTTGAAAATGATGCCCTGTTATTGGCTGCAATTAGAGCTGCCGGGTTGGATGAACAGAACCTTCCTCATACCTCGGATGACTTTGCCGCGGTGCTGGTGCGTGCAAAGGCTGATATTGCAGATCGACTGGTCGAAATCGGTGAGTTTATTCACCGCTGCCACCTTGCTGTGCATCGGATCAATAAACAGTTGAACGGGCGGATTTTGAACCTGCAAGCGGTTCCTGTTCTAAATGACATCAAACAACAGTTATCCGAGCTTGTTAGTGCGCGTTATTTAATTGAAACCGATTACGAGTGGTTGCCAGAGTTGCCGCGCTATTTGGATGCGATAGAGCAGCGCCTGGAAAAATATGCACGCAATTTGCGTCAGCAGTGTGTTTGGTCTGAGCAGTTGACTGAATTTCGCTCCAAGTATTTGAAAAAATTACAGGAATATGAAGCTCGTTATGAGCGTCCGGCTGAGTTGGTCAGAATGCGCTGGATGTTGGAAGAGTATCGAGTTTCTTTATTCGCTCAGCAGCTTGGTACGCGAGAAACCGTATCAGAAAAGCGTTTGCGTCAATTATTGCAGACGCTCTGAGTTAAAAAAGTCGCTACGCATACTCGGTTGAGTTGATAGGCGTCAAAACCTGATTTGCCAATCGCTTTTTGGCGGTTTTAAAGGGTTGTTTGCTGCGAACGGGTATGCTGTAATGCGGGAAATTTAGGTGGTTGCTCAGTCGTCGCGAGCTGCAAACCTCGCAACGGATGGCAAATACCAGGCAACATCGTAGGCTTCTGGATTGAAAAAACTAAGGTTTTTACATTCATTGGTTTGCAATAAACTGGATTTATAGTATTTTTCTGAAAGCACCATAAGTGCTAAGAAAAACTAGAATTCACTACTAGTATGTTGAATGAAGGGGAAATGTTGATGAAAAAGTCACTGATTGCTCTGGCTGTTGCTGGTGCCATGACTGCTCCGATGATTGCGCAGGCTGACGCTACTCTGTACGGCTCTCTGCGTGTTAAGCTGGTCGATACTGACAGCGTAAACATGGATATCGATGATAACTCCTCCCGTATCGGTATCAAGGGTTCTTCTGAACTGTTCTCTGGTGCGAAAGCTATCTACCGTTTCGAACAGGCTGTAAGCACTGAAGCTGGTGCTTGGTCTAACGGTCGTCTGGCTTACATCGGTGCTACTGGTAGCGCTGGTACTGTCCAGGTTGGTCGTATGTGGACTCCTTACGCTCTGTGGACTGTATTCACAACTGATATCGTGGACAACGGTACCAGCGGTGACTCTGGCTACATCATCGGTGCACACCGTACTCCTGAAACCCTGGCGTACATCTCACCGGAAATGGGCGGCTTCCAGTTCGCTGGTGCTGTTCTGATGAGCGACGACGCTAACGACGCTAACAACGAAAACGTTGACGTTTCTCACGTTGCTGCCAAGTTTGAAGCTGCTGGCTTCATGGGTGCCCTGTCTTACCTGGGCTACGAAGGCGGTACTTACGATGACGTAGTATCTCTGGGTCTGTCTTACACCCTGGGCGATCTGTACCTGGGTGCTCGTTACGAAGAGCGTGACCTGGTAATGGCTGACGACCAGGATGCTTGGGAACTGGCTGGTTCTTACACCATGGGTAACACTACCCTGCTGGCTAACTACATCGACGACGACATCCGTGACGACGCTATGTGGTCCCTGGAAGCGCAGCAGAAGCTGGGCAAACAGGCTCGTGTATTCGCTTCTTGGGTTGAATACGCTGACGACGACAACGGCGTTGAGCTGGGTTACCGCGTAGACTTCTAAGTCTGACTTGACTTCAAGTCGCTAGAAAAAGGCTCCCTCGGGAGCCTTTTTTGGTTCTATGCTTTACGAGTGTTAGGGGGCTGTGAGACATGTTGGGTTTTATTGCTCGGGTACACCGGCTAAAATGGATACCTGCTTCAGCTTAACTAAGGAATGCACATGCTGACCAAATCCTTGCGTGCGGCTGCGATGGCCGCGGCTATGACTCTGTCTGGAACCGCTACGGTTATGGCGGATACGGCTGAGATAGACCCATTGGAAGGGGTAAATCGTGCAATCTTCGGGTTCAACGAAACCTTTGATCGTTATGCGCTTAAGCCGTTGACGCAGGGTTATCGCTTTATTACACCGGATATTGCTGAAACAGGTATCAGAAATTTCTTCCATAACCTGCGCGATGTAAATAATCTGGCCAATAATCTTTTTCAGCTGAAATTTGAATCTGCTGGGGAAAGCTTTGCTCGCCTGGTGTTTAACAGTACTTTTGGCCTTGCGGGTTTTATTGATGTTGCAACTCCTATGGGGATTGAGCGACATAACGAAGACTTTGGTCAGACACTTGGCTACTGGGGTGTGCCCAGTGGTCCTTATCTGGTTCTGCCGTTTTTTGGCCCAAGTAATGTGCGAGATGGTGCGTCCTTGATAGTTGATGTCAATATTGACCTGACAGGTGAGATTGACCACGTCCCGACTCGTAATACACTTTATGGTCTGTTGATGCTTGATACGCGTAGCCGGCTACTTGAGGCTGAGCAGATTATTACCGGTGATAAATACCTCTTCATGCGTGACGCCTACCTGCAGCGTCGTGACTATTTGATCAATGATGGTCAAGTCAGTGTTCGGTACGATGAAGACTTCTAACCTTTGGTTAAGGTTGCAAGTCTGTCGGCTTGCGGATACTGTGGGCTTTCCTGTATCAGTTTTCACGGTTAAGGCTGATTGATGAGCCCTCATCATCAAAGGGTGCTACTGCTTTCAGTTAGTGCCCAGACATCCGATAGGGTGTTCGAACTTTGCCAGCAGTGTGACCATCATCAACTCACGCTGGTGCTTTGCGCTGATCTCGACGAAGTTGAGCATCAGATTGCTCATTACCCTGTTTCCCTGCTGATATTTGATTTGGCGTCGGTTGGCAGTAGCGTCACTATGGACGGGCTGGCACAGCGGCTTAGTCCCAAGCCATTGGTTGCACTGATCAATGAAGGTACTGCAGAGCAATTGGTTGCTGCTCTTAGAAATGGTGCCGATGATGTGTATGTGGTTGCCGAACTGCAATTACATCCGGAGCTTTTTATTCAGTCAGTTGAGCGCCAGCTCAAGCGCGCCAGGTATATCGAAGAGGTGTATAGCCTCAGGGACAGTCTTGAGCGCAGCCTTGATGAATTAAGAGAAGATCAGCATGCGGCGCAGCAGGTTCAGCTTAATCTGTTGCCGCCGACACGTCAGATTATCAATGGCTTGAGCTTTGATTATTTTCTTAAGCCTTCCCTGTTACTGAGTGGAGACTTTGTTGATGCGTTTGCAATCAATGAGCAGCTATCCATGTTTTACCTGGCGGATGTGTCAGGGCATGGGGCTTCATCTGCCTTGGTAACGGTGCTGCTGAAAAATATGACCCACCGTTTATTGCGTAATTATCGACGCAACTCCAGTTTTGACATTCTGTCTCCTGTTTCCACGCTGGAGCGTATTAATCGGGAAATGTTGCTCACCTCATTGGGCAAGCACCTTACAATGTTTGTAGGGGTTATTGACCATGGGCGTAACTGTCTTGATTATGCTGTAGGCGGCCATCATCCCTTACCCGTTCTTCGCCAAAATGGTCAAGTGCGCTATCTTGAAGGCAAGGGGATGCCGCTTGGTTTGTTTGAAGAACCAGTTTTTGAGCGCCATTTTTGTGAGCTCGAAAACGGATTTGAGATCAATTTGTTCTCAGACGGTATTCTGGAAATTATTGATGCCCCGTCCCTGCGCGAAAAAGAGGATTGGTTACTACAGCAATGCTTGAGTGACTGGGACTCGCCAGAGCAGTTTTTGCAGAGTATGATGCCAGCCGGACGGGCGGATGGCCCGGATGATGTTGCGATCATGAGGGTACGCAGAGACGCTTTATGAGTGATGGCGCGATTTATTATGCGTGTCGTGACGGGCACTACGTATTGAAGTTTGCCGGTGATGTGAGATTGACGCTGTGTTCTACCATTGAGCGTCATTTGGACTCAGTGCTACAGCGAGAAGATATCACAGATAGCCTGGTTGACCTGACCGAGACGGATAACATAGACAGTACGTCCCTGGGCTTGATTGCCAAATTGGCTATCAAGGCAGATAAAAAGGGAATGCCTCAACCGACGCTGGTTTCTACACGTGAAGACATTACCCGGGTGCTTGTCAGTATGGGGTTTGATCGTGTTTTCGTTCTTGTGCCTGAGCTGCCTGCAGATATCTGCGAGTTCAAGCAGGTGCCGTTTGTGCAGGAGTCTGAAGACGAAGTGCGCACTCGTATTCTAGATGCGCATAAGGTCTTAAGTGATTTAAATGACAGTAACCGAGAGGCCTTTAAGGATCTGGTTGCGACGCTGGAGAACTGTCGATAACAGCTCTCCGCTTTCTTGGCAGCTGTTAACAGCTTGCCAGTAGCTGCTCAAGCTTGACTTGATCGGCTGCGAAATTACGAATCCCTTCTGCCAGTTTCTCGTGTGCCATCATGTCTTCGTTCATGCGCCAGCGGAACTGACTCTCAGTCAAGCTCTCGCGAATATCCTCGCTTTCTACAGTGTTTGTCAGACGTTGGTTCAGGTCTGAGTTGTCTTCGGCAAGTGCCTGCATCAATGCCGGACTGATGGTTAGGCGGTCACAGCCTGCCAGGGACTGGATCTCACCGATATTGCGAAAACTGGCGCCCATCACGACGGTGTCGTAGGCATGAGCCTTGAAGTAGCGATAAATGCGACTGACCGACTGAACCCCGGGATCCTTGTCAAAGCTGAAATCTGCATCCGGTTGGCGTTGTTTGTGCCAGTCTAGTATGCGGCCAACAAATGGCGAAATCAGGAAGATGCCGGCATCTGCACAAGCTTGAGCCTGGGTGAAGCTGAATAGCAGGGTCAGGTTGCAGTTAATACCTTCCTTCTCCAGTAGTCGTCCGGCTTCTATGCCTTCCCAAGTGGAGGCAATTTTGATGAGTACGCGGTCGCGAGGTATGCCGAGCGCTTCATATTGCTCTATAAGCTCATAGGCTTTTTTGATGGTCGCCTGAGTATCGAAAGACAGGCGGGCATCAACTTCAGTTGAAATGCGTCCCGGAATAATACGAGTAATTTCGCGGCCAATCAGCACGCCAAAACGGTCGGACATTTTCTGAAGTTGATCTTCGCCGCTGCCTGCCCAGGCTTTGGCTTCCTGTAACAGGGCAGAATATTTACTGTCCTGGGCTGCCTTTAGCAGCAGGGAAGGGTTTGTTGTTGCATCAACAGGCTGGTATTCACGAATAGCATCGATGTCGCCGGTATCGGCCACCACTGTTGTCATCTGTTTCAGTTGTTGCAGTTGGTCCATCAGTGTCTGTCCTGTTGGCAGTCGGTTTAAATCATTCAGTGTCTTTACTCGTTGCCACTAATGCCAGTGCTGCGCGGAAGGTATCGACAGCGGCGTCGCGCTTGTGGCCATTTTCGCTCAGATAGCGGCGGAACTGTTTACCCCCGCGTTGCCCGTGAAAGAGGCCGAGCAGGTGTTTGACCACTGCGTATAGTGGTGCGCCTTCAGCCAGTCGCTTTTCCAGATGAGGGATAAATGCTTCAGCGACTTCGATGCGGCTTGGGATTGATGTGCTGGCATCAAAAAAACGACTGTCAGCTTGGCTCAATAATGGCCAGGGGTTCTGGTAGGCTTCGCGTCCAATCATCACACCATCAACATGTTGCAAATGTGTGTCACACTCCTGCAATGTTTTGATGCCGCCATTAATAACCACCTCCAGGTCAGGGAAAAGTTCCTTGATGCGATAGACTCGATCATACATCAGGGGCGGTATATCGCGGTTTTCCTTGGGGCTAAGTCCGGCAAGAATGGCTTTTCGGGCGTGAATGGTGAAACTGCGGCAGCCACTTTCGCGCACAACCTCAACAAAGCGGTGCAGGTGTTCAAAGCTGTCCAGGTCATCAATACCCAGGCGGTGTTTGACGGTCACGGGAATGCTGACAGCAGCTTGCATCTCGGCAAGGCACTCAGCGACACGTTCAGGAAACTCCATTAGGCAGGCGCCAATCATGTTGTTCTGTACGCGGTCACTTGGGCAGCCAACATTGAGGTTCACCTCGTCATAACCCCATTCCTGAGCCATTCGAGTACAAGTCGCCAGGTCTGAGGGGTTGCTGCCACCCAGTTGCAGCGCAACGGGGTGCTCGCTCTGATCATATTTGAGGTGGCGAGCTGCATCGCCATGAATCAAGGCGCCGGTGGTGACCATTTCTGTGTACAGCAGGGTTTGGCGCGACATCAGGCGGTGGAAGACTCTGCAGTCAGAAGTTGTCCAATCCATCATGGGGGCCACTGAAAATCTGCGGTTCACTGGATCTGATTTTACGTTGGATTGGGGAGTTGCCGTGTCAATTGCCTGTGTATTCATGTGTGCCTACTGCGAGTTGTGCAATCTGCACTTTCAAGTGGCCAGCTGATTAGTCAGCGATTGGAGTGCCGGGCCATCGTGCAGAATTAAGAAGAGAATTGTACCACAGAGGCGTGAGGTTTAAGGTGGCTTTAAGGCGTCTGTTTTAGATTATGCTTGGGGGTACAAAGCCTAAGAAATGGTTGGTTTAAAGGCCCTGCAGTAAACTTTCATCATTCGTATGGAAACTTCTGACACAGTGTGGCTGTCTTTCAGGCTGGTATCGAGTGTATGTTTGCTCGAATGAAGGCTTTGCTGTTTTCAGGCCGCCTCAAATCATTCATACCCATTAAAAGGAAGCTGTTGTGATCGTTACCAAATCAACTGGGTTTATACGCTTCTATCACGCGACGCGTTACTCACTGAAGGGATTGAAGGCGGCCTATTGCTCAGAACCTGCCTTTCGATATGAAGTCTGGGCGGCGTTGTTCATGTTGCCATTCTCATTTTGGTTAGCGCACTCCGGCCTCCAGCTTGGATTAATGATCAGTACCTTGTTGCTGGTGTTGATAATGGAACTGATTAATACCGCAATAGAAGCCATTGTTGACAGGGCGGGTACTGAATTTAACACCCTGGCAGGATTGGCAAAGGACCTGGGTTCGGCTGCGGTTTTATTCAGCCTGCTCATAACAGCCTTGGTCTGGGGCGGCATTCTCTATGATAACTTCCTCGCCGGCTAAGGCGGGTCGGCATGGCTGCTCCACCGCCGACAGGCTATAATCCACATCTTTCGTTAATCTCAAACAGGACCGAGTACAGAGAATCATGACTGTTCGTACCCGTGTAGCGCCGTCTCCAACCGGTGATCCGCATGTCGGCACCGCTTATATTGCACTGTTTAACCTCGCATTCGCCCGTCAGCATGGCGGACAGTTCATTTTGCGTATCGAGGATACTGATCAGACGCGCAGCACCCCTGAATCGGAACAGGCGATTCTGGATTCCCTGCGTTGGCTGGGCCTGGAGTGGGATGAAGGTCCGGATGTAGGTGGTGAGTATGGCCCTTATCGCCAGAGCGAGCGCAAGGATATGTACAAAGACTTCGCCATGCGTCTGGTGGAGGAAGGTACTGCATTTCTGTGTTTCCGAACCGCTGAAGAACTGGACGAACTGCGTGAGACGCGCAAGGCTGATGGCAAGCATACAGCCCTGAAGCAGAGTGATCTTGAACTGCCTCAGGACGAAGTTGAGCGTCGCATGGCCGCCGGTATGCCTTACGTGGTGCGTATGAAGGTACCTGAAGAGGGTGTTTGTGTTATTGACGACATGCTGCGTGGACCGATCGAGCTGGATTGGGGCCAGGTTGATGCCCAGATTCTGCTGAAATCCGATGGCATGCCGACCTACCACCTGGCGAACGTGGTTGATGATCACCTGATGAAAATCACCCATGTGATTCGTGGTGAGGAATGGATCAACTCCGCACCCAAGCATAAGTTGTTGTACCAGTACTTTGGCTGGGATATGCCTCAGCTGTGCCATATGCCGCTGTTGCGTAACCCGGACAAGTCCAAGCTGTCCAAGCGCAAAAACCCGACCAGTATCCTGTACTACCAGCGCATGGGTTACCTGCCGGAAGCCTTGCTGAACTATTTGGGCCGTATGGGCTGGTCCATGCCGGATGAGCGCGAGAAGTTCAACCGTGACGAGATGTTTGCCAATTTCGATATTCAGCGCGTTTCGCTTGGTGGCCCCGTATTCGATCAGGAAAAGCTGAGCTGGTTGAATGGCCTCTGGATTCGTGAAGATCTGTCCCCAGAGCAATTTGCCGCCGAGGTGCAGAAGTGGGCGCTTAATCCGGAATATCTGATGCAGATTATTCCGCTAATTCAGCCCCGTGTAGAGAAGTTCTCCGATGTGGCACCGCTGGCAGGCTTCTTCCTGAGCGGCATGTTGCCCATTACTGAGGCTGACTTCGAACATAAGAAGCTGGAGCAAGAGCAGATTCAGAACATCCTGCAGTTCAGCGTCTGGCATCTTGATCAGCAGACCAAATGGGATCGTGACAGTCTGTTTGCAGAGCTGAAAGTTCTGGCAGATGGAATGGAAATCAAGATTCGTGATTTCCTTTTCCCGCTGTTTGTTGCAATAGCGGGTACCTCTCAGAGTGTATCTGTGGTTGATGCGATGTCGATCCTGGGTCCGGATATGTCCCGTGCGCGTTTACGTCATGCGCTTGAGGTAATCGGCTCTCCTTCCAAAAAGGCTATCAAGCGTCTTGAGAAAGAGTACCGTGCGCTAACCGCATGATTCAAAAACACATTTTCTGCGTATTTTTGTCATAAAGTGTTTGACAGCACAGGGTGGGGCGATTAATATACGCCCCGTCCTGTGACGAGGGGCCTTAGCTCAGCTGGGAGAGCGCAACACTGGCAGTGTTGAGGTCAGCGGTTCGATCCCGCTAGGCTCCACCAATTTTATTTACGTTTATTTGCACTTGTGCGGTGGTCATGTAGATGTCCGCCGATTAGTCATGTCCGCTCCCCAGTCATCTCCTCTCTGTACTGTTCCACTTTTCAATTTCTTACTTTATTGCGCTTTTTATATGTCTGAAAATGTCAATTTTTAGGCGCATTATGTAATGGAAAGCATACAGCTTTGTTCGTCAGAATAGAGTGAGCATACGCCGGCCTGAGTACTCTCTTCGACATCTATGGTCCTGGTTAGTCTCTAAAAGGTGTTGCTCGAGGCATGAATTCTGACCGTACAACAATAATAATCTGGATCAAGCGATGCAAAGTGTGCTGTTACGCCCTGCAATTAGCCTGATGAACAGGCTGAGCTATCTCTATAAGTTCATCTTGATCAATATTCTGTTTTTAATTCCCTTGCTCTGGTTAGCGTATCTTCAGTTGAGCGAAATATCGACTCAGCAAAAGGAAACCTCAGTCCAGTTAAGTGGCATGAATGCACTGCAGCAGTCATTAGAGTTGGTGGATATTGGCGCCGAAATTCGTGATCTAACGGTGGTGCGAGAGACCGCCAATGTGCTTCAGGAAGAAATTAATACTCTGAAGGATGACTATGCTGCAAGGCTGGATGCTTTGAGAGGTTACACGTTAGAGAAAGGCTTGAGTAATGAGTTTGCTGGCTCTTTCGAACGCCTGCAATCGATCAGCCAGGAACCCCTGATGTCGTCTGGCTCAAATACGGAAGGTAGTTTTGCCAGTGCTAATCGTCTGGTATTGGAGTCATGGATTCTAGTTCATGCGATTGGCTACCAGACGGGGCTGTATCAAGACTCAGATCCGAATAACTTCATCCTGATGAAAACGGTATTGGACTCGACTGAGTCGCTGCTGGAGCATCAGGGACAGATGCGAAGTTTCTCTACGCTGGCGGTTCGATCAGGCACGATGAACTCTACTATGATCGAAATCCTGAGTCGTTTACTGGATGAGTTGCTGAATGATCAAAAGCGTTTGGATAGCGCCTTGCGTCCTGTTCTGGAGGCTGGTGCTTCATATGATCCAGCTGTTGTAGAGGCTGCCCGACGAATTGTCTCCAGTTTGGACGCAGGTGTTCAGCGTTTTGAAAATGACCTCCTGCTTGATGAAAATATTGACTACGACTGGCAGCAGTATTTCAAGCGTGAATCGGCTACCACGGGCCAGGTATATGCGTTTATGCAAGCATCTCTGGCGTTTGTTGAGTCACGTTTACAGGAGAGATTTGATCAGCAGGAACGGAGCTTCAATATCCTTCTTGCCGCCATTGTGATGGTGTTTTTCCTGACCAATTATTTAATGCTGGGGTTCAGTGTCTCCGTCCGTATGGCCATTACCGCACTGCTCTCCGCAGCGGAAGCAGTGGCAAGGGGAGATCTGACAAACCAGGTGAGCATCGATAATCGAGATGAAATGGGGCGTCTGGCGGGACGCTTTAATACCATGGTTGATCAAATGCGTAAGCTGTTGGGGCAGGTTACGCATACGGCTCAGGCAGTGGCGAGCCAGGCGTCGGCAGTTGACAGTATTGCTCATCGCAGTCGTCAGGACGTGGAACGGCAGCAGCAGGAGACGGAGCAGGTTGCGACAGCGATTAATCAAATGGTGGCCAGTGCAGAAGAAGTGGCTAAACAAACACAGGTGGCTTCACGGGAAACAGGCAGTGTTGCTAAAGAGGCCGATCAGGGGCGTGGCCTGGTTGATGTAACGCTCTCAGACATTCAGCAGCTATCGCTGGATATTGATAGTTCGATGGACGCTATTCGCCGCCTGGCAAAAGAGAGCAGTAATATTGCTCAGGTGCTGGATGTGATCAAGGGGGTTGCGGAGCAAACGAACCTGTTGGCTCTTAATGCTGCAATTGAGGCCGCGCGTGCAGGTGAGCAGGGCAGAGGCTTTGCTGTTGTGGCTGATGAAGTCAGGACCTTGGCCAAGCGCACACAGGATTCTACTGCTGAAATTGAAGGGATGATTCTAGGGCTGCAGTCAGGTGTGAGCGCGGCAGTGAAGTCGATGGAGGTGAGTCACGGTAAGGTTGGTCAAACCGTGACGAATTCGTCCCAGGTGGGGCAGACCCTGGAGCAAATATCGGCTGCTATCGCCAAGGTGCTGGACTTCAATACGCAGATTGCCTCGGCAGGGGAGCAGCAAACCATGGTGGCCAGTGAGATTGAACGCAATATTCATTCCATCAGTGAGGTGGGCAGTCAGACAGCCAATGGCGCACGAGAGACCGTTGAGGCATGCAGGCAGATGGCTGAGCAAACCCAGCGCCTGCAAAGCCTGGTGTCTGAATTCAAAGTCTAATCGCTAGAGAGCAATAGCCGCTATATCCCGACGCCCTGCCATTTGGCAGGGCGTTTTGCATTCTGGTGGTAGCTGGTAAGTGCGGATGTACCAGTCTGAACTAGAATTAACATGCTTGAGCTGCATCAATCTTTCAAGTGATACATTTATTTAAAAATAAATTCTAATTTGTGTATCATTAATCGAAAGAGTTGGTGTACATTTACTCTATCGCATGCTGGTGAGCATATCTTGCGGTGTCGCGCCTGTGGTTCACACGGTGGTTTCGGCTTCCATCACGCAGGTGCGATACAAAAAAGACGCTTACGTACATTAAGCTGTTACATAGTGCGAAAGTAAAAAACATAAGATCGGAGAGCAGAACAATGACGCCCGAAGAACAAAATTTCATGCGGAAGATCGAAGCAGAAGAGAAGATCGAGCCTAAGGACTGGATGCCAGCGGACTACCGCAAGAACCTGATCCGTCAGATCTCTCAGCATGCTCACTCTGAAGTGATCGGCATGCAGCCGGAGGGTAACTGGATTACCCGTGCCCCGTCCCTGCGTCGTAAGGCGGTTCTGCTGTCCAAGGTACAGGATGAAGCCGGTCACGGCCTTTACCTCTACAGCGCTTGTGAAACCCTGGGTATTTCTCGTTCCGAGATGATCGAGCAGCTCCAGACGGGTAAAGCGAAGTACTCGTCAATCTTCAACTACCCGACACTGACCTGGGCTGATGTTGCAGCAATCGGTTGGCTGGTTGATGGCGCGGCCATCGTAAACCAGGTATCCCTGCAGCGTACTTCCTACGGTCCTTACTCTCGCGGCATGATCCGTATCTGTAAGGAAGAGAGCTTCCACCAGCGTCAGGGCTATGAAGCCATGCTGGCACTGGCTCATGGTTCTCCGGAACAGAAAGCCATGGCTCAGGATGCGCTGAATCGTTTCTACTGGCCGGCACTGATGATGTTTGGTCCGCATGACTCCGCATCTGCTCACTCCCAGAAATCCATGGAGTGGAAGATCAAGCGTGAGACCAACGATGACCTGCGTCAGAAGTTTGTTGATCAGACTGTCAAACAGATCGAAGTACTGGGCCTGGAGCATCCTGACCAGAACCTGAAGTGGAACGAAGAGCGTGGCCACTATGACAGCAGCGATCTGAACTGGGATGAGTTCTGGAGCGTGATCAACGGTAACGGTCACTGCAACCGTGAACGTATCGAACACCATGTAGCTGCTCACGAAGAAGGCGAGTGGGTACGTGACGCCATTGCGGCATACAACGAAAAGAAACGCGCTAAAAAAGCGCAGAATGCGGCGTAAGAGGGGACCTGAAAATGACTAAGCCAACTGAAAAACTGGAACTGTTTGAAGTATTTGTTCGTTCCAAGCGCGGTCTGGACCACAAGCATGTTGGAAGCCTGCACGCCGAAGATCACGAACAGGCACTGGAATACGCCCGTGACTGCTACACCCGTCGTAGCGAAGGCGTGAGCCTGTGGGTTGTTAAATCCAGCGACATCTGTGCCTCTCAGGAAGATGATGCGGATTGCTTCTACGATCCGAACGACGACAAGCCGTACCGCCATGCGACTTATTACGTCCTGCCCGATCCCGTTAACAACATGTAATTGGCATTAACGGGATAGATTGAGGAGACAAGTAATGAGTGATGCAATCAAAGCGGCAACGCTGGAATACGCCACCCGTCTGGGTGATGACTCTGTAGTTCTGGGTCACCGTATCTCCGAATGGGTCAGCTACGGTCCGTTCCTGGAAGAAGATATCGCCTACGGTAACGTGGCACTGGACTACATCGGTCGTGCTCGCATGTTCTACACCTATGCAGCTGAGCTGGCCAACGATGGTCGTACCGAAGATGACTTCGCTTACATGCGCAGTGATCGTGAATACCGCAACCTGCTGTTGATGGAAATGCCGAAAGGCGATTTCGCATACTCTCAGGTGCGTCAGCTGTTCGCAGATGTTTACTACACCCTGGTACTGCCGGAACTGCAGCAGTCCAAGGATGAAACCCTGGCGGCCATCGCTTCCAAGGGTATCAAAGAGACCAAATACCACCTGCGTCGCAGTCGTGAATGGGTTCTGCGTCTTGGTGATGGTACTGAAGAAAGCCACAAGCGCACTCAGAAGGCCGTCGACTCTCTGTGGGGTTACACCCACGAAATGTTCGATCTGGACGAAACCGAGCAGATGCTGGTTGAAGCGGGTATCGCGGTTGACGTAACCAAGCTGCGTGCAGCCTGGCGTGAACTGGTCAGCGAAATCCTGACCGAAGCGACTCTGACTGTACCTGAAGATGCCTGGGCTGTACGCGGTGGCCGTACCGGCTACCACACTGAAAATCTGGGTCACATGCTGACCGAGATGCAGATCGTGCACCGTTCATACCCCGGCTGCCAGTGGTAAACCAGGGTTACCAGGACTAAAAAAATGAATGAAATCTCACTGATGCCAGAAGAGCAGTACCAGCGCCTCCAGCAGCGCAACACCGCTGAGGTAAAGGAGCTTTGGGACCTGCTCGATCAAGTCAAGGATCCTGAAGTACCGGTGCTGAGCATTTGGGATCTGGGGATCTTGCGTGATGTTGAGCGTGAGGGTGACCGTATTGTAGTCACTATCACGCCCACCTACTCGGGTTGCCCTGCGATGAACACCATCTCCGATGATGTTATCGAGGCGCTCCAGGCCAACGGCTATGACGACGTTGAGGTGAAAACCAAACTGTCGCCGGCCTGGAGTTCCGAGTGGATGTCGCCGGAAGGGCGGCGCAAGCTGCGCAACTACGGTATAGCGCCGCCGGAAGATGCCGAGCTGGATGAGGACGGTCTGACCCCGGATGCCCATGCCCAGTGTCCGCATTGTTCATCACGCAACACCCGCAGGATCAGTGAGTTTGGCTCCACCGCCTGCAAGGCGCTGTTTCAGTGCAATGACTGCAATGAGCCTTTTGACTATTTCAAAAAGATATAAGGTGAAGCAATGTCTGACACCAATTTCTACACGCTGAAGATTGCCGAAGTGCAGCCGGAAACCGATTCGGCTATCAGCGTGACCTTTGCTGTACCGGAAGAGCTGACCGAAAAATTCAAGTTCATCCAGGGCCAGTTTTTGACCCTGCGTGCCATGATCGACGGTGAAGATGTACGTCGTTCCTACTCTATCTGCTCCGGTGTGACCGACGGCAAGATGCGTGTAGGTATCAAGCGTGTTGATGGCGGCAAGTTCTCCAACTATGCCAACGACAACTTCAAGCCGGGTGTAGATATCGAAGTGATGCCGCCGCAGGGCAGCTTCTACACCGAGTTGAACCCTGGCAATGCCAAAAACTACATGTGCATCGCGGCTGGCTCCGGTATCACGCCGATGATCTCCATCATGAAGTCCGTGCTGGATATCGAACCGAACAGCAAGGTAACCCTGATCTACGGTAACCAGCGTTCCAACACCGTAATGTTCAAAGACGAGCTGAACTTCGTTAAGAACCGTTACATGGATCGCTTCCAGTGGATCAACATCATGGACTATGAAGACCAGGGTGCTGACCTGCTGAACGGCCGTATCGACAACAAGAAAGGCTACGCACTGCAGAAAGCCGGTCTGATCGACATCAAGAACACTGATGAAGCGTTCATCTGTGGTCCTGAGGCGATGATGACTGAAGTGTCACGCGGCTTCCGTATGGAAGGTCTGAGCGATGACCAGATCCATTACGAACTCTTTGCCAGCTCTTCAGCTGATGCTCAGGCAACCCTGGAAAAAGCCCAGGCGCGTGTCGCTCAGTATGGCGAAGACAAGATGAGTAAGGTAACCGTCGTTGCTGATGGTCGCTCAGTAATGTTTGATCTGGCTACTGTGGGTCAGAACATTCTGGATGCTGGTCTTGATGTGGGCATGGACCTGCCTTACTCCTGTAAGGGCGGTGTCTGCTCAACTTGTAAATGTAAGCTTATCAAGGGCGAAGTGGAGATGGATATCTCTCACGGTCTGGAGCCGCACGAAATCGAAGCCGGTTACGTACTCAGCTGCCAGGCACACCCGATCTCTGACGAAGTGGTTCTCGACTTCGATCAGCGCAACTGATTGCTCTGCAACACCCCAAAGCCCGGCTTATGCCGGGCTTTTTGTTGTTATGAGGGCGGCTTTATTCTGTAGGCTGTTCTGGCTGTGTAATAACCTGAGCTTTGTTGATGATAACAGGGCTTGTGGGAACGTCTTTAAAATAGCCGCGAGTTCCTGTTTCCACCTTGCTGATGGCATCGACCACATCCATCCCCTCGGTTACCTTCCCAAACACTGTATAGCCAGGGCGACCTGGTACTCCATCCAGGCGACGGTTGTCGGCGGTATTAATGAAAAATTGAGACGTCGCACTATTGGGATCACGGGTGCGAGCCATGGCGATGGTGCCACGGCGGTTGCTTAGTTGGTTGGTGGACTCATGTTTGATGGGATCACGGGTATCCAGCTGGGTCATATCGGGCGTAAAACCTCCCCCCTGAATCATGAAGCCGGGAATGACACGGTGAAAGACGAGGCCGTTGTAGTGGCCGTCTTCGACATACTGAACAAAATTTTCCACCGTAACAGGTGCTTTCTCGGCATCAAGTTCTAGTGTGATAGTGCCCAGATTGGTCTCAAGGCTTACCTCTACTGCGGATACAGGGGCGGCAAATAACAGGGGGGCTGCCAGAAATAGTGAAGCAGCAAGAGGTTTTAACATTGGATGACTCCTTTTTGCGTCATATGATGAGGACCGCTGTGCTAGTCTGAGTTTAGTACTCATGTGTTTGTTAATTAAGCTAGCATGATGTCAGGTTAGGTACGTATCTACTTGAGTTTAATTCAGTTGCGCCTATTGGCGTAACGTTATGAATGGCCGTCAATCTGAGTCGATGGGAGGTTTTATGGCGGGGGATAGTGAATCGGCAGGGCAGAGTGTCGGCTGTATCGGTTGTAAGCGGCCTCTGGATTTTGATTTTACCTTTGCTTTTCAGCCTATAGTCAATGTGGCTGAGGGTAATGTATTTGGCTATGAAGCGCTGGTAAGAGGGGTTGATGGGCAGGGAGCTGCTGAAGTCTTATCGAAGGTCACAGGCGATAACAAATATGCCTTTGACCAGGCGTGCCGTGTGAAGGCGATAGAGTTGGCAGCCAAGCTGGGGTTAAGGCAAAAACTGAGTATTAACTTCCTGCCCAATGCCGTCTATGCACCCGAGCATTGCATTCGCAGTACGCTTAAGGCTGCCAAGGATAACAGTTTCCCTGTTGAGCAGATCATGTTCGAGATTACTGAGTCCGAGCGCGTACATGATACGGCCCATCTGACGCGTATTTTCCAGTATTACCGTGCTCAGGGATTCGTAACCGCACTGGATGATTTTGGTGCCGGGCATGCAGGCCTGAACCTTCTGGCTGGGTTTATTCCGCATATTCTCAAGTTGGACATGGAGCTGGTACGTGACATTGATAAGCTTGAGGTAAAGCAGGTCATTTTGGATGGCTTGCTGGAAATCTGTAACCGCTTGGGCATTACTTTGCTGGCAGAAGGCGTAGAGACTCGAGACGAGATGGAGTACTTCAAAGCCCGTGGTGTCAGGCTGATGCAGGGGTATTTTTTTGCCAAGCCGGGTTTTGAGGCTTTGCCGCTCGCTGAAAACATGTCCTGATCGTTCTAGCTAAACACCGTTCAAAAAAATATTGACCTCAGCGTACCTGGCTGACTATTATTCGTGTCAGTTAATTGAACAGTGTTTACTAAGGAGTCTCTAATATGGCCCGACGCAATGATCATACACGCGAAGAACTGCGTGAGTTGGCACTCAGGGCAGCGGAGCAGGTAGTACAAACTCAAGGAGTTGAGGCACTGAGCACGCGTAAGGTTGCAGCGGGTATCGGTTACTCGGTTGGTTCTCTCTACAGTGTTTTCAGCAATCTGGACGATCTCTGTTGGCAGCTTAACATGCGTACACTGGGGGAGCTGTTGGATCAGATTGAAACTGTTCACGTGGATGACCCTCATACCCGTCTGCATGACTACGCAATACTGTATCTGCATTTTGCACAGCGCCATCCTGAACGATGGCGTTTGCTGTTTGTGCACCGCTCTGCTGAGGGCAAGGAGATGCCTGCAGCTCTTGCGGCACAAATTGGTCGTCTGTTTGGTCATGTAGATCTGTGTCTAAAAGATCTATTTCATGCCTGGAGCGATGACGCGGTGTCCCTGCGGGCACGAACATTGTGGAGTGGAGTACATGGCATCGTTCAGCTCCGTCTCGGTGACAAATTGTTTTTAGATGATGCTCAGGGTGCCGACCAAATGTTGGCATTGTTGATTGATGGACTGATAGCCGGTTGGCAGCAAGAGGGATCTCGTCATGCTTGAACTTCTACGCGTTCGTGGGTTTCTACCCTTCATTTTGATCGCATTTATTAATGCGTTTGTGGATCTGGGCCACAAAATCATTATCCAGAACACCCTGTTCAAGGCCTATGATGGCGATTTGCAGGTTATGCTGACAGCGGTTGTGAATGGCTTCATCCTGCTGCCGTTTATTCTGTTGTTTACACCTGCCGGCTTTATCTCTGACCGCTATGCCAAACCGAGAGTCATGCGTCTGGCTGCCTGGGGAGCGGTTGGCATCACTTCCCTGATTACCCTTTGCTACTACCAGGGTTGGTTTGTGGCCGCATTTGCACTGACGTTTGTACTCGCTGTACAGAGTGCACTTTATTCGCCTGCCAAATACGGCTTTATACGTGAATTGCTGGGGCAGGAGCGTTTGAGTGAGGGTAATGGGTGGATGCAGGCGACCACTATGGTGGCGATTCTGAGTGGTATTGTCGCTTTCTCAGCCATGTTTGAAGCCCGTTTTGATCCGGCATTGTCCGCTGAGCCGGGCGAAGTATTGCTGCAGATTGCACCTTTGGGTTTTTTGCTGATTCTCGGTGCCTTGCTTGAATTGGTGTTTGCCTACCGATTGCCCAAGACGGCGGCTCGCCGACCTGACCTGACATTTAACATGCGCGACTACCTTATGACTCGAAGCCTGCGCGTGAATCTGCGTATTCTGGCGGAGAAGCCGGGCATTATTCAGTCCATCATCGGGCTGGCGGTGTTCTGGTCGATCAGTCAGGTGATGCTGGCCGTATTTCCTGCCTACGCCGAAGTCTCCTTCAACGAAAGCAATACCTTTGTTATTCAAGGGGTAATGGCACTCGCAGGCATAGGTATCATGCTGGGCTCCGTTTTGGCGGCGCGCTTGTCTCGACACTACATCAATGCCGGTTTGATTCCCGTTGGGGCTATTGGTGTGGCTCTGGGGCTTTGGCTGCTTCCACTTATGGAGTCACTGATCTGGGTCGCTCCTGTATTTCTGCTCATCGGTATTAGTGGTTCTTTGATGACGATCCCGCTGAATGCGCTGATCCAATTTAATGCCCGTGAAGATCAGTTGGGACGTGTTCTAGCCGGTAACAATCTCCTGCAAAACCTTTCCATGCTGGGCTTCCTGGTTATTACCGTGTTGAGTGCCTGGTGGTCAATCAGTGCGGAAACGCTTCTCTGGGGGCTTGTGTGTGTTGCTGTTGCAGGCGCGCTGTTCTCGATCGCACGTTTGCCGCAGGCGACGCTTCGTCTGCTGGTGTCCTTGCTGGTTCGTCGTCGCTATAACCTGAAAGTGCAGGGCTTTGAGCACCTGGCGACCGTTGATGATGGCATCCTTCTGCTGGGTAATCACATCAGTTGGCTGGACTGGGCGATGATTCAGATGGCATGCCCCAAGCATATTCACTTTGTGATGGAACGCTCCATATACGAGCGCTGGTATCTGCGCTGGTTTATGGATCTCTACGGCGTCATTCCGATTTCCAAAGGACGTGCGCGTACAGCCATGCAGGATGTTCGCCGTCTGCTGTCTGAAGGCAAGGTTGTCTGCCTGTTTCCTGAGGGGGCTATCAGTTACACCGGTCAATTAGGTGAATTCAAGCGAGGTTTTGAGCGCATCGTACGTCAGGAGGAGGGCGAGACCCTGAAAGCCCATATTGTACCTTTCTATCTGCGTGGTTTGTGGGGTAGCCGTTTCTCACGGTCAAGTGAGCGTTTGCAGAGCAGCGAAGGTGGCGGTTTGAAACGGGACGTGATCGTATCCTTTGGGGAGACCATGCCGATCGAAAGCAGTGCTGCTGAGGTTAAACAGCAAGTCCTGGCGCTTTCGGTACATGCCTGGAATGAGTACACCAATACACTGGACACCTTGCCGCAGGCGTTTATTCGCACTGCCAAGGCTGCACCGACAGAATGGGCTCTGACCGATCTGAATGGGCCTGTTTTGAATCACCGTCGCCTATTGACTGCCTGCATCATGTTCACTCGTCGTATGCGTCGTATCAAACAGCAGAATGTCGGTCTTTTGCTGCCAACTGCCGCCGGTGGAGCTATTGCCAACATGGCTGCGATGATGGCCGGGAAAACCGTCGTTAACCTGAATTACACTGCCTCAGAAACTTCATTACTAAGCGCCATTGAGCAAGCCGAGATCAAAACGCTGGTAACCTCAAGTCGCTTTTTAACCAAGCTTCAGCAGCGTGGTGTAAACCTGGAGCGTCTGCTGGCACAGGTTGAAGTGATTGAGCTGGAAGATGTGAAAGCAGGGATCGGTAAACTCGAATCGGTACTCACCCTGGTGCAGGCTATGGTGATGCCAGAGTTCCTGTTGCGCTGGATCTACGGTGGCAGTGCGTCCCTGGATGATACGGCAGCCATTCTGTTTTCATCCGGCAGTGAGGGCAGCCCCAAGGGCGTGATGCTCAGTCATCGCAATATGATGGCGAATCTGAAGCAGATCTCAGCAGTACTCAATGTGCGTGAAGACGATTGTATTCTGGCGACCCTGCCACTGTTTCATGCCTTTGGTTTGACGGTGACCTGTATGTTGCCGCTGGTGGAAGGTATTCCGCTCGTATGTCATCCAGATCCAACCGATGCGCTGAATATCGGGAAGGCAGCAGCAAGGTATCGTGCCACCATCATGTGCGGCACCAGTACATTCCTCAATCTGTATATGCGCAATCGCAAGGTACATCCGTTGATGTTTGATTCTCTGCGTGTAGTCGTGGCAGGAGCTGAAAAACTGTCGCCGACTGTGAAGCAGAACTTTGAAGCCAAGTTCAAAGTGCCTGTTGTAGAGGGTTACGGCTGTACTGAAACGACGCCGGTGGCGGGTGTGAATCTGCCGGATCATCTGGATACCCAGTGGTGGAATGTTCAAGTGGGTGAGCGAGCCGGCACTGTCGGGATGGCGTTGCCAGGCTCCATGTTCCGGATTGTAGACCCCGAATCCCTGGAGTCACTGCCGACTGGTGAGGATGGCTTGATTTTGCTTGGCGGTAGCCAAATCATGAAAGGCTACCTTAATGAGCCGGCCAAGACAGCTGAAGTGGTGGTAGAGCTGGATGGCCTGCGCTGGTACAAGACCGGCGACAAGGGGCATTTGGATGAAGATGGTTTCCTCACAATTGTGGATCGCTACTCACGCTTTGCCAAAGTCGGTGGTGAAATGATTTCGCTGGGGGCCGTTGAAACTGAGTTGCGCCGTGTGTTGGGCGAAGAACAGCCTTTGGCTGCAGTGGCAGTACCGGATGATAAAAAAGGTGAAAAAATCCTCCTGTTGATTGAGACAGAAGATGTGTCTGCCATCGAATCGGCCCTGAGAGCGTCGGATATCCCCCCTTTGATGCGACCTTCAGCCGTATTTCCGGTGGAACAGGTGCCTGTTTTGGGCAGTGGTAAACCCGATTTGGCCTCGGCTAAAAGGCTGGCGCTGGAATTGAGCGCTTAATCTGAGGCATAATTCCGAGTAATCTGGTCGGTTATAAGTTGGCTGCTACAGTTGTCTGTTACTAAGGAGTTGTTATGGCGAATGTGAGTGCAGAACAGGTGTTGTCTGTTCTGGCGACCTATGTGGATACAGAGCTGGAACAGGGTTTGGTTGAGGCAAAATGCATCGATCAGCTAGAGGCTGAGTCGGGGCATATCCGTCTGGCCTGTGTTCTGCCTTATGCCTGCAGCAGCCGCCATGCTGAAGTGAAATCGGAACTTGAAGTGCTGCTTAAGCGGGCATTTCCAGATACGGCACTTCAGGTTGAAGTGAGTCAGCGCATTGAGGCTCACCCCAGTGCAAAAAAACTGCCGGGACTGGCAGGAGTGCGAAACATTATCGCCGTTGCATCGGGCAAGGGTGGTGTGGGTAAATCGACCACCACGGTTAACCTGGCACTGGCCTTGGCTGCTGAAGGTGCTCGTGTCGGTATTCTGGATGCGGATATCTATGGCCCAAGTCAGGGCATGATGCTGGGGGTAGCAGAAGGCGAGCGTCCGGAAACAGCCGAAGAAAAGTATTTTCGCCCAATTGAACGCCACGGTATCCAGTCCATGTCCATGAGCTATCTGGTGGATGAAAATACACCGATGGTTTGGCGTGGGCCTATGGTCAGCGGCGCCATGCAACAGTTGTTGAATCAAACCCTTTGGCAGGACCTGGATTACCTTTTGATCGACATGCCCCCAGGTACCGGTGATATTCAGCTGACACTGGCGCAGCGTGTTCCGGTTACAGCCGCAATAGTGGTAACCACACCTCAGGATATTGCTTTACTGGATGCCAAAAAAGGTATCGAAATGTTCCGCAAGGTGGATATTCCAGTGCTGGGTGTGGTTGAGAACATGAGTGTTCACATCTGCTCCAACTGTGGTCACGAGGAAGCCTTGTTTGGTGCGGGTGGCGGCGAGCGTATCGCTGACGATTACGATACGGTGCTGCTGGGTCAGTTACCGTTGGCGCTGGCCATTCGTGAGCAGACCGATGCGGGTAAACCGACGGTAATTGCTGAACCTGAAAGTAGTCATGCTCAGCGTTATCGAGAGATTGCACGCAAAGCGGGTGCTCTGCTCGCAAAAAAAGTTAAAACGGCAGGGAACTCTATTCCCAATATCGCGGTCGAACTTGACTAGTACAGCGAGATGAAATTTTCCGCCCCGGTGCATGCGCCGGGGCGGTTTTTTTTATGCAAATCCGTTAGAATAGCCGGCTGCATTTACTTTAGATTACATCAGGGTGACAGGAATTATGGGAATCAAGTCCGATAGCTGGATTCGTCGCATGGCTAACGAACATGGCATGATTGAGCCGTTCGAATCAGGCCAGGTGCGTCGGGAGAACGATCAACCGATCGTATCCTATGGTACCTCCAGTTATGGCTATGATGTCCGTTGTGCAGATGAGTTCAAGATCTTCACCAACATCAACTCGTCTATCGTCGATCCAAAGAATTTCGATGAAGGCAGCTTTGTGGATGTGAAGTCGGATGTCTGCATCATTCCGCCCAACTCGTTTGCACTGGCGCGTACGGTTGAGTACTTCCGTATCCCACGTGATGTATTGACGATCTGTCTGGGCAAAAGCACCTACGCGCGTTGCGGCATTATCGTGAACGTGACCCCGCTGGAACCTGAGTGGGAAGGGCATGTAACACTGGAATTTTCCAATACCACGCCTCTGCCTGCCAGAATCTATGCCAATGAAGGCGTCGCTCAGATGCTGTTCCTGGGTGCTGACGAGGTGTGCGAAACCTCGTATAAGGATCGTAACGGCAAATATCAGGGGCAGACCGGTGTGGTTGTTCCACGCACCTGAAACCTTCACTCCACGTACGTCGGACTTTCATGATTTTCAAACCTGACCTAGAACAGATCAATGCCTTCTGGCAGCGTCTGGAGCAGACACTCGACCAATTGCTGCAAAGCCAGCAGGGGTCGCAGTTTGATGCCGAAAACTTGCTGAGCACCTACCGTGACAGCCTGATGAAGATTGATCGCAATCTGACCTTTCATTTCGAGCAGGAGCACGAAGAAGGTCCGGTTGAAATGATCTTCGGCTGCGATGGTTACCCGGAATCGATCCATGCGGTGCTAAGTCTGGTCGGTGCTGCGCCCGAGCTGAGCGGAATTAGCATTCGTGCCTTTAATCATCGTCATGACCCGGTGCCATCCTGCGTGAACATGGGTGATGAGTATTGTGATATCGATGATTTCTGGTGCGCAGTTAAGATCGTTAATGGCAAGATGCAGTTGACGATCTACTTGCAGGATGCGCCCAAAATTCTGGAGATGGATCCGCGTGTAGAAGCGGTTATGATCTTTCTGGATGCGCTGATTGGCGAGTACGAGCTAATGACGCGCATCTGGGCGTTAGACTGGTGTGATTTGCCGGCGGATCCCGTTGATTTTGGCTTGATTCCATTGCGCCAGTTGCGGTTTGCGTTTGACAAATTGAAAGATGACGTAAAACCTGTGGGTATTACGCTTCACTGATTTTAATTTCGACTGCCAGAGGTATCGATGAGCCAGTTGCTTGCAGATCTCATGGATCGAGTTCGTCAGCGTTATGTGCGTGCCATGCAGGATAACGGTCAGCATGAGCCCTACCTGACTGCTCACCGTGTGTGCCAGTCGATGTTGCAATTGCCCCCTGTGCAGTTGGCTGAACTGGTGGCGGAAGACCCCAAGTTACTTTCTGCTCGTGCCAGCGAGTTGGTGGAAGACCCTGCTGAAATCGAAAATCCCAGCGTGGGTGTCATCATCTGCAGCAATATATGTGCGGCGGCTATTGAAGGGCTGCTGGCTGTTGCGGTTAACCGTGAATGGTTGGGTGTAGATGAGCAGGATCGTATCCTGGTTGATGCCTGGGAGCTGGATAACGTGCCTGAGGTACGTAGTGTCGACTACAGTGAGGTTGATGGCCCTAACCTGGACCATCCCGGTAACAGCAAGCTGAGTTTGATGTTTAACGCTGCTGAAAGCGAGTATCTCAAGCGCTTGGCTGAGGCGGCGCATGATGCTTATCAATTGGCGCTGCAGGTTTCCTCCGATTATGTGGTGTTCGCGCCTGAAGATCTGGCGCCTTTGATCGAAGAGAATCCCTTATTGCTGGGCCTGCGCGGTGACGGTCTGGTTGATGAAGATCTGTTCGAGGGTGATCCACCGGCGGGCTTGATTATCAGTGCGCACTTGACCGAAATGCTGCTGCAGCAACTGCTGGAGCGTGCGCAGGAGCAGGGGGCTTTGGCACTGGACAGCTCAGGTCAGATCATTATTCCCGAATCTGAAGATGATAATCCGACGTTGCACTGATGGGTGCAGTTCCCGGTAGCATCCGCTAATTACGTAAAGAAAACCCCGATCATTTGGTCGGGGTTTTTTATTACGTCAGAGCCGAGTTGATCGGCTCTGAATACCTGGATCTTTAACTGTTTTGCAGCCACTCATCCAGCGCGTAAAGGTCGTCCGGGCTCAGCGTACCCAGTTGCAGCTTGAAGCTGAACAGGGTTGAGACGTGGTTAATGCGCGCAATAGCGTAATCAAGACGTGCCTGATACAGGGCTTGCTCCGCCTGGAGGACGTCTACGACGTTACGCGTTCCCACATTAAAGCCTTCTTCAGTAGCTCGCAGGGCGGTCTCACGGGACTTGATGCTCTGCAGGCGAGCCTTCACGCTCTGAACACTGGTTTGAACATCGCGCAGCAGAGAGCGAGTATTCTCGGTGACGGCTCGGTACTGATCTTCCTGATCATAACGTGCAGAGTTCAGGCCTTGTTCGGCTTGACGTACCTGTGAGCTGGTGGCGCCACCGGAGTAGATCGGAAGACTGAACGTCAGTGCCACGGCGCTGGCATCATCCCAGTCCTGCTGCTGAAACTCGGATTCGGTATAGCCGTATTGAGCTTCAAATTGCAGTTTGGGGTAATGGCCTGAGCGCGCGATTTTGGCATCACGTCGGCTGATATCAACGCCCAGTTCGCTGAGTTTGAGCTCCAGGTTCCCTGCGCGTGCTTTTTCTAGCCAGCTGCTCGGGTCGTTAGGCGTCAGCGGAACAATGGGGAAATCTTCGCGCAGTGGGTCAACTTCCGAAACAGAAGTTCCAGCAAGGCGTTCCAGTGCTTCATAACTGTTGGCCAGCGCACCTTCTGCGTCGATACGCAGCACCACGGCGTTATCAAAGGAGGCCTGAGCTTCTTGCACATCGGTGATGGCGATGAGGCCTACCTCAAACTGGGCATTAACCTGATCAAGGCGTCGCTGAAGAGCGCGTTCCTGCGCCTGAGCGGTATCCAGTGCGCTATTGGCGTTAAGTACACCCAAATAAGCGGTGACGGTGCGCAGAATCAATTGCTGCTGGGCAAGGTCGAAACTGAGCTGAGCCTGTTCGGTTACGAACTTGCTGCGCTGGTAGCCGTGCCATGCAGTGGAATCAAACACGGGCTGTACCAGCGATACCTGCCAGGCGCGGTCACTCGCTTCCTGATCCAGCAGGCCGCTATCTGCCTGGCTCAGGCTACCGCCTGCATTGATCTGTGGCAGCAAGCCTGCACGCCCCTGGGTGATTGCTTCCTGTCCTGCCAGGTAGGAAGCCTCGGCTGACTTAAGCTGAGGATCGTTGGCAAGCGCCTGACGATACAAGTCTGCCAGCGCTGCAGCTTGTGCCTGGCCAGCCAGTGTACCCGCAATCAAAACGGGGATGAGTCGTTTCTTGAGCATATTCACGTTGCTAAGGTTCCCTTATCGATGTGCAGGGTCGGGCTCGACCTGAACAAAGTTACGTTTTCCAAAATAACTATAGACGGTGGGGATGACGAATAGCGTCAACAGGGTGCCAAAGATCATGCCGCCTACAATGACCCACCCAATTTGTTGACGGGATTCGGCGCCAGCACCCATGGCCATTGCCAAGGGGAGGGCTCCTAAAACGGTCGCGCCGGTTGTCATCAGGATCGGACGCAATCGCAGTGTAGCGGCTTCGATTACGGCTTCCTGCAGTGCGACACCTCGGTCCTGCAGCTGGTTGGCGAACTCGATGATCAGAATGCCATGCTTGGTCACCAGGCCAATCAGCGTGATCAGGCCAATTTGACTATAGATGCTGAGGGAGCCGCCGGAGAAGTGCAAAGCAACAAGAGCGCCTGCCAGCGCCGGAGGCACGGCCAGCATGATGATCAGCGGGTTCTTGAAGCTTTCAAACTGTGCTGCCAGAACCAGGAAGATAAACACCAGAGCCAAGCCAAAGGTCATTTGCAAAGTATTGCTGGATTCCTTGAACTCCCGTGATTGACCGGCATAGTCAAACATTGCATCTGGCGCGACCTCTTTCAGGCTCTGTTCCATGAAGGTCAGGGCCTCACCCAGGCTGTAACCCGGTGCCAGCATGGCCTGAATTTTCACGGCTTTGAGTTTGTCAAAATGGTTCAGCTCTTTAGCCGTGATGGTTTCTTCCACGGTTACCAGGTTGGAAAGCTGGATCATGTCGCCCTGGTCACCACGAACGTAGAGGTCGGTCAGATCTCCGGGTACGCGACGGTCGCTGTCTTCAATCTGCAGAATGACATCGTACTGCTCGCCTTGCTGCTTGTAGCGTGTCAGCTCACGACCGGCGACAAAGGTTTCCAGAGCGCGGCCCAGTTCATTAACGTGGATGCCTACATCAGAGACCTTATCGCGATTGAGCGTGATGCTCAGCTCTGGTTTATTCAGCTTCAGATCGGTATCCGGCTGGGCGAAGCCTGGGTTTTCAGCCATTTTCCCCAGCATCTGGTTGGCAATGTCATTCAGCTCCTCATAGTCACGAGTGGTCTTGATGATGAACTCGACCGGACGCGAAATAATGCTCTGGCCCAGGGATGGCGGGTTCATGGCAAAGCTCATGTTACCGGTTACACCACCATAGAGCTGAGGGGTCAGGCTGTTGGTAATGTCCTGCTGCTTGCGGGTGCGTTCATCCCAGTCTTGCAGACGGATGAAGGTTAACGAGTTGGTTTCACTCGGGAAACCGGTTACGCCGAAGTAATGTGTTGCCTCAGGTACCTGGCTGACAATCTCTTCCACCTGTTGTGCGTAACGGTCTACGTAGTCAACCGATGCACCTTCTGGCGAGATGGAGAAGGTCATGATGGTGCCGCGATCCTCAGTAGGTGCCAGTTCCTGTGGCAGCTGCTGATAGAAATAGTAACCTGTGCCTGCACTGGCAAGCAGAAGGGCAATTGCCAGCAGGCGGGAGCGCAGTACGCGTTTGAGTAAGGCGTGGTAGGCGTTGCTCAGCCCGTTCAGTAGTCCTTCAATGAAATTGAACGCGGCACTGTGGCGTGTTTCATGTCGCAGCAGACGTGAGCAGAGCATGGGTGACAGTGACAACGCGATAAAGGTTGAAACCACCACTGAACCTGCCAGTGTCAGTGAGAATTCGGTGAACAGCTTGCCGGTACGGCCTGTGCTGAAAGCAACAGGAACAAATACAGCGACCAGTGTGGCTGTCGTTGCAATAACGGCAAAGCCTATCTCTTTTGCGCCCTTGAACGCCGCCTGAATAGGATTCAGGCCTTCTTCTACGTGACGGTAGATGTTCTCCAGCATCACGATGGCATCGTCAACCACCAGGCCGATAGCCAAAACAAGTGCAAGCAGTGTCAGAGTGTTAATGGAGAAACCCATCAAGGCCATCATGGCGAAGGCGCCAATAAGCGACAGCGGAATAGTGATGACGGGAATCAGTGTTGCTTTGAGGTTACGCAGGAAAAAGAAAATAACCAGTACAACCAGTACGCCCGCCTGCCAGAGCGTTGTGAATACTGAATCGATTGACTCTTCGATGAAAAGCGATGAATCGTAGGCGACTTCAACATGCATGCCCTCGGGCAGGTTGCCTTCGATTTCGACCAGCATTTCGCGTACCTCTGAAGAAACATCCAGTGGGTTGGCGGTCGACTGCTTGATGACGCCCAGCGCTACTGCGGTGTTGCCGTTAAAACGCGCGATATTTCGCTCGGAGGCCGGTGCAATTTCAACCTTGGCGATATCCTGCACGCGTACCGGATAGCCGTTGTCGTTACGAATGATGATGCGTTCGAATTCTTCAACGCTGTTCAGGTCGGTCTGAGCCAGAACAGTAAACTCCCGGTCGCGACTTTCGATACGACCTGCGGGAATCTCTACGTTTTGAGCGCTCAGTGCAGCCTCAATGTCTTGAGGCACAACTCTATAGGCCGCCATCTTTTGTGGGTCCAGCCAGATGCGCATGGCGTAACGGCGCTCGCCCGCAATCATCACGCTGGCCACGCCGGGGACGGTCTGGAGTGGGTCCTGGACGCGGTTTTCTGCGTACTCGGTCACCGCCATGGTGTCATGAACCGAAGAGGACAGGGCCAACCAGATAATAGGCTGGGCATCGGCTTCTGATTTGGCGATGACGGGCTCATTGATATCGTCAGGCAGGTCGCCACGGGCGCGACCCACGCGATCACGGACTTCGCTGGCGGCATCATCAGGATCGCGCTCAAGATCAAAGGTCACCGTAATCTGGCTCGACTCTGAGCGGCTGACCGAGGTGATGTAATCGATCCCTTCAATGCCAGAAAGCGAGTCTTCGATAATCTTGGTGACCTGGCTTTCTATGATGGATGCGCTGGCCCCCGGGTAAACGGTTTCCACCGAGATCACGGGCACGTCGATCTTGGGATATTCACGCACCGTAAGTCGATCGTAGGCGATAAGGCCTAACAGCAAGACCAGCATGCTCATCACCGAAGCGAGCACGGGTCGTTTGATGCTGATGTCAGAGAGAATCATGCGTCCTTGCCTGCTTCAGACTGGGGGAAAATAGGGGTGATGGGCATGCCCGGGTGCAATTTCTGATGGCCTGCAGTAACGATGACTGCGCCGGCTTGGATCCCGGTCAGGATTTGTACATCGCCATAGCGGCGCGCACCTGTTGTCACTGGAACCAGTTGAACCTGATTTTGTTCGTCCATCTGCATCAGCAGGGTGCTATCACCATCCAGGATCAACGCTTGCTCGGGCACCATTAGCGCCTGATCATCGCTGCCTGTCGGAATGACAATGCGGACAAACAGACCCGGTTTCAGCTCGCCGCCCGGGTTGGGTACTTTGGCACGCAGGCTGATGTTGTGGCTGTTCGGATTTGATGATGGGGCGATGGCGTACACATTGCCTTCCAGTTTCATTCCATCCAGCGCATCCACGCTGAGTTGGATGGGCTGGCCAGTACGCAGCTTGCTCAAGTGGCGCTCAGAAACACTGAACTGTACTTTCAGACTTTGGGTGTCAGCCAGCTCGACCAGTGCTTGGCCTACATTGACGAAATCGCCGGGGCTGACTTGGCGCAGGCCAATGGTGCCGGTGAAGGGTGCGCGCACGGTCATTTTATCAAGGCGTGTGTTAGCCAGTGCCAGTTCGGCTTGATCGGCTTCCAGTTGTGCGAGTTTCGCGTCACGGTCAGTCTGTGACCCAACCCTTTTCTGCAAAAGGCTTGCCGCACGCTCATATTCCAGCTGGCTCAGGCGAACACGCGCCTTTACCTGCTCCAAAGTGGCTTGGTAGATAGCGCTGTCGAGTTTGAACAGCGGTGTGCCTGCCTTAACCGTTTCACCTTCTTTAAACAGTATTTCGCTGATTCGCCCGCTTTGTTCAGGGCTGAGGATGACTGACTCATTGGCTTCCAGAACGCCGACAGCGGTAATGCTGCTTTCAAGGCGTTCGGCTTCGACGCGTACTACTTCAGCGGGCAGGCCAGAAGGTTTGTTGGCTTCAGCGGCTTCCTCTGCAATAAGGGGGCTGCTGGCCAGGGCCAGGCTGAGCATCAGAGTATGGCTAAATCGTTTCATGTGCTGCTCTTGGGGGCTGTTATTGAGTATGTTGGGTTGGTGGCAGCAGGTGCTGCCAGAGCATATCTATGGCTTGGTAAAGGGGGGTAAGGCTGTCTTCGGTTCGCATGCGTAATAAGGCTCCTTGCCAGTAATCCCAGATCAGACGAGCCAATTGACAGGGGCTCAAGTCTTTTCTTACCGAGCCTTCCATTTGGCAAATTTTCATATCCTCTTCGATGAGTACTAGTACGCGGCTAATGGCTGCGTGGATGGCTGCGCGAAAGGCGGGAGAGGCCAGGCTCATTTCGCCAGAGAGATTGGCAAGCAGGCAACCGATCCGCTCATGTTCCTGATCAAACTCGTCCAGCAGACGGTGCAGCATGGTTTGGATTTTAGCGGCGTGACTGCCATCCAGCTCTTGGAACTCGGCATCCCAGCGGTCAATTTCCAATGCCTGATAGTGCTCGACCACTTCGATGGCATAGGCTTCCTTGCCACCGAAATAGTTATAGAAAGAGCCGCGCGATACCTGACAGGCGTCCAGGATCATACTCAGGCTGGTACCGTGAAAGCCGTATAGCTGGAACAGGTTGTGCCCCTGTTCCAGAAGAGTCTCTCGGCTGTGCGATGGCGGGCGTCCACGAGTCATAATTAAACCGATCATTCCACAAAAAAGCCATTGTAGACTCTGGACTGGTCAGTTCAATATCTTATTGTGGAAAAACAGGCAACACTCAGTTGCGTGATTTCGCTTTTCGCAGTCGGCTGTCGGCGAGTAATAAAAGTTCGTCACCGCTGCCACGGGCTTCGCTGAGGGCGGCAGTGCCATAACTGGAGTGGAATGCCTGGCCCATCTCTTTACTGAGGCGCTTGTTAATACGATCAAGGCGCTCATGCAGTGGTGGCGCCAAGTCATCCTGATGGAAGAGAATAACAAACTCGTCACCACCAAACCGAAATAGACGGTCGCTGGCACGGCAAATATGTCTTAGTTGGTCGGCAAACTGGCACAATAGCTCATCGCCGGCGCGTTGTCCCAGTGACTGGTTAATGTTGGAAAGGCCATCTATGTCAATCATGGCCAGCAGGAAATCGTGGCTCTGCTCGCGGTAGACAAGTTCACATTGCTGCAGCAAGCGATCCAGTGCTTCTCGGCTAGCCAGACCTGTTAGAGCATCGCTGGGAAGCGGAGGCTGTTGCTCTGATTCCTGAGTATCGCTTAACCAGTTGGCTGCAAGTGATGCGCACATCTGAACCAGTTGCAGGCTTTCGGTCATGGAGGGAGAGCTCTTTCCCGGTTTGCCAAGCCAAAGGTGTCCGAAGGGGCGGTTATCAGCGAATTGAACACGCACCGCCAGCCAATTATTGTCCACCTTGCTTTCCTCATGAACCAGGCAGGCTTCGCTGCTCCCGGTGTAAAGGCGGGCGGAGGCATCAGAGTCAATGTCGACTGTTTGTGGTGGCTGGTAGTTGCCATTGCAAAAGTCACCGACGCGAATAAGTGAGTTGTCGGTGCTAAGTTTGGTGCCTTGTACGTGATCCCATCCCAGGTGTGAGGAGAGCAGTTCTGGAAGTGCATAAAAAGGATCGCTGCCCTGCTTGAGCTTGGTCAGCAGTGCTCGCGTAAGGTTATGTGCAAGGCTGGCAGATGCTGCAGCTGCTTGCGTAATCAGGCTGTATTCTTTCAGGTGCTGACGAATATAGACTTGGTCTTCCAGTAACGTACAGCTGCCCTGCTCACTTCGAGCCCAGTTTGTAAGGGTGCTTTGTGCTTGTTTGGATAGTTGCTCAAATGCCAGGTTTTGCCACTTGAGGCTATCACCTTTGCAGACAATGGCCGCGGTAGGGCTGTGCAGCAACAGTTGGGTAAGGGAGGCGTCTTTCATGGGCAACGTACCTGTTGCAGAAAAAAAACGCCCCGAACGGTGTCGGGGCGCTGTAGCTTAGCGGCTGAGTGCCGCCTTGATCCGTTCAATTGCACTCTCCAGCACTGACAGGCTGGTGGCAAAAGACAAGCGCAGGTTGCCTGGTGCGCCAAAGGCGGAACCCGGTACCAGCGCGACACCCGCTTCTTTCAGCAAGAATTCAGCCAGTTCAATGTCGTCATTGAACTCAGGGCGAGAATCGATAACCTTCTGGAAGCTTGGGAAAGCGTAGAACGTACCGTCGGCGTTAATGCACTCAACTCCTTCGATTTCGTTCATCGCACTGACGACAAAGTCGTGGCGTTGCTTGAATGCACTGACCATCAGATCGATGCAGTCCTGAGGGCCTTCCAGTGCAGCCTGAGCAGCAACCTGAGCGATGGAGTTCGGGTTGGAGGTGCTCTGCGACTGAATTTTCTTCATCGCGCCGATCAGCTTGGCAGGACCCGCAGCGTAACCGATACGCCAGCCGGTCATGGAGTAAGCCTTGGATACGCCGTTCAGTACGATGGTACGCTCATAGAGTTCAGGGCAGGCGTTCAGAATATTGCAGAACGGCTGTTCGGTGAACAGGATGTGCTCGTACATATCGTCGGTCGCAACCAGGACATCCGGGTACTTTTTCAGTACTTCGCCCAGTGCTTTAAGCTCTTCCAGGGAGTACGCCACACCAGACGGGTTGGACGGGCTGTTCAGCACGACCAGACGGGTCTTGTCGGTAATGGCTTCGTCCAGCTGCTCCGGAGTGATCTTGAAGCGCTGTTCCTGAGTGGTCGTAATAATGACCGGCTTGCCTTCGGCCACCAACACCATGTCTGGGTAAGATACCCAGTAGGGGGCAGGAATAACGACTTCGTCACCCGGGTTCAGCAAGGCCAGAGACAGGTTGAAAAAGCTCTGTTTGCCGCCACTGGAAACCAGAATCTGGTTCGCTTCATATTTGAAGCCGTTTTCACGCTCGAACTTGCTGATAATCGCTTTTTTCAGCGCAGGCGTACCATCCACGGCGGTGTACTTGGTGAAACCGTCCTGAATAGCTTTGATAGCCGCAGCTTTAATGTGCTCGGGGGTGTCGAAATCCGGCTCGCCGGCACCCAGGCCAATAATGTCTTCACCGGCTGCACGCAGTTCTGCCGCACGGTTAGTCACCGCCAGGGTGGGGGAGGGTTTGATACTGTTAACGCGGTTGGAAAGTTGCACGTCCAAGCCTTGGTCCTCTCTAAATTCGGTGCAAGGTATCCTTCAATGCATAGCCAGAAGAGCATACAGCATTAGCAGGCGTTTCAGAACGCCTGAAGTTAAAAAAGCCTCGGAATCAGGGGGGCTGCCGATTGATTTAATCCATAGGCGGTTAACGCGTATACTTGCCGGTTCGTTGTCGGAGGGTAAACATGAAGCAGAGGTTCAAGGTTCATTCGGCATTTGCACCAGCCGGGGATCAGCCCAAAGCAATTGCCGGGTTGGTTGATGGTCTGGAGTCCGGTTTGGCAGCTCAGACGTTGCTGGGGGTAACCGGCTCCGGCAAGACATTTACAATTGCTAATGTAGTGGCTGCCGTACAGCGTCCCACCATTATCATGGCGCATAACAAAACGCTGGCGGCTCAGTTATACGGGGAATTCAAGGAATTCTTCCCGGATAATGCGGTTGAGTACTTTGTGTCTTACTACGACTACTATCAGCCGGAAGCCTATGTCCCTTCGTCCGATACCTTTATTGAGAAGGACGCGTCTATCAATGATCATATTGAGCAGATGCGACTATCGGCAACCAAAGCGTTGCTGGAGCGTGACGATGCCATCATCGTAGCGACTGTCTCTGCCATTTATGGTTTGGGTGACCCCAAGTCCTATCTTTCCATGATGTTGCATCTTGACCGTGGAGACGTGATCGACCAACGAGACCTGTTGCGTCGTCTGGCTGAACTGCAATACACACGTAATGACATCGAATTTCATCGAGGTACCTATCGTGTGCGTGGCGATGTCATTGATGTCTACCCGGCGGAGTCCGATAAAGATGCCATTCGTATTGAACTCTTCGGGGACGAGATCGACCAGATCGCCTGGTTTGACCCGCTCACCGGAGAAGTGCTGCGCAAGGTGCCGCGTGCGACTATCTATCCTAAAACGCACTACGTCACCCCGCGTGAAACCTTGTTGGAAGCGACCGAGCATATAAAGGTTGAGCTTCAGGAGCGGCTGAAACAGCTCAGGGATAACAACAAGCTGGTTGAAGCTCAGCGCCTGGAACAGCGCACCATGTATGACATCGAAATGATTCTGGAGCTGGGCTACTGCTCCGGTATCGAAAACTATTCACGCTATCTCTCTGGCCGTGATCCGGGCCAGGCGCCACCGACGTTGTTTGATTACCTGCCCGATGAGGCGCTTTTGGTAATCGATGAATCTCATGTAACTGTGCCGCAGATCGGTGCCATGTACCGAGGTGACCGTTCACGCAAGGAAACACTGGTTGAGTATGGTTTCCGCTTGCCGTCGGCACTGGATAACCGGCCCATGAAATTTGAAGAGTGGGAGCTGATCTCGCCGCAGATGATCTTTGTGTCGGCTACACCCAGCAAGTATGAAGCGGAGCATGCTCAGCAAATTGTTGAACAGGTGGTGCGTCCAACCGGCCTGGTGGATCCTGTGGTGGAAATTCGTCCAGCCAGTACTCAGGTAGATGATCTGCTGAGTGAAATCAATCGCGTGGTGCCCCGTGATGAGCGGGTGGTTGTAACAGTCCTGACCAAACGCATGGCAGAGGATCTGACCGAGTATCTGGCAGAACACGATGTACGTGTGCGTTATCTGCACTCCGATATCGACACTGTGGAGCGTGTAGAGATCATCCGTGATCTGCGTATTGGTGAATTTGACGTGCTGGTGGGTATTAACCTGTTACGAGAAGGGATTGATATGCCGGAAGTGGCACTGGTTGCCATTCTGGATGCAGACAAAGAAGGTTTCCTGCGTTCTGAAACCTCGATGATACAGACCATCGGTCGTGCTGCGCGAAATGTGAATGGGCGTGCCATCCTCTATGCCGATCGCATTACGGGCTCCATGCAGCGTGCGATGGATGAAACCGAGCGCCGTCGTGAAAAGCAGATGGCATTTAATGAGGCCAATGGCATCACGCCCAAGGGGATTCGCAAATCTGTTGCCGATATTATGGAAGGCGCTCAGCAAATTCCCGGTAAGCGTGGCAAGTCTTCAGCTCGCAAGGTGGCAGAACCAAACGGTGAGTATGATATTGATCTGGCCAAATTGACGCCTGCAGAGCAGGCCAAGATGATGGTGCGCCTTGAAGATGAAATGTATGAGGCTGCACGGAATCTTGAGTTCGAGAAGGCCGCAGCCATTCGTGATGAATTGGAACGGTTGAAGCACAGCGGTTAAGGAGTCCGTATGGTGGAAGGGAGTGTGCTGGAGTGGGCGGTGCTGATACTGGCGGGCTATTTGGCTGGTGTGCTGAATTCAATAGCTGGAGGCGGGTCTTTTCTAACCTTTCCTGCTCTGGTCTGGGCCGGTGTGCCACCCATTGTGGCTAATGCGACCAGTGCAGTTGCGGTCCTGCCCGGCTATCTCGGTGGCGCATTGGGGTTTCGTCAGGAGTTGCGTGAGCTGAATCGGCGTCAGCATCTGCAGATGTCTGCTGTAGGACTTGTTGGCGGCCTTGTCGGTGGTGGTTTGTTGCTGGTGACTCCAGCGGAGATATTCTCCCGCGTAGTACCTGTACTGCTGCTTTTGGCCACACTTATGTTTGCCTTCGGGCAGACCCTGCTGGCTCGAATACGGCGTAGCGGAAAGCCCATTGCGCTGTTACCGGGGTTGTTCCTTGTTGCCGTCTATGGTGGTTATTTCAACGGTGGACTTGGGATTATGTTGCTGGCCATGTTTGCGGCTGCCGGGATGTCCAGCATGCTGCTGATGAATGGCCTCAAAAACTGGATCTCATTCGTGATTTCGCTGATCTCGGTTCTGGCCTTTACTGTCGCAGGTAAGGTACTTTGGGTTGAGGCAATGGTCATGATGCTGGCTGCTACACTGGGAGGATATCAGGGAGCCAGTCTCTCCCGTATATTGCCTACTCTTTGGGTTAAATGGTTTGTGGTATTGGTCGGCCTCGTCATGACGCTGATTTTCCTGTTGCGCTCATAAGAGACTTCAGGAGGCAGATAAGGAAAATAAGGATATGTCTCGACTGCTGGTTCGCTTCATTGCCCTCTTGTTAGGCGTTACCTCCGTACCTGCAGTCCAGGCTGCCAGTCTCAATGACTACTGGCAGCACACTGAGTTCTATGAAGCTTATCCCGAACAACTCCCCTGGCTGGAGCAGTTATCCGACGCAGTCAGAGCCCTGCCGGTGCCCTCGCTTTATGAACAAACACCCCCCCTTCGTATAGGTCTGGTATACCCGGCCAATCAGTCCTCCAGTTATTGGACCGATAACGAGCGTGCCTTTCGAACACGCCTGGATCAGCTGGGTATCCGCTACGAATTACGTGCCGGCTATACCGCACCGAGTACCGAGCTGGGGGAGCAGGTCGCGCAAATTCATCGATTACTGCAGTGGCAGCCTGACTATCTGGTTTATACCCTGGACTCAGTGCGCCAGCGCATGATTATCGAGCGCCTGATGCTCAATCAAAACACCAAATTAATCTTGCAAAACATCACAACTCCTTTGAAAACCTGGGGTGAGCAGCAACCGTTTTTTTACACCGGCTTCGATCATGCTGAAGGTGCCCAGCGTCTTGCACACTATTTCATGGAGCGTTTTCCTGAAGGTAGCGACTATGCTGTGCTGTTCAGAGACAAGGGCATGATCAGTCAGATGCGTGGCGGTACCTTTATCGAGTCAATCGGTGAAGTGCACACCCTGGTTGCCAGCTATTACACAGACTCAAGCCGAGAGAGTGGGCGTAAGGCTGCTGAAAACCTGCTGTCGGAACATCCTTCATTGTCATACATCTATGCCAGCTCTACAGATGTGGCACTTGGGGCCATGGATGCGCTTGAGGCTGCAGGTCGATTGGGTCAGATAGTGGTTAATGGCTGGGGCGGTGGGGCTGAAGAGCTGGCAGAGTTGAGACGTCAGCGGCTTCAGGTAGTTTTGATGCGGATGAATGACGATAGCGCCATCGCCATGGCTGAGGCGATCAAGCGGGATTTGGCAGGCTTACCTGTACCGTTGGTCTACTCGGGGAACTTCGTCGTTCTGGATGAAGCGACGCCCGAGCAAAGTATCGTACGCTTTGAGCGTCTGGCAGGCAGGGCCTCACGTGAGGGAGCTTTGCCATGAAAACTCCCCGCTTTCGCACCCTCACTTTCAGTTTGTTGCTGTTTTTATCCTTTACCTTACTTGCAGTATTTTCTGTGACTACCTTCATGCAGGCCAGCGGGATTATTGATCGCCAGTCCGAAGGCTATGCCAATGGCTTGGCGTTGCGATATGAAGAACGGCTACAGGAGTATTTGAAGCGGCTCGAGGCTGAGGCGCATGCCATGAGTACGGATGCTGCACAAATCCAGGCCTTGTATCACGGTGATTTGGACGCCTTCAGAGTTAACTTGCGACGTTGGGAAGGTGGTTACGAGCAGATTCACTATGATTTTGCCGTTATTTCCTTTCCTGAGCTGAAGCGGTGTCAACTAAGTCGCAGTTACGTTCCTGAGTTAAGTGACTTGAAATGCGAGCATCTGGTGGCTATTCACCAAGGGATGAATTACCAGGGCTGGGCACTACTGGAGCTGGAAGGTGAAATCCTTGCAGTCTATTCAGTGCCGCTGGATTTGGCCGAGAGTGGAAAGGTGGTCGGTCAGTTGTTGATGGGGCTGCGCCTGGGAAACAACAGGCATCTCCTGGATCAACTTAAATCGGCTGCCGATCCACTGTTTGCGTTGGCGCTGAATCAAGGAGATCGAACTTTGACGCGCTTGCAGCTGGAATCGATGGAGGCTGAAGCGGGGCTGGTTGAAGTAAGATCACAGGGTATGACAACGCTGGGGCCGGAGGTGTTTTTAACCGTTAGCGTCAATGATGGTGGGCAGTCATCGCTTCGTGAAGGCTTGGGGTATACGCTGATCTATGGCGTGATCATGGCCTTAATTGTTTCCTTGCTAGTGGCGTTCTGGTTGTCGACTTCCGTGGATCGTCAGTTACAGCAGTTGATCGGTTTCACACGGTTAGCCAACCGGAACAGGGATGCGCACTGGGATGAGATGCAGATTCGTGAGTTTAATGAGATCGGCCGCGAAGTGATCGAAATTGTACGCTGCCTTAAGTTGCGCGAGCACGAACTGGAAGCCGTTAATGCCGAGCTCTCCAGCAGTATTGTCGAAAAGCGCAGCATTTTGCAGCACCTGATCCACACACAGGAAAATGAGCGGCGGCGGTTGTCCAATGAGTTGCACGATGATACTGCACAGCTGCTGGTGGCTGTGAAAATGAACTTGCAGTTGCTACGGGAAGAGTTATCCGAATATCGTGGTAACAGCCAGAATCTGGATCAGGCGATTCAGCTGGTCAATACCATCTATGACAATGTCTACCTGCGCATACGTACGTTGAGACCCTATGAGTTGAGTGATTTCGGCCTGGGGGCAAGTTTGCGAAGCCTGCCCGCGATACCAATTCTGGAACAGATGGATTATGCCGTTGAGATCGATGTGCGGCAGAAAAAAGCGTTACGACCGGATGTTACGACCAATCTGTATCGGATAACGCAGGAAGCGCTATCCAATGTGATCAAACACGCCAAGGGTACCTATGTACTCGTGCGTTTAGTTGATGAGACTAATGGGCTTCGCCTTACGATCGCTGACGATGGGGTTGGTGGCATCGGCCTGCTTGGAAAACCGCCAACAGAGCAGGGAGGTTTTGGTTTGTTGGCAATTCGTGAGCGAGCAGAGTATCTAAATGCCGAGCTGGCGCTGACGGCGGATGCGGGGGCGGGTGTGAGTGTCGATCTGTTTATCCCGGCTGAGTTTGCCTACGCCAGTCACACCGATCGGTCAGGGCAGGAATGTGCGATGTAGCTGATCTCAGTATAACTACGTAGTCGATTGCGTAGTTTACGTAGAGATCTGCGTATTAATTGCGCTGCGTTGCGCAGTTTCACGAATGTTTTTATCGTTTTTACATATCGATACTGTTTACTGCCGGCAACATGCCTCTCAAGCCGGCCGACAAACAACAGAGGATCGATAAAAACAATGTTCAAATTTACCTTTGCTAAAAAAGTCATGGCCGCCGCTGCTTGCGCAGCTGTGCTGATCAGCCCTGCTCAGGCTGCCGAAAAAGTCTACAAGCTGAAGCTGGCAGAAACCTGGCCCACAAATTTTGGTGTGTTCAGTGAGCCTGCTCGTCGTATGGCTGATCTGGCCAACAAAATGTCCAACGGACGCCTCGAGATCAAGATCGATACAGCCAACAAGCACAAGTCTGCATTTGGTGTATTCGATATGGTGCGTGCCGGACAGTACGACATGGGCCACTCTGCTTCCTACTACTGGAAAGGCAAGGTTCCGAACACACTTTACTTCACCACCATGCCTTTTGGCATGACGGCAACCGAGCAGTACGGCTGGTTCTACTATGGCGGTGGTATGGAGTTGATGCAGAAGGTTTATGAGCCTTTCAACCTGATGTCTTTCCCGGGTGGTAACACCGGTGTACAGATGGGTGGCTGGTTCCAGAAAGAGATCAACTCTGTTGAAGACCTGCAGGGTCTGAAAATGCGTATTCCGGGCTTCGCGGGTGAGATTCTGGCAAAACTGGGTGCCAATCCTACCAACATCCCGCCGGGTGAACTGTACACATCTCTGGAGCGTCGTACCATTGATGCTCTGGAATGGGTAGGTCCTTCTATGGATCTGCGTATGGGCTTCCACAAAATCGCGCCTTACTACTACACCGGCTGGCATGAGCCTGGCACTGAGCTGCAGTTCCTGGTCAACAAGCGTGCCTTTGAAAAGCTGCCGGCTGACCTGCAGGAAATCCTGACCGTTGCCATGCGTGTTTCTGCCTACGACATGACTATTCAGTCTCACCATGAGTCTGGTGAAAACTGGGCCACCATGAAGGCTGAGTTCCCGAATGTGCAGGTCAAGTCCTTCCCGGATGATGTTATGGCTGCACTGCGCAAGGCCAATGACGAGCTGCTGGCTGAACACGCGGCTAATGATCCTCTGGCAAAAGAGATCCTGGAATCTCAGGACTCTTACTTGCACACCGTGCGTCAGTGGACTGACATTGCTGATCGCGCATACCTGAACAGCTTCGAGTAATCGAGCGAGGTGATGGGGTCGGCCTGGGTCGACCCCGTTTTCATTGCCGGCTTGCGCTGCCAAGCGACACCGGGTCCGCAACCGCGAGGACGATTCATGTTTCTGTTACGCCTTGAGCAGACCATCAACGCCTTTTCCGACTGGCTGGGCAAAATTTCGGCTGCCCTGTTTGTCTTGATGTTGTTCAACGTTTTTTACGACGTCATCACCCGTTACCTGTTTAACAATGTTTCCATCGGCATGCAGGAGCTCGAGTGGCATCTGTTTGCTGCCATGTTCATGCTGGGTGTCCCCTTTACCTTGAAAGCGGGCGGGCATGTGCGTGTTGATTTGATTTACGAAAGCCTGAGTCTTAAGAAAAAGGCCTGGATTGACCTGATTTGTACCCTGACGCTTCTGTTCCCCTTCTGCATTCTTGTGGCCTGGTACGGACTCGATTTTGCGCGTGAATCCTTTGAGCTGGGAGAGAGCTCCGGCGACCCGGGTGGTCTGCCGCATCGCTGGATTATTAAAGCAGTGATCCCTTTTGCATTCTTCTGCACCCTGATAAGCGGTGTTGGGCTGATGCTTCGCTCCATTAATACGTTGAATGGTCATCACAAAAATGATGACTACATTCCGACCCAGCACTGATCAGAGGTTGTTTCGATGATTGGTATTACGATGTTCTGTGTCGCCCTGGTGATGTTGCTGATTGGCTTCCCGGTGGCGTTTATTTTTGGTGGTGTGGCTCTGTGGTTCGGTGTCTATGCCGAAGGGCCGGATATGTTCGCGTTCATGCCGTTCCGTGTGCAAAGCATCATGGAAAATACGGTAATGATGGCGGTGCCTCTGTTTGTTTTCATGGGCATAGTGCTGCAGAAAACACGATTGGCTGAACAGTTGCTCGAATCCATGGGCAAGCTGTTTGGCGGTGTCCGTGGTGGTTTGGCAATCTCGACTGTGCTGGTGGGTGCTTTGCTGGCGGCTTCTACAGGTGTGGTTGGTGCGTCTGTTGTAGCTATGGGTTTGATCTCATTGCCGGTCATGCTCAAGTACAACTACGATAAAAAGCTTGCCTGCGGCACTATCTGTGCGTCTGGTACTTTGGGGCAGATTATCCCGCCGTCCATTATCCTGATCATCCTGGGTGATGTAATGGGTATTCCTGTTGGCGACCTGTTCAAGGCCGCTATTGGGCCTGGCATGATTTTGATCGGGGCGTATGTCGCCTACATCCTTGTGTATACCTATCTGAAACCGGAAGCGGCGCCTGCTTTGCCGATGAATCCGGAAGATGGCTCGCGCAATCAGCAAATTTTCAAGGCTTTGAAGGCGATCGTGCCGCCTCTGGCACTGATCCTTGTGGTTCTGGGGTCGATCTTTGCTGGCATCGCTACCCCGACAGAGTCATCTGCGCTGGGTGGCGTGGGTGCGCTGTTACTGGCTGTTATCTATGGTCAATTCAGCTGGAAAATGGTGTTCAATGCCGCGTCTGAAACCGTAAAGGTTACTGCGATGGTGTTTGCCATTCTGTTGGGTGCAACTGCGTTCTCCATGGCATTTAGCTACACCGGTGGTGAAGAGATTGTTGAGCACTATCTGTCTAACCTGCCGGGCGGGGCGATGGGCTTCCTGATCCTGTCGATGATAGCGATCATGATTCTGGGTTTCTTCATCGACTTTGTCGAAATCAGTTTCATTATTGTACCGATCCTGTTGCCTGCAGCCGATGCCTTGGGTATCGCACCTGTCTGGTTCGCGATTCTGATTGCCATGAACCTGCAGACCAGCTTCCTGACGCCACCCTTTGGCTTCAGTCTGTTCTATCTCAAGGGGGTTGCGCCGCCTCAAGTGCGCACGCTGGATATCTACAAGGGGGTTGTGCCCTTTATTCTGATGCAGGTTGCGATTGTGATCTCAATCCTGTTGTTCCCCGAGTTCTACGGTCTGGTATAAACTGTAAGACTACAGGCCCCGTTTAACGGGGCCTGTTCGTATCTGTTCCTGTCTGCCGGTGAATATTCGATGCCGCTCAAGGTCAAAATTCTTCTTCTGTCCCTGATTCCCATGTTATTGGTAACCTCGGTTGTTGCCTGGATCGGCATGAATCAGGCACGGCAATTGTCTGAAGATGAAATCCAGCTATTCGAAGAAAACCTGCTGGCGTCTAAAAAGCGTGAGCTGAAAAATTACGTCAGTCTTGCGATGACCTCCATCGCGCACATCGTTGATAACTCCGATCCCAGTGACCTGGAAGCGCAACGTGAAGTAAAGCGGATCCTGAACGATATGACATTCGGTCAGGATCAGGATGGATATTACTTCGTGTATAACCTGGAGGGGGTTAACCTGGTGCATCCAACCCTTCCGCACCTGGTTGGTCAAAATCTGCTCGATATTCAGGATGCTCGTGGCGACTACATTATTCGTAATCTGCTTGAAAAAGCTGAGCAGGGTGGTGGCTATCATCGCTATCTTTGGCAGAAGCCCTCCAAGCAGGACTATGAAGAAAAGCTGGGTTATGTCGTCAAGCTGGAGAAGTGGGGCTGGATGTTGGGTACGGGGCTGTATCTCGATGATATAACGCGAGATGTGGCTAAGATTCGTGAGCAGGTCAACCGTAATATTCGTAATACTTTCTTTACGGTAGTCGTCATTATGTTGGTGGCGGTGCTATTGGTACTACTGCTGGGGATTGCGATCAATTTGCATGAGAATCGTCTTGCCGACAGTCGACTGCGTCACCTGGCGCATCGATCCATATTGACCAATGTGGCAGACCGGCGTCGCTTTTCGCGGGAGCTGCATGATGGCATCAACCAGCTCATGGTGTCAGTGCTTTACCGTATCGAACTGGCGCAGCGCAAATTGAAAAACCAGGACCAAAGTGGACTGGATGATCTTCAGCAGGGGTACGAAGTCCTGAATGAAGCGATTCAGGAGGTGCGGCGTATCTCCCATGATCTTCGTCCTACGCTATTGGATGATTTGGGGCTCAGGGCCGCACTGGATGGTTTGCTACAGCGCTTTACGGAGCGTACCGGCATTCGTCTAAAGATTGATATGCGCCTACCTGAGGCAAGCCTGCCGGAAGAAGTTGAAATCACTATTTATCGCTTGGTTCAGGAAGGATTGACGAATGTAGAGAAGCACGCCGATGCGAGCTGGCTGAATCTTGGGGTGTGGATCCAAGGGGGGGCAGTATGGTTGCGCCTGCAGGATAATGGCCGTGGTTTTGATACCGATGTTCTTGAGCGCTTTGAAGGTATCGGGTTACGAAATATGCGTGAGCGCGTTGAGCTGTTGGGTGGAGACTTCAAGTTGCTGTCCAAGCCGGGGCAGGGTGCCATACTATTGGTTGGCTTGGCATTGCGACAGGGGTAGAAGGACTGATGAGTGCATTAATTCGCGTATTGTTGGTGGATGATCACCCGCTGGTGATAGATGGTATTCAGGCGCGCCTTGAAGATGAGGGAGGGATCGAGGTCGTCGGGCGCGCAAATAATGGTCAAGAGGCGATTGAAGCTGCACATAATCTCAAGCCTGACGTAGTGCTGATGGATATATCCATGCCGGTTATGAATGGACTGGAGGCTACCAAGGTGTTGCAGCAACAGATGCCGGAGACGCGGGTGCTCATACTGAGCATGCATGACAATCGCGAATACATGGTGCAGTTGATTCAGTCGGGTGCAAAAGGATATATCCTTAAAGATGTATCAGCCGCTGAAATGGTCAGCGCCGTAGAAACTGTGTATCGCGGCGGCACCTACTTTAGCTCAAGTGCGTCTCAAACTCTTTTCAGTCAGTTTGATCAGCCTCAGGTGGCTGAGCCTGCTTCTACTTCAGTTTTGACACCGCGTGAGTCGATGGTATTGAGGTTGCTGGCCGAGGGAAGTAACAACAAGGAAATAGCCAAGGCACTTGGGATTTCGGTAAGAACCGTTGAAACCCACCGCCAGAACATAAAGTCGAAACTAAACATCCAAACTGCCGCTGGTCTTACGCGTTATGCGATCGAAAACGACTTGGTTCAATTGTCGTGACTACCCATGATTGCTGGAAGCAGGTCATGTCGCTCTGCTGCCTGCCTTAAGCGTCCATCCTGTTTTATCAGCTTTACAAAGTCATTGATTCGGGCCAGCCACTCAGGCTGTTCAGGCGCAATGGCATAGGCATATCGAAAGGGGCGATCTTCGCCTTCTGATGCTGGTGCAATAACGCGAGCCCAATCATAAAAGCGCAATACTTTTCGTGAATACGGGTAATCAGTTAGAAACACATCTGCCTGGCCAGACATGACTTTCAGTTCCCGTTCACGCGGATCACGTACAACCAGCATGTCAGCCTGCGTCATGGTGCGCTTCATGTAGCCCTGCATGTAGGTTCCTTCCTGAACACTGACAATTACGCCGGGCTGGTCTATATCCTTCCATTCATTAATAGCGGCATGAGTCCGAGTTGTAACGGCGTAAATCTGACTGGCCAGATAAGGTTCGCTATAGTCAATCTGTCGCTGGCGTTGTTCTGTGATGGCAACGCCAAACATGGCAATGTCACACTGGTCTTCTTTAAGGTCTTGGATAAAACGTCCGAAATGTGTTTCAACATATTTAACGGATACACCAAGATCAGAAGCAAATTCGTGCGACAGCTCGATATCAATACCTTCCAATAGTCCGGTTTTAGGATGGCGAGCACTGATGGAAAAGTACTCGGGCCATATGCAGACTCTAAGTTCGCCTGTATTGTGGATACGTTGCAAACGATTGGATGATTCTGTGCTGGCAGCTTGAAGGGAAGTAAAGCTGCTCAGTAAGCCGGCAAGCAGCAGGATGCGGGCAAATGATGAAAGTACGGGCTTCACTGCGGCCTCCAGGGAGCGCTTGGGCTCTACATTTAATGTTTCGAATATACCAGATGGGTAGTCGGTTTTGGCAGTAAAACGTTGGCTTTGGATTCCTGCGAGTGGCCTGATATTTTCCACGTTGCTCATCCTTCTATTTATCCTGTTTGTCTACCTGGGTGAGCAACGCATGCAAGATAGCCTGCGAAGCCAGGCTGCGATCTTGGCGCATTCGTTGGAAAGTACCCTGGTGCGATCCGTACAAGATGTTCATGGGCGGATGCGTGTTCAGTCCAGGCGATTGCTTGAGCGTGAATCGCTTGCAACTAATCATACCGAAATGCATACCCAGCTGAGTGATCTCGTTCAAGCAGTACCTCAGTTGCGTGAAATGGCTGTGTTGGATGCGAATGGGCGATTATTGGCGACTTCTGGTAATGCGGCGATAATGCAGGATCAATCCGATACATTAAATAGCTGTCTGGAATGGTTTCAAGCAGGACAGTTGATTGCTGTAGCCCAGCCTTTGCCGGGGAGGAGTATTACACAGCCAGTATCGCCAGCAGGGCTTTATCATATTCCTCTGTGCATGCCTGTTAATCCTCAAAATCTGGACGGTTCTCTTTGGGTGGTCGCAGTTCTTAATCCGGATGCGCTGCGTGAACAGTTTTATCCGGTAGTGAATAGTCTTAAAGCTGAAGTGACGTTGTATCGCTATGACGGGTTGCCTCTGGTGCGTTTGCCAGATATGCCAAAGCTTGAAGTGGTCCAGGACGGTGGTGGATATTCTTCATATTTAGCAGACCGCGATTGGGGTGTGGTTGAAGAGCGGCGAGAAGGTGTTAGCTGGATAACGGGTTATCGATCAACCTCCATGTATCCTTTGCTATTAACTATTTCGATTGATGAAGATGTGGCACTTGCGCGTTGGCATGAAACCTTGCGAGGCTTTAGTTGGGCAGTCGTAATGGCTCTGCTGATTATACTGGCCGCGGTCGCTATCGTTTCCTGGTTAAAAGTTCGGCAGGACAAGTTGCTGGCCGAGCTTAAGTTGCTTAGTGCTGCTATTAGCACGACGGCGAATGCCGTTTTAATAACGGATGCTCAAGGGCGGATTCAATGGGTGAATCAGGCTTTTACCAAAATGATGGACTATGAACCTCATGATGTCGTTGGGCACACGCCTGCACTATTAAACTCAGGTGAGCACTCCAAGTTATTCTTTCAGCAGTTGTGGCGAACCATTCTTGATGGGCGAGTATGGCGTGGTGAGGTGGTTAATTTAAATCGCTCCCGTCATCGGCTCGTTGTTGAGCAAACAATAACCCCAATATTGGACGACAAGGGGGTGGTTTCTCATTTTGTCGCAGTACAAGAAGATATTACGGCGAGAAAACAGGCTGAGGAGCAGTCCAAATATTTGTCAACGCACGACCCTTTAACGGGGTTGGCAAATCGCCGTGCGCTGGCGCATAAGCTGCAACTATTGCTGGAAGAGTTTGGGTCCGATGATGTCGCATTGCTATATGTTGATTTAGATAACTTCAAGGCGGTTAATGACACGCTTGGGCATGGAAAAGGGGATCAGTTACTGCAGATAGCCGTGCAGCGCTTGCAGCACTCTTTACCTGAATCCGTATTTATGTCCCGCCTTGGTGGTGATGAATTTGCGCTCGTTCTTGGTGAAAAGGGCGCAAAACTGCGGGCGCATGTGGTAGCCAAGCGTACTTGCGAGCTAATGTCAGAATCATTTGAATTGCAGGGGGCGCGTTTTCAGTTAACGGCAAGTGTTGGTATCTCTATAGCTGACGCTGAAGCTGATCCGCAGTCTTTGCTTAGACAGGCTGATTTGGCAATGTACCGGGCAAAGAGTGAGGGTAAGGGGACCTATCGTGTTTTTACTCCTGATATGGATAATCAGGCGCAGCACCGTGTATCACTTGAGCAGGGACTGAGGAAGGAGGTTGAGCGCGGTTTTGCAGGCCTCGAGATGCGATACCAGCCAATTTACGATGCAAGAACCCTAAATCCTGTTGGTGCTGAAGTCTTGATGCGGTGGCGCGGCACAGATGGTGAATGGGTGTCCCCAGCTGAGTTTATTCCTGTGGCTGAGGACAGCGGCATGATTGTTGAAATTGGTGCTTGGCAGTTGGGGCAGGTAATGGAGCAATTAGCCTGCTGGAATGCGACGGCACGAGATGATTTCTATCTCAGTTTGAATATCTCTGCAGTACAGCTTGCGCGTGACAAGGTAGGTCACCGCCTCCTTGAGGTGTTGGAAAAGCATTCCTTGAGGCGGGAGCGAGTGGTTGTTGAAATTACCGAGACCACGCTGATGGGGGTAACGCCACAGGTAGAAGAGAACCTGGCAATTCTTGAGGCGTCAGGTGTCAGACTGTCAATTGACGACTTCGGTACGGGCTATTCCTCCCTTGGCTATTTACGTGAGCTTGATGCCAGCTACCTCAAAATAGACCGCTCTTTTATTATTGGTATAGGGAACAGGGATAGTGACGAAGAAATCGTTTTGGCCATGTTGGCTTTGGCTAAAAGTCTGGGTATGAAGGTTGTTGCTGAAGGGGTCGATAGTGATGAACAGCTGCAGTTTTTGCGTCAAAACGGATGCGACCTTATTCAGGGTTTCCTGTTGGCGAAGCCAATGACAGCGGATGAATTAAGTGATCTCATTTCATTAAATTAGTGTTAAAAAACACTTGCAAGCCAAAAGGTTAGCTGTATAATTCGCTCCAAGTTTTAGGACTATAGCTCAGTTGGTTAGAGCACCACCTTGACATGGTGGGGGTCGCTGGTTCGAATCCAGTTAGTCCTACCAGAATTCTTAAGCAGAAACAGCGAGTTAGCGAAAGCGGCTCGCTGTTTCTGTTTATGGGCTCCAAAAAGTTCCAAATCACCTTCCCGTGTATGTATCGTCAGGTATTGCTGGCTGGGTGTGTCTTGATTGAAAGTCTCTCGGATGTTGATCTCAGGTGTGGCATAAATCACAGGTAGCAATTTCTGTGAGGTTCTTCAGCCATAGGCCGCGGGCAGCCATCCCGGAAAACTGGGTTCCCATCGATCAAATAGCAGAACCAGCTCTGATCCACACTCAGAGCATTTGTATAGTGGGTGTGTATGCCGCTCGCGCTGTTTGATCAGGTGGGGGTGTGGGGGTTGCTTGGTGCCCATGATTTGGGCGCACTCTTTGCATTCGTTCATCTTTACTCTTTTTATTGCTATACGATGTATATACATAATAGGAGTAAGTGGAATGCGAAATAAAGACTTGTCAGTGAATTTTTTGTGACAGCTAGTGCTGGTGGTTGAGCTGTGATGTCAGGCTGGATTTCGGGTTGGGTCGAACGGGTGATGGTGGCTCTAGGCGCTCCCAGATGGCGTTCTCTCTTAACAGGTATGTTCCACAGTCATCGCATTTGAACACTTCGCTGTTGGTGATGCGGCTGATTAAGTGATGTGAGGCTTGTGTTTTGCCGGTGCTTAGTAGTGCTTGGCATGAGGGGCAGGTGCATGGCATGGCTCGAATCCTTTCGTTACAGCATTGGGTTCCGTTCGTGAGAAATTTAGCTGATGCACACTGTTAAATCATTAGGTCTTTTTCCTATTTTTGTGGCCAAAAAAAACCCCGCGTAGCGGGGTTTTAATTATCAGTATCTTAAGCAGGGTAGTCGCGCTGCTTAGAGCCTGTATACAGCTGGCGCGGGCGACCGATCTTGTTCGGGCTGGAGTGGAATTCGTTCCAGTGTGAGATCCAGCCGATTGTGCGAGACAGGGCAAAGATCACGGTGAACATGTTGGTCGGGATGCCGATGGCTTTCAGGATGATGCCTGAGTAGAAATCGACGTTCGGGTACAGCTTGCGTGCCACGAAGTAGTCGTCTTCCAGGGCGATCTGTTCCAGGCGTTTTGCAATCTGCAGCTGAGGATCGTTTTCGATGCCCAGTAAAGCCAGTACTTCGTCGCAGGTCTTTTTCATGACCTTGGCGCGAGGGTCGAAGTTGCGGTAAACGCGGTGACCAAAGCCCATCAAGCGGAACGGATCGTTGGGATCCTTGGCTTTCTCGATGAACTCAGGAATATTTGCTTCGTCACCGATTTCATCCAGCATGTTCAGTACGGCTTCGTTGGCGCCGCCGTGAGCCGGGCCCCAAAGGGCGGCAATACCTGCTGCAATGCAGGCGAACGGGTTGGCACCGGAAGAGCCGGCCAAGCGTACAGTCGAAGTCGAGGCGTTCTGCTCATGATCGGCGTGCAGGATGAAGATGCGATCCATGGCGCGGGCCAGCACCGGATTGACTTCATACTCGGAGCACGGAGTGCCGAACATCATGCGCAGGAAGTTGGCGCCATAGCTCAGGTCGTTACGCGGGTACATGAACGGCTGGCCAATTGAGTACTTGTAGCACATGGCAGCCAGAGTCGGCATCTTGGCGATCAGGCGATAGGCGCAAACTTCACGATGGTGAGGATCATTGATATCCAGAGAATCGTGATAGAAGGCCGACAGAGCGCCGACTACACCACACATGATGGCCATCGGGTGAGCGTCGCGGCGGAAGCCTTTGAAGAACTGGCTCAGCTGCTCGTGCACCATTGTGTGGTTGGAGATGGTGTTGACGAACTTGGCTTTTTCTTCTGCGTTGGGCAGTTCGCCATTCAGCAACAGGTAGCAGACTTCAAGATAGTCGGACTTTTCAGCCAGTTGTTCAATCGGGTAGCCGCCATGCAGCAAAATGCCATTAGCACCATCTATATAGGTGATCTTGGATTCGCAGGCTGCAGTGGATACAAAGCCGGGATCGTAGGTGAAAAGGCCTTTGCCAGTCAGAGGGCGTACATCAATGACGTCGGGACCTTCAGTGCCGGAGTAAACCGGCAGTTCGATCGCTTCGTCCAGACCATCGACTGTCAAACGTGCTTTCTTGTCAGCCATTAGAGGCTCCTATCATTCTGTTTGTATTGCTGCGGCCGAAACAAGCGCCGCGTCATAGGAAAATGGCCCGAAATAGGACCCGACCACTATAGAGTTTGAAATGGGATTGTCAATTAAGCCTTAGGCATAAGATGTTGCATTGCAAAAGAATAATAAGTGAGTTGCATTAATGAGAGATAATTAAATAATTAATTAGTCGAATAGTTAAGTTCTATTAGACACTTACATTGAGTTTAATGCAGACATCAGCGGGACTAGACTTAAGCCTTATGGAGAGGGTCTCGCGTTGTATTCCCTAGGTGAACTGTCTATACTCTCGCACCTGAGTTGGCACCGTGCCCACTGGTTTAGTGTCAGTTCTGGCATCTCGAGGTACTACTCTCTGAGCACTTCCTAGCAACCTTGTCCTCTTGTCCCGCAATTGGGCAATAAAAGTGTGAACTAGAGCCGTGAACAAAAAAAGACCTGTAAATTTAGATCTTCGAACCATAAAACAGCCACTTCCGGCAATTACTTCAATTCTGCATCGCGCAACAGGTGTAGTGCTGTTCTTCGGCGCTATCTTTATGATGTATGCATTGAGTATGTCGCTGGAGTCTCAGGCCGGCTTCAATGAAGCAGCTGAGATGCTCCAGGAATCTTTCCTGGCAAAACTTATCGCATGGGGATTGGTTTCAGCACTGCTGTACCATTTCTTCGCAGGTATCAAACACCTGGTTATGGACATGGGACACTGTGAAGAGATCGAAAGCGGTCGTTTGGCTGCAAAAGTGACTCTTATTATTGCAGGTGTTTCCATTTTGCTGGCAGGAGTCTGGGTATGGTAACTAGTATTACAAGCTTTGGTCGCAGCGGTCTGTATGACTGGATGATGCAGCGCGTAACTGCGCTGGTGTTGGCGACTTATACCATTTTTATGATCGGCTATCTGCTGCTTAATCCTGATCTGACGTTTGATCAGTGGAAGGATTTGTTCAGCGGTACTGGTATGCGCATCTATACCCTGTTGGCAATTCTGTCTCTGGTCGCTCACGCCTGGATCGGCATGTGGTCTGTGTCTACCGACTACATTAAGCAGACCGGTGCTCGTTTTGTGTTCCAGTCCGTATGCGGCCTGCTGGCGTTTATCTACGTCGTATGGGGCGTCCAGATTCTGTGGGGTATCTAAAACATGTCTAAACTGCGTACTCTGACTTTCGACGCAATCGTTGTCGGTGGTGGTGGTGCAGGTATGCGCGCCGCTCTGCAGCTGGCTCAGTCCGGTCTGAAAACGGCTTGTGTCACTAAAGTATTTCCGACTCGTTCTCACACTGTATCGGCTCAGGGCGGTATTACCTGTGCAATTGCCAGTGCTGATCCGAACGACGACTGGCGCTGGCATATGTATGACACCGTTAAGGGGTCAGACTATATCGGTGACCAGGACGCAATCGAGTACATGTGTTCCGTAGGTCCTCAGGCTGTATTCGAGCTGGATCACATGGGTTTGCCGTTCTCTCGTACTGAAGTGGGTCGTATCTACCAGCGTCCGTTTGGTGGTCAGTCTAAAAACTTCGGTGAGGGTGGTCAGGCTGCCCGTACCTGTGCTGCCGCTGACCGTACCGGTCACGCTCTGCTGCACACGCTGTACCAGGCTAACATCAAAGCTGGCACTACCTTCCTTAATGAATGGTATGCCGTTGATCTGGTGAAGAATGCTGATGGTGCCGTTGTCGGCTCTATCGCTATCTGCATCGAAACCGGTGAGACTGTATACATCAAAGCCAAGGCCACGGTTCTGGCTACTGGTGGTGCGGGTCGTATCTACTCCTCTACCACCAACGCCCTGATCAACACAGGCGACGGCATGGGTATGGCCATGCGTGCAGGTGTGGCGGCTCAGGATATGGAAATGTGGCAGTTCCACCCGACCGGCATCGCAGGTGCTGGCGTACTGGTAACCGAAGGTTGCCGTGGTGAGGGTGGCTACCTGGTGAACAAGGACGGCGAGCGTTTCATGGAACGTTATGCTCCGAACGCCAAAGACCTTGCTGGTCGTGATGTTGTTGCGCGTTCCATGATTCTGGAAATCCTGGAGGGTCGTGGCTGTGGTGAAAATGGCGATCATGTTTACCTGAAGCTCGATCATCTGGGTGAAGAAGTTCTGCACTCTCGTCTGCCGGGTATCTGTGAACTGTCCAAGACATTCGCAGCATCCGATCCTGTTAAGGAGCCGATTCCGGTTGTTCCGACCTGTCACTATATGATGGGTGGTGTTGCGACCAATATCGGCGGCCAGGCGATCTCTCCGGATCCTGAAACCGGTGAAGACAAAATCATTGATGGTCTGTTTGCCTGTGGTGAAGTGGCTTGTGTATCCGTACACGGTGCTAACCGTTTGGGTGGTAACTCTCTGCTTGACCTGGTGGTATTCGGTCGTGCAGCGGGTCTGCAGATCGAGCAGCAGATGCGTGAAGGCTACCAGGTGGCTGATGCAACTGATGCTGATATCGAAGCAGCAATGTCACGTCTGAATCGTCTGAACAACAGTACTGGCGGTGAGAAAGTTGCTGATGTTCGTAAGGCTCTGCAGGACACCATGCAATTGTACTTCGGTGTATTCCGTGATGGCGAAAGCATGCAGAAAGGTCTGGGTCTGTTGAAAGAGATCCGTCAGCGTGTTGAAAACGTACATCTGGAAGACAAGAGCCAGGCATTTAATACATCACGTATTGAAGCGCTGGAGCTTGAGAACCTGATGGAAGTTGCTGAAGCGACTGCTATTGCGGCGGAAGTGCGTAAAGAATCGCGCGGCGCTCATGCCCGCAACGACTTTACCGAGCGAGATGACGAGAATTGGCTGTGCCACTCTGTGTTCTTCCCGCAAACTAAGACCATTGGTAAGCGTGATGTTAACTTCGCGCCTAAGACAATGGATCCGTTCCCGCCGAAAGTACGAACTTATTAAGGGGCTGGTGCGATGCTGGTAAGTGTATATCGTTACAATCCTGAGATTGATGATGCGCCGTACATGCAGGATGTTCATATCGACATCCCGGGTGGCAAGGACATCATGGTGCTGGACCTGCTCCAGTTGCTGAAAGAAAAAGATGCGACTTTGGCATACCGTCGCTCCTGCCGTGAGGGTGTTTGTGGCTCTGATGGCATGAATATGAACGGTAAGAACGGATTGGCGTGTATTACGCCTCTGTCTGAAGTTGTTGAAAATGACAAGTTGGTACTGCGTCCGCTGCCTGGTCTGCCGGTTATCCGTGACCTGGTCATCGATATGACTCAGTTCTACAAGCAGTACGAAAAGATCAAGCCGTTCTTGATCAACGATACACCTGCGCCTGCTATTGAGCGTCTGCAGTCTCCTGAAGAGCGTGCTGAGCTGGATGGTCTGTACGAGTGTATTCTTTGTGCGTGCTGTTCAACGGCTTGTCCGTCCTTCTGGTGGAATCCAGATAAGTTTGTTGGGCCGTCTGGTCTGCTGCAGGCTTACCGCTTCCTGGCAGATAGCCGCGACACAGCAACAAACGAGCGTCTGGCTGATCTGGATGATCCGTTCAGTGTGTTCCGTTGCCACGGCATCATGAACTGCGTGAACGTATGTCCTAAGGGTCTTAACCCGACCAAAGCGATCGGTAAGATCCGCAATATGCTGATTCAGCAAGCGACCTGATCGTTTTTGAATCAAATAAAACGGCACTCCTGGTGAGTGCCGTTTTTTTTTGTCTATGCTTTGGCTGGAGTATTTTTACTAGCCAAAAGGCCTATGTCGTCAGAATGATAATATTTTGTAGAATCGACCCCCGCTAGCAGTGTAAAGGCTGTCATAAAAAGCGTAGAATTGGCGCACGGTCGCACGTGATCCGTAGTGGCTGTAGACAAAATACAAAACGGTAATCAGCAGAGGGGCCCAGGACTGCCGGCTCAGGAAATAGTGCAGCCTGACCGATGCAGCGCCCTCTCAGAGCCAGGGTGAGATGATAATGCAAGATGGCATAATGGAGCAGATGTGGAAGAATGCCCACCTCTACGGTGGCAATCTTTCATATGTTGAACAACTATACGAAACTTACCTGATGGACCCGAACGCCGTTCCACAAGAGTGGCGCGAAGAGTTCGACAAGCTTCCCAAAGTGGGCGATAGCATTTCTCAGGATGTACCGCATTCCACTGTACGGGAGCACTTTCTCCTCCTTTCAAAGAATCAGAAACGCGCCACGCCGGTTTCCGGTAGCAGTGTCAGCTCTGAACACGAAAAGAAACAGGTTCGTGTTCTGCGTATGATCAATGCATTTCGCGTGCGTGGTCATCAGCATGCGGATATTGATCCGTTGAACCTGATGCAGCGTGAGCAAGTGCCTGATCTGGATCCTCGTTTTCATGAGTTGTCAGAAGCCGATTTCGATACCCGCTTCCAGCTCGGTTCGCTGTTCTTTGGTCCGGAAGAAAGCACACTGAAGGAGATCCTGGCGGACCTCAAAAAGACCTATTGCACTACTGTCGGCGCTGAGTACATGCACATCGTCGACACACAGGAAAAACGCTGGATCCAATCCCGCATGGAACCTGTGCGCAGCCATCCTGTTCTCACCAATGACGAGCGTATCCACATTCTGGAACGTTTGAGTGCTGCCGAAGGCCTGGAGAAATATCTGGGTTCGCGTTACGCCGGCGCCAAGCGTTTTGGCCTGGAAGGTGGCGAAGCGCTGATTCCTTGCCTGGATGAACTGGTTCAGCGTGCTGGTCGTGATGGCGCCAAAGAGCTGGTTATCGGCATGGCTCACCGTGGCCGTCTGAACGTGCTGGTTAATATCTTCGGCAAGAACCCGCAGGACCTGTTCGGTGAGTTTGAAGGTAAGAAGCTGCTGGAAACCTCCGGTGATGTCAAGTACCACCAGGGCTTTTCGTCCAATGTGATGACCGCTGGCGGCGAAGTACATCTTGCGATGGCATTTAACCCGTCTCACCTGGAAATCGTATCTCCGGTAGTTGAGGGTTCTGTGCGTGCGCGTCAGGATCGTCGTGATGATGCCATCGGCAATAGTGTAATTCCTGTCTCCATCCATGGTGATGCTGCTGTCGCAGGTCAGGGTGTGGTGATGGAAACTTACCAAATGTCCCAGACCCGCGCTTACAAGACGGGCGGCACCATTCACATCGTGATCAACAACCAGGTGGGCTTCACTACTTCCAAGAAAGAAGATGCTCGCTCAACTGAGTATTGCACCGATGTTGCGAAGATGGTCCAGGCGCCAATCTTCCACGTTAATGGTGATGATCCTGAAGCAGTACGCTTTGTCACTCAGCTGGCACTGGATTACCGTAACGAATTCAATAAAGACGTTGTTATCGATCTGGTTTGCTATCGTCGTCGTGGTCATAACGAAGCGGACGAGCCGTCCGGTACCCAGCCGCTGATGTACAAGCAGATCAAAGTACAGAAGACGACCAAAGAGCTGTACGCGGCTCGATTGGTTGAAGAAGGTGTACTGACTGAAGACCAGGCCAAGTCTCTGGATCAGGAATACCGTCAGGCACTGGAAAACGGTCAGCACGTTGCCAAGTCTTTGGTTCTTGAGCCGAATGAAGAGCTGTTCGTTGACTGGCGTCCTTACCTGGGTCACAAATGGTCGTTCGACTGTGATACCAGTGTTGATCAGAAGCTGCTGCAGGAATTGGCCAACAAGACCTGTGAATTCCCTGAAGGCTTCAATATCCAGCGTCAGGTCCAGAAAATCTATGAAGACCGCAAGAAAATGGCTGCGGGCGCCATGGAGATTAACTGGGGCTTCGCGGAAACCATGGCCTATGCAACTCTGCTGGCTGAAGGTTATCCGATTCGTCTGACTGGTCAGGATGTTGGTCGTGGCACTTTCTCTCACCGTCATGCGGTGGTTCATAACCAGAAAGATGCCAGCATTTACGTGCCGCTGCAGAATATTGCAGAGGGTCAGCCTGATTTCGATATCTATGACTCCTTCCTGTCGGAAGAAGCAGTTCTTGCGTTCGAATATGGCTACGCGACGACAACGCCTAACGCACTGGTAATCTGGGAAGCTCAGTTCGGTGACTTCGCCAACGGTGCTCAGGTTGTTATCGATCAGTTCATCACCTCTGGTGAGCACAAGTGGGGTCGTCTCTGTGGTCTGACCATGCTGCTGCCGCACGGTTTTGAAGGTCAGGGACCAGAGCACTCGTCTGCGCGTCTGGAGCGTTTCCTGCAGTTGTCTGCAGAACACAATATTCAGGTGTGTGTGCCATCTTCTCCGGCTCAGATTTTCCATCTGCTGCGTCGCCAGGTTGTGCGCCCGCTGCGTAAGCCGTTGATTATTATGTCGCCGAAGTCGCTTCTGCGTCATAAGCAGGCTGTATGTACACTGGAAGACCTGTCTGAAGGTACTTTCCACCCGGTGTTGCCGGAAGTGGATACGCTGGATCCGAAGAAGGTTAAGCGTCTGGTAATGTGTAGCGGCAAGGTCTACTACGACCTGTATAACCGCCGTGCAGAGCTGGAAAAAGACGATGTGGCCATCATCCGTATCGAGCAGCTCTATCCATTCCCGGAAAAAGCGCTTAAGAACGCCATCGCCGAATATACTAACCTTGAGTCGGTTGTTTGGTGTCAGGAAGAGCCTATGAACCAGGGCGCTTGGTACTGCAGTCAGCATCACATGCGAAATGTACTGCATAAACATGATCCCAAGTTGTACCTCGAAGGTGTTGGTCGTCCGCACGCTGCAGCACCGGCAGTAGGTTACATCTCTGTTCACCTTGAGCAGCAAGAAAAGCTGGTCAACGAAGCCATCAACGGTTAACACAGGCTCGATGAAATAGCCTGTTCAGGATTATTAAAGGAAAAAGCATGTCCATCGAAATTAAAGCGCCAACTTTCCCTGAGTCCGTTGCAGACGGAACTGTTGCTACCTGGCACAAACAGCCTGGCGAAGCTTGTTCAGCTGATGAGCTGATCGTTGATATCGAAACTGACAAGGTGGTACTTGAAGTGGTTGCGCCTGCTGATGGCGTTCTCAAGGACATCATCAAAGGCGAAGGCGACACCGTCCTGAGCGAAGAAGTGATTGCTATCTTTGAAGCGGGCGCTGCTGCCTCTGCTGCTCCTGCGCCGGCTGCAGCCGAAGCCGCTGCACCTGCTGCTGCAGCGGCTGGTGATGCTGACAAGGTTGGCCCTGCTGCACGTAAATTGATTGACGAAAATGGTCTGGATGCATCTCAGATTCCGGGCTCTGGCAAGAATGGTGGTATCACCAAGGAAGATGTACAGAACTTCCTGAAGAACAAGCCTGCTGCAGCACCGGCTGCCGCTACTCCGGCTGCTGCCGCTCCGGTTTTGAATGTACCGGTTGGTGAGCGCGTCGAGAAGCGTGTTCCGATGACCCGCCTGCGTGCAACCATCGCCAAGCGTCTGGTTGAGGCGCAGCAGAATGCTGCCATGCTGACGACTTACAACGAAGTCAACATGAAGCCGGTGATGGAGCTGCGTAAGCAGTACAAGGACCTGTTCGAGAAGGTTCACGGCGGTACACGCCTGGGCTTCATGTCCTTCTTCGTTAAGGCTGCCACTGAAGCTCTGAAACGCTTCCCGGCGGTGAACGCGTCTATCGACGGCAACGACATGGTATATCACGGTTACCAGGATATCGGTGTTGCCGTATCCACCGATCGTGGTCTGATGGTACCGGTATTGCGTGATACTGATTCCATGAGCCTGGCTGAAGTAGAAGGCACCATCGCTGACTTCGGCAAGCGTGGACGTGAAGGCAAGCTGGGTATGGATGACATGCAGGGCGGTACGTTCACCATCACTAACGGTGGTGTATTCGGTTCCCTGATGTCTACCCCGATCCTGAACCCGCCACAGACCGCTATTCTGGGCATGCACAAAATTCAGGAGCGCCCGATGGCGGTCAACGGTCAGGTTGAAATCCTGCCGATGATGTACCTGGCGCTGTCATACGACCACCGTATGATTGACGGTAAAGAGGCGGTACAATTCCTCGTTACCATCAAGGATCTGCTGGAAGATCCGGCACGTATGCTGCTGGATGTTTAATCAGACCCACCTTCGAACGAGTGTAAACAGGACTAACTAATGTCAGATAAATTTGATCTTATTGTTATCGGTGCCGGCCCTGGCGGTTATGTAGCGGCGATTCGTGCTGCACAGCTGGGTCTGAAAACTGCCTGTGTCGAGAAGTGGGTTGATGACAAAGGTACTCCCGTGCTGGGCGGTACCTGCCTGAACGTGGGTTGTATCCCGTCAAAGGCGCTGCTGGAAACGACTCACAAGTTGCATGAAGCTCAACATGGCTTCGCAGCTCAGGGCATTGTTGCTGACAACGTACAGATCGACACCAAGCAGATGGTGGCTCGCAAGGACCAGATCGTTAAGAACTTGACCGGCGGTATCGCAGGTCTGTTCAAGGCCAACGGTGTAACTCTGCTTCAGGGTACCGGTAAGCTTCTGGCCAACAAGCAGGTCGAAGTTACTGCTCAGGATGGCAGCACTTCTGTTCACGCCGCTGAAAACGTAATCCTGGCGTCAGGCTCTGTTCCGGTTGAGATCCCGCCGGCTCCCCTGACAGAAGGCCTGATCGTTGATAACGAAGGCGCGCTGAAAATTGACGAAACACCCAAGCGTTTGGGTGTTATCGGTGCTGGCGTTATCGGTCTGGAAATGGGCTCTATCTGGGCGCGTTGTGGCTCTGAAGTTACCATTTTTGAAGCGATGGATGACTTCTTGGCCCTGGCTGACGTTGATGTCGCCAAAGAAGCCAAAAAGCTGCTGACCAAGCAGGGTCTGGATATCAAGCTGGGTGCACGTTGCACCGGCACTGAAATCATCGATGGCAAGGAAGTGAAGGTTAAGTTCACTGATGCCAATGGCGATCAGGAAATGGTCTTCGACAAGCTGATCGTTGCGGTTGGTCGTCGTCCTCAGACTCAGGGTCTGCTGTCTGAAGACTCCGGCGTCAAGCTGGACGAGCGTGGCTTCATCTTTGTTGATGAGAACTGCCGTACTGATGCACCGGGCGTTTACGCGATTGGTGACTCCGTACGTGGTCCGATGCTGGCACACAAAGCATCGGAAGAGGGCATTATGGCTGTAGATATTATTGCAGGCCACAAGGCAGCAATGAACTACGACTGCATCCCGAACATCATTTACACCTTCCCTGAGCTGGCCTGGGTCGGCAAGACCGAACAGGAACTCAAGGCTGAGGGTGTGAAGATCAAGGTCGGTAAATTCCCGTTTGCTGCATCTGGTCGTGCAATGGCGGCTAATGCAACTGAGGGCTTCGTCAAGATCATCGCTGATGAAGAAACCGATCGTATACTGGGTGTTCACATGGTAGGCGGTATCGCCTCCGAGCTGATCGCTCAGGGTGTGATTGCAATGGAATTCTGCGCTAGTGCAGAGGATCTGCAGCTGATGGTGTTCGCTCACCCGACCGTCAGTGAAGCTGTTCACGAAGCAGCGCTGGCCGTAGACAATCACGCTATTCACATTGCGAATCGCAAAAAGCGATAACCTGAAGGGTTAATCCCGCCTGTGGTGAACCCATAGGCGGGGGTTGCAGAGCAATAGGTGTGTTTTCGTATCTGCACTACTCAGCGAAAACACCTGTATAACCGATAACACAACGGATTAGAGCATGAACCTTCACGAGTACCAGGGCAAACAACTGTTTGCCGAATATGGTCTGCCGGTTTCTAAAGGAATCGCGGTAGATACTCCGGAAGCGGCTGCTGAAGCGGCTGAAAAAATTGGTGGTGACAAGTGGGTTGTTAAAGCCCAGGTACACGCCGGTGGCCGTGGCAAAGCAGGTGGTGTAAAGCTGGTTGATTCCCCGGCTGAAGCTAAAGCCTTTGCTGAAAAATGGCTCGGCGAGCGTCTGGTAACTTACCAGACAGATGCCAATGGTCAGCCTGTTTCCAAGATTCTGGTTGAGACCTGCACTGACATCGCTAACGAACTGTACCTGGGTGCAGTTGTCGATCGCTCCAGCCGTCGTATTGTTTTCATGGCATCCACCGAAGGTGGTGTTGAGATCGAGAAAGTTGCTGAAGAGACTCCTGAGAAGATCCTGAAAGCAACCATCGATCCGCTGACCGGTGCTCAGCCCTACCAGGGTCGTGAACTGGCGTTCCAGCTGGGTCTGCAGGGTGATCAGATCAAGCAGTTCGTAAACATCTTCCTGGGTCTGGCGAAGATGTTCGAAGAGAAAGATCTGGCGCTGCTGGAAATCAACCCGCTGGTCATCACTGACCAGGGTAACCTGCACTGCCTGGACGCTAAAGTCGTTATCGATGGTAACTCTGTATACCGTCACAAGGATCTGCAGTCTATGCAGGATCCGTCTCAGGAAGATGAGCGTGAAGCACGCGCGGCTGAATGGGATCTGAACTACGTAGCTCTGACCGGTACTATCGGTTGCATGGTTAACGGTGCGGGCCTGGCAATGGGTACCATGGACATCGTTTCTCTGCACGGTGGCTTCCCGGCCAACTTCCTGGACGTTGGTGGTGGTGCAACCAAAGAACGTGTAACCGAAGCCTTCAAGATCATTCTTGAAGACACTAAGGTTAAAGCCGTTCTGGTTAACATCTTCGGTGGTATCGTACGCTGCGACCTGATCGCAGACGGCATCATCGGTGCGGTTAAAGAAGTTGGTGTAAACGTACCGGTTGTTGTACGTCTGGAAGGTAACAACGCTGAACTGGGTGCGCAGAAGCTGGCTGAGTCCGGTCTGGACATCATTGCAGCAACCAGCCTGACTGATGCTGCTCAGCAGGCAGTCAAAGCAGCGGAGGGTAAATAATCATGGCCGTTCTGATTAACAAAGATACCAAAGTCATCTGTCAGGGCTTCACTGGTGGCCAGGGTACTTTTCACTCTGAGCAGGCGATTGCTTACGGCACCAAAATGGTTGGTGGTGTAACTCCGGGCAAAGGCGGTACTGAGCACCTGGGTCTGCCGGTATTCAACACCGTTAAGGAAGCTGTAGAAGCAACTGGCGCTGAAGCGTCTGTTATCTACGTTCCTGCTCCTTTCTGTAAAGATTCAATCCTGGAAGCTGCTCATGCTGGCATCAAGCTGATCGTCTGCATCACTGAGCACATTCCGGTAATGGACATGCTGCAGTGCAAAGTGAAGTGTGATGAGCTGGGTGTTCGCCTGATCGGCCCGAACTGCCCAGGCGTTATCACTCCGGGTGAATGCAAAATCGGTATCATGCCGGGTCACATCCACCTGCCGGGTAAAGTCGGTATCGTTTCCCGCTCTGGTACTCTGACGTACGAAGCGGTTAAACAGACTACTGACGCTGGCTTCGGTCAGTCTACCTGTGTTGGTATCGGTGGCGACCCAATCCCGGGTTCCAACTTCATCGATATTCTGGAAATGTTCCAGAACGATCCGCAGACTGAAGCGATCGTTATGATCGGTGAGATCGGTGGTTCTGCTGAAGAAGAAGCGGCTGCCTACATCAAGGCTAACGTAACCAAGCCGGTTGTTTCTTACATCGCGGGTGTTACTGCTCCTCCGGGCAAGCGCATGGGTCACGCTGGTGCGATCATTTCCGGTGGTAAAGGTACTGCGGACGAGAAATTCGCAGCACTGGAAGACGCTGGTGTGAAGACTGTTCGCTCTCTGGCTGACATCGGTAAGGCTCTTGCCGAAGTTACTGGTTGGGAAATGAAGTAATAGACTTCTGATCCGTAAAAAAGGCAGCTTCGGCTGCCTTTTTTTGTGCCTGTAGGGCTAGAGCTATGGGTGTTCTGCTAGAATGCACGGTTTAAAGCGCCAACACCGACAGGTATTTATCTTGAGTCAGCATCCCTTTTCTCAGCTTGCGCTGAAGCCAGAGCTTTTGCGTAACCTTGAAAGCCTCGAATATTCCCAGATGACGCCAATCCAGCAGGACAGCCTGCCGGTCATTTTGCGCGGACATGACCTTATTGCGCAGGGTAAAACAGGCTCAGGTAAAACGGCTGCCTTCGGAATTGGCCTGTTGGAGAAGCTGGATAATACTGCTTTTCATGTTCAGTCACTGGTGCTTTGCCCAACCCGTGAGCTGGCTGATCAGGTGGCTCAGGAGCTGCGACGCCTGGCAAGGCAGATTCCCAATGTTAAGGTGCTGACACTTTGTGGTGGTATGCCCTTGGGTCCTCAGATTGGCTCACTGGAGCATGGTGCGCATATTGTGGTGGGTACACCGGGCCGAATTGAAGAGCATTTGCGCAAGGAAACACTGCGTCTCAACCGCTTGCAGACCCTGGTGTTGGATGAAGCCGATCGCATGCTTGAAATGGGTTTCCAGGAGTCAGTGGATGCGATTGTGGCAGCTACTCCTGGTCAGCGTCAGACGCTGCTCTTTAGTGCGACTTACCCTAAGGAAATCGCTGAAATTGCCAGTCGTATCCTGAAAAACCCTGAGCGTGTTGAGGTCGAGGCATTACACCAAAACACCAGCATCGAACAGCACTTTCATGAAGTTACAGATGAGGGGCGCGATGATGCTGTTACCCGTCTACTGTATCGCTATCGTCCGGTATCTGCGGTGGTGTTTTGTAATACCAAGCAGGAGGTACGCGATCTTGAGCAGCATTTGCAGCGTGACGGTATAGCGGCTGTCGCTCTGCATGGCGACCTGGATCAGCGTCAGCGTGATCAGACGCTGGTTCGCTTTGCCAACCAGAGTGCAACCGTGCTGGTCGCCACAGATGTAGCAGCTCGAGGTCTGGATGTGGAAGGGTTGGATCTGGTCATCAACCATCGTCCATCCAAGGAGCCTCAGGTACATGTTCACCGCATTGGTCGTACTGGGCGTGCGGGTCAATCTGGTGTGGCATTGACGCTTTTCAATGAGCGTGAGCGATTCAAGCTGGCGGGAGTTGAGGCTCAGATGGATATGATCATCACCGATGAGCCTCTGCCGAAGGGTGAAATTACCAATGATTACCGCGCGCCAATGGCGACGCTGCAGCTGGATATTGGCAAAAAGCAAAAAATCCGTCCGGGGGATGTTGTAGGTGCGTTGACGCGTGGAGGTGAACTCGATGGTGACCAGGTCGGTAAAATTCGTGTATTCGACTTCTGTACCTATGTTGCGGTCAGCCGTCCGGTAGCAAGGGATGCCGTGAGTATTCTCTCCAAAGGCAAAGTAAAGGGACGCTCATGCCGTGTGCGTCAGTTACGCTGAGGTAGGGGTATGAAAATCTGGGTTGATGCCGACGCCTGTCCGGTTGTTATCAAGGATATTCTTTTCCGTGCGGCACAACGTACAGGCGTTGAGCTTACGTTGGTGGCGAACCACGCGTTGCGGGTGCCGCCGGACGCAAATATTCGTGCATTGCAGGTCAGCTCAGGCTTTGATGTGGCGGATCATGAAATTGTGCGCCGTGTCGAAAAGGGAGACTTGGTGATCACCAGTGATATTCCTTTGGCCTCCGAGGTGCTTGATGAGGGGGCATTGGCCTTAACGCCAAGAGGTGAGCGATTCACGGAAGAGAATATCAAGGCACGACTGAATATCCGGGATTTTATGGAGACCCTTCGTGCCAGCGGTGTACAAAGTGGTGGACCTGCTGCGCTCAGCCATGCGGACCGCCAACAATTCGCCAATCAACTCGACCGTATTCTGGCGCGCGCCTTGCGAAGCTAGCCTATCCGGTGGGGCGCCAGTTCAATAGCCTGCAGATGGCGCCCTTGCATACTGATTTTTCCCGAATAACGCTCATCACCTGTCGAAGTGAAGTAAAACTGATAGTGGCGCACCAGCGTTAGCCTGCCTGTATCAGTGTCTCTGGCCAGACGTATCTTTTCCAGAGCAATGCTTTCATCCAGTAGCTGTACACCTTCCCGTTGACAGTACTTGCGCACAGCGTGTGTAGCCGATTCACGTCGTTTCAAGTTCAGCCACCAGGCGTAGCAAGCCAGTGCCGTGAGTGAGAGCCAAAACAGGTCGGCCAATTCAATCCACATGCTCAATGCCGTCCTTTAGTCATACTGTTCATCAGCTGTTCCGTTCAGCAGAAGTAATGTCCATCGAATAGAAGAGGGCGCATCATATCCTCATTCTTATCAGGATGAAAATACCTGAGTAAAATGATAGGGTATGAGGCAGAGGGATCTCAATACAGGAGAGAAAAGATGTCTACGGGGTGTCGCCTGGCTGAACTGCCATTTGATAACACATATGCACGATTGCCCGCCACCTGGTTTCAGGAGGTGGACATTAAGCCATTAAAAAAAGCGCACCTGATTGCTTTTTGTCCTGAAGTTGCACACCTGTTGGGTCTGGATCCTTGTGGCGTTACCCCTGCAGAGCTGGTGAGCTATTGTGGTGGTCATCAGCCCTGGCCAGGCACTCAGCCCCTGGCAATGAAATATACAGGCCATCAATTTGGTACCTATAACCCTGATCTTGGTGATGGTCGTGGTCTTCTCCTGGGAGAGGTTACCGCACGTGATGGGGTTCGCTATGATCTGCATCTAAAAGGAGCAGGCAAGACTGCTTTTTCACGTTTTGGTGACGGTCGCGCAGTCTTGAGATCCAGTATCCGTGAGTACTTGGCTGGTGAAGCTATGGCTGGGCTTGGTATTCCCACTACGCGTGCACTCTGTTTGCTCGGGAGTGAAGACTATACTCTAAGAAACGGTATGGAGCCGTGTGCACAATTGCTGCGTGTTACGCCTTGTCATATCCGCTTTGGTCACTTTGAGTTCTTTTTCTATTCTGGTCGGCATGAAGAGCTTGGTAAGCTGGCGCAGTACTGCCTTGAACGTTTTTATCCAGAGTGCTTGGGGTCTGAGAGCCCAGTCCTGGCCATGTATCGAGAAATTCTGGAGCGTACAGCTCGACTGGTTGCCTCTTGGCAGGCATACGGATTTGTCCACGGTGTGCTGAACACTGACAATATGTCGATTCTAGGGGAAACTTTCGATTATGGGCCCTATACCTTCATGGATTGGTATGAGCCTGACCATATTGCCAATAAAAACGACTATGAAGGTCGCTATGCGTTCAAACAGCAGCCTGCAATCGTGCAGTGGAATATGGCTGCTTTGGCTCAATCTCTGCTGCCGCTGATTGAACGTGAAGCGCTTGAAGCTGAACTCGAGCGCTTTATGCCCCTGTATCAGGCCGCCAAGCTCGAGTTTATGCGGGCACGTCTTGGTCTGCAGCGTATTGATGCTGAAGATGCAGGTTTGGTCGAGCGGCTGGAATCACTCTGGATCAGCTGTCGAATGGATCACAATCGATTCCTTCGTCTGCTATCAGAATGGCAGCCGGGCGATCTTGCTGGGCGTGAAGGGTTGCTTGCTTTGGCTGATAATGCCCCTCAAATGTCAGCTTGGCTGGGTGAATATGAGGCGCGTATTGCCATGGAGGCCGCCAGTGTGCCGATTCATCGTCAGCAGATGCGAAGTGTTAATCCGCGTTATATCTTGCGTAACTACATGGCTGAAGAGGTTATCCGCGAAGCCCATCAGGGGGACTATCGCCCTTTGAATGATCTGTTGCCTCTATTGCGTCACCCGGCTGATGAGCATCCTGCTCAGCAGCGCTATGCTGACACGCCACCGGATTGGGCGGCGGCAATTCATCTAACCTGCTCGTCCTGATACCTGCCAGCATTCAATGCTGGCTGCGCAAGCGTGCGCCAATCCAGACGGAGCCTATGCCGCCACCAATCACCAACAGTGTCCCCAGCCAGGTGTTCGTGCTGGGGACTTGATCCCATATCAACCAGCCCCAAAGCCCCGTCATGACCACGCCGAAATAACTCATGGGCGAGATGATAGATGCAGGTGCATAGCTGTAAGCACGGGTGTAAAGCCACATGGTAATCCAGATTGAGAGGGCAATCAGTCCCACGGCTGGCAGGGTCGTTACTTCTGGTGTTTGCCATTTGCTCATTGCCAATGGCAGGCTACACACTGTTGAAATCAGGAAATAGTAAAACAATACTCGATTGACCGGTTCGGTTTGCGAGAGTTCTCGTGTGGACACAATTGATCCCGCCAGAGTCAGCGCGGAAATCAATCCCACCAGGTGCCAGCCGCTGAGTCCTTTGCCTTCCGGCTGAATAATCACAGTAATGCCAACGAAGCCTACCAATAGAGGGATCCAGGCGAGCAGTGGCAGGCGTGCGCCATGCCACATCAGCAGCCAAATGGGTACGCACAGTGGCGCCGCATTTCGCAGTAATACGGCGTCGACCAGAGGGATCTGCTCAAGTGCAAGGTAATAGCTGTAAAAGCAGCCCCATCCCGATATCCCCCTCAACAGGTGAAGCCAAGGGCGTTGGGTTATCAGGCAGCGTTGACCGTTACGTAACACCCAGGGCAGCATCGCCAGTGTGCAGAGGCCATACTGGAAGAGGACAATCATTTCGATACTGAGGCTGCTGGCGGTCAGCTTAATCAATACCGCTGCCAGGCTCATCACGAGGCTGGTCGCCAGTGCAAAGGCAACACCGGCAGCAATATTCTGTTGAGTGGAAGACACTCGGGCTCATTCCTTGTAAATTAATGACTTAGAAACTTGGTGTGTATGGAAGGTGGTCGATGGAAGACCTGATTGTATTACTGCAAAGCAATTGGCTGAATGCGGTTGCCTTGATTTGGTTTCTGTTGTGCTTTCGCGGCTATATGTACTATTCCGCCCACAAAAGCCATACCACGCCCTGTCTGTCGAGCATGCTGCATCTGTATCGTCGTGAGTGGATGCTCCGCATGCTATCACGAGAGGTGCGAATAGCCGATACCACGGCGATAGCCAATTTGGAGCGCAGCGTCGCTTTCTTTGCATCCACTACCATTCTGGTGCTGGCGGGCCTGGTAACAGTTATGAGCTCGGCAGAAGAAGCAATCAATATGGTGCAAGATCTCCCGTTTGTGGTTGTTGCAACACGGCAGGAGTGGGAGCTAAAGCTGCTGGTTTTGATCGTTCTGTTTATCTACGCCTTTTTCAAATTTACCTGGAGCTTGCGCCAGTACGGTTTTGTCTCGGTCATGATCGGTGGTGCACCTTTGCCGAATGAAGAGCCAAGTGCCAAGCAGGTCGAAGCACATGCCGAACGAATTGCGACCATGGCATCCATTGCGGCCAATAATTTCAACTATGGGTTGCGTACCTATTATTTCAGCATCGGTGTGTTAGGTTGGTTTATCAATCCCTGGTGCTTTATGGCGCTTAGTCTCGTCATTGTTGTCGTGCTGTATCGTCGCGAATTTACATCCCCGACCCTAAGAACGCTCACCATGAGTTCAGGAGAACCCAAATGACGTCTGATGAATATGCGGGTCGTTGTATCCGTTTTCTGCAGGCACAACCCCATATGCGTAAATTGGGTGTCGAGCTGGTTCATGCTGAAGCCAGTAAAGTCACCCTGCAATTGCCTGTCCGACCCGAGCTGATCAGTGGTGACCTGGAAACCTATCTGCACGGTGGAGTTCTGACCACTCTGGTAGATGCTGCTAGCAGCGTTTCCACCCTCTGTGCGCTTGAGGCCTTTGAGCTTTGTCCAACCTTGGATCTGCGAATAGATCATATGCGCATCCCATCTGAAACCCTTCCCGTGTTCGTGGATGCAGAGTGCTATCGTATAACGCGCAGTATTTTATTTACCCGTGCAATGGTTTATCAGGATGACAAGGCGAGCCCCGTTGCCAATGCTGTGGCGACTTTTATGCGTCCTGATGGCGGGCCTGTTGATTCTGATTTTCGCCGCATGATTGAGGGTGAGCGTGATGCAACAACTGCTTGAGATGGTTAAAGCGGCGCATGAAAGTCGCAACTATCAACCGCTTGTAGACCTTATCCCTTACGCACGGATGCTCGGCGTGGAATGTGCTTGTTATGGGGAAGAGATTATTTTCCGCTTACCGGCCAATCCGGATAATATTGGTAATCCCACCACGCCGGCGATACATGGCGGTGTTATAGCGGCTTTCATGGAGCTGACCGCTCAGTTTCAGCTGACCTTGCAGATGCCTCAACCTGGGTTGGCCAAGGTGATCGATTTCTCGCTCGATTACATGCGCGCCGGACTTGATCGGGATACTTTTGCCATCTGTACCATTAGCCGCCAGGGGCGCCGCATCGGCAATTGCTCGGTGTTGGCGTGGCAGGAGCGCAAGAGCCGTCCCATCGCTCAGGCGCGGGCTCATTTTCTATTGGATGCCAGCCCCGGTAAGGAAACTTCACTCTGAGTGCTTGAAATACAATCGGGCAGCCCCATATCCAGACAAGCTAACAGTTTGTTTTCCGGAGATTAGGTACGCCCGATATGAGCACTGAAACTCAGAAAGAGACCCTCGGTTTCCAGACGGAAGTTAAACAACTTCTGAAACTGATGATCCATTCCCTGTATTCCAACAAAGAGATCTTTCTGCGTGAGTTGATCTCGAATGCTTCCGATGCATCAGAGAAATTACGGTTCGAGGCGCTGAATAACGATGCGCTCTACGAAGGTGATTCTGAACTGGCTATCCGTATCGAATATGATAAAGATGCCAAGACAGTGACCATCGAAGACAATGGCATCGGCATGAGCCGCGACGATGTGATTGATCATCTGGGTACCATTGCCAAGTCTGGCACAGCGAGCTTCCTGTCCAATCTGACCGGTGATGCGGCTAAAGATAGCCAGCTAATTGGGCAGTTTGGCGTTGGCTTCTACTCTGCCTTCATCGTGGCCGAGCGCGTGGATGTCTATACACGCCGTGCCGGTGCTGATGTGTCTGAGGGTGTGCATTGGTCATCAGCGGGTGAAGGGGATTTCACCATTGCCAACTTTGACAAGCCCAAGCGCGGTACCCGCATCGTGCTGAAGCTGAAGGAGGGCGAGGAGGAGTTTGCTGACGGCTACCGCCTGCGTGGTTTGGTGCGCAAGTACTCCGATCACATCTCTATTCCGGTGCAGATGCAGAAGGAAGAGCTTCCTGGTGCGGAAGAAGAGGCTGCTACTGAGAAAACCCCGGAGATGGAGAGTGTTAACTCAGCAACTGCGTTGTGGACTCGCTCCAAGTCTGATTTGAACGACGAAGAATACCAGGAGTTCTACAAACATATTTCTCACGACTTTGCGGACGCGCTGACCTGGTCGCATAACAAAGTTGAGGGTAATCTTGAATACACCAGTCTGCTGTATGTACCCGAAAATGCGCCGTACGATCTTTGGAATCGTGAAGCGCCGCGTGGCCTGAAGCTTTATGTGCAGCGTGTGTTCATCATGGATCAGGCGGATCAGTTCCTGCCGCTGTACCTGCGCTTTATCAAGGGTGTAGTGGACAGCAACAACCTGTCTCTGAACGTATCCCGTGAAATTCTGCAGAAAGACCCGAACGTCGATAAGCTTCGCTCGGCGCTGACCAAGCGTGTGCTGGATATGCTGAGCAAGCTGGCTAAGAGTGACGCGGATAAATACGCCAAGTTCTGGAAAACCTTTGGTTCGGTTATCAAGGAAGGCCCTGCGGAAGACATGGCCAACCGTGACAAGATCCTCAAGTTGCTGCGCTTTGCGTCCACGCATACGGGTACTTCTGAGCAGTCCGTCTCGCTTGAAGACTACATCGGCCGTATGAAGGAAGGTCAGAAGAAGATCTATTATGTCGTCGCAGAGAACTACAATACGGCGAAGAACAGTCCGCATCTGGAAGTTTTCCGTAAAAAAGGCATTGAAGTTCTGTTGCTGTCCGAGCGCATCGATGAGTGGATGATGGGGCAGTTGTTCGACTTCGACGGTCATAGCTTCCAGGATGTGACCAAAGGTCAGCTGGATCTGGGCGAAGTAGAGTCCGAAGAAGAGAAGAAAAAGCTGGAAGAGGTGGCTAAGGAGCATGAAGGTCTGGTTGAGCGCCTTAATAAGGTGCTGGAAGATCGCGTGGACTCCATTCGCATCACCCATCGTCTCACGGACTCCCCTGCATGTCTGGTAATTGGTGACTACGATATGGGGTTGCAGATGCGCCGTATCATGGAAGCGGCGGGTCAGCCTGTACCCGAGAGCAAGCCGATCTTTGAGATCAATCCTGAGCATCCGTTGATCAACAAGCTTGACCACGAGCCGGATGAAGAGCGCTTCGGTGAGCTGGCGCTGGTCTTGTTCGATCAGGCGGGCTTGGCAGCGGGGGCAACGTTGGATGATCCAGCCAGCTACGTGAATCGCCTGAACAAGCTGTTGCTGGAATTGAGCAGCTAAGACGAATCTGAAATCAGATTAAAGGGTAGCCCAAGTGCTACCCTTTTTTGTGTCCTGCTCAGGGTCAAGGAATTTTCATAATAGTCGCGCTATGCTGACATCAAATAAACAAGATGAGTTACTAAACAATGAAAGCACTATCTGCAGTACTGCTGGGGTTGGGTTTGTCCACTTTGGTATTTCATGCGCAGGCGATGACGGCTGATGAGATTGTCGAGAAGCATTGTAAGGCGTGTCACGAAGCGGGACTTGGCGGAGCGCCAAAATTGACTGATAAGGATGCCTGGGCACCACGTATTGCCAAGGGTGCTGATGTCATGACTCAGACTGTACTTAAGGGTAAGGGTGCCATGCCGCCCAAGGGTACTTGCGGTACCTGTTCAGAAGGTGATCTGAAAGGCGCTGTAGAGGCGATGACCGCACCGCTGCAATAAACCGTTCAGCTGTTTGCCTGCTGCATCAGCTGCATGGAGGTTCTTGTCCATTCCAGGCTTTCCAGATAGCACTGGTGCAGCCTTTGCAGCAGCTTGGTGTCGCTGGTTTCCAGGTTGCCACGAACAAAGGCCCCGGCTTGCGCGAGCAAGGTTCCCAAGGGGCCTTCTGCGTTTAATACGGCTTCACGAATTTCCTCACTGACAGCTATCTGAGCCAAAATCTCCTGTTTTGGGGTATCCAGTAAGCCATCGAGGTGCATCAGGAGTCCTGCCATAAAGGCTTGTCCTGATGATTCCAGCTTGTCCTGAATTGCGACCAGTTCGCTCATTCGCGCCAGCATCAGCACTTGTCGGGTCAGTTCTGTGGGTTTGTCCGGGTTATCGGCCAGCGTAATCAACGAAAGCCATTTTTTGAGTTCAGTGAGACCCAGATAGATCAGGGTGTCCTGAATGCTGCTGACTTCGCGCTTCAGGCCAAAGGCGGAAGAATTGACCAGTCGGAGCAGCTTGTAGGTCAGTCCTGGGTCACGCTCAATGAGCTCCACTATCTCGGTAAATTCAACCTCAGGATTGTTCAGGGCGTTGATCAGTTGAAGCAGAATAGCCTTGCTCGAGCCGACATTGCTGCCCTTTAGTAGCTGAGGTTTGCTAAAAAAATAGCCCTGGAAAAGCTCAAATCCCAGCTTTTTACATTGCTGATACTCTTCGTGGGTCTCAATTTTTTCTGCCAGTAACCGCACTTTAAATGGCTTTAGTTTGAGGACCTGTTCTTCCAGTTGTTCTGGAGCAAGGGCGCGCAGGTCAATCTTTACTATGCGAGCGATCTCCAGCAGCGGGATGGCATCATCATGATAAACAAAGTCATCCAGCGCGATGGTATAGCCGGCAGCAGCCAGTTGTTTTACGGCAGCAACGAGTTCGGGGGTAATCAGACAATCTTCCAGAACCTCAATCACGATCTCTTTGGGGGAGACGCTGGGCAGGCTGCTTTGCTCTAGCATCTGTTGAGTGAAGTTAACAAACGCTGGAAGTACGCGCAGATTTCCGGCTTCGCTGATGCTGGTGTAGGAGTGCAAGATGACACGGCTGCTTGCCTGATCACCGGTAATCAAGGGTAAAGGGTTGGTGCCTTCCTGGTTTCGATACAGCAACTCATAGGCGACAACGCGGAGTTGTTGATTGAAGATTGGCTGCCTAGCCATCAAAACCTGTGCAGTCACGTTGTGCTCCGGATAGGTATTCTTTTAAGCACTGGCGCTTAAAGCCAACATTTTAGCTATTCTGAATGATGAAGGCTCGAGTGTATAAATTTTTTTTGATCGCAGGTATCTTTTCAGCAATGCCTTAACAGGAATCAATTAGAGAGGGCGCCAGTATGGGGCAAGGATCAACCAATCCGCGTTACACAGCATTACTGCAGGCCAGTCAGGATGCCATCCTGGTATTGGATGGTGAGACCATTGTGATGGTCAGTCCCGGTAGTAGTTCGTGGGCAGGGCAAGCATTGGAAGGTCGCAGGCTGTCCGAGGTATTTGCGGCAGATCTGGCAGAGCAGTTCCAGTCGCAGGCGCGTCAGGCTAAATCTGCTGGCAAGGTGGTCGGTTTTCAACTTCAACTGCGACCGGAGCATTGTCCAGAGTTGAAGGTGATGGGATTGACGGAGCCGCATTGGTATAGCGCGCGCCTGACGCTGACTGAAGATGGCGAGACCTTGGTGGTGTTGCAGGATATCAGCGAGCGCAAGCGCCTGTCGCGCAAATTGACGACTCAGGCTCAGCGTGACCCATTGACAGGGGCTTATAATCGACGTGCTCTGATGCCGGTGCTGGACATGTCTGTGGCTCAGGCGCTTCGGTACGACGGGGCCTCAAGTATCATCTTGCTTGAAATTGATCACCTTAAAGATATCAATGAGCAGCATGGCTGGGACGCAGGTGATCAAGTGCTGCAGCACAGTGTTGCTACGCTGCACCGCTTGAAGCGAACATCTGACTTTCTGGTGCGCTATAGCGATAGCCAACTGGCAATGGTGCTGGGTGAGACCAATCATGAGCAAGCGGTATTGGCTGGTGAGCGTATTCGTTCAGCAATTGCCGAGCTTGAGTTGCCTTTTGCCACCGGTGATATTCGCTGGACGGTGAGTGTAGGTGTTGGCTCCGCCCTAAACCCCGAGGATGATGGCTCCCAAGTATTGAAGCGTGCTTACGAGAATATGCTGATTGCCATTCACAGTGGTCGCAACCGAGTGGAAGGGGAGGCGCTTTAGGCGCCTCCAGCTATCAGTTCCTTTAGAGCGAAGGGTGCTGCTGCAGGCAAGTGATCAGTGCCTGCATTTCAGCATCGGTACCGATGCTGATGCGCAGGTGGTTTTCGATGCCTGGTTTGCTGAAATGACGGACAAGAATCTTGTTATCGCGCAGATACGACATTAGTTCACCGCCGCTGGCTTTGGGGTGACTGGCAAACACAAAATTGGTGTGTGAAGGCAGAATATCAAAGCCCAGCTTGGCCAGCTGTTCAGTTGTCCACTCACGGGTAGCTATAACCTGCTCAAGCTGCTTGCGGAAGTAGGTTTCATCCTCAAGTGAGGCCACTGCAACAGCTTGTGCCAGCATGTCGAGCGGGTAGGAGTTGAAGCTGTTTTTGACGCGCTCCAATCCTTCAATCAGGTCCATATGACCAAACGCGCAGCCGATACGAAGGCCTGCCAGTGAGCGTGACTTGGAGAACGTCTGAGTCACAAGCAGGTTGGGATACTGGTCAATCAGCGCTGTTGCACTTTCTGCGCCGAAATCAACATACGCCTCATCGACGATCACAACCGAGTCGCGGTTGCGCTCCAGTAGTGTCTGAATTTCTTTCAGCGTAAGGCTGATTCCTGTGGGCGCATTAGGATTGGCGAATATGATGCCGCCATTGGGTTGCTGATATTCGTTCAGGTCGATGCGGAAGTCCGCAGTGAGGGGAATGTGCTTGGCTGTAATGCCGTACAGATCGATATAAACGTTGTAGAAACTGTACGTAGTTTCAGGTACCAGCAGAGGCTTGTCCTGGCGTAGTAGCGCCATGAAGGTCAGCGCCAAAACCTCATCAGAGCCATTACCAATGAACACCTGGTTGGATTTAAGTCCATGGGTTTTGGCCAGCGTCTGCTTGAGCTGGGTTGAATCGGGATCAGGGTAGAGGCGAAGTCGAGCAGTATCGAACTGATTGAGAACCTCGCGTACGGCCGGTGCAGGGGGGTAGGGGTTCTCGTTTGTGTTCAGCTTGATCAGCCCCTCAACCTTAGGCTGTTCGCCCGGAGTGTAGGGTACGAGGGACTGGATGGAGGGGCTCCAGAATCTGCTCATGTAGGGTCGCCTGTTGATCGTATCAAAAGGCGCATTTTAGCAGACTGCCCGGTAGCACAGAAGCTGACAGTAGTGTGGTTTTACGACTTGTGCTCGCGCAAGTAATCAGGCGTGAGTGTTTCGTTGGCTCTGTCCAGGTCACCAATATCGAGCATGGGGGCTGCATCTAAATGGTGTGCGCCAAGGATGTGGGACACATGCTCAAGAGAGGCCACGATCATTGACTGCTCCCAGTCAGGCATATCTTCAAACTGTCGAATGAAGGTGTCCTGCAGGGTGGCCGGAGCGGACTTGAGCAATTCAAGGCCGGCGTCTGTGGGGCAGGCCATCACCTTGCGTTTATCGGTGCTGCTTCGTTCGCGACGAACGAGTTCCTTGCGCTCCAGGCGGTCCAGAATGCTGGTCACGGTGGCCTGTGCCAGGTTCATTTCCTTCGCGAGCATGCCGATTGTAAGAGGTCCGTTAATCCTCAGGGTCTGCATGGTCATTAGCTGGGGCATGGTGAGACCTGTCATGCGGCTCAGATGCTTATCGTGAAGATCGGTTGCACGAATAATCTGGCGCAGTAGCACCAGCGCGTCCTGACTTTTTTCCATAGCGCTAAATAATTTTCCCGCTGCAGGTTGGCTATCTGGGCGCTTTTTAGCCTGATTCGAGACGTAATGCAAAATTAACGTATTACCTCTGGTTGATTACTTTGTAACGCAAAACAATATAGTTTTGCTGTATTCCTTAAAAAATACTCGTTATTTGGCGAATTTACGCCATTTTACTTGTTGTGTCACGATTGAATCGAAGCTTGATGTTTGGTTTGGAATATGTTTTATACTAAAAAGCATAGTATTGCTAAATATATCAAACACGATGGAATCTGACATTATTCATTTGCGTAAACCCAAGGCCACTGATGGCTTTGCCCTTCATAAATTGGTGGAGCGGTGTGCTCCTCTTGATCCTAACTCTGTCTACTGCAATCTGCTGCACTGCAGTCACTTCGCCGATACCGCCGTAGCGGCTGAAGATGCTGATGGTGAGTTGGTTGGATTCATATCCGGCTATTGCCCTCCGGCGCGCCCTGACACCCTGTTTGTTTGGCAGGTTGCGGTCGATGCGCGCTGTCGAGGCAAAAAACTGGGACAGAAGATGTTGCTGGAGTTGGTTGGTCGGCTGGCCCCTCAGGGTGTTCAGTACATTGAAACAACCATCACCCCCGGCAATGTTGCCTCCGAGAAGTTGTTTGCGGGTGTGTTCTCCGCACTGTCTGCGCCCGTGGAGCGCTCGGTGCTGTTTTCCCGTGAGCAACACTTTGCTGGCTTGCATGACGATGAAGTGCTTTATCGCGCAGGCCCTTTCAAGCTCAGTACACAGAATTCCTAAACCAGGAGAGATTGATGAATATTTTCCAGAGCACAGAATCAGAAGTACGTACGTACAGCCGTTCATTTCCAGTGACCTTCACTCAGGCAAAAGGCGCGGTACTGTCCACTGAGGATGGCAAGGAGTATGTCGACTTTCTGGCAGGTGCGGGCACTCTTAACTACGGCCATAACCATGACGTTCTGAAGCAGGCGCTGATCGAATACATCAGCAATGATGGTTTGACCCATGGTCTGGATATGCAGTCTGAAGCCAAGGCGCATTTCCTTGAAACTTTCCGTGATCTGATTTTGAAACCTCGTGGTATGGGGGATTTTAAAGTCATGTTTACGGGGCCTACCGGTACCAACTGTGTTGAAGCGGCGTTGAAGCTGGCTCGAAAAGTGAAAGGCCGCAGCAATATTGTTTCCTTCACCAACGGTTTTCATGGTGTGAGTGGTGCGGCACTGGCTGCTACTGGTAACCAGCATCACCGTGGCGGTATGGGCACTTCGCTGAATGATGTTACCCGCATGCCGTTTGATGGCTATCTGGGTGAGGGTGTAGATACCACTGAGTACCTCGATAAGGTGCTGAGCGACCCAAGTAGTGGTGTTGATCACCCTGCAGCTGTGATTGTCGAAACCATACAGGGTGAAGGCGGTTTGAATGCGGCTTCCTTTAAGTGGTTGCAGAACCTGGAAAAAGTCTGCCGTCGTCATGACATGTTGTTGATTGTTGATGATATCCAGTCTGGCTGTGGTCGTTCAGGTCGTTTCTTCAGCTTCGAAGAGGCGGGCATCAGCCCAGATATCGTCACCCTGTCCAAGTCTTTGAGTGGCTATGGTCTGCCGTTTGCGGTGACTATTTTCCGTCCAGAGCTGGATAAGTGGAGCCCGGGTGAACATAACGGTACTTTCCGTGGTAACAACCACGCATTTGTTACGGCAGCTACCGCTTTTAAACACTTCTGGTCTGATGATGCTTTTGAGAAGGAAGTGCGCCGCAAGGCTGACAAGCTACGTTCCGGTCTGAAGGCCATTATCAAGTCCCATGGTGCCAGCACATTGAAGCTGAAAGGCCGTGGCCTGATGAGTGGTATTGAGTGCCCGGACGGCGATCTGGCGGGTGCTGTGATCAAGGATGCCTTTGGTCAGGGGCTGGTGATTGAAACCAGTGGTGCGCATGATCAGGTCGTTAAGTGCCTGGTGCCTTTGATTCTGACCGATGATCAGATCGAATTTGGTCTGAAGGTACTGGATAAGGCGTTTGCCAATGCACTCGAGCAGCGTGAGCGTAAAGCATCCTGATAGGGTGTTTTCAAGGCCGGAAATAGAATACTGATTTAACCAAGAGAAGTTGTCATGATCGTAAGAACTCTGGAAGAGTGCGAAAAGTCAGAACGTCGTATTGTCTCCAAGACTTGGGAGAGCACGCGAATGCTGCTCAAAGACGACAATATGGGCTACTCCTTCCATATCACTACCATATATGCGGGCACCGAAACGCATATTTGGTATCAGAACCACTTGGAGTCTGTTTATTGCATCAGTGGTGAAGGTGAGATTGAAACGCTGGCCGACGGTAAGATCTACCCGATCAAGCCCGGCACGCTGTATAATCTCGACCAACATGATGAACATCTGCTGCGTGCCGATAAAGAACTGAAGTTGGCGTGTGTGTTTAACCCGCCGCTGAATGGTAAGGAAGTGCACGACGAGAACGGTGTGTATCCGCTTGAAGCTGATACGGTTGATGCCTGATTCTCCCCAGTCGAAACGCTTCAACATGCCGGCTTAATGCCGGCATGTTTTTAATTGAATCGGGCTCAAGCCCAAACTTGGCAGTACATAAGAGAGAAGCCAACAGGATAAAACATGCATACTGTAGAGAAGATCGGCGGTACCTCAATGAGTCGTTTCAGCGAGCTGATGGACACTATTCTCATTGGCGACCGCAAAGGGAATGAACTGTATAACCGAATCTTCGTAGTATCCGCCTACGGCGGTATTACCAACCTGCTTCTGGAACACAAAAAAACCGGTGAGCCGGGTGTATACGCACGCTTTGCCAACGCTGAAAGCGATAGTGCATGGCGTGACGCCTTGACCGATGTTCGCGGTCGAATGATGGAAATTAACCGTGATCTGTTCGGCGAGAGCGCCGAGCGTGAAGCTGCTGATGCGTTCATCATGAAGCGCATTGCTGATGTGGAAGCCATCATGTCCAATTTGCAGGCGCTGTGCTCCTACGGCCACTTCCAGGTAGATGATCACCTGATGAAAGTCCGTGAAATGCTGGCCGGTATCGGTGAAGCGCATAGTGCCAACAACAGCGTTATCGCACTGCGTAAGGCAGGTGTGAATGCGCGTTTGCTGGATCTGTCCGGTTGGGATCTGGAGAAGGCTCTGCCGTTTGACGAAATGATCGACAAAAGCTTTGCCGATGTTGATGTCAGCAAAGAGATGCCGATCGTGACAGGCTACACCCACTGTAAAGAAGGTCTGATGAAGACCTTTGACCGTGGTTATAGCGAAATGACTTTCAGCAAGATTGCTACTCAGACGGGTGCGAAGGAAGCGATCATCCATAAGGAGTTCCACCTGAGTACGGCGGATCCAGGTCTGGTTGGTCTCGAAAACGTGGTGACCATCGGTCGTACCAACTACGACGTGGCGGACCAGTTGTCCAACCTGGGAATGGAAGCTATTCACCCCAAAGCTGCAAAAGGTCTGCGTCAGCAGGACATTCTGCTACGTATCAAAAATGCTTTTGAGCCTGAGCATGCGGGTACATTGATCAGCAATGAGTACTGCAGCGAGAAGCCCTGCGTTGAGATTATTGCTGGCCGTCCCAACCTGTTCGCACTGGAAATCTTTGACCAGGAGATGTTGGGTGAAGCGCGTTACGATATCGAGCTGCCGCGCTTGCTGAGTGAACTGCGTCTGTATGTGGTTAACCGTGATTCTGACGCCAACAGCATTACCTACTTCGTGGCCGGAAGCCGCAAGATGGTAACTCGTGCGGTACGTCTTATCAGCGAGAAGTTTGAAAGCGCTGAAGTAGAGCTGCACAAGGTCGCTATCGTGTCTGCAATCGGTTCCAACCTGAAAGTACCTGGTATCCTGGCGCGAACTGTGTCTGCCCTGGCTGAAGCGGGCATAAGTGTGCAGGCGTTGCACCAGTCCATGCGTCAGGTAGAAATGCAGTGCATCGTCAATCAGGATGACTATGAGTCTGCGGTCCGTGCTTTGCACCATGCCCTGATTGAGCAGGAAGACCATGGTGACGTGATATGCGCTGCCTGAAACGGAGCGTAGCATTCTTGCTGCTGATGTTTTCAGCAGCATTGAATGCGGAGGAGGCCCCCGTTTCGGGGGCTGAATCCGTTGAGGGTTTGGAGGCTCAGCCGTCTGCGCTGGTCACTGAACAGGACGTGCGTGATCGTGTCGAAACCCTGAAGGAGCCGCTCTACAACCCGTTCATTGAGCGTTATCTGATCGATGAGGTGAAATCCTTGCGAATGGATATGGAGCGCCAGCGGGTTGAAATGATCCAGCAGATAACCGACCGTGAGCTGAAGGTGGCTAATTCGTCCATCTCCTATGCGACGGACACGGTGACGTACTTTTTCTATTTGATTGCTGCTGCGTCCTCCATCCTATTGATAGTGGGTTGGAGCTCGATTCGTGAAATCCGTGACCGTGTTCAGACCATTGCCGACGAAAAGGTCGGCCGTTTGGTAGAGGAGTACGAGGAGCGTTTGGAGCGCGTTGAGAAGGAGTTGCTTCGCAAGTCGCGTATCATTCAGGAAAACCAGCATGAGCTTGAGGTGACCAATGCGGTTCAGTCGCTTTGGGTGAAAGCCACTCAGGAAACGTCCTGGGAGCAGAAGATACGCCTCTATGATCGTATTCTGGATCTGCGACCGGATAATGCCGAGGCTTTGACGTACAAGGCTGACGCTGCGCTGGAGCTCAACCAGCATCAGTGGGCGATATCCCTGTGTAACCAGGCGCTGACACTGGATCCGGATAGCGGTCATGCATACTTCCAGCTTGCGTGCGCCTATGCGGACTTGGGTGCAAGTCGTATTGCGCTGGATTACCTGAAGAAAGCCGTAACCATCTCTGATGACTATCGTGAGCAGGCGAGACAGGAGCAGCGTTTGCTGTCGCTTTCACAAGAGTCTGATTTCATGTCGGTGCTGATGCAGCAGAATGTAGAAGAAGCCGGCAAGGAAAGCTGATCCCGCCGGCTGGATGAACGGTCGTATTAGCGCAGATGTTCCAGGTCGTCGTAGATATCAGCGATCTGGCGCATCAAGCGTCGATCTTCCATCATGTCTTCAATCTGGCGGCGTCGTTTGCTGTTGTACTTAACGCGGCTGCGGTTCAAATCGTCCTCATCATTCATCTGATCAGTCCAATCATCCAGCTCTTCATCGTTCACTTGATCGACACGAATTTTGGTGCCCATCGCTTCCATCTCTCACACAGGTTACTTAAAACGACCCGAGTGGGCCGCTGCGTTGCGCCGGATCAGTTTTTTACCGGTTTCAGGCGGAATATAGTTCAGTACCTGAATAGGCACAAAATTGAAAATTGCTATCAGAGTGATAGCTAAGGCAGGATGTTTATAATCGATACCCCGGCCAGTGTGGCCGGGGCGTGCGGAAGGATTAGCGTTCGAATACGTAAGTGCCGGGTGCGGGGCCAATGGGTGGATAATCCGCCTCTGTATTCCCCATACCAGGAGGCGCTACTGACTCGCCTGAATGCTTATTCAGCCATTCATTCCAGGGCTCCCACCAGGAGCCTTCCTGAGACTCGTGACGCAGTACCCAGTCATCAGCCGGGATGTGTTTGTCTTCTGCCGTTTGAACGCCCAGTTGGTAGTTGCGACGTGGGTGTCCCGGTTCGCTGACGATGCCCGCATTATGGCCACCACTGGTCAGAACAAAAGTGACTTCCGTGTTCATCAGATCATGGATCTTGTATACCGAATGCCAGGGCGCGACATGATCCTTTTGAGTAGCAACGCAGAAGACCGGCACGCGAATATCGCGCAGTGATATGGGACGATCGCCGACATTGAAACGGCCGCTGGCCAAGTCGTTGTTCAGGAACAGGTGGCGCAGGTATTCTGAATGCATTCGATACGGCATGCGTGTGGAGTCGGCATTCCAGGCCATCAAGTCATTCATGTGTGGGGTTTCGCCCATCAGATACTCATTGATGATACGCGACCAGATCAGGTCATAGGAGCGAAGCAGGGTGAATGCGCCCGCCATTTGCTGGGTATCCAGATAACCCTTTTCCCACATCATGTCTTCCATGTAGCTGAGCTGGCTTTCATCGATAAACAGCATCAGCTCACCGGCTTCAGTAAAGTCCGTCTGGGCGGTGAACAGGGTCAGTGATTTCAGGCGCTCATCGTTGTCGCGAGCCATGGCAGCGGCTGCAATGCTGGCCAGGGTGCCTCCCAGACAGTATCCAACCAGATGGACCTTGCGTTCAGGAACAATGTGATTGATCGCCTGAAGTGCATCCATTACACCGCGTCGCAGGTAATCACTCATACCCATGTCTCGATCCTGAGCGTCCGGGTTGTGCCAGGAGATCATGAATACGGTGTGCCCCTTGTCGACCAGATATTTGACCATGGAGTTGTGTTGCGACAAGTCCAGAATGTAATACTTCATGATCCAGGCAGGGGTGATCAGCACAGGCTCAGCTGCGACCTTGTCGGTAGTGGGCTCGTATTGAATCAGTTCGATCAATCGATTGCGGTAAACAACCTTGCCGGGCGTGCAAGCGAGGTTTTTACCTGGCTGGAAGTTGCTGGCTTCGGGATCTGCATCACCCAGCAGATTGTGCTGAATATCTTCAAGCAGGTTCTGCATGCCGTTTAGCAGGCTTTGGCCTCCGCTGTTGATCGCTTTTTCAACGACTTGCGGGTTGGTCAGTGGGTAGTTGGTTGGCGACAGCACGTCCAGCCATTGACGTGCGGCAAAGGACACGACACTTTCATGATGATCGGACACACCGGGGATGCCCGTAGTGGCATAGTGCCACCATTGCTCTTGCAGCAGAAAGCCTTGTGCCATGACATTGTAGGGAAAGCGTTTCCAAGCAGGATCGCTGAAACGGCGGTCGCCCGGAAGCGGCGTGATGAACGGCTGGAGCTCAGGGTCGAAGGCGGCCCGCATTGACCAGAGGTTAAAAGCGCTATACTTGCGCAGAAAGTTTTCCCGCATTTCACCCATTTTGCCGGGTGAATGTGTGGTGTGAATTAGCCAATCCATAAATGCCAGGGTTAGTGAGGCGGGCGACAGGCCCTGTGTATAGCGTCCTTCAACGGCGTGAATAACGCGGTCAATGCTGTTTTTGATATCAGGAAGCGGCATGCGGGTCATCTTTGACTCCTTTAGGGGGAAGCTTACAGAACTGCGCTTAAATCTTTGGCGGTTCTGGTTCGCACTTGGTTAAGCCGAAAGTCCAATTGCCCAACGATGAGGATTGCGCTTTTGCTGCATGTGCGAAATAGATAGAATAGGCGTTATACCATTACACCCTGATGAATAGTGCCGGCAGGCAAGGGGCTCACCGAGTGTCAACGAAATACCTGAAACGCTTCTTCAAACCCAAGTCGATCGCTGTCTTTTGCGCATCAGAGCGTGAGGATAGCATGGGCGGCATTGTGCTGCGCAACCTGCTTGAAAGTGGCTATGAGGGAAAACTGATGGCGGTCAACTCCTCAGGTGGTGAGGAAGTTGAAGGTGTGGCTTGTGTGCGCTCGGTAGGGGAGCTGGAGGTGATGCCTGATCTGGCGATCATCTGTTCTCCGCCTGAGACCGTTGCTGGCATTATTCGCAAGCTGGGTGCGAATATGGTCAAAGCTGCAATGATTCTGACCGGCGGGTTGAGTCAAGGTGGCCGATCTGGCTCCCTTCGTGAACAGGTCAAGGAAGCGGCTCGTCCCTATGGCATTCGCATCCTGGGGCCCGAATGTATGGGGCTGCTGGTACCGGGTTCCAAAATGAATGCCAGCTACTCCCACGTCAATATCAGCAAGGGAAAGGTGGCCTATGTCGGTCAATCCGGTTTGTTGGGAACCGCGATGATCGACTGGGCCAGTGGTCAGGAAATCGGCTTCTCACATTTTCTGACCCTTGGTGACGGTGTGGATGTGGATCTGCCTGCCATTGTGGACTACCTGGCAACGGATCCGGGCACCCATGCGATTCTGTTGCAGATGGACAGGGTCATAGGCTCATCGCGCAATTTTGTGTCGGCCATTCGCTCCGCCTCACGCAATAAGCTGGTACTGGTTTTGAAATCCAACATCATTGGTGATGAAAACCTGTCGGTTGAGCTTGCTCCCGGGATCAGCGATGAGGATCAAGTATATGATGCTGCATTGCGCCGAGCCGGTGCAGTGCGTGTAGAAACTTCTGACCAGCTTTTCAATGCACTTGAAACACTGTCGCGCATGAAGCCCATGCGCGGTGAGCGCTTGGCCATTGTCTGTAATGGCATGGGACCCAATGCGTTGGCGCATGATCGTTTGCTGCGTAAGCAGGGTAAGGAAGCGGAGCTGACGGAAGAAACTTGTGCAGCACTCTCTGAATTAATGCCTAAAGGCTGGAATGGACGTAACCCGGTTGACCTGGATGTGGACGCCACACCAGAGCGTTTTGCCGAAGCTATTCGTCTGTTGACCAAGGATCCTAATGTGGATGCTGTGCTCAGCATTCATGCGCCTACCCGTATGGCGGCCAGTGTGGCCACCGCTGATGAGGTGATCAAGGTTGCACGCAAAACTCCTCGCAACGTATTGACCTGTTGGATGGGACGTTATTCGGCGATCGAAGCGCGCAACCATTGTAATGCCTCGGGTATCCCGACTTTTTTGACCCCTGAAGAATCGGTTGATGCCTTTATGCAGATGGTGGAGTACCACCGAAACCAGGCCGCCATGCGACAGACGCCGGCACCCTATCATTTGGAAAATCTGCCCAACCGCAAGCGTGCACGCAAGATGTTGCAGGAGGCCCGTGAAGAGCGTGATTACCTGCTGCATTCCGAGGCGTGCGATCTTCTGGACCTGTATGAGATACCCACCCCTAACACAGGATACGCCGACGATATCAATGGCGTGGTGGATATTGCGCGCCGCATGGGAGGCTCGGTGGCCGTTAAGGCGCTGCATAAAGACAATGTTTACCCCTTCTGCTATGACAGTACTTCCCATCAGCGCTGGCGCGATCTGGCCTTGGATCTCTTTTCCATCAATGAGGTGCGTCACGCCACCACTAAGCTGGCCTACCGCATCGGTGAGCGCTATCAGCCTGATGAATGTTTCGGCTATGTCGTGCAGCAGATGAAGCGCGGTTTCCAGTCAATGCAGATGAACGTGGGTATTACCCGTGATCCTGTCTTTGGTCCGTTGATTCTGTTCGGTGTGGGGGGCTACACCATCGATGTGTTGGCGGATCGTAATATCATGTTACCGCCGCTGAACTTTGCCTTGGCGCGTCAGTTGGTCAAACGTTCGCGTATTTACAACATCATCGCCGAAAACAGCTATCAGCTGGAGCGAGATATCGATCATATCAGCGAGCTGTTGATTCGCTTGTCCGAGATGGTGGTGGACCTTCCGGAATTGAAATGTCTGGAGATCAACCCCTTGCTGCTGAACAAGCGAGGGCTACTGGCTGTCGATTGTGCGGTGTCACTGGCAGAAGATGCCACTCTGTCTATTTCTCCTTACCCGGAACATTTGGGCGAGCACGTAGTACTCAAGCGCTCGGGTCGTCAGGCGGTGTTGAGAGCGATCCGTGGTGAGGATGAGCCTGCGCATCTGGAGTTCTTCAATTCGCTCAGCCCTGAGTCGATCAGGTTGCGCTATTTCTATAGTCGTGGTGTGCCGACTCATGCGGAGCTGGCGACCTGGACGCAGATCGACTACGACCGCGAAATGGCGTTCATTGTCTCGGCACCGAAACTCAGTGGTGCAGGCTACGAGACGCTTGGGGTAGTGCGTGCGGTCACTGATGCTGATAATGTACGCAGCGAGTTTTCAATTGTGGTGCGGGATGATATGCAGGGCGAAGGCCTGGGTGTCATGCTGATGCAGAAAACAATCGACTATTGTCGGGCGCGGGGAACCTTGCAGCTGGATGGCTCTACTATGCCCAGCAATAAGGGAATGCAAGGACTGGCTCGCAAACTGGGGTTCAAGGTGAGCTACAACATGGAAGAAGATGTAGTGGACATGAAAATGAAATTGAACGAACCCACAGAGGATTGGCAGATCTACCGCCTGCAACACTGATTTTTCTTGCCTGAAGGGAGTGCTGCCTGTTCTGGTGGCACTAAGCAAAATGACGACGGATACTTCCACCTCGGCACTGAAGCTGTCGCTTCCGGTGCTCTTTGGTTATATACCCTTGGGAGCGGCTTTTGGCGTGCTCTTTTCGGACTTGGGCTATCACTGGAGTTACGCCAGCCTTATGGGGCTGGTTATTTATGCCGGTGCAGGCCAGTTCCTGGCTGTTGGTTTATTGGCGAACCATGCGGGATTGCTTGAAGTCTTTGTGGCAACCCTGTTGCTCAATGCCAGGCATATGGTCTATGGACTGTCGTTGCTGAGTACCTTGCGTTTGCAAGGGCCGCGACGCTGGTACCTGATCTTTGCGTTGACGGATGAAACCTACTCCTTGCTCACCATGTTGCAGGTTCAGTGTGAACAGCTGCGCTCCCGCCTGCAGTTTCGCTTGGCGGCATTAAATCATGCCTACTGGGTGATCGGATGTACCCTCGGAGCCTGGCTGGGCGGACATATCGAATATTCCACGGCTGGTATCGAATTTACCTTGCCGGCTCTCTTCCTTGTGTTAACGCTGGAGCAGTATCGTGCGGTACGTCGTCCTCAGGTGTTTGCGCTGGCAGTGGCGATAGGCGCGCTGGCGCTGATGATCAGTCCCGATAATATGTTGATGCTGTCGATTGCGATGGCTGTGTCGCTGTTGATCATGGCGCGAGGAGGTGTCGAGTGGAATCGCCTGCGTATCTTCTGATGTTCATTCTGGTTGCTGCGGTGGCAACCTTTTTGACCCGTGTATTGCCTTTCGTGCTGTTGTATCGCTGGGCCGACCATCCCTTGCTTAAACATCTGGGGCGCTATTTGCCACCGGTATTAATGGTTTTGCTGCTGATGTATGCATTGAAGGAGGCTCTAGTCACAGGTCAGCATCTGCTACCATCTATGCTGGCGCTGGCTGTAGTGACGATCCTGCATCTTCTGTGGCGCAACCCGTTAATCAGTATTCTGTCTGGAACGGGACTGTATATGTTTCTGACTCAGACCGGCCTGTTGTTATAGCCGGTCTTCAGGGCTTCCTTGAGTCAGGAGGCGTCCGGGCAAAAAAGATCGTGAAGGGTGCGGATGATGGTGATGGCAGTATCACCGTTCAGCGAGTAATAGATGGTTTGGGACTCGCGACGTGTGCGGACCAAACCGTCACGGCGCAGCACAGCAAGGTGCTGTGACAGGGCTGATTGGCTAAGGTCCAGGCAGCGATTAAGTTCGGATACGGAAAGTTCTTTGCCGTCCAGGTAGCACAGAATCAGCAATCGACTGTCATTACCCAGTACACGCATCAACTTGGCAGCCGCCGCTGCGTTTTCCTTCATCAGGCTCAGGCTTTCCTCAGGCAATAACTGAGGGTTTGCGGGGCGTGTGGCAAGGTCGGTCAAATGCGGATCTCCAGTCTTGTTATAGTCAGGCGATTCTAGCCCAATCACCGGTTTAATCCTATTTCGCTAATATACGAAGGCGTCATATGAATATAATCCCTAGTTTATAAGGGGGATTTTCGTCAAGGCGTGCTCAACTTTAGTGGAACTCGCGACTAAAGTAGATTGTCGACAACTCGACTTCTTTGACAGCTCACATTAACGTTCGTGCCCGGTTGTTCAAGTAAGGGTATTTACTTATTTTTTCGACCCGGATCTCTTCAATGTTTGTCAAGGAAGCAGCCATGGGCATTTACAGGCGTGAGCACGGTGCAGAACATCCGTACTGGAAATTTGGACCATTTAAGGTCCGTTTACCCTTTATTCATCACCGCTGGGAGTGGCCTGAGACCATTCAGGCGCTGATCATGTTTGTGGTCGGTATGGCCATGATTCCCCTTCTGGAAAAATATCTCGGTTTACCCTACGACGTTGCGCTGGCATTTGTTGTGGTGTGTGGCGTTGGTTTCATGTTGCCGACAATCCTGGGGGTACCCATGGTGCCGGGATGGATTACGCCAGCCATTCCGGTGGTGGGCCTCTACCTGAGCAATTTCGAGCCCGGGCCCGATGCCATTCGTGCATTGATTGGGCTACAGCTGGTCGTGACGCTGATCTTCTTTGTGCTTGGGGTCACACGTCTAGGCAGCAAGCTGGTTGAGCTGTTTCCGGCGTCCATCAAGGGCGGTATTTTGATGGGGGCGGGTATCGCTGCAATTTCTGGTGAAATTGTGGAGGGCGGCCGTCTGGCTCAGACACCCATCTCCCTGATTATCGGCGGTGCTTTAACCGGTTACATTCTGTTTTCGCTGTCGTTCCGTGACTGGACCGAGAAGCATCGCTGGGCACGAATTATTGCGGGTTACGGCATGGTACCTGGTGCGATTGTAGCCATGATCATCGGCTGGGTTGCGGGTGAGTACCCGATTCCCGAGGTCCAGTTTGGTCTGACTTCGCCTGCATTTGACAAAATGCTGGACTACACGGTGTTTGGTGTCGGCTTACCCTCCATTGACGTGATCTGGATGGCGGTGCCGACTGCGATTATTGCCTACATTATTGCCTTTGGTGACATCATCGTAGGTAAGAGCCTGCTGGATCGTGTTGATCATCTGCGCCCTGACGAAAAAATTGAAGTAAACGTGGATCGTGTGCATCTGGTAACCGCGTTGCGCAACCTGTTGCATTCATTGTTGGCGCCTTATCCAGGCTTGGCGGGTCCTTTGTTTACCGGGGCCATGGCCACGATTGCAGAGCGCTATCGTTACGGCCGTAAGGCGATGGATACCATCTACAGTGGAGCCAGCATCTTCTGGATAGTGGGCTTTATTGCGCTGTTCATGCTGCCACTGGTGACGGTGTTCAAGCCGGTGCTGCCGATTGCACTATCACTGACACTGCTCATTACCGGTTATCTGTGTATCAGCGTAGGTGTGGAGCAGATCGACAATGCCACTTCCATGGGGGTTGCCGGTACCATGGGTGTAGTGCTGTCGGTATATGGCGCTGCCTATGGCCTGGCGGTAGGTGTGCTGCTGTACCTGCTGTTTGAAAAACGCTCCAAAAAAGCATTGCAGGAGCACGCAGGCGAAGTGCCGGAAGAGCCTATTCATATTGAGGAGCGGGCAGAAGAGTACGGAAACCGCTAAGCTCTTTCACGGGCGAAGTCAGTGCGGCTTCGTCTTTTACTGCGGGAGGGTTCGCGACCGGTGCGAACACAGTTTCGTCCCTGCTCCTTGGCCAAATACAGGGCCTGGTCGGCGCGTTTAATGACTTGGGTGGGTGTTTCGTTGGGCTGATTTTCGCAGGCACCAATACTGATCGTTACATTCACCACTTTTTTCTCGGTACCCGAGTTGCGTTTTTGTCGGCCCTTTTCATGGCTTTTAGGACGGCTAGTATCGCGAATTGCCAGCGGGTACTGGGCTATTTTCTCGCGGATGGCGTCAAGCGCCGGTAAGGCTTCAGCTTCACTTTTACGGCGAAACACAATCGTGAATTCCTCGCCGCCGTAACGAAAGAGCCTTCCTCCTGCAGTCACTGTATTAAGTTGTGAAGCAACCATACGCAATACATCATCGCCAGTGTCATGGCCGAAGCTATCGTTGAATTTCTTGAAGTGGTCGATATCCAGCATGGCGATCACGTAATGACGCCCAGGTGTTTGGAGGTAATGCTCCAGTGCGCGCCTGCCTGGTACGCCGGTGAGTGTATCCAGAAAAGCCATGCTGTATCCATGATGGACCAATGCGCCGATCAGTATCAGGAGCGACAGGACTTGATAAACACTGCCAAGCAGGGGGGCGTCCGGGCGCGCGAGGCTCAGCAGCATGGCCAGTGACAGGGTAAGGGTAATCAGCGTATCCACCGGGCGGGCACGCATAAAACCCAAACACATAAACAGAAATAGCATGTTCCACATCAGCATGCCGTGACTGAGAGTCATGCCGCTGAATGTGTATTCGAGCAGGAATGGTGGCAGGGACAGCAGCCATTCGGTCAGAGTAATAGGTGCATAGTGCCAGAGTAACAGCAAACAGGCGTAAGGGCCTGCCAGAAGCAGAATGCGTCTGAAGCCATGCCGAGAGAGCAGGTGTCGTTCAGGCAATAGCAATATGACCCATTGCAGCAGGGGCCAAAACACACTTGCCAGCAACAGGGTCATATACTTTGCGGGGTTGGTATCCGGTTGAGCAGCAAGCAGTTGCAGAAGTGCACCAGCCAGCACCAAGTGGAGGCTGAGCCAGACTGCACGGTAATGCTTGAGCCCCAGTCCCAGCAATACAACAACCAGCGTGAGCAACACGGGCAGAGAGCGCAGCATTACCTGTTCACCATCATTTAATTGCAGCAACCCGCGCTCGAAAATGAGGGGCAGCGGCAGCAAAATGAGCGGTAAAGCTGTCAATATGACCCTGAGCAGCACTCTGTTCCTGACTCCAGAACATTAACGAAGGATGAATCATACCATGGTTGTCTGTATGACTCGCGCTTGATATGCGTCATCTGAGTGTCTGGGCAGTTAGGCTAATGCTCGCTATGCTGGGGTTAGGCTGAAGGAGTTGATTATGAAATCCTATTCGCGTTTTCTGGTTCACCTTAAGCAGGATGAGCATCGCGGTGAATTACTGGTCAAGCTCAGAAAAATGCTCGATGCAGGCAGTCAGGTTGAACTGTTCAGCCACAGCTATTCAGCTGCGGTTGAGGGAAGCACCCTGTTTGATCAGGAGCGTCATCAAGAGGTGATTCAGTCTCTGCTGCGCCAGATTGAGAAAGGGCTGCAGTCCCAAACCGACAAACTGATGCAGCAGGGCATAGAGGCGGGAGCTGATGTGTGCTGGGATCGAGATGAAGCGCAGGCGCTGGTAAGGAAAGTGCTTCGCTACGAACCGGATTTGGTCATGCATGCTCCGGATACACATCCTGACCTGCTTCGGCGCTTGATGGGCGCTCCGGAATGGCGACTGCTTCGATACTGTCCTGCCCCTCTATTGCTAAGTAAAAAGCCGCAGTGGTCAGAGCGTCCACTCATTGTGGCCGCGATCGACCCTTTCCATCTGGATGATCAGGCCTCGGCGCTTGATCAGTTGATTCTGTCAAATGCCGAAATGCTGGCACAGCAGGTTGAGGGAGAGCTTCATATCCTGCATGTGTATCAGACCTTGCCACACTCAGCGATTTTTGATGAGCACCTGGTGATGGACTATGACGCTTTGCAGAAAAAGGTGCGTCGGGAGCATCGTGCCCGTATTCAGGAGTTGATTGAGCCCCTGAATCTTTCGGTAGATGATCCCTGCGTTCATCTCTTGGAGGGTGAAATGAGCCATGTCGTACCGGCCTGGAGTGAACGAACTGGCGTGGATGTACTCGTGATGGGATCACTTGCCAGGGGGTTTATAGATCGGATGCTGCTGGGGAGTTCGGCGGAACGATTACTGGATAGGGTTCACTGTGATCTGATGATCATCAAGCCGGACAGCTTTCACTGCCCGGTGGATGAATTTTAGAACGTGAAGCTGGCCCAAACGGGGGCGTGGTCAGATGGTTTTTCCATGCCACGGATAGCGTAATCGATACCAGCATTATCACAGCGTTCTAAAAGTGCAGGGGTAGCCATGATCGCATCAATGCGCAGGCCGCGCTTGGGTTCATCATCAAACCCCTTGCTTCGATAATCAAACCAGCTGTACAGGTTGTTTTCATTCGGATGCAAGTGTCTGAAGGTGTCCGTGAGGCCCCAATCGTAGAGGCGTTGTAACCACTCTCGCTCTTCCGGCTGGAAGCTGGTTTTGCCTGTGCGCAGCCAGCGCTTGCGGTTGGGCTCGCCAATGCCTATGTCAAGATCCGTGGGCGAAATGTTGAGATCACCCATCACGGCGAGCAATTGGTTGGGGTCTTGTTGTTCCAGGTGTGCCAGAAGGTCAGCATAGAAACGACGCTTGGCCGGGAATTTGATCGGGTGCTCGATATTTTCTCCCTGGGGGAAATAGCCATTGAGTACGCGCACCACACTGCCGTCGGCTGCCTCAAAGTCGGCCATGATCATGCGCCTTTGTGCATCGTCCTCATCCCCGTCAAAGCCGTACTGTACATTCTGTGCTGGTTGACGTGACAACAGACAAACACCGTAGTGAGTTTTCTGTCCATGGAAAACGGCGTGGTAGCCCAGGGCTTCAATCTGCTCCAGCGGGAACTGATCGTCAGCTACCTTGGTTTCCTGGATACCGATTACATCCGGCTGATGGTCGCGAATGACCGCTTCCAGCTGGTGCATGCGGGCCCTGATGCCATTGGTGTTGAAGGAAATCAGCTTCATATTCATCCTGCGGTTGGCGCTCGAAAGGCCACATCATAGCAAAATTTATCTTCATGCCGCTGTTTGTCTGATTGGACTTGTCTATGGTCGGAGGCAGGTAAATTTATTGGTCCTGGTTAAGTCTGGCTGGTTACAATGGATGGAATTTACGCTTAAAGACAAGGAATCACAGTGGCTGAATTTGATTATGATCTGTTTGTGATCGGGGCTGGCTCCGGCGGTGTTCGTGCTGGACGTATGGCTGCTGCCGAGGGTGTGCGTGTAGCCGTGGCTGAAGATCGCTACCTGGGTGGAACCTGTGTCAATGTGGGCTGCGTCCCGAAAAAATTGTATGTGCAGGCCTCTCACTACGCGGAGAGCTTCCATGAGGCTGAGGGTTTTGGCCTGAGTGCGGGGCAAGTCAGTTTTGATTGGCCCAGGTTGCGCGATAATAAAACGAACGAGATTTCGCGTCTAAACGGTATTTATACCAATCTGCTGAAGAATGCGGGTTGTGATCTGATTGATGGCCGAGCCCGCGTGGTCGGCCATCACGCGGTTGAAGTAAACGGAACGACGTATAGTGCCGAGCGCATTCTGGTTGCTACCGGTGGCTGGCCTTTTATTCCTGATGTGCCCGGTAAAGAGCACGTGATCAGCTCCAACGAAGTATTCGATCTTGAGGTTTTCCCTCAGGATGTACTGGTTGTTGGTGGTGGCTATATAGCGGTGGAGTTTGCCGGTATTTTCGCGGGCTTGGGTGCTAATACTCATCTGATTTACCGTGGTGACCTGTTCCTGCGTGGGTTTGATCAGGAAATTCGGGAATACACAGCGCAAGAAGTCGCCAAGAAGGGGGTGCAGCTCAACTTCAACACCGACATTAAAGCGATCCAAAAACTGGATAACGGCAGGCTGAAGGCTGAGCTGAACGACGGACGCGTGCTCGAAGCGGATCAGATTCTCTATGCTACTGGTCGTGTACCTAATGTCCAGGGACTGGGGCTTGAGGAGCAGGGCGTAGCGCTGGCAGAAAACGGCGCTGTAATCGTCAATGATCAGTTCCAGTCGTCTGTGCCGTCAATTTACGCGATTGGTGATGTCATTGATCGTGTGCAGTTGACTCCTGTAGCTTTGGCAGAAGGGATGGCTTTGGTGCGTCATCTCTATTCGCAGGGATCACCGGAAGTGGATTATGAACTGATTCCGACGGCAGTGTTCTGCCAGCCCAATATCGGCACTGTAGGTCTGAGCGAGGAGCAAGCTAAGGAGCGCTATGCTGACATCAAGGTGTTCCGGTCTGAGTTCAGACCGCTGAAGCATACACTGAGTGGCAGCGACGAGCGTACACTGATGAAAATGATTGTGGATGCCGACAGTGACCGGGTTTTGGGTGTGCATATGGTGGGGGCTGAGGCTGGCGAAATCATTCAGGGTATTGGTGTTGCCCTTAAAGCTGGTGCTACCAAAGCTGTTTTTGACAGCACGATAGGGATTCACCCGACTTCAGCGGAAGAGCTGGTCACCATGCGCCAGCCTGTGCGCTAAACGATTTCCAAATCGCCAGTGAAAAGATCTTTAAGGCCGCCGCAGCGGCCTTTTTAGTATCTGCTTATGCAGCAGGGGTCCAGACTGTAAGGATGCGGAACCAGCCCTGGGAAGAGAGGGCATCTTTAAGGTGGGCTTCCAGTTGGCCAGGTTGCAGTGATTGCTGATTAATACTGTCCAGCATGGTAGCGGATAATTTGAGCTCTATATCGACATAACGCGGATGATAATACAGCGTCAATTCGTAGTCGGGAGTGAGTTCAAGGGCCCTGCAAAGGGTATCAATTTGTTGCTCGATATAGCGTCTTGATGGAAGGCTGGGTGTAGTGCCGTCAACCTCAACTGTTTCATCATCATAGGTATCGATATGGAAAATAATGTGGCTGAGATCATCAAATCGTTGTTTTAGTTGAGCTGCCACGACATCGCCTATGTAGTGTCCCTCGGCGGCACTGAGGTGCTCTGCTACTTGAATGTGCATCTCCAGCAGGCTCTGATTGCCCATACGACGGCTTTTGAAACTGTGAACACTGATAACCCCGTCTACCTCGAGAGCTTGCAGGCGAAGCTTTTCGACCTTGGACTCAGGAAGGGCGGTATCCACCAGCTCGATAATGCTGCGAGAAATAAGATCCCAACCAATCTTGCCGATAAACAGTGCAACCAAAACGGCAGCTAACGCATCCAGCCACCACCAGCCAGCCATCGCGCCTGCCACGGCAAAAAAGACAACAATGGAAGAAAAGGCATCGGTACGGCTGTGCCAGGCGTTGGCAATGATGAGGTCAGAGTCGAGTTCTTTACCGACTTTGTAGGTATAACGAAAAATCCACTCCTTTCCGGCAATTGATATGGCGGCGACCAACAGTGCTGGCCAACCTGGTGCAACTGCAGGTTGTTCATCAAACAAAGCCTGGAGGCTGTCATACGCCATTAGCGCACCTACGGCGGCGAGCAATAAACCGAGAATAACGGTTCCTACAGTTTCAAAGCGGGCATGTCCCCAGGGATGGTTTGTATCGGGTCCACGATGCGACAGTCGCAAGACGATGACGACCAGGAAGTCCGTGAACAGGTCGGATAGAGAGTGAATCCCGTCTGCAATCAGTGCGCTGGAGTTCGCGATCACGCCGACGAGAATTTTCATTACTCCCAGCACGGCGTCAAGAATCGCGCCAATTATCGTTACTTTTTCAGCTGCCTTGCGGCGATTATCAAGCTGTTCTTGCATGAGTGTCCATCCGTGCCTGCTGGTGGCGGGTATGATAGCGGTTGGTGTGGTTTTGAACCAGCAAAGGGGCACAATTCTGCTTTATCAGATATGTAACTTATTAAAAAATAAAAGAATAAAACAGGTGGTCAAAAAGTGATCAATCTAAGGTTTGGCAAGTAACCATGCCTGCTGAAGCAATTTGGTAATTAAATTTTCACAGTGTTATCCACAGTAGATGTGGGTAGGCTGCTCCAGCCCAGTCATACCGTTGTTTGAGATTTAGTCCACATTGTAACCGGGGTGTGGATTGCCTAAGATGAGTGACTCTTCAAGGATGCTTTGGGTGCAGCATGCAGGCCTCGAATATCACGGTTTGGATTTTACCGCTTGCTCTTTTCATTATTATGTTCGGAGTGGGCTTAACCCTGAGGTGGCAGGACTTTACCCGTCTGCTGCGTTCACCAAAACCCGTTCTGGTGGGTTTAACCTGTCAGTTGCTTTTACTGCCTTTATTGGCTTTTGGATTGGTCACCAGCATGGCTCTGCCTTCGATAGCAGCAGTAGGTTTGATGGTGCTAGCGTTTGCGCCCGGAGGTGCAACCTCCAATATGCTGACACTATTGGCTCGCGGTGATACAGCTTTATCGGTCAGTCTCACGGCAATGACCAGCGTACTTACGCCTTTTACTTTGCCTTTACTTACCCTCTGGATGCTCTCTGTCTGGGGGTTGGCTGGCACCACACTGGAATTTCCCATTATCCCTGCCATCGCCAAAATGGTTATTGTCACCTTGGTACCTGTGGCATTGGGCATGCTGGCTGGCCGCTACTGGCCAGGACTCTCGGCGCGTATGCTGCGACCAGTAAAACTCATGTCGTTACTGTTTATGTTATTAGTGGTAACAGCCATTGTTGTTGCCAACATAGACAGGTTGGGCGAAATGCTTGCTACAACCGGACCTGTTGTAATGCTCTTGGCCTGTATCGCGATGCTGGTGGGCTATGGGGCGTCACGTTTAAGTGGGCTTGGCAGGGAGTGTGGTATCACATTGTCGCTGGAAACAGGAATACAGAATGCGGGCACGGCGCTGATGGTAACGAGTGGCCTTTTGCACAACCCGGAAATGTCCGCGGTTGTGCTGATCTATGGCGTGCTGATGCAGATACCGGCGTTACTGTTGGTGGCCTGGTGTAACCGGGATCTATTGGGGATGAGGGTTGCAGAGCCTTCTTGAAGGCTAGTCAATACCGAGCAGTTTGTGGGTTTGCAAACTAAGCTGCCATTGAGGATTTTGCAGGCAGAAATCGATACAGCGACGGGTGTTCTGGTTCTGTAACGGACCGTCCATCGGCTGTAGATAAAAATTCTCGAACTCCAGGGCTGCAAAGCGCTCCGGCGGGGCTAAGCTCTGAGGGTAAACCAGTTTAAGCTCCTGCCCTTTAGTGACAACCAGTTCGGCATCTGCTTTGGGGCTTACGCATATCCAGTCAATACCGTCCGGTAATGGGCGGGTACCATTGGTCTCGATGGCGATTTCGAAGCCTTGGGCGTGCAGTGCCTCAACCAGTGCTTTGTCAAGCTGCAGCGCAGGTTCTCCACCAGTACACACCACATAGCGTCGGTGGCTATCCTGTTCGGGCCAGAAGCTGGCAAGATAGGTTGCCAGTTCTTTGGCAGTGGCAAACTTTCCGCCGTTCTGACCATCCGTACCGATAAAGTCGGTATCGCAAAAATCACACACGGCCTTGTCTCGGTCCTGTTCTCGACCAGACCAAAGGTTGCAGCCGGTAAACCGGCAAAAGACGGACGGACGCCCAGCTTGGGCACCTTCGCCCTGCAGGGTGTAAAAAACTTCTTTGACGCTGTACATGTAGGCTCCTGAACATCAGGTGACAAGTGTATCTGCATCGAGCCAAGGATCAAGTTAAAGCATCTACCAAGTATGCAATCGAGTATACTGGACGCATTGATAACAAAATGAGGACAGCCTGGATGCTTAAGCCTTGGTTAGTTGCTACCTGTCTCGGAGCAGTGCTTTGCACCTCCACCGGAGCCTATGCAGACGTTAATATTGCCCCTGGACTGAAGAGTTTCACCGTTACCCATGATGGCCAAGCCGTTGAGGTGATGCGATCTCAAGATCCAGAGCATCAGATTCACCCGCTGTATGCCACTACCTCTCGCGGGATGCCGCAGCCGATGCATCCCTTTGCACCGCATCCTGTTGAGACTCTGGGAGAGCGGGAGTTTGTGGAATATATGATGCTGGCTGAAAAGGATACCAACGTGATGATCGTGGATACGCGAACAATCGGTTGGCACGTCAGTCTGACGATTCCCGGTGCGAAAAGTTATCCGTACACCATGATGGATGATCCAAGCGACCGGGATTGGGCGCTGGATGATTTTGGTGTGGTAAAGAAGGCTGAAGGGGAGTACGACTTCACTGATGCCAAGACCCTGGCCATGTTTTGTAACGGTTACTGGTGTGGACAGACACCGGCCATGATTAAAAAGATGCTGGAGCTTGGTTATCCCGCTGAGAAAATGAAGTATTACCGCGGTGGTATGCAGGCCTGGACCAGTCTTGGGTTTACTGTGGTAGGAGATGACGCCCGCTAACATCGGGTCAGGGGCGTCAGTCGATAGGTGTTCAGCGATCGACAGGCGCTTCGCCTCCCATGGCTGCCAGCAGCTCCGGTAGCAAGCGTGTGAATTCCAGCCCCATGCGTGCTATATCGGCATCGTAAGCGGCCATCACATCTTCGGGTGTGTCTGCGTCAATCTGATCCTTGAATTCCTCGGTGAGCCTCAGGCGATGCAAGCTGAGGTCTTCATGCAGCACAAGCTGTATCTGTTGTTGCCAATCAACGGCTACTCGCTTTGCCAGCATACCTGCTTCAAGGTGCGCCTGTATTTCTTCGCTGAGAAGCTCCTGACCCTTGATGCTGATTTTGGCACCTTCGGTCATTGGATCTCTGAGTTCACATTCATCGGAAAGCTCCCAACCCTGTGGCAAAGCCTCACCTTTAACCCAGGCGGTCATCACTTTGTCGGCAGATATCTGCGTTAATGGCAGTGCAACTTTTAGGCTGCCAAGGGCTTCACGCAGTGCATTGAGTAGCTCTTCCGCCCGTTTATGGCTGCTTGCATCAACAGCTATCCAGCCCTGCTGAGGCATCAGTAGAGCGTGCACGCCCTTGCGGCGGGTGAAACTGCGTGGCAGCAGGTCCAGTACGACCTCATCCTTAAGCTGCATTTTTTCCTTGCGGTAGACCTTGCGCGCTTCTTCAGCTTCTATGGCGTCGACCTTATCAGCAAGTGCATCACGCACCACGCTGGAGGGGAGGATGCGCTCTTCCTGCAGCAGGTTCACCAGCATAAAGCCTTGACTGGCGAAGACCAGCATCTCATCCATTTCCTTTACGGGGCGGCTCCAGCCCTGGCTACTGAGCTCTTGGCTGCCGCAGGGACGAAAGGGGTGCTGTGCCAGTGCTTCTTCAAGGTGTTCCGGTGTGAAACCGGGTTCCGGAGTGAAACGGTAGAAAATCAGGTTACGGAACCAGAGCATAGCCTCTCCTGGGGGTTGGATCTTCGGGAAAGGGAGTATACCCCAATGTGCACTGAGGTCTCAGTGCACTTTGTTGAGCGCCTGTGTGATGGCTTGATCCAGATAGTAGCCATAAAAATCGCGAGAACTGATACCAACTAGCGGCTCTGTCAGTTGCTGCTCACCGTCTGGACTTAACAGCAGAACGCTGGGGAAAAAGCGTACGTTCAGGCGTAAGGCAAAATCGGCCGCATGAATGAAACTGCCATCGGCAGCTTGAATGGGGCTGGCAGTGGCCACTTTAAGCTCGCGAATTGCCAGACCCTCAGGCGGGTTTTTGTGTAAAGGTCTGAGAAACTCTTCGCGTACCAGGTCGCAGTAGCTGCAGTCCGGCTGCGAAAAAAGCACGAGTACCGCTTTCGGTGCCCCAGGGACGTTACTCAGTTTTGTCAGGGGCTCTAGCGTCTCGGCTAAACTCAGGCTAGATATAAACAGGCATAGAAAGCTGAGCAGTCTTTTCAAGGCTGACGATCCATGAAGCCAGTGATCTGATCTACAACATCATAGGTGTATAGATCCCGGAAAAAATGATCGGCCCCTTCGATGCTGACGCGTTCGACAAGAGGGTTTCCAACACCAAGCATGGCCTGTGGCAGGTCCGGCACCACCTGGTCTTCGCTACCCATAATGACAAGGGTGGGCAGTTCCGTATTTTGCATCAAAAACGGGGTGTGTTTATCCGGGGTATCAGCGTAATAACTTACAAAAGATTCAGCATTGACCGGCGCTTTTTCGCAGTAGATAAAGTCCACGGGGTCAGGCAAGGGGCCTGAGCCCTGTGCGACCGCATCTGCCAAAAGTGGCGCCAGAGGTTTGCCATAACGTTTGGTATAGGCATCAGCCTCATACTCTGCATTCCAGGTCATGGGCGCCAAAAGAACCTGTCCCAGCAGAGGGTAGTCAGGTGAAGTCGATGTGAGCTGTGCGACCTGATTGCCTCCACGAGAATGGCCCAAGAGCAGAATCTGGCTGACGTCACGGGACTTGAGCCAGTCCAGCCAGAGCTTAAGTTCCGTGACAGCATCCTCATGGCGATGCGTATGAGGTGTTTTGCAGTCATACATTCCCTGGCGATTATCAATGCCAAGACTCAGCGTCGGTGCGAGGCTGGGAATATCTGCTTCTGCAAGCGTTTCCTGCAGGGCGCTGATCAGCTCCATGCGGGCATGAGCAAGGGTGCCGTGATTGATAAGGACGACCGTCTTTCCAGCCAGGGAGTCATGACCCGCGTATTCCAGCTCAGCATTAAACCTTAAACCGTTATATTCAATCTGCAGGGGCTGAGCAAATACGGGCAGGCTGATCAGCAATGATGCTGTAATGGCGGTAAGACGGGTCATGATGGTTTCCTTGGTCTCAGAGACCTTCGTAGGCTAGCAAAGAATAAACCGGAATGCCCAGCTCCTGAAGGCGAGTGGAGCCTTGAAGGTCTGGCAGGTCAATCAGGGCGGCGGCTTCAACAACTTCTGCGCCCAGCTTGTTGATCAAGGTGCAAGCAGCCAAAAGAGTGCCACCGGTTGCGATAAGGTCATCAAACAACAGAACGCGATCGCCTGCTTCAAGAGCATCACTCTGCATTTCAACTGCGGAGGTGCCGTATTCCAATTCATATTCTTGGTGAATGGTCTCACCCGGAAGTTTGCCTTTCTTGCGTACCAGTACCAAAGGCAGATTGAGCTGGTAGGCCATAATAGAACCAAACAGGAAGCCTCGGGCGTCTATGCAGGCAATGTGTGTGATATCCGCATCCAGGTAGCGCTGAATAAAGGCATCAGACACCATGCGCATGGCTTTGGGGTCTTTAAAGATCGGGGTGATATCTCGGAAGATTACGCCGGGTTCTGGCCAGTCATGCAGTGAACGAATGACAGACTTAACGTAAAACTCATCATAAGACATAGAAATTCTCCGAGACGGACAGGCTGTTGACATAACTCAATGCTGCGGTCGCAAAATACAGGTGTAATGAAGGCGTTGGGTTACACATTGAGATGGCTACTTCATTGTGCAACTTGGGCACAGTCCTTTGGACTGTGCCTTTTTTATGGGCGTTCCTTACCCCTTGTTCCCCTGCGGCCGGACCGCGTCAGGAAGTCTTTTCCTTGGAGTGGGGGCATTCTTCATCGCGGGCTTCGCCTGACAGGCGATACATTTCATCCAGATTAGTCAGTTCAACTTCCTTGCCGTCTACGCGCATCAATTCCATTTTCTGGAAGCGAGTGAAAATACGGCTGACAGTTTCAACTGCAAGACCCAGATAGTTGCCAATTTCGTTGCGGGACATGGATAGGCGGAAATTGGACGCTGAATAGCCACGTGCCTTAAAGCGCTGAGACAGCTTAAGCAGGAAAGTCGCGACACGCTGCTCGGCGTTTTTCTTTGACAACAACAGCATCATTTGCTGATCGTCACGCAATTCCTTGGACATGCTGCGAAGCATTTGGCGGCGTAGTTCAGGCAGCTGGCCGGATAGCTCGTCAAGGCGCTCGAAGGGAATCTCACACACAGTGGTGGTTTCCAGTACCTTGGCAGACATGGGATAGTTTTCAGCATCAAAACCGCTCAAACCTACCAGTTCGCCCGGGAAATAAAACCCGGTGATCTGTTCTTCCCCTTCGTTGGTCAGCGTGTAGCTCTTGATCGAACCGGCACGAATCGCATACACAGAGCTGAAAGGTTCGCCCTGATGGAACAGGTGTTCACCTTTTTTAAGAGGACGACTTTTATCAATAATATCGTCCAGGCGATCGATTTCAGTGAGCTCAAGCGATACAGGCAGACATAGCGAACTAAGGCTGCAGGTTTTGCAGTGAACTTGCGGCAGGCTATGGAGCTTTCCCTGAGATTTCCAATCGGCCATAGGGGGTTCCTTTTTCTGGAGTTACAACGCGACGGCGGTAGGCCGCATTATGTAACATTTCCCCCTAGGGGTGAAGGACTTCGGCCATCCCTGGCCGGTGCTTCAGATAATACGTGAGAAATTGTTGGTGGGTTGCTGTTTGGGGATATAGGCATCAAAGGCCATACAGATACGTCGAATAAGCAGGCGACCGGCCGGTGTCACGCGAATGTGCTCAGCTGAATGCTCAATTAACCCGTCTTGTTTGAACTGCTCCAGTTCAGACAGCTCAGACGCAAAATATTCATCAAAGTTGACGCCGAAGGGGGCCACAATTTCACGTTTGTTAAGCTCAAACTGACTAATCAGCTGCGTAATCACAGCACGCCGAATGTGGTCGTCAGGGGTCAAAATAACGCCGCGCTTAACGGCATGTTCCTGCTGACTGACGCCTTGGGTATATGCCGATAGATCGTGTTCATTCTGGTAGTACACATCACCAATCTGGCTAATGGCAGAGACACCCATCGCAACCAGGTCACAATCCGAATGTGTGGTGTAACCCTGGAAATTACGGTGCAGTTTACCCTCGGCCTGTGCGATGGCGAGCTCATCATCCGGTTTGGCAAAATGATCCATCCCGATATACACATAACCGGCATCAAGCAGGCGCTGAATACTCTGCTGCAAAATATCCAGTTTGGTAGCAGAAGAGGGCAGGTCTTCCGCGCGGATATGTTTTTGTGAACGGAAACGGTCAGGCAGATGAGCATAATTGAACACTGACAGGCGGTCAGGACTCATCTCGATGACGGTGTCGAGGGTTTCCGCAAAACTGGCTGCGGTCTGGTGTGGCAGGCCGTAGATCAGGTCCATGTTAATCGACTTGAAACCAAGCTCGCGGGATCGTGTCAGGATTGAAGCGGTTTGCTCGGTCGGCTGGACGCGGTTCACAGCCTCCTGAACCTGAGGGTTCACATCCTGCACACCCAGGCTGATACGGTTGAAACCTATGTCACGCAATACACCCAGAGTGTCATGGCTTGCTTCGCGGGGGTCGATCTCAATGGAATAATCGCCCTTGTCGTCGTCACGCAGGCGGAAATGTCGACCCAGCATCTGCATCAGCTCAGTCATTTGATCGTCGCTGATGAAGGTCGGTGTGCCGCCACCCCAGTGCAGCTGGTTTACTATGCGGTCCTGGCTATACCACTGTGACAGTTGTGCCATTTCCCGGTACAAGGTATCCAGATACGGTTGAGCCTTGTTGCGATTGCGTGTAATGACCTTATTGCAGGCGCAGTAATAGCAAACATGTGCACAAAACGGGATATGTACGTAGAGGGAAAGCGGTGCGCTGGTATCAGTGGTTTCCCGTGCCGTGGACAGCAGTTCGGCTGGCGTGAGCGGACTATCGAACTGGATGGCTGTAGGGTAGGACGTATAGCGAGGACCGGACAGGTCATAACGACGGATAAGATCCAGATCCCAGCGAATTTCGGTGTCTCGTTTCACCACAAAACCTCATACATAGGTGGTCAGGCCGTCAGTATAGCGGTTGTGGCTTGGCCGGGGCTTGATGAATATCAAGCGTGGCCGAGCAAACCCTGCCAGGGGAGTGTCAGGACACCAAAGAGGATGACCAATGCACCGGCACTTTGTCGCACGCCGCGATGCTGGAGAAAATGGCGCAGCTTGCCTGCAAGTACCGAGGTAGTCATCATGGCCGGTAAAGTACCGAGGCCAAAGAGCAGCATCAGAAGTGCGCTTTCTGGGGCGCTTTGGCTGGTGGTGCCGGCCCAGATCAGGGTTGTGTACACCAGGCCGCAGGGCAGCCAGCCCCAAAGCCCACCCAAAAACAGGCATTTCCAGAGTCGGTCAGCCGGCAGAAAGGTGCGTGTTAGAGGTTGAACCCGGCGCCAGAAAAACTGCCCTAGACGCTCAAGGTAAGCGGCTCCTTGCCACCACTGAGCAATATACAACCCCATCACAATCATGATCAGGGCGGCAGCGGTTCTCAGTCCAAGTGTAAGTGCCTGCCCTTGGGCAAGCAGGGCACCAAACTGACCAACCAGCAAACCTGCCAGTGCGTAACTGAACAGGCGGCCAAGGTTGAATCCCAGCAGGTATATGGGTGTGGCGGGTTTGTTACCGGCACTGAGTGCTACGCTACCGGCAATACCACCGCACATGCCAACGCAGTGAGTACTGCCGGCCAAGCCAAACAGGATGGCGGCAAGGGTTACCGGTATGTCTGTCACTTCTTATCCTGAGCGTTTTTATCCTGACGAGCATCCTCAGGGATCAGATCGTCATCATCATCGTAGAGAATGCGGTGAGCAGGGGATTCCAGATCATCAAACTGGCCCTGTTTGACGCTCCAGGAAAATGCCCAGATGGCAACGCTGGCCAGGATGATGGCGATGGGAATCAGTAGATAAATAATTTCCATGGTTAACTCCGACGCGGGGGCTTAAGGCGTGGGGCACGCGCAAGGCGCATGGCGTTGCCAACGACAATCAGGGAGCTTGCCGACATGCCAACCGCTGCCATATAGGGTGCGATAAAACCAAGCGCCGCTAAGGGTAGCGCAACCAGGTTGTAGAGAAGGGCCCAGCTGAGGTTTTCACGTATAACCAGGCGGGTTTTTCGAGCCAGCAATATGCCCAAAGCCAATCGCTTCAATTCACCCGATATTAACACGGCATCCGCGCTGGTCTTGGCCAGATCGGTGGCGCTGCCCATCGCGATAGAGGTACGAGCGCCTGCAAGAACCGGGATGTCGTTGATGCCATCCCCGACCATAACCACACTGGCTCCATCGGCTTGAAGCTGCTTGATATAGCCAAGCTTCTGATCTGGCGACATGCCACGCTGAACTTCAGTGATGCCAAGTTGAGCGGCAACCCTTGGCGCAGCTTCAGACTCATCGCCGGTCAGCATTGCGACATGTATCCCGCGGTGTTGAAGCATCTGGACCAGTTCAGCTGCATCCTGACGCACCTGATCATCCACTGAGAACCAGGCAATAGGGCCTTGCTCATCAGCCAGCAAAAGCCACTGAACTGCAAGCTCTGGTGTTTTGGGTGCAGTGCCTTGATAAAGTTCAGCGGCATAGGAAGCTTTGCCTAAGCGGTAACGTTGTTGTCCAACATGGCCCTCAACACCGGCATTGACCTGTACGCGAACGTCTTTAGCTTCCTGTCGGAAGAAGGGGCGAAATGCGTGCGCAATGGGGTGTTCGGACGGTTGCTCAAGCGCTGCAGCGATGGTGTATGGATCCGCCTCAAAATCAGCTCGCAGGAGTTGCATGTCATGCACGCTGAGGTTGCCTTCAGTCAGCGTGCCTGTTTTGTCGAAAACTACATGAGTTGCACTTGCAAGTCCTTCCAGTACATGGCCGCGAGTGATCAGTAAGCCCTGTTGGCGAAGAGTGCCGGTCGCAGCGGTTAGAGCGGTTGGAGTGGCAAGTGAAAGTGCACAGGGACAAGTGACAACAAGCACTGACAGGGTAATCCAGAAGGCGTCTTCAGGCGAAATGAAATACCAGGCTGATGCTACGGTCACTGATGTCAGCAGAACCGCGAGAACAAAATATCGAGCAACCTTGTCCGCTACCTTGGCGGTCGCAGGCTTTTCAGATTGGGCACGCTCAATTAGACCGATGATGGCAGAAATACGGGTGTTCTGGCCGGTCTCTGTTATACGCACCTTGATAGGGTGCTCAACGTTGATGGTACCGCCCACAACCGTGTCGTCAGGCCTTTTGCTGACGGGCAGGTATTCGCCAGTGAGAGCCGACTCATCAATGTTACTGCTGCCTTCAACGATAATGCCGTCGGCAGGTATTGTATGGCCGGGTTTGACCAGTACCATTTGTCCAACTTGCAACTCGGAGGCGGGGATAAGTTGCTCCCGGCCTTCTGTGAGCAAAATGGCGCTGCCAGGTAGCAGATCCATCAAGGCATTACCTGCTCGTCCGGTACGATGTCGTGCCTGCATTTCGACAAAACGACCGATGAGCAGGAAGAAGGTAAACATGGTTACAGAGTCGTAATAAACTTCACCGGTATTGGTCACTGTAGCCCAGATGCTGGCAAGGAAGGCGCCTCCGATTGCAATTGAAACGGGTACGTCCATGCTCAGATGGCGGGTCCGAAGATCGCGCCAGGCAGCGGTAAAGAAAGGACGCGCCGAATAGAGTACGACCGGAGTTGTAATGATCAGACTGCTCCAGCGAATGAACTCAACGAAACGTGACTCCATGTCCTGCAGGGCGCCCGCGTAAAGCGCGATCGCCATCATCATTACCTGCATCATACCGACGCCGGCGATCCCAAGGCGACGAATGGCGCGCTTCTTTTCCTCTTCCAGAAGTTGTTCTTCCTTGTTGGGATGGAAGGGGTGAGCGCGATAGCCGATATGGATAATTTCTGCGAACAGTCGGCTCAGGCGGACTGCGTCAGGGTTCCAGACCAGCCGTGCGCGATGATTGGTCAGATTGACACTGAAGGTCTCAACGCCGGGTTGGCGTGAAACGTGATGCTCCAGCAGCCAAACGCAGGCAGCACAGGTGATACCCTCAAGCACGAGGGTGGCTTCTGAGCGCTGCTCATCTAGTTGACGAACAAAGCCTGACTGAATGGCGGGTGTGTCGTACAACGCCAGTTCTTCATCCAGGACCGGCTGTCCAGAGCGATTTTCGGGGGCTGGCGCAAGGTTGTTGCGATGGTGATAAAAATTGTCCAGCCCACCATCGACAATGGTTTGTGCAACTGCTTGGCAACCAGGGCAACACATATCCCTGGGGGTGCCATTGATGACAGTGGTATAGGAGGTGCCTGGAGGAACCGGTAAGCCGCAATGAAAACAGTCCAGACGGGCATCGGTGCCCCGGACATTGGACTGCGCGTTCACTGTGCTTTCAGCGTGTAGCTGAGTTGTTCTTCAAACGGCGGCTCGATATTCAGGCGTACCTGCCAGCTGCCATCCAGTGGGCTCAGTGCCAAAAAGCGTTTGCTGCTGATGGTGCCCTGAAGACTGCCAGCGTAAAGGCCTTTGCCATCAACGCTGCGTAGAGTGAGCAGCTGGTCATATTTTTGATGTGTAGGATGAATGATGTTGAAGTGCAGCTGATCCGGATAGCTGTCAAACAGGCCTTTAAGATTCAAGTTGACGTCGCCTGTTACTCGGTCGAGTTTCAGGTCCGCTTCAATTTCAAGCTTGAGGGCTTCTTCTGCTCGAGAGGTATCAATGTTCATGCCGCGTGCAACCTTGTAGTAGTCTTCTTTGACCACTCCATCACTGGTGGTGACGGCGACATACATGAAAATAGTGGCGTAAATAAATACGGCGAACAACGGCGCCAGGATGAACCACAGCCAAGGTTGTTTATACCAGGGGGCGATAGCTTGTTCGTGTGTATTCATGATACTCCTTGAAATACAGGCGGCCGGAAATTCCGGCCGCCATTCTAACTCAATTCAGGTCGGGAAGGGACTAGCGCTGAGGTATGGGACCCAGGAATCGGCTTTCAGTTTCAATGACTGCTGATTCATCCATCGAAAATACCCTGAAATTGATATCTGCATTGCGCAAGGTCAAGTTTTCGGGATCAACCTGAAGTCTCACGGGGTAGTTCAACAGCTCGCCAGCCGCAACAGAGACCAGAGGCTCAGTCACCATGGTCAGGCCATCGAGACCCGATACCTGAATCCGGTACTGATGATCACGCTGATCCTTGTTGGCAATTTTGAGAGTGTATACATTCTCGATCATGCCTGAAGGTGTGTTTGTATAGAGCTCACCACGGTCTCGGATAACATCTACTTCCAATGGGACGCGATCTGCAATGGCCCAGATGAACGCGCCAAACATGAGCAGTAACGCTACAAAATAGCCAATGAGGCGAGGGCGCATCAGGTGTGTTTTTTTACCATCGAGAGCGTGCTCTGTAGTGTAGCGGACCAGTCCGGGCTCATACCCCATGCGGTTCATCATGTCGTCACAGGCATCAACACAGGCGCCACAGGCAACACATTCGTATTGCAAACCGTCACGAATGTCGATGCCAACAGGGCAGACATGCACGCAGGCCATGCAATCAATGCAATCACCCATGCCAGCACTTGTTTTATCGGCATTTTTCTTGCGACTGCCGCGAGGTTCACCACGTTTTTCATCGTAAGAAATGATCAGGGTATCCTGATCAAACATGACGCTCTGGAAGCGGGCATAGGGGCACATGTAGATGCAGACCTGTTCGCGTAGCCAGCCGGCGTTGCCGTAAGTGGCGACGGTAAAGAAGGCCAGCCACCAGGTTTCCCAAGGGCCAAGATCCCAGCTGAAAATGCTGGGTACCAGTTCACGAATAGGAGAGAAGTACCCCACAAAGGCAATGGCTGAAGCGACGGCGATTACAATCCACAGCAAATGCTTGGCGCTTTTGCGCAAGAGCTTGTTCTTGCTCATGCCTTGCTTGTCCATGCGCATGCGCTTATTGCGATCACCTTCAGTGATGCGCTCTGCCCAGATGAATAGCCATGTCCAGACAAATTGAGGGCAGGCATAACCACACCAAAGACGGCCGGCAAAAACGGTTACAAAAAACAGGGTGAACGCCAGAATGATCAAAAGCCAGGACAGGAGCATAAAATCCTGTGGCCAAAAGGTCATACCGAAAATGTGAAACTGACGGTTGGGCAGGTCAAACAATACCGCCTGACGGCCATCATATTGAATCCAGGAAAATCCATAGAACATAACCAGCATCATGAAGCCGGAAACTATGCGGAAGTTCTTGAAAAGTCCTTTGTAGAACTTGACGTAGATGTGCTCGCGTTTGGCGTAGAGGTTGTAGGTTTCGACTTCGTCGCCCTTGCCTTTCTTGGCTGGGGTGACATCCTTTACCGGTATCTGATTCATGCCAGTACCTACTGCTATTTAAGATCGACAGGTCTGCTCTAAGTATTAGAGGCGCTTAATATTATATTAGGTCGCCAACAAAAAAGGCGACATGATTTGCATCATGCCGCCTTGGTTCTACTACGTCTATTTATTACTTGTTAGACAAGCTGTAAACGTATGCTGTGATCAGGTGGATCTTGTCATCAGACAGCAGATCTTTCTGAGCAGGCATCACGCCAGCGCGACCAGCGCGGATGGTGTGAGTGATTTGCTTGAAATCGCCACCGTACAGCCAGATGTCGTCAGTCAGGTTCGGAGCACCCAGTGCATGCATGCCAGTACCGTCAGGGGCGTGGCAAGCAGTACACAGTGCCTGGAACTGCTTCTGACCATTGGTAACATCTGTGCCAGCAACGGCTTCTTTACCACTCAGAGTCATTACGTAGCTGGCAACGTCACGCACGCCGTCTTCGCCCAGAACGTCACCCCAGGCTGGCATGCCGCCGTTACGGCCCGCAGTAATGGTCTGTTTGATGGTGGCAGGGTCGCCGCCGTACAGCCAGTCATTATCAGTCAGGTTCGGGAAGCCGATAGCGCCAGTACCTGCAGAGCCGTGGCACACGGAGCAGTTGTTGGCGAACATGCGCTGACCCATTTTCAGACCTTCAGGCTTGTCCTGTAGTTCTTCAATAGACAGAGTCGCAAATTCGGCGAACACCGGACGGTAAACTTCTTCAGCGTGCTGCATCTCACGCTCCCACTGGTTGTGGGAGGTCCAGCCCAGCAGGCCTTTGAAGTTGCCTAAACCCGGGTAAAGCATCAGGTAACCCAGACCGAAGATAACGGTTGCTACAAACATGTAGAACCACCACTGCGGCAGCGGGTTATCAAATTCCTCGATACCGTCAAACGCATGTCCAACGGTCTCTTCGGTGGTTTCCTTGAACTTTTCACTCTTGCGGGTAGCCAGCAAGAGCCAGGTGCAGCCGAAGATGACTGCCAGGGTAATCACGGTTACCCACGCGCTCCAGAAAGCACTCATTTGTCGTCTCTCCTGTTATGGGTCCTTGCGGTCCAGCTCTTCACGACTCCGTTTATCCTGCTCATCATCCTCGAAGGGCAGGTTGGAGGCTTCATCGAACCGCTTCTTGTTTCCGGGCAGCAAAACCCAGATAAAGAGGCCGATGAACGTGGCCAGCATTATGACCGGTATAAAGGGACCATAAACCTCGTAACTCACTGAAAATTACCGCTTATTGGTGTAAACAGAGTGTGTTTTACCCAGTGACTGCAGGTAGGCAACCAGAGCATCAACCTCGGTTTTACCCTGAACATCGTCACGAGCAGTACTGATCTGTTCATCCGTGTACGGTACGCCCAGCTTGCGCAGTGCTTCCATCTTGGCAGCCGTTTCCTTGCCGCTCAGCTTGTTTTCGAACAGCCAAGGGTAAGAAGGCATTTTAGATTCAGGTACTACGTCACGCGGGTTGTACAGGTGAGCTTTCTGCCAAGCATCGGAGTAACGACCACCGACACGTGCCAGGTCAGGACCGGTACGCTTGGAGCCCCACAGGAACGGGTGTTCCCATACGTGCTCGTTGGCAGTGGAGTAGTGACCATAGCGCTCGGTTTCAGCACGGAACGGGCGAATCATCTGTGTGTGACAGACGTGACAGCCTTCCTTGATGTAAATGTCACGGCCTTCCAGTTCCAGCGCTGAGTAGGTGCGCAGGCCTTCAATCGGCTTGGTCGTAGAGCTCTGGAAGAACAGAGGTACGATTTCTGCCAGACCACCACCGCTGATAACGATGATGATCAGCAGGATCATGAGGCCGATATTCTTTTCAATCGTTTCGTGTTTGATCATTGCTTTCAGCTCCTCGTCTCAATCAGGCCGCTTGCGCAGAAGGTTCAGCTGCCTTGACGGAGCTGCCGCTGCGAACGGTCTGCCAAACGTTGAAGGCCATCAGCAGCATACCGGTCAGGAAGAACATGCCACCGATCCAACGCACCAGGTAACCCGGGTGGCTGGCTTCAAGCGCCTCGACGAAGCTATAGGTCAGAGTGCCGTCTTCGTTAACCGCACGCCACATCAGACCCTGCAGGATACCGTTAACCCACATGGAGCAGATGTACAGAACGGTACCGATGGTCGCGAGCCAGAAATGAGTGTTGACCAGGCCGACAGAGTACATCTGAGCCTTGCCGAACAGTTTCGGGATCATGTGGTAAACCGCACCGATGGAGATCATCGCAACCCAACCCAAAGCGCCGGCGTGTACGTGGCCAACGGTCCAGTCGGTGTTGTGAGACAGGGCGTTAACGGTCTTGATAGACATCATCGGGCCTTCGAAGGTAGACATACCGTAGAAGGACAGAGACACCACCAGGAAGCGAAGAACCGGGTCAGTACGCAGTTTGTGCCACGCGCCAGACAGGGTCATCATACCGTTGATCATACCGCCCCAGGACGGAGCAAGCAGAACCAGCGACATTACCATTGCTACAGACTGGGTCCAGTCAGGCAGGGCAGAGTAATGCAGGTGGTGGCCGCCGGCCCACATGTATGTGGCGATCAGAGCCCAGAAGTGGACGATAGACAGACGGTAAGAGTAGATCGGGCGTTCAGCCTGCTTGGGTACGAAGTAGTACATCATGCCCAGGAAGCCCGCAGTCAGGAAGAAACCTACCGCGTTGTGACCGTACCACCACTGCACCATTGCATCGACAGCACCCGGGTAAACTGAGTAAGACTTGGTCAGTGTTACCGGAATTACCAGGCTGTTGACGATGTGCAGGACTGCAACCGTAATAATGAACGCCATATAGAACCAGTTACCCACGTAGATGTGAGAAGTTTTACGGTTCTTGACAGTGCCCAGGAAGACAATCGCATAGCTAACCCAAACAACGGCGATCAGAATATCGATCGGCCATTCCAGTTCAGCATATTCCTTAGCGGAAGTGATGCCGAGTGGCAGGGTAATAGCAGCAGACAGGATTACCAGCTGCCAGCCCCAGAATGTGAAAGACGCCAGAGCATCTGAGAACAGTCGGGTTTGGCAGGTACGCTGAACCACGTAGTAAGACGTGGCAAACAGTGCACAACCACCGAATGCGAAAATAACCGCATTGGTGTGTAACGGACGAATACGGCCGTAGGTCAACCAGGGTATATCAAAGTTTAGTGCAGGCCACACCAGCTGGGCGGCGATCAAAACGCCAACGCCCATACCGACGATGCCCCAGACCACCGTCATGATGGCGAACTGGCGCACGACTTTGTAATTGTAAGTCGGGTGTTCAGTTGCAGTGCTCATGTCAGGCTCTCATCAACAAGCTAATAGTAGTAAGAAGAGTTCCACCGGCAATTATCTTGGAATACCCAAGGTATTTCAATGAAATGAAACTTTTTACTGCGGTTGATTGTCGCAGGCGTGATTCTCTGTGGTTTCACTCAGATTGATTTGACGTTGTTTTTTGTAGATATTTGATAAAAAAGGACTTTTTTATTTTTATGGGTGCGCAGAATAATTGTGAAAATGGCGTGTAGGGCCGGTCTTTGTCATATTTAGGCTTCGGCATTCAGGGTATTTATCTCTTTGCTTGATATGGATCAACCCTGATATTTGGCGCTTTACGGGCGAGCATTATTCCTTGGAACAGTTGTTATTAGACTTAGGCATTACTATAGTTGCCCGCCTACGAATTGGAGGTTTTATGACTCAGTTAAACGCTGTACTTCTGCACTGTCGGGGCGGCTTTGAGAAAGAATGCGCTGCCGAAATTACGGAGCGTTCAGCCAGCGTTGGGGTCTATGGCTACCCTCAATTCGAGCCGGGGCAAGGGTATGTGGTATTTCAGTGTCATCAACCAGGCTCTGCTGAGCAATTGATGCAGCTTCTTCCATTTGAGCGACTTATTTTTGCACGCCAATGGTTTGCCTGCTTGCCACAGATTACGGATCTGCCAACCAAGGATCGCGTAACGCCACTACTGGAGTTGGCCCGGGCACTTCCAGCGGCTTCGGAGCTAATGGTTGAAGTAGCAGATACCACTGAAGGGCGTGAGCTGCAGGGCTTCGCTCGCAAGTTTGGTTCTGCTTTGGCGCAAGGGCTGAGGCAGGAAGGGTTGCTGTTGCCACGTAAACAGAAGGCAGACTGGCGTTGGCACCTGTTTGTACTGGATGGAAAAACACTTTGGCTGGGTGCAGCGCGCGTACGTAACAGTTCACAGTTGGCTATGGGTATACGTCGTCTGAAGTTCCCTAAAGATGCCCCCAGTCGCTCAACTCTCAAGCTGGAAGAGGCCTGGCTACATTTTTTGCGTAGTAAGCAGCAACAGGAGCTTCTTAAGCCTGGAATGACGGCTGTTGATCTTGGTGCGGCCCCCGGTGGTTGGACCTGGCAGCTGGTACGCAAGCATATGCGCGTGATTGCGGTTGATAATGGCCCGATGAATGATGACCTGATGGAGTCCGGCCAGGTGGAGCACCGCCGTGAAGATGCGTTCACCTTCTCACCACCAAAGCCCGTGGACTGGTTAGTGTGTGATGTGGTCGATAAACCGGCCAGAGTTACCGAGTTGATGCTGCATTGGGCGCTTGAAGGCTGGTGTCGTCAGGCCATGTTTAACTTGAAGCTGCCGATGAAAAAACGCTTTGATGAAGTTGAGAGCTGCCTGGCACATTTGCAGGAGCAGCTTCATGCTGCAGGCATTGGTTTTCGCTTGCAGGCCAAGCAGCTCTACCATGATCGTGAAGAAATAACCTGCTGGTTGTCTCTTGATACGTGAAATGATCTATTCAGCGAGCATGTCAGTGACTGAAAACAGTAATTTTTTCTTCGGTTTCCAGCATGGGGTTGATCTTGTCCATCATTTCACGACGTTCTTCTGACGTTGCCCAAAGTAGCCAGTCGTTCTCGCTCCTGTAGGTCGCCAAAATCACCCGATGATTGATGTCATCTGTATTGTGAAGTGCTTCGCCGGATATAAATCCAGGGAAAAGCATGGCGGCCTGAAGGGTTTCCCTGGCGACGCGATCATAGTGTTCGCTCAATTCTGAGGCGACGTGACGCTCGATTAGCACACGAATCATCAGCTTTCTCCTTGAGTGATGGTGTTTATATCAGGATAATCGCTAGTTGTGCCGGCGCAAGCCCGTTCCGGCTCTGGTGCGGTGCTTATGCCCGCTTATTTGTAACAGAAGTTGTGCATGTCTGATGAAGCAAACCGTCGATCATGAGCTTGATGCTACAGGACTCCTTTGTCCTGAGCCGGTAATGATGCTCCACAATAAGGTGAGAGAGATGTCTGCCGGTGAGTTGCTCAAGGTGACTGCGACCGACCCGTCTACCCAGCGTGATATTCCCAAATTCTGTACCTTTCTCGGCCACTCTTTGCATGAACAGCAAGTGGTCGAGGACGTATATGTTTATGTGATTGAGAAAGGGGCTGACTGAGTGTCGGAACTTGAGAATCTGCAAGGCAGCGTTGAAGCGCTGCTGCATGAATGTGAACAACGCCTGCTGACTGTTGAGCAGAAAAGTCAGGCAAAAAACCGGACAACAGAGAGTCAAACAGTGAACGAGAACGCCACCGGCAAAAATCGCTCCAAGAACCGTGCGGCCAATCAGGCGGCACTTGAGCAGCTAATTGAAGCCTACCCACAGACGTTTAGTCGTGAAAATGTGCGCCCGCTCAAGATCGGTATCCAGGAAGACCTGATTGCCGATGAAAAGCTGGCACGTAACCGCATCAAGCGTGCACTTGCCACCTATGTACGTTCCATTGCCTACCTGAAGTCTGTTCAGGAAGATGTTGAGCGTGTTGACCTCAAGGGCGAGGCTTGTGGCAAGGTTACAGCCGATGAGGCTACACATGCTGCTGGTCGCCTCAAAGAAATTCGTGATCAACGTCGAGAGCGCCAGCAGGAGGAACGCCGTCAGGAGCGTGAGTCCCGTCAGAAGCAGAAAGAAGATCGTATTAACCGCAAACTTGAGGCGTTGCTGTCCAAGGGTGCTCGGTAACACTTGAATTTCAGGCAGGGAACCTCCAGTTAAGAGACATAGTCGTCTCAGGAGTTCCCCATGTCTGATCAGGTTCATCTCAGCTGCTGCCAATGTCTGGCAACTAACCGTATTCCCGCATCTCGTCTGTCTCAGTTTCCTTCCTGTGGGCGTTGTCATGCGCCACTTTTTTCCGGCAAACCTGCCGAGGTTGATGCGGCTGCTTTCGATCGAATCATTGCCAATACGGATCTGCCTCTTGTGGTGGATTTTTGGGCAGATTGGTGCGGGCCCTGCAAAATGATGGCACCTATATTTGCTCAGGCCGCCGCGGAGCTGGAACCGGCATTCCTGTTGCTCAAGGTTGATACTGAAAAGGCTCAGGCGCTCTCAGCTCGTTACGCTGTGCGCAGCATCCCGACACTGCTGGTCATTAAGCAGGGGAAGGAGGTGGCTCGCCAGGCGGGTGCGATGGATCTGGCCCGCCTGAAGAGCTGGGTAGGGTCACACCTCTGAAATGGGCGTAAGTGCACTGGGTTGCCCATGAAGGTAGCCCTGGGTGCCGTCGATCTTCATGGCTAACAGTTCTGAGCGTTGCGCCTCATGTTCGACATGTTCGGCATATGCCTTTATTTCAAGGCTGTGTGCCACGCTGATCAAACTGCTTACAAAGAAACGATCATCATCGCTGCTTGTAAGTTGTCTGATTAAAGAGCCATCAACTTTAAGGTAGTCGGGGCGCAGGGCGTAGAGGTAGCTGAACCCGTTCGGGTGGGTGCCAAAGTTATCGACGCCAAAAGGAACATTCAATAGTTTCAACGATGAACGAAGTGATTGTATGTCCTCGAGCCTGGTGAGAATTGAGGTTTCGTTAACCTCGATCGACAGGCGTGTGCACACAGGGCTGTGTCCGAGCGTTTGCAGGAGCCAATCCACGAATTCCGGTTGGCTGAGTGTTTGATTGGCCAGGTTGACCGATAATTGAGGCGCTTCTGGGTGGTTCAGTAAATAGCTCAGTGCACGTTCGATAACCAGGCGGTCGATGACGGGGAGCAGGTCCAGGTCGCGAGCCACGCCTAAAAACTCACCGGCGCTGCAGGGCTCGTTTTCCTGGTTCAAGATACGGGCAAAGACTTCTGCATGAATAGGAGCGTTGTGCTCATTGAGCAGTGTCTGTTGTTGCAGAAATATCTGACCATTGCCGATAACGTTGGCCACATGTTCCCGCCATTGTTCTGTCCATCCGTGTTGTGCCTTCTGTTGGCTGTAAAAGGCTATTCCTGTGCCGCTTTCTTCGGCCTGGTCCGCAGCGAAGCGTGCCTGCGAGAGCAAGGTTTCAGTATGCTCATGTCCCTCGCGGCTGCTTACGCCCAAGCTGACAATACTGTTCTTTGAAGCGGTATTAAGCTGTTGACTATATAGAGCGTTAATTTGCTCTACCAGAGGCTCAAGGAATTGTTTCCATTGATCCTGGCTGTGTCGGCGTGCCAGTAAGATCAATTCAGCCCCGCCTAAACGGCCTGTGACATTAAAGCCCAAGCGTTTGCCAAGCTCATCCAATTGCCGCGCACTGGTCTGAATCAAATGGTTGGTTGCATCTTCACCCAGTGATTTGTTCAGGTCGATCAGATTATTAAGTTTAAGTACGACTAGAGAGGCGGGGCCAAAATCCTGTCTGAATTCCAAATGTTCGTTGAGTTGTGTCAGGGTTGCTTTGCGATTGTTAAGGCCGGTCAGGCCATCGCGGTACGCAGCTGTTCGGAGCGACTCAATATTGCGGTTTTGTTCCGCAAACATGTTTTCAACCTGGCGAACCATCATATTCATGGCCGTGACGACACGGCGAAGCTCACGGGTTTTTGGCAGCGAGGGTTGCTCGATATATTCACGACGCGCCAGTGCCATGGCCTGATGCTCTACGCCACGCAGGGGTCTGAGCAAAATCCGCAAGAGGCCTGATAGCAGAAGGGCTGCAAGTAAAGATAGCGCAAGTGAGAGTACCAGTGCATTGCGTACGCCATGCCAGAGTTGCTCGTAGGCATAGCCGGCACGGCTGCGGATATGGATGCTGCCCACCTTTTGCCAGTTATAAGTGATCTCACGCACCTTGACCGGCGGGGTGATCGGAATAAGCTGAGTAAACCAGACTGGGGCGTTAATTGTTGCTGTAGGATCGTACTGCTTGCTGTAGAGGGTCTCACCGGTCTTGTCATTGACTTCAATTTGCTGATAAAAACCGCTGTCGAAGATGGCATTCACTGCTGTTTCAACGGTTGCTGTGTCCCCTTGCTGCATGAAAGGCGCCAGATAGAGACCCAAATGGGTTGCACCGTCTTCTGCATGTGATTCGAGCTGGGTGATCAGTGTATTGCGTGAGCTGTCTGACAGAATATACAGGGTGCTCACAGCCAGCCCAATTATGACAGCAATCACGGTAGCTATAATCTGGTTCGTCAATGACATCGGTGCACTCCTTGGGCTAGTTCAGATTAACATCTTGTTGGTCGATGCGAGATTGCAGCTTGACCCAGGGTTTAAGTTTGTTGGAATTGCCCACCAGTTCGTCTCTGCGTCCTTTTTTGCTCACCCAAAGGTTATCACCGTTAAAAGTATATACGTGAAGCAGGTCGGGGCGCTGGTTCGCGGGACGAATCTCTCCAATCAGATTGTCCAATACCAATGGAATTGCATCAGGGTCCGGATAGTAGGTGAGCACCATGTGGGCCTGATTGAGCTCAAGTGCCTTTACATAGGTAATGCTCATTTTGTCATCGGGAACGCCGAGTGCGCGCAGGGTGAAATACTTGGCGATGGAGAAATCTTCACAGTCACCGCCGTTACTGATTAGAAACTCAAGTGGTGTGGCCCAGTAGTCGGCTTGCTGCCAATGAACAATATCGTCAAGAAAGCGGACCTGGTTGAAAAACCGATTAACCACCTGAAGCTTTTCGGCCTCGGGCAGACCTGCACTGTCCCGGATCAGATTCTGCCAGGCTTGCAGTCGCTTTGCTGCCGCATCACCGTAGGTCTTGCGATAGTTATCAATCTGCTCTGAGTTTAACTTGAGGGCGGATGTATCTGCAGCCAGTACCAAGGCAATACTAATGGTGGCTGCAACTGCTACCACCATGGAGAGCATCCTGGATAAAACCTTGAGGTATGGGGCTGAGCCTGACAAAAGCGTTCTCCGTTACGCTGGCGGATACATCATCGGTGATAAGGGCTTTAGGGACAAGTCAGCCTGATGGCATAAGGCCGCATTGGCCAAGTAAACGCTGCCAGCTCCGTGTGTGCCTGTCACGTGCCTTAGTGTACTGGGACCAAAGGCTTTCGTTGCTCAGTAGTGTGTCTGCGAAATAGCCTTCGAGTTCCGGGGTTATTGGCAGTATTAGGGTTATTTCTTGCCAGTAGTCATGCCATCGTTGACCGTTGCGATGCACGGCCGACATCCAGGGCTGCAACTGTGCTGCGTAAAACTGCTCAAACACGCTACGTATGATGCGTGCTTGAGGTGTTGGCTTCTGGTTGAAGCAAACAGGCCGTCTGGCAAGCCGTTTCTCGATGGCTTCTGCTGTCTGATCAAGTGTTTGGGTGAGGTAGCTTAGGCTTTTCAGCCACTTTGCACCAAAGGGCGTGAGGTAGAGTTGGTGATAGCTGTCCTCCAGCTGATAGATGTCCTCGGGTACAGCCCAGTCCTGTTGCTGAGTTAATTCGCTCAAGTATGCAAGGCGCTTGAGAGCTGGGTCGATGAGGCTAAATTGGTTTAGCTGCTCTTGGCTGGCGGGTGTAGCGCCCAGCGCAAATTGTTGTTCCATTTCTTCGGTATTGAATACCGCGTTGGAAAGTACTCTTGGCAGGTTTTGCTGTTTGATGCGGTGAATGCTCAGGAGGCGTTCCATTAATTCCTGTTCATCCTCGCTCAACGGGGCTTGGCTCTCGAGTGACTGAATACAGGCTCGCAAGGGTGGTAGAAAGCGAATTTCATAGATCAGTCGTTGGCTGTAGCCGGCCAGTTTGCCGAGGGAGCTGTTTCGTTCCCCTATCAACGTGAGTAAGCCGCATCGGCGAAGGTCGAGTACATCCAGCATACCCTCACGTATATCGACTACTTTGAGCAGGCGATCTCTGCGGGCAGGATATGAGGGCAGTGTGTCACTGAGTTGGAGTTCGATATCCTGATCAATGGCATTGCCTACTCGATAGGCGTAGTCATGCAGCTGCTCAGTTACAGGGTCCTGATTACAACCGATCAGAGGTAGTAGAAGGCACAGTAGAACGAGCAAGCGCATGACGTGAAATCCTGAATAGCCTGGTTCCCAACAATACGGCGCCGACGCTGAGTCCGATTATCAGACCATACCAAAGCCCTGATGCTCCCATCGCCGGCATCCACAGGTCGGTAAAAGCCAGGCTGTAACCAACCGGAAGGCCGATGACCCAATAGGCAATGAATACCATGAGTAGCGGAATCGCCGTATCTTTATAGCCGCGAAGTGCTCCTGCCGCGCTAACCTGAAGAGCATCGGAAAACTGAAAGACAGCGGCAATGCTAATGAGAGTTATGGCCAATGAACTAATGACGGCCTTGTCGGTGTAAAGCGAAACGATTTGTGGCGCCAGCAGTAAGGATAGGGTGCAGCTGACAGCCGCTATGCTGAGTGTAATGAGGGCACCGGTGCCGGCTGCAAAACGGGCCCCCTCTGCATCCCTCGCCCCCACCAGGTGGCCAACACGAATGGTGAGTGCCATTGCCATGCTAAGGGGGATCATAAAGATCATGCCGGTGTAGCTGATTGTAATCTGATTGGCAGCGATGACATTCTCACCCTGAGGTGCCAGCAACAGCGCAAGCATGCAGAACATGCTCACTTCAATCAGCAGCGAAAAACCGATGGGGACGCCGAGTTTAAGCATCTCTTTCTGGGTGCTTATACACGGGCGCTGCCAGTTGCTGAACAGGCGTATGGGTTTGAAAACAGGGCTTTTACGCAGGTAGACAAGGCCCGCCAGCAGCATAACCCACATGACAATTGCGGTTGCATATCCGCAGCCAACCCCGCCCAGTTCAGGCAGGCCGAACTTGCCGAAAATCAGTACATAATTCAACGGGATGTTGCACAACATGCCAAGCACGGCAATACGCATGGCGGGGTGGGTCTTGCCAAAGCCTTCGGCGTAGCTTCGAACTACCTGGTAGAGCATATACGCGGGAAAGCCCCAGCTTACGGCATCAAGGTAGGCTTGGGTTTTTGCATAGAGGCTGGCTTCAAGTGAAAGCAGATCCAGGATGGGTTCTGGATTGCGCAGCAGGATCACACCCATAACACCCAGTACAACGGCCAGCCAGCAGGCCTGCTGGAATGTATGACGCGAACCCTGCTCGTGGTTGCCCCCAACAAGCTGGGCTACCATTGGTGTGGTGGCCATCAGAATTCCGGCTACGGCCAGGAATAGAGGCAGCCAAAGACTGCCGCCAAGGGCGATGGCTGCCAGTTCTTCAGGGCCTGCTTGTGCCGACATCAGAGTGTCAACGAATGTCATGGAATTTTGTGCCAGCTGAGCGACCATGATCGGCCAACCTAAATGCAGCAGATGGCGTATCTCAGCGTTGCGTTTCGGGCTTAGAACTGACACTTGATTCTATTGTATCCCGGTCATTGTGGAGTGTTAGTGGCTTAGTGCCCGCTCTGGCCTGTGGCATTCATAGCTCAATGTAAGTGCGCAAGGATAAGCCGCTGTAAGCGGGAGTGCAATGTTGTGAAGGGTTTAAGAGGGGTGAAATCCGTATGGAAATCAAGGATAAGGCGCTTTTAAAAGGTCAGGCATATGTGGATGGTCGCTGGGTGGATGCGGTAAGTGGTGGCGGTTTTGCTGTTCTGAACCCTGCCACGCATGAGGAAATTATTCGTGTTCCCTTGATGAGCGAGGTTGATGCCAAGAGTGCCATTGGTGCCGCTGCCCAGGCATTCGAGACCTGGCGTCGTACCACGGCCAAGCAGAGAGCTGAGTTGTTGCGTAACTGGTATGACTTGATGCTGGAAAACGTCGATGATTTGGCTATGTTGATGACCCTGGAGCAGGGTAAACCAATAGCTGAGTCTCGCGGTGAAGTCCAGTATGCGGCCAGCTTTGTCGAATGGTTTGCCGAAGAGGGGAAGCGTGCCTATGGCGAAATGGTACCCAGTCATAAGCCAGACGCCCGAATTTTGGTTAGTCGTGAGCCGGTAGGTGTAGTGGCGGCGATCACCCCCTGGAACTTTCCGGCTGCCATGATCACGCGTAAAGCAGCACCGGCGTTAGCCGCTGGTTGTACGTTTGTATGTAAGCCAGCCGAAGATACGCCTCTGACGGCGCTGGCGTTGGCAGAATTGGCTCACCGTGCAGGGATACCGGCGGGTGTCTTTAATATAGTGACGGGTGACCCCAAGGCGCTGGGATCGGTAATGACCGGAGATTCTCGGGTACGCAAACTCTCCTTTACGGGTTCAACCCCTGTTGGGCAACTGCTAATGGCTCAGTGTGCGTCCAATATCAAACGGCTGTCTCTTGAGCTGGGAGGCAATGCACCCTTTATCGTGTTTGATGATGCTGATCTTGACAGGGCGCTTGATGGTGCGATGGCGTCAAAATACCGCAATACCGGTCAAACCTGCGTCTGCACCAATCGTTTTATTGTTCAGGCCGGCATCTATGATCGGTTCGTCGACGGGCTGGCAGAACGGGTGTCAGCGCTGAGGGTAGGCTCAGGGCTGGATAGGGATGTGCAGCAAGGGCCTCTGATTAATCAGGCGGCTGTCGACAAGGTACAAACACATATTGATGATGCCTTGGCAAAAGGGGCGCGGCTTGTGTGTGGAGGCAAGCCGCACATGTTGGGTGGAACCTGGTTTGAACCAACAGTGCTCAGAGATGTGACGACCAGTATGAAAGTGGCCAAGGAGGAAACCTTCGGTCCACTTGCTCCTGTTTTCAAGTTTCAAAACGAATCGGAAGCGATACGTTTGGCCAATGATACCGAATATGGCCTGGCGGCTTATTTTTATTCGAGAGACCTGGGGCGGTGCTGGCGTGTAGCCGAGGCGCTTGAATACGGCATGGTCGGTATCAATGAGGGCATTATTTCGACAGAGCTGGCACCGTTTGGGGGAATTAAGTCTTCCGGTCTCGGGCGTGAAGGTGGTCGTCAGGGGCTGGATGAGTATCTGGAGTGTAAATACATGTTGATGGGCGGTATCTGAGTGTCAATTGAAAAGGGGCCTGTGAAAGGCCCCTTATGTTATTCAGTTATCAGATTAATTAGTCCAGACGCTGGCGTACGAAGCTGCCTGGCGCGGCTTCAATGACCTTGAAGTTCGCGTTGCCATATTCAGTCGGGGCAGGTTGCTTCTTGCCGGCACGGCGACGCAGCCACTCGCTCCAGTGGTTCCACCAGGTGCCGTCCTGACGCTCGGCGGTTTCCAGCCAGTGTTCAGGACCTTTGCCCAGTTCGCCTTTAACCCAGTAATTGCGACGGTTCTTGGTGGCCGGGTTGATAACGCCGGCGACATGGCCGCTGGCGCCCAAGACAAACTCATTATTCCCGCTCAGCAAGTCCAGTGCCTTGAAGGTCGATTTCCATGGCGCGATATGATCTTCAATGGTCGACAGGAAATAGCAGGGGGTTTTGACCTTGCTCAGATCGATCGGCTCACCGCACACTGTCAGGCCACCCGGTTTAACCAGGTTGTTTTCCAGGTACATGCCTTTCAAATAGTAGGTGTACATATCTGCTGGCAGGTTTGTGGGGTCACTGTTCCAGTACAGGATGTCAAACGGCGGCGGTGTCTGTCCTTTCAGGTAGTTGTTCACTACATAAGACCAGATGAGATCATTGGAACGCAGCATGTTGAATGAGGTCGCCAGCTCACGACCATGCAGTACGCCTTCCTTGTTAACCTTCTCAGCCAGCTGGTTGATCTGCATTTCGTCAATATATACACGCAGATCGCCTGGATCTTCAAAGTCGATCAGGGTGGTCAAGAATGTGCAGCTGCCTACGCTGTTATCCTTGCGGTTGGCCAGTACACCCAGTGCAGATGCCGTCAGGGTGCCGCCGACACACCAGGCAACCATGTTGATTTTGTCCTGGCCGCTGATCTGCTTCACGTTTTCAATAGCGGTGAGTACGCCGTCGCCGACATAGTCGTCCCAGCTAATGTGGCGCTGTTCGGAGGACGGGTTAACCCAGGATACCAGATAGACGTCCTGTCCCTGTTCCAGGCAGAAGCGGACAAAGGAGTTGTCTGGTTGCAGGTCGAGAATATAGAACTTGTTGATGCTGGGCGGAACAATCAGCGTCGGGCGCTCGTAGGTTTGTTCCGTTAGCGGTTTGTAGTGAATCAGCTGAAAGATATCGTTCTGGAATACGATAGCGCCTTCTGTCGTCGCCAGGTTGGTGCCCAGCTCAAACGCGGATTCGTCGGTCATGGAGATATGACCTTTTTCGATGTCGCCCAACAGGTTCTTGAGGCCGTCGACCAGGCTTGCGCCTTTGGTTTCCATAGCTTGCTGCAGAACTTCAGGGTTGGTAATGGCAAAGTTTGAGGGAGACATCGCATCAACGTACTGACGCGTATAGAACTCGAGCTTTTCTTGTTGTTGCGGAGAGAGTTTGGCGTTTTGCGCCATTTCGGTGAGCATGCCGGAGGTGAGCAGGTAGGATTGCTTGATGTAGTCAAAAACCGGGTTTTTTGACCACTCCTCCGACTTGAAGCGTCGGTCCCCGGGGGGCGGTTCAGCGACGGGTTTTTCGCTGGTATTTCCGGTGAGCAGGTTACGCCAGAGATTGAACTGTGCCTGCTGATAATCGGCAATGGCTCTAACCCAGACGCCTGGATCTTCCAGTGAGCGGGTTGCTAACTCAGTCCATGACTGAGTGAACTGGCGCAAAATATCGTCGCCACCGGTGGCTGAGAACATTTCCAGCACTTTGCTGGTTTCCCGGCTGACGTAATTAATGAACTCCTGCGGATCCGTGGTCGCGGTGTTGCCGTCTTTATCCGTCATAACTGCCTGTATTCCATCTCTGCTGATTCGATGCGCCAGTCCGACGAAAGCAAGGCTGCCGGTCGCTACTGTCTGACGCCCCGACGATCAAAGTTGATTGGTCAGTAGCGGGGAGCAGTTCGAGCATAATCCGGTGGCAGCACGGGATGCAAGCCCCAAATTCAGGGCTGTTGTCGGTGGTGCTCCTGAATCATGTCATCAATGTGTTGCAGAATTTTGTAACTCTCTGCTTCAGCCAATGCCATTTCTGCAACGATCTTGCGCCGAGTTTCGGGCTCTTCACGCCAGTTTTCATTCCGCAGTGCAACAGCGCGTTGTACTGCCTGATGGACTGCCTGGTGAGGAGCTTCCAGCTGACGGTAGCTGCTGGTCTTACTGAAGGTCTCCAGACCGGGACCTTCGTAATACCATTTGCCAAGGCGGCACTGGTGGTGATCAATGCTGATCGCATCCATGACTTCCGGGCGCTCTTCGCTATGGTCAAACATCAGGTAGCCGTTCTGTTTGAAGATGACATGGTCAGCCTTGGCCAGGGATCCGAAGGTCAAATCCTTGGCAAAACTGATGTAGCGACCTGTCTCGTTGGCAGCGGATGCGAAGGTATCAAATTGCTGGCGCAGGCCTTCTGCCATTTCGCTCAGTTCAGTGGAGGCTCGGTCTGACTCGGTTGCTTGTACGACCATTTCGTCCACGCGCTCGCTAAAGCCATTCACCGTGGCGCTGATTTCAATAGCGGCTTCCTTGGTGCGATTCGATAGCGCTTTGACCTCATCCGCAACCACAGCAAACCCTCGGCCGTGTTCACCAGCACGTGCGGCCTCAATGGCGGCATTCAGCGCCAGCAGGTTGGTTTGGTCGGCAATTTCGGTGATGAAAGAGAGAGACTCAGACATCTGTTTGCTTTCTTCGCCGAGTTGCTTGATCAGGGTAACGACGGCGTCGATGGTGCTGTTGATGGCATGCAGAGAGTGCACCATGGTATCGACACTCTGTTTGCTTTGTTGTGCCGCCTTGCCGTTTTCGTTGGCAATGGTTTCAACGCGCTCCATCTCCTGACTGATGCTGAGAAGATCGGCCTGATTTTGACGTAGATTGTTAATCAGGTGGGATGTGTTGAGGCTGTGGAGATCTGAGTTCAGTTCGTTACTGGACACAAACTCGGCGCCCTTGCGCATCATGTCCAATGAAGCGTTAATACGAATCAGGGACTCGCGTAGTTGCCCAGGCAAGCCTTTGAAGAGGGCGTAGCGATCATATTTTCCTTGGGACACGTGTTGGAAGCAGGAGTCTACCTCCTTGAAATAGGTTTCGATTTTATCGAGGAAATCGTTAAGCTCCCAGGCCACTTTGCCCACTTCACCCAAGTGGGCCGTATGGGTGATACGTGAATCAAATCCGCCTTTGTTCGCTTCAACCAGCGTATGTTCGATACGACTCAATGTTTTAAGCGCTTTCAGTCCCTTTTGATGCGTGAACCAGGCCAGGACTGCTGTGAAAGGGAGGGGTAATAAAAGCCAAACACTAAAGCCCGTGGTCATGCTGGCGATGAGCACCGGTACGAGTGTCAGGACAACGAATCCAGTGCAGGCAGCGCTCAATTGCACTGTCAAAAAAGGTGTTCTGCTGCTTTGGCAATTCTGGGTCGACGGATTCATGGGACGCTCACTGCTGGTCCAGGTGAATGATGAACTGGTCGTAGCTGAAACCTTGTTCTGTGCAAAGCTGTTTCAGTAGAGCAATGGATGCATCAGGTGCGTCCTTTGGCCCTGCCTGGCGCTCAATATCCAGCATTTGGCGATAAATGGGTTCGATTGTGGTGATGGCGTGGCGAGTTGGCTTGCGACGAACAGAGTAATAGCCAACCAGTTTGCCCTCGGCGTTGATGTCCGGGGTCACATTTGCCAACACCCAGTAGTAACTGCCGTCCCGGCACAGGTTTTTGACGTAGCCAAAAAATTCGTCCCCGTTGCGTAGCAGTTGCCACATCAAGCGGTAAGCGCCACGTGGCATATCCGGGTGCCTGATAATATTGTGCTGCTTACCAAATAGCTCACTTTCAGCGAATCCTGAAATGCTCATCAGTGTGCGGTTGCAGTAGGTGATCACGCCTCGGGTGTCAGTTTTGCTGACAATGAACTCGTCGTCTCTGAGTTCATGCTCCTGATTTCGAGGCGTGATACGGTTTTTCATCTCGGGCTACTGCTTCTGTATGAATAAAGGCACAATATTCTAGGCTATACGCCAATATTTAAAAGCCATTAATGCTAAAGGATGATGAGGAGTCGATAGAGTAATGTGGAAACTGGACTTGATGACCACTGAAGGCTGCCATCTCTGCGATGAGGCGGTGGCGATCCTGCAGGCTAATCTTATGCCTGGTGAGGTTGAAGTGGATCTTGTGGACATTGTATATGATGAAACACTGCTGGCACGTTATGCGGAGAAGATTCCCGTTTTGGTGAAACGTGATACACAAGAGGAGCTGGCCTGGCCGTTTGATGGCCAGGCACTGCGTCACTTTCTGGAGGCGAAATAGACGGACCTGTTAAGGCCTTATTGGTTGAGCGCCAGCTGGCTGAACTCCTGCTGGCTGAACAGTGCTACTTTCTGCTTGTCCTGCTGGCGGTAAATGACCCGGAATGAGAGCACGTTCTGTACATACTGACGTGTTTCATCGTATGGAATGGTTTCGATCCATACATCCAGTGGCAAGTCGCCGCGGCTTTTCAACCACTGATTCACACGACCGGGGCCGGCATTGTAGGCAGCGGAAGCATAGGCCTGGTTGCCATTGAAACGTTGAATCATCTCACCCAGATAAGCAGTTCCCAGATGAATATTCAGGTCCGGCTTGGACAGGCTTGCGGTGCTTCCCAGGCTAACCCCATGGCGACGTGCAACAGCCTTGGCTGTTGCCGGCATTAGCTGCATCAGACCACGCGCTCCCACACGAGACTCAGCCCCCATCCAAAACGCGCTTTCCTGTCGGGTTACGGCCAGTGCCCAATAGGGATCGATAGACTGGGCATTTGCGTGACGCAGGAAAAGGTCCGGATAAGGGTTGGGGAAGCGCAACGTCATATCATCCCAGCGCTTGCTGCTGATAGCGCCACGGATACCCTGATGATGCCAGCCCCAGCGTTGCATGAGGTGAGATGCGCTCATGATCTGATCGGTATCCAGTTCACGGATGGCCAGATTCCATTCAGAGCGCGCATCGGCATAGAGCTCAAAGTTAAGCAGTTCTGAAATGCGCTGGAAAGCTGGAAGGGACGCGATTTCAGCAAGTTCCGTGTCTGTAGGGCTATGCGGCGTATCATTTAACTCGTAGGGCTGATTCAATATCTGCGCTGCCATAAACCCATAAAAACTACGCTCCCGTGCCAGCTCTGGCAGAGAATCTGTCAGGGATTTCTTACCAAGATTGCCGTCTGCAATGGCAAGCCAATAGCGCCAGCGATCCGAATTACGCTCTTCGTCTGGCAGTGCTTGAATACCCTTGCGAACCTGTTTCCACTCAGAATCTGCCATGTTCAAACGAATGCGCCAGCCCTGCAGATTAGCCAGTTCACCTTTGGGGTCCAGTTTTGCCAGAAGTTTGCGTTCATCGCCTTCAGGGAAGCGTTTTGCCAGCCAGACACCCAGGTATTCTGTCAGCTGGTTGGCTTGCTCGGAGGGCAGCGGGTGGCGATCACGATCACGTAGCCAGAGAGTGATGGCACCAGGCAAGTCTTTCCGGGCCAGGCGTCTGACGCCCAGTTCCAGCAGCCTGGGGGCTTCAGCCTGTTGCTTGCTAATGAGGTTTTTGTCTTCAGCAAGCTTCTCCGGGGTGTCATAAATCTGCTTTGCCAGTTGAGCGGTTTTCTTATGCGCATCTTTGCGCAAAAAATCATCTACATAATTTGCCAGGGCCGGGCGCCCATTTTCCAGGGCCGCCAAGTATCTCTCCAGCGCATCGTCGGAGCGGAAATTGTCAGATTTGAGCCAGGCATCAAAGGCTCTGTCACACACGTCGGGCTGAGAATAGCCAACCCGCCACAGTGGTCGAATTTCATTCCAGGCCTGCAGGTTCTGCATTGAATCAAGCAGGTAATTGGCATGCAGACATTTGAGCTCGGTATCAGGGCGGGAAATCGCTTCCCAGGCGGGTATGAAGTCAGTCCAGTTATCAGCTTTGCCTTGTTGTTTGGCCCAGGCAAATATCAGGCGGCCGTAAAGCGGCGTGTCTTCGTAGCTGGTTAAGAAGTCATTCACTTCTTTAGCAGAGGCAGTTGGAAGATCATTGCGCAACAAGCGATATTCCAGATAGGGATACAAGGGATAGTCCTTGAGTGCACTCAGCTGTTTTTCATCCGGTTGTTGCGTGGCCTGGTACAGCGTTAAAAACTGATCCCGTTTGGCGTCTAATTGTTCGGATGGCGCGATTGAAGCTGAAACTGTCACTGGAAGCAGGCAGAGGCTAAACAGGATGGGGCGAATCGGGGACATCTGGCGTACCTTTTTTGGGGCTCGACAACGCGATCAGTGTAGCCTGAACAGCTTGAGACTTGCCAGCGTCAAGGCTTATCTATGTGGCTCAATCAGGTACACTAGCAGGCATTGATACAGGTAAGGACTCGGTATTTATGCCACTGGTTAAATTAGAAGGTGTTTCAGTCAGTTTTAGTGCTGCTCCGCTGCTTGATGGTGTCGATTTTCAGATCGACCCGGGTGAGCGTATAGCACTGGTTGGTCTTAATGGTGCAGGCAAGTCGACCCTGATGAAGTTGGTATCAGGTCAGATTCATGCCGATCATGGCAGTGTGTGGCAGGACCCGGCTATACGTGTTGCCCAGTTGGCTCAGATGTTGCCTGCCGCTGATGAGCGTCGTGTCTATGATGTGGTAGCCGAAGGCTTATCCGAAGTACGGGAGTTGCGCGAAGCCTTTGACGCGTTATCGCAGAATACAGATAGCGCCTCGCTGCAGAAAATGGAGCGCCTTCAGTTGCGTTTGGAAGCGCTGGATGGCTGGCACCTCGAACAGCGTGTTGAGACTGTGCTTGATCGCCTGGGATTAAAAGCCGAAACGCTCATGTCTGAACTGTCAGGTGGCTGGCGCCGTCGTGCAGCACTGGGCGCGGCGCTGGTACAACGCCCGGATCTATTGCTCCTGGATGAGCCGACCAACCATCTGGATATCGAGACAATCGAATGGCTTGAGCAGGTTATGCTCGATTACCGTGGCGCCATCCTGTTTGTATCCCATGATCGTGACCTGGTGGAGCATCTGGCCACGCGTATCGTTGAGCTGGACCGTGGTAATTTGACCAGCTTCCCAGGCAGCTACACCCAATATCTTGAGTTGAAGCAAAAGCTGCTTGAGGACGAGGAGCGCCAGAATGCCGAGTTCGACAAAAAACTGGCACAGGAAGAGCGCTGGATTCGACAAGGTATCAAGGCACGTCGTACCCGTAATGAAGGTCGTGTCCGTGCGCTGAAACAGATGCGCCAGGAACGCACACAAAGACGTGAGCGCCAGGGCTCAGCGAACTTCAATTTGGATGAGGCTCAGCGCTCGGGCAAGCTGGTCGCTGAGTTGAAGCGTGTGTCGAAACAGTACGAAGGCAAAGTGTTGCTGCAGGACTTTTCGATGTCGATCCAGCGTGGCGATCGAATCGGTTTGATCGGTGCCAATGGTAGCGGCAAGAGTACCCTGTTGAAGATCATTTTGGGCGAAATGCAGCCGGACTCCGGTGAGGTCAAGATGGGTACCAAGCTGGATGTGGCCTACTTTGATCAGCTGCGTGGCCAGCTGGATCTGGAAAAAAGTGTAATCGACAACGTATCCGGTGGGCGTGAAAGTGTCGAGGTTAACGGTCGGCAGCGTCATATCATCAGTTATCTGCAGGATTTCCTGTTCAGCCCCGAGCGTGCGCGTACGCCAGTGAAAGCGCTCTCAGGTGGTGAGTGTAACCGTTTGCTGCTGGCTCGTTTGTTCAGTCAACCTGCCAACGTTTTGGTGCTTGATGAGCCAACCAACGATCTGGATATAGAAACTCTGGAGCTGCTGGAGGAGATTCTTCTGGCGTTCGAAGGCACCATTTTGCTGGTAAGCCATGACCGTCGTTTCCTGGATAATGTTGTGACCAGCTCGGTGGTTTTCGAAGGCAATGCTGAAGTGCGGGAGTATGTGGGTGGCTATAAGGACTGGCTGCGTCAGCGCCCCCATAAGCTGGAGCCTGAATCTACAGATTCCAAGCCTGCCAAAATTGATGCCAAGCAAGCTGAGAAACCACGTCGCAAGAGCAGTAATAAGCTGAGCTATAACTTGCAGCGTGAGCTCGATAGCTTGCCTGAATTGATGGAACAGGCGGAAGCGGAGCTGGAACAGCTTCAGGCTGAAGCGTCAGCGCCTGACTTTTACAGTCGCGACCACGAAGAAGTCGCTAAAGTATTGGAAGTGCTCCATCAGCAGGAGCAGAAAGTCGAGACGCTGATGGAGCGTTGGGTCGAGCTGGAATCGATGCAGGAGGAGGGTTAATCCTCCTCTTTTACTCGAATCGCCAGTACATCACATTTGGCACCATGCAAAACGCCGTTAGCGGTTGAGCCCAGCAGAAGGGCGAGACCGTGACGGCCATGGCTGCCAACGATAACGAGGTCACTGCCCAGTTCTTCAGCTGCGCGGTGGATTTCGGTCTCGGTATGACCTGTTACGATGATCTTGCGGTTTACCGGATAGCCAATCTTTTCGACATAGAGGTCCAGCTTGGTACGTGCATGATCGTCCAGCTGTTCTTGAATGGTGGTCAGGTCCATCGGTACATCACCGCCATAGGCGAAGCTGAGCGGTTCAACCACATGGATCAGATTCAGTTCTGCCCCGAAGGCCTCAGCCATTTTGGCTGTCTTGCTGGCAAGCTGATCCGATTCGTCTGACAGATCCAGCGCCAGCAAAATGCGTGTGTAGATGCTCATAAGTCCTTTCCTTTACTGATTAGGAGATGGCGTGTGATTCAAGATTAGCACCGGGTGGCGGGTCGGCCCACCCCATAATAGGTGAAACCCTGATGGCGGACAAAAGTCGGGTCCAGCAGGTTACGGCCATCGATGATCAACGGCGCTTGCATGAGTTGTTGCATGCGGGAGTAATCAGGTGATGCGTATTCAGCCCACTCGGTCATGATCAATAGCGCGTCGCTCTGTTCAAGCGCATCATATCGATCCTCATAGATATGAAGCCCTTGGCAGTCAGGCAAAGCCTCTGTTAGTGCGCAGGTGGCCTCGGGGTCATGCAACTGAACACGTACTCCTTGAGCGTCGAGGGCACGCACAACCGGTAAGGCAGGGGCGTTATCGACACTGGCAACACCCGGTTTGAACGCGCAGCCCCAAATCGTCACCACCTTGTCTTGCAAGTCGCATTGGTAATGTTGCCAAAGCTTGCGGAAGGGCAGTTCCTTCTGGCGTTCGTTCTCTTCAAGCACGGTTTTCAACAACGAAGAGTGACGTGTCTCCGAGAAAATATCAGCCAGGCCTTCGATGTACTGAGTGAAATGGGTACCACCAAAACCGCAGCCAGGCGCCAAATAGTGTTCTCCTATGCGCTTGTCAGTGGCCATGCCATGGCGCACGACCTCAATATCCACACCAAGCCGATCGGCAAGGTTGGCGAGCTCGTTGATATAGTTCAAACGCAGAGCCAGCATGCCTGAAATGGCAAATTTGCTGAATTCCGCTTCTCGGCGGGTCATCCATTGGATTTGCTGCAGGCCTTGAGAAAAGGGGCGGATCAGCGCTTTGAGGTGTGGACGTAACTGCTCGCTTTCACAACCCAGCATAATGGAGGTGGGTTGTGCAAACTGCTTGAGGGCCTGTCCCTGCTGCAGCGTATCCGGAAGGCAGACAACGGTTTGCCGGCTGTTGTTCTGCAAGCAGCCCTGTAGTTGGTCTGAGGCTCCTATGCCGAAATTGCTCTGGTTGATAATGATCAGCTGCTCCGGGCCTTTGTGGCTGATCTCGGTACATAGCGTGCGAGCTTGACCCAGGTGTGAGGGGTGCATTGCCAACCAGTGGATTTCTGCCTGGCAGGCTTCGAAGCGAGGAACAACCGTTATGCGGCCTTGAGCCAGTCCAAGGCTGATGGCATCCATCAGGCCGGGTTCTGCCCGAAGGCTGCTGTCTCCTGGCTCAAGCTGCTGTAGCAGGATGTCGTTACCGGTACGTGCCAGCTCGGCGGCGGCCGTCCAGGCGGCCAGTTCATCGCCCCAGATTGCAATTTTCATGTTCGCTTGGGCCCTGTGGTCAAATGATTAAGCTCTCGCAGTATGCCGTCGGTTGCAGTGTCGAATGTCTGCTCGGGAGCCTGTCCAATATGGGGCAGGAGCGTGTTGGCCATCTGTTTGCCCAGCTCTACGCCCCATTGGTCAAACGGGTTGATATCCCAGATCACGGATTGAACGAACACCTTGTGTTCATAGAGTGCCAGTAATGCTCCCAGTGCGCCGGGGGTCAGTTTATCAACAAGAATCAGGCTGCTGGGCTGGTTGCCCAGATAGTGTTGCCAGGGTGTGCTGCCTGGCTGATCCAGGGCTTCGTCTCCAAGCGCCAAAACGCGTGCCTGTGCCAGACAGTTGGCAAGAGTGAGGCGGTGCTGTGTCTGCAGCGATTTGCGGGCATCGTCATAGCGGTTGGCGGCAATGATGAAGTCACACATCACGGCTTCACTGCCCTGGTGCAGCAACTGGTAAAAGGCATGCTGTGCATTAGGGCCTATTTCCCCCCAGAGTACCGGGCAGGTGCGATGGGTCACGCGTTGGCCATTGCGATCAACGGACTTGCCGTTGCTCTCCATCTCAAGCTGCTCAAGGTAGGAAGGCAGGTGCGCCAGGCGGCCATCGTATGGCAGGATCGCATGGGCGTGTATATCCAGGAAATTGATGTTCCAGACTTCTGTGAGTGCCAGTAGAACCGGCAGGTTTGACTCCCAGGGTGTATGACGGAAATGTTCATCCATACGCCAGGCGCCGTCGAGCAATTCCCTGAAACCCTGCATGCCAATGCGAACGGCAATGGCAAAGCCAATGCTTGACCAAAGCGAGTAGCGTCCTCCAACCCAGTCCCAGAAGTGAAGCAGGTTATCCGCTGCCAAGCCCCATTCCTGGGCTTTTTCTGGGCGCGCAGTAATACCGATAAAGTGGCGCTTCAGTAGCAGGCTGTCGGGCATGTTGCTGGCTTGACGCAGCCAGTCGCGTGCGGTGGCAGCATTGGCAAGCGTGTCAGCAGTGGTAAAGGACTTTGAAGAAACCAGAAACAGCGTCCGTTCAGGGTCAAGATGCTGAAGTACGCTGGATATCTGGCTGCCATCCATGGATGAAATAAAATGAATTTTGATGTTTCGAGCCTGTTCAGGCTGAAATTCCTCCAGGCCATGGCACACCATCATTGGCCCCAAGTCGGACCCGCCAACACCAATGTTAACCAGGGTATCGATGGGTTCACCGCTGAAGCCTCGCCATTGCTGCTGATGCAGCTGTGATACCAGGCGCTCCATACGTTGAAGCTCGCGGTGAACATCGGCGTTGATGTCATGGCTGTTCAGCAGGAAAGGATGGTTTTGCGGCAGTCGTAAGGCGGTATGCAGGGCCGGGCGCTGCTCGGTGTGATTCACCTCGGTGCCATTGAATAGTGCATCGATCCAATGGTCGAGTCGGCAGCTACGAGCCAGCTGCATGAGTGCATCTTTCGTGGCTACAGTGAGGCGCTGGCGGGACAGATCCAGTAAAAGCTCATCGTGACGGAAACTGAACTGATCAAACCTGTCGGGATCCTTGAGCAGTTCCCTCAGATGTTGTGTGCGAGCGCTTGCAGCAATGGTCTCCAGTGCTTGCCAGACGGTCTCTTTGTTCAAGACGTTTCCCCTTACTCATGCCGTTCTTGGCGTGTATTACAGGCAGGGCATATTAGCCGGATTACCCAATGCTGGAAAGCAGGCCTACTACTGTATCCCGCAGCTAAGCTGTATGATGCCGAACCTCGATTCGTTTTCCAATTAAGGGCTTGCCTTCCATGCACTGGCTCATCATTACTTTTATTATCTGTTCACTTGTAGGCTCAATGCTGTGGGTAATGCCGTCGCCGCGTCAGCGGTATCAAGCAGATCTGCGTATGCGAGCAAGGAAGCTGGGAGTCCAGGTGCAGCTGGTACGACTGGAATTTCCGCGAGGCAAAGGCGAAACCGAAGGTGAAATCCGCAGTGTGCCAGCCTATCGAATATTGCGTCAGAATCTTGATCGGGCTGAGAAGGATGCCTGGAAGCCCTGGACTGTATTACGGATTGAAACGCTGGAGAATGAAGGGCTGCCGTCTGGCTGGAGTTGGGGCTCTAAAGCTCTGTCGTTACCAGCAGGGACTCTCGAATGCATTCGTGAGTTGGTAGAGCAGTTGCCGGAAGATGTTGTCGGTGTTGAATCTACTCCTTTGCATCTCACCCTGTTCTGGCATGAACGTGGTGAAGCAGATCGTCTGGAAACGCTGATTGAACTCACTAAGCCATTGCTCGAGCAGAAAGTCTGATCAGTTTTGCTCGTTCAGGTAATCGTCCAGAGATTCGGCCAAAGCACCTGCGCCCCAGGTGCGTTTGGGTTGAAGCTGATTGATTTGAGTTTGTAGTTCATCAAGGCGGGGCTGTTTTTGCCGTTGCGGAGCAGTTGCTCGAACAAGAACAGCTTTTGCATGGCGCAAGTGAGTCAGTGCAGTTTGCTTGTCACCAGCCTGTAGCAGGTTATTTGCCTGGTTTTGGTGAGCATCTGCGACCAGCGAAACGTTTAGCCAATAGAGCTCCTGCTGGTAAGTTCGTGCCAATTGGCCGGTCATTTTGCCACCCTTGGCCATCTGTACAATCAACTTTTCAGCGAAATTAATATAGATCTGGGCGCGTTTTACAGCACGGTCACTGTTGAAACGGGTTTTGTCCGGACGGCTTCGATCACTGGTTTCCTTCAATTGGCTAACCTGAGTCATCAATTCGGACTCCGGGGCCAGCAGGCTGATCTCTTCGATAAGCGCCATGGCATGCTGGTTGAGCTTGTCAACGATATCCTGGCGGCAACCAGCTTCCTTGAGGATGGCGAGTGCATGCAGGGTGTGTTCAGCCTGAGTGCTCAGCCAAGTCAAGCGGTCGCGTTTGGCTTCAGACATCTGCTCACGAGAGGTGATTACATAGTTCACCGCCAGAGCAAGTATACCTACCCCAGCCAACATAATTACAAGGTACAGGTTGTCTCCGAGCATTGTGTTTGGCACCCTGAAAAAAGTATCAATATACGTCAGTATGGCGTCACATTGAAAAAAAATCTGCCACTGGCTGTATGCTGTAGTTTTCACTGATAGCTTGACGCTGGCAGCTCACCGTCTTATATATGCCGGCAGTTTTGAGTTGCCCGTTGTCAAAAAGGATCCGTATCTCATGGGAAAAAGCCTTGTCATAGTCGAGTCGCCGGCTAAGGCCAAAACGATCAACAAGTATTTGGGCAGCCAGTATGTGGTCAAATCCAGTGTGGGTCATATTCGTGACTTGCCGACCAGTGGCAGCGCAAGCAAGAGTGATCCCAAGGAGCGTGCTCGCCAAGCGGCGCTGACGCGCAAGATGTCCCCTGAGGAAAAAGCGGAATACAAAAAGCAGAAAGCGCAGAAGCAGCTGATTGCCCGAATGGGTGTAGATCCCAACCAGGACTGGGAAGCGCACTACGAAGTGCTGCCCGGTAAGGAAAAGGTGGTTGAAGAACTGCGTAAGCTCGCCAAGAATGCTGATTCAATCTATCTCGCGACGGATTTGGACCGTGAAGGAGAGGCGATTGCCTGGCACCTTCGCGAAGCCATTGGTGGTGATGACAGTCGCTATCGTCGAGTGGTCTTCAATGAGATCACCAAAAAAGCGATTCAGGAAGCCTTTTCCAAGCCTAGTGATCTGGACCTTAATCGCGTCAATGCGCAGCAGGCCCGCCGTTTCCTGGATCGTGTAGTGGGTTATATGCTCTCGCCGCTGCTCTGGGAGAAAATTGCGCGTGGTCTTTCAGCGGGCCGTGTTCAGTCCGTTGCGGTAAAGCTGATTGTCGAGCGTGAACGAGAGATTCGTGCCTTTATCCCCGAAGAGTATTGGGAAGTGCATGCCAATACCCAGACTGCTGCTGCGCAGGCCCTGCGTCTGCAGGTGTCCAAGTTGGATGGCAAGGCATTCCGCCCGGTCAGTGCAGAAGAAACTGAACAGCACCTGGCTCAGTTGCGTGCGGGCAGTCTTGAGGTCGTAAAGCGTGAAGACCGACCGACAAGCAGCAAGCCGTCTGCACCATTCATTACATCGACATTGCAGCAGGCTGCCTCCACGCGCCTGAGCTTTGGCGTGAAGAAAACCATGATGTTGGCTCAGCGTCTTTACGAAGCGGGCTACATCACCTACATGCGTACGGACTCTACCAACCTGAGCGCTGAAGCGGTTGAGAGCTGTCGTGAGTTCGTGCTTGATCAATACGGCAAGGATTACCTGCCTGCTGATCCGGTCAGCTATAGCAGCAAAGAGGGTGCTCAGGAAGCGCATGAGGCGATTCGACCGTCTGATGTCACTCTTGATGTAGATAACCTCAAAGGTATGGAGCCGGATGCACTACGTCTTTACGATCTGATCCGTCGTCAGTTCCTGGCCTGCCAGATGATGCCTGCGCTGTACACCAGTACCCGTATCCATGTGCAGCGTGGTGGCTATGAGTTGACAACCAAGGGGCGCATTCTGCGTTTTGATGGTTACACCCGAGTGCTGCCGCCCAAGAGCCGTAGTGATGAAGATGTAATCCTGCCTGATGTAAGTCAGGGTGAAATACTGACACTGGAAGGGTTGGAGCCCAAACAGCACTTCACCAAGCCTGCGCCGCGCTATTCAGAAGCCAGTCTGGTCAAAGAGTTGGAAAAACGCGGTATTGGCCGTCCCTCTACGTATGCGTCGATCATTTCAACCATTCAGGATCGTGGCTATGTAGAGGTACAGGGGCGTCGCTTCTATGCCTGTAAAATGGGCGATATTGTTACTGAGCGCCTGAATGAAAATTTCACGGACTTGATGGATTACAGCTTCACTGCCCGCATGGAGCAGAAGCTAGATGAAGTTGCCGAAGGCAGTGTGGATTGGAAGCAACTGCTGAACCAGTTCTACAGTGGTTTCACCGATAAGCTTGGTGAGGCGCAGGGTGAAGAGCATGGTATGCGTCCCAATACGCCTACAGAAACGGATATTGACTGCCCTGAGTGTGGGCGTCACATGATGATCCGTACTGCCAGTACAGGGGTGTTCCTAGGATGTTCTGGCTACAATCTGCCGCTGAAAGAGCGTTGTAAATCGACCATTAACCTGATTCCGGGTGATGAGGTCGTCAGCGTAGACGGGGATGATGAGGAAGAGTCACGTATTCTGCGCAACAAGCATCGCTGTAAGCTCTGTGATGCGGCGATGGATTCATACCTTATCGATGAAAATCGCAAGCTGCATGTCTGTGGTAATAACCCGGATTGCTCAGGCTTTGAGATAGAGCAAGGCAGCTTCAAAATCAAAGGGTATGATGGCCCCAGTATTGAGTGCGACAAGTGTGGCTCTGAGATGCAGTTGAAAACCGGCCGTTTTGGCAAGTTCTTCGGATGCACCAATAGCGAATGTAAAAACACACGTAAATTGTTGAAAAATGGTGAGGCCGCTCCGCCAAAAATGGATCCGGTTCCCATGCCTGAGCTGCAGTGTCAGAAAGTCGAAGATACGTATGTACTCAGGGATGGTGCCAGTGGTTTGTTCCTGGCAGCCAGTCAGTTCCCGAAAAACCGTGAAACGCGCGCTCCGCTGGTGTCAGAGATTATTCCGCATCGTGATGAGATTGATCCCAAGTATGACTACCTCATGCGTGCTCCACAGCAGGATCCGGACGGCAACCCTGCAATTATCCGATACAGTCGCAAGACCAAAGAGCAGTACGTAATGACCGAAGTGGAAGGCAAGGCGACTGGATGGAAAGCCTTCTTCCAAAACGGCAGTTGGGTTGAAGAGACTGGGCGTAAGCGCTGAGTTTCATAAACAGGGATACGGAAATTAAGAGGCTTGTTTGATGAGTGATGTGTATGCGGTTAGAACTAACCAGAAATTGAACTTTGCGCGCCTTCATATCAAGGCGCTGGTTCAGGCTCAAGAAGCTTCACAATGGAGCAAGCATGCACGTATCGAGTCCTACCATGAGTCTATTCTGTTCTTCATGGCGAGTGGATATGCTTCCCTGTTACGCGAAATTGCAGAAAATTATGCGTTGAACGTGGAAGCAATTACCCGCTTTTCTGACTTGCAGGAGCAATTGGAGCAAACAGGGCAGGAGTCTCCAGAAGCAGTTGAGCTGGAGCAGCTGGAAAAGAACGAGCAGGCATGGCTGTGCAAAATGCTCTCTGCGTATGATGCCTGCTGGTCTGCTTCTAATGGCAGCGCTCAGCAGGTCGGGGAGGTGAGTCTGTCGGAAATACATGTTCTTCAGATTAACCCGGATCATGCAGAAGATCAGGATATGTTGGCGGAATTCAACCTCTGGTTGGATGAATTCCGCCATCTGATCGAGCGGCTCAGGGCTAATATGCAGGAGTGGTAGGGTCAGCCTCTGACCAGAATGCCCAGGCAGTTACCCAAGTACGCTGCCTGATTCAGTAGCTCCACTTCTGCGGTTTGGTCCGCACTTCCCCAGCAAATCACAGTATGTGAAGTCCCGGCCGCGAGCGCGCGGCTGGCGAGTTTCATCCTGTCGTATTCTTCTGAAGTACGCAGCACCAGAATTTGCTCGACGCAAGCGCCTCCTGCATTCAGTAATTCACGACTAAGGCTGGCGGGTGGGTTGATCAGTGTCAGCCATCGATCGTGACGACTCAGCTGGGCAATCATTGGCAGCAGTACGGGTTGCAATGAAATCGCACTGTTGTGTAACAGGATTTCAGTAATTTTGCAGGTCTGTGTAGCAGCGGACTGTTCAGCGTAACGGTAGTCGATGGCTGGCATGATATGCCCTCTCTTTATTGGCCTTGCCGAATAACGCCGACACCCAGTCCTTCGATCACAAGCTCTTCGGCTGTGAGGTCGACTTCAATGGGGTCAAAGTCTTCGTTCTCGGCAATGAGATACACTTTTTCGTCATCACGCTTGAAGCGCTTGACGGTCACCTCGTCGCCAATCCTTGCGACTACGATCTGCCCATCCCTGGCATCTCGTGTTTGATGGACGGCCAGCAGGTCGCCATCGAGAATTCCTATATTCTTCATGCTCATCCCCTTTACCCGCAGCAAATAATCAGCGCGAGGGCGGAAGAAATCCACTGAGATGGTGCAATGGTCCTCAACGTGTTGTTGGGCCAAAATGGGCTCGCCCGCAGCGACCTGACCAATAACAGGCAGGCCATTGTCCTGGCCTTCTGGCTCGGGAAGGCGAATGCCGCGCGAGGTGCCTTTGGTTAATTCGATAGCGCCTTTGCGTGCCAGTGCCTTGAGGTGTTCTTCAGCGGCATTGGCAGACCGGAACCCGAGTTCACGCGCAATATCTGCGCGGGTCGGTGGGTAGCCGGTTGTTTCGATGTAGTGGCGTATACAATCCAGTACTTCTGTTTGTCGTTTTGTCAGTTTCATGGCGGCCGTTACTCAATCGATTTGCTGTGATTTTATACAGTAAAAGTACTGGGTCAAGTCTTATCTGTTTAAATATCCAGTATATTGTTAGAATGCGCCCGTAAAGAAAGTGAGGATTGCTTGTGCTGAGTGACGCGCAGAAACAAGAAATTCAGGGAGCTTACAGTCGCTTCCTGAAAAGCCGAGAGCTCAAGGCGCGCCCGGCACAAAAACAGATGATTGCAACTGTTGCCAAGGTGCTTGCGCAGGCCGACCAGGGCGGCGAGCAAGGTGCTGCCTGGAAGGACAAGATTGCGGTAGTTGAGGCCGGTACAGGTACAGGCAAAACCATATCCTACCTTTTGGCTGCGGTACCTATGGCGCGTGCCGGTGGCTACAAGCTTGTTTTGTCTACTGCAACGGTTGCACTGCAGGAGCAGTTAATTAACAAGGACCTGCCGGAGGTCGAAGCTCATGCGGGCCTGGCCATGAATTATCAGCTGGCCAAGGGGCGAGGGCGGTACCTGTGCCTGAATAAGGTTGAGCAGCACTTGGAGCAACAAGGAGTGCTGGGGCAGATTGCGCTCTATGAGGATGAGCAGGCGGAAAAATTACCGGATGAAGTGGTGCATCAGTATCAGGCAATGATGGATGCGTACGCTTCCGGAAGCTGGGACGGTGACCGCGATGCATTGGAGTCTGAGGTTGATGACCAGATTTGGCAGCCCCTGACCAGTGATCATCTCCAGTGTAGTAATCGTCGCTGCCTGAATTTCAGCGCTTGTCCTTTTTATCGCGCCCGTGATCGCCTGGAAGAAGTCGATGTGGTTGTAGCGAACCATGATTTGGTGTTGGCTGATCTCGCTCTGGGAGGTGGTGCAATACTGCCTGAGCCTGAAAACACAATTTATATCTTCGACGAGGGCCATCACCTCGCCGATAAAGCCAGTAGTCACTTTGCATTTTCAGCGCGACTGGGCTCATCGCAAAAAATGCTGGCTTCAGCTGAAAAGCAACTGGCCCAGATGTTGTCTGATACAGGCTCGGCTACGCAATTAGCAGATCCGGCCGAGCGCTTGCATCGTCCTTTTCAGAATATGGATATGGCGCTGGAGCAGCTGAATCTGTTGCTACGTCCGATGATGGAATCTATTGAGGGAGATCGACATCGGTTTCCGGAAGGTAAGCAGCCTGAACCCCTGTTTGAGCCCTGTTTGACACTGGCCAGTGCGGCGGAACAGGCACAGCAGCAGATCGAGCGTATTGTAGATGTGCTTAAAGAAGCGCTCGAAGGTGGAATTGGTGAAATTCCTCGTGCTGCGGCTGAGCGCTGGTTCCCGCAATTGGGTGTTCTCTGGGGGCGTGTGCAGCAGGTGGGCTGGCTGGCCCAAAGTTACAGCAAGCCTGACCCGGAAGGAAAGTCGCCCACAGCGCGCTGGATTAACCGTGTAGAAACCATGACCGGATTCGATCTGGAGTTGCGCAGTGCTCCCGTGTCTGCTGCCGATACTCTGCAGGATCACTTGTGGCGTCATTGTCATGCCGCGGTGTTGACCTCTGCCACGCTTACAGCACTTGGGCGTTTTGATGCCATGTTTGCTTCCCTTGGGATTCCGCGTGACACCACGGCAGTACGGTTGGAAAGTCCCTTTGACTACGCCAATAATGGTGTTCTGGTCGTGCCGGCAATGAATACTGATCCCAGCGAGCCTGATGCACATACCGATGAGGTGCTGGAGTTGCTGAATGTTGAGCTGGAGCAGACGAAAGCGGCGCTGGTGTTATTCAGCTCCTGGCGCCAGATGCGCGCAGTATTGGATGGTATTTCCCTGTCGATTAAAAAGTGTCTGTTGGCTCAGGGTGACTTTAGTAAGCAGGAAATTCTGCGTCGTCATCGTGCTCGAATTGATGCTGGTGAAGCGAGTGTTATTTTCGGTCTGGCGTCCTTTGCCGAAGGTGTGGACTTGCCAGGTGCCTATTTGACCGATGTTTTTATTACCAAATTGCCGTTCAGTGTGCCTGATGATCCGGTAGATGCTACTATGGCCGAATGGATTGAGCAGCGGGGTGGAAATCCGTTTATTGAATGGACTGTTCCTGCTGCGTCCATGCGTCTTACTCAGGCAGTAGGGCGGCTTTTAAGAACAGAACAGGACCGGGGACGAGTAGTGCTGATGGACCGTCGTGTAGTAACGCGTCGTTATGGTCAGCAGCTGTTAAACTCCTTGCCCCCGTTTCGGCGTGAAATCAAACGTTAACCTGAATGGATCCGATCTTGAGTACCGAAGAAAAGCAGACCGCATCCGCGAACAGTTCCGAACAGAAACCGGGTAAGGGACGTCCGCGTCGTCGTCGCCGTTCACGCAAACCGCGTGAAGACGCTAATAACTGGACTCCGCAGTCCTTTGATGTGGCCATCGCCGAAGGCAAGCGCAGATTCCATGATTTTGGACTGCCTGATGTGCTGATGAGAGCGATTGCAGATCTCAATTTCGAATATTGCACGCCCATTCAGGCGGCGACTATTCCCCATGCACTTAATGGTCGAGATCTTATTGGCAAGGCCCAGACGGGCACCGGCAAAACAGCTGCCTTCCTGATCGGTATTATTACCGACCTGTTGGACTTCCCACTGCCGGGCGAGCGCCGTAAGAACGAACCGCGAGCATTGATCATTGCGCCTACACGTGAGCTGGCATTGCAGATCGCGTCTGATGCAGAAAGTCTTTCTGCGCACGCTGATCTGTCCGTTGTCTCACTTGTGGGAGGCATGGACTATGAGCGTCAGCGTAAAGCCCTGGCTGAAAAGCCGGTCGATATCCTGGTAGCAACGCCAGGGCGCTTGATCGATTTTGTCCGTTCCAAAGAAGTGGATCTGTATCAGGTGGAAGTGCTGGTACTGGATGAAGCGGACCGTATGCTCAGCATGGGCTTTATTCCGGATGTGCGTACCATCATCCGCCAGACTCCGCGCAAGGGTGCTGATCGTCAAACCTTACTGTACAGCGCAACATTCACCGATGATGTTATGCGTCTGGCGGAGCAGTGGACTCAGGACGCAGTCACAATCGAGATCGAGTCCGAGCACAAGACCACTGACAACGTTGCTCAGAAAGTATTCCTGGTCTCCAGTCAGGATAAATACCAGTTGCTGCGTAATTACCTGCGTATTAATGGTATTGAGCGTGCAATTGTTTTTGGTAATCGCCGTCATGAAACGCGTGCTCTGGCTGACCGTCTCAGTAAGGACGGTATCAAGGCCGCGCTTATGTCGGGCGAGATTCCGCAGAACAAACGTCTGCGTACGCTGGAAGATTTCCGTAACGGCAAGATTGAAGTACTTGTTGCTACCGATGTCGCTGGACGAGGCATTCATATTGATGGCGTTACCCACGTTATCAACTATCAGTTGCCTGAAGATGCAGATGACTATGTGCACCGTATCGGTCGTACCGGTCGTGCCGGTGCTTCAGGAACCTCTATCTGTTTCGCCTGTGAGGATGATTCCTTCCTGATTCCGGATATTGAAAAAGAGACCGGTGTGAAGCTGGAGTGTATCCATCCCGATGCTGATCTGTTGAAGCCTGTAGATGCAAGTGTCGAGGCTCCTATTGCTCAGGAGTCTGGACGTGAAGAAGCGGTGCAGGAAGGTGCAGAAGAGACTGGTAAAGCGGAGTCTGTTGAGGTTCTGGCTGCAGCAGAGGTAAGTGCTGAGGGCGTGCTGACGACTGAGCGTGATTCATCTGAGTCTGAAACTGATGTAAGTGCTCAGGTGGCGGCTGCTACCTCGATTGGTGAAGCGACCGCCAGTGCGTTGCTTGAATCGGCATCCGGCTCAGAAACTGTGGCAGCTGAAGAGGGTGCACCTGAAGAGTCACAGGTGGATTCAGTGGCTGAAGTGATGCCGGAAGAAATGCTGGCACAGTCGGATGAACGTGCCCTGGTTGTTGCTGAAGCTGCACCTGAGTCTGAGACTACAGAGTCTTCTGAAGAGGTGTCTGAAGCAGTTGTAACTGAAGACTCTGCATCTGCAAACTCTTCTGAGCAAGCTGAGCAAGCTGAGCAAGCTGAGCAAGCTGAGCAAGCTGAGCAAGCTGAGCAAGCTGAGCCAAACGATAAAGCTGAAAACAAAGTGCATTGAGATCGGGTTCGTCATGTCTGACAAGCACAATCTTCAGCGAATCAGTACGGTACTGGCCATTCTGGCCAGTGCCTTCTTTGCAGCAATTGCCGTAGCGGGTTATCAAAGGACCGGCGATATAAACCAGCTATTGGTGTTTATTGGTATTGCTGCGCTGTCTTTCGCAATCGTTAAATTCCTGTTTGTCGGCATTGGCCGCTTGCTGGATAAAATAGATTCCCCCTGACTGTTGCGCGGTGGTTTTACCACCTAGGGAGATTTCATGAACGCACAAATGCCGGTGGCGGTACTGGGTGGCGGAAGCTTCGGTACTGTTCTCGCGAATTTGATGGCGGAAAAGGGTGTGTCTGTCCGCCTTTGGATGCGTAACCCCGAGGCTGTTGCTGAGGTTAACGAATCCAGTCACAACGGTCACTACCTGCCGGGTGTAACTCTGGCGCCCTCGCTTAAGGCTACAACAGATCTTTCAGAAGCCCTGGATGGCGTACAAGCGGTTTTTATTGCTATCCCCAGTAGCGCCTTTCGTGATGTGTTGCGCCAGGCTGTCCCTTTGCTGAAGCCTGAACAGATTCTTGTTTCAACCACTAAAGGTATCGAAGCGGGCACCTTCTGTCTGATGAGTCAGATTATCCAGCAGGAATGTCCGGATGCCGCCTTTGGTGTATTAAGTGGTCCTAACCTCGCCAAGGAAATTGCGGCTAAGCACCTTACGGCTACTGTGATTGCCAGCACAGATGAACGTGTCCGAGAAGGGGTGCAGGCGTTGTTGCATACCTCGTATTTCAGGGTCTATGCCAGTAGTGATACCTACGGGGTCGAGTTGGGCGGTACGCTGAAAAATATCTATGCCATAGCGGCGGGTTTGAGTGCAGCTCTGGGTATGGGTGAAAATACCAAGAGTATGCTTATGACACGTAGCTTGGCGGAGATGAGCCGTTTTGCTGTCAGCTTGGGTGCCAATCCTTTTACTTTTCTCGGACTTGCCGGCGTGGGTGATCTGATTGTTACCTGTATGTCGCCGCTGAGTCGCAATTACCGTGTAGGTTTTGCGCTTGGAGAGGGCAAAACGCTTCAGCAGGCAGTTGATGCCTTGGGTGAGGTGGCTGAAGGTGTTAATACGCTGAGGCTGGTTAAAGAAAAGGCAGAAAGTATGGATATCTATATGCCTTTGGTTAGTGGGTTGTATGAGGTTGTCTTTAACCATGCCCCGGTGAAAGAGGTGGCCAAAGGTATGATGTTGAATACCCAGAGCACCGATGTGGAATTTGTACTGCCCAGGCAGGATGCTCAGTGCGACTGATCTTGTTGCGCCATGCCGAGGCAGTGCCTGGGCATGATCTTGATCCTGATCGCCCTCTGACAAAGCGAGGGCTTTATCAGGCACAAGCTATGGGTCAGCAGATTTCTGAAGTTTGTAGTACTGCCAGGGTCGTATCCAGTCCCTGGTTGCGTGCGCGTGAAACAGCAGCAGAAATTGCCAGGGCTCTGTGTGTCCAGCCCTCAAGTCTGGATAGCCTGACCCCTAAAGGTACGCCAGCAATGGCATGCTCCGAGTTGGAAGCCTTGTGGGCGGACGGTGAAGGTGATGTGCTCATTGTTGTTACCCATCAGCCGCTTTGTGGTTGTCTAATCAGTTTTCTATCCGAGGGAGTGTCCACTCCCTTGCTGATATCTCCTTGTAATGGCGTATTGTTGAAGCTTGACTGGCCAGCTGCTGCCATGGCTCAACAGTTGCGTTGGCTGGCGCCCAATCCGGTATGAGTTGTTCCTCGTATGATTGCTGTAGATGAGTTGCGTTTTGAAGTGAATGGCCGTTTGATGGCTGCGCGTGCAGTAGGGCCTGTAGATGGTATGCCGGTATTGGCATTACATGGTTGGCTTGATAATGCGGCCAGCTTCAAGGCGATGGAGCCTTATCTTGAGGGCGTTCGCCTGGTCGCGCTGGATCTTATGGGGCATGGCTTTTCAGCTCATAGACCTGAAGCGGTTCCTTATTACATCTGGGATAACGTTGCGGATGTAGTGGCTGTTGCGGACGAGTTGGGTTGGGAGTGTTTTCATCTGCTGGGGCATTCAATGGGGGCGGGCATCTCGTCACTGTTGGCTGGGGCCATGCCTGAAAGGGTACTGAGTCTTGTGTTGATCGAAGGTCTTGCTCCTTTGGCAGATGCGCCTGAGGATTTGCCTCGGAATATGGCTCTGGCTATCCGGCGTCATCAGCGTCCTGCGCGCCCGCCGCGCTACTATGACAGTATGGAGTCGGCGATCGATGCCCGAATGCATGCACGCTTCCCGGTTACTGAGCAGGCAGCGCGCTGGCTGGTTGAGCGTTCTATTGTCCATACTGCAAAGGGGTTTCGCTGGCGCAGCGATTCAGCGCTGGTTTTGCCATCGGTGCTGCGTATGAGTGAGGATCAGATTTGTGCCTTTTTGCGTTCCATTGAGGCGCCTGCCTTGTTGGTATTGGGGGAGGATGGCATTGCTAATGATCTGCTGGAGGCGCGAGCGCTTGAGGTAAAGGGCCTGCAGCGAATGCTGCTGCCAGGCAATCACCACCTGCACATGGAGCAGAGTTCAGCGCAAACTATTACGCACAGAGTCATGGAGTTCTATCGAGGGCTCTGAACGGGAGTGTTTAGATGTTGAGATGGAAAGCGGTACAGATAGTTTCATTCGTGGTTGGTGTGCTGGTGTCGATTCAGTCTGCTTGGGCAGCTGAGTCACTCCATCTTGAACCCTTCCCTCTGGCAACCGAAATTAGCCGCTCGGAAGGTGCGGATCCGGATTATCGCCTCATGTTGGGCGGAATTATCAAGATTAATGGGCTTATACGTAGTGATCGTGAGCAGCGGCTGAATGCAAAGCTGCTCAGGACAACCTGGGAGCTCCCCAGTGGGCACTCGCCTGAAGCAGGGTTCGGCCATGTGCGAGAGCAGTTGCTGGAACAAAATGCCACCATTCTGTTCGAGTGCGCGGGGCGCCAATGCGGGGCCAGTAGTCTCTGGGCTAATGAAGTCTTCAAACAATCTCGGCTTTATGGCGTCGACAATTCGCAGTTTTACGCGGCGTTTGAGTTTCAACAGGGTCATGCTGCCCTCTACGCAGTGCGGAGAGGGAATGGGCGTGTTTATCTGCACCTTGATCTGCTGTCAAATGACAGTCAAACCGCATCCGGGCTGGAATCACTGATTCGACAGCGTGGCTATGCAGAATTGAGTCAGTGGCCGGACTCTCGTGATATTGCTGTGCAGGCTCTGCAGAGTCTATTGGTCACCTTTCCCAGCCGAAAGCTGGTGCTGGTCATTCATTGGCGTAGTCGTGACCTTGATCTTTCTCTTCGCCAGTCTCAGGAAGCAGCCGATCGCTTAAAGCGTACGCTGGTAGAAAAAGGTATAAATCCTGAGCGTATTGATGCCAGAGGGGTTGGGGCGTTAGTGCCCAGCGTTTTGGGAAGTCGAAGCAGTGTTGCGGTGGTGTTGATGCAGGAGGAGTGAGTTTGTTCACTCCTCCTGAAAAGATCATTTGATCAGCGACAGGAACTCATTACGGGTCGCCTGGCTGGTGCGGAACGATCCCAGCATCATTGATGTGGTCATGGACGCGTTCTGTTTCTCGACGCCGCGCATCATCATGCACATGTGCTGGGCCTCAATGACTACACCTACGCCTGCTGCTCCCGTAACAGACTGGATCGCTTCGGCGATTTCCTTGGTCATGTTTTCCTGAATCTGCAGGCGACGTGCAAACATGTCGACGATGCGTGCCAGTTTTGACAGGCCCAGTACTTTGCCCTGTGGGATGTAGGCTACATGCGCTTTGCCGATAAAAGGCAGCATGTGGTGCTCGCATAGTGAATACAGCTCGATGTTACGTACCAGAACCATCTCGCTGTTGTCTGACGGGAAGAGTGCGCCGTTTACAACATCGTCCAGTGTCTGTTCGTAGCCGCGGGTCAGGAAGCGCATCGCTTTCGCTGCGCGCATGGGCGTATCTTTCAGCCCTTCACGCTCAAGATCCTCTCCAAGCTGTTCGATGATCTGGGAGTAGGCTGTTTCCATCTTGGTTCCTCGACTGTCGCGACAACGGCTAAAAACGGCGTAAATTACTTGATTATGACACTTGGGTAAAGAGCCGCAGCGTTGTGGGCCGGTTATAACCCGCCCATGAGTTTTAGTTTAAGTGCAACGTTGGTTCGAGATTCTGCGTTCTGTAGTGCTTCCTCGATGCTGATTTTGCCGGCTTCATAGAGGTTCAGCAGCGATGTGTCGAACGTATGAGCCGAGGAGTTGCTGCTCTGGTCGATAGCTTCGCGCAGCCGTGAATATTCTCCACGTGCAATTAGCTTGGCTACATAGGGAGTGTTAATCAGTACTTCTGTCGCAGGAATAAAGTTACCGTCTACATCTCGAATCAAACGCAACGCTACTATGGCCTTCAGGTTTAGTGACAGATCTGCATTTACTTTATGGCGGCTGTTCTCATGGAAAAAATTGGCGATGTGTTCGACTGCCTGAACGGCATTGGTGGCATGCAGGGTTGACAGGCACAGGTGACCGGTTTCGGAATATCTAAGTGCGTGTTCTACGGTTGGTTTGTCACGCATTTCCCCGATCATGATCACATCGGGTGCTTCACGCAGGGCATTTTTCAGAGCGTTGTCATAGGACAGGGTGTCTACACCGACCTCACGCTGGTTGATTAGTGAGCGTTTGTTGGTGTGCATGAATTCAATCGGGTCTTCTACTGTCAGAATATGGCTCGCGGTGCGCTGGTTGCGATATTCGATCATGGAAGCCAGTGCGGTGGATTTGCCTGAGCCGGTAGCGCCCACCATTAAGACCAATCCGCTGCGAAGCATAATCAGATTTTCAAGTACTTTGGGCAGTCGCAGGGTGTCTATGGTCGGAATCTGATAGCGAATCATCCTGATGACCATGGCTACATCGCCGCGCTGACGGTACACATTGACACGAAAACGCCCCAGTGTTTTTACTTCATGGGCGAAATTCAGCTCCATCTCGTCGTGAAACAGGCGTGCCTGGTGCTCATTCATCAGGCTATGCGCGAGCGAGTCAATCTGATCGGGCATCAGTTCCTGGTCGTCAACGGGTTTAAGGCTGCCTTGAGTCTTGATTTGTATCGGGCTGTAGCTGCTGAAAAAAAGGTCTGATGCACCGGTTTCGGCCATCAGTTGGAGGTATTTGTGCAGGTCGACCATGCTTTATCCCTAATCATAAATAGAGGCTGTATAAGCATAGTCGCTTGTCTTCAGGATGGCTGTCTTTTTAGCAGGACATAGACTGCACCTGTACCTCCATCCTTGGGTTGAGCCGAGCAGAAGGCAAGTACCTGGTTTAACTGTCTTAACCAGTCATTTACACAGGATTTAAGCAGGGCGGGCTGGCCGGGTTGGGTGTATGCTTTGCCATGGACGACCAGCACAGAGCGCAGGTTGCGTCGGCATGCGTCGCGTATGAACAGGCTGACTTCATCTCTTGCCTGATCAACGCTATAGCCATGAAGGTCCAGCCCGGCTTCCCAGTGAATATGGCCTTTGCGCAACCGCTTGAGCGTGGAAAATTGGACGCCGGGTGCGGCAAACAGAAGTTCGTCGTTGGAGTCCAGAATGTCTTTGGCTTCAGATGATAGGCCATCTATGACCTGCTCAATCTCGCGCGAGGCGGCCTGACGTCGATAGCTACTGGCACTGTCCAGACGGGCTTTCAGCTTTGCTGGAGTGCTGTACAGATTGTGATGCCGATCCTGTTTGATGGGCGTGACACCGCGCATGGCATCTCCAAAATCCAGGTCGTCATTAAGGTCGGTTTGGTCGTCGTCAGAGTTATAAGACATAGCGTTCAATGGTGGATTTCAGTAACATGCTGCCCTCATTAGAAATCTATTATCAGGCGATACATGAAGTCGGATCAAGCAGACGTCATTTCAGAACTGAATACTATCAGGGACTTTATCCGCTGGAGTCTAAGTGAATTCAGTCGTCATCAGGTGTTTTTCGGCCATGGTCATGCGCTGGCCTGGGATGAGGCTTCACAACTGGTGTTGAATGCAGTCGATCTGCCTTGGGATGCTAATTCTGCAGTACTGGATAGTCGATTGACCCGCGCGGAAAAGGAGCGTGTGCTTGATTATCTGGCTCAGCGAACTCAGCTGCGAAGACCGCTTCCATATATCACCGGTGAAGCCTGGTTCATGGGGTTGCCGTTTTATGTGGATGAGCGCGTGCTCATTCCGAGGTCTCCAATTGCTGAGCTGATCTCTGCCGGTTTTGAACCCTGGTTGCGACCAGGTCCGGTACATCGGATTCTTGACCTGTGTACTGGCAGTGGTTGCATTGGTATCGCCTGTGCGTTCGCTTTTGAAGAAGCTGAAGTTGACTTGGCTGATATCTCTGCAGAAGCTCTGGAAGTCGCTGAGCGTAACATCGCTCGCCATGAGCTCGGTGATCGTGTTCGCGCCTGCCAGGGAGATCTTTTTGCCGCTGTCGAGGGTCAGGTTTATGACATTATTGTCAGTAACCCGCCTTACGTAGATGCTGATGATCTGGCCAGCATGCCGGCTGAGTATGGCCATGAGCCAGCGCTCGCGCTGGGCTCTGGTCCTGATGGTCTGGATATCACTCGTCGTATTCTCAAGCAGGCTGCGGATCTGCTGACTGACGAAGGGCTGTTGGTTGTGGAAGTCGGTAACAGCGAAGTTCATTTGATGGAGAGCCTGCCCGAGCTGCCATTGATTTGGGTAGAGCTTGAACAGGGCGGCAACGGAATTTTCGTGATTACGGCTCAGGAGCTGCGTGCTCACGCCGATTTGTTATAACTTCGATAGCCGGGCTTTACCGGTTATCGTACAAAATCAGAGAAGATAGATGTCCGGTAACAGCTTTGGAAAACTGTTTACAGTCACTACATTCGGTGAAAGTCACGGCCCTGCACTGGGCTGTATCGTTGACGGCTGCCCCCCCGGAATCGAGCTGAGTGAAGCTGACCTCCAGGCAGATCTTGATCGTCGCAAACCGGGTACTTCGCGTCACACGACTCAGCGGCGTGAGCCTGATGAAGTGCGTATTCTGTCGGGTGTGTTTGAAGGTCGTACGACGGGTACCTCCATTGGGCTGTTGATCGAGAATACCGATCAGCGTTCAAAGGATTATTCCAATATCGCAGAAACCTTCCGTCCTGCTCATGCCGATTATGTGTATTCGCATAAATACGGCTTCCGTGATTATCGCGGTGGTGGTCGTTCATCTGCGCGTGAAACTGCTATGCGTGTGGCAGCTGGTGCGATCGCCAAAAAGGTTTTGGCAGCCAAGGGCGTAACGGTTCGTGGTTACCTGTCCCAGCTGGGTCCCATCGCTATTGATCCTGCAAAATTTGACTGGGATGAGGTTGCCAACAACCCATTCTTCTCTCCGGATGCTGATGCCGCTGAAAAGATGGCCGAGTACATGGATGAGCTGCGTAAGGAGGGTAATTCCATCGGTGCGCGGATCTCTGTGGAAGCCGCGGGTGTACCAGTGGGGTTGGGTGAGCCTGTATTTGATCGTCTGGATGCCGATCTTGCGCATGCGCTGATGAGTATTAATGCCGTCAAGGGTGTTGAGATTGGTGACGGTTTTGCGGTGGTGAATCAGAAAGGCACCGAACACCGTGACGAAATGACGCCAGAGGGTTTTCTGTCCAATCATGCCGGTGGCATCCTGGGCGGTATTTCAACGGGCCAGACAATTAGTGCGCATATTGCCTTGAAGCCGACCTCGAGCTTGCGCTTGCCTGGTCGCAGCATCAATGCCTCAGGCGAATCGATTGAAGTAATTACTAAAGGCCGTCATGACCCCTGTGTGGGTATTCGTGCTACGCCTATCGCTGAGGCGATGATGGCGATTGTTTTGATGGATCATCTGCTGCGCCATCGTGGTCAGAATGCCGATGTGCATACTGACCTTCCGGTGCTGGCTGATGTGTCAATGGAGGGTGTCTGAAATACGCCCTTGAAGAATCTGTTTCTGTAGGAGTCCTTGTTATTGCTTGAAATTTAAGCAAAGCGAGGTTTAAATTCGCAGGAATTTGATCAGTCCCAGCCTTTGGGGTGCACGCTGATCATGCTTTATCGCAGGTAAGAGCGATCAGTCTCTTGGTTTGTGGTGATGCCATGATGAGCAGGTGCGGCCCGGGAGGTTGGGTTTTTTCTTTTTAACCTCTGTGAAAACAGACTTGTTTGGAGTTAAGCCCATGCAAGAAGCGAAAGACCTGTCGTCCGAAGCTATCGACCAAGAGACGCCAGGCAGTGTTGCTGACTGGCCTGCCTATACCCAGGGTGATGATGAAGAGCGTCTTGATTACTTCATCGAGCGTAACGGTGAGCGTTATGCTGGTACTCACCTGATCATCGATCTGCGCGGTGCTTCGCGTTTGGATGATCTGGAAGTGATGGAGAAAGCCCTGCGCGAATCCATTAAGGCGGCCAAGGCAACACTGCTGCATATCCATCTGCACCACTTTACCCCGAATGGCGGTATTTCTGGTGTGGCGGTATTGGCTGAATCGCACATCAGTGTGCATACCTGGCCGGAGCGAAACTTTGCTGCATTTGACGTTTTCATGTGCGGTGAATCTGAGCCTGCCAAGGCTATCCCCGTTTTGGAAGCGGCGTTCTCACCTTCAAAGGTGGAAGTCGAAGAAATTCTGCGAGGCAAGGTAAGCATTGATGACGACGACTACTTTTCGTGAAGGGCTCTATGACGGCTACGGCCAGAGCTTTACCCTGGATGAGGTGTTGTTTGAGCACCGTACGGAACACCAGGAACTGATTATTTTCCGTAATCGTGATTTCGGCACGGTCATGGCTCTGGATGGTGTGGTTCAAACCACAGAGCGTGACGAATTCGTTTATCACGAAATGATGACGCATGTGCCGATTCTGGCACATGGTGATGCGCGTCGTGTGCTTATCATTGGCGGCGGTGATGGTGGCATACTGCGTGAAGTATTACGTCATGAGTCTGTTGAGCATGTTACCCAGGTCGAAATCGACCAGGCTGTAATCGATATGTGCAAACAGTATCTGCCGAATCACTCAGCCGGTGCTTTTGATGACCCGCGTGCCAATATCGTCATCGCCGATGGCGTAGAGTTTGTTGCTGAGTGTCAGGAGCGTTTTGATGTCATCATTTCTGACTGTACCGATCCGATCGGTCCGGGCGAGGTGTTGTTCAGCAGTCGCTTCTATGAAGGCTGCAAGCGCTGCCTGAATGAAGGCGGTGTGTTCGTGGCTCAGAACGGTGTTCCGTTCATGCAGCAAGACGAGATTGTGACGACCCGTCGTCGCTTGTCTCCCTATTTTGCTGATCAGACTTTCTACAATGCGGCTGTACCGACTTACGTAGGTGGTGTGATGACCTTCGCCTGGGCCAGTGATAACGCAGAATTGCGACAGCTGGATGTGGCAACTCTTAGTGAACGCTATGCCCGTAGCGCTATAGTGACGCGTTACTATAATCCGGCGCTGCATGCGGCCAGTTTCGCTTTGCCTCAGTATGTGCTGAATGCATTAGAAGAAGCCTGAGTTTTGTAGCTCTGAGCACAATAAGCCGGCGTATGCCGGCTTTTTTATATCGAAAAAAATGATGCCCTATATTCGACTGTCCGGTTTCTATTACTTCTACTTTGCACTCTTGGGTGTGCTGGTACCTTTCTGGACGCTTTATCTGGAGTCGCTTTCATTCAGTGCCCAGGCGATCGGCATACTGATGGGGATGTTGCACGTTACCCGTGTTCTTGCGCCTAACTTATGGGGTTGGCTGGCAGACAAAACAGGTCAGCGAATTGCAATTGTTCGCTGGGGGGCGCTGGCCGCTACCCTGTGTTTTATTCCCATTTTCTGGCAGCACAGTGTACTGGGTGTGGCCATGGTAATGCTGTGCTTCAGTTTCTTCTGGAATGCGGTTTTGCCGCAGTTTGAAGTAATCACCCTCCAGTATTTGGGTGAAAGGGCACATAAATATACGCAGGTAAGAGTCTGGGGGTCGATTGGCTTTATTTGTGCGGTAGTACTGGTCGGCTGGTTGTTGGATTTAGTTGGTATAACGCATGTTCCGTGGGTGGTGCTTGGTCTGCTCTTGCTCATTTGGCTGAACACCTTGCTGATTGGTGTGCAGGCAAGTGGAGTGATCAATACTGGCGATGACCAGGATGGGATCGGTGCGGTGCTGCGCCAGTCGCAGGTAATCGCGTTCTTTGTCATTTGTTTTCTTGTCCAGTTTGGGCACGGGCCCTATTACACCTTTTACAGTCTGATGCTGCAGGAGTTAGGCTACAGTGCGGGTGCGATCGGTTGGCTCTGGGCGCTGGGTGTGATCGCTGAAGTTGGGCTCTTCATGTTGATGCCCAGGTTACTACAGCGTTTTAGCTTGCGTGGCATTCTGTTGTTGAGTCTGGTGTTCGGTATGTTGCGCTGGGGATTGACCGCTGCTCTGCCGGATCAACTTGCAGTGATGTTGTTTGCTCAGTTGCTGCATGCGGCAACCTTTGGTTGTATGCATGCGGTGGGGATTGCCCTGGTGCAGCATTACTTCACGCCATCTACCATGGGGCGTGGGCAAGCTCTGTTTTCAAGTTTTGGTTTTGGTGCCGGTAGTGCTGTGGGGGCTGTGATCAGTGGTTTACTATGGAGTGGTCTAGGGCAGCATACCTTTTGGATTGGAGTGCTGGCTTCCCTGATCGCATTTGTCTTGGCCTGGATCTGGATTAAACCTGATATCAAGCAATCTGTTTGAAGTTGTTTTGCATTGCAGTTGCTATAGTATGAAGCTAATGACATGTTGATGAATCGGGATGGTCATGAACTTCAGAATTGATGTCGAAATGACGCCGGAAGAGTTGCGCAGAGCGCTGGGCTTGCCGGACGTTTCTGCACTGCAACAAGAAATGATCGACAAGGTCAGGGAGCAGATGGAAGCAGGGGCTGATGGTTATGACCCCCTTACGTTGCTCAAGCCTTACCTTAATAACGGCATCGGCTCGATGGAGGCTTTCCAGAAACTGCTGTTCGGTATGATGAGCCAGTATGGAAAAAGCGGACGCGACGCCGACTGAATGGATAATTTGATGAGTCAAAATGGATCAGGAGATGCAGGCGTGCGGATTCTGCGCAAATATACCAACCGTCGATTGTACGATACCTCGCGCAGTTGCTACGTAACCCTTGAGGATGTAAAGCAGCTGGTACTCAATGGAGAAGTATTCCAGGTTCAGGATTCAAAAACCGGTAACGACCTGACACGCAACATTCTGCTGCAGATTATCAGTGAGCAGGAAGCAGAGGGTCACGGTACTTTGTTAACCAACCAGGTGCTTCAGCAGTTGATCCGTTTCTACGGTGATAGCATGCAGGGCATGATGAGTCAGTATCTTGAGCAGAGCATTGCGGCTTTTCTTGAGCATCAGGACCGCATTCGTGAACAGATGCAGACCATGATGGGTGCTGCCAATCCGTTGACCATGATGGGGCGCCTTGCAGATCAGAACATGGCGGTGTGGAATATGTTTGCACCCAAGTCTGCAGAAGCTGCTGAAGCACAAGCTCAGGCTGAATCAGAAAAGTCTGATAAAAAAGAGGCTGCTGAGGCTAAGAGTCCTGAGAAAGACGCGTCTGAGTCTGATCAAAAGAAATGATTTAAAATCTATTCGCTCGGTGCCTGTAGCCAGTTCTTAATGGCAGCAGGCACGGTCTTGAGTGCTTTGCTTCCCATTAGGGTTCCTATGTGACCCGCTGGCACTGAAACAACCCTGTAATCCACATGCGTGCACAAGCTCTCAAGTGCCATGGACGCATCGGGTGAAACAAGGTGATCCTGATTTCCGTAAATGTTCAATACAGGTGACTTGAGCCGATTCATATCGATACTCAGATCCCCCATTTCAAACTTCCTGTCCAGTAATACATTGTCCCTGAAAAACAGTTCTACGAACTGCTGCAGCGTTTTGCCTGCCAGATCTGGACAGTCGTTTAACCAGCGCTCCATAAGCATGTATTGCTCCATCGTTTCCGGTTTTTCGGTCAGTCGAGAGGCGGTGCTCAGGTGCTTAAGATAGCCCAGACGTGTTGGTTGCAAGCTTGTAAAAACCTGAGTCACCAGAGCTCCGGGGATATTCCCGTAAGCGCGTACCAATTGCTCTACATTTGTTTGGCGGTACAAGTGGCTGAGGGTGAAGTCGGGCGCATGAAAGTCGATGGGGGTTACCAGCGTCACCAGTTTGGCGATGCGCTCTGGATGCAGCGCGGCATAACAAAGGCTGAATACACCGCCTTGGCAAATACCCACAAGGTCTGCCTGAGCGGAGCCGAAATGGTTGCAGGCGATCTGGATGCAGCGGTGCATCAGTTTCCCGATATAGTGCTCCATGCCCAGATGGCGCTGACAGCGGACGGGGTTGCCCCAGTCGATCAAATACACACTGAATCCTTCTGATACGAGCGCCTGTACCAGTGAGCTACCGGGTGTCAGGTCAAGAATCCAGGGGCGGTTAACCAGGGCGTAGCAAAGCACTAGAGGGTGTTTGCCGTTTGGTTTGTCCGGGAGGAAAGCGCGCAGGCAAATGTCTTCATTTCGCCAAATGATGTCATGTTTGGAGTAGCTATGCTGGAAATGGCCGGTGAATAACTGCTGCTCTGACTGCTCAAGCAGTGCGCGATCCCGTTGAAGGCTTTGCTCGAGCTTGCCCGAATCGGCCTTAATCATTATTGGCACTCCGGCGTTGTTCCAGAAGCGCTTCAACCTGCTCTTCGAGTTGCCATACTCGGTCGCTAAGGGCTTGATGCCGTTCACTCAATTCATCGTATTCTGCCAGGCTGACCAGGCCAAAACGCTGGCATACATGATCTGTAAGGACCTGCCAGCTGGCGCGCACGGCGCTTCCTGAGTCCAGTAGTGTATTGAAGCCCTCGATGAAATCCTTTTCTTTCAAAGCTTGATTGAAGTCAGATTCAAAAATCTCAACCCAGAGTGTGTGCAGTGTTTTGATGTCCGAGATGCCATCGCTCTGCAAACGGTCAGCAAGATGGTTTAGAGCAATATGATTAATCCGGCTCAACTGCTGTTGATGATGACGCTGGGCTGCTTGAAAGCTGAAAAGGCTACTTATTACTGCCTGTAAATGCTGGAGCAGGCTGCGGGGTAGCCGTGAGAGATTCTGCAGGCGCTGAGCGATCTGCTCTAGATCGGTTGGCTGCTGTAATGGATCGGGTGACACCGTGAAAAAGGGTGTTAGCAAAGCCAGTTGGTCCGGCAGGAAGCAGCTTGAGTGGATCCAGTCGTGGCAAAGCCCGTCAAGGTGCTGGTGATAGGTTTGAAGCAATTGCTCGCGACTCAGGTTCCCGGCGTTACTTTTGTCCAGCAAGGCCTGAGCCAGCTCCTCAAAGCGCTGGTTTTGGCGCGTCAGTTGATGCACCAGGTCTATGCTTTGTGGTGATGCGTGCTGAGGTGCGCGGTCCAGAGTGGATTGCCAGAGCTGGAGCCAGTCGGTACCTTGGCGCGACTGTTGCTCTAACTGATCGAGCCATTGTTGCAGCGCTTTCCGAAAATGCTCGGGCAAAATTGGATCTCCGCGGATTTGGGGGCTAGTAGGCTCATCTTAAACGATGCTGAAAGGCAGTTAAACGGCCTCGGGCAGCATGTTCAGAAGCTCGCGTGCAGCATTACTGAGTGTGCGGTTGCGATGGTGAATGTAGCCAAGGGGACGATATACCGGCTCAGTCCCTGTGTTCAGGCAGTGCAGGCTGGAGTCGATCATGGTTTCAGGCAGAAGGCTCCAGCCAAGGCCTACGCTGACCATCATGCGAATAGTGTCGAGATAATCGGTGCTCATGCCCAGGTTGGGCTCAAGTCCCTGCAATGCTAGATGCTGGCGTACACGCTGGTGTGTAAAGGTGTCGATGCCTGGCAGGATGGCAGGGTAGCGATTGAGCTCGTCGAGGCTGACGGTTTTGGGTGCTGCTAGTGGGTGGGTGTTGGCGACAACATATTGCAGGCGATCTGACCAGAGTGGACGAGCCAGAATTCGCTCATCTGTTTCAGGTGCAAGGGTAATCAATGCAAGTTCGAAATCGCCCTTAATTACCCCTTCATAGGCAAACTCCGACGAGGCAAAGCGCAGATCAAGCTCAACCTCAGGGAAGCGTCGGATAAACTCCTTCAGAATCGGGGGCATGCGATGCAAGCTGATATGGTGGCTTGAGGCGAGTGTGAGCTTGCCGGTTACCTCGCCAGCACTATCCTTGATCATTCGCTGAGCATCTTCGATTGCATGAAGAATGTCTCGGGCCTTAGGCAAAAGGCGACTGCCTGCTTCGGTAAGGATGACTTGGCGGCCAATGCGATCGAACAGACGACAGCCCAGTTGGTCTTCCAATAAGGCAATGCGCTTGCTGATCGCGGACTGCGTCAGGAACAGTTTTTGCGCGGCCTGGGAAAATGAATGGCTATCAACGACGGTCACAAAAGCAGTGAGGCCTGAGGTATCCACGTGTGGCTCCTGTCACTAGACACTTGTTTGCAGGTTAGCATTCCAGTTAGGAATCCAAAAGATAAAAATTATGAATTTGTTTATTTGAGTCTGCTGCACTAGGATGGTCCCCGAATCAGGCCAAGGTGCTGAACGTAACAGGGGAGAAAAGCATGGCTGGCAAAACACTTTATGACAAACTCTGGGACGATCATCTCGTTCGTCAGAATGAAGACGGCAGTGCGCTGATCTATATCGATCGCCAGATCCTGCACGAAGTAACCTCGCCGCAGGCATTTGAAGGTCTGCGTTTGGCTGGTCGTAAGCCTTGGCGTATCGATGCAAACCTGGCAACGCCGGATCATAACGTACCAACTACCGAGCGTTCAGCCGGTGTGGACGAGATTGCTGATCCGGTATCCCGTATTCAGGTAAAAACGCTGGATAGCAACTGCGATGAGTTCGGCATCATTGAATTCAAAATGAATGACCAGCGTCAGGGTATCGTACACGTGGTGGGCCCTGAGCAGGGTATGACGTTGCCGGGTACAACCGTAGTCTGTGGTGACTCTCATACATCTACACATGGTGCCTTTGGTGCGTTGGCACACGGTATCGGCACCTCTGAAGTTGAGCATGTGCTCGCTACTCAATGCCTTATCGCCAAGAAAATGAAAAACATGCTGGTGCGTGTTGATGGCGAACTGGGTGCCGGTGTGACGGCTAAAGACGTGGTGCTGCACATTATTGGTGTGATCGGCACAGCGGGTGGTACAGGCTATGCCATCGAATTTGGTGGCAGTGCCATCCGTTCCATCTCCATGGAAGGTCGTATGACCATTTGTAACATGGCGATCGAAGCAGGTGCGCGTGTCGGCCTGGTAGCGGTTGATGACACTACGATCGAATACTTCCGTGGTCGTCCCTTCTCGCCGACGGCTGAGCAATGGGATGCCGCCGCAGCTGCGTGGAAGCAGCTGGTTTCTGATGAAGATGCCCAGTTTGATACTGTGGTTGAGATCAAGGCAGAGGATATCCAGCCGCAGGTTACCTGGGGAACCTCGCCTGAGATGGTTGTTCCTGTAAGTGCGCTGGTTCCTAATCCTGAAGCTGAGGCTGATGCTGTTAAAGCGGATGGTATCCGTCGTGCGCTGCAGTACATGGGGTTGAAAGCTGATCAAAAGATCACCGATATCAAGCTGGATCGCGTATTCATCGGCTCTTGCACCAACTCCCGTATCGAAGACTTGCGTGCTGCGGCCGAGGTGGTTAAAGGCCGTAAGGTTGCAGCTAACATCAAGCAGGCGCTGGTTGTACCGGGTTCGGGTTTGGTTAAGGCCCAGGCTGAGGCCGAAGGTCTGGACAAGATCTTTGTTGAAGCCGGTTTGGAATGGCGTGAGCCTGGTTGCTCCATGTGTCTGGCAATGAACCCGGATAAACTGGGTCAGGGCGAGCACTGTGCATCCACGTCTAACCGTAACTTCGAAGGACGTCAGGGCTTTGGTGGACGTACTCACCTGGTAAGCCCGGCCATGGCTGCAGCGGCTGCTGTAACCGGTCATTTCATCGATGTTCGTGAGTTGATGCAGTAAGGAGCCCTGTGATGAAAAAGTTTGTACAACACACCGGTATTGCTGCACCGCTGGATCGTTCCAATGTCGATACCGACATGATCATCCCGAAGCAGTTTTTGAAATCCATCAAGCGTGCCGGCTTTGGTCCGAACCTGTTTGATGAGCTGCGCTATCTTGATGAGGGTCAGCCCGATCAGGATTGTGCCGGGCGTCCGCTGAATCCTGATTTTGTTCTTAATCAGGCGCGTTACCAGGGCACCAGCGTGCTGCTGGCGCGTGAGAACTTTGGTTGTGGCTCCAGTCGTGAGCACGCGCCCTGGGCACTGGATGATTTCGGTATTCGTGTGGTGATTGCACCGAGTTTCGCCGATATCTTCTATAACAACTGCTTCAAAAACGGTCTGCTTCCGATTGTGCTGCCTGAAGCTCAGGTGGATCAGTTATTCCAGGAAGTGGCGGCAGAAGAAGGCTACGAGGTCACGGTTGATCTTGAGCGTCAGGTTGTTATCACGCCCAAAGGTGAAGAGTTTGCCTTTGAGGTCGATGCCTTCCGCAAGCACTGCCTGCTGAACGGTCTGGATGATATCGGCCTGACTCTGCAGCATGCGGATGAAATTCAGGCCTATGAAGCGCGCCGCCGCGCTGCTGCTCCCTGGTTGTTTGATGCCATCAAGTAAAGAATAAGCGTTAAGGAAGTTTAGACTCATGGGTAAAAATGTACTGGTACTGCCGGGTGACGGCATAGGTCCGGAAATTGTCACCGAAGCACGTAAGGTGCTGGAGCTGGTTAACGAGCGTCATGCGCTGGGCCTGGAGATCAATGAAGCACTGGTTGGTGGCGCAGCAATAGACGCCACCGGTGTGCCTCTGCCGGAAGACACTCTGGCGGCTGCCAAAGCGGCTGATGCGATTCTGCTGGGTGCTGTCGGTGGTCCCAAGTGGGATACCAACCCGGACTTTGCCATTCGTCCTGAAAAGGGCCTGTTGGGCATTCGTTCTCAGTTGGAGCTGTTCGGTAACCTGCGTCCTGCTATCCTGTACCCGCAGCTGGCTCATGCTTCGACGTTGAAGCCTGAAGTGGTATCTGGTCTGGATATTCTGATTGTGCGCGAACTGACCGGCGGTATCTATTTCGGTCAGCCGCGTGGTGTGCGTGAGAAAGAGGGTGGTATCCGTGAAGGTTTCAACACTTACGTATACGACGAGAATGAGATCCGTCGTATCGGTCGTGTTGCCTTTGAAGCCGCGCGTGCCCGTGGCAAGCGTCTGTGTTCTGTCGACAAGGCCAACGTACTGGAAGTAACTGTACTCTGGCGTGAAGTGATGGAAGAGCTGTCGGCTGAATACCCGGACGTAGAACTGAGCCACATGTACGTGGACAACGCTGCCATGCAGCTGGTACGCGCACCCAAGCAGTTTGACGTTGTGGTAACCGGTAACATGTTCGGTGACATCCTGTCTGATGCTGCGGCAATGTTGACCGGCTCTATCGGCATGCTGCCATCTGCTTCTCTGGATGAAAATGGCAAGGGCATGTACGAGCCTTGTCATGGCTCCGCACCGGATATTGCAGGTCAGGGTAAGGCGAATCCGTTGGCAACGATCCTATCAGTCGCTATGATGTTACGTTACTCTTTGAATGCCGGTGAAGCCGCTGATCAAATCGAAGCGGCGGTCAGCAAGGTGTTGGATCAAAATCTGCGCACCCCGGACATCATGTCCGAAGGTATGCAGGTGGTCAGCACAGCTGAGATGGGTGATGCAGTGATTGCGGCTTTGTCAGCCTGATCACCAGCCCATAAGTGCTAGCGGGCTGAGGCCCGCATCGGCGGGTACTCGATAATCGGGTATCCGCTTTGTCGTATTCAGAGACTTGTTTTACAGAAAACCATCAATTTGGGGGCACGAATGAAACGTGTAGGTTTTGTAGGCTGGCGTGGTATGGTCGGCTCGGTTCTGATGCAGCGTATGCTGGAAGAAAACGACTTCAATCATATTGCGGAGCCGATTTTCTTCACCACATCTCAGACCGGAGCGGCTGGGCCTGATATCGGCAAGGATATTCCGGCATTGAAAGATGCGCGTGATATTAACGAGCTGAAACAGATGGACGCCATCGTCTCCTGTCAGGGCGGCGACTACACCACCGAAGTGTTCCAGAAGCTGCGTGAGTCCGGCTGGGATGGTTATTGGATCGATGCTGCTTCTACATTGCGTATGGCAGATGACAGTCTGATCGTGTTGGACCCGGTCAATATGGGTGTCATCGAGAAGGGTATCGATGCCGGTGTTAAAAATTTTGTAGGTGGTAACTGCACGGTTTCCCTTATGCTGATGGGTCTGGGCGGTTTGTTTAAGGCAGGTCATGTTGAGTGGATCTCGTCCATGACTTACCAGGCTGCCTCTGGCGCCGGTGCCAAGAACATGCGTGAGCTGATCACCCAGATGGGCCAGATTCACGCAGGCTCTGAGGCACTGCTGGCTGATCCTGCGTCTGCAATTCTGGATATTGATCGTCAGGTTGTTGAGACCATGCGTGGTGATGCGTTCGCGACCGATAACTTCGGTGCGCCGCTTGCGGGTTCCCTGATTCCCTGGATTGACAAGGCAGTCGCCGACGGTCAGAGCAAGGAAGAATGGAAGGGTATGGTTGAGACCAACAAAATTCTCGGTCTGTCTGATAGCCCGGTACCGATCGACGGTACCTGTGTGCGTATCGGTGCCATGCGTTGTCATAGCCAGGCGTTCACCGTCAAGCTGAAACAAAATGTGCCGATGGATGAGATCGAGCAGATGATCGCCGAGGCGAATGATTGGGTCAGCGTGGTTCCCAACGAGCGTGAAGCGACTATCAGTGACTTGTCTCCGACCAAGGTTACCGGCACTTTGAATATTCCGGTTGGCCGTCTTCGCAAGATGAAGATGGGCCCTGATTACCTTAATGCATTCAGCGTAGGCGATCAGCTCCTTTGGGGTGCGGCCGAGCCGTTGCGTCGCATGCTGCGTATCCTGCTTGAGCGTTAATCCCGTCTAGATTCGCAACACTCCAGCCCGGCATCCGTCGGGCTTTTTGATTTGAGAAGCCAATACATGACTTTGAATGTGGCATTGCTGGGTCCTGCCAGTCTTAAAGGTGAAAAACTGCTTGAGCTCCTGGATGAGTCGGAGCTTGAGATCGCCAAGATTCAGCTTTTTGAAGAAGGTGATCAGGCAGGTCGTAGTCTGATGTTCCGTGGACATGCTAATCGTACGCGTCCATATGAAGACTTTGAGTTGGCAGACGCCAGATTGATCTTCGTTTGTGAGCCTGAATTGCCAGCTGGGACTCAATCCAAACTGGAAACCGTTACTAATGCGTATGTGATTGATCTGTATCCTGAAAGATACACTGAAGCTGAGGTTATGCTGTGTTTGCCGGCAATCAATGGTGCAGCGCTGGAAACGCTTGATCCAGGTCGTGTTATCGGGGTTCCCGGATCAGCTACTATTACCGCTGCCTTGGCGCTGGCGCCCATGCATCAGGCCTATGAGCTGCTGAAACTGAATCTGACGGCGCTGATCGCTGCTTCAGATGAGGGGCGTGCCGGAGTTGAATCTCTGGCACAGGAAACAGCCCGTTTGATGAACGGTCGCGAGGCTGAGTCGGGTCACTTCGGTGTACAGCTGGCCTTCAATATGCTGCCGGATGTGGGTGCCGTACTGCCGAATCGCCAAACAACAAGCGAACAGCTGATTCATGACCAGCTTAAACAGCTGCTGGGTGATGAGGTTGAGGTCGAAGTAACCACTGTCAGGGTGCCGGCTTTTTACGGCAATCTGGTTGTTGCTCATGCCGAAACCCGAAAAGATATCGAGCTGGATCAGGTTCAAGAAATCATGGACCGTGCCGAATCAGTACGTTACGACCATTTGGCAAAACGCCAGCCTAGTCCTGTGGTAGATGCTGTAGGTCAGGATGTGGCTGTAGTGCATCGTGTTCGTGAGGATGCGGAGCAGACTGGTGGCTTTGTACTGCAGGCAATTGGCGACGATTTGGGGATGGGTGGTGCGTTGACTGCACTGCAGGTTGCGCAGCGTCTGGCGTTGAGCTGATACCTGATGGCCGTAGTCGCTTGACCGGCCATCATTTTATACATAATACTTGCAACTACCGTGATGGAGCCGTAAGCCTCTGATTCGTCATACATGAATGAGAGGATGGGCAGATGAATACAAAGGGAGTATCCGATGCTGCGTAAACTAGCCTTAAGTCTTGCGGTCTCAGCGGCCTTGGGAGTGTCGCACGCTAACGCCCTCGGCTTGGGCGAGATACGAGTGAACTCCGCGCTGAATGAACCGCTGGATGCTGAAATAAGGCTGACGCAGGTTCGTGATCTGTCTCCATTGCAAATACAGCCACGTATGGCGTCGCTGGATGAGTATGCGGTTGGCAGTAGCGCTCAGGGGCGTTATCTGAGAGATATTCAATTCCAGGTGCTGGTTACCCCGGAAGGTAATGGGCGCATCCTGTTGCGTTCCTCTGAGCCGGTGCAGGAGCCTTTCCTCAACTTTATGGTTGAGGTGAACTGGCCCAGTGGTCGACTGGTTCGTGAATATACGCTCTTGCTTGATCCTCCTGTGTTTGATGCAGCGCCTGCAGTTCGCACCACCGCGGTTTCAACCACCCCGGCGATTGCTACCCGCGTTCAGCCACCTGCTCAACCCTCTCGTTCGACAGCGCCCGCTGACAATATTAAAACCCGTGCTGGCAGCAATCAGATCTATGTTGGGGTCAATGATACTCTTTGGAACGTAGCTAAACGCCACAAACATCCCGGTGTAACCGAGCATCAAATGATGCTTGCCCTGCTGCGCAAGAACCCTCAGGCATTCCCCTCCGGCAATATCAATACGATGAAAGCGGGTGTGGTCATGGACCTGCCCTCTAAGGCTGAGGCGGAAGCGCTTTCCCATCGTGAGTCTGTTGCTGAAGTAGCACGGCAGATGAAACTTTGGAAAGATGGCAAAGCGGGTATGACAAGTGCTCCGGCTCCGGTTGATGTGAGCAAGTCACAGCCTTCTGCTGATTCTGAAGAGACGAGTTCCAGCGCTACAGGCGAGGCTTCTTCTCAGGAGGTGAGCGGTGCGGGTGAAGAGGGGCAGCTCAGCATTGTTGCTCCTGAAGATTCGGCATCTGCTGCTGAAGCAAGTACACCGGCAGGTGAAACTGTTGACAGTAGTTCTGAAGAAGGCGCGGTTGCTGAAGCTACGGAACAAACCATCACGGATTCTTCTAGTCAGCTGGAAAATGAAGTGTTGATGGCCCAGGAAAAGATAGATGTCCTGGAGCGTGAAAATGCAGATTTGAACGACAAGCTGAACTCGGTGCTTGAGCAGTTGGAGTCGCAGACTCGCATGATTGAGCTCCAGTCCCAGCAGATGGCAACACTGCAAGCTGAGATGAGCCGTCAAGGCGAGGCTGCCAAGGCGCAGAACTCCATGGTTTCCGAGGTGATGGATAACCCCACACTTATCGGTGGCATAGGCGCTGGTCTTATCGCCATTCTTGGCGGTCTTTGGTTAGCTATGCGCCGTCGTGGTAAAGATGAAGATAAGCCTGCGCCGGCCAAGCGTGACTTGGTCAGTGTTCCGGATAATCTTAAATCACACGATGATATTGATGATATTCCAGTCACTCCTGTAGCTGCTGCAGCAGGGGTTGCTGCGGGTGCTGCGATTGCGGCAGCTGATGATGAAGAATCGATTCCGAAACATGCGCCTTTGGCGGATGAGGATGAGGAAGAGTTCACTCGTCCTGCCATGCAATCCTTGTCTCAGGAAGAGGATAACGCAGATCTGAGTGATGATCTGCAGAGTCTTGATCTTGATATGGATCTGGATCTGGATGATTTGGATACCCAGGAAAGTGATGGCCTGGACGATACTGTTGCTGAATTGGATGCGGCAGAGTTTGATTTGGGGCTCGAAGAGCCTGAGACCGAAGCGGCTGAAGCTGAAGAGTTTGGCGCGATTGAGCCTCTGTCCGCCGATGAAAATGATTCAGTAACCTCGGTTGACGAAGCGCTTGATGGCGAAGACGAGCTTGAATTTAAAGTGGCCCCTCTGTCTTCAGAAGATGAGGAAAGTGAACTCGACGCTCTGCTGGGTGATGATGACACTGCGGATGATCTCGACTTCATGCTGGCAGGAGATGATACGGCTGCCACTCTGGATGATCTTTCTGATGATGCGGCAACTGGTGATGACCTTGATGCTTTGCTGGGCACCTCTGATGAAACCGCAGGCAAAGCCGATGCTGAAGAACCGCTAGAGTTTGATACAAGCTTGCATGAAACGGTCGAAACGCTTGATGATGACAGCTACGAGATCGATTCCGAACTCGACGCGATGCTGGCTTCAGTTCCTGATGACGATGAAGACGATCTGGAGCTGGCTTTTGATTCTGCCGACACTGTTGAAGATGACTTGGACAGCTTGCTTGCAGACTTCAATCCTGAGTCGGATGATGAGGATGATTTCGCTCAGCCCATGCTGAGTCAGAGAGTTGAAGAAGAACTGACTTCAAATATTTCTCACGATCTGGAAATGGATCTGGACTCTGAAGTCGATGAGATGCTCAACAGCACGGATGATGAAATCGAGCTGAGTGAGGAACGTAATGACGAAGATGTCGAAATCCTCGACAAAATGAATCTTCTCAGTGGCACCGATGAGATTGAGACCAAGCTGGATTTGGCTCGTGCCTATCTTGAAATGGATGATGGCGACGGTGCACGTGATATTCTTCAGGAAATTACCAGTGAAGGCTCTCCTGCTCAACGAGAGCAAGCACAGAAACTTTTGGATACGCTTGGCTGATACACGTTAATGACAGAAGAGAACAAGACCAATGGGGCGATTTCTATCGCCCCATTTCGTTATGCGCTGGCAATTGAATATGTCGGTGCAGCTTATAGAGGCTGGCAGCTGCAGGCTTTTGACAAGGTGCCTACCATTCAGGCTGAAGTTGAGCGGGCGTTGTCCGTGATCGCCAATCATCCTGTGCAAGTGGTGTGCGCTGGCCGTACTGATGCGGGTGTAAACGCGAGTCACCAGGTGGTTCATTTCGATTGCTGGGCTGAGCGGCCTGATCGTGCTTGGGTGCTTGGTACAAATGCACACTTGCCCGATGACATTACAGTGAAATGGGCGACCAAGGTGCCGGGGTGTTTTCATGCGCGTTTCTCGGCTAAAGAGCGCCGCTACCGCTACCTGATTTATACGTCGCCATCACGTCCGGCTATTTTGGGTGGTGGGCTGACCTGGACCCATCGTCAGCTCGATGTTGATCTGATGCGGGAAGCCGCTGCCCACCTCATCGGTGAGCATGACTTTACCTCGTATCGAGCTGTGGGCTGTCAGGCCAAAAGTCCCATTCGTGAAGTGCGCCGGCTGGATGTGTACCGATCTGGACAGTTAATCGTACTAGACGTCAGTGCCAATGCCTTTTTACATCACATGATTCGCAATATTGCGGGTGTCCTCATGGCGGTAGGGGCGGGTGATCGCCCAACGGAGTGGGCGAGAGATGTGCTGGAGGCGAGAGATCGTCGTCAGGGGGGCGTGACTGCTCCACCCGATGGACTCTATTTTGTTGATGTGCGCTATCCGGATCTTTTCAAGCTGCCAAAGGCCCCATTGGGACCACATTTTCTGCCACTCGCTGACTGACGCTGGCGAGGGGCTCTGATACTATTAGCGGCTTAGTGATTTTGGGAGAACCCATGAGCACACGGGTGAAAATTTGCGGTATCACTAACCTGAATGATGCACGCATAGCGGTCAAGGCCGGTGCTGATGCCTTGGGGTTCGTGTTTTACGCACCCAGCAAGCGTTATGTAACTCCGGAGGTTGCTGGCGAGATTGTCCGAGCCTTGCCGCCCTTTGTAACGACGGTGGGCTTGTTTGTGAATGCTGAACCTGCGTTTGTGGATACCGTGCTGGATCAGGTGCCTTTGGATCTGTTGCAGTATCACGGTGATGAATCAAACGATGAGTGTCTTCGTACGGGGCGACCTTTCATAAAGGCGCTGAGAATGAAGCCTGGGCTGGATTTAATGCAGGCGTTTGATGCTTACCCGGATGCGCGGGGAATATTACTGGATGCCTATCGTCCCGGTGTTCCCGGTGGTACAGGTGAGGTGTTTGACTGGGCATTGATCCCGGCTGAAATTGCCGAATTAATCACGTTGGCTGGCGGGCTGGGTCCGAGCAATGTGGCTGAAGCCATCACTGCAGTTCGGCCTTACGCTGTTGATGTGTCTGGTGGTGTTGAAGCATCTCCCGGTATCAAGGATGTCGCCAAGGTATCGGCGTTCATCCAGGCTGCGCGAAGCGCGGCTAACAAATAAATACAGAATTACAGCTTTCCCGACTGCCGTTACAGGGGTCGGTAATGACAGGAACGAGAAACATGAGTAACTGGCTGGAAAAAATTGTCCCCTCATTGGTACGCAATGAAAAGAAACGTACCAATATTCCTGAAGGGCTTTGGAAGAAGTGTCCCAAGTGTGACTCCATTCTTTATCGCCCAGAGCTTGAGAAAAACTTCAATGTTTGTCCCAAGTGCGACCATCACATGCGCCTCAGTGCGCGTCGTCGCCTGGAAATGTTCCTGGATGACAATACCCACCACGAAATTGCCAGTGAGGTGACGCCCGTTGATCGCCTTAAATTCCGTGATTCCAAAAAATACAAGGATCGCCTCAGCGCTGCTCAAAAGGCAACCGGTGAGAAGGACGCACTGGTTGCCATGAAGGGTGAACTTCAGGGTATGCCTGTAATGGCGGTTGCCTTCGAGTTTAACTTCATGGGGGGTTCCATGGGTGCGGTTGTAGGTGAGCGTTTTGTGCGTGCGGCTCGTATTTCCCTGGAAGAAGGCATTCCGTTGATCTGCTTTGCCGCCTCTGGTGGTGCGCGTATGCAGGAAGCCTTGATCTCCCTTATGCAGATGGCAAAAACCAGCGCTGCGCTTGAAAAACTGCGTCTGGCGGGTATTCCTTACATCTCTGTTCTGACCGATCCTGTTTATGGTGGTGTATCGGCTTCCCTGGCAATGCTGGGTGATTTGAATATTGCCGAGCCTAATGCCCTGATTGGTTTCGCCGGTCCTCGTGTCATTGAGCAGACTGTCCGCGAGAAGCTGCCGGAAGGTTTCCAGCGAAGTGAGTTCCTGCTGGAGCACGGCCAGGTGGATATGATCATCAGTCGTGGTGAGCTGTCCAACCGTATCGCGTCTATCCTGCGCAAGCTCAATGGTTTGCCTGCACAGGAAATCGAAGAGTCAGTTGTCGAAGAAGAGGCGCCTGCTGATCAAGATGCAGAAGTCTGAGCTTGCAGGATTGAAAGCGCTAAACCTGCAGCAGTGGCTTGAACGCATCGAGGCCTGCCATCCATCCGAGATCGAGTTGGGCCTTGACCGACTGAAGCAGGTTGCCGAGCGGCTCGATCTATCGCTGGATACAGCATTCAAGGTAGTGGCAGGAGGGACCAATGGTAAGGGTTCCTCGCTGGCCATGCTTGATGCCATTTTGTTGCAGGCAGGTTTAACAACCGGTCGCTACAGTTCGCCGCATTTTTTGCACTACAACGAGCGTATTCTGCTTGATGGGGTACCTTGCTCTGATGAGGCGCTTTGCGAGGCGTTTGAAGCCATTGAATCGGCCCGTGGTGATATCTCACTGACCTACTTCGAATATGGCACCCTGGCAGCTCTTTTGGTTATGTCTGCAGCGAATGTGGATGTCATGTTGTTGGAAGTCGGGCTTGGTGGGCGGTTGGATGCCGTGAATATCGTCGATGCGGATCTCGCAATGGTTTCTACAGTTGCGCTCGATCACATTGATTGGCTCGGCCCTGATCGTGAGTCCATAGGCTTTGAGAAGGCGGGGATTTATCGTAGTGGAAAGCCAGCGCTTTGCGGCGACCCTGAACCGCCGCAATCGCTGTTGGCGCATGCTCGGGACATAGGAGCGGTCCTGTATGCCCGTGATCAGGCATTCTCGTATAGCTATGACGAAATGGGCTGGGACTGGCAGGGGCAAAGTACTGAGGGTGTACTGACGCTCAAGGGATTGCCAAACCCCGGACTGCCATTAGCTAATGCAGCCATGATTCTGCAAGCAGTGCAGCTCATGCCGTTTGGCATTTCCGAGCAACAGGTTCGTGATGGCTTGCAGCAGGCTCAATTGACCGGACGCATGCAGTCTTGTCAATGGCGTGGTTTGGATCTGTTGCTGGATGTGGCACATAACCCTGAAGCGGCGTCCTACCTTGCTGCACAGCTGCAACAGGCTCAAGGTCCCGTTCATATGGTACTGGGTATGCTGCACGACAAGGATATTGCCTCTGTTATCACAGCGCTGGCGCCAGTTGTAGAGCATTGGTACCCGGTAGGGCTGGATGTGCCACGAGGAAGCTCTGCTGCTCAGCTGTGTAATGAACTGGCTCAGGCAGGTATTTGTTCGGATCGGGTGCATGCAAAAGCCGGTGTTGCCGAAGCATTAACTCACCTTGCTGACGCAGGCGTGCCGGATAAAGTTGTGGTTGCGGGTTCATTTTTCACAGTTGCAGGCGCGCTGTCGTGCATTGCTGAAGGGTAAATGATGAAAGAGCAGCACAAGAAGCAGTTGGTTGGCCTGGCCGCAGTTCTGGTTTCGGCGCTGGTCCTGTTTCCACTACTACTTGATGGTTCAGGCTACCGTGAACGTCATCTTAAAGACCGTATTCCGGAGGCCCCGGCCATGCCGGAGTTGGCTCGCATTGAGCCTGAGTCAGAAGTGTTGCCTGACACGTCCAAGTTGGCTCGTCCTGCTCAACCAGCGGTTGTGGCTGTGCCTGCGCCGCCATTGCGAGAAGCGGTGGCGGCGGCAGATCCTCAATTAGATGCCACCCAGGATACTCCGAGTCTTGATGAACAGCAGGTTCCGGTCGCCTGGACATTGCAGTTGGCCAGTTTTCGAGATGAGGCCAATGCGCGCTCACTCCGTTCCGAGTTGATTGATGGTGGCTATAAGGTCTACATACGTAACGGACCGGATCTGGTGCGTGTGTTCGTCGGCCCTGATATGCAACGTTCCAGATTAGAGTCGCTGCAGGCACGTTTGAAGAAAGATTATGCCCTCGAAGGGATGATCGTGCGCTTTACGACACAATGAAATCAGTCATTGGGTTGCCCGTAGGGCTCTGTTAGAATGCGACGCTGTTTGAGTACGGGCGACGAGAATGAACTGGGCTGACTGGACCATTATTGCCATCATTGCGATTTCAAGCCTCATGAGCCTTAAGCGAGGCTTTGTGAAGGAAGCGATCTCACTTCTAACCTGGGTATCGGCCTTCGTGCTTGCGCGGCTTTTCTCGCCCTCGCTGAGCGTCCTGTTGGACTCCTATATTGCAACGCCATCGCTGAGACTCCTGGCGGCCTTTGCTATTCTATTTGTCATCACACTGATCGCCGGTGCCCTGGTAGGTGCGCTGTTTTCCGCATTGGTGAATGCAACGGGTCTCACTGCCTCCGACCGCGTGTTGGGGATGGGCTTTGGCGCTGTACGCGGTGGCCTGGTTGTGGTCGTAATTGTTGCACTGCTGGGGATGACTCCAGCTGTGCAGGATTTCTGGTGGACTGAGTCTCAACTCATTCCACATTTTGTACTGCTGGAAGACTGGACTCGCCAGGTGGCGAGTGACGTTGGTGAAGCGATTTGGAATTTTGGTCACTGAGACTCAGGTGCTCGGGACTACTTTTTAAGTGACATCCTTCTGAGGTGGATTGAATGTGCGGTATCGTCGGCATTGTTGCCAAGTCTTACGTTAATCAGACTATCTTTGATGCACTCACAGTGCTTCAGCATCGCGGTCAGGATGCCGCCGGCATGGTGACCTGTGAAGGTAACCGTTTCTACCTGCGTAAGGATAACGGGCTGGTTAACGAAGTCTTTCGTACCCGCCACATGAAAAAGCTGAACGGCAATATGGGGATCGGCCATGTGCGTTACCCGACTGCGGGTAGCTCAAGCTCTGCTGAGGCTCAGCCGTTCTACGTCAACTCTCCATATGGTATTGCGCTGGCCCACAACGGTAACCTGACCAATGCGGATCAGTTGGCTGATGAGATTTTCCGCTCCGACCTGCGTCATATCAATACCACCTCTGATTCCGAAGTGCTGCTGAACGTCTTCGCGCATGAATTGCAGCAGATTGGAAAGCTCCAGCCGACGGCTGATGACATTTTTCAAGCGGTAGAAAAGGTTCATAGTCGCTGTCAGGGTGGTTACGCTGTTGTCGCCATCATAACCGGTTATGGCATTGTTGCTTTCCGTGATCCCTGTGGTATCCGTCCAGTCGTATACGGTAAGCGTGTAAACGAGCAGGGCGAAGAAGAATACATGGTCGCCTCTGAAAGTGTTGCATTGGATACGGCCGGTTTTGAGATGGTACGTGACCTGATTCCTGGCGAGGCAATCTTCATCGATATTGATGGAAAGGTGTCGACTCGCCAGTGTGCTCAGACCAGCAAGGTTGCGCCTTGTCTGTTTGAATATGTGTACCTGGCACGTCCGGACTCCATTATCGATGGAGTATCTGTTCATCACTCCCGCATGGCGATGGGCGTAAAGCTGGCCGAGAAGGTCAAGCGCGTCATGCCGGATCATGATATTGACGTGATTATCCCGATTCCGGATACCAGTCGTACCGCAGCGCTTGAAATGGCTAACGCATTGGGTGTTACCTTCCGCGAAGGCTTTATCAAAAACCGCTATATCGGCCGTACCTTCATCATGCCGGGGCAAACCCAGCGCAAGAAGTCTGTCCGTCAAAAGCTGAATCCGATTCAGGCTGAGTTTCGTGACAAGGTTGTGATGCTGGTGGATGACTCCATCGTGCGTGGTACTACTTCCAAGCAGATCGTGCAGATGGCACGTGAAGCCGGTGCACGTAAAGTCTACTTCGCCTCAGCTGCACCGGAAGTTCGCTTCCCCAACGTATACGGTATCGACATGCCTTCTGCTACCGAGCTGATCGCGCATGGTCGTACAGCTGATGAGGTTGGCGAGTACATTGGTTGTGACTGGATGATGTATCAGGACCTGCAGGATCTGAAAGATTCCGTCAGTGCCTTCAATGCTGATATTACTGAATTCGACACCTGTGTGTTCGATGGCCAGTATGTAACCGGTACTGTGGATCAGGATTATCTCGCACGTGTGGATGCCAAGCGTAATGACGATGCCAAACAGGCCGACCCCAGTGACGCTGATGATGGTAACGAATCTGCAGATCTGCACAGCAAAATCGATTAAGGAGGCTAAATGACTCAGTCGAGTTTTGAGCGCGAAGCCCGAATCCATTTTGAGGCAGATCAGGGATATTCAGTCGATACGCTGGCAGTCCGTTCCGGCCAGAATCGTACGGCTGAGGGTGAGCACTCTGATGCCATCTTCGCCACTTCCAGCTACGTTTTTTCGTCTGCGCGTGAAGCGGCAGCCCGTTTTGGTGGTGAAGAGGAGGGTAATATCTACTCTCGTTTCACCAACCCTACGGTGCAAGCATTCGAGCAGCGCATCGCTACACTGGAAGGTGGTGAGCGAGCGGTCGCCACATCCTCCGGGATGGCGGCGATCCTGAATCTTGGTCTGGCATTGCTCCAGCATGGCGATCATGTTGTTTGTTCGCGCAGTGTATTCGGCTCAACGGTTTCGCTATTCAACAAATACTTTACCCGTGCCGGTATTACGACCACATTTGTAGATCCGGTTGATCCAGCAGCATGGGAAGCGGCGGTTACTGAAAACACTCGCATGTTTTTCATGGAAACGCCTTCAAATCCGCTGGCTGAACTGAGTGACTTACAGGCGGTTTCTGAAATTGCACACCGCCATGGTGCACTGGTTGTGGTTGATAACTGCTTCCTGACACCGGCACTGCAACGACCTTTGGATTTTGGTGCGGATATCGTTATGCACTCGGCCACCAAATATATCGATGGTCAGGGTCGCTGTGTTGGTGGTGTGCTGGTTGGCCGCAACAAAGAGATGGAAGAGATCTTCGGTCTTGTACGTACCGGCGGTGCCTGCATGAGCCCGTTCAATGCATGGGTATTCCTTAAAGGGCTGGAAACGCTGCCGCTGCGTATGCGTGCTCACAGTGAAAGTGCGCTGGAAATTGCGCGTTGGCTGCAGCAGCAGCCTGGTGTTCGCAAGGTGTATTACTCAGGTCTTGAGGATCATCCTCAGCATGCACTTGCCTGTAAGCAGCAGAGCGCCTTTGGTGGTGTATTGTCGTTTGAAGTTGAAGGTGAGCGTGAAGAAGCCTGGCGCTTTATTGACGCAACCCAGATGGTCTCCATTACGGGCAATCTTGGGGATGTGAAAACCACTATTACCCATCCGGCAACTACGACTCATGGTCGTATGAGCCCAGAAGAACGCGAAGCAGCAGGTATCCGTGAAGGGTTGATCCGCTTCTCCGTAGGCCTTGAATCGGTTGATGATTTGAAAGCCGATCTCCAGCGTGGTCTCGATGCGCTGAAAGGTTAATACCTGTCTGGCTGGGGTGTCTTTGCCCCGGCCAGCTCCTCCCGAATACACTGCTTCATTTCATTCACTCAAGAAAGCCACTCTAGACATTCCATGCAAATACATCTGGCGCCAATGGAAGGGGTTCTGGATCACACTCTACGTGATCTACTGACCCGTATGCCTGGCATTGATATCTGTGTAACCGAATTTATCCGGGTTACGAACCAGTTACTGCCGCGCTCGGTGTTCCATCGTCTTGCACCGGAGCTACAGCACGGAAGTCGTACCTCCAGTGGTACGCCTGTACTGGTCCAATTGCTGGGTAATGATCCTGTGGCAATGGGTGAAAATGCGGCTCGCGCTGCTGAAATGGGTGCGCCGGGTATTGATTTGAATTTTGGTTGTCCTGCGAAAACGGTTAACAAAAGCCGTGGCGGTGCGATTTTGTTGAAGGACCCGGAAGAGGTTTACAGCATCATTCGTGGTGTGCGTGAGGCCTTACCTGCTGAAGTTCCGCTAAGCGCCAAAATGCGTTTGGGCTTTTATGATAAGTCCCTTGCGTTGGAGAATGCGCAGGCGATTGAGGCGGCTGGTGCCATGCGAGTCACTGTGCATGCACGCACCAAGGTGGAAGGGTATAAGCCGCCTGCACATTGGGAATGGATTGCACGTATCCGTGAAGCGGTCTCCATTCCAGTGGTCGCGAATGGCGAAATCTGGACGGTGGAAGACTTGCATCGCTGTCGTGAAGTCAGCGGCTGCGAAGATGTCATGATCGGTCGCGGCATGATTGCAAATCCCTTTCTGGCGCAGGCAGTTGTTCAGCCCAATGTGCCTTTAGGGCCTGAAGAAACCTGGCCACAGGTGATGAAGTTGTTGCAGGAATATCACCGGCAAGTAAGCGCCAGGCTTGAGCCTAAGCATGTGAATGGTCGTACCAAGCAGTGGTTGAAAATGATGCAGCGCCACTATCCTCAGGCTCAACAGGTATTCGAGTTGGTGCGAGTTGAGCGTGACCCAGAGCGGTTTGCTCAGTTGCTGGCTGAGTTTTCAACCATGAATTCTAACGGGTAGTCTTCGAGCGCCCCAGTTGCCGGGTGCAGGCTCGTACCTGCCCGGCACCTTTCCTCCGCAATGCAGACAGCAGCCTGCATCGTCCAGCTTCCATCCGGTAAGAACATATCCCTGTCGATGTATTACGGCTTTGCCACAATGGTTGCAATAAGTCGTATTGCCTTCATGATCGGGCAGGTTGCCTGTATAGACAAACTTCAGGCCCTGCTGTATCGCCAGTTGGCGTGCATGTCTTAGGGTCTTAAGTGGTGTGCTTGGGTGGTCCAGCATCTTCCAGTCAGGGTGAAAGGCTGTGAAGTGTAACGGGATGAAGGGGCCAAGTTGATCTCTTATCCAGTCACACATTGCCAGAATCTCGTTATCTGAATCGTTTTCGCCCGGTATCAGCAGGGTGGTTATTTCCAGCCAAACATCGGTTTCGTGATGGATATACCTCAGTGTATCCAAAACAGGTGCCAGCTCCCCGCCGCAAATACGCTTATAAAAACGCTCACTGAATGCCTTGAGATCAATATTCGCTGCGTCCATGTGTGCATAGAACTCAGACCGTGGCTCAGGACAAACGTAGCCTGCACTCACTGCTACACTCCTGATGCCTTGCTCATGACAAGCTCGTGCAACATCAATCGCGTATTCATGAAAAATGACGGGATCGTTATAGGTGAACGCGATGCTTCTGCAGTTGTGGTGCACGGCGCTATTGGCCAGTGCTGACGGTGAGGCACTATCACAGAGGCGAGCAGCTTCGCGCGATCGACTGATATCCCAGTTTTGGCAAAAGCGGCAGGCCAGATTGCAGCCGGCGGTGCCAAATGACAGCACGGGGGTGCCGGGCAAAAAATGGTTGAGAGGTTTCTTTTCGATTGGGTCGATGCAGAACCCACTCGACAGGCCGTAACTCAGCAGGTGAATTTCATCACCCACACGTCCCCGAACAAAGCATAGGCCGCGCTGAGCGTCATTGAGTTGGCAAAATCTTGGACACAGGTCGCACTGAAGCTTACCGTTCTCAAGTTGGTGCCAATAGCGTCCGGGTACAGAGTGTTGTTCGTTCATGGGGCTTGGCCTGTTTGACTATACTTTGACTATAGAACAGCTGTTGATTAAGGGGTGGGTCATGCACGGTGATACGCGACCGGCTGCTGTTGCCGGGCTTTTTTACCCTGGTGATCGAGTTGAATTGATTCATCTTGTCGACGAATTATTGGAGCAGGCTGGGGCCTCGATAAAGTTGCCGAGGCAGCCTCGAGCGTTTGTGGTGCCGCATGCTGGGTTTGTTTACTCCGGTCCGGTTTCCGCGTTTGTCTACCGCCTGATCCTTGCTTGGCGGGATAAAGCCAACTGGCGTCAGGTCGTAATATTGGGGCCTAACCATCGCGTTCCTTTATCGGGACTGGCTGGAGTGTCAGAAAGTTTTTGGCGTACGCCGCTGGGAGATCTACCCATTGCACTGGATCTTGAACGGTCACTGCGTGAGGATTTCGAAATTCCGGTGCGAAAGGATGCGCATCATCTTGAGCACTGTCTGGAGGTCCAATTACCGTTTTTACAGCGGGCTTTGCCAGCAGTTCAAGTATTGCCTCTGTTGGTAGGGGTGTCAGAGTCTGAGCTGATCGGATCGCTGATTCTTGAGCTATGGAAGCGCCCGGAAGTATTAGTGCTGATCAGTAGTGATCTCAGTCACTACCATACCTGGGAAAGGGCCCGTGAGCTGGATGCCATGACTACATTGCAGATAGAACGGTTGGAGGCGGGAGTAAAGCCTGAGCAGGCCTGTGGCTGCCATGCGTTGAACGGGTTGTTATTTGCAGCGCGCAGGGAGGGATACGAGATGCGCTGCTTGGCTCAAAATACATCGGGTGATACTGCTGGCGATAAAGCAAAGGTGGTCGGCTATGGTGCCTATGTCTGCTACTGAGCATTGGCCATGCCCCTTCATGTTGTCTTTGGCCCGCAACTCAATAGCCGAATCCTTGGGGCAAGGTATTTCAGATAATGATTTAGATGCAGAGGCACTAAGCTTGCTAAAGGTAGAGCGTGCCTGCTTTGTGACTCTGGAGAGCCATAATCGTTTACGTGGGTGTATTGGTTCCTTGTATCCGAACCAAAGTTTGCACGAGGATCTGCGGAATAATGCGGTACAGGCTGCATTTCATGATCCACGTTTTCCTCCCTTGTGCGCCGATGAGCCTATTCGGATTAAGCTATCTATTCTATCGCCACTGGAGGCGTTGAGTATTAACGGTGAAGACGACTTGCTGCAGCAGCTGCGGCCTGAGGAAGACGGGTTGCTGATTCAGGTGGGTATGCATCGGGCAACGTTTTTACCGGATGTTTGGGAAAGTTTGAAAGAGCCCCGGGAGTTCATTGCAGCTTTGAAGCAAAAAGCGGGGATAGGTGCCAGGCCCTTAACAGCCGGGGAGCTTAAGGCCTGGCGCTACACTACTCAGCGATGTGCTGAGCTCAGTGAAGTACCCATCAGGCAGAATTTCTGAATCAGAGAATTTCCTTGCCTTGCGTAAAGCGGTCCACGTCGTTGGTGATTTCAACGTCAACATTAGGCGCTGGAATGCGGAAGTCATAAACGCGCTCCCAGCCTTCGGCGTCAGGGGTACGCTCCCAAACAGTGCCTGCGTTGTATTCCACCAGTTCAGTCAATGATGGGTCGATCTCGCAGACGCGCTCGAGTGGAATGGGTGTCATGTTGACCATTTCGTCTGCCAAAAATTCTTCAGTCTCATACCCGGTAAACATACGCCATCCCGTATCGTTCAAGTGCTCAGGGACGGTCTTGTACATAAAGCGAATGGGGAGCTTTTCATCCAGCAGCAAACGGGATACCAGAGCAAGGTAGCCGTTTTTGGTTTGTGCGGTTTCCTGCTCCTGAGTTGGAGTCTGATCGGGAGTCGGTGATTTCATCTGAGTACCTGTACGGCTGGTTACAACGAATGCAGAGGTGCAATTATATCAGTTGGCTGCAGTTGGCGTTTGCCGGAAACAAAAAAACCCCGCCAGGGCGGGGTTTTTTAGGTATCAAGGCGTAAAACGCCCGATGATGCTTAGACTTCTACGGTCGGAATCACCGTGCCTGCTTTCTCGACGTAGTTGTCCATCTGGTCGAAGTTCAGGTAACGGTAGATTTCGCCAGACATGCTGTCGAGTTTGCTAGCGTACTCCATGTACTCTGCAACAGTTGGCAGCTTGCCTTCCAGTGCCGCAACAGCCGCCAGCTCGGCAGACGCCAGGTATACGTTGGCGCCGTCACCCAGACGGTTCGGGAAGTTACGGGTAGAGGTAGACACCACAGTGCTCTTGGCAGCAACACGTGCCTGGTTACCCATGCACAGAGAGCAGCCCGGCATTTCCATGCGTGCACCGGCCTTGCCGAACACGTTGTAGTAGCCTTCGTCGCTCAGCTGAGCCTGGTCCATCTTGGTCGGCGGTGCGATCCACATGCGGGTCGGGATAGACTTGCCAGAAGCTTCCAGCAGTTTACCGGCGGCACGGAAGTGACCGATGTTGGTCATGCAGGAACCGATGAATACTTCATCGATGTTCTCGCCCTGAACTTCAGACAGCAGACGCGCATCATCCGGATCGTTCGGAGCACACAGGATCGGCTCTTTGATTTCGGACAGATCGATTTCGATCACTTCAGCGTATTCAGCATCAGCATCGGCACGCATCAGGCTCGGGTTAGCCAGCCATTCTTCCATGCCCTTGATACGACGCTCGATAGTGCGAACATCGCCGTAACCTTCCGCAATCATCCACTTCAGCATGACGATGTTGGAACGCAGGTACTCGGCAACGGAGTCTTCAGACAGGGTGATGGTGCAACCTGCAGCAGAGCGTTCAGCAGAAGCGTCAGACAGTTCGAACGCCTGCTCGACAGTCAGTTCTTCCAGGCCTTCGATTTCCAGTACACGACCAGAGAAAGCGTTTTTCTTGCCAGCCTTTTCTACAGTCAGCAGGCCCTGCTTGATTGCGTAGTAAGGAATGGCATGTACCAGATCACGCAGGGTGATACCGGAGTTACGCTTGCCTTTGAAGCGAACCAGGATCGATTCCGGCATGTCCAGCGGCATAACGCCAGTGGCAGCTGCAAACGCAACCAGACCAGAACCGGCCGGGAAAGAGATGCCCAGCGGGAAGCGGGTGTGGGAGTCACCGCCAGTGCCAACAGTATCTGGCAGCAGCATGCGGTTCAGCCAGGAGTGGATTACACCGTCGCCCGGACGCAGGGATACACCACCGCGGTTCATGATGAAGTCCGGCAGGGTGTGGTGGGTGTTCACGTCAACCGGTTTCGGATAAGCAGCGGTGTGACAGAAAGACTGCATGGTCAGGTCAGCAGAGAAGCCCAGGCACGCCAAGTCTTTCAGCTCGTCACGGGTCATCGGACCAGTGGTATCCTGTGAGCCGACAGTGGTCATCTTCGGTTCGCAGTACATGCCAGGACGAACGCCTTCCATGCCACATGCTTTGCCGACCATCTTCTGTGCCAGGGTGTAACCCTTACCAGTGTCAACCGGCTGCTCAGGTTTGCGGAACAGGTCGGAGTGACCCAGGCCCAAAGCTTCGCGTGCTTTTTCAGTCAGGCCGCGACCGATGATCAGCGGGATACGACCGCCTGCACGTACTTCGTCCAGCAGGACCTGAGTTTTCAAGCTGAAAGTACAGATAACTTCGTCAGTACCGTGCTTGCAGACTTTGCCTTCATATGGGTAAACGTCGATCACGTCGCCCATGTTCAGATCTTCAACCGGCATTTCAATCGGCAGGGCGCCAGCATCTTCCATGGTGTTGTAGAAGATCGGAGCGATTTTGCTGCCGAAGCAGTAGCCACCGGCACGCTTGTTCGGAACGTGCGGGATGTCGTCGCCGAAGAACCAGAGTACGGAGTTGGTAGCAGACTTACGAGAAGAGCCAGTACCGACTACGTCACCTACGTAGGCAACCGGGAAGCCTTTGGCTTTAACTTCTTCGATCTGGGCCAGCGGGCCTTTAACGCCAGGCTCTTCCGGGTTAATACCTTCACGTTCCATCTTCAGCATTGCATTGGCATGCAGCGGGATGTCAGGACGTGACCAGGCATCCGGAGCAGGAGACAGGTCGTCAGTGTTGGTTTCGCCTGGTACCTTAAATACGGTAACAGTGATTTTCTCGGCAACTTCCGGCTTGGAGGTGAACCACTCACCTTCAGCCCAGGACTGCATAACCTGCTTGGCGAATTCATTGCCAGCTTCGGCTTTTTCCTGCACGTCATGGAAAGCGTCAAACATCAACAGGGTGTGAGACAGTGCTTTGACTGCTGTCGGTGCCAGTTCTTCGATCTCCAGGCATTCGATCAGCGGTGCAATGTTGTAACCGCCCAGCATGGTACCCAGCAGTTCAACAGCCTTGACCTTGTCAACCAGCGGAGAGGAAGCCTCACCTTTGGCGATAGCGGCCAGGAAGCCTGCTTTAACGTATGCTGCCTGGTCCACACCCGCAGGTACGCGGTTGGACAGCAGGTCAACCAGGAACTCTTCTTCGCCTGCAGGCGGGTTTTTCAGGAGTTCAATCAGGGCTGAAGTCTGCTCAGGATCAAGCGGCTTCGCGGGGACGCCTTCTGCAGCGCGTTCTTCTACATGTTTACGATAAGCTTCAAGCACGATATGGCCCTCATCTGTGTTCACCGCCAACTCGCGAGTTTACTACTCTGCCAGCGGCGTATCGACTAGGTATCGAATGGTGATTGGCGGGCGAATTCTAGCGAAAGGTGGTGGCAAAGTTAAGTTTTTGTCGACAATTACTAAACTAAAGAATGATGCCCTGTCCTAGTGATCACAAGCCTTGTAGGGGAAATGGGGGTAAATCCATCTGTAAAAAAACGTGCTGATTTAGTCCTGAAAGGGGTGTTTCTGATGTCATTGGGTATATCAAACACGATCAAGCGATTAAAAAATTAAATAGGTGTTTCAGAAAAAAATGGCCATGTGCAGCAGAATTGCAACAACTTGTGTATTTGTCTGCTTATCTGGACGACTTTATACGTGTAATACGAAAAATGGCTTGCCGTTGTCGTAAAAATGCCTAGGATCAAATGATAAATGCATGCGTTTAAATGCTGAGAATACTGTGATTCATGAGTCGCGCAGGCCTTTTGGGTCCATGCTGTTTGATGCGCGTCAAGTTTAATGAAGCTGTATTTGAAATCACGAAATAAGCTACGTATAACGTTTGAACACTTTATCTCAGGTAGGAGGTAGCCTAGATGAACCCAGCAGTCGGTCAGGCTGAGGTGGCACAGGATGAGCGCCCAAGTCGTTCCGATCTGGAACTTTGCAAGTTGCAGATCATGTTCAGTCTGCAGGCAGACAAGCGCCTCATCTATGTTGGTGTCCAGCCTACTGTGGCGTTGCGTTACCTGACCAGGCTTGTCGCAGCACGTCCACGTGTTCTGCGAAACCATATTCGACGTATATATCTTGCTATTCAGTGCGCAGACAGCGACAGGGTCACAGGTGCCCTGATTGATCTGTTGCTGGTGTTGCGTGGTCGAGGCCAGTTTCTGGTGAATCGGCTTGTTCAGCAAGCAGGGCCGCTATTGTTGTCAGAACACCGCATTACCATGAATAAGGCGGTTGATACCCGAGAGCTGGATCTGCTTTCAGATTTGCCGCTGGATCATTCTGTACTCAGCAACGGGCGTTGCACACGGTTGTCCATACAGAAACAACTTCACTGAACGGGGTGTAGGAAATCGTTATGTCGGTCAGTGAACAGCTTAGTATTACAACCTTCGGTTTTGCTGATAAAGAGCAGAAAATGCTGGAGGTGTTTTTCGGTAGTAGTAATGCACTAGGCTTCAGTCTCGAAACGGCTGCTTCTGCCAGTGCACTGCTGATCAATCTCAAGGATGAGGCGACCGAACAGCAATTGGTGCGATGGCAGTGTGACGCCGGTAAGCCTTGGGTCGCTGTTGTGAATTCTGCAGCGGACAGACCCAATGTCAGCTCTGGTGTTTATATCGAACGTCCTTTGGGTATCAAATCACTTCAGGCTGGACTTGAAAAACTCAAGGTCATCATTAAGGCCGGTGTCGCTCCGGCACCCGTTCAGGAAGATACTCAGTCAGATAAAGTATTGTCTGACAGGGATCGGGCGCGCGCCGAAGCTTTTGCCGAGTGGCAATCCCGCAAGCAGCGCAGCAATGAAGCGGCTTCATCCTGGCAGGGTGAGCATCAGCTTCGTGAAGAAGCTGGTTTGAATAGTCGGTTCAGTGTTCATCGTAACGAACTCAATGACCTGATTCTTGAGGCTCAGAAAGAGGTTCAGGCACGTCAAGCCAAGCTTGAAGCCGAAGGCAAGCTTGTTCGCCCAGTTGAAATTGTGAAGGAGCCTGAGCCAGAAGTTCTTAAGGCGCCCTCGTTATCTGCTGAAATGATCTTGCAGTGTTGTGGCAGCCTGTCTGATGTCAATCTTGATGAGGCGACAGAGCGGCGCCGAGTGTATTTCAGTCTTGATGGGTTGATGTACCCCTGGGTTGTGCGGGCCGTTAAGACAGGTGATGAAACTCACAAGGTCCAGCAGATACTAGGCGTGCCTGGCGCTCTTTTGTATCTGCCGGAAGAAAAAGCTTTCCTGGTCGGAATGGATTCTGACTTGCTGTTGCAGCTCACACGTACCCGCTTCGGGTTTGATGAAATTTCTCTGTTGGAGCGTTCCTCCGAAGAGGAGTTGCCTGCAGGTAAGCGTGTTGCTGCTGACGAATTGTTATGGCAGTTGGCGTTGTTCACAGCTCGTGGGCGCGTGCCTGACTCACTGTCGGCCGAAGAGTCGTTGTTGCTTAAAGAGGCTCCCGACTTCGAGCGTTTATTGGAAACACCCCATGCACGCAGTATCGCCGAACTCTGGCAGAGTCAGAAGTTGTCAGCGCGAAATGTGGCTGACATGTTGGGTATTCCTCAGCGCTTTGTCTTTTCGTTCCTGGTGGCAGCGGACGCCGTAGGCCTGTACTGTCAGTGACCGAAACGTGTGCAATACACCCACGGATCTTTCGGAGTTAAAACGTGAATCAAGATCAAAACGAGACCCCGCGGTATTTTCAGGTCACCCCGAGTGGGGCGTACTACGCAACACTTTCAACCAGCACGGATGCACTCAGGGCGCTATTACTTCAGCTGTTAAGCGCTGATACTCATATCCCATATCTGGGTGCCCTCCTGCAAAAACTCACCGGCCTTCCTGACGGTGAAGCGCAGGCGCTGCTGGACAAGGCTGTGCAGCATGGTTTTGTTGACCTTCCTGAAAAGCCTGAGCCGATTGCGAACGGCACCATTGAACAATTATTGCCTGAATATTTGCCTCGCTTGGCAGATGGGCGCGTACTGCTCGCGGATGATCAGGGCTTCTGTCTTGGACAGTCGGGCTTCGATCCTGATGAGGCTGAAGCCGTTGCCGGTATGGCAGCTGACCTTGTATCCCTGCATGAACGTCACCAGTCACTGCTTGCTCGTCATTTGGGCTTTGATGGCTCATCCTGGGCTTTGGTTGATGCTGTTGGCCAAAGTGAATTGGGCTTCTGGACTCTGCATGTCGGTGAACAGAAGTTCTTGCTGATACTGGAAGGGATGCCTCACCTGAATCGGCAGCCTTTTGTGGATTTGATGTCGGTTCTGATCCGACGTTACCTGGATTACTGATTAGGCAGGCTGGCTGCCTTAATACAGATTTTCAACCAGCGCTAATGGCCTAAAAGGAGACTACCATGCGCTCAGAAATGTTGACTTCAATTCTAAACGACCTCAACGGGACCTCTGCTGAGATCGAAGCTTCCGCGGTTATTTCCACGGATGGTCTGGTTATCGATTCTCTGTTGCCCGCAGGTATGGATGAGGACCGTGTAGGTGCCATGAGTGCAGCAATGCTGTCTTTAGGTGAACGAACCTCTCAAGAGCTTGCTCGTGGTGAGCTGGAGCAGGTGCTGGTCAAGGGCAAGGATGGCTACATTCTGATGACGCACGCCAACCCTGAGTCAGTGCTTACAGTGGTTGCTAAAACCAATGCACGTTTGGGTCTGATTTTCCTGGACGTAAAACGTGCTGCGGATGCAATTGGCAAGATTCTATAAGCGTTTAACTGTGTTTGGCGTGCGCCTCTAAGTGCATAGGGGTGCCGCTTGCTCGGTTTGGAGTGTGTATGTCCGAACAAGATACGGCTGCCGCTCGTGAGGTGCTGATCCAATACTATGACGGTACCGAGCGAAAGGCCTCTATTGTCGATCAGGAGGTGCCATACCCGGACGGGAAGTTGATCGTTTCGCGAACTGATCCCGAGGGTATCATCACTCATGCCAATCGCGCGTTTATCGAAATGTCGGGTTATTCGCGTGAAGAGTTGATCGGCACTAATCACTATATTCTTCGCCATCCTGATATGCCGTCCGTGGCATTCAAGGATCTCTGGGATACGGTGGCACAAGGAAAAAAATGGCAGGGCTACGTCAAGAATCTGCGTAAGGATGGTGCTTATTACTGGGTTAAGGCAACTGTGATTCCAAATATTCGGAATGGTCAGTTGGTTGGATATACATCAGTAAGGCGCAAACCCTCCCGCAGCAAGATTAATGAGAGTGAAGCCTTGTATGCCACGCTCAGATAGGGAGGTTTTGCGATGGCACTGAATTTATCGGTCAGTCCTGATTTTCCACCGACACATCTGTCCGGCTGGTTTATTTTTAATACGTGGCTGCAGCGTCAATTAGGTACTGGAGTGCATCTTGAGCTGTACGACAGCTTTGAGCGGCAGCGCGAAGATATTCGTGCCGGTAAGCTTGATCTGATCTACGCAAACCCGTATGACGCATCTATGCTGGTGCGTGAGCTGGGCTTCAAGGTGTTGGTTCGTCCACGTAACCGTGCGGATGAAGCCGTTATTGCAGTGCGTGCTGATGATAGCGTCAGCTGTGTTGAGGATCTGAGTCCAGGTATCAAGGTTGCAACAACAGCGGATCCGGATGTTCATATCATGGGCATGATTATGCTTGAGTCGGCTGATCTGGATGCCACTAATGTCAGCTTCAAAGAGCTCGACAGCTATGTTCTGGTTGCCAAGGCGTTGCTGAATCGTGATGCGGATGCTGGATTCTTTCTTAAAGCTGGCTTTGAGGAGTTATCTGAGCTGGTCAGGACCAAGATGAAGCCCCTTGTCAGTAGCCAGATTAGCGTAGTTCATCATACGCTGGTGGCTGGGCCGCGAATGCAGGAGCATATTCCGACTCTCTTAGATCGTTTGACCAGTATGGATCAAGACCCCAAAGGGCAGGAAGTGCTCAAAAGTATGGGCATGGATGGCTGGGATGTTATGGAAGATGAGCAAACCGAATTTATGATTGATCTTATAGATACGCTGATCGATTAAAGCGGGATTTCTTCGTTCCCATATTAGAAGCGCCATGATGGCGCTTCTTTTGTTTCAGTAGTTATTTGATCTCGCTGGTATTCATTTGGCTGAGTTTGTAGAATTCCAGCCCATTCCGCTATAACCCTTTTTAAAGCATGTCTTTGCCGTTTTGCAAAGACATGCGTGTATAAGTGAGCAATATGATGGACGTACTTGACGAAATCAAAGCTTTTCTCGGTTGTGAGACACCGCGCGAATGGTTGAAATTGGCGGCGCAACCCGAGGCTTTGGGGTTGTTGCTTACGGATCATGCACATTGTGAAAAGAAGGCTGCGTCAACGGCGATGACTCTGATGTTTCGTTATGTTGATCGCTCTGATTTGCTCAATAAAATGTCGCGTCTGGCCCGTGAAGAGCTGATCCATTTTGAACAAGTACTTGGAATTATGGCTGAGCGTGGGCTGGAGTATGGTCATCTGAGTCCTGCGCGTTATGCGGCAGGCTTGCGTAAGGATGTACGCACATCAGAACCTGGGCGTTTGGTTGATGTACTGATCATTGGTGGTTTTATTGAGGCCCGTTCCTGTGAGCGTTTTGCTGCGCTGGCGCCGGACCTGGATGACGAATTGGCACGCTTTTATCGCTCGCTGCTGAAATCCGAGGGGCGTCATTATCAGGACTACATTTCGCTCGCACGTGAGTATGCGGGTGAGCCAATTGATGATCGGATTGAGTATTTCCGTAAGGTAGAAGCGGAGCTGATTCTGGCCGAGGATGAAGAGTTCCGCTTCCATAGTGGCAAGCCTAGTCAGGCGCTGCTAGAAAATCCCGCAGCTCTGCAGGACCGTCCGGCAGCCTGAAGGCAAACAGGCGACTGCCTTCCTTATCCTGCTCCAGGTACCAGCCGTGCGTGTCCCAGTCGCCCAGTACGATTCGGACGCCGTGGTTGGTGGTCTGCTTCAAATGTATTGCCGGTCTGTGTGTGTGGCCGTGGATCATTAGAGGTGTATCCTCATCATCCATTAGCTTGCTCACCGCAGCAGGGCTTACATCTGTAATATCCTGGGCTTTTTGTGAGGTTTGTTCGCGGCTTGCTGCTCTGAGCTGTCGTGCAAGCTCCAATCGCTCGGGAATGCTTTTGCTGAGGATGGCGGCTTGCCACTCAGGGCTTCTGACCTGTTTTCTGAAAGCCTGATAATCGACATCATCCAAGCATAGCTGGTCGCCATGTAAAAGCAGGGTTTTGCCGTGTATTGTCTCTATGGCCTGGCACTCGGGTAACAATTGTGCCCCAATGCGCTCCATAAATGACTGGCCAACCAGAAAATCCCGATTACCCTGTTGAAAATATAGCTTAACACCTGATGAGGACAGGTGGCTCAATGCATCGTAAACCGGCTGCAGAAAGTCCGGTGCGGCGTCATCACCAATCCAGGCTTCGAAAATATCACCCAGAAGATAAAGCTCATCGGCCTTGGTAGCTTTTTCATGCAGGAAATGCACAAACGCCCGGATGATGTCCGGGCGTCTGCTGTCGAGATGAAGATCTGCAACGAAATAACGCAGCATTAGCCTTCGGCTTCCTCGACACGAGCAGATTCAATCAGAATGTCTTCGGCTGGAACGTCCTGGTGGCCGGCGCGCATGGTTGTGGAAACTTTCTTGATCTTGTTTACGACGTCCATGCCTTCAACCACTTTACCGAAAACTGCGTAACCCCAGCCTTCAGTTGTTTTCGCTGTGTGGTCCAGGAAGCTGTTGTCAGATACGTTGATGAAGAACTGCGCAGATGCAGAGTGCGGGTCCATGGTGCGAGCCATGGCGATGGTGCCGGCAGCGTTGGTCAGGCCGTTATCCGCTTCATTCTGGATCGGCTCACGGGTTTCCTTGGGAATCATGCCCGGTTCGAAGCCGCCACCTTGAATCATGAAGCCGTCAATCACCCGGTGAAAAATCACACCATCATAAAAGCCATCGCGAACATACTGCTCGAAATTGGCAGCAGTGTTAGGGGCTTTTTCGTGATCCAGTTCAATAGAGATGGTGCCAAGATTTGTTTGCAGGATGATCATGTCGGTTCCCTGTGTTTCTTATGAGTGCCGCTATTATACTCAAGTATTAGTTGGGTGCATCCTCTAAGCGTCTATTGCATTGAGTTGGCGTGCGTGTGCACCTTATCTGCGGTTATAATGCCGTCATCAGTTCCGGCCTCGAGCCGGCCCTTATCAGCTTCGACAAGATTTGATATGACCACGAACGACAGTACTAAGCCGAACAACTTTATTCACCAGATTATTGAAGATGATCTTGCGCAGGGCCTCAATGGTGGCAAGGTGGTGACGCGTTTCCCGCCAGAGCCGAATGGCTACCTGCATATTGGTCATGCCAAATCGATCTGTCTTAACTTTGGCACTGCTCTGAAATTTGGTGGTGAGTGTAATCTGCGTTTTGATGACACCAATCCTGAAAAGGAAAGCCAGGAATATATTGATTCAATCGCTGAAGATGTGCGCTGGCTGGGGTTTGAGTGGGCCGGTGATATTCGTTACAGCTCTGAATACTTTGATCAGCTCTATGATTGGGCTGTTCACCTTATCAAAGAGGGCAAGGCGTATGTTGATAGCCTTAGCGCTCATGAAATGCGTGAGTTCCGTGGCACCTTGAAGGAGCCTGGCAAGAATAGCCCTTACCGTGATCGCAGCATTGAAGAGAACCTCAGCCTGTTTGAGAAGATGCGTAATGGCGACTTCGAAGAGGGTGAGTGTGTTCTGCGAGCCAAGATCGATATGGCTGCACCGAATATTAACCTGCGAGATCCGGTTATTTACCGTATTCGACATGTTCATCATCATCAGACCGGTGATAAATGGTGCATCTATCCGTCATACGACTTCACGCACGGTCAGTCTGATGCGCTTGAAGGTGTTACGCACTCCATCTGTACCCTGGAGTTCGAAGACCACCGTCCCCTATACGATTGGTTCACCGAGAATCTGCCGGTACCCGTGCGTCCTCGTCAGTACGAATTTGCACGTCTGAACCTGAACTACACCGTGACCAGTAAGCGTAAGCTGAAACTGCTGGTCGACGAAGGTCATGTGAATGGATGGAATGATCCTCGCATGCCGACAATCTCAGGTATGCGTCGCCGTGGTTTCACACCGGCTTCTATCCGCAATTTCTGCGATATGATCGGTGTAACGCGCTCCAATGGCGTAGTTGATGTTGGCATGCTCGAGGCGGCTATCCGTGAAGACCTGGATGCCAATGCCCCTCGTGCCATGTGTGTAGTTGATCCAATCAAAGTAACAATCAGCAATTACGCTGAAGGCGAGCAGGAATGGTTTGAGCTTCCAGCACATCCGAAGGATGAGTCGATGGGGCTTCGTAAGGTGCCGTTCACTCGCAATCTGCTGATTGAGCGTGAAGATTTTGCTGAAGAAAAGCCCCGTAAGTGGAAGCGTATGTCACCCGGTGATGCCGTGCGTTTGCGTGGCGCTTACGTCATCCGTTGTGATGAAGTGATCAAGAACGAACAGGGTGAAGTTGTTGAGCTGGTTTGTAGCTATGATGCTGCCACCAAGGGTGAAAACCCCACAGACTATAAGCCGAACGGTGTAATTCACTGGGTGTCAGCTGATAATTCTGTACCTTGTGAAGTGCGTTTGTACGATCGCTTGTTCACAGAAGCCAACCCGGATGCTGATAAGGAACGTGACTTCCACAGCTTCCTGAATCCTGAATCTCTCACTGTTATGCCAAATGCACGTGTTGAGATCGGTCTCAAGCATGCAGTGGCTGAAAGCCGTTACCAGTTTGAGCGTACAGGCTATTTCTGTGTCGATCCTGACTCTACTGAAGACCGTCTGGTGTTTAACCGTACGGTTACACTGCGCGACTCTTGGGCAAAAATTCAGGGTAAGTAAACTCTGATGCGATTATTGGCCCCCTTGCGGGCAGCTTTGCTGCCTGCTTTAGCTTTTCTCGTGGCAGGATGCGCCTCCTCGAGTCATTCTCATATAGCAGAGCCATTGCGAGTGGAGCAAATGGCTTTGCTGGATGAGTCGATTAGTGAGACATCCGGGCTTGCGTGGGGTAAGGGGGCTTTCTGGACCCATAACGATAGTGGCGATGGCCCTCGTATTTATCGTTTGGGTCTGCGTGGGGAGGTTGTTAAAACGGTTCAGCTCCGAGATGCTGTCAGCTTGGACTGGGAAGAAATGGCATCCTCCTCTCGTGAGCTTTTCGTGTTCGATTGCGGCAACAATATTGGCTACCGTGAATGGATGCAGATGTATGCGCTTGATTGGTCTTCTTTGGAATCCCTCGAGGCTCAGGCTTCTGCAAGGCTGGTTGAATTCCGGTTGGCTGATATTGAACCCGTAAGGGCTGCTTATGAGCATGATAATGATTGTGAAGCAGCTGCGGCGGTAAATGACGAAATCTGGTTGTTTACCAAAAATTGGGCCAATCAACAGACGCGGCTGTATCGGCTTGACCCTTTCGGCGCTGAGCGTCAATCTCTGATTAGTCAGCTGACACTGCCAGTTGCAGGGCTCATAACAGCTGCTGACTATGATGCGCAAACCCGCACAATGGTGCTTTTGGGCTATACCAAGAGTCGTTTTAGCCCCAGGCCCTTTATCTGGCTCTTCAGGGTTGCAGATGGAAAGCCTGTCTGGTCGAATGCTCAGTTCCATTGGCTGTCCCCGGCAGGGCAGTGGGAAGGTATCGCCTGGCATCAAGGTGATCTCTGGCTGACACGTGAAACCAGTTTACTGGGGCAGGCCTGGCTGGGGCGTATACGTGCTTCCGATATTGATTTCTAATTCAGATGGTTTTTATACACCGCTCAATTGAGCGGTTACTTTTTTTAAGTTCGGCGGATATCCATGCTTCATATCTACAATACTTTGACCAACAGCAAAACTGCATTTACCCCCATCGAGCCCGGTAAAATCCGCATGTATGTGTGTGGTGTGACTGTTTATGACTATTGTCATATCGGGCATGCGAGGGTCATGGTGTCCTTCGATCTGATTACGCGTTATCTGCGTGCTCGTGGCTGGGATGTCGACTATGTGCGCAATATCACCGACGTGGACGACAAGATCATTCGTCGCGCGGCAGAAAATGGTGAGCCCGTTGACCAACTGACCGAGCGCATGATCGCCGCTATGCATGAAGATGAAGGGCGTTTGTTTGTTTTGCGTCCTGATCAGGAGCCACGTGCGACTGCGCACATCGAAGATATTGTGGCCATGGTTCAGACTCTGGTTGAGAAGGGCTACGCCTATCCTGCTGCGAATGGTGATGTCTACTACCGAGTAGAGCGTTTTGCCAACTATGGGCGTCTAACCAATAAGGTCATCGAAGATCTGCGCTCGGGTGCACGTGTTGAGGTCGAAGAAGCCAAGGAAAGTCCGTTGGACTTTGTGCTTTGGAAAGCGGCCAAGCCAGGTGAGGTAAGTTGGGATTCCCCTTGGGGCAAGGGGCGTCCAGGCTGGCATATTGAATGTTCAGCCATGTCCAAGTGCTGCCTGGGCGAAACATTCGATATTCATGGTGGTGGCCCGGATCTGCCGTTTCCGCACCATGAAAATGAAATTGCTCAATCCGAAGCTGCTAATGGGTGTACCTATGTGCATTACTGGATGCATGCCGGTCCTGTGCGCATGGGTAGTGAGAAAATGTCCAAGTCTCTTGGCAATTTCTTCACCATCCGTGATGTGTTGGAGCACTACAATCCTGAGGTTGTGCGTTATTTCCTCTCCAGTGTGCATTACCGCAGTTATATCGACTATTCCGAAGATGGTTTGAAAGAAGCGCGTAGTGCGCTTGATCGTTTCTATCAGGCGCTACAGGCGGCAGGTGATTTAACTGGTGCTGCTGAAGGGGTTGAGGGTGATTATGAAGCGCGTTTCTTCGAAGCGATGGATGATGACTTCAACACCCCGCGTGCACTAGCAGTACTGTTTGAGCTGGTGACTGAGCTTAATAAAGCTGTGCGCGAGCAATTGGCATCTGCTAAGCCTCTTGCATTGGAGTTGAAACGCCTGGCTGGCATGATCGGCTTGCTGCAGCAGGATCCGGACAGCTTCCTTAAAGGTGAAGCAGCTGAGGGCGGGCTTGATGCTGCCGCGATTGAAGCTTTGATTGAAAAGCGTAATCAGGCGCGGAAGGATCGTGATTTTGCCGAGTCTGATCGTATTCGTGATGAGTTGTTGGAGCAGGGCATCGTGCTGAAAGACAGCCGAGAAGGGACCAATTGGTATCGCGAATAACCGTTGATATTAAATCAAGATTTAAAAAGGCGCCCAGGTGGCGCCTTTTTTGTGCATCGACAAAGGTATTGTAGCCGCTAGGCGCGTCGTGCAAGAGGATGCAGTGCTTTTAGCTGTTGCTGGTTTTGTGTTGCGACTCTTTCACTGGCATCACTCAGCATGCAAACAAAATGTGTCGTGCTGTGTTGATCATCATACACGGCAGAAATTGTAGTCTGTTGCACATAGGTGCTGCCATCATGCCGTCGATTGATGATGTCGCCTTGCCAGTAGCCTCTTTGCTTGAGTGAGCGCCATAACTCAAAGAAAAACGCTTTGCCGTGCTGTCCTGAATTCATGATGGCGGCATTCTCACCTATGATCTGTTTGCGGTTGTAGCCCGTCAGATACTCGAAGGCCTGATTCACCATCTCTATATTGCCTGAGGCATCGGTTACCATGATGGCATCCTGGCTCTGCTGTATTAAGGCCTTTGCAATTCGTGCTTCTCGACGTGCCTGTTGGTCGATGGATATATCACGAAACAACACCTGTACTGCTTGTTGGCCATTCAGGAATACACGGCTGCTTGTCACTTCTGCTGCGAAGGTTGTACCGTCTTTGCGTACCAGTGTTTGTTCGCTGGGAGGAATTGTCTGGCCAGGCTGCCTGGTTAAACCACGTTTTCGAACCAGTTCCATCGAGTCGGGATGAACCAGCTCCCTGATGTGGCGAGACAATAATTGCTCTGGGGCCGAGTAGCCAAAAAGGTGTGCTGCATGGCTATTGGCCAGCTCAACCTGGCCATTGATGTGAACCACTGCGGCCTCAGGGCACTGCTCGAATAGAATCCGATACCGGCCCTGTACCTCCAATGCTTGAGTCTTGAGCTGTCGATTGGCTTTGTCCGTCCGCGCACGTGCGATTATAAAGGACATAAATGTCATCGAAAGCAGAAGGGTGAGAGCGGTTCCCGCAAGTAGTATGCCCAGATCCAGTTGCCTGTTGTACAGGGCATTAATGCGTGAATCCAATGAGTGGAAGTCAAGTCGGATTCGTTCAGAACCCAGCGTGAGAAACGCTGTATTGCTTGGGCCTGCGTGAGAGATTATGTCCGGGTGGCTGTTAAATGCGGGCTCCATCTGGGCTTGGCGCGGATCATAAAGTGTAACGCTAATGGTGTCTTCCAGTGGCTGCAGGCTCTGGTTGATAATCTGGCTCATACTAAAGCCAAGGGTTGTCCAGCCAAGGAACATTTCTTGTGTTTGGTCGGTGTTCTGTACAGGGAGTAGTAATAGGTAATCCAGTGAGCTGACATCCGAGGGCAGTAGTGAAAGGGGAATGGTTACACTCACTCGCCCCGACTGCTGAGCTTGAAGAGCGGCTTCATGGCGTGCAGGGCCGCTAGCAATGTCATAGCCTCGGACATGCCGCTGAATTGGCCTGGGGCTGAGATATAAAACGATAAAACTTGGTTTGTCTGGCTGGGGTGTCGGGTAAATTTTCAGTGGCAAGCCGGAGCTTTCCGCATGATAGAGTGAAAATTCCTGCTGCTTACCGGCTGGTACGAATGCGGTATAGCTAAGGCCAACGATACCCAGTTTTGCCAGATCCAAATCAAAAGAATTGAACATGCGGTGCCAATGCTCTGCCTGTTCTGATGGTGGCAGGCTGGTTGTGTTCAGAATGGTACCGCGGGCAGATTGGAGGAGCAGTTCGTAGTGCTCAATTCGCTCCTGCAAAAAATAGATGACCTGATCTGAGCGAGACTGAAAACGGTTTTCGATAGTGTCGCGCGTATTTTGTGCTGATTGATAGGAAACATACGCTGTGAGCAGCAAGCCCAGGGCGCAAAGAATCAGTAATAAAGAAGGGCTCGACCAGAAAGAGCCTTCTCTGGAGGTTGTCTCGTGGTCCGAGTGCGTCCTGCTGTTGTGAACCATAATAGGCGGTAGTCCTTACCGTATGTAAATAGACTGTCCACCGTGGTGGCGGACAGTCTTGTCCAATCAGGGAGCCAGGTTGTTGGCTGCCTCAAGCGTGTTTTCCATCAGTGTAGCCACAGTCATTGGGCCAACGCCACCCGGAACCGGCGTGATCCAGGCTGCGCGTTCGGCGGCAGGTGCATATTCAACGTCCCCAACCAGGCTGCCATCATCAAGTCGGTTAATGCCGACATCGATAACGATCGCGCCCTCTTTAATCCATTCGCCTTTGACTAGCCCAGGAATTCCCACGCCAACCACCACAATATCAGCGCGACGAACGTGAGCTTCCAGATCGCGGGTAAAACGATGGGTTGTAGTAGTGGTGCAGCCTGCCAGCAGGAGTTCAAGCGTCATGGGACGACCGACTATATTGGATGCGCCCACGATAACGGCTTCTTGACCGTGCAGATCCACACCGGTTGAGTGCAGAAGGGTCATCACGCCTTTGGGAGTGCAGGGACGCAGTGCGGGGATGCGCTGCGCCAGTCGGCCCAGATTGAAGGCGTGAAAGCCATCAACGTCTTTATCAGGACGAATCTGCTCAAGAACTTCGGTTGCATCCAGGTGTGCGGGGAGAGGCAGTTGAACCAGAATGCCGTCTACTTCTGTATCCGCGTTAAGTTCGTTGATCAGACCCAGTAGTTCTTCGCGGGTGGTTTCTGCTGAAAGGTCATAGGCCTTGGATGCAATGCCGACTTCTGTGCAGGCATTCTTCTTGTTGCGAACATAGACTTGTGAGGCAGGATCGCTGCCGACCAGGACCACGGCAAGACAGGGAGCTCGTTTGCCGGCCTGCAGGCGGGCATCGATACCGGCTTTAACCTGTTGGCGAACGTCGGCGGCAATTTTTTTGCCATCTATGATCTGTGCGCTCATGAGTGCGATCTATTCCTTTGCTAGGCTGGGTAAGGTTATGGCGTTGATTTTCTCATCTTTGAGGGTCAGGGCCAATGTACTTTTTTGTAGTACATCTTGTGTACAGGGTGTTGTTTCTGCAGAAAAAAATCAAAAAGGGTGTTGACGTAGAGGATCGGCATACTTAATATACGCACCTCCTCGACGCGGGGTGACACTCTAAGGCGAGGCGGCGTGTAAAGCGCTCGTAGCTCAACCGGATAGAGCAACGGCCTTCTAAGCCGTAGGTTGCAGGTTCGAGTCCTGCCGGGCGTGCCAGGTCGTCTAGCCGGTAGAGTTACAAAAGAGGTTGTGGTGGGCGTAGCTCAGTTGGTAGAGCCCCGGATTGTGATTCCGGTGGTCGTGGGTTCGAGCCCCATCGTCCACCCCATTACCTCAAACACATCAGTCCTGTGCTGATGCATTATGCGGAAGTGGTGAAATTGGTAGACACGCTGGATTTAGGTTCCAGTGCCGCAAGGTGTGAGAGTTCGAGTCTCTCCTTCCGCACCATTTACACTATGGTGGGCGTAGCTCAGTTGGTAGAGCCCCGGATTGTGATTCCGGTGGTCGTGGGTTCGAGCCCCATCGTCCACCCCAGTGTAAAGTCCCTCAGATATCTTCTTGTTTTTCAACGCAATTTTCTTTTCTTTCTGTCATATTTCGTGCTTTTCCTGTGTCTGTTTGGCTTGACTAATGCCCGCAGTTGCATGAAAATTTTGCGCTTCATTATTATGGCTCTGCTGGTCGGTCGTCCCTGGTCTTTATTGCCAGGCGTAATTTAAGTACCTGCAGGTCGCTACATCATGCTGCAAACTATTTGTGAGGATCTCCATGCAAGTTTCTGTTGAAACGACTTCCGGCCTTGAGCGTCAGATGACCATCACCGTTCCGGCTGAGCGCATCGACCAGGACGTAGATAAACTGGTTGCTCAGCAGGCGCGTACTCGCCGTCTGGATGGCTTCCGCCCCGGTAAGGTACCGGCCAAGGTGATCAAGCGCATGTTTGGCAGCGCAATTCGCCAGGACGTTCTGGGTCAGGTGGTTCAGGAAAGCTTTTACTCTGCTGTAAAGCAGGAAGAGCTGCAGCCGGCTGGTACTCCTAGCATCGAATTCAAAAACGACAAGGAAGGTGAAGATCTGCAGTACGTGGCCACTTTTGAAGTGTACCCGCAGATCGAACTGAAAGACCTTTCCGGCGTTGAGATTGAAAAGCAGACAGCTGAAATCGCTGATGCTGATATGGACAGAATGATCGAAACCCTGCAGAAGCAGCAGGCTAGCTGGTCTGAAGTTGACCGCGCCGCTGCCGATGGCGATCGTGTGAAAATCGACTTCGAAGGTTTCATCGATGGTGAAGCATTTGAAGGTGGCAAGGCTGAAGGCCACGATCTGGTTCTGGGCTCCGGCTCCATGATTCCGGGCTTCGAAGCAGGTCTGGAAGGCAAAAAAGCGGGTGAAGAATTCGACCTGGAAGTGACTTTCCCGGAAGAGTACCACGCTGAAAACCTGAAAGGTAAAGCAGCTGTATTCAAAACCAAGGTTCAGTCTGTTTCTGCTCAGGAACTGCCGGAACTGAATGAAGAGTTCTTCGCTAACTTCGGTATCGAAGAGAAAGATCTGGACGGTTTCAAAACTGAAGTTCGCAAGAACATGCAGCGCGAACTGACACAGGCTCTGAAAATGAAGCTGAAGGATCAGGTCTTCAATCAGTTGCTGAAAGTGAACGCAATTGACGTTCCTGCTGCACTGATCGATGACGAGATCGACAACCTGCGTCGTCAGGCGATCCAGCAGTTTGGTGGTCCGGATGCCAATATCGATCCGAACATGCTGCCGAAAGAGATGTTCGAAGCTCAGGCTAAGCGTCGCGTAAGCGTAGGTCTGCTGGTTCAGGAAGTTGTGAAGAGCAACAAGCTGGAAGCAAACGAAGACCGCGTGCGTGAAACCGTTGAAGAGATGGCTGCTACCTACCAGGATCCTCAGCAGGTTATCGACTGGTACTACAGCAACGACCAGATTCTGAACCAGATCAAGAGCCTGGTACTGGAAGATCAGGTAGTTGATCATCTGGTTGCATCTGCTACAGTCACTGAAAAGGCAGTTTCTTATGAAGAAGCCATTCAGCCGGCTCCGCAGGTAGAAGCTGACGAAGAAGACGAAAGCGAAGCCTGAACCGAAGGTTCGGTCAGGGCGTAAGCCATAAGGAAACGACAGTTGGCGTCGCTGGCTGTCGTTTTTTCGCTTATCAGGTAAGGAGAATTAGTGCATGGCGGATATCTATACCGGTCGAGCCAGTGAAATTCAGAATGCTGGTCTGGTACCCATGGTTGTTGAGCAGAGTTCACGTGGTGAGCGTGCTTACGACATCTACTCGCGCTTGCTCAAGGAGCGAGTCATTTTTCTGGTAGGCCCTGTAGAAGATCACATGGCCAACCTGGTTGTTGCGCAGCTTCTGTTCCTGGAAGCCGAAAACCCTGATAAAGATATTCACCTCTACATCAACTCTCCGGGTGGTTCGGTTACTGCAGGCATGTCAATTTATGACACCATGCAGTTCATCAAACCTGATGTGAGCACCATGTGTATTGGTCAGGCGGCCAGCATGGGAGCTTTCCTGCTCGCGGGTGGCGCCAAAGGCAAGCGTTTTGCGCTTCCGAATGCGCGTGTGATGATCCATCAGCCGCTGGGTGGCTATCAGGGCCAGGCATCTGATATCGAGATCCACACAAAAGAAATTCTGTCTATTCGTGAAAAGCTGAACCGTTTGCTGGCGCACCACACCGGCCAGGATTACGAAACGGTTGCACGTGACACGGATCGAGACAACTTTATGAATCCGCAGACTGCGGCGGAATATGGCCTGATCGATACGGTTCTCGAGCGTCGTCTGAGTACTGACTGATGAGTACCGACTGATGTTGATACCCTTCAGGGGGTTGAAATATCACCGATCAGGGCCCATAAAAAGAGTACAGTGTTTTTTGAGGTAGAACGATGGCAGATGAGACGACCGGCAAAGGTGGAGAGGGCAGTAAGCTGTTCTGTTCCTTTTGTGGCAAAAGCCAGGATGAAGTACGCAAGCTGATCGCAGGTCCCTCTGTCTTTATCTGTGACGAGTGTGTCGATCTTTGTAACGACATCATCCGTGAAGAAGTTCAGGATACTGATGAGCAGGAATCTCAGGATCACCTGCCCACGCCGTCTGAGATCAAGGCGACTCTTGATGATTACGTAATCGGTCAGGAGCGAGCCAAAAAGGTGCTGGCTGTAGCGGTCTACAACCACTACAAGCGCCTGCGTTTCCAGAAGAAAGGTGACGTTGAGCTCGGTAAGAGCAACATTCTTCTGATCGGTCCTACCGGTAGCGGTAAGACGTTGCTGGCCGAGACCATGGCGCGTCTGTTGAACGTCCCGTTCACGATTGCAGATGCAACCACGCTGACCGAAGCCGGTTACGTGGGTGAAGATGTTGAGAACATCATTCAGAAACTGCTGCAGAAATGTGATTACGATGTTGAAAAAGCCCAGCTGGGTATTGTCTACATCGATGAGATCGACAAGATTTCACGCAAATCTGACAACCCCTCGATCACGCGTGACGTTTCGGGTGAAGGGGTGCAGCAGGCACTGCTGAAACTGATTGAAGGCACCGTTGCATCTGTACCGCCTCAGGGTGGTCGTAAGCATCCTCAGCAGGAATTCCTGCAGGTTGATACGTCCAATATCCTGTTTATCTGCGGTGGTGCCTTTGCGGGTCTGGAAAAGTTGATTCGCGATCGTAGCGAGCGCAGCTCCATCGGCTTCAGTGCCGTGGTAAAAAGCAAGGACGAAAGCCGTCTGAGCGAGGTGCTGCACGATGTAGAAGCGGAAGATCTGGTCAAGTTCGGTCTGATCCCCGAGTTCGTAGGGCGACTGCCAATGGTAGCCACCCTGTCTGAACTGGATGAAGAAGCCCTGATTCAGATTCTGACTGAGCCTAAAAACAGTCTCGTTAAACAGTATCAGGCGTTGTTCGAAATGGAAGGCGTCGATGTCGACTTCCGTGAAGAGGCGCTAAAGGCTGTGGCGAACAAGGCTTTGGAACGTCGTACCGGTGCGCGTGGTTTGCGTTCCATTCTTGAGGCGACCCTGCTGGATATCATGTACCAGCTGCCGTCACTTGAGAATGTGGCCAAGGTCGTAATTGACGAAGGTGTCATTCTTGGCTCCAGCGAACCTATCCTGATCTACGAGAATCAGGAATCGGCACGTGCTGCATCAGATGACTAAGTTTCAGCTGTATTGAACTTGAAAATCCTCACGACAGTGGGGATTTTTTTTGTCTGTTAGACGCGCAACGCAGAATCGTTTTGCGTCGGCTTCTATCGACGCCTTATAATCCTGAGCCAGTCGTTAATATCAGAACTAAAGTCAAAACGGCTGATATAAAAAGATAAGGAATGCATTGATGCTTAAACGTCGAACTTTTATGGCGGCTGCCACCGCCTGCATGCTGCTGAGCCCGCTTGCACAGGCTGAATACAAGGCTGAATACACTGTCTCTACGGTTCTGCCGTCTGCGTTCCCCTGGGGCCAGGCTGCCGATAAGTGGGTCGAATTGGTGAATGAGCGCTCAGAAGGGCGTATCAACATGAAGATCTACAGCAGTGCTCAGCTGGTGTCTGGTGACCAGACAAAAGAATTCTCTGCCATGCGTTCAGGTCTGATCGATATGTCAGTGGGCTCTACTATTAACTGGTCTCCTCAGGTTCCTGAACTGAACCTGTTCTCACTGCCGTTCCTGATGCCAGATCATGCTGCTATTGATGCGATCACGCAGGGTGCAGCCGGTGAAGCGGTTTTCAAGGCAATTGAAAAGCGTGGTGTTACCCCTCTGGCGTGGGGCGAAAACGGTTTCCGCCAGCTGTCTAACTCAAAACAGAAAGTGGACGAGCCGGCTGATCTGGAAGGTATGAAGATCCGTGTCGTAGGTTCACCGCTGTTCCAGGATACCTTCACCGCGCTGGGTGCTAACCCGACTCAGATGAGCTGGGCGGATGCCAAGCCTGCACTGACCACAGGTGCCGTTGATGGTCAGGAGAACCCGCTGTCTGTATTCGACGTGGCGCGTATCGACCAGGTAGGTCAGGCACACCTGACTCGTTGGGGTTACATGGCTGATCCGCTGGTATTCGCTGTGAGCACCCGTGTATGGCGTGAGTTTTCACCAGAAGATCAGCAGCTGCTGAAGCAGGCTGCTATCGATGCGGGTAAGTGGGAGATCGAAAAATCTCGTGCGGAGCTGGCTGAAACACTTGAGCGCATCAAAGAGCGTGGTGTTGAGGTAACTGACCTGACACCAGAACAGCATGCAGCTTTTGTTGCGGCGACCCAGTCAGTGTACGAGAAATGGACTCCTCGTATCGGCGAAGATCTGGTTAAGCAGGCACAGGACGCCATCGCAAACCGCAAGTAATCGCCCCGGCGGCACCCGCATTTCGGTCGGGTGTCGCTACCTCCCCATGGAGTCGATATGTCTACCCGAAAACCCAAGTTCAGGCCGGAAGCCTGGCTCGCGTCCCTGGCGCTGATCGCGATCTGCCTGATCAGTCTGGGTAACGTGATTGTGCGCTATGCCACAGATGCCTCTTTTGCTTTCACCGAAGAATTTTCCGTTTTTTTCCTGGTTTTGCTGACCTTTGCCGGTGCTGCCGTAGCTGCACGTCGCAATCAGCATATTCGTATTGAGTTGGTTGAACACCACTTACCCAAGTCGTGGCTGAAAGTTGTGTACATATTGCAATGGCTGGCAGGCATGATCGTGCTGGGTATCACTTGTTGGTACGGTTCCAAATTTGCTTTGGAAGAATACCAGTGGGAGTCCCTGTCTCCGGGCCTTGGGCTGCCGAACTGGATTTATGTGGTCTGGCTACCGTTAATGGCGGCCGCCATTATGATTCGTACTACGCAAAACTTGTTTGATCGACTGCGTGGTTATCAGGATGAGGAGGTTATCCATGAGTCCTGATCTACTGATGATTGGCAGTTTTCTGCTGGCTTTGCTGTTGGGTGTGCCTGTTGCCATCGCTTTGGGGTTGGCTGGTGTCGTCGGGATCGTAACCGGCCTTTCGCCCGATATGCTGGCTACGCTGGGTACCAACACCTATAACAGCGTTGCCAAGTACCCCTTGATTGCTATCCCTCTCTTTATCCTGACTGGTTTGATTTTCGAGCGGGCAGGAGTCGCGGCTAGCCTGGTACGCTTTGCCCAGGCAATTATTGGTCCTCGACACGGTGGTTTGGCGGTAGTCGCCGTGCTGGTCTGTCTAATCATGGGCGGCATGAGTGGCTCAGGTCCGGCCGATGCTGCTGCGGTTGCGATGGTGATGCTGCCCAGTATGCGCAAGGCAGGATATCCTCAGCCGTTCTCGGCTACGCTGATTGCAGCCTCATCATCAACGGCAATTCTGATTCCACCATCCATTGCACTGATTCTGTACTCGATTGTGGTACCGGGTGTCGATCTGCGTGCGCTCTTTGCGGCGGGCCTTTTCCCCGGAATTCTGGCTGGTCTCTCGTTGCTGGTTCCTGCGCTTTTGCTGGCACGAAAGCATGGTTGGGAAGATCCTGAGGCTTCAGAGCGTCCACCATTTTGGGAAAGCTTCAAGGCAGCCTTACCGGCATTGTTTGCGCCTGTTATCATTCTTGGTGGTTTGCGTTCAGGGCTATTTACACCGACTGAAGCTGCCGTGGTGGCCGTTACCTATGGTGTGATTGTGGGCAGTCTTATCTATCGCAATCTCAGCTTCAAAGATCTGTTTGAATTGATCACCGAAGCGGCGATCACCTCTGGGGTTGTCATGTTCATCATCGCCCTGGCGGGGATTTTTGCCTGGGCTGGAACAACACTGGGGACTTTCCAGCATTTGGCTGAAGGCATGTTGTCATTGTCCGACAATGGCTGGGTGCTGTTGGGGTTGGTGATGCTGCTGGTTTTGTTCGCCGGGATGTTGTTGGATGCGGTCTCCATTTATCTGATCCTGATCCCGATATTGATACCATTGATGAACCACTTCGATTGGAATCCGGTGTGGTTCGGTATTCTGCTGGCGATGAATATTGCCATTGGGCAGTTCACGCCGCCGGTTGCGGTCAACTTGATGGTCACCACTCGTATCGCCAAGATACGTCTTGAGCACACCATGGGGTGGGCGATGATCTTTATTTTGGCTATGGCGACCAGCCTGTTGCTGGTTATGCTGGTGCCGGGTATTGCGCTTTGGCTCCCGGATAAGCTGGGTTACGTGGTCGGCAACTGGTAAAACGCGTCATAAACAGGGGCCCAAGGGTCCCTGTTCTTCCTCCTGCCTTTCTGGCGCACCTCATATCTACTACTAAAGAGTCATGTTCTCGGGCCCAAGGCACTATACTCTGGAATCGAGCAGCATCGCTAAGATTGAAAGGGTCAATCGTTACTGCTCGCCGAGCAAGATGCGAATAACAACAAGAGGCTAAGAATATGATCTACGCACAGCCAGGACAGGCGGACTCCATCGTTTCTCTGAAGCCACGTTACGGCAACTTCATTGGTGGTGAATGGACCGCGCCGGTTAAAGGTGAATACTTCCAGAACGTATCTCCGGTAACCGGTGAAGCGTTCTGTGAAATCCCGCGTTCTACTGCGGAAGATATCGAGCTGGCGCTGGACGCTGCACACGCTGCCAAGGATGCCTGGGGTCGTACCTCTGTCGCCGAGCGTTCTAACATCCTGCTGAAAATTGCAGACCGTCTGGAAGCAAACCTCGAAAAAATCGCTGTTGCTGAAACCTGGGACAACGGTAAAGCGGTTCGTGAAACGCTGGCCGCTGACGTTCCGCTGGCAGTTGACCATTTCCGTTACTTCGCTGGCTGCATCCGTGCGCAGGAAGGTTCTATCGGTGAGATCGACGAAAACACCGTTGCTTACCACTTCCACGAGCCGCTGGGTGTTGTTGGTCAGATTATTCCCTGGAACTTCCCGCTGCTGATGGCTGCGTGGAAAATCGCACCGGCTCTGGCCGCTGGTAACTGTATCGTACTGAAACCGGCTGAGCAGACTCCATGGTCTATCCTGGTGCTGCTGGAAGCGATCGAAGATCTGCTGCCGAAAGGTGTTCTGAACGTTGTAAACGGCTTCGGTGCTGAAGCTGGTCAGGCACTGGCAACCAGCACACGTATCGCCAAGATCGCGTTTACCGGTTCTACCCCGGTTGGTTCTCACATCCTGAAATGTGCTGCCGAGAACATCATCCCGTCTACCGTTGAGCTGGGTGGTAAGTCCCCGAACATATACTTCGAAGACATCATGGACCATGAAGATGCCTTCATCGACAAGTGTGTCGAAGGTACGGTTCTGGCGTTCTTCAACCAGGGCGAAGTCTGCACCTGCCCGTCTCGTCTGCTGGTTCAGGAAACTATCTACGACCAGTTCATCGAGCGTGTTATTGATCGCATCAAGAAGATCAAGCGTGGCAACCCGCTGGATTCTGAAACCATGGTTGGTGCTCAGGCATCTCAGGAACAGTTCGACAAGATTCTGGGTTACTTCGACATCGGTCGTGCCGAAGGCGCTGAAGTGCTGATCGGTGGTGACAAAGAACAGCTGGAAGGCGGTTTGGGTAGCGGTTACTACATCCAGCCGACTCTGCTGAAGGGCACCAACGACATGCGCGTGTTCCAGGAAGAGATCTTTGGCCCGGTTGTATCTGTAACAACCTTTAAAGACGAAGCCGAAGCACTGGCGATCGCCAACGACACCGAGTTCGGTCTGGGCGCAGGCGTATGGAGCCGCGACATGAACCGTTCTTACCGCATGGGTCGTGGTATCCAGGCCGGTCGTGTATGGACTAACTGCTACCACCAGTACCCGGCACACGCTGCCTTCGGTGGTTACAAGAAGTCTGGTGTAGGCCGTGAAACACACAAAATGATGCTCGACCACTACCAGCAGACCAAAAACATGCTGGTGAGCTACGACATCAACCCGCTGGGCTTCTTCTAAGCCAGCGCTTTCTCCGAAGCTCTCGCACACGGATGTGCAAACTTGGCTGCCCGCCCCGGCAGCCCTCGCTCTGCAGTACATTTTTAACGGCCTCCGGGCCGTTTTTTTATGGTTGCAGGAGAGGTTTTTGTAATTAAAGAGGGCTAGGGCGGAAGTGTCGCTATACCAAATCAGCCCTCAATTCGTTCCAAAGTACCATATTGGAGCAGGGGGGCGGTTGCCTAACATCAGGGTGTCTAAAGTGACAAATCGATAACAACAAGAGGATCGAACTATGTGGACTAAACCTGCTTACACCGACCTGCGTATCGGCTTCGAAGTTACCATGTACTTCGCTAACCGCTAAGCGTATCGGGCAGCCTTTTCAGGCTGCCCTTTCTTTTGCCTTTTGGCTTACCTACCCCCCAGCGGAACACACAATAATGAAAATACAGATTTTAGGCTCAGCGGCCGGGGGCGGCTTTCCTCAGTGGAACTGCAACTGCGACAACTGCAAAGGCCTGCGTAACGGCACCCTCAACGCCAAGGCCCGTACCCAATCCTCCATCGCAACCAGCCTCAATGGACGTGACTGGATCCTGTTCAACGCCTCACCGGATATCCGTGCTCAGCTGGAAAGCTTCGAGCCCCTGCAGCCCAAGCAGGGCAAACGCGATACCGGTATCGCAGCGGTCGTTTTGATGGACAGCCAGATCGACCATACCACCGGCCTGCTGATGCTGCGTGAAGGCTGCCCGCATCAGGTTTACTGCACCGACATGGTGAAACAGGACCTGAGCACTGGTTTCCCGGTCTTCAACATGCTGGAGCACTGGAACGGTGGCCTGGTGTGGAACCAGATCCCCAGCACCGAGACTTACAACACCTTCACCATTCCCGAGGTGCCCGGTATTACGCTGACCGCCGTGCCGCTGCGCTCCAGTGCGCCGCCGTACTCGCCGCACCGTAACGATCCCCACCCGGGCGATAACATCGGCATGCTGCTGAAAGA
>JBLXGN010000001.1:0-728977 GCA_048260865.1 Marinobacterium sp. | reverse complement strand
TGATAGGCCGAGAATCCGTTCATAGAGTGTCTGCTGGTCCATTCGTACACCCGAGAAAAGGTTGATAAATGGACCAATAATGCAAGAAAGAGGCGCGAACATGAAGGCTGACCCACCACATCCGGTGAAGAACCATAGCTGTACAGTATGAGTTCATCCAGTACTATTCAGAAACAGCTGAAGAGAAGAGCGACTATACCCTGTAAGCGCGGAAATGGGATTCCGCTTCGCCCTTGCTAAAAACGCGAGAAGGATGCTCTGGTCCTGTGGGCGTCCCTGTTGCGGGTGTTATGTATCATCAACCTGAGGTTTATCTTTTGCCCGAAGTAAAAACAGTAGGTCTATTTTTAGTTACTGCCTTGGCCGAGATTTTGGGCTGTTACTTGCCATATCTTTGGTTACGTGAGGGAAAATCGGTTTGGTTATTACTGCCTGCAGCGCTGAGTCTTGCCGCTTTCGCCTGGTTGCTGTCATTACACCCAACTGCGGCCGGGCGGGTTTATGCAGCATATGGCGGCGTCTATATTTTTATGGCTATTTTGTGGTTGTGGGTGGTTGATGGTATTCGCCCAACAACCTGGGATCTAGTCGGGTCAGGCGTAGCTCTTTTGGGTATGGCAATCATCATGTTTGCCCCACGCAGTGCCTAACACCTGCAGGTACAGTGAGGCCTATGACATTGTACCCTCGGCTCAATTGCGTTTGAGATTGGCTTTAAGCATTAAGTGCGAAGCCATGAATTAGATACTGGAGTTACCCCGATACGGGTGACACGCCCAGCCTCAAACGAAGGCCTGCTCAAAGGCCTTCGGGGTGACTCCATCCAAGTGTTACAGGGTTATGCGTCAGAGTTACCGGTCGACTCCTGTTTAACGCTTAGGTCACCGTATTCTGTTCCATAATGATGTGGACCCGGTCTTAATTGGTTGTTGCCAGCAAATGGCTGGAAGCGCTAGATTGCAATTCTCTTCCCCCTTTGTTTACAGCAGGTCTCGTACATGGCCGACTCTCTTGTTCAGATAAAACCTTTTGGTGCGGTGCTGGGCTATGCACCGGGTGGTGTGGCGGCGTATTCGTCAGATTATCCCAGCGCCGATCCGGTCGAGATGCCCAATCGCCAATCCTATCGAAATTATGTTGATGGCGTGTACACCGGTTACAAATGGCAATGCGTTGAGTTTGCGCGTCGCTGGCTGTTACTGAATCGCGGTTATGTGTTTGATGACATTGCCATGGCTTATGACATCTTCCGTTTAAAGAAGGTGCATGTGGTTAGGAGCAAGGAAACCCTGCCGTTGCATTCGTTTCGTAATGGCTCGCGTCATCATCCGGAACCTGGCTGCATGCTGATCTGGAATGAGGGTGGGGAATTTGATGTCACCGGGCACGTTGCCATTGTGACCGAGGTGTTTGACGACCGTATTCGGGTAGCCGAGCAGAATGTCACTCATTGCCACTGGACCGAGGGCTGTGACTACTCACGTGAATTGGTGGTGAAAATTGACGATGATGGCAGTTACTGGATTCGCTGTTCGTTCGAGGATGCCTCAATTCTTGGCTGGGTGGTACAAACCGAAGATGACTTTGACGCTGAAGTGATTGAGGAACCAGCGGCGGAGCTGTTCAGCATCCAGATGCATGAATTGGGCAAGCCACCGGCCAGAGCGCGCTGGCTGAATATTGCCAACCCGGATGAAGCCGCTTATGTGGCCTATAACGGTCATCGTTTGTGTACCGATGAGCGTTACGTTAATCGCTATCTGGCAATTTCCGCGACGGCGATGAATGAGGTGCGCCGAGCGACCAATGAGTTGCACGCGCTCTTTATGCACGCCACCAACCATGTGCTCAGCAATGAAGAGTTGCTCAGTCATTTTAATATTCCCGAGGTACTGTGGCCGCGTATTGTGCAGTCGTGGAATAACCGTCGTAACGAAATGATCACCGGCCGCTTTGATTTCTGCCTCACCGAGCAGGGGTTGAAGGTGTATGAATACAATGCCGATTCAGCCTCATGTCACATGGAGGCTGGCAAGATACAGGGGTTGTGGGCAAATAATGGCGGATGTGATGAAGGCTATGATCCGGGCCAGAAACTGTTCCGTGAACTGGTTGAGGCCTGGGAAGAACGGCAAACCGAGGGCACTATCCATCTGCTTCTGGATGATGAAGCTGAAGAACTGTATCACACGCTGTTTATGCAGCAGGCTCTGAACAGGGCCGGAGTGCGATCCAAACTGGTGAAAAGTCTGGATGAAACCGGCTGGGATATTAATGGCAACGTGGTGGATGCCGATGGGGAAGTCATTAACACGGTGTGGAAAACCTGGGCTTGGGAAACTGCACTGGATCAGTTGCGGCTTGAAATAGAACAAAGCGAGAGTGAAGATTTCAGCCTTAACGATATCAGCAAGCCTCGTCAGCCCCGCTTGATGGACGTTTTGCTGCGTCCTCAAACAATGGTGTACGAACCCTTGTGGACGCTGATTCCCAGCAACAAGGCGATTTTGCCGATCCTGAAGGAGTTGTTCCCCGAGCATCCCTATCTGCTTGATTCTCAGTTTACGCTTACCGATAGTCTGGCTGCCAAGGGTTATGTTGAAAAGCCGATTGCTGGTCGCTGTGGTCTGAATATTCGCCTGGTGGACGAGTCAGCCAGTGTGCTGTCAGAAACAGAAGGTCGTTTTGAAAATCAGCAGCAGATTTATCAGGAGCTGTTCAAATTGCCCAATGTGCAGGGGCTTAGCGTTCAGATTTGTACTTTTACGGCTGGAGGCAGTTACGCAGGTGCCTGTGCCAGAGTTTCATCCGATCTGATTATCAAATCAGAAAGCGACATCATGCCGTTAAGAGTACTGGGGGATCGGGAATTTCTGGCATCACTGCCAGCGGCGCTGAAGGGGGAGTAGGATCAAATTCAAGGCAGTACAAGTGGATTTGAGTTAAATATAATTAGGTTGATTATTTTGAGCCTTTAAATTTAAAAATTATAAAATTTACTGAGAGTAATATGAGTGATGTTGATCTTTCCAGAGATGATATAGAGCGAATTGTTCACAAAATTAAGAAACATTTTAATGATGAACTTGATTATGATATCGGTGGATTTGATGCGGAATTCTTAATTGAATTCTTTGCCAAGGAAGTTGGACCGTTTTTCTATAATAAGGGTTTATCTGATGCCCAGGGGCTGCTGTTGGAAAAAACAGAAGAGCTTGGGTATTTGATACAAGAGCTGGAAAAGCCCATTCTCTGATCCCGACCCAAGACAATGTGACTCATCCTCCCAAGTTGCAATGTCTGGATTGATCTATCTTAGTGAGCTGGAGTCGGCTCGTGCGGAATCGAAATCGTCAATCAGGAAGGAGCTTGTAATATGACTGTGCTTCTTTTGAGTGCGAGCGTGGCTACATGTCGTTGGTCGTTTGAATCCAGTCCCTGGCCTGATAGGTGTCTGAAATAAAGGAAATCTCATGAAGATTGATAACTATGGCATCATCCTGAACGTTGAGCATTTCGATGCATGTGTAGGGTTTTATAAGGATGTGTTTGGTCTGGCTGAGATGTTTTCCAAAACAGACGGGGATTTCAGGCTAACCTGCCTGGAGTTTGGTAACGCTTATCTGATGATTGAGACTGAGGGTGTCGCCTTCCCATCAGGTAAGGATGTATCCCGATGTCCCACCAAGCTCCGCTTTAATGTGCCGGACATCCATCAAGCCTTGGCGTCCCTTCAACACAAGGGCATAGACGCTGAGGTGATTGAGAACGACTGGGGTTCGATTATTACACTCTATGATCCTGACGGTAATCGGATCAGTATTCGTGATGAAGCCGGTTTCAGACAACAGGTGGATTCGCAATGAGCCACATGGCTGGAGTTTATGTATGAAATTAAAAGTGTTGAGCATTGTATTGGCGGTAATCTTCATTGCATCCGGCAGTGCCAAGTTGGCAGGGCTTGAGTTTGAGTTGCAGGCATTTGAGCGCTGGGGATATCCATTGGCCTTCATGTATTTTATCGGCGCCATCGAGGTGTTGGGCGGTATCGGATTGCTGTTACGTCGGTTGTCAGCCCTTGCAGCTGGTTGTTTGGCGTTGATGATGATCGGTGCGGTTGCGACTCATGTGATTCACTCTGAATGGCCCATGTTCATTGCTGCAAGCTTAATCATGGGCTTCTCAGCATTGCGCGCCTGGTTAGGTCGTGGTGAGATTTGTGCACTCATTGGTCGAAGTGCCCAGTAGTTTGTCGAGTTTTCTTTGCCGGTATAGGGTACTTTGGTCAGATAGATACTCTCAGGGATGGGGCTGAAACTATGCCGATACGTTTGCATTTGGGGTTGCTTTTTATCACCCAAATTATCTGCTTGATTGGCGGATTTATGTTGGGGATGAGCATTCATGAAGTGTTGGCGCCATCTCTTCCGGAGATACTCCAGGACAAATATGTACGGTTCATCGTTTTTGGAATGTTGCCAGCTGCAGCAGGTCTCTATGCGGCCGGGCTTTTATTTCGATATGTGATTGTGGCCCGCTGCCCTGAATGCGGTGGTCGTTCCATTTATCATGCCAGCCGCTATGAAAAAGCGGTGTTTGGAGGGAAGAGCAAAGTACCTATTACCTATCATTGCCAAGTGTGTGGCCATATTCACCGTACAAACGTTTTTCCAACAAATCCTCAGCCGTAAACACCCCCTAAATTTCTCATTACAAGGAGTCGTACTATGAAAACAATTGGATTGATCGGCGGTATGAGCTGGGAGAGTACAGTTGGCTACTATCAGGCAATCAATCGGGGTGTTAAAGAACGGTTGGGTGGCCTGCACTCTGCAAAAATAGTGCTTCATAGCGTTGACTTTGATCCGATTGAAAAGCTCCAGCATCGAGGAGATTGGCAGGGTGCCGCAGATATTCTGTGTGATGCTGCCAGAAGTGTTGAGGCCGGTGGTGCGGATTGCGTCCTCATCTGTACGAATACCATGCATAAGGTCGCTGCTGAGGTTGAGCAGAGTATTAGTATTCCGCTGCTCCATATTGCGGATGCGACCGCTGAAGTTCTGGTCAAGGATGGTATCAGGAAGGTTGGCCTTCTGGGCACGGCGTTCACGATGGAACAGGATTTCTACAAGGATCGTCTTTCCAGTCAATACGGGCTTGAAGTGGTTGTGCCCAATGAAGTCGGTCGTAAGCAGGTTCACGATATTATCTATAGCGAGCTTTGCCTCGGAGTCATCAACGCCAGTTCCCGTGAAGTGTATCTGCGTATTCTTGCCGAGCTGGCAGAAGAGGGAGCTGAAGCCGTTATTCTTGGCTGTACTGAGATTGGGATGCTCGTATCCCAGGACAATACAACCACTCCTCTATACGACACTACAGCTATTCATGCGGCCAGGGCCGTTAATTGGGCTTTAGGATGACAGGGAATAAGACAGAACTGCAGGCGGCTGATTAGCCCGCCGCATGCAGTCGATTTCGACCCGAATCCTTAGCCGTGTAAAGCGCCTGGTCGGCTGCAAAAATCAGCTGTTCTGCACTGTTGTTATCATCGGGGATAGCCGTTGCACAGCCGATACTGACCGTTACGTGGTCGCTGGCAGATGAGTGCTGATGTTCAATGCTCAGTGCCGCGACAGCAAGGCGTACATTCTCGCCCACGCGGATAGCACCGTTGCGGTCGGTGTTGGGGAGAATCAGCATGAACTCTTCACCACCATAACGAACGACTCGATCACCTGGACGTTGCAACTGATTTTCCAGTGCTTGGGCGACCTTAATCAGACAGTCATCACCCATTTGATGGCCGTAGTTGTCATTGAAATGCTTGAAGTAGTCCACGTCGAGCATGATGATCGAAAGGGGCTGAAGCTCACGGCGCAGTCTGCGCCAAGTATCCTGAAGGTAGATATCACCCGAGCGACGGTTGGCGACCCCGGTCAGTCCGTCACGATCCGCCAAACGTTGTAAGGCCAGGTTCGCACTTTCGAGCTCCGCAGTACGCTCTGCGACCTTGGCCTCCAATGTATGGGAGTAGTCCTGAACCTGGGAGTAGAGGCGGGCATTTTCAATGGCGACTGAAGCCTGAGCAGCCAGCAGGCGGATCAATTCGACGCGGGACTGAGTGAATACATGATCGCTCAGGTTGTTTTCCATATACACGGCAGCCTCAAAACGCTCACGTTTGATCGGGACGCAAAGTACCGAACGTGGTTGGATATGCACGCTATATGGATCGTTAACGAAGGCTCCTTCCTGTGCCGCATCATGCAGTACGGTGGCCTCATTGCGCTGAAACACCTGAGTGATGATGCTCATTGGCAGCGCAATTGCGTTGCCTTCCGGGTCTGGGACCATTGAGTGGTCGGGTAAGGACAGTGGTTTAAGACTATCCGAATGTAGCGTGGACGCTTCAACCTTAAAATTCCCCTCCGATCGTGTAATCAGACAGCCCCATTGGCCACCAGCATTCTCAAGCAAGATGGCAAGGGTTTTTTGCAGCAGCTGATCCAGTCGCATTTCCCCGGAAATCTCACGCGAAGCTTTCATCACGGAGACCAGATCAAGGTCAGATAAAGGCGCGATGTTCGTCTCTTGCTGTGCCTGATTAAGCCGGCGCAAGAGCGGGAATTCCTCTTCGAGCAGTTCACATTTGCGCAGTGCGCCCCAACGGTTGTAGAGGTTGTAGGCGCCGCGCAGATAGCCCTCGGCAGATCTGGGCTTATCTTGTGCAATGAGGTGCCGTGCTGCACGTTCAAACGCGGTCGCTTCATCACGCAGGAAGCCGCTGGCACGTGCTGCATCAATGGCTGCGTCATAAAGCTCCAGTGCGCGGTCATGATTGAGTTCAATGCGTTCCAGCTCGGCATGCATCAGCAGCTGCAGATGACGGAAGTTTTCTTCACAGTTCTCGGCCCAACGTGTCATACGATCCATGTCCTCTTTGAGACGTTGACGGGTGCTAGCCTGTGTTTTGCAATCCATTTGCGGATACACACTGCTCAGGGTCAGGTTGGCAACAATGTAGAAGCGCACCAGCTGGGGCAGAGACATGGCAGATTTGATCAGCAGGTCCTGCTTGCGAACATACTCATAAGCACGCTCATAATCGCCGTACAGCAGGCTGATTTCTGCATGATAGATATGACTGTTGGCAATCCCTGTCTTGAACTGGCGGGCCAGCATCTGATCAAAGCACTGGTCCGCATCAAAGTCGTCACTGCTCAGGGAAAAGGGCGTCAACGTATCGCCAAGGAAGTTACGCTGCATCTGTAAAAACAGCGTGCCGGAGTCCAGGGAGTCCTGATACGCACACTCGCGCACGATTTCCAGGTTTTCCTGATGTTGGTTGCGCGCCGTTTCCAGATCCAGACCGGGGTCCCAGATCACACAATCCTGAGCACTGTAGGCGAGATATAGCAGATCACCTGACTGGTAGCCTGCTTCTATGCCTTTTCGGAACCAGGGTGTCAGGGTGGACCAGGGTTGGCTCCAGTGATGCACAAACATGGCATACACGTAGATGACGCGGGCGCGGAGGCTCAGGTCGTCGAGCCGCTCGTTAATGGCCAGACCAACCTTTGCGTATTCGTAGCCTAGAGCAGGTTCGTCCAGCTCACCGCATAACAGCATGCCATATGCGGCGTAGGCGAAAGCCGACTCAGGGCAGTTGCCTTTTTCCAATGCAAGATTGACGGACTTTAACACCAGATAACTGAATAGATTGCTGCCGGACAGAAACGCCGCTGCGAATATTTCCATTAACAATCGCATGGCAGTCAAAGTGGAAGGGTCTTCAATCCCGGGGGCGTCGACCAGATTGGCAATGTCGCGGCCGGCCAGCAATTCGATTACACGTTGGCGCTCAAGCCTCACCTCGTCTGCACTTGGGTGTTCACTGAAGTTAATGCCCAAAAGTGCCAATCCTTCAACGGCTGCCTGGATAGACTCCTGCATTCTTCCCAGTGTGGCGCATTGGCGGGTGCGAATTGACAGAATATCGGCACGTTGAAGGTTGGAGTTGGCATGCTTAAGCATCAGTTCCAGCCACTCATCGGCAGCATCCGTTTTGCCAGTCAAATAAAGGCAAAGCTGCATCTCGGCACTGAGGGTTTTCATTAGCTCCGGCTGTGCCGACCAGGGCGCTTCGGGCAGCAGCTCGGAGGCGGTCTCAAAATACGTAAGGGCTGATTCATATGCCGAGGCTTGTCTGGCGCTGATACCGGCCTGGAGATTGTATTCTGCCAATTGCAGCCGTTCAGCGGCCGCGTCGATCAAGGCACGCCCCTGATTCAAGTGGTTAACGATTTCGATCAGCTGCTCGTTATCTGGCGTGTGCCCTGCATGTTGTAAAAGCAGGCGACCAACGGACAGGTGCATGGCAGGCAGCTCGGCAGGATCAATGAGGTTGTAGGCTGCTTGCTGCACACGGTCATGTTGAAAACGGTAATAGGGGTTAAGCGTCAGCAGTTCATCCGGGTGTGTAACCAGACGATAATCATTATGCAGCGGCAATAGCGTGTAGTGCTTAAGTGCCGGTAAGAGCGTTTGCGCCGTGTCAGATGCTGAGCGCTCACAGGTTGCTGCCAGGGTGTGCAGGTTGAAGGTGTTACCTATACAAGCCGCCAGCTGGAGCACCTGCTGTGTATCTTCCGGGAGCTGCCTGAGGCTCTCTACCATAAAGGACACAACATCATCACTGGCATCCGCCCAGCTGGCAGGGTCGAGGTGCCATTGCCACTCACCACCACCGGAATCTGACCAGATATGCCCCTGGGCATGTAACTGACGCAAAAGCTCATTGGTAAAGAAGGGATTGCCATGCGCGCGATGGAAGAGCATTTCGCTCAATTCCAGGCTGCTGGCAGGGTCGCAACGCAGGGCATCTGCGACCATCATGTTGATTGATGGCTGGGTGAGGGGCCCCACCGGTATTTCATGTATGCGCTGGTGCTGTTGAAGGTCATCCAGCAGTAATTTCAAGGGGTGACCCGGGCCAACTTCATTGCTGCGGTAGGCACCGATCAGCAGCAGGTGGCTTTGCTCCCTGGACGTTACAATGCGGCGTAACAAGTCCAGTGTGGGAGTGTCACTCCATTGCAGGTCGTCGAGAAAAAGTACGACAGGATGCCCCTGGCCAGCAAACACGCGCAGGAACGCCCCCAATACCAATTGCAAACGGTTACGACTTTCCGCAGGGGGGAGCTCGGCAACAGCAGGCTGGTGCCCGATGATTAATGCCAGTTCAGGCACCAGATCAATGACAAGGCTGGCGTTAGGGGCCAAGGCCGCGATCAATCGTTCACGCCATTGTGCCAACACAGCTTCAGGTTCCAGCAACACTTGCTGAATCAGCGCTTGAAACGTGGCCGCCAGCGCTGAATATGCGCCGCCTTGTTGGTATTGATCGAATTTGCTTTGTACCAGGAAGCCTCGTTCCCTTACCTGATAGCGGTCGATCTCGTTTACCAGTGCCGATTTGCCGACACCGGAATATCCGTGCACCAGACAAAAACGGGTATGGCCTTCTACTGCCTCCTCGAACAGCCCGAGCAGGGTGTTGAGCTCGTTATCACGTCCGTACAGTGTTTGTGGCAGAAGGAATTTTTGCAGGTGATCTCGCTCACCAAGCACACACTCTAGTCCCGGCTCATTGTCAGAGAGCATGCGCTGACACATCGACAGATCGTAAGCGAGGCCTTCGCTACTCTGGTACCGTTCCTCTGGGCTTTTGGATAACAGCTTTAAGACCAGGGCAGAGAGTGGTTCCGGGACTTCAGGTGTTACATCAGTTGGCGGTACAGGCTCACGGCTGATGTGTTGGTGAACCCATTCAAGTGTTCCATTCGCTTTGAAGGGAAGTTTTCCGGTCAGAAGCTCATACAACAGCACCCCCAGCGAATAATAATCCGAGCGATAGTCCAGGCTACGGTTCATCCGGCCCGTTTGCTCAGGCGAAATGTAAGCCAGGTTGCCTTCAGTGAGGTGTGTTAATTCAGCGTTCTGGCGCTCCTGATCAAGCTCGGAGGCGATACTGAAACCGGCTAATGCCAAGTCTCCGGTATCGGGGTCAATAAGGACGTTTGCCGGTATGAGCGACTTGTGCACGATATTGTGAGCATGCACTTCACCCAAAATGGGAACCAGTTGCTGGGCAATGTGGAGCACCTGTTCGGGCGGCATCGTCCGATTCGGTTGATTGCGCAACATGGTGGCTAGAGAGCGGGTATACAGGTCAGTAACCAACGCCAGGTTGCCGCTGCCGTGAGGCACTAGCTGATGAAGTGTGCGTACGCCGTGAATGTTTTGCAGTCGAGACAAAACATTTGCCTCATGGTGCAGGGTTGCGACCTGACGACGATCAGGGAACTCACTGTCCAGTGTTTCTGCACAGAGGTGAAGGCCATCCGACTGACGCTGGACGCGATAGGCTACACGCCCGTTATGACGCCAAAGGCAGGACAGTACAGCAAACCCGGGCAGAGTCAGCTGGCTCTGCATCAGGTGTCTGTGCTCGGGTTGTTGTTTCAGCAATTGAATAACCGCGCAAATGTTTCAGAAAATGCTGTTTTAGCATTATCGCGCAGGGGGTCACCGTGGCCGCAGAGGGCGTGCTTGAAGCTTAATTCCTGCAGGCGCTTGAAGTCATCTGCATCAGGTTGCGCAGCCTGTTGCCATACGGGACCGACATTGGCAGGTGTGAAAAAGCCCATATCAGTCATGCGCTGGCAGGAGTCTTCACAGAAGTGCTCGTCGGGACTGAGCCAGTTTTGCAGTGCATCACAGGCAATGGCGATACCGCCATCTCGATTCAAGACCAGAATAGACTCGGGAATTTGAGTTGTTGCAAAGGTGAACAGGCTGGTATTGGAAAGGGGAAGTGAACTTTCCTGTCCAAGGCGTTTGGCATCCTCCGGGATTGCGCCCTCCAGGCCCGGCGTGACCCAGTACTGGGCATCATAACGGTCCAGGTAGAAAGCATCATCTCGATCATGCAGGGCGCCCAATCGAATGACATCGGTTACCTTGCCCAACTTGTCCAACGCCGCCAGACCTTGATCATTCAGGCGAATGCTGTTGATCAAAATCAGCCGCTCACCCTCACGGACTATCGTCATGTTACGACTGAATTTCCAGTCCAGCCCCATCAGCTGGGTTTCCATGGCACCACGGATAAAGAAGACATCCGAAAAGACTTCTTGAAGGTCGTCGTGGGCCAATGCTGGTGGAAAGGAAGCTAGAGTGGACTGATTCATCGGGAATCCTTATTCATTATTGTATGTGTAGCGGCCCACGTACTGATATTCGCGCGAATACTCATTGAGGTAAGCGTTAAGGTAATTCAATTGGGCCTGATTAAGATGTCCTTTCCGTATATCGTCCATTGTCTCGGTTACATTACTGCTATCCAGACGCTGCAAATGGAAAAGCGTCATGTCCTTTCCACCGAAAAAACCTTTTAAATATTCATGCGAGGGGCGTGCCGCTGACATGTCGAAAACAGCCCCATAAAGGGCGGTATAGAGTGGCTCACGTGCCAGACTGGACTTGTCAAAGGTGGGGTACTCACCCTCAGGCGCTACAAAAATTGGATAAGCCTCAGGTTCATGGACAGGTTGCCGTGCCAGTGTCTCGATATATGCTGGATCGATCCCCGCCTGATGAGCGCCATCCAGCAAAATATTGAGATATCGCCGGCTTGGGCGGCAACGCTCATCGAGAAAAGAAGGTGTGCCAACGTAGGCTAGGGCGGTGACTGTCTCACTGGAGAACGTCTTCGAGTTACCGGACTCGGCCTCCACTGGAATTTCAATCCGGTCATAGCCATGGCCATAGGCTTCGGCGGCATCCAGAAGGCTCAACGCTTCATCCCGGCATGCGTGCAAAACGCCCAGAACACGGTCTTGCGGATTGCCGGTGTATTCAATATTGCCAACACCGCCTTCATGCCTGAAAAAGTGCTGTACATTAAAACGCAACCGCCAGCCATGGAGCGTGGCACGCCTTGATGCCAGAGGTTCTACTCCTTTGGCTTTCAGCGAGCGCATGCTCATATTTGAACCGAAACCGAAATAATTAAACATGAATGACCAGTCGGACCTGCCAGAACGTCGGATTCCTTAACACCTGGTACTGAAAAGTGGCTCCGAGCATTGACTATGAAGCACAGAGTGAAATTCCAAGTGTCTGTTTTTATAGACCTGGTGACAGATTAACCTGCAATGAATGTGTTTTCTATAACTCGATTTACAAAAGCACTCGGGGAGTGACAGCCTGCTTTTGTAAGCAGGCTATGCAGGCAGGCCTAGGCGATTTTGGGGAAATCCTTGTCGTAAGGTTCTTTGAGCACAGGGGCTGACTCACGCGCCTGCTTCTCGGTTAACAAGGTCTCAATGGTTGGGACGCGAGTGATGCGATCACCCATCCCCCAGGTACCTCTTGGAATGCCATACCAGTCGAGCAGTGTGGCGGCGAATGAGGTGGAGTCAAACCCTTCACCTTTCTCACTTCGCAGTATTGTATTGGGTTTTATCCAGGGGGACGCGAACACGGCAGGCACGCGTGGCCCCATCAAATCAAACTCGAAACCATCTGCGCAGTCTTTTGGCCAGGGCTTCTCGGCATAGGGCGGCGCAACATGATCATACAGCCCGCCGTTCTTGTCGAACGTAACCACCAGCAATGTCTTGGACCAGAGCTTTTTGTTCTGGCTCAAGGCCTGATAAATCTCATTCAGGGCGCGCTCACCAGGTACTATGGAGTTTATACCTGTACTGGATGAGCCGGGGTGATAGGACGTACATTCAGCCCCGACCCAGGCTGGTTCAAGATAGCTGAATGCGGGCAGACTATCGTGCTTGATGTCGTCAAAGAATTGCTGAAGGGGCGCTATCCAACGTGAATTGGGTAGCTCCTTACCGCTTTTGTTTTCCAGAACGGCTTGGGCCCAGGTTGCATCAACTTCCGGTATCTGGCCTTTCAGATAGAGCTGGTATGTGAAGACAGCTTTTTCCCAGAGAATACTGTAATAGATTTTCCAATCCTGCTGCCCATGGTTCCACAACGTCTTCCAGATCGATTGCCGGTGCGTTTGATCTGGCCAGTCCTGATATGCCTTGCCACCCTCCCAGGTACCCAACCGGTTATAGGCGGAGCCGCTAACCGAAAAGCCGCGGTTAACATCGGTACCGCCAGGTAAGGAGCTGAACCAGTCATCGCTGAGGCCAAAGTGCCTGGCCAAACCGTTGAGTACCGGTAGCTGTTCAGGCGTGAAGCTGGATAGAACATCAGCTGTGTTCTGGTTCCAGGCAAAGCCGTTCATGTTGGGGGCCGTGCGGCTCTCATATCCGGAGTAGCCGTGAAACATCTGCATCAGGCCATCGCTATTATCGTGCCAAGGGTCCTGCACCGGACCACCCAGTACAAAGGCTGTACTGAGCTCGCCATTTTGGTATTGGCTGACGTGAGCGGTTTCTCCGTTCGGCAGTGGGTTGGACATGCCTGCTTCAAGCCCGCGGAAGCCCTCCCGCCTGGGGCCAATCCAATTCAGGCCTTCCGTTTGCCCGTTTTTGTATAACCAACCCATAACATTGTCGAAAGACCGACTTTCCAGCATGTAATACACAACATGTTCAATATTCTGACGCATGAACTCGATGGTTCCAGGGTGTTTTGAAGCGGCAGGGTTAGAAGGTTGGCTGGGAATTACGCCACACAAGGTTGAGTCGGTGCTGAATCCATCAGGCAAGGCGGCAGTGTTTACCGGCATTTCCCCAAGGGGATTAGTCTGCTTGGGGTTGAATTGCCAAATACGACATCCAAGCTCGGGCTTGGAGGGCTTCCAGGTCACAACAAATTCGCCCACGACGGTCATCGCATCACTGGCATCAATCCCGTGCCAGCGACCGGTTTGGACGCAGGGAAGTGCCAGCGGCGGAGATGATTGAGGGTCAAAACTCCAAACCTGATACTCGGACCCTTTTCGGGCCAATACATAGTTATCGATAGGATAGAGCTCTGCGTCTGCGCTGATGTCACGGAAACCACCGCTCTTGAATTCACCGGCAGAAAGACAATCGTCTTTAGCGAAAGGGTCGAACTGCCAAAGTTGATAGCTGCGACGGCCTGGAGCAGGAATAATGCTCAGTACATATCCCGGTAAGCCAATTAATTCGATTTGATCAAAGCTGGCGCCCCAGTTGGAACGATATTCACCGAAGAACTTCTCTTTTGGCCAGCGGCCGTAACCCAGCGTCTTTTCGGCCAAAGGGTTGCTGCTGTTACGATCAAACTTGATCAACCGGTAATCAATACTTTCGTCCTGCGGAGAGGGAGGCGTCCATTCAATCAAATAACCACCGACCTGCATCAGCTTGCGATTGCCAGAGTAGCTGGCGCCTGGACTCATCTCGATGGGCGCAAAGGGTTCCTGGGCATTGGGCAAGAATGCATAGGAAGCATAGGTGTCTGATTGCGTGCTTCTGATGAGTGCAAACGCATCGGCGCTGGCTTGGGCCGGTGAAGGCGTGAAGTGATTGTTATCGAGGCTAAAGGCCTCATTCTGCTCCTGCATGATGCTGAGGAGTAGGTTCGCCTTCTCTTTATCAACGCTACCTGTGGTGTCATCCCAACCCCAATGCTCTTTCAGGGCTGTAAGGATGGCATGAGGGTCTGATTGCGGAGCATTTGCCATTTGAGCCTGCCAGCCTGCGGCTATCAAGTCCTGGCACATGACAGTGATGGGCGGTGGGTAATCGCCGTTGGCTTTGAATGCATCTGCCAGCGGCAAGCTGGTGTCGTACAGGTACTCGCTTGGATGGTTGGCGCACAGCACCCAAGTGCTCGCCGCGCTTTCATCGTCTGTAAGCAGTGACAGTTGCAGGATATCCAGTGTTTTGGGTGTGTCGGGCAGCGAGTAAGCCTGCTTGAGCCATTCATGCACTGGCCCTCCGTAGGCAACGACAGGCTGGGTGAACTGTCCCTGTGTCGCTTTGAGCGGGTGAAGAAAGTTCTCCAATTGCAGCTTGGCATATACGACAAAGGCTTCGTTGTAGTCGCTCAGCTCGCTTCCAGCGCCGCCGGGAGCAGCAACAGGCGCTACATCGACGATGCGTTCTACACTGGTGTTTTGATCACCCGAAAATCCATTCTGAGCCAGCAAGCATTCCCAACGCCGGTTGGTGGGTGAATAGAGATAGTCTTTGTAGGTGAATGTTTCCAGAGGCGGGAAGTGAAGCAACTGAACCGATTTTACATTGGCCATCGCAAGACCGAATGGCAAAAGGAACTCCCAGCCTTCGCGAGCTGACTCAGGTATGTTTTTGTAGTAACTGGCCATCGCCAATTTACCGGCGGCGATATAGTTGGGAATCAGTGTCTTGTAAGCGGAAACATCGTCGCAAGGACTGGTGATCTTCAGTCGATACTCGCCGTTCCCGTTCCGATAAGCCTGTGCCCATGAGCCAAAGAACAGGTCGCGTTGAAGGGTTTGGCTGAATACGAAAGTGATAGCGTCTTCAAGCGATGGGCTATCCGGGCCAAAATTGAATAGCCCTTCCAGGTCATGATGGAAGCCTAATCCAATATCGATGCTGGAGCCCTGTGGCTCCTTGGGCGCAGGCGCAACTGACGATGTCAAAACAGTCTCCTTGTTGTCTTTATTGGACAGATTCGTTCGCAGGTCTTTAGTTAGTGAATAATCCTGAATACAGTCTTTATGGTTCCGGCGCCAGTGTTATCCTTGTGTCTTTCAAGGGGAAGGCAACTAAAAGCATGTCTCAAATTGCACAAACGCCGGCACCACCGTATTACGCCGTTATCTTTACTAACTATCGCACAGAGGGTGATCATGGCTACGCAGCCATGGCGGATCGAATGGTTGAGCTTGCGCAGCAACAGCCCGGGTTCCTCGGGGTAGAGTCGGCACGAGATGGCGTTGGGATAACTGTCTCGTACTGGGAAACTCTGGATGCGATCAAACACTGGAAAAGTGATGTTGAGCATCAGGCTGCTCAGCGGTTGGGGCGAGAGCACTGGTATAGCGAGTTTCGTGTTCGAATTGCCAAGGTTGAGCGTGAGTATGGGCTTTAAGCCCTGGGCGTATTCTTGCCAGATGAAGTCGTCACAACCAGACTACAATAGTCAGTAACACAGATTGCTCTGTGGAGGTGCTGTGAAAATAAAGGTTCTAGGGTGCAGTGGTGGCATTGGGCCGGGTCTTAAAACAACCTCATTCCTGATAAATGACAGTGTGTTGTTGGATGCCGGAAGTGGGTTGGATAGCCTCAGTATTGAGGAGATGCTGAATATTCGACATGTTCTGTTAACGCATGCACACATAGATCATATTCTCGGTTTACCTCTTATGCTGGCCATGATTTACGATCGGCACCAGCATCAAATTCAGGTTCATGCGCTACCCAGTGTTGTACAGGCGCTGAAGCATCATATTTTCAACTGGACCATCTGGCCTGATTTCACTCGCTTACCTGAACATGCCCCCATCGTATGTCTGAACGCCTTGAATATTGCGGAAGAATTGCAGGTAGGGCAGCTAAGCGTAATGCCGTTGCCGGCGCTTCATCCGAGTCCGGGTGTCGGTTATTTTTTGGCCAGTGGCGGGGCAAGCTTTGCCTTTACTGGTGATTCCTCTTTCCATCCACCTTTCTGGAGCAGTATCAACCGACTAAGGCCGGACATGGTCATTGCCGACATTTCATTTACAGCTGAGGCCAATACGTTGGCAGCGGACAGTGGGCATATGACAATTGATCAACTCTCCTCCGCCTTGTCGTTTCTGGATTATCAGCCTGAAATCCGACCCACCCATTTCAAGGTCGGTTTCGAGCAGGAGCTCACCGAGCTGTGTAAAGACTTCAAGTCAGTAGTGGTTAAACCCCTTGTTCACGGGGAAGAAATTATACTTGCGCCAGACCTCTCTAAAACCGCAGTCCAAAATAACCCTGTTTAATATGGGGTGTTTTGGTGCAATGTGCCCTTAAAAAGGGCGAACCTCATTGGGTTTGTTTTGACTGAGGTGTGTTGAGGGTCTTTGTAACCCTTCATAGTCGGCAATAAGAGCTAAACTGAAGTACTCATAAAAAGTGTTGTGAATTTGGTGCGTTTTTTGCGTGTTGGTTACGGCGGTTACATCCATACGTCATCTCACAGCGATAATGTGGACCTGATGATTCTTGCGATAAGATGCTTCATGAAACTCAAGTACTCACTGCTGGCGCTTCTGTCTCTGATGCTGCCCAACGTCTGTCTGGCAGTGGACGAGGTCACTATTCAGCTAAGGTGGCTGCATCAATTTCAGTTTGCCGGTTATTACATGGCATTGGAAAAGGGCTTTTACAAAGATGCAGGGTTAGAGGTCAGTCTTCTTGAAGGTGGTCCAGATGCCTTGCAGCCCATTGAAGAGATGCTTTCAGGTCGGTCTGACTTCGCAGTGACCAGCTCAGGCGTGGTCATCGACCGTATGGAAGGCAAGCCGGTGAAAGCTGTCGCAGCGATCATGCAAACCTCGCCGATTGTGTGGATTACGCTCAAGTCTGCCAACATTACATCCATTAAGGATATGGTTGGGCGAAAAGCGATGTTGATGCCGGCGCCTGAAAGTGCGGAACTTCTTACGGTACTTAAAAAAGAAAATTTCAATTTCAGTCAGGTTGAGTTTCAACCAACCAGCTTTGATATTCAGGACCTGGTTAAGGGAAAAACTGAAGCTTATGATGGCTATATCTCGAATGAGCCGTATCAGCTAACAGAGCAGGGCGTAGAGTTTAATCTGATCAATCCCCGCGACTACGGTGTTAACTTTTATAGTGATGTGCTGGTTACCCGCGACACACTGGCCGAGAGTAACCCCGAGCTGGTGTCACGTGTACGTGATGCTTCACTTAAAGGCTGGGAATACGCGCTTAATCATATTGAAGAAACCGTCCAGCTGATCCATCGAGAGTACGCACCGGAAAAATCCCTGGAACACCTGCGATTTGAAGCTCGAACGATCCGGAAATTAATTCTTCCTGAGCTGGTTCAGATTGGCCATATGAACCCCAGTCGTTGGCAGTTTATCGCTGAAAGCTACCGCAATCTGGATATGACCTCTGCAGGGGTCGACCTTGATGGGTTCCTGTTTGCAGACAAAAGTGCAAGTGACTACTGGCTTGCAATCCAGGTGGGTTTGATTGGATTAGTGCTCCTTAGTATTGCGGGTGGCATTATTCTCAAATTCCGCACACTTTCCAGTCAGCTCAAAAAAACCAATCTGCAGCTGGCAGAAATGGCGATTGTTGATCAGATGACGCAGGTGAAAAATCGTAACGGCATGCAGCAATTGTTGCCGGGATTACTCAATCTGGCCAATAGGGACAGTGTGGAAAGCAGCTTTTTGATGCTCGATATTGATCACTTCAAAAGCGTTAATGACTGTTATGGTCATCTGGCAGGCGATGAGGCTTTAAAGCGGTTCGCTGAAATACTGACGCGCCACCGACGCAAGGAAGATCTGGTGGCTCGGGTTGGCGGAGAAGAGTTTGTCATGATGCTGATGGGGGCGGACCTGGTTTCGGCTCAGAAAATTGCTGAGCAAATTCTTGATGAAGTCCGCGAACTCAAAGTGGTCAGTCCAACAGATGGACGCATTTTCAGCATGACGACGAGTATAGGTCTGGTACCGGCCAAGGGCAGCCTGGAGTCTGTTTGGCACACTGCTGACCTGGCACTCTATCAGGCTAAAAATAATGGCCGTGACAGCGTGGTATGTATGCCGGGCACAGCTATGAAAGAGGGCATAAAACAGGAAATGTCCGCCTGATCCTTCAGCTTTTCAGGGTTTAGGGGAGATCTGGCGCTGGTATGAAGCGGACTGGAGCGTTATTGTCGAACTAAACATTCGGCGGGACGCTTTAGTCAAATGCTTCAGGATGATACCGAATCGCTTTTACTGTTCCGACTCTGCTATCAGGGCCGGGTACAAGGGCTGGGGTTTCGGCCATTGTTATGGCGTCTGGCGCATACGGCAGGTCTGGCAGGAGAAATTCGTAACATCACCCGGGGTGTCGAAGTACTTTTATGGGCTACGCCTGCTCAGATAGAAAGCTTCATCGGCGCCGTGGCAACGGCTCTTCCACCGCTGGCTCAGATTGAAGCACTCTCTGTTGATTCCATAAATGGAACCGAGTGGCAAAATAAGGTCTCCACCTCAGGCGTATATATCAAACCCTCTGAACAAGGCTCCGTGCAAACGCCGATCCTCCCAGACCTTGCGACGTGCTCACACTGTCTGAAGGAACTCTTTGATCCTGAGAATCGCCGGTATCGTTATCCCTTTATCAACTGTACCGATTGTGGCCCCCGCTACTCGGTGATTCACACTATGCCGTTTGATCGTGAGCGAACGGCTTATTCCGATTTCCCCATGTGTCAGAGCTGTCGCGAAGAATTTGAGGCGGCAGAAAATCGTCGTTTTCATGCTCAAGGTAATGTCTGCCAGTACTGTGGCCCTGAGCTTTGGCTCGAAGATGCGCTTGGACAACGCGTATCAGCAGATGATCCTTTCCAGTTTCTTGCTGAACGGCTGAGTCGGGGTGATATCCTGGCGATTAAAGGCATTGGCGGTTTTCATTTGTGCTGCGATGCCGGTAATGCCGAGAGTATTAATCGCTTGCGGGCACTGAAAAACAGGCCAGAGAAGGCGTTGGCGCTGATGTTTTCCGATCTGGAGTCGGTCCGACGCTATGCTGAAATCTCTGAACAGGAAGCCCAGTGCCTGAGGTCTGCACAAGCGCCAATCGTACTGTGCCGTAAACGCTGTGATCCTCCTGAATATTTGCCCGAGAATATTGCGCCTGATAGCCATGAGTTGGGTGTGATGCTGCCTTACACACCGATTCATCATCTGCTGTTAGCGGCCTTTGCGGGGCCTCTGGTAATGACCAGCGGCAATGTCAGCGGTCAGCCCCAGGCGATCAGCAACGAGGATGCCCGTGAACAGTTGTCGAAGGTGGCGGACTGCTTTTTGATGCACAGCCGGGAAATCTTGCATCGGGTAGACGATGCTGTCGTGAGGGTTGGACTCACAACTCAGGGGAGGCAGGTGCTCAGACCCGGCCGAGGTACGGCGCCTCTTACCCTGTCATTACCTGAGGGTTTTTCAAGTACTCACGACCCTGTTATGGCCGTCGGTGGTGACCTGAAAAACACGCTCTGCCTTATCAGTGACGGTGAGTGTGTCATAAGCCCGTATTTGGGCGACCTGTCTCAGCCTCAGATATTTCAGTCCTGGCAAAAGATGCTGCAACACTACCATCAGCTTTATTCCTTGGATCAGCCACGTTTGGTGACGGATCTCCATCCAGGTTATCTGAGTACTCAGTGGGCCCAATCCCGGCAAGGCAGGTCTCAGATACAGGTGCAGCATCATCATGCGCATCTTGCATCTTGCTTGTTGGACAACGCCTACCCCCTGATGAGTGAGCCTGTACTGGCCCTGTGTCTGGATGGCAGTGGGTATGGAGAGGATGGCAGCTTATGGGGTGGCGAGTGCTTGCTGGGTCATTATTCAGGCAGCATACGGCTCGCCTCTCTGAAGTCTTTTGCTTTGCCTGGCGGCAGCGCAGCAATCCGTCAGCCCTGGCGTCTGCTGGTGAGTCAGCTCGGTCAGGCCGGGATTGATATGAAATTGGCAATCCAGGCCTGGCCGTTGCTTCGATCAAAACCGGTCAGCACTCTCGTATCGATGATCGAGCAAGGGGTTAACTCGCCTGAAAGCAGTTCTATTGGGCGATTATTTGATGCAATGGCCGCTGCCTTGGGCTGCTATGCTGAAGGTATCAGCTATGAAGGACAGGCCGCGATCAAGCTGGAGCAATTGGCATGGCAGTGTGATGCCTCTGACGCTGTTGAATACGATCTACCCTGGCTTCCAAATCATGAAGGCTTGCTCCAACTGGAAACCCGATACCTCTGGCGGCAGGTTCTGCATGATGTGCATGCTGCACGAGCGCCCGAGGAGATGGCCTGGGCGTTTCATAAAGGTCTGACCAGCAGTTTTATCAGCTTGATCGAACGCTTGGCTAAGCAAAAACCATTTCGACATGTGGTCCTGACAGGCGGCGTGATGCAGAACAGGCTTCTGAGTGAGGGTTTGATAGCCGGTATCGAGCAATTGGGCTTGAGCGCATTGGTTCACCGTCACATTCCGTGTAATGACTCAGGTATAAGTGCGGGGCAGGCCATCGTTGCTTTGGCGCAGATACAGACCTCGTCAAGCCAACAGTTTGAAGGAGCTGGTGATGCATGAGCTTTCACTGTGCCGCTCGTTGATGAAGTTGTTGCAGCAACAGGCGAAGGAGCAGGGGTTTAACCGAGTGCATGGAGTCTTGTTAGAGGTTGGCCCTATGGCCGCAGTAGTCCCTGCTGCTATGGAACTGGCATTTAGTGCCTGCAGTCAGGGAACCCTGGCTGAAGGTGCTGAGCTTCACCTTTCTCAGCCAGCCGCAGAGGGGCGTTGCCGCACCTGTGGTGCCGTGAGCGCTATGAACAGTCGTCTTGATCTCTGTCCTGAGTGTGGTGCCCCACATATGCTATTGATTAGTGGTGACAATCTGACGGTGAAAGAATTGGAGGTGGAGTGATGTGTGGTAGTTGCGGATGTTCATCGTCTGATAAAACTGAGCTGGGTCACCGGCATCTCAAAGTGGAGTTGGATCTGTTCAGTCTGAATAATCAGCAGGCACAGGCAAATCGCGAACGTTTTGAGCATTCAAGTCTGCTGGTGTTAAACCTGGTTTCCAGCCCTGGAGCAGGTAAAACACGTCTGTTGGAAAAAACCCTCGCCGCGCAGGTTGGCCGCATAGATGTCGGCGTAATTGAAGGGGATCAGCAAACCAGTCGTGACGTTGACCGCATTCGAGCAACAGGCGCCCCCGGTGTACAAATCAATACAGGATCTGTCTGCCATCTTGATGCACCTATGGTCAGCCATGCATTGGAAGAGTTAGGCATGCTGAAGAATGGCATTCTCTATATTGAGAATGTTGGGAATCTGGTGTGTCCGGCCAACTTCGATCTGGGTGAGGCCGCAAAAGTTGTCATTCTTTCGGTGACGGAAGGCGATGACAAACCGCTGAAATACCCGGATATGTTCGCAGCCTCGCGTCTGATGGTCATCAATAAGATGGATCTGCTGCCGCATGTGGATTTCAGTGTCGAGGACTGTATCGCTCATGCGCGTCGCGTTAATCCGGATATTGAAGTGATCACTCTTTCGGCACAAACCGATGAGGGGCTTAAGGACTGGCTGGATTGGCTGGAGGAGCAATACCAAACGCTGGTACTGGGACGCATCAACAAGTTGCAGCAGGAAATAGAAACGCTGCAGCATAAACTGGATCAGGTGTAGCTCATGTGTCTGGGTGTGCCTGGCGAGGTTGTCGCCGTTGATGACGCACAGGCGGGCACTGCCTGGGTTGAAATAAGTGGTGTGCGTCGCTCAATCAGCCTCGCGTGTCTGTTAGATGAATTCACCACAGCGGAGTCCCTGTTGGGCCAGTGGGTGTTGGTGCATGTTGGTTTTGCCATGAGCCTGGTTGAGCCGGAAGAGGCTCAGCGCACCCTTGAGTTATTGGCTGAGATGCATCAATTGGAAAAGGAAAGCTGAACGCGTGCGCTTCGTTGATGAATTTCGCAACCCCGAATTGGCCGGAAGTCTCCTGAGCCGAATTGAAACGCTGATGACCTCTAGTGTTTTGTCAGAGCGTGAGCAGGTTCGGGTAATGGAGGTCTGCGGGGGGCATACCCATACAATATTTCGTTATGGGCTTGATCGCTTGCTTCCCTCGAACCTGGAATTGGTCCATGGACCCGGCTGTCCGGTATGTGTCTTACCCAGAGAAAGTATCGACACTGCAATCTCTATCGCTCATCAGTCGAAGGTTATTCTGGCAAGCTTTGGTGATGCCTTACGTGTACCCGGGACACATTCCAGCTTACTGGACGCACGTGCCGCAGGGGCCGATGTGCGCACAGTCTATTCGCCTTTGGATGCTTTAGAGTTGGCGAAACGACATCCTGAGCGAGAGGTCGTGTTCTTTGCCATCGGCTTCGAAACCACCGTCCCGGCAACGGCGCTGACCCTGATGCAAGCAGAGCGGGATCAGGTAAAAAACTTCTCCATGCTGGCGCGGCACATCAGCATTATTCCTACCTTGAAGGCTCTACTGGACGATCCGGAGCTCGCCGTTGATGGTTTTATAGGGCCGGGGCACGTCAGTATGGTGATCGGTACCGAACCCTATGGCTTTGTATCGGGTAACCATGGAAAACCCATGGTGGTATCAGGCTTTGAGCCACTGGATCTGCTGCAATCTCTGTATATGGTGCTGGAACAGCTGTCCAAAGGGACAGCAAAAATTGAGAACCAGTATGCACGCGTTGTCAGACGTTCTGGCAATGCTCAGGCCCAGTTGGCAATGAAAAGGGTGTTTGAGCCCAAAGCCCGCTGTCATTGGCGGGGGCTGGGGGAGGTTGAGTTTTCAGGGCTGCAATTCAGGCCCGAATTCACCCACTTTGATGCTGAACAAAACTTCAGGACTACACCTATAGTTGCGGGAGAAGAGCCCGAGCTTGCCTGCTGTGATCAGGTGCTGGTAGGCGCGTTGCAGCCACAGAAATGCCCTTTGTTTGGTAAAGGCTGCACACCTGCACACCCTGTAGGTGCGCTGATGGTTTCATCGGAAGGCGCCTGCGCGGCTTGCTACCAGTATCGTGGCGAGGGAGTGGCATGATGCTTAAGGAAAAGCGTATCAGCTTGGCACAAGGCGAAGGCGGATTGGCATCACGCCAGCTGATTGAATCACTGCTTGTGAAGGCCTTTGACAACCCGGCGTTAAACTTGATGGAAGATCAGGCCCGACTGGCGTTATCAGAACTTACCCGGTTTGGCGATCGACTCGCTTTCACCACCGACAGCTATGTTGTAGACCCGATTGAGTTTCCTGGCGGAAATATCGGCTGCCTCGCGGTGAACGGCACCTTGAACGACCTGGCCGTGGGAGGTGCGAAACCGCTTTATCTCAGTTGCGCACTGATTCTGGAGGAAGGACTTGAATATGCGGTACTTGAGCGCATTGTTCAGTCCATGGCCCGTGCCGCAGAAACGGCCGGCGTACAGATTGTTACAGGGGATACCAAGGTTGTACCAAGAGGCAAGGCGGATAGGGTGTTCATCAACACATCTGGCGTTGGCATTATACCCTCGGGGGTCGAGGTGGCAGCCAATCGTTGCTCTGTTGGAGATGTCATTATCCTGAGCGGAAACCTGGGCGATCATGGGGCCGCTGTGTTGGCTGCGCGGGGTGATTTGGCATTAGACGTTGATATCCGCAGCGATACCCAAGCCTTGCATGGGTTGGTTGAGCTGATGCTTCATACCTGTCCGAATATTCATGCCATTAGGGATGCAACGCGTGGAGGTGTTGCGACGGTGCTGAATGAGTTTGCACAGTCTTCCAATGTCGGCATGACCGTGAATGAAACGTACCTGCCAATTAGAACCGAAGTCAGAGGTTTGTGTGAAATTCTGGGGCTGGAACCCTTGTACTTGGCAAATGAGGGTATGTTGGTTGCGGTATTGCCTGAAGCAGATGTCGACGCACTAATACGTGCAATGCACAGTCATCCGGCAGGTCGTAATGCCTGCGTGGTTGGCAGGGTCACTGAGCAGTTGCCGGGTAAGGTGCAGCTGCAAAGTGGGTTCGGCGGTCAGCGACTGCTGGAGCCACTGACCGGAGAACAGTTGCCTCGCATTTGTTAGCGGACTTTAGCCTTTGGGTCCAAACAGGAACCATAGGATCAGGCCCAAGAAAGGCAATAGCAGAATGGCGACTACCCAAACCACTTTCTCTGTAGTGCTGGCATTACTTTGAATAGTCTTGATGATCGCCATCACATCAAGCACCAATAAAACGAATCCAAAAAATCCTGATACTTCAATACTCATATCCCTGAACTCCTTTGTAATGGGACTAATGGCTATATACCACGCTTAGGCGGGTGCAGGTCAAATCAAAGGGGCCAACATCGGCGGTGCTTCGTCCAGCATTTGGCGCAGTCGAAGCAAGCCTTCACGCAAGCCTTCAGTATCGGCTGGTGGTGTGACACAAATACGTACCGCTTGAGGCGCCGGCTGGCTACCCACGCAAAACGGATCGGACCCGATCAAGATAATGCCACGTGTTTCGGCATGGCGAACAAAGTCAGCGGCGCGCCAAGGCTCCGGCAGCGTAAGCCAGGCATGAAAACCACAAGGGTGGGCCTGAACCGGGTAACCGGCGAGAATCTCTTTCAATAGCGCCTGACGTTCCTGCAGGCTTTGCCATTGCCAGTTGATAATGGCATCGGCTTCGCCATTCGCCAGCCAGCGGCACGCCACTGCGCCCATGAGACCCGAAGGTGCCCAGCACTGAGCGCGCAAAGAGGCCCTGAGTTGTGGCATCAAGTTGGATGGTGCTCGTAATGCACCAAACCTCAAGCCGCCTGCCAGGAGTTTGGATACACTGAAAATATAGAGGGAGCGTTCGGGAGCCAGTTCAAAAAATGGCGTGCCTCTTAATTCCTTGGGTATAAATTGTACCCCGTCTTCCAGTAACAGCATGTCATGACGGCGAGCAATGTCCACAATGGCCTTGCGTCGCTCCAATGTCATCTGCTCACCACCAGGGTTACTGTACTCAGGCATCAAATACAGCAGTCGTATGCGTTGCTGCTGACACAGGCGTTCCAGTGCATCGGGGCGGATACCCTGAGCGTCTGAAGGAACGGCCAGGTGTTTCAGGCCCAACTGGCGGGCTGCGGCAATCATGCCGGGGTAGGTGAGGGCAGCTGAAGCGACCGCTTCACCGGGTTTAATCAGGGCCTGCAGGGCAAGGAAATCAGAATGTTGGCCACCTTCAGTAAGGATCATGTCCTCGGCGTGGATCGTCAGGTTCTGACCGGAAAGCCATTCGCTGAGTTGTGCGCGTTGTTGAGGACAGCCCTGTTCAGGCTGGTAATTCATGACTGTTTGTATTGCCTCAGGCATCTGTGCCAATTGTTCAAGAATGGCGGACAGTTGCTGCTCCCTGAGAGGGTTGGGAATCAAAACACTCAAGGACAGGTCAATGCTGTCCTGCCCGGCGCGGGTCAGGTGATGGAAATGGGGCTTCTGTTCCTGTCCACGGACGCGAGTACCGCTGCCCACACGAGCTTCAACCAGCCCTCGACGTTCTGCTTCACGGTAAGCGCGGGTCACTGTACCTACTGTCACTTTAAGTGCATCGGCCAGAAGACGTTGAGGCGGAAGGCGTTCACCGGGCTTGAGTGTGCCGTCAGCAATATCGCTGGCCATACGCTCAACCAGTGCCTTGTAAAAGGGCGATGCCGAAGCGGGCAGTTCTGGTAGCCATTGGCAGCGTTGTCGAGCGCGATCCTGCAGATCCATTGTCTGTCTCCAGAGAGATTGTCACCCTGACAATAGATTGTATCTGTCACAAAGTAAACATTGCGGCAATTTGAGGCGGGTATTACATTTAATTGTATCGGTTCAATTATCAAATTGAGCCTAATCTATCGTTAATGAACCCCTACATTCCAGGATAGCCACCATGAATAATGCATTGCCCGAACTTATACCCTTATTGGGACCTGTTGCGGTGTTTGTATTGACCATGACCGCAACACCGGGGCCAAACAATATGATGTTAACGGCTTCGGGTGCGAACTTCGGTTTTAGACGTACCGTGCCACATATTGTGGGTGTCGTGTTGGGATGTGCCATTTTGAATGTGGCGGTTGCTCTGGGTATGGGGACGGTCTTTACGCAGTGGCCAGAGTTGCAAACTGTGTTGAAGGTAACCGGAAGTGTGTATCTGCTGTGGTTGGCATGGAAAATTGCAAGTGCACCACCGCCTGAAACCAGCAAGAATGCCGAAGCTCGCCCCATGTCCTTGTTACAGGCTGCGGCCTTTCAGTTCGCTAATCCCAAGGCATGGGTAATGTCCATTTCTGGATTGGCTTCTTTTACCCTGGTCGGTGATGCATTTTTGGCTTCTGCCCTGATGTTTATCTGCATCATGGCATTGGTAGGCTTCCCATCCATTTCGATGTGGGCTGGCTTTGGTGTAATGATCAGTCGCCTGCTTAAAACTGCCTGGCATTGGCGCTGTTTCAATCTGGGCATGGGCACGCTGACAGCCGCCTGCGTGGCCATGATCCTGCTGTAAGTCAAAACGCTGGTCAGCGTTTAAAACCGCTGACCAGCTCATGCATATCGGCCGCTACCTTACGCAGTTCACGCGTGGTTTCTGCCGAATCTCTCGCCCGGTTCAGACTGATATCTGAAAGGTCTGAAATATTCACCACCTGGCGATTTATATCCTCTGATACCTGAGCCTGCTCTTCGATAGCGGTTGCCATCTGCAGCGACATATTGGCAATGCTGTCCATCATGCCGGCAATATCGTTAAGCAGTGCTCCGGCTTCATTCACTTGTGAAAGACCTTCAGAGGCCTCGGTTTCCCCTTCATGGGCGATTTGAACCGAGTGCTGAGTACGGCTTTTCAATTCCTGTACGATGCCATGAATTTCCTGAGTGGACTCACGCGTGCGCTGCGCAAGACCGCGGACTTCATCGGCCACCACTGCAAAGCCACGGCCATGCTCACCGGCACGGGCTGCTTCTATGGCTGCATTCAGTGCCAGCAGGTTGGTTTGGTCGGCAATTTGTTCAATGATCATGGCCGCCTGGGCAATCTGTTCCGTCTGCTGGGCTAAAGCGGTGACGGATTCAGAAATCCCTGTGACTGTATTGCCCAATCGTGAGATGGAAGCGCTGGTTGTCGTGGCCAGCTCGCGCCCGCGCAATGCCGTTTTACTGGAGTTGTCGGCTTGCTGCGCAGTTTCTTGTACATGCCGGGAGACCTCCGTGATGGTGGCGCTCATTTCATGCATGGCAGCGGCAACCTGATTGGTCTCATGCTGCTGTTTATGCATGGCATCAAAGGACTGCTCAGACATTTCCAGACTGGAAGTCGCCTGTGTCGTCAGAATGGAGGCGGCGTCATCGATTCGTGTCAGAACCGTATCCAGATGCGCGGACTCGCTTTTGATCGCGACTTCGATCTCCGCAATCGGGCCTGGCACATCGGTATATGTAGCTGTCGCAACTGGATGGCGAAAAGCGGAGGGCATAATCGCCAGCAACTTTTTGTATCGCTCATTGCGTTGCACCTGTTGCGCCAGGCTTGTACCGGCTGCAGTCAGTGCCAGTAAACCAATACCGGCCAAAGGCCAGCCGGACATGCTCAAGGCACCCCCTGCAAGCGTACCAGCGGCCAGGCTTGCCCAGCACCAGGGAATCTCCATGCGAGAGGGTAGCTTGCCCGACTGATTTAGTCTGGCGTAGACCTGTTCAGCACGGGCTATATCCTCGCGGGTGGGACAGGTGCGCACGGATTCATAGCCTATAGTGCGACCGTTTTCCGTCACGGGGGTCACGTAGGCATTAACCCAGTAGAAGTCGCCATTTTTGCTGCGATTCTTTACCAAACCCATCCAGGGCTTGCCAGCTTTCAGATGTTCCCACATCACTTTGAAGGCTGCTTCAGGCATATCGGGATGCCTGACCAGATTGTGTGGTTGGCCTATTAATTCATCCCGACTGAATCCACTGAGCTTGATAAAAACGTCATTGCAATGAGTGATTATTCCTTTGACGTCAGTAGTGGAAATCAGCTTTTCATGAGGCTCGAAACGACGTTCTGTTGTGGTAACAGGCAGATTCTTTCTCATGTTTTATTCGCCTCTAATTCGGTTAAAGCCTGATCAAAGTCCATTAGGTGGCAATACCGCAGCCGGGAGACTCGCTGTTTGTATAGCGTAGATTCAGTATGACAAACAGCTGTTTCAGTGTAGTAAAAATAAGAGAATTGCATCTTTTTAATAGGCCGAGGCGAGGATGGTGCGCATTCTATGGGGTTTTGGGGATTAGTCAATGAAACGCCAATGCAACAAAGAAATGATAAGGGAGTACGTGCAAGTTTTTGTTTTAAAAGGTTTAGATAAAAAAACCGGCCCAGAGGGCCGGCAAAGCTCAGTGCTGCAAATTGGTATGCCGCAGGCTGTTGATGATTCAGTGCAACTTCAACCGTGGACGGATCACTTTATTGATTCGATCAACTAATGTGATCAGGAACGTTTTGATATAACCGTGCACGGCGAGTTGATGAAGTCGATACAGGGATACATACACTATGCGCGCAAGACGGCCTTCAACCATAAGGCTGCCACTGGTCAGGTTGCCCATCAGACTACCGACAGTGCTGAAGCTGCTCAGGGAAACAAGAGAACCGTAATCCTTGTACACATAGGGCGGAACAGTTTCGCCACGAACAATCTTGCGGAACTGTTTATAAATGTGTGTAGCCATCTGATGTGCGGCCTGGGCTCGCGGCGGTACATTACCTGTGCCATCTGCCTTGGGGCAGGCAGCGCAGTCACCTAGCGCAAAAATTCGCTCATCATTAGTGGTACGCAGATCGGGTGTCACTACCAGCTGATTGATTCGGTTACATTCCAGTCCATCGAGGCGTGTCAGAAACTCGGGTGCACGGATACCAGCAGCCCATACCTTGAGCTCGGCTTCGATCATTTCGCCCTTATCGGTCATCAAACCTTCGCTGGTGACACTGGTGATTCGCGTATCTTCACGGACCTTCACGCCCAACTTGCTCAATTCCTGTCGTGCCGCAGAAGATATGCGTTCTGGCAGTGCCGGTAGAATAGTGGGTCCTGCTTCGATCAGGATGACTTCCATACGATCACGGTCAAGTTTGGACAGACCATAGGCTGCAAGTTCGCGGGCTGCATTAAAGAGTTCCGCAGACAGCTCTACACCGGTTGCACCGGCACCGACAATTGCGATGCGCAGACGCTGATCGGGGCTGTTGCTTGCCTTCAGGTAGGCTTCCAGCAGGGTGCGACGGAACTGCTCGGCTTCGCTGCGGCAATCCAGGAAAGTACAATGCTGCGCAACACCTTCTACACCAAAGTCATTGGTTACACTCCCTACAGCCATCACCAGATAGTCATAGTAGATCGAACGCAATGGCAGCAGAGTCTGCCCGTCCTGACCCTTGACCGGTGCCAGGTGGATGCAGCGCTGATCACGATCAATAGACTCCATGCGGCCTACCTGAAACTTGAACCCTGCACTGCGCGCCTGAGCGCTATAGCTCAGTTCGTCGATGCCAGCATCAAGCGAACCTGTTGCTACTTCATGAAGCAAAGGTTTCCAGATATGTGTGGTTTCAGCGTCTACCAGGGTGACTTTCAGACCCTTGCGGCGATACTTGCGAGACAAACGAGTCGCAAGCTCGAGGCCGCCGGCACCGCCGCCAACGATGACCACATGTTGATATAGGGGAGATTGAGTATCCATGCTGGGAATTGTCCTCCGTTACCTCATACAGCGCAGTGCTGCCTTGGCGAGAATTAATAGAGACAATGGTACCTAATACTAAAGTTTTAGCTATGCCAACGTGTGTATGCTTTTGTGTCTTTTTGTGCACTTTTGTAGGCTGGTCGGAAAACGAAGCCCCGGTATAATATGTCAGAACGATAACAAGAATGATGTCGCGGGGCGCCTCTCCCGTGTAAGGCAGGATTATGAGTTCGGATATCTCCCGTCTGCGCAAGTTTGTTTCCCCCGAGATCATCTTCGGTAGTGGTGCGCGCAAGACGGTTGGCAATTACGCCAAAACCTTTGGTGCACGTAAGGTGCTGCTGGTGTCTGACCCAGGTGTGGAAGCTGCTGGCTGGGTAGACGAAATCGAAAACCTGCTGGCGGAGCAGGACATCCCCTGTGTTCGCTTTACTCAGGTTTCCCCTAACCCCCGGGTTGAGCAGGTCTCTCTGGGGGCTGATCTTTATCAGGAGCAGGGCTGCAACGTCATCGTTGCTGTTGGTGGCGGCAGTCCAATGGACTGTGCCAAGGGAATCGGTATTGTCAGTACCCATGGGCGCAGCATTATCGAATTTGAGGGCATCGACCGTATCGAAAGCCCCATTCCACCGCTTATCTTTATCCCCACAACGGCCGGTACTTCAGCGGATGTGTCTCAGTTCGCCATTATCTCGAATCCGAATGAGCGGCTGAAATTTTCGATCGTCAGCAAGTCCGTGGTGCCCGATGTGGCGCTGATCGATCCTGATACCACGCGGACCATGGACTCCTTTTTGACGGCTTGCACCGGTGTGGATGCGCTGGTCCATGCGATTGAAGCCTTTGTATCTACTGGCAGCGGGCCGCTGACTGATATGCATGCGCTGGATGCCATTCGCTTGATCAACACTCATTTGGCCTTGCTGGTGGAACAGCCTGAAGACAACCATCTCCGCGAGCAGGTGATGCTGGGTTCCATGAAGGCCGGATTGGCATTCTCCAATGCAATCCTTGGCGCTGTGCATGCCATGTCGCACAGTCTGGGTGGCTACCTGGATCTGCCGCACGGGCTTTGTAATGCCATGCTGCTGGAGCATGTGATCGACTATAACTACACCTCCGCAACGGACCGCTTCCGTGTAGTCGCCGAGACCATGGGGATCGACCCCAGAGGTCTCAGTCAGTCCCAAATCAAGCGCCGTCTGATGCAACATGTCATTTCTCTAAAGCATGAGGTCGGTCTATACCAAAGCCTGGCGGATCAGGGCGTCCACATCACGGACATACCATATTTAAGCCAGAATGCCATCAAGGACCCTTGTATCCTGACCAACCCGCGCAAATCCAATTTGCGCGATGTTGAGGCGGTGTATGAAGAAGCCCTCTGACATGGCTGAAGTGACCTTTGAAGACCTGATCGGTCTGGGAGGCCAGTCGGCGCGTAAAAGTTATTACCCCGAGCTGCTCACCAAAATCGAGGAGCTTGAGGACGAGCGAAACCGCTACAAATGGTTGTTCGAGAATGCCTTGCACGGCATTTTTCAGATGGATCTGACTGGCCAGATTAACAAGGTGAACCGCGCCCTGGCCCGCATTTGTGAATACCCTGGCGCGACTTCAATGACCTCAGGGCTAAACTTCGCCACTGACCTGCTGTTCAGTGAGAAGGAGTTTCGCTTGATGACGGCACGTCTGATCAACGATGGTCAGCTGTTCCTGTATGAGACCCGGCTGCGCAAGTCCAATGGCATGCCGGTTGAAGTCTCGATGAATATTCTGCTACGCCACAAGGAAGATCAAACGGCAATCGTCGCATTTGTAGCCGACATCACCGAACGTAAGCGTGTGCAGCAGCGAATGCGATCGCTCAATGAAGAGCTTGAGCAGCGCGTTGAAGAGCGGACACGGGAACTGGTTCAGCTCAATGATCGTCTTTGGAAAGAAATCCAAATCCGAGAACAGGCCGAGCAAGCGGCTCAACTGGCACGTGAAGAAGCCGAGGCCGCAAACCGCAGCAAGGATAAATATCTGGCGGCCGCCAGTCATGACCTTCTACAGCCCATGAATGCGGCCCGTTTGCTTATCGCCGCATTGCAAGAGCGAGACCTGCCATCGGAAGAGGCGCGTTTGGTTGATCGTGTGCATCTTGCGCTGGATGGTGCCGAGCAGCTTTTGACTGATCTGCTTGAAATTTCAAAGCTTGATCAAAATGCAGTGCAGCCGGAATTTCAGAGCTTTCCAGTCGGGCGCCTGTTGGAATCCTTGCAGGGCGAGTTTGAACCTGTTGCGGAAGCCGCTGGCCTGCGTTTTAGAGTGCATGCGCGTGATTTGTGGATCAGCAGCGACCCACGGCTACTGACACGAATCCTGCGTAACTTTCTTAGTAATGCTTTCCGCTATACCGATAATGGTGGCGTGCTTTTGGGAATGCGTCGGCAAAACGACCATCTGTTACTGCAGGTCTGGGATACCGGCGGTGGCATTCCTGAAGATAAGCAAGACGCTATTTTCCAGGAGTTCTGTCGTCTCAGTCATCACCAGTCACGCAAGGGTGGCGTTGGCTTGGGTTTGGCAATTGTGGAGCGCATGGCACGGATGCTTGAGCACCCGCTAGGACTTAAATCTGCAGTGGGTTCAGGCTCCTGTTTTGAAGTGCGAGTACCTTTGGTATCGGCGGCTCCCAACTCTCTGGTGCCTTTGGTACAGCCACCGCGGCTCGATCCAGACGCCTTGAGTGGTCGTCAGGTGCTGGTGCTTGATAATGATCCGGAAATACTGGCCAGTATGGAGGCGCTGCTCTCTGGCTGGGGTGTTAAGACCGTTCTTGCTGATACTCTTGAGTCTGCGCTGCAGGGAGCTAAGGAACATAAGCCAGACTTGGTGCTGGCGGATTATCATCTTGAGGCGTCCGAAACCGGGCTTGAATTGCGTCAGATGCTCAACCATTCTGGCCTGGAGCGGGTGCCAATGGTGATGCTGACCGCAGATCGCAGCACAGAAACGCGCAAGGCGTTTCGGGAAGCCGATGTGCTGGTGCTGAATAAGCCGGTGAAGCCTGGAAAGCTAAGGGCCTTGATGACACATCTTTTGGCCGACTGAGGTCGGCCCTCTCACTGAGTTATGCAGGTGTATTAGACGGCCGGTTAGGGCTTTAACGTCCTTTGCCTTTGCTGCCGGCAACCTGTTCTGTCCTGAATCCCATCAACGCCAGTACCGTAAACACCAGTGTTGTACCGGCCGTGATCAGGCATGCCTGAAGGTTGAACTCTGCGTAGAGCGCAAAGCGAACCAGCTCAACCGCATGGGTAAAGGGATTGGCACTGCAGACCCAATATAGCCACTCACTGGACTCGCGCATTTTCCACAATGGGTAGAGTGCAGAAGACATGAAGAACATGGGAAAAATGACGAAATTCATTACTCCGGCGAAGTTCTCCAGCTGACGAATCCGCGAGGAGAGAAACAGGCCAATTGCACCCAGCATCAAAGCTGTCAGTAACAAGGCGGGGAGTACTGTCAGCAACCCTATCAGAGGTGGTTCTACATCGACCAGCCAGCCGAGCCCTATGAACGCATACACCTGCGCAAGCGAAAGCAGCGCAATGGCGATCAGCTTGCAAAACAGTAGCCAGGATCGGGGCAGGGGGCTCATGAGCAACACTTTCATACTGCCCATTTCTCGGTCGTAGACCATGGATAGTGAACTTTGCATGCCGTTAAACAGCAGGATCATGCAGCACAGGCCGGGCAAAATGTAGGTTTCGTAAGTGATATAGGTTTCGTAAGGCGGAATAATCGATACGCCCAGGGCAGCCCGAAAGCCGGCAGCGAACACCACCAGCCAGAGCAGTGGGCGAACCAGAGCGCTGAGGAAGCGGGTACGTTGGTGAACAAAACGCAAAAACTCGCGTTTCAGGATGCCCTTGAAGGCGATGAAATAGGCGTTCAGAGGCATGCAGGTGAATCCTTAAGGCCGGTGAGCTGTTCGAAGGCATCGGACAGGTCGGTCGCCTGGTGTTTCTGGCATATGTTAGCAGCGCTGTCATCGGCCAATAATTTGCCTTGATGCAGAATCAGGACGGGGTCCTGTTCCTGAATCTCTTCAATCAAGTGTGTGGCCCAAAGCACCGTTAGAGATTGAGACGTGCAGAGCTGGCGAACATGACGGTTGATACTCTGTCTTGCAGCGGTATCCAAGCCAACTGTTGCCTCGTCCAGTAACAGTATGGAGGGTTTGTGCAGTAGTGCACGTGCGATTTCCACTCGACGGCGATGGCCGCCGTTCAAGCTGCGGATGCTGTCCTTCAGCCGGTCGGCCAGCCCCATCTCGTCCAGTAACTGAGCGGCCTGAAGGCGAACCTGCCGAGCTGACAGTCCGTGCAGGGCGCCATGATATTCAAGGTTCTGAAGTACGCTGAGATCGGGATCCAGGGTGCTTTGTTGAAACACGACCCCCAGCTGTTGCTTCAATGTGCGGTAATGCTGCCTTACCGCTTTTCCATCCAGTGTGATCTCACCGTCCTGCAGACTGTAAAGCTGAGTCAGCAGGGCGTAGAGCGTACTCTTGCCGGCCCCGTTGGGGCCAAGCAAGGCGTTCAGCTCGCCGTCTTTGAGGCTGAAGCTTACATCGTCCAGCGCCTGTCGAGGGCCATAACGAAAACTGAGATGGTGTACGGCAAGGCTCATTCAATTAGTCCAGTGTCACCACGCCCCAGGGGTAGCGGCCAACTTTAATGGATTTCATCACTTTCATTTTGGCAACATCAATCACAGATACATCTCCACTGACACCGTTGGTGGTCAGCAGGTATTTCTGATCCGGAGTGAATTCCATGTGCCATACACGGCGGCCTACCAACAGATAATCCAGTACTTCATAGGTTTTGGCATCAACCACGGCTACGTGGTTGGATGGGCCCAAGGCAACAAAGGCATACTTGCCATCTGCAGAGAGCTTGACGCCAACCGGCTGGATTTTGTCCGGGTGCACACCACGAATCTCGAAAGTGAGCTTCTTGATGATTTCACGGCTCTCTACGTTAATAACGGAAACTGTTCCGCCAATTTCCGAGGAAGCCCAGAGAATATCACCGGTTTTGGTGAATTCTACGTGGCGGGGACGCTGGTCAACAAGGGTGTTGTCTACCAGTTCGTGCGTTTCGGTGTCGATCCAGTGCAGCATGCTGGTGGTTTCACTGGTATTGACGGCCCATTTGCCATCCGGGCTAACGGCCATGCCTTCGGGTTCCACACCTACTTCGATCTGAGCCAGTACCTCGTGGGTTTCAGTATCAACCACCGTTACCAGCGCATCGTCTTCATTGGCGATGTAAAGGCGACGGTTGTCCGGGTGCAGCGAGAACTGCTCGGGATCTTCACCAGAGGGCAGGTTGGCGATGATGGTGTGTGTCGCCAGATCCATGACCTGAACGGTGTCGGAGTCGCTGGCACAGATAAACAGCTTGGTATTGTCTTTTGACAGCGCGATGCCGCGAGGACGTTCGCCGACCTCAATGGTCTTGGTTACTTCCAGTGTATCCAGATCGATCACGGACAATGTGTTGTCCTTTTCATTGGATACATAGGCAGTAGCTGCATGAACAGCGGGGCTGGCCAGCAACGCGCTGAGCAGTAGAGACTTAATGAAGGGGGGCTTGAACATCAGGCATCTCCTTTAACGGAACACTGGCTTTCGCTGGAATCAAATCCCAGCGTATCGAGATCGGTTTTCGGGTGCAGGTATCCTTCCTGCGGCGACTGGGAGACCAGTGCACGCGGATGGACCAGCGGAATGGGTTGGCGTAGCTGACCACTCCAGTCGCGATAGTTCAGCTTGCGCCCCTTGAAGGCGCCCAGCTGGAATTTCTCGGACAAAATAAAGCTATGCAGCTCTGCGGGGTCACTGCTTTTGGTTTGAGTCACTGCTTCGCCTAGCGTGCGAACACCAGCCCAGCTGGCGTAGTCATGGCTGTTCATCCAGCGCCCAGAAAGCTTTTCAAAGCGGCTTTGCAACTGTGCCGCTCCCCAGGCCTCAACCACACGGTGCCAGGCGACAGGACTCATGCCTTGAGTGCCGACAACAGGGCGTGGATACCAGGTGTTGTACGGAACGTATTCACCGAAGTCGCCACGCTCATCGGCTACGACAACTACATCGTATTCATCGGTCTGCGTAAAAGGAGGCAGCTCTTTCTGTGCGGTGCGGCGAAGGTCGGTATCAAAATCCCACTGTTTGCGTTCAATAATCTTGGCGCCCATGCGCTTGGCGCTTCGCTCCAGGGACGCAGCGTAAAGCTGGTCTGCACTTTGATCGCCTTCAATAATCAACCAGCGGTTCCAGCGTTTACTGGCCAGCCATTGTGCCAATGCGTCTGTCAGCATGGCGCGTGAAGGAATGGTGTGCAGCATGCCCGGGACACAGGCCTCCGTACGCAGGCGATTGTCCTGGCTACCGGAATTGATCAGCAGGACATCATCGGGAAGCTCGCGTTCGACCGCAACCAGCTGCTCCGATGTAAGGTTCAGCACAAACAGACGCACGCCCTGGTCATACAGGGAACGAGAAGCGGATACCACTTCCGTTGGCTGATCTGTACTGATGCTGTGCAGGGTGTAGTGCTGTTTCAAAAAGCGGCCAGTGGTGTTGTTATCCGCGATACCCAGTTCAGCGCCTCTTAGTCCTGCATCAGCAGGCTCAGGCAATACATTGGATAGAACGGGACCGTGGTCGGGCTCAAAGCCGACATAGCCGATATGGACTTCCATGGGGGCAGCGCTGGCCAGCAGAGGCATGGAAACAGCAGCCGTTGTCAGCAAGCGGGGCAGGGTCTTCATCATAAAAACTCGTGGCTTATCATTGTTATGCTGCCCAGCTTAGGCCCCTGCCGGGAAGGATGAAATATTCAGAAAGTCTCAAACATTCAGTACCGAAGTAGTATGTTTCCGTGGGCGCATCTCACTAGGATGGTGGGGGAAAGACACAACAAAAACAGGAATCTATCATGCGTACCCCCATCCGTTCCCTGACACTGGCCGCTCTGATGTCTGCCTCGGCACTGGTCTCTGTTCCCGCTTCTGCAGAAGGTGACCTGACCATCCGTCCGGAACGTCTGCCTGATCTGGTTCTGGGTAGTGAACAAAGTGACTACTCCATGTCCCAGAATCGATATGAGATGGAGACCGGCAAGGCATACAAACTGAAAATCGAATCCAGCGGTCGCAAGGAATATGCGATGCAAGCGCCTGAATTTTTCAGCTCTATCTACCTGCGTAAGGTGGAAGCTGGTGATATGGAGATCAAGGCTATCGCTCTGACCGAACTTGAGTTTGAGCAGGAAGGCGAAGCTGAAATCTATTTCGTACCGGTCAAGCCTGGTGAGTATGAGTTCTTCATGGGCGGTCTTGAAGAAAAAGGCATGGTGGGTGTATTCAGCGTTCGCTAAGCAGGCCTAAACCATGCGTGCCGTGGTGCGACTGAACCTTCTGGTTGCGACAGCCTTTCTGCTGGCACTGTTGCTGAGCCTGTTTGGCTTGATGCGGCAGGCCAAGACCGACATCCTGCGTGAGCTTCAGGCGGGCATGTCGGTTGCCGATCAATTGCTTGAGCAGGCCGGTCAGGACCCTAAACGTCTGGATCCTCTGCTCGCGGTTGAATGGCGCCATCTTCACCTGACAACACTGGAGCCCGGGGAGTCTCCCCGCGTACCTGCTGTTGACGAAGTGCCTGAATGGTTTGCTCACTGGATCTGGCCAGAGGACATGCCGCATATTGAGCGGCGTCGTCCACTGGCAGATGGACGCACCCTCGTAGTGATTGCAGATCCTGCCGATGAAATGGAAGAGGTGTGGGAATCCGCACTTCAGGTATTTGCGCTCTTTGTGGGTGGTGCGGCCTTGTCCATTCTGGCGATCAGTTGGGGTGTTTCCCAAGGAATGCGTCCTTTTGGGCAGGTATTGCGAGCGCTGGACCAGATTCAGCAGGGTCATTTCACAGCGCGCTTAAAGGCCTATTCAGTGCCAGAAGCAAACCGTCTGGCCAGTCATTTCAACCGCATGGCAGAGGCTTTGGAGCAGGAACAAGCCGACAATCGGCGCTTGACCCGAGAATTAATGGTGTTGCAGGAAAAAGAGCGCTCCTACCTCGCCCGTGAGTTGCATGATGACCTTGGCCAATACCTTACCGGTATTCGTGCACAGGCCTATCTGATCAGTCAGGTTGCCCATGATGCCGACAAGGTCAGCAAATGCGCACCCTTGATCGTGCGTGATTGTGAGGCGATGCAGCAAGGCTTCCGTCGTCTCATACGCAGTCTTCATCCCGTTATTCTTGAACCTCTGGGTCTGGAAGAGTCTCTTCGTAGTCTGGCTGAGCAATGGCAGCGTAGCAGTGGGGTTGATTGCCTGCTGGGGATTAATGGCATGCCGTTGTTGAGTGATGAAACCTCAACCCACCTGTACCGATTGCTGCAGGAGGCGCTCAACAATGTGGCGCGCCATGCAAAGGCGACTCAGGTCGCAATTGGAATGAAGGTCTCCGGTAATACGCTCAGTGTGAGTGTTGAAGATAACGGACAGGGACTGGCATCGGACGTACGCCCGGGTGTCGGGCTTAGATCCATGCATGAGCGTGCACGTTACATGAATGCCGACCTTCACCTTTCATCGGCGGCTGGTGGGGGCCTGCGGATTGAACTCAAACTGCCGTTGATGCTGGATTGAGCTTATGAAAATACTACTCTGCGATGATCATGCGGTTGTTCGACAGGGCTATGCAAGCTTGCTGTCGGCCATGTTGGATGAATGCGAAATTATTGAAGCCGATAATGGCTGGGATGCCGTCGCTCTCTGGCAGCAACACTCGGTAGACGTCGCGGTTCTGGACATTAATTTGCCGGATATCAGTGGCATTGAGGTAGCTCGTCGTATTCTGCAGCGCGCACCGGGTGCACGTATTCTGTTCTTCAGCATGTACGACGAGTTACCCATGGTAAAGCAGGCGCTTGATGCGGGTGCACTCGGCTATATTACCAAGAGCAGTAGCCCCGAAGTCTTGCTGGATGCTGTGCGCAAGGTCTTAAGCGGTCAGCCCTACGTTGAGCATGATTTGGCGACGCGACTGGCTTTACAGCGCAATACTGGAATGGATCCGCGTCTGTCGGGAATGACTCAGCGTGAGTTCGAAATTTTTGTCATGCTGGCACGTGGCCTGACGCCCAAGGTGATTGCTGATCAGTTATGCATTAGTGTTAAAACCGTTTCGAATCATAGCGCTCTGCTAAAAAACAAGCTTCAGGTGTCATCAACCGCTGAATTGGTTCACCTGGCGATTGAGTGCGGAGTGCTGCGCTTGGGGCCAACAGGGCAGGCCTGATTTTTCTCTTTAGAATTGCTCGTCGCTGCCCGGCAGGCGCCACCAATAAAGGAAAGCGTCATGGCCACAAACTCTGCTACAAGCTCTGCCTCAAACCCGCGCACAGTTATTTTGACGCTAGTGGCTATGCTGGCTTTTGCCGGCAATTCCCTGTTATGCCGTGCGGCCTTGCAGGACGGCGATATCGATGCGGCCAGCTTTACTGCCGTGCGGTTGGTTTCCGGAGCTCTGGTGCTCTGGCTGTTGGTGCGTCTGCGCTATGCTGCCGATGAAGGCGCTGGCAATTGGCCTTCGGCGCTGGCGCTCTTCGTCTATGCCGCCGGCTTTTCCTTTGCTTATATTTCCCTGGATACAGGTATCGGAGCCTTGCTGTTGTTTGGCGCAGTCCAGGCAACCATGATTGGTTATGGTCTGTACCAAGGGGAGCGTTTCAGTCGCTGGCAACAGCTGGGATTGGTATTGGCCATAGCCGGTCTGGTGGGGTTGTTGCTGCCGGGTATATCGGCACCCCCGCTGTTGGGTTCACTATTGATGTTGTCAGCCGGTGTAGCCTGGGGTGTGTATTCGCTGCGTGGCCGTGGGGCCGGGCAGCCTACACGTGTCACTGCGGGTAATTTCCTTCGAGCAGCCCCTGTTGCGTTGGTGCTGGCGGTTGCTCTCCTGTCACAGCAATCTTTGTCTACTCAGGGACTGTTATACGCTGTTGCTTCAGGTGCGCTGGCATCGGGTATGGGATATGCGATCTGGTATGCAGTATTGCCGCGGCTGCAAGCGACATCCGCTGCTACGATCCAGCTGAGTGTGCCGGTCATTGCTGCGGTGGGAGGCGTAATCTTGTTGGGTGAGGCGCTGAGCCTGAGACTGGTGCTTGCCTCTATTGCCATTTTGGGAGGCATTGCACTGGTGATTGGCCAAAAAAAACCGGCCTGAGATAACTCGGGCCGGAAGAAAAACTGAGCTGCGCCAGATGAGCAGGCGCAGCTCGAGGGGAAGAGGTTAGAGCTGGCTACCCAGCAAGCGGTAGCTGTCCATGCGGTCATGATGGCTATGAGTAACAGTGACAGTTGCAATTTCGTCGCAGTTAAAGGCTTTGGAAAGCTGGGTGATTTCCTGCCAGCATTGATCCGGTGTGCCTACGGTGTATCCGTTCAAGATATGGTCGTAAGCCGATCTCTCAGAGGCCGACATCTTACGGTAGCGGTCCTGAACCTCTGAGGGTGTCAGGAAATCCTCTCGCTGTCCCATCTGGGCCGCCAACTTGCGGTATACCGCAGTACCTGCACGCAGGCGGGCTTCTTCTTCGGTTTCGGCACAAATACAGGCGATAGCCAGCATCTTGCTGCCTTTGCCTGCAAAACCGGCTTTTTCCCACTCTTCAGCATACTGCTGGAAAATTGCAGGGTTGCAGTTATCCGGGTCGATAAAGCGTGCCAAGGCGAGATTGTAGCCCAGGTGACCTGCCAGTCCGGCACTGCCGCCGCTTGAACCCAGCATCCACAGCTCGGGTGTCGGGGTGCTATCCGGCAGTACCTTGATCTTGCTGTAGGGGTTGTCGCTGGCCAAAGTGCCTTTTACAAACCCTGCCAGCAGGTGCGCCTGGTTCGCGTACAGGTCACCGTGGTGAGGTTCATGGGGGTAAGCAAGTGCGTGCGATGTCAATCCAGTGCCGCCAGGGGCTCGGCCAACACCCAAGTCAATGCGGTCGGGAAACAGCGTCGCCATCATTGTGAAGCACTCAGCTACTTTCAGAGGGCTGTAGTGAGACAGCATGACACCACCGCTGCCTACACGAATATTTTTGGTCACGCTGGCAATACTGGCGACCATGATTTCAGGGCAAGGATTGGCAAAGTGAACACTGTCGTGATGTTCAGCCACCCAGTAACGGTAATAGCCAAGCTGATCACACAACTGGGCCAATTCGATACTCAGGTGCGGGGCTTCAACCTTGGCATGGGAGCCGTGCACGGGGGACTGGTCAACGACCGACAGTTTGATGCTCATTCATATCTCCTTCATTAAGTTAATATGTTAACTAAATAGGCGGTCAGTTTCAATTCAACTTTGAACGGATGGTTCATTTTTGATCAGGGTTAGAGAATACCGGCACGGGTCATTTCATCCACGATAATGGCATGCACCTGTTTCAGTGGATCGGTTGTTTGCTCTGCCGTAAGAGGCTCGCGACTGTAAACGATGTAGGGGTACCAAACGGAATTGAGCCCGTGCTTGAGTTGGCAAAGATCCTGTGAAGTCGACTCGTCCATGATTAACAGGGGTTCGGGCACATAGCCCCAACCCAGGCCATCCTGAATGGCATCGTGGATCAACTCAAAGCTACTGAGCGCAAGGGTATCGGCACCAATATTCGTGAGTCTGAATCGTTCCTTCTGCTCGCTGTCCAGATAGGTGATCTGAGTTGAGCCTGCGAGGTCCGTATCATTGAGATAACCGAGGCGAGACAGACGATGCTGCCTTGCGGCCATCAGTTGCATGCGTGTTTTGGTGAGGATGTGCTGACACAGACTGTCACCTGATATCGGGTTGAACGCCATGGCATAGGCAAGATCAACGTGACCCTGACGAACCATTTCAGGCAGCTCGTCGCTGCCAGCAAAGCGCATGCTCAAGCCAAGTCGGGGCAGGGTGGTACGAATTCGGGCAATCACGCGACGCCAAAAGGATTCGGTCAGTACATCGTCACGACCGATGCTTAGCTCGGTAATAGCGTCTCCGGCAGACTGGGAACAGCGATACAGAATCTTTTCCTGCAGAGCCAGCATGCGCTGACAATCATCCAGAATCAGACTGCCGGTATCTGACAGCATGAGGCTGTTTCCTCTGCGGAAGAACAGCTCACAACCCAATTCGTCCTCAAGTGCGCTGATCGCCATGCTCAGGGTGCTGCGATTGCGTTTTAACTCTGCAGCTGCAGCGGCTATGGAGCCGGTTTCTGCAACCGTCACAAAATAGAGCAGGTGTTCCAGACGCATAAACAAGTTTCCATACGTGATTTCAGCGTCAGTATAATTGATGCTGAGCGATTAGCGTATTGAATCAACAACCCCTAATGTAGCCGCATATTCATAACGTACCTGCTGGTCGGGTACACTCTGAGGATTACATGCATTGGATATTTCTGATTCTGGCGGTGGTGGGTGAAGTTATAGGCACCACCCTTATGAAATTGATCGTGACGGATGGTGTGCTGTTGTACGGCACCTTGGTTGCGGTTGTTATGGTTGGTATTTCTTACCTGTTATTAAGCCGCGCAACCTTGCGTATTCCTATCACTCTGGCAAACGCTTTCTGGGAAGGCGTAGGTATGGTGCTTATAGCACTGGTTTCCTTGTTGTGGCTGGGTGAGTCTATTACATCCATCCAGGCTGCGGGCCTGGGCCTGGCACTGGCTGGAGTGGCGTTGGTCAACTATGGCCATTACCGAGAAGAACAGCAGGAGGCAGCATGAGCCTGGGAATGCTGTATCTGATGGGTTCTGTTGTGTTGGATATCATTGCCAACCTTTCGCTTGAGTATTCACAGGGATTCAAAAAACGCCGCTGGGGAGTCCTGGCTGTTGCGACCATCATGGGCGCCTTTGCCATGCTGGCGCTTGCCGTGCAGAGTATGGATCTACTGGTTGCGTATGCCATTTGGGGGGTGTTGTCCATCGTTGGTACGGCATTAGCCACCTGGGTGGTGTTTGGTCATCGCCTCAACTGGATCAGCTGGCTGGGCGTGAGTCTGCTTATTCTGGCCATACTTCTTATGCGTTTTGGTGGCTGAGCATAGGCGTAGGAATCTCGCTTCACTGCTAGACTAATGCCATCACCAGCACCTTCTGGAGGTGGTATATGTCATTATCAGAAAAACAGTGTGTACCCTGCCGTGGGGGCATTCCGGCGCTGAGCCGTGAAGAAATAGCGCCATATCTGGAGCAGGTTAGGGATTGGCAGCTGGCAGAACAAGCTAATCGTATATCTCGCACTTTCAACTTTCCGGACTTCAACACCGCTCTCAGATTTGTGAATCACGTCGGCGAATTAGCTGAAGAAATGGGGCATCACCCGGAAATTCAGTTTGGTTGGGGGCATGCCAGTATTGAAATATGGACACATAAAATAGGCGGTTTACACGAAAACGACTTCATACTGGCTGCACGTATTGATCAGTTGCCAGAGTGTTGAGGCAATTGTCCTGCTGCCCGGGCAGATTTGAGCTGCCCGGCAGCAAGATGCATTAGCGTTTTTTTACGCCACCCTGGCGTGCCTTGAATCGAGGATTGCTTTTACAGATAACGTAATAGCGTCCGCGCCGCTTAACGACCTGACAGTCAGGGTGACGCTGCTTAGCCGTTTTCAGTGAGCTCAATACCTGCATCTCAAGACTCCTTCCGAATATTGGCACTTCGTGCACCAAAACGTTTATTGAAACGTGCCACACGACCCTCGTTACTGGTCTTGCGTTGCTCGCCGGTGTAAATCGGATGCGAAGCGCTGGAAATATCCAGGTTTATCAAAGGGTAGGTTTTCCCGTCTTCCCAGACGATCGTATCTTTCGATTTGCAGGTTGAGCGAATTCGAAACGTTTTATCGCAACTGGTATCGCGGAAAACGACATAGTCATAATCAGGGTGGATGCCTTCTTTCATTAAAACACCGTTATAACATTACAATAAGGGTCTGTATTGAAACTGATTCTCATTAATATGTAAAGCCTCAGTGAAAAGGGTAACCGCAAGGAGCAGCTACCCGGTTTGCTCGGTCAAGGCCAGAAGGGTGTCGGCAACTTCCTTGGTTTTGTTTGAGTTGTTTGAAGTCAGTCGACTGACTTCCATCAGAGCATCCAGCATTGAGGATAGATCACCAACGGCCCCGGATTGCCCCTCGATTTGAAGTGCTACCTTATTGATTTCCTGGGACAGCTTCACGATATCCTGTCCGATTTCGTCCGCGCTTTGACGAGATTTTTCCGCCAGGCTGCGTACTTCGTCGGAAACAACGGCAAAGCCACGACCCAATTCACCGGCCCTGGCTGCTTCAATAGCGGCATTTAGCGCCAGGAGATTGGTTTGATCCGCAATTTGTTGAATAACCTGAACAATGTTCTGGATCTGGCCGCTTGAAACAGCCAGCTCACGGGCGCTCTGGGCAACCTGTTCAGCCTGATGTGTCATCGCGTTAATGGTTGAGCCTGCTTGATCTACGGCACTAACCTGAGTGCTGACATGACCGGCAAGTTCATCCATGGAGTGATGCAAGTTGCTTGCACAGTGGTTAAGTTCCTGGCCCAGACGTTGGCGCGCCTCTCGGGCGATAGACAACTCGTTACCCAGGTCACCCAGACCATCAAAGACCGGCAACAAAGATGCATCAAGCCCCTTGGTGTCAAAACAGGTACTGAAGTCATCGCGCTTGAACTGTTGAATCTGCTTTACGATGACATGGTTCAGACCTGACAGTTTCTTGATTTGCCGGCGCAGGAAAAACGCCTTGAACTCGGCATAGCGCGCAACGAAGTTGTCGACGTATTCATCCTTGAACAGTGCGTTGCTGTTGTTCACCTTGAACCAGAATATTGATGTCAGGGTCTGGTTCAGGTTGAGTCCCAGAATCTCACCAAAGGTAGAAAATCCCGCCACGGGGGTGTCCCCAAAAACACGTCCCATACCGGGCAGGTCTTTCTCGTTGTAGAGGCGGCGCAGAATACAGTCATTTAACAACCCGGCTACGGGTTTACCCGGTTTACCCTGCATAAAGCGAGAGAAGGCCGTTTCGGTTGCCTGAACAATATTAGTTCGTTTAACCATCACCAACTCTTCGCCCGGTGCGACATCGCAAAACAGATGGATACGTTCCTGCGCGATGTCGATTCTGGCAATTGAGCGAACAAACAGCTCGTCTCCTACCCGAATGGCGAAGGAGTAGTCTGCCAGCTTTTGCTCCAGTTGCTCAGGGGTACATTTCAGCTGCCGTGCCAAGAGCGAAACCATGGTGGTGATTTCCCCCTGGCTATCGATGACCTGATGAATATATCGATGCTCCAGAGACGCAGTCAGCACGTTAAAACTGAACGACGTAGGTTCGAAGTTTTGGGTTTTGAACACACCAAACCGGATAGAAGCGGGCATTTTGATGAAAGTAATCAGCGCATGGTTTTCCAGTTTCTGCTGACCATCGTGGAGCCAGGTATTCTGGAAGTCGAGCTTGCCACCTGCGGAGCCACCTACAAACAGGCAAGGGAAGCGGTCAGATTCATACAGGGCCTCCATAAAGAATGATTCGGAGGACGAAAGCCCGTCGAACAGAACAAACGCCAGCGTGTCCCTGTAATCGATAGCCATGTTAACTCTGAGGGAGCGGATGGCAGCTGTCATCTTCTCGAGGCGCTGTTTCAGTGAGACTGTTTTACCCCCGGCGCGCAAGTCTTCGCTGTTAAGAGGAACCTTAACAATCTCAACCTGACTGGCGATCACGGGTGAAAACAGCTGAAGTACGATGTCATCCCAGCGCTGTCCAGTGGAGCAGTACAACCGACCGTTTTCATTGCATAGCTCCCCAGCCGTTGTACTAAGACATACGGATGCACTCGGATAGTGGCGCTTCAATGTGGCTGCAACCTTGTCTATATCAACGTGAGGCGACACGAATCCGATGATGAGTGCGGGAGCGAACTTGCTCTTTTTGAGCTGCTCATCCAGTTTCGCTGGCGTTGTGTGCAGTGTTACAACGGGCACATCGGCAGAAGAAATACGTCCGGTAAAACGTTCAAATAGTCCCATTGCAGTTCCTTAAATCATACTCGGCTAAGCCGGCCTGTCAGGTGGGGGTGAATCAGGGCCGCTACTGTGCTCAGGTTCTATTACAGCCTGATGTCGACCTGAAACAATAGCGTGCTTTGGTCGTAATTTTGTCGTTTAAATCCTGTTTTGCCATACACTGTTGATCTTTGGCAGATGCTGCCTGGTATTTATATCGAGCCAAGGGAGGTCGGCGGTGGTATTGAGAGTACTTAAACGGTGGGTAGTCATCCTGGCGGTGGTTGCCGCGTTCTGGTATCTGTTTATTCAGCTGATGGGCATGAAGGCAGAATACAAGGATGGTTTTTCAGACCTGCCACTGGGCATCTGTGTGTCCTATGCGATGAAAAAGCAGCAACTGACAGACCTGAGCCAACTTAAAGCCCTGTCGTGCCAGAAGAAAGGTATCAAGAGTCTGGAGGGTATTGACCAGTTGACGGGGTTGGAGGCCTTGTACCTTCAGGGTAATGATCTTGTCAGCCTTGAGGGTATGGGGACTATGCCTTCACTCAAGGTCATTTCAGTGGCTGCGAACAAGCAACTAAGGTCACTGGAGGGGCTTCAAGGGGCTATCAACCTTGAGGAGCTACAGGCCAACTTGAGCTCGAACCTTCAGGATATATCAGCCGTCGAGAGCCTGGTTGAACTGCGAATTCTTGCGGCCATGCAGGATAAAATCAGTGACATCAGCGCGCTGGGCCAGCTGGACAAGCTTGAAGAAGTCATTTTGAGCTACAACCAGATAGCCGATATTAGTGCGCTGGGAAATAAGCCCAGGCTTGAGCGCCTGCAAATCTACTCAAACCCACTGCAGTCTATTACCCCTTTGCTGGGAAATAGCCAGATGACACTGGTCGGTATCGGTGGCAAAAAGCGTGAGAAGCAGCACCTGTGTGCAGCGCTCAGTCAGCTTAAATCCCAGCTGTCCGAAGACGCCGTGGTCTATGGTCCCGAGGCTTGTGGCGCATAAGCGCCACTCAACATCGCTCTAAACCAGACTACCGCGCCAATGTCCGTTGGAGTTTTCCTGTTCGGTGATCACTTTTATCAGCTCTATCACCTTTGCCATGGCATTGGTGACGGGGCGGTCTGTCGGTGACATCAGGTACACATCTCGATAGAGCGAGGGTTCTACCACTTCCAGCGCGTGAACCTCATTCCCCTTTTCCAGATGAAAAAAGGACGAGGAGGGTGTAATCAACAAGCCATGCCCTTCGGTTACATAACGTAGCGTTGTCATCAGCTGGCCGTAAGGCTGGCGCTTTTTCAAATACTGTCCGGTCTGGCTCTCGTACTGTTCAATCAGGTACCCCAGAGAATCAGTTCGGCTTGTGACCATGACTTCATGGTTCTGCAGGTCACAAAAGCGAATCTGCCCCTGCTTAATAACCTCCAAGGGGAATTCAAACTCAGGTTTGTTGCTAACCAACAGATAGATGTTTTCGCGGAAAAAACGTTCATAGCGAATGTTCTGATTATCGCTGTCATCATGCGAGGAAACTGCGATATCCAGATCACCAGACTGCATCATGCGGCTCAGATCTGATGAATAGCCGGTATAAATGCTCAATTCGACATCGGGATACTCCCGTTCCAGCCAGGTGACCAAAGGCACCGCCAGAATATTGCAAATGGGCTGGGTCAGGCCAAGGGCAACCTGACCGGAAGGCGCAAGGCTGGATTGGTGGAGTTCAGACTGAGCCTGATCAAGCTGCCGTAATACTGATCGGGCATGGGCGAGGAAGCGCTCGCCATTTTCGGTGAGGCATACACCGCGAACATCACGGCTAAATAGCGTTGTCTTCAGCTCATGTTCCAGCACTGAGATCTGCTGGCTGATACTCGGCTGCGCAATATCCAGTTCACGAGCGGCGGCTGCAATGCTGCCCAGTTCGGCTGCTTTTACAAAGTAGATCAGTTGGCGGGTATTCATTGCGTCTGTGGGTCTATAGGCGTTGCCTATACCCCTTATACCTGATTCTTAATTTTTTCAGTGAAAGCCTTTTCTTATGCTGAGGCTCTTATTACCAGCCAAACAATATAACGAGAAAGAATTCGCATGAAAAAACAGGATTATTATTTTGAGCGTCCGTTGAAATACAGCGCAGAAGAGTGGAAAGCGCGTCAGGATCTGGCCTGCATGTACCGCATTTTCGATCACCTGAACTGGGACGAATCGATTTATAATCATATCTCATTGCGTGTACCGGGAGAACCTGACCACTTTCTGATCAATCCCTTCGGCCTGCATTACAGCGAAGTTCGCGCCTCGAATCTGGTCAAAATCGACATCGATGGCAACATCATTGGTGATTCCGATTGGCCGATCAACCCGGCCGGTTTTACCTTCCATAGCGCCATTCACAAGCATGTCCCCGATGGGCACTGCATCATGCATGTGCATACCACGCCGACGCTGGCTGTCTGCTGTCTGGAAGAGGGCTTGTCGTTCTCCAACTTCTATTCTGCGCAGCTTTATGGACAGGTGGCGTATCACGATTTTGAAGGTATCACCGTACGCATGGATGAAGGCGACCGCATTGTGGCCAGCAGTGAAGGCAAAAAGGTTCTGCTGCTGAAAAACCATGGCCCGGTGATTATCGGTGCAGACCTGCCGCAGGCATTTTCCCTGATGTGGTTGCTCAATCGTGCCTGTGAAGTACAGCTGGCGTCTCAGTCAATGGGTAAAACCCTGGCTATTCCTGATGAGGTATTGGAGCGCTGCGCGCGTGATACCCCGCTATTTAATCCGAAATACGGTTCTGGTCGTGACTCTGTCGCTGCACTGGAGCGTTTGATTGAAAAGAAAGACCCCTCTTATAAATACTAAGAAAGGCCCAACGATGAATATAATAAAAACCATCTCATGTACCTGTGCACTTCTGTTTTCTACCGCAACTCTGGCAGATACAACACTGCGCGTAGCGACCTGGTTGCCTGCCACCAGCAGCCAGAATGATGTTGTTTGGCCGACCTGGGCGAAGTGGGTTGAAGAATCCACTGAAGGCCGCGTCAAAATTGAGCTGGAGTACAGCTCAGGCCATCCAAAATCCATGTTTGGTCTGGTTGAAGATGGCGTGGCTGACGTCAGCTTTGGTGTGAATGGATATCTGCCAGGCCGATTCAAGCTGCCTGCAGTGGTTGAAATACCGGGTGAAACTGCTGATCCGGAAGCGCTGTCGGTCGCTTTGTGGCGTGTCTACAACAAGCATTTTGAAGCGGCTCATGAGTTTGACGGCCTGAAAGTGCTGGGCATGTTTGTACACGGACCTGGCCAGTTGATGACCACCTTCGAAGTCAATAAGCTGTCGGACCTGCACCAGAAGAAAATGCGTACCGGTGGCGGTGTGGTGAATGACCTGGCAAAGCGTCTGGACGTAGTACCTGTGTTCGCACCCGTGACCAAAGTGTATGAAATGATGCAGCAGGGTGTAATCGATGGTGTGTTTCTACCGGCTCAAGAGCTCAAGTACTCTCGCTTGAGTGAGGTGGTTACGGATGTCACGCTGTTCCCGTCAGGCATGTATACCACCGCGTTCACTATTTTCATGAACCCGGACGTGTTTGATGATCTGAGTGAAGCTGACCAACAGGCGATTCTATCGGTTTCGGGTGAAAAGCTTTCTGCATTGGCAGGGCGCGCCTGGGGCAACTCGGATCTGGCGGGACTGGAAGATGCGCGCAGTCTGGGGGTGCGCGTCAAGGAGCTGTCTGAAGACGATCCTTTGACACTGGAATTCAAAACCAAGGTTGAAGGCATGTATGACGCCTGGATCGAATCGGTGGCTGATCGCCCGGTTGATGCCAAGGCGGCGCTTGAAGATCTGAAGCAGATCGCTGAAGCATATTCAGCCAGCAACACTCACTGATACGGTGCAGATATAAAAAAGGCTCTCAAATCTGAGAGCCTTTTTAGTTTGTGTCCAAAGGGGCCGTTGGCTCAGTGTCGCAAAGCTAAATAGGCACCTGCACCGGCCATAATAGAGCCGGCACTGCGGTTTAGGCGTTTCATGGCACGCTCTGAGCGGAAGAAACCACGTGCTTTATGCGCAAACAGGGCGATCGCCATAATTCCGATCAATAATCCGACCAGCGTAAGCACTGAGGCCAGAACAATGTCACCGGCACTCAGTACGCTCAGGTCCATGAACGTAGGCAGGAAGGCGATGTAAAACAGAATGACCTTGGGGTTGGACGCTGAAATCAAAAATCCCTGCAGGAAGTTTGCGGCTACGCTGCCCTTGGGCATTTTGCCGCCATTGATATCGTCCGCAGAAACGGGCGTGGTCCACATTTTATAGCCCAGATAAAGCAGGTAAGCGGCGCCAACGAAACGAATCACCGTAAACAACTCAGACCAGTGAGTGGCGATCGTCGCCAGACCCAAGCAAGCCGCGATCAGGTACAAGATGTCACTGAGAATCATGCCCAGTGTCAGAGGTAAGCAGCTGGCAGCTCCATGCACCAGAGCGCGTGCAATAGTCGCGAAAACGCCTGGGCCAGGGGTGATTCCGAAAATCAAGATGGCAACAAAAAAAGACAGGGCACTTTCAAAGGTCATGTGCTGGCTGCTCCTATCTGGGGTTCAAAGAAGAGCATTATGGTTGAAGATTAACCACTAAGCCAGAAGGGGAAGGCGTGATGGGTGGCGCGCTGAGGGCGCCACCGGTGAGTGTGGGTTAAAAACTCACTCTAACGCCTGCGTAGATTGAGCGGCCCATCCCGGGAACAGCTATCCCCCAAGGCGTGCCGGTCATCGACATGGTGCGTCCCTGACCGATGTAGGCACCGCCGGTTGGCAGGGCATAGGCACGATCGAACAGATTCTCGACGCCAAAGTCGAGTCGAACCTGATCCCAGCTGTGACTGGCGCGCAGGTTGATCAAACTGTAGCCGGAAGTGGTGATTTCGTTACGTACATCGGATACATCATCCTTATCGTCCACGATGACCCATTCAGCGGCATTATCCCAACCTGCCTTTTGATGCGTCAGAGTGAAACGGCCGTTGAGCGGCATGATGTTGTAGAGATCCTTACCGGTTTTCCGATTCTTGCCGTTGGTGTAGTTGATCACACCTTTGAAACCCCATTGGCCAGAGGCATTGGATGCGAGCGGCATCTGCATGGACAGGTCCAGTCCGTACAGGCGTGCTGACTGGTTGGCATATTTCAGAACGTTGAACTGATCTTCACTCCAGCTGGCGCCAGGTACTGCATCGATGTAGTCATCCACATAGGTGAAATACGGTGTTGCCGTAATAACCCAGCGACGATCATCGGCATGCCAGTCGAAGGTGGTTGAGGCGGTGTAGGCTGTTTCGGGGTTGAGATCGATGTCGCCCACATACCCATTACCGTCACCGACGAAGTTGTTCATGGTGGCGGCCATTGGCCAGGTTGACCAGGTGTAGCGTTCGTACAGATTGGGCGAGCGCACTTTTCGAGCCATTCCCAACTCGATGTCCAAAGTGGGGCTGTGCTGGTAACGTGCCAGGGCTGTCAGGTCCACATTATGGTCTCTCTTGTTGTGGTCCTGGTCGTTGAAGGCGGTTGAGTCCATGTATTGCATGCCGGGTGCCGTCATGGCGGTGTTGTAGCCATGCACATCATCGGCATCCATATCGACCCGTTCATAACGCACGCCCACCAATGTCACCCATTGGGTATTCAGTTGAGATTCCAGTTCGGCATAAAGCGCCGTGCGGTCACGCTCGCCATTGTTGATGTTCTCGAAGGTGCCTGGGCCCATGCCGCCACCCGATGCGGTCCAGTAGTCATCCAGACGGAAGCGCTGGAACTCTGTGCCGACACGTAGCAAATGGGCAGCATCCAGATCGATATCGGCTTTTAGACTGAGGCCTGTATTCTGGCTTTCGGAATACATGGGCATCCCTGCTGCGCAGGTGCCAGCCGGGTCACCATGAAAACTGATAGGGCTGCAGGGGTTGCCTGGTCCAGACAGACTTCCGTACCAGAAGCGCTTGTCGGCACCGAAATCCATGAAGTGGTCAACTTGTTCATGGTAGGCGCGGGTTTCAATCACGCCCCAGTCCATGCGTCGCGTCCAGGCCAGATTAACCAGCTTTTGTTCGTTCTCCAGCAGATCCATGCGCTGGTTGGGATATAGCTGCTCCGGCATATCCTGAAAACTGATCCGGGATTCGAACAGGTTGTCGCCGGCTTTAAGAGCGAGGTTCAAGCTGTGGTTCTGGGTCTCGTAGGCGGTTGAGCCAACCTCATCCAGCGGCAGGTCATGGCCTGGACGTCCTGTTTCAGTGAGCGTTTTAAAGCCGTCACCAGCGGTGTAATTGTCAGCTTGGCTCCAGGAGCCCTGGTAGCTGATACTCAGGTTCTCGGTGGCATGTGTTGCGGCCAGATTGCCGCCCACCGCATTGTTGTTGCTGCGATAAAACGCACCGACTTCACCTTTGGTCAGGCTGCCTTCACCGGTGCGGGCAAACTCAGGTTCAGGCTTATCCGCAATGATGGTGCCACCGATGCTGTCACCACCCAGACTGACTGGGGTAATACCGGCAAACACTTTCAGCTGGCCAATATTGCTGGGGTCGATATAGGACAGGGGTGGATTCATGTGATTGGGGCACGCTGCAATCAGATCCATGCCGTCCACTTTTATTCGCAGGCGATCATCCGCCAAGCCATGAATGGACGGCAGGCTGGATACACCGCCGGCACTGTTCAGACTCACACCCGGCACATCGCGAATCAGGCTGGCGCTGTCACTGGTTGCAGCACGTAATTGCTCCAAAGCGTCAGGCTCGACCTGAATGGCACTCTCGTGGGAGGCCTGGAGGGTGCCTTCAACCAGAATCGGTTCCTGCTCCGCACTTGCTGACTGGGCCAGCGTGATACAGGCAATGGCTAATGAAAGTCTACTGATGGGGAAGGTTGATTTGGAAGAGAGAGTCGTCATTCCGGTTCCTGTATCAAGAATTCATCGATGCGCACCCTGTTGTTTCACTTAACTAGACAGCGCTCATGACAGGGTTTGCGGTTGGAGGCGGATTTTAGGGAACCCCAAAGCCGTTGGGATGAGACATAGTGTCGCACTGTGACAAAGGGTCGCATGCTGACAGAGGAGCTTTATTGGCGGGATAATTGTTAGCTTGCTAACTAATTGGGCATCACTATAATACTTAGCAAGCTAAATAGTTTGGTAGTCCTCATGTCTGAATCTTGCCCCCCCTTGCACACAACCCTGGAGCCTTCACTTGGCGCCGTGGTTGGCCGTGTTCATCGCCAATGGCGCAGTGCCGTTAATCAGTCCGTAGCACCCTTGGGTATGACGGAATCACGTTGGACAGCACTGATGCTCCTGAAAAAGACAGGAGAGGGCTGCACCCAGCAAACCCTGGCCTCAAAGCTCTCGATCGAAATGTCCTCATTGAGTCGTACGCTCAATCAGCTACAGGAGCAGGGGCTTTTGGAGCGTCGAGCTGACCCCAATGACAAACGCGTTCATTGCCTTTGGCTCACCGATGAAGGCAGAGCAATGGTAGAAGCCCTGTCGGTAAAAATTCTGGCGATCCGAGATCAGATCTGCACCGGGATTACCGATGACGAGTTGGATGTACTGGCCAGTGTATTGTTGCGTATGGAAGCCAACGCCCGTGCCCTGGGAACTGAAGTGGAGAAGACTGCATGACGCCCGATCAGAGTTTTGCACGCTGGGTGCGAGTGTCGCTCATCGCTTTTGCGCTGACCTTTGTGTATTACCTGGTTGCTGATTTCTGGATGCCGATGACACCCCAGTCGCGTGTATTGCATCCGGTGACAGCGATTGCCCCACAGATCAGTGGACCGGTTACTGAAGTACGTGTGAGCAACAATCAACATGTGGAAGCAGGCGACCTGCTGTTTGTCATCGATGACCGTCCCTATCGTTTGGCCGTTCAGCAGGCCGAATTGGCACTGGCGGATGCACGTCAGGTGAATCTTCAGCTTGATGCAGCTATCGCTGCAGCCAAAGCGAAAGTAAATGCGGCTCAGGCCGATGCCCAGGAGGCGGTGCGTGATGCAGAACGTTTGCGTACCTTGCGTGAGCGCCAGAGTGTTTCAGTGCAGCAGTATGAGCAGGCCAAAGCACGCCAACAGTCAGCTCTGGCATCGGTTGAAGCTGCAAAGGCTGAAGTGCTTAGGCTTAAGGCTGAGCGTGGGGCCACAGGTCCGTTGAACGTGCGTGAAGCCCAGGCTGTAAATGCGCTGGAAAAGGCGCAACTGAATCTTGCGTATACTCAGGTCCGTGCGCAGTCCTCAGGCTTTATCTCCAACCTTCAGGTCCGCCCAGGCACTTATGCCAATTCGGGCAAGGAACTTGCCGCCTTGGTGGTTGATGAAATGGATATTGTGGCCGACTTTCGTGAGAAGTCGTTGAGCTTGATGGAACCGGGCGCCAAAGCTGAAGTGGTATTTGATGCCTACCCCGGCAAAGTGTTTACCGCTGTCGTGACCGAGCGTGATGCAGGCACCCTGGCAGGGCAGGTTCTGGCAGATGGTCGTCTGGCCGAGCCCGAAGCTACGGATCGCTGGGTGCGTGATGCCCAGCGTCAGCGGGTTCACCTTGAATTGGCTGAGGAAGAGGCGCCTGCCATGCCGACTGGCTCGCGTGCCACTGTGCAACTGTTGCCGGTTGACGGTTTGGCCAGCTGGCTCGGGCAGCTCCAAATTCGTGTCATCAGCCTGATCCACTTTATCTACTGAGGCTGTCGGCATGTCACGATTTCTGCCGTTGGTGTTAGTGCAAAAGTCTGAGCTGACCCCAAATGATCTGCGCCAGTGCCTAAGGGCATCTTTGGGCGGTACGCTGGGGTTTCTTCTGTGTAAGGTGATGGGTTGGAACTACGGTGCTTTCTTTGCCGTGTCCCCGGTTTTGCTGTTGGGCATGGTGCCGGTGTTCAATGCCCATATCTTGCGTCAGTATCTTGCCAGCACGCTACTGGTGGTTGTCTGCATTTTGCTGTTTCAGGGGATGCTGGGGGATAAACCCATCCCGATGATGCTGCTGGTGATTATGCTTTTTGCCGGGCTTTTCAGGGCCATGAGCGGTGGCATTAATTTGCTGTTCGGCGCCATGGGGGTGGTGAACCTGTCCATGTTGCTGCATTTCGCCAGTTATCCTCAGGCACAGGTCAGCGATCTTTTGGGTGCATTTATGATGGCAGTAGTTACCACCGTGATTATCTGTCTACTGATGCACCAGCTGTTTCCGGATGTGGAGCCAAGGCAACCGCGCCCGATGCCGGTTAAACCGGCCAGTAATGTTCGCCATGAAGTGATATTGGCAACGACTGTTGCCACGCTATCCTTTCTGGTGTTTCAGATGTTCGATCTGCAGTACTCATTGTCGGCTCAGATCTCCAGTATTCTGGTCGCCTTTCCCATGAGTTGGCGTGGAGCGGGGCCTGCTGGCTGGAACAGGGCCTTGGGGACACTGGTAGGCTGTGCGGTAGGCTTGCTGATTCAGTTGGTGCTGTTAAACCACTTTGATGTGCTGTTGCTTGTTACGTTCGGGCTTTGGATCAGCATGCTGCTGTTTGCCCGTTGTCATATGCTGGAAGGGGGTATACCAGGGGTGGGTTTTGCCGGTCTGACGACAATGACCATTCTGTTTGGTCAGTACCTGACACCGACTCAGGATCTGGTGTTCAGCGATCTCTACCGTTTTACTTCACTGTCGGTCGCTGTAATGGCATCGTTGGCGGTTATCTTCGTGATGGACCGGCTGCTCAATCGTTTTGAATCAACTCGATGGCAGCCGATCTGAATCAGAGGCTAATCAGCGCTGCTTGGGGCTGCTGCTCTGCTTGGGGCTGCCAGTGCGAGGCTTGGCGCCCTGGCTGCGTGGTTTGTGGCCACGGTGTACATCACCCGAGCGCACGCCATCACGGTGCTGCACCTTGGGCTTTTTCGGACGATTGCGGGTACGTCCCTTGGGCTTTTCGAGGCTGGACTCAGGCAGTACGTGGACCGGCTCGAAGCCTTCAATCTCTTCACGGGGCAAAATCTTGTTGGTCAGACGCTCAATGGCACGCAACTGATCGATCTCGTCAGCACTGACCAGTGAAACAGCCTGTCCGTCCGCCCCTGCACGACCGGTACGGCCGATACGATGCACGTAGTCTTCCGCCACGTTAGGCAGGTCAAAGTTGACCACCTGCGGCAGGAGATCAATATCCAGACCGCGTGCAGCGATATCGGTAGCAACCAGCACCTGGATGTCTTTGTCTTTGAAAGCATTCAGGGACTTGGTACGTGCACTCTGGCTTTTGTTACCGTGGATTGCTGCGGCTTTGATGCCGTCTTTGTCCAGCTGGGTCGCCAGGCGGTTGGCGCCGTGCTTGGTGCGAGTGAAGACCAACACCTGATACCAGCTGTTATCCTTGATCAGTTTGATCAGCAGGGGCGCTTTACGCTTCTTGTCCACCGGCGCGATCCACTGTTTCACGGTTTCGGCTGTGGAGTTACGCGGTGTAACGGACACTTCAACCGGATCATTCACCAGACCTTTAGCCAGCTCACGGATCTCCTTGGAGAAGGTGGCCGAGAACAGCAGATTCTGACGCTTGGCCGGCAGTACTCTCAGGATGCGCTTGATGTCATGGATGAAGCCCATGTCCAGCATACGGTCTGCTTCGTCCAGTACCAGCGCTTCCAGCTGATCGAAACGAACTGCATTCTGGCTGTACAGGTCAAGCAAGCGGCCCGGTGTGGCAATCAGGATGTCAACACCCTTGCGCAGGGCCATCATCTGCGGGTTGATTTTGACACCGCCAAAGACAACCGTAGAACGCAGCTGCAGGTATTTACCATAGGTTGCCACGCTTTCAGCAACCTGAGCGGCCAGTTCACGTGTAGGGGTTAAAATCAGGACGCGTGCCTGATTGGGTTTAGCGCGTTCACCCTTGGACAGACGCTCCAGCATGGGCAGGGTAAAGCCCGCGGTTTTACCGGTACCGGTCTGGGCGGCCGCCATAACGTCGCGCCCTTCGAGTACGGCAGGGATCGCCTGCTGCTGAATGGGGGACGGGGTGTCATAGCCCTGATCGGAAATGGCTTTCAAAATAGCATCGGACAGGCCGAGACTGGCAAAACTCATGCGTGACTCACTGATTAGGTCTGGATGGCAACCGGAAGGGCGGGGAACCGCATTAAGGGTTCAGCTGCCTAGGGGTTGAGAAGGTCGGGCAGCTTACCCTAAAGCACGGCTGCTGGCCATAGCGAGCAGCCTGTATCAGGACTGGAAGAAGGCGCGGTATCGGCCCGGTGTCAGTGCGGTACGCTGACGGAAGTGACGTTGAAAATGAGCCTGGTCGGCAAAACCCAGCTGTTGTGCGACATCAATCAGAGGCTGGTCCTGATCGCGCAACAGCTGACGTGCACGTTTAATACGTTGATCAAGCTGGAAGGCGTGAGGTGCCATGCCATGGACTTGCTTGAAACGGCGGATCAATTGGTAACGGTTCAGACCGCTGACATCACACAGCTGCTCCAAAGGAAGAGACTCTGTCAGTTGATCCATAATCAGCTCGGTTACACGTCCGATCTCCGGCGCATTGCGCTTTTTGGACGTAGGCTCGTCCTGCCCGGGCGCAGCAAACAGGGGCTGCAGAAACTCAATGAGTTCCGTTTCTGCAGCCAGCGGGTCCAGCCCTGAATTCAGCCGATTATAGAGCGATGAGAAACGGCTATAGAACTCAGGTTTGGACAGGTAGTGTGATTCAAAAGCCTGATAATCAGCCTGGCTACCCATCCACTCCTGTTGTAACTGACCTATCCAGTGGGTATCGACAAACAACATGCGATAAGACCAGAGGCCTTCATCCGGATTGCAGGCGTGAACGTCAGCAGGGTTAATGGTGACTAAGGTGCCGCTGTGAACACGGTGCCGGGTACTTCCGTTGCGATAGGCTGCGGCACCCTGATCAATGACGCCAAACGAAAATTCATCATGGGAGTGTGCCTGATAGCAGGCCGCAGACTGGCTTGCCAGGCGCATTTCAACAAATGGCAGCGCAGCGCAGCGTTCCAGTTTGAGGGTTTCGTCTTGCATATCGTGCTCAAAAGGGATGTTTTAAATGAACAGGGTCGCAACGGTCAAAGCCAGCATAGCACCCAGAGTACAATTGAAGAACCTCAAACGCGTGGGTGTACTGAGCCAATGACTGATGAGTTGGCCGCAGATGGCCCAGCAGGCGACACAGACGAAGCAGGCAAAGAACGACAGCGCAACAAATAGACCCAAATACAGTCTGGTGTCCGCCTGAGTTGCGACAAACAGTGCCACGCCGGACATGGCGACGAGCCAGGCTTTAGGGTTAAGCAGTTGAGCCAGAGCGCCTTGTGCCAGACTGGGTGGCTGACTCAGCGCGGATGTATTGCGGTCATCTGCCGCAGAGGAAGTGGCGATTTTGTATGCCATATAGAGAAGGAAAGCGCCGCCAACGTATTGCAGTACATTGGTCAGTTGCGGCAATACCTTGTTAAGTCCATTCAAGCCAAGACCGCATAGCAGTACAACGAGTGCATAGCCCAGGGTTGCACCGGATACATGGGGAAGTGTTCGCTTCCAGCCAAAGCTGGCGCCTGAGCTGGTGGCGATGATGTTGACGGGGCCGGGTGTAATGGCACCAATGAGAGCAAAGGTCAGCATGGATAGGGCAGCAGTCAGCATGTTAAGCACCTGTAGTATTTATTTACTGCTAGCCTAGTCATCGGCGATAGCCATATATAGAACAAAATTGCACAAGGTGAGGGAACGATTTTGGATCAGATAATGGAACAGCGGTTAAGTGTTGTAACACTGGGTGTCGAAGATCTTCAGCGTGCACGACGCTTTTACGAGTCGATGGGCTGGAAGGTAGGAGCTGCGGAAGGTGAAGTTGTCTTTTTTCAGCTTAATGGTCTCGTGCTGGCACTTTACCCGCATACAGCCTTGGCAGAGGATGCGCAGGTGCCTCTTTCATCAGGCGGCAGCTCGCGGGTTACGCTAGCCCATAATGTTGAGAGCCCCGAGCGCGTTGATGCTGTGCTTGAGCTGGCAGTGAGCGCTGGGGGGAAGCTCATTAAACAGGGGCAGGAGGTCTTTTGGGGCGGCTATTCCGGCTACTTTGCAGACCCGGATGGCCATTTGTGGGAGATCGCGCACAATCCTTTCTGGTCTATTGATAGTCAGGGCAATATCCATCTTTAGGAATATGAATAAGGTGGCAAAAAATCTTTGAATGACTTATATGTTCCTTATAAGTGACGTTTTATGGGTTTTCTGAGTTGGGGCTGTCAATGTTTGGCGTGGATGGCTGTTTAAGCCTATTCTCAACTGATGCTTTCCTCTGCTTCTTGTTGGCAAGGCAGCCCCTATGCCCTATAGACACGAGCATGATCTCCCAGTACGGAGTGATGGAATGAAAAGGACCGATCAGACGCTGTTGGAGCAAATGCGCATCACAGAACTTGAGATCGAGAATCGCAAAAAGCTATTCATGATCGATGAGGAAGATGTTGAAGTTCTGACCAAAGTGAAGCCGTTGATCGAGCGAGAAGTCGAATCTCTTGTACGTGAGTTCTATGAATTACAAACCAGCGTACCCGAAATCGCATTGCTGATTGGCGATGCAGACACCTTGGGGCGTCTGCGTTCAGCGCAGAGAAAATATGTAATCGACCTGTTCAGTGGTTTTTATGACATCGAATACGTTAACAACCGCTTGCGCATAGGTATGGTACACAAGCGTATCGGTGTAGAGCCAAAATTGTATTTGGCCGCTATCTTGCAATTACAGACGCTTTTGGGGCACTTGTTGCGTCGTATCATTCCCGATATGAAGGAGCACCGACGCGTTATACGCGCAGCTGAAAAGCTGTTCATGTTCGATATCTCGCTGGTGTTTGATACCTATATTCGTAGTTTGATTTCTGAAATTGAAACGTCGCGCGAGAAATCCGAGCGCTATGCAGTTGAGCTTGAATACAAGGTGCAGGAGCGTACCCAGCAGTTGGAGCTCATGTCGCGCACTGATCCTTTGACGGGTCTGTTGAATGTGCGATTCCTCACAGAGATGTTGACTCAATCGCTTCGAGCCGCTCAGCGCAGGCTGGAGCCGCTTACACTGGTGTATCTGGACATTAATGACTTCAAGGAGGTCAATGATACTGAAGGACATCAGCGTGGGGATGAAATTCTGTGTGCGGTAGCCAATGGAATAAAGTCGTTGTCACGCCTTGAGGATCAGGTTTTCCGCTATGGTGGTGATGAATTCTGCATCATATTACCCAAGTGTAATGAGCAGCAGGCTCAGCAGTTGTTCAGTCAGCGTTTACATGAAGAGATTCGAGCTTCAGAACCGAACTTGACGGTCAGTATAGGCTTTGTGCAGACGGGCCCGGATGAATACCTTACGGCGGAAGAGCTGATCCATTTAGCGGACAAGCGCATGTATGAAGACAAGGAACGGCTGAAAAACGAGAAACCCAAATCCGTGGCTCAGTCGACTGAAGTTGAATCTGGCAGCTAACTCTATTTATGCAGGTGGGCCTTAGGGTACCGCCTGCATACCTCTCCCGATCTTTCCAGTACGGTGATACCGTCAATAACACGTTTGAATTGACTTTTAAGTTACCAATGGTAACTTGCGCGTATTGTCTGATGACTGCCCCCTGCTCAGGCTGACTGGAGTTGATAAATGCTGATCTTGATAAAGACCTTTGTGCGAATGTGTGTCGAGGCCACAAGCCTGGATGCCAAGTATGTACATTGCGGCCTGTTCAAGATGCGCGCGGGTACCTGCACACACTGTCCGCCTCGACGATGACATGAAACCTATTCGGATTTTCATTTCATTTATTAGCGGAGTAGTTCCATGCAAGGCTTCAAGCGTAAAGCCACCTATGTGGTGTTATATGAATTTATCTCTCTGATCTTGATCAGTGTGGCGTTCTATCTTTACTCGGATAAGGATGCTGCTCATTCGGGCATGCTCGGTGTCTTTACCGTAGTGGCCGCGATTGTCTGGAACCTTCTGTATAACAGCCTGTTTGAGCTCTGGGAGTCGAAACAGGTTGTAAGAGGGCGTGGACTAGCCCGCCGCGTAGCGCATGCAGTTGGTTTTGAGTTGGGCCTGGTGGCAATTACTCTGCCGATGTTTGCCTGGTGGCTTGAACTTAGCCTGCTGGATGCGTTCTTGCTAGATGCCGGGCTGACCCTGTTTTTCATGTTCTTCACGTTTGTATACAGCTGGTGCTTTGACCGTGTATTTGGCTTGCCACTGGCTGCTCAATAAGTAAATTGATAGGAATGGCGCTTGATGGCACAGACTCGGATGAGTAAAGAAGATCGACGCAGGCAGTTGCTTGGGTTGGCCGAGGAAATTGTGCGCGAGCAAGGAGCCGAGCGCCTTACACTGCTGACTCTGGCTGAGCGCGCCGGAGTCAGCAAGCCGGTGACCTACAATCACTTCGGTGATCGTATGGGGTTGTTGGAGCAGTTGTATCGCGGCTATGACGAGCGACTTGTTCAGGATGTACGAACCCTGGATCCAGCCTGTTCACCGACACTTGAAGGCCTGGCGCGAAAACTTTCGAGTGTGTACTTCGACTGCACAGAGGCACATGGAGCTGTATACGATGACGTTGTGGCTGCGCTTTGTACCTATCCGGAGTACCGAGACCTACGGACCCGTATCTGCCAGTATTTCATCGAGTTTTATGCCGAGTTTTTTGGCCCTGTCATAGAGCCTGGCGCCGTTCTTGATAGTGCTGTTTTGATCGGAATTCATGGTGCAAGTGATGAGCTGGCGCGTGCGGTGACGGCCGGCTTGATAGCTCGGCCGCAAGCTGAGGATTCACTATGTTCACTGATTGTCAGGCTGCTTAGATAAAAGTCAGGTTAAGCCAGTAGTCTTTCATCTATTCATATCTCTTTGAGTGGACGTTTGCCGATTAGCCGTTGGGCAAAAGGGCTTTGCAGATCATGAAAATCAGCAGGCCAACCGCAACGGATGGCAGTGTTTTACCGGTTCGTCTCATCACTAAAATGACTGCCAGGGTGCCAATGACATATGGGTTAAGTGGGCTGAGATTCAGGCTCTGGTTTTGAATAAGAACCATGGGTGCGACAACCGCGCTTAATACTGCCGGAAGCGAAAAACTCAGGAAACGAAGCAGCTTTGGTCCTGGCTGAACAGGCAGTCTGGGTTCAAGAAACAGGTAGCGGCTAAAGAACACGATCAGTGTCATGCCCAGAATCATTCCTTCAATCATCTGTTCGTGCTCCTGTGGTGCTTGTGAGCAGATAGCCTGCGCCCATTCCGACCAGCATTGATATGAGCAGCCCGCCCGGGATTTGAAACAGGTGAGTCACGACGGCTGTGCTGGCTGATGCCAGTACGCAGGCTGCTTTAGGGCTGCCAGTCAGAAGGGGGATTAACAGTGCTGTAAAAATGGCAACAACCGCAAAATCCAATCCCAGGCTGGAAATATCCGGCAGATGTTGGCCGGCAAAGATTCCGAGTAAGGTCGCTAAATTCCATCCCAGATAGAAACAAACACCAGCCCCGATCCAGAACCAGCGGCAGAATTCTTCTCGTCTGGTTGCTCGTGCAACAAAGAGTTCATCGGTCAGCAAGAATCCCAGAGGTGCGCGCCAATGGAGCGGGAGTCCTTTAATGTCAGCTCTCAGTGCCAATCCATATATAAAATGGCGAGATGTTATCAGCAGGGTGGTTAAAAATATCGAAGCTATTCCTGCGCCAGAGTCGAGCATGCCGATTGCAACCAGCTGAGAAGCCCCGGCAAACACCGTCAATGACAGGAGTTGTGTGTGCAACGCGCTAAGGCCGGTTTCGATGCCGTAAGCGCCTACGAGTATTCCCCAGGGAATAACCGCGAGTGTAAGCGGAAGAATCAGGCGTGAACCTGCCAGTATCTTACTTAGAGGTGATGGGCTATGCGGCATGGGTGTTCCTCAACAGTGGAATACCGATCCTAACTCTATGAGATAAGCGGGACTTGTACGTAATTGGCGGCGCAGGATTATGGGAGAAAGCGAGCAAACTGACCGGGGGTAACACCCAGTGTCTTTTTAAAATGTCGGCTTAGATGGCTTTGATCATGAAAGCCTGCTTGAACAGCGGCTCCAGCCAAGGGCTCTCCAGCACGGATCAGCTGCTTTGCCAGGCGAATGCGCGCCTGTATCTGGTAGGCATGGGGCGGCAGACCGAAGCAGCTTTGAAACTGCCGTATCAGATGAAACACGCTTACACCGCCCAGGCGTGCTAGCTCCTCAAGGGATATATCGGTTTCGGGCTGGTCATCCAGGAATTGGCGTACCAGTTCCATCCGGGCGCGGGCTGTCCCAGGCTCCTTAATATCCGGGCGAACACTGGCGTGGCGCTGAATCAGTTTGAGCAGGGTGTTGTAGACCAGTGTCTCGCGCAGTAACCGGTTATCTGATGCGAAAAGGTGGCTAAATGTCAGGCGAAACATGCCTGCGAGCTCGGGATCTTCGACAACGGGGGTAGGGAAGTAAATTGAACCGTTCAAGGGCAGTCCCGCTTCCCGCTGCACAAGAGCAAGCTGTTCCTGAAGAGGATAGATAGCCTGGTAAGCCCAGCCATTCTCTGTTGCTGAGTGCCCGTCATGTACTTCATCGTGATTAACTAAAACGATGCTGTTGGATGGAGCGGTATGGCGGGCGCCATTGCGTAAAAAGCTTTGTGCACCTGTTGAAATCACACCGAAACAGTAGCTTTCGTGGGTATGCCGAGAAAAGGTTTGCCGGTGGTATTGGGCACTAAGGCATTCCAGACCGCCCAGTTCATTGACGGTTATATACTCGGCTTTTTCTTGTGGTTTGCTCATCAGGATAGTGTAACCCCATCCCGGCAGCTGAATTGTACAAAATTGCTCTTTTGGCAAGGAGGCACAAGGCAGCATGTCATAGATGCCTTGTGCCAATCGGAAGAGTTAGGCCGAATGAGTAGGTTTGAAGCCAAGCAGTTTGGCGACCAACATGCCCGGGCACCAGCCGGTGAAGGCTGACTGGATCAGGCTCAGGCCAACAATCAGTGTGATGATCAGTACTTCCTGAGCGGCTCCTGCAGCTACAACGGCAACGCTGGTTGCAAGAATGACGCTGCCCGCGATGATGTGCAAACCTTGGTGAATGGTCATGCCTTGGCTGTCGCATACTTCTTCCTTGAGACCGAGCAAGCGAAAGATGGTTATAGCGGGGCACCAGCGAGTAAAGGCTGATTGAAGCAGGTTAAAACCGACAAAAGCGGTCAGCCATAGCCAGGCTGGGTACACATAGTAGGCCAGTATCAGGCTGAGTGTCACGACGGAGCCTGCCATCAGGCGTAATGCAGCATTGAGGGACATGGGTGCTTCTCCTTATATTAGCAATGTCTGAATAATATATTAGAAAAAATGAATGTAAAGGCTGCATCAGGGTATTTTGATGCAGGTAGATTCAAGTCAATTATGGATTGGGTCTTGCTGAGGTCTTGGTGGGTCAGGTGGGGCAGGTCACTTGAAAGCAGGTGTTCAAATGACCTTTGGTATTTAGTACGTATTAAGTATTAATAGTATCAATTGCCTCTGTACTCACCTTCTCGTTTCTCAACGAATGCATTGACCGCTTCAGCATGGTCATGGGTGTTGTGCAACATGCCTTGCCAGGCTGCGCAAAGTTCTAAAAAGTCAGGTAATTCATGGCGTTGCGCCTGCTTCATTAAGCGTTTACTCATGCGAAGTGCATGGGGCGGTTTTGAGGCCATCTGCTGTGCCAGCGTCATCACCCGGCTCATCAGCTGCTCCTCGGGCACTTGCTCCATCATCAGGCCCAGTTGTACCGCTTCTTCGGCATGAACCAGGCGGCCGGTTAGCGTCATTTCAGCAGCGCGTTGATAACCGATCAGACGCTGCAGGAACCAGGCACCACCATCACCCGGGATGATGCCCAGATTGACGAAGGTTTCTCCGAATGTGGCTTTTTCGGAGCCAATTCGGATGTCGCACATGCAGGCCAGGTCACAGCCAGCGCCAATGGCGGGTCCGTTTACGGCTGCAATGATGGGGACTTCTGCCTTGTGAATGGCGATAGGAATACGCTGGATGCCTTCACGATACTTGCGTTCGAGCTCCAGTGCGCTGCCGCCAAAGGGGCCGCTGCGGTGGTCGCCTTCGCGGTACTGCATCTCCTTGATGTTACCGCCTGCACAAAAGGCGCGGCCTGAGCCGGTGATAATCAGCACGGATACACTGGGTGACTGGTTGGCCCAGTTGATTGTATCAACGATATCGTCGATCAGTTCGGTGCCGGTCAGTGCATTGCGCAGATCGTCACGATCGAGTGTCAGTGTGGCAACGCGCTCTTCCAGTTTGAGGTGGGCGTCTTTAAGGCTTGGGATAATGTCAGCCATGCCGAGCTCCCTGTCATAGTGTTATAAGTGTTGTGAATGACTATGCAGCCAGAATAACAGAACCTGCTGATGAAAGGGCGGCGTGAGGTAAAAAAGCGCCGGTTCATGCAATCCTGTGGTTGTCGTTTCAGGGTTGCAATCGCCGGCGAGGAATGGAGAAAACGTCAATGGGATCAGATGGTTAGACTTAACGGCCCAGGCGTCGAATGGCTTGGGGTGTAAAGTCGTTGTATTGGAAACGCTGGTTGAAGTCGAAACCCTGACCTTCTTCATTGGTCAGGCTGCCTACAAGGTAGCGACCAGACTGGAGGTCATAGAGTGCTTCGGCGCTGTACCAGGGAATCAGTGCATCGCGATAGGGGAAGGCATGGCCTTCTGCTACCCGCCAGAGCTCTCCACGCGTGTCGTAATGGTCTGCGATGGCAATCTGCCAGCTGTCTTCATCGATATAGAACACACGCTTGCCATAGATGTGGCGTTCACCTTCCTTAAGGGTCGCTTCAACCTTCCAGACGCGATGAAGTTCGTAGCGGGTGTGCTCGGGGTTCAAATGACCAGGCTGCAGCAAGTCCTCATAAGACAACTCGCGGTCTGCCAATGAAAAGCTGTTGTAGGGAATGTACAGCTCCTGCTTGCCAACGAGATTCCACTCGTAGCGGTCGGGAGCGCCGTTAAAGATGTCCAGATTGTCGGTGGTGCGCTGGCCGTCGGAGGCTGTGCCCGGTGCGTCATAGGCAATCTGCGGGGCACGGCGAACACGTCGCTGGCCAGCGTTATAGGTCCAGGCCTGGCGTGCCTGCTGGACCTGGTTAAGCGTCTCGTGAACTAACAGTACCTCGCCGGTCAGACGGGCAGGTGCTTCCACCTGTTGCACGAAGTACAACAGGATATTCTCCTTGTCGCCGTCCTTTTTATCCTTGAGATATTCCGGCCAACTCATTTTTTCATTGATGCGGATCGGTGTGAAAGCACCGTTGGCCTGAACGGGAACCTGTACAAAGGTGCGCTCCAGCGCCCCGCCACGGTAGCGTGTAATGTGGTTCCAGATGACTTCCAGCCCGTTCTGTGGAATCGGAAAAGCCAGGGTTTCGTCAAAGTTATTCAGCCCGTTACCGCCATCGGTCAGTTCGGTTTGAACCGCATTCTGGCGCGCTTTTGCGTACACCGATTCAGGATAGGCGGCTGTACGGTGGGTTGGGTAGACCGGCATGCGGAAACTGTCCGGATAGCGCTTGAACATGGCCAGCTGGCCTGGGCTCAAGCGATCGGCATATTGTTCTGCATTTTCGGCCGTAATCACGAACAGGGGTTGCTCATCTGCAAAGGGGTTGGTGTAGCGTTCCTGGCTTTGTGCCAGACCGCCGTTCCAGGCCGGGATGCTGCCGTCGGCATTACCCTGCATTTCAGCACCGACTGGTGTCAGGCTCTTGCCCAACTGACTTGCCTGGTCAGGCGATACGGCAGCGTGGACGGGCAGGGCAAGCGCCATGGCAAGCAGCAGTGGTTGGGTCGGGAAGCGTGTTGTCATTATTGTGTCTCCTCAACTCTGTTCAGAAAGATACCGATGCACTGAGGGAGAGGTAATCCCGGTCATCAATCGCGTTGTAATCGCCACCGAAGTAGTTGGTGTATCCCAGTTGGAAGCGGTAGCGATTCAAATAGTCGGCGCTCAGGCTCAGGCCCAATGCTTTTTCCCCTTCACGGAAGGCGGCGCCAGGCTCAGGGCCATAGCCGTAGACACCATGTTTGAAGCTGATTTCAGGCGTCAGGTTCACACCTGCAAAGGCATTCGGGTAGTTCAGTGAAGCGCGCAGCACATAGCCAAGCGAATCCTGAGTCACAAAGCCCTCGTCATCGCCGGAGGCGTATCCATAGGTACCGGCACGACCGTATTTAAGCGCATTGGCATCCTCATCCAGGCCGTGAACATGGGTCCAGCCCAGTTCGCCGATCAGTGCCAGTCGGCTTGCGCCCAATACGCGGTCGTGGAAGCTGACCAGGCTGCTTTGCACCTGGGTAACATCAAACAGACCATAGCCCCTGACTTCGCCACCGGCGCCAGCATTGGCGACCAGCTGGTCTGCTGCAGTGTTGCCAATACCACCGGAGAACTGGGTCAGAATGGCACCTACCAATAACGGGCCATTAACCTGTACGGGTACATCCTGGCGATGGGAAATCTCACCGGACCAGGCCAAATCACCAACGTTGGTGTTGAAGCTCAGGCCGATCATGCTGATCTCTTCCGGGTAAGACGTGAAGTAACGGCTCTGGAAGACACCGGCGCTGCCTGCTTGGGTCGCGGCCGTTTTGGCTGCAGCTGCGGCAGCCATCTGCTCAGCCTGGGTAGGAGTCATGGGGTTGGCCGCATTCTCAACGATGTACTGAGTGGCGGCAGCCTGGCCAATAGCCTGTAGATCCGCTGCAGATACCGGTGTATTTACACCACTGGTGACGGGCAGACGGCTGTGATAACGCGCGAAATAGAGGCCGAACTCAGTATTGTTCAGCTGCTCCGAGAAGTAGCGCATGGCGAGACCAAACTGACCATCGTCATCAGCTTCTCGGCGACCATTGCTGTGACGATACACAACGGGGTCAAATCCAAGTGCAGCTGCTGTAAACGCAGTATTGAAGTATTGCTGATCGGTCAGACCAAGGGGGACTCGAATGCCATTACAGCCTTCGGCCGCGAAGTCGTTAGTGGAGAAGTAGGTGCCGCAGCCATCAATCGCAGTGGGCTCCCATTGCAGCTGATAAAACGCTTCAGCGCTCAGATTTTCATTGATCCCCAGGGACATGAATACCTGGTTGGCCGGAAGCAGGGCATCACGCACTTCTGCGCCGGGGCGACGAATGGCGCTTACGTCGATACTGTTTACACTGTTCAGCCCACCTTGGATAAAGGCGCTTTCACCCCAGTTAATGACCTGCCTTCCCAGGCGCACATCCAGTGGGTGCTGGCCGGACTCACCAACGTCAAAGCTGGCATAGACATAGGCATCCAGCAGTTCCGCACCAGAGAATTTGGCGTAGTCGTTGAAGTCGTCATCATTCAGCTGGGCGCCCGGCTGGTAGCCATTAGCGGTATGTCCGTGCGGACGGCCTTCATTTTCAAGTTCAAAGTCGAACCAGTATTTGCCGCGGGCAAAGAAACCGACATTGTCATATCTCAGGTCCAGCTCGTGGATGCCTTTGAACACCTTGGAGAAGGTTTCGCCCTGCTCGAAGTTCTGGTTGCCATCATCATAGCTGCCTGAACCAGCACTGGTGCCGCCATTGGGCTTTGAAATCAAGCTTTTGTCGGCTTCCTCAAGTCGCCAGCTGGCGCCCATGGAAAGCTGAGAGTCAAAGCGGCCTTCAATCTCGCCGAGATTGAAAGAGACGGCCTGTGCAGTGGGAGCGGCTGCCACCAGCAAAGCCAATAAGGTAGGTTGTGTACCCGGAACACGTCCGAAGCGGCGCAGAAAAATGCGTTTTTTTGTTTCCATTTCGTTCACCGAGACGTTCTTATTTTTATCCTGATTCGGCAGGCGCTTGGTATTTCATCGAATTATCAATGAATTGCAGGAGGGTTGTTGCATGGTTGCGTACTCCTTACGCTATTTATAATCCATGGCAGAGGTGCCGTTCTCAATGACAAAGCTGTGCAGATTGACTGACAAAAGTATTCCAGTTGGAGTACATTCGAATCCAGTATACGAATAAAAAAAGGTGAACAGGATGACCCAACGCACAGTGACAGTGCCTTCAGGATACGTACTTCAGCTGCTGCATCAAGCAAATACTCAAGGCGTGGATATCGATGAGCTGCTGCAGATGGTCGGTATTGATGCTGAGGAATTAAAGTCACTTTCCGAGTTCGACGCCGAGCGTTTTGGTGCTTTATATCAGCGTTTGATGTACATCGCCCAAGACGAATTCTTCGGCATGGTCAGTGGCAGTAAAGTGCCTAATGGCACCTTCCGCATGATGTGCCACGCGATCATCCATTGTGGGTCACTGAAGAAAGCGATTTATCGTGCCAGTGCTTTTCACGAAATCTGCCGCGGTACCCAGATCAAGCCTGTTCTCGTACAAAAAGGGCGCTATGCCAAGGTCTCCTTCGGCCCCGTGGATCATGCCGAAATGGATTTGGAAACGCTGGTGAAGCAGGCACCACCCGAGCGTATACGTTCAACCCTTTCCATGTGGCATCACTTCATAAGTTGGTTGATTGGTGCTCAAATTGAGCTGAAAGCGGCCTATTTCACCTTCTCTGAACCTGAAGATATCGAGTTTTACCAGAAACAATTCCGTTCGGAAGTACGCTTTGATCAGCATGATAATGCTTTGGTTTTTGCGGCAAGTTATCTGGATCAGCCTCTGGTTCAAACCGAAGAAACCTTGCGCAGTTTTCTCAAATCAGCGCCTTATCAGCTCATCGCAATGGTAAACGACGATGCATCCCTCACTTCCCAGGTTGAGGCGCTGATCGGCAAGGATTTCAGTCGCCCCTTGCCCAGCGCGGAGGAGATCGCCTCTCGCCTCAACCTGTCTGTATCGACCTTGCGCAGACGGTTGCTGGAAGAGGAAACATCCTATCAAACGATCAAGGATGAATGCCGCAAGCGTGCTGCTTTGCATTACATGGCCTCGCCGCAGTTATCGATTAACGATGTGGCTGAACTCATGGGCTTTGATGACCCGTCCGCTTTCTTTCGTTCCTTCAAGCGCTGGACGGGCATGACGCCGGGAGAGTATCGCCGCAGTGACGCCTATCGCCAGCAGTTTCTTGTCGACGGAAAGGCGGTTGTAGCTGATCAAACTAAGGTTTGAATACTCGATGACGCAGAATGTCAGTGAAACAGGCGAGTTTTGCTATTGCTGAAATTGCGCTGGAAACTGATGATTTCAGGCACATATAAGTAGTCGGCCGTTTTTGGCCGGTCTCCCGATAATGACAACAAGAACGGGGGTGCCATGCACAAAATCCTGTTGTTCGGTCTCTGGCCGATATTCTTCCTGCCAATGGCTTTACCGTCTGTTGCTGCAAATCTCTACGACCGTGTGCAAACACCCAGCCTAGTGACTGAGGCTGCTTCACGTGTACTGCTGCTCGACCTGGTAAAGGTGCCCGAGTCCAATCGCCTGATCGCAGTAGGTGAGCAGGGCAGTATTCTTTACTCCGATGATGAGGGTATTAACTGGCAGCAGGCCAAGGCGCCGGTGTCGGTTTTGTTGGCCGCAGTGCAGATGGTTTCTTCACGCCAGGGATGGGCTGTTGGTCATGATGGGGTTGTTCTGCATACCGGTGATGGCGGACTGAGCTGGCAAATCCGGCAAGCCGGGCAAGATCTCCTGCAGGTGCAGCTGGATGCCTTGGCAGCGGCAGCTGAGATTGCTGGATCCAATGGCGACTCCCAGCTCCAGGAAGAGCTTGAGTGGCAGCTTGAGGATACAGAGGTCGCATTAGATGAAGGCGCCATGCCAACCTTGCTTGATCTCTATTTCCTTGATGAGCAAAAAGGCTTTGTTGCTGGTGCTTACGGCAGAATTTTCTACACGGCTGATGCGGGTAGAACCTGGTCTAGCCTCGGACACAGTTTGCCCAACCCTGATCGCTTGCATTTGAACGCGCTGCAGTTAACCCGAGAAGGGCGCCTAATGATCGCTGGAGAAGCCGGCCTGCTGGTATACAGCGATGATCTGGGACGCAGCTGGGAAGCGGCAGATTCGCCGTATGAAGGCTCTTTCTTTGCCCTCGCTGAAAGTGATCGCCTGTATCTTCTGGGATTGCGTGGCCATCTGTTCAGTTCTGCAGATGGTATCGAATGGCAGGCCGAACCTTTGTCGACCGAAGCAACATTGAATTCTGCGGTGATTTCCGCCGACCAGTTGTTTCTGCTTGGACAAGGCGGCGTGCTCGTACAAAAAGTACATTCAGGTTTTCAGGTCTTGCCTGAGGCCACTCGCAATAGTTATGCGGCAGGTGTACAGCTTGGCAATCAGTTGCTGCTGGCAGGAGAAGGTGGAGTTACCCGGATCAATTTGGCTGAGCAGGGAGGTGCACAATGAGCCGTCTGGACGCAGTGCTGCTGGCGCCAGTAAGAGGCGCAGAGCGTCTGCTTGAAAGGGTGTTGTTTGGACAGCGTGTACTTATCGCGCTCGGCTTTCTACTGCTTACGGGGCTATTGGCCTGGCAAGCCGCCCAGATCAGGCCTGATGCCAGTTTCGTCAAAATGATCCCGTCGTCGCACCCCTATGTTGCAAATTATCTTGAACACAGGGATGAGCTCTCTGGGCTGGGTAACAGCATTCGTGTGGTTGTGGCGGCCAAAGATGGCAATATTCTCCAGCCCGAGTTTCAGCAGACACTCAAGGCCGTGACGGATGAGCTGTTCTTTTTGCCGGGTGTAGACCGGTCAGCGCTCAAATCTATCTGGACGCCCAATGTGCGTTGGACTGAGGTAACCGAAGACGGCTTCGTCGGAGGTCCGGTGATCCCGGAAGACTATGATGGTTCGGCCTCATCTCTGGAGCAGCTAAGAACCAATATTTTGCGCTCCGGTCAGCTGGGGCGCCTGGTCGCCAATGATTTTGGATCGGCTCTGATTCAGGTGCCGCTGTTTGAGCGTATTCCCGAAACCGGTCAGAAACTCGACTATCAGCAATTCTCTGAGCGTTTGGAAACACTGGTTCGTCAGAAATACAGCTCCGATCAAGTCGAGATTCACATCACCGGATTTGCCAAGGTGGTCGGTGATTTGATCGACGGGGCTGCGCAGGTCGCGACCTTTTTTGGCATCGCCTTCGTGGTTACGCTGGTGCTGCTTTACCTCTATTCCCACAGTTTGATGGGCACCCTGATACCGCTGTGCTGTTCCCTGATTGCGGTGATTTGGCAACTTGGTTTGCTGAACTGGCTGGGTTACGGCCTGGACCCGTACTCCATGCTGGTACCGTTTCTGGTATTCGCTATTGGTGTCAGCCACGGGGTGCAGGTGGTCAATAATGTTCGCATCGAAGCTGCTGCAGGTGCCAATAACCTGGACGCCGCACGCAAGGCATTTCGCACCATTTTCATCGCCGGCTTTACTGCACTGCTGTCTGATGGATTGGGCTTTGTCACCCTGATGGTGATTGATATTCAGGTGATTCAGGACCTGGCCGTAGCCGCTTCTCTGGGTGTTCTGGTTATTGTTGTAACCAATCTGCTGTTGCTGCCTTTGCTGATCTCCTGGACGGGTGTAGGCCAGCGCGCGATTCATAAAACCCGCCATGGAGTTGAGCGCAGTGCCGGTCTGTGGCGAGCGCTGGTGTGTTTCTCACGTCCGAAAGGGGCTTTGGCAGCGTTGGCTGTGGCCGCGTTGCTGGCCTGGTATGGCTTTGGTGTCAGCCGCGATCTGCAAATTGGTGATCTGAGTGCGGGTGCGCCTGAGTTACGTGAAGACTCTCGTTATAACCAGGATAACGCCTTCATTACGGCGAATTACAGCAACTCCAGTGATGTATTTGTAGTGATGGTGAAAACACCTGCTGAACAATGCAGCAGTTTCGAAACACTGCAGTTGGTAGACCGTTTCCAGTATTACCTGACCAATGTATCCGGCGTACAAAGCAGCCTGTCCCTGGTAGATGTGGCTGAGCGGGTAACAGCCGGGTTGAATGAGGGCAGCCTGAAATGGCGAAGTGTCAGCCGTAACCAGTACGTCATCAACTCCTCTTTGCGTTATGTACCGTCCGGGCTCATGAATGCGGACTGTTCATTGTTGCCGGTGGTGCTGTTTCTGGAAGATCATAAGGCCGCTACTCTAGAGCGCGTTTCCACTGCAGTTGATGCCTTCGCGCAGCGCCATAACAGTGATCAGATTCAGTTCATGATGGGGGCAGGGAATGCCGGGTTTGAAGCGGCGACCAATGTGGTCATTGCAGACGCGCAATATGAAATGTTGCTCTGGGTGTACGGCGTTGTTAGCCTTTTGTGCCTGCTGACGTTCCGTTCGATACGAACTGTCATCTGCATCATTTTGCCTCTGGCGCTTACTTCATTGCTGTGTCAGGCGCTCATGGCCAAGCTGGGAATCGGCGTTAAGGTTGCAACGCTCCCGGTTATCGCCCTGGGTGTGGGTATAGGAGTGGATTACGGAATCTACATCTATGCGCGCCTGAACAGTTTCCTGCAGCAGGGCATGGCGTTGCCTGAGGCCTACTATGAGACACTGCGTTCAACCGGCAAGTCGGTAGCTTTTACCGGATTAACGCTGGCGATCGGTGTAGTGCTTTGGGTGTTCTCGCCGATTCGTTTCCAGGCCGATATGGGTATCTTGCTTACCTTCATGTTCCTGCTCAACATGCTGGGGGCGTTGATTCTTTTGCCGGCACTGTCCTGCCTGCTGAACTATCAGCGTGAACCGCGAGAAGTTGCTCAGACGGTGCTTTAAACAACGTCTCGTTCAGATGAAAAGAAGATAGCGGTAAGGTATCCAGTAGTGATACCTGACCGCTATCTAGCTGAACTTCCGGAAACTCAGGTCCTGCTTCCAGAATAGACTGACTGAGTCCAAGTTGCTTCTGGTACTCGTCACACGCTTGCGCTTTGCTGAGCTGTATCCGTCTCTTTATTGCCTCCTGCAAGCTGACGTTCGATCTCTTCCTCGATCATTGCTTCAATTTTCATACGTTCCTCAAAAGGCATCTGTGCAAGCGCTTCTTCAGTCAGTCCCATCTCCTGAAGCATTTGGTAGCGAATGCGCTCGGCAGGTGACATTTGCAGGATACGAAGCAGCTCGTCGCGAGCGTTATGCTCGATAACCTCTTCGGCATGGGTCAAATCGAGACTGGAGGTCTTGTCTTGTTCCAAAGCTTCTTTGCTTTCAGTTGCGGTTTTGGCGGCTTGTTCCAGCAGCATTGCCGCGAAGTCCATCTGTTTGTTCTCAGTGCTTTTCTGAGAGGGTGCAGTGACAAGTGTTGAGAGTGAATCGATTCTGATCATGCGGGGGCTCCTTTAGCCTGGAATAAGATTGCTAAGCAAGGTTCGAGCCAGTATTTTTATTATTTAAAAACAATAGGTTACAGTTTTTATGGGTCAAGTTTATTGGAAGAGAGGCAATCATTTGCCGGGGTGGTGGGCGTTGGATTGCAGGTGATGATTTCAAAAGCCCCGATCACGTTCTGGCTTCATTGCCAAGTGCATTATCAGAGCTAATTGTAGATATAGGTGTCAGCCAACAGTATTATGAGCGCTGGAAACAGGGCCGCACTGGACGTGGCTCCTATCCTTTCCAAGGCACGCATGTTCGTTTTCAAGGAGGAAAATGACTGTGAAAGCTCGTTGTATCAAGCTCAGTCAGTTGTTCAAAATCTCCAGAAGGCTTTTGCCTGAAATCAGGCATGCTTGCATGATAATAACCCCTGGATTTAATGGACTGACCGAATGAAAATCGTCACTGGTATTCTCGCTCTGCTGATTTCATCTCTGTGTATTGCAAAAGAAGTGCAAGTAGCTGATACAGGAATCACATTTCAAGCACCTGATAATTTTGGTGCTTTATCGCAAGAAATTCTTGATTTCAAATGGCCGCACAAGCGTGCTCCAAGGTGGGTTGTCGGTAACGACACGGGTAGTACAACAATCGCCTTCGACCTCAAGCCTCATGATATATCGGGTGCTCCCTTGAAAGAGTTGATGAGCGTATATGTTGACGGTTTTGAGCGAATTGTTCCCGGTGTTCAGTGGAAAAAGCAAGAGGTTATCAGTCTTTCAGGAAGAGAATGGATATACCTGGAGTTAACTTCCAATGCGATTGATACCGATATCTATAATATTGTGCTCGTAACCAGCTATGGTAAGGAAATGCTGGTGTTTAATTTTAACTCTACAAAAGAGGATTTCGCTAAATATGAGAAAACTCTTAGAAGTAGTGTTAATACCATCAAAGTTCCTGCATCCAGTTGATATAGAACTTTGTGTGCGGATCATTTAATAAAGATGATCCGCCGTAAAAACTATGATGATGTAACTGTTTTATTGAATAATGAAAACTGCCCATAACGCTTGTGCTGAGTTTTTGGTATTTTAGGCTAATACTAAAATTATTCAGACCCCATGTTCTATGTCCCGTACAGAACGATTACTCGATATCCTCCAGATTCTGCGCCGCCATCGTCGACCGGTGAAAGGCGCTGTGTTGGCGGAGGAAACAGGCATCTCCTTGCGTACTCTGTATCGGGATATTGCCACGCTTCAGTCGATGGGTGCAGAGATTGATGGCGAGCCTGGCCTTGGTTATGTGCTTAAGCCCGGTTTCCTGTTGCCGCCACTGATGTTTTCGCCCGAGGAAATAGAGGCGTTGGCGCTTGGATTGAAATGGGCGGGGACACGAACAGATGGACCCATGGGGCAGGCTGCGCGAGAAGCAATGGCCAAGCTGGGTGCGGTATTGCCACGGGAATTACGTCAGCGATTTGATGATGATGCCTTTGTGGTTGTGCCCTGCGGGCCTCAGCCTGTCCGTCAGGATCTGCCGTTGATTCGTAAGGCTCTTAATGAGGAATGTAAGCTTCTGCTGGACTATTCGGACCAGAAAGGGGACAGAACACAGCGTGTCATCTGGCCAGTGACAGTAGGGTTCTTTGATTCTGTTCAGGTACTGGCAGCCTGGTGTGAGCTGCGTGATGATTACCGCCATTTCCGTATCGACCGGATTCGGGATGTTAAAGCACTCGTCGAGAAAACTCCCAAGCGCCGTTTCCAGATGATGAAGGAGTGGCGTCAAACACTACTGACAGAAACTGACAGTAGTGGGCAGTAAAGTCTCCTCACACACCAAATGAAAGGAGACAACCATGTCCAAGGAATTGATCCTCTATACCCACCCTCAGTCCCGTGGTGCCATTGTTCAGTGGATGCTGGAAGAGATCGGTCAGCCGTATACTGTGCGTGTACTGGACTACAGCACAACCATGAAAGCCCCTGAATACCTGGCGTTGAATCCCATGGGCAAGGTGCCTGCGCTTCAGCATGGCGAAGTGATCGTGACCGAAACAGCTGCCATTTGTGCGTATCTTGCGGATGCTTTCCCGCAGGCTGAGCTGGCGCCTGCACTGGAAGATCGAGGCGAATACTACCGTTGGCTCTTCTTTGCAGCGGGCTGTGGTGAACCGGCGATGTTTGATCAGTCTGCCGGCTGGATACCTGAAACGGCTGAACTTCAGAGCTCTCTGGGTTACGGCACCTTTGAGAAGACGTTCGACACCCTGGCCAGTTGGTTGGCAGATCGTACCTATGTGGCTGGTGATCGATTCACGGCTGCCGATGTATATGTGGGGTCGCTGCTTCGTTTCGGCATGGATTTTAACCTCATCCCGCGCAAACCTGAGTTTTAAGCCTACGTCGCACCTTTTCTTGAACGTCCTGCCCGAAAACAGGCGGATGCCAAAATTCAGGCATTGATGGAAGAAATCGCCTGATGCACAGGTTCCCGTGCCATCGTTGAAGGTTCTGTTAGTGCGCTGTTGAGGGATAAAAAAGCCCGGCTCATTGGCCGGGCTGTAAGGGCGTTAAGGACTCAGTTCACACGCTCTTTTTTAGTTCAGGCGCTCAAAGACAGTCGAAATACCCTGACCCATGCCTACACACATGGTGGCCAGGCCCAGGGTGGCATCCTTCTGTTCCATCACGTTGATCAGGGTGTTGGAAATGCGGGTACCTGAGCAACCCAGCGGGTGGCCGAGTGCGATAGCGCCGCCGTTCAGGTTGATCTTGTCATCCATTACGTCCTGCAAACGCAGTCCCTTGATGACAGCCAGGGCCTGTGCCGCGAAGGCTTCGTTCAGTTCAATTACATCCAGGTCGTTTACGCTCAAGCCAGCATTTTTGAGGGCTTTCTCCGTAGCCGGAACCGGGCCGTAGCCCATGATGGACGGATCGCAGCCGGCAACGCCCATACCGATCACGCGGGCACGCGGTTTGAGGCCCAATTCCTGCGCGCGTGCGGCAGACATCATCAGCATGGCTGAGGCGCCATCGGAGAACGCGGAGGAGGAGCCAGCTGTTACGGTACCGCCCTTGGGCATGAAGGCTGGCTTGAGTCCGGCCAGTGTCTCAACGGTAGTTTCCGGACGAATAACTTCGTCACTGGTGACCAGGCTCTTGAAGCCCTGCTTGTCGTGACCTTCCAGCGGCAGGATCTCGTTATCCCAGCGGCCTTCCAGTGCTGCCTGATGCGCACGCTGATGGGAGCGGGCGGCAAAGGCATCCTGCTCTTCACGGGAAATGTTGTTCATTTTGCCCAGCATTTCAGCGGTCAGGCCCATCATCATGGATGCCTTGGCGATCTGCTTGGACATGGCCGGGTTTACGTCAATGCCGTGCAGGATGGAAATATGACCCATGTGCTCAACACCGCCGACCATGAAAGTATCACCGTTGCCGCAGGCGATTGCCTGAGCAGCCGTGTGCAGGGCGGACATTGAAGAACCGCACAGACGGTTAACGGTCTGACCGGCAACCGAATGTGGCAGGCCTGCCAGCAGGGCGGCGCTGCGGGCCACGTTGAAGCCCTGTTCCAGGGTTTGGTTTACACAGCCCCAGATCACATCGTCGATGCTGGCTGGGTCCAGTGCTGCATTACGGGCCAGAAGGCCTTTCATCAGGGCTGCAGACAGGTCGTCAGCACGTACATTGCGGAAGGAGCCGCCCTTGGACTGGGCCATGGGGCTGCGTACCCCGTCGATGATGACGATATCGTTGGGTTTAAGACTCATCGGTTGTTCTCCTTATCCAAAGTAGGTCTGGCCGGCGGCTGCCATGGCGCGCATTTTGTCGGTCGGCTGATAGAGCTTGCCAAGTTCTGCATGCTGATCAGCCAGGTCGCAGAATGCCTGCAGACCCATCTGGTCGATGTAGAACAGAGCACCACCGCGGAACGGCGGCAGGCCGATGCCATATACCAGGCCCATATCCACTTCGGCAGGTGTTTCGACGATGCCATCTTCCAGGCAGCGTACAGATTCAATGCATAGCGGGATCATCATGCGGGCAATGATCTCTTCATCGCTGAACTCACGTGCAGGGCCGACAACTCCCTCCAGCAGGGCCGGAAGTTCTTCATCGACCAGCTTCTTCGGTTTGCCTTTGCGATCCGGCTCGTAACGGTAGAAGCCCTTGCCGTTCTTCTGACCCAGACGCTGTTCTTTGTAGAGGCGCTCGATCACGGTTTCGCCTTCATTGCGCATGCGATCAGGGAAGCCATCTGCCATTACCGCACCGGCATGTTGTGCGGTATCGATACCGACCACGTCGAGCAGGAAGGCAGGGCCCATGGGCCAGCCAAAGCGTTCCATCACCTTGTCTACCTGACGATAATCGGCGCCGTCACGCAGGAGGCCTGTGAAACCGGCGAAGTAGGGGAAGAGGATACGGTTGACCAGGAAACCCGGGCAGTCGTTAACCACAATCGGCGTTTTACCCATGGCCTTGGCGTAGGCTACGGTGCGGCCAATGGCTGCTTCAGAGCTTTTCTCACCGCGGATAACCTCAACCAGCGGCATCTGGTGTACCGGGTTGAAGAAATGCATGCCGCAGAAGTTTTCCGGCTTCTTCAGTGCCTTGGCCAGTTCGGTGATGGAGATGGTAGAGGTATTGGAGGTGAGGATGGCGCCGTCCTGCAGATGGGATTCCACCTCAGCCAGCACGCTCTGCTTGATCTTCGGGTTCTCGACCACGGCTTCGACGACCAGGTCTACATTGCCGAAGTCGCCATAGCTCAGGGTTGGGCGAATACGCGCCAGGCTGGTGGCCAACTTGCGACCATCAATTTTGCCGCGCTCCAGCTGCTTGTTGAACAGCTTGGAGGCTTCGCTGAGGCCCAATTGCAGCGCGCCTTCGTTGATATCCTTCATCAGGATCGGTGTGCCACGGGAGGCGCTCTGGTAGGCTACGCCGCCGCCCATGATGCCGGCACCCAATACCGCCGCCTGACGTACAGGTTCAACATCGGCTTCATAACGTTTGCTGGCACGTTTGATCTGCTGGTCTTTGAGGAACAGGCCGACCAGTGCAGGTGTCACCGCATTGGTGGCCAGTTTGGCAAAGCCCTTGGCTTCAACGGCCTGCGCATCATCACGAGTCATATTGGCATGTTTCTGGATGGACGCCAGTGCCGCCATTGGAGCCGGGTAGTGCGGACCGGCTTGGGCACCGATCACGCCTTTGGCGGATTCAAACGCCATCATCTGTTCGATCTGGTTCAGTTTGATCGGGCTCTGTTTTTCGGTACGGCGTGCCTGGTAATCGAATTCACCTGCCACACAGCGGCGCAGCAGATCCAGTGCGCCATCGCGCAACAGTTCCGGCTCGACAATCGCATCAACAGCACCGACTGCCAAAGCATTTTTGGCACGCTGCTCGGTACCACCGCAGATCCATTCGTTGGCATTATCTACCCCTACCAGACGCGGCAGGCGAACGGTGCCACCCCATCCCGGGTAGATACCCAGTTTGACTTCCGGCAGGCCGACTTTGGCATCGCTGTTCATGACACGGTAGTCGCAGGCCAGGCAGAGTTCGAAGCCACCGCCAAGTGCCACGCCATTAATGGCGGCGACCGTTGGGCAGGGCAGATCCTCGATGCTGTTGAACACGGCGTTCATCTGCAGCAGGCCGCTGACGATTTCGTCTTCACCAGCCGAGAACAGGCCAACAAATTCGGTGATATCGGCGCCGACGATAAAGCTGTCCTTGTCACTGCGGATCAGCAGGCCTTTCAGATCATCCTGAGATTTCAGGGTGGTAACAGCCTGTTGCAGTTCAGCCATGGTGGCCTGGTTCAGTTTGTTGACGCTATCGTCCCGGCTGGCAAATACCAGCTCATAAAGCCCGGGTTCGATTGCGGCCAGTTGTATTGCTTTTCCTTCCATCAACATGGTCAGACTCCGTGGCAATCGCGGTCGGTGTTCGGCATGAACGACCGCAGGTTGTCATTGTTAAAAGGGGGTCCGGCAGGCTTAGCCATTGGATGTCTCTGCCGGTACATATCTGTGCGGGATATACTTGCGCACCGTGTATTCGTGACGTGACCAGCCGTGGCAGCTGTCGAGCAGCAGTTTTTCTGCCAGTTCCATCACGTCTTTCGCATCGCTTGGCCACAGGGTTTGAACAGCAGTTGTGGCCAGTGGTGCGAGCAGTTCGTGCAGATGTGTGCAGTTGTGAATGCCGTTAAACAGCTCCTTGGCTTCCCGGTGCCAGCCTGGCCCGATACGCGTGCCTTCCAGCTGGCGGAACTGTTTTGCTATCGCCGGGCACTGGGGGAAGGGAGAAGCATCGATCACAGCCTCGACTTCATGGATTTTCATGCTGCGGTCGATGGTGAGCCGCATCCACATATCGTGGAAAGGCTCACCGGCACTGACGTAGCCACCGCGCTCGGCATTGTCCAGGTCATAGGTTTTGATGTCGGTGATATGAGCCTCAATGTCCCAGAGGCCGTCTTCACGTTCATAACCATCACACTGCACCTGGCGTCTGTGATGAAGGCGACGACGGATCGGTTTCGTAAGCGGCATCGACGACTCCTCAGGCCACGTCCTGGTGGTTGGTTTTGAGCATGCGGCGCAAAATTTTGCCTACATTGGACTTGGGCAGTTCGGGTACAAACTCGATTACCTTGGGTACCTTGTAAGCGGTGAGGCGTTCACGACACCAATCGCGCACGGCCTGTTCGGTCAGTTGATCATCGCGCCTAACGGCAAACACCTTCACCACTTCACCACTGACAGGATCAGGCAGTCCGATAGCGGCGCATTCCACGATATCCGGGTGCTCGGTGACAATATCTTCAACTTCGTTGGGATAGACGTTGAAACCGGAGACAATTATCAGGTCCTTGGCACGATCGACGATACGCAGGTAGCCACCTTCTTCTTTTACCGCGATGTCGCCGGTGATCAGGTAGCCCTGATCGGTAAAGCTGGCGCGTGTTGCACTGTCGTTTTGCCAATAACCGGCCATGACCTGAGGGCCACGCACGCAGAGTTCGCCGGGCATGCCATCGGGTACGGCTTCGCCGTCACCGCCCATGATCAGCACCTCGGTTTCGGGTACGGGGCGACCTATGGTGCCACTGCGAATGGCATCGGGTGGGTTAATGGCAACGGCTGGCGAGGTTTCGGTCAGGCCATAGGCTTCGATGATGGTGCAGCCCGTTACCTTGCGCCATTGTTCGCCTGCAGCATGGGTCAGAGCCATGCCTCCTGACAGGGTCATGCGCAGTTTGCTGAAGTCCAGGGCACGGAAATCTTCGTTGTTGCACAGCGCCACAAACAGGGTGTTTAAGCCCAGGAAAGTGGTGAAGGGCCAATTGCTTATTTCTTTAACCAGACCCGGCAGGTCACGCGGGTTGGGGATCAGAATGCTGTGCCCGCCGCTGGCCATGATGATCTGTGCCACGGTAAAGGCATAGATATGGTAAAGCGGCAGGGGAGCGATCACGTTTGCAGCCCAGTCGCTGGCGACATCACGAATAATCATGTGGCCCTGCAGCATATTGGACAGCAGGTTTGCGTGCGTCAGCATGGCACCTTTGGAAACACCCGTGGTGCCGCCGGTGTATTGCAGCACGGCCAGGTCACCGGGTTTACGCGTTACCTTTTCGGGTTTCTTGTCGATATGGTTCAGCAGCGCAGTGCGCAGACTGATAGCGCCCGGCAGTGAGTACTTGGGCTCCATCTTCTTGATGTACTTAACCGCTGCGTTCAGTAAGTGGCGTTTAACAAAGCCATGCAGGTCGCCTACCTGGGTCACGAACACTGTTTGTATATCGGTCTTGGCGAGAATCTTTTCGGCGTTGTGGGCCATGCTTTTGTGAATGACCAGCGCCTTGGCGCCACTGTCACGGAACTGGTGTGCCATTTCCGTTGGCGTGTACAGGGGATTGGTATTTACAACCACCAGGCCTGCGCGCAGAGCGCCAAACAGTGCGACCGGGTACTGAATCAGGTTTGGCAACTGAATCGCGATGCGGTCACCAGGGACCAGATCCGTTTCCTGTTGCAGATACACGGCGAACGCGTCCGCAAGACGATTCAGCTCAGCGTAGGTCAGTGTGCGTCCCAGGCTGGTAAAAGCGGGGCGCTCGGCATAACGACGGCAAACGTCGTCAAAGAAATCGGTGATGGCTTCGTATCCCTCGGGGTTCAGTGACGGAGGGATCTGTTGGCCGTTGTCGTTCATCCTAATCATACCTATGCCCATGTGCTTGTTGTTGTGAGGGCTTGTGCCCGGCAGCCTGGGCCACCGTGACAGTCGGGCGTTGCCGGGGTGTTTGACCCCGGCGGGTAGTGGTTCGCCATGCTCCCTGGAAAACCACTGGTCTTTGCCTTAGAAAATGAAGTTGTCTTCCGGCAGCTCCATCAGGTTATCGGAACCGGACAGCATTGTTTCGACCAGTCCACGGGTACGCGGCAGGATGCGTTCGAAGTAGAAACGAGCGGTGGTCAGCTTGCTGCGGTAGAAAGCAGCATCACCTTCACCAGCGGCCAGTTTCATCTGCGCAACCTGTGCAGAGCGCGCCCAGAAGTAAGCCAGAGTGACGTAACCGGAGTACATCAGGTAGTCCACGGAAGCGGCACCGACTTCTTCCTTGTTCATCATAGCCTTCATACCGATCTGTTGGGTCAGATCGCCCCATTCGCTGTTCAGCTTGGCCAGCGGGCCGGTGAACGCGCGCAGCTTCGGATCTTCTTCAGCCACCTTGCAGAATTTGTGAATCACTTTGGTGAAGCTCTTCAGTGTTTCACCTTGCGTCATCAGTACCTTGCGGCCCAGCAGGTCCAGTGCCTGAATCTGAGTGGTGCCTTCGTACAGCATGGAGATACGGCAATCACGTACGTTCTGCTCCATACCCCATTCGCTGATGTAGCCGTGGCCGCCGTAAATTTGCAGGCCATGGTTGGCACTTTCGAAGCCCACTTCGGTCAGGAAGGCCTTGGCGATGGGCGTGAGGAACGCCAGCTGAGTATCCGCGTTGGCTTTCTCTTCGCCTTCGGCGTGTTTTACCTTGTCGACCAGCATGGCGCAGTAGTAGATCAGGGCGCGGCCACCTTCAGCGAAGGCCTTTTGAGTCAGCAGCATTTTGCGCACTTCAGGGTGCACAATGATCGGATCAGCCGCTTTTTCAGGTGCCGCGGGGCCAGTCAATGCGCGCATCTGCAGACGTTCGCGTGCATAGGGCAGGGAGTTCTGGAAGCCCCATTCGGCATGCGCCAGACCCTGCATGGCGGTACCCAGACGCGCGGTATTCATGAAGGTGAACATGCAGTTCAGGCCTTTGTTGGCCGGTCCGATCAGGTAGCCGGTCGCGCCGTCAAAGTTCATTACACAGGTTGAGTTGCCGTGGATGCCCATTTTGTGTTCGATGGAGCCACAGCTGACTGCATTGCGTTCGCCTACGCCACCATCAGCGGTCGGCATGTGCTTGGGCACGATAAACAGGGAAATGCCTTTGGTTCCGGCAGGCGCATCCGGCAGACGAGCCAGTACGATATGGACAATATTATCCGCCATGTCGTGTTCACCGGCAGAGATGAAGATCTTGGTACCGCTGATGGCGTAGCTGCCGTCGGCATTGGGTTCAGCCTTGGTGCGCAGCAAACCCAGGTCGGTACCGCAATGTGGCTCGGTCAGGCACATGGTGCCGGTCCATTCACCGGACACCAGTTTGGTCAGGTAGGTCTGCTTCTGCTCATCGGTACCATGTTCTTCAATGGTATTCATGGCGCCGTGGCTCAGTCCAGGATACATGCCCCAGGCCCAGTTAGCGGTGCTGGTCAGTTCACTGACGACCATGCCAAGAGAATCAGGCAGGCCCTGGCCACCCCATTCAGGGCTGTGTGACAGAGACGGCCAGCCGCCTTCTACAAATTGCTGATAGGCTTCACGGAAACCGGTTGGCGTAGTGACAACACCGTCTTCAAAACGGCAGCCTTCGCGATCACCAACCTGATTGAGTGGAGACAGCACACGCTCCGCGAAGCGGGCACCTTCTTCAATGATGGCACTGACCATATCCGGTGTTGCGTCTTCGCAGCCTGGCAGCTGGCTATAATGCTGCTCGAAATCCAGCAGATCGTTGAGTACGAAATGGATATCTTTCTGTGGCGCTTTGTACTCGGGCATGGTGTAAACCCCTTGTGTTGTTATTGGGCTTCGGCCGCTCATCAACGAAGAGGGCCTGTTCAGTATGGGCCCAGCATCGGATATTCATGCCGGCAAGCCAATGACATTTGACGCCAATTGAACTGTCATTTGATGTCATGAATGTTCAATGGCTATGAAATATGGGGCTCTTGGTGGGTTTTTAGGCTTTATTTTGATGACATTATCGGTCAATGCGCTGGCGCAAAATGGCAAGCGTGCTGTTTTTGACTGTGATGGGTGTATTTCGGGGCGTTTTCCGCTCGGTGTTTAGCTGAGCTTTAAGTGCTGTCTATACGGTATTGATTTCAAAGACTAATTCGTAGACTATCTGCGCTTCGCAGGGAAGGCGGTCTGTGCACATGGATTGAGTGCGCTCACCTGTTTGCATACGGTAGTTTCTATGCGTTTTATCCTGAGCATGATGCTCGCTGCTTCGGCGTCCCTGGCCGTGGCTGATACACCTTCGTCGTTTAATTCCGCAAAAAAGATTCTTTCCAAGCAGCTGTATCAGGATGCTGATCGCATCACCTTTTACTGCGGCTGTGAATTTAATGAACAAGCTGTGCCTGACAAGCCTGGTCGCACTCGCTTGGCACCTGTTGCCGATAGCTGTGGCCTGCAACCACGCAAGAATGCCAACCGATCAGCCCGTATTGAGTGGGAGCATGTAATGCCTGCCTGGGAGTTTGGTCATCAGCTACAGTGTTGGCAGGACGGCGGTCGCAAGAACTGTCGAAAAGATCCGGTCTTCAAACAGATGGAGTCCGATCTGTATAACCTGGTCCCGGCGGTGGGTGAGCTGAATGGTGATCGCAGCAACTTCCGTTTTGGCATGATCGCTGGTGAACCACGTGCTTATGGTCAGTGTGACTTTGAAGTGGACTTCAAGGCTCGTGTTGCCGAGCCACCGGAGGCGGTCCGTGGCGATATTGCGCGCACCTACTTTTATATGGCCGACCGTTATGGTGTGCGCATAGGTCGCAAACAGCAGCAGCTGTTCAAGGCCTGGTCATCGCTTGACCCTGTTGATGACGCTGAACGTGCACGTGCCCGCCGTATTGAAGCGATTCAGGGGCATCCCAATCCGTTCGTTGAACCTGATGTCATGCAGGCAACTCGGTAGCTCGCTAACGGGCACGTGACTTTGATGAGAAGTCGTACAGTGCTTCGTCACGCTCGGCTTCGATCGTGACAAGCGCTTCTGCCATGCTGGCGTGGTTAGTCAGGTAGCGGCGTTTGGCTTCCGCGGCCTCCTCGTTGTACTGACGATGAATCGCTCGCTTTTCGGGTGAGACCGACTTGGCGGACAGGGCGCGTCTCAAGTTGGCATCAATGCGTTTATTGATGCGCTTCAGCAGCGGCTGGTTCTCGTAACCGATAAGACGGCGGGTCAGTGCCCTAAGGTCTTTGTAGCGTGACTTGATGGCTTCCTTGTTAACTTCCAGCTCTGGCTGAGAGGCTTTCTTGCCCTGTTTTTCCGAGTCTTTGGGTTTGTCGGGTGCCAGGTCAATGCGGTTCGCTCTAAGGTCCCGGTTGGGGATGTACTGCGCATTTTTACTGCAGGGTGAGCTGGAGAAGATCTTGCGACCATCCTGTCCAGTACACTTGTACACGCCCGCTACTGTCGGTTGAGAGCAGCAGAGTGCGATTGTCAGCGCTATATATGGATGTGTGTTCATTTGATCGTCCTTGATCTGTGTTGATAAAGCCTTGGGCAATCCCTGCCGGGCCCATCGTCTCATCCTAGACTGTTTACCCTTTGTGGCTATTCGCTAATGGTCGCTAGGCCTACTTGGCGACGGGGAGTGAATGCCAGTTTGTAGTGTAAGCCGGAGACACGCGCAGCCGCTTCATGCGCCACTCTTTCTGTATGCCTTGACCGGCTAAAAACAGACGGCCCTTGCCGCTGTGGTTGATCTGATCGAGTACCGACATCAAGGCTTTGGCGTTGGGGCGGGTATGTATCTCATCGAATAGCCCTGGCTGGTAGACACCGGGTTCGTAAAAATCGGTCAGCATGACGCCCGCTTTCATATAGCGATAGCCATCTTTCCAGCAGGCACGCAACAAGCGTATAACGGCCGCAACAATATCGCGGGTATCGTCGGTCGGTATCGGCAGCTCAGCCCCCAGTGATGGCATGTACTGGGGTTCTGCCGGATTATGTCGGTTGGTGCGCATAAACAGATTGACCCGTTTGGCCATGCGATTTTCTTCACGCAGCTTTTCGGCGGCTCTGACCGCGTATTCACAGATCGCTTCGCGCATCGACTGAAAGCGGGTAATGCGCTCACCAAACGAGCGGCTACAGATGATCTGTTGCTTGGTGGGCGTCACATCTTCCAATGACAGGCACGACTCCCCGTTAAGTTCGCGCACGGTGCGCTCCAATACCACCGAATACTGCTGGCGGATGGTTTTGGGATGGCAGCAGGCCAAATCCAGCGCAGTCTTGATGCCATCCTTTTGCAAGCGTTGGGTCAGGCGTCGGCCGACACCCCAAACTTCATCGATGGGTACCAGTTTGAGCAGGCGGCGTTGGCGCTCCGGGTTGGTCAGATCGACAACACCTCCTGTTGCCGGGTAGCGTTTGGCGGCGTGATTGGCGAGTTTTGCCAGTGTTTTTGTGGGCGCAATGCCGACACACACGGTGATGCCAGTCCATTGTTGCACCGTCTGACGTATGCGACTGCCAAATGCACCCAGTGATTCCACTGACTTGATACCGCTCAGATCCAGGAAGGCTTCGTCTATGGAGTAGATCTCTACGCGGGGTGATTCCTGTTCCAGCACACTCATCACGCGAGCCGACATATCGGCATAAAGCGCGTAATTGGAGGAGAAGATGGCGACGCCCTGTTGGGTCAGGTAGCGCTCGATCTGATAGAAGGGCAGGCCCATCTTAATCCCCATAGCCTTGGCTTCGGCAGAACGGGAAATGATGCAACCATCGTTATTGGACAGGACAACGATGGGTACACCCTCAAGGTCGGGACGAAAGCGTCGCTCACATGCGGTATAGAAATTGTTGCAGTCTACCAGCGCAAATACAGAGGTCATCGGTCTGGTCTGCGCAGGGAGTGAATGACATTGGTCACGACACCGAACAGGTTCAGATCACAGCCCTCGGGCAGGATTATCGGACGGTAGTTCGGGTTACGTGGCAGCAGCCGGGTGCGAGGCTTGAGCTCAAGCTGTTTGACGGTGAATTCTCCGTTCAGGCTGGCGATAACGATATCCCCGTGGTTGGCTGACAGTGACGAGTCCACCACCAGAATATCACCACTGAAGATGCCGACTTCGATCATAGAGTCGCCCTCGGCGCGCACGAAGTAGGTGGCAGCCGGATGCCGGATACAAAGATCATTCAAATCCAGCGTTTGTTCGACATAGTCCTGGGCCGGGGAAGGAAAGCCCGCCTGTACCCGTTCCATAAAAAGAGGAATGGCTAAAGAGGTCCGCGCCGTAGCGCGTGCCAAAATCACCGCGTTCATATGTGTGCATCCAATATACTGTATATATAAACAGTATTATAGCCATTCCCGTGCGGATGGCTATCCTTGGACGTTATCTGATTGGCGCCGCCACCGGGAGGGCGACTCTCCCGTCCAGCGTTTGAACGCCCGGCAGAAGGCGGCAGCCTCGGCAAAACCGCTTTGCTCGGCAATTTCCTGAACACTTAAATGCTCATTGGTCAGCAGCTTCAGTGCAAAGTCGCGTCGAATCGCTTCCTTGATCTGTCTGACCGATGTGCCTTCATCCAAAAGCTTTCGTCTGAGTGTACGCGGTGCGATGGCCAGTGAGTGGCTGATGTCTTCCAGCTCCGGCATCTGCTCCAGGTCGTAGCGTTGCAGCAAAATACGGATACGGGTCTGAAGGCTGTTATCACGTACGGGGCGGTGCAGAATGACGGCCGGGCAATCCTGCAGGAAGCTCTGCAGTTCTACGGCATTACGGATAATCGGCAGTTGCAGATAACGCGGATGGAAATAAAAACCTGAGACCGGGTGCTCATAGAGTAATTCGCCCAGATACATTGAGCGGTATTCGCGTGCGTGCGCGGGAGCGGAGTATCCAAATACGGTACTGGCAATCGGCACCTGCTGTCCTACCAGCCAGCTGGCAAAGCGCTGCCACATCAGCATGATGAATTCCTGCAGGAAGTGATCGCTATCTTCACCGTTATGTCGCAGATGCAGTCGAAAAAATACCAGTGGGGCGTATGTTCTGTTGTCGACCTCAAGTCCTATATTCAGGTCATCCGACAGTGCCGTATACATGCGTGCACTCTGTCGCAGCATGCCACCCAATGTACTGGCCCCTTGAGATAATTCAGCTGCAAGAGAAAAGACTCCGCGCTTACAGATATGAGGCGAAAGCCCCATGAACTCATCGCGTGTAAAACGCCAAACCGCCTTAACCAGCTCGCTTAATTGACGCTCGGTAATCGTATGTTCTGAGCGGTCAATCCAGTCTTCAGAAATACCGGCAGCCGCCAAAAGTGGCTTTAGCTCTGCCCCCTGACGCAGGGCGCCGCCAATACTGGCTCGAATGTAGTGGTTGGCAATATGGGCCTTGAGTGAGGTATGGGGTGCATCGGTTTGCGACATAAAGCTCAACGTACTGGCTGAAGGGTCTATGCCTCAGTGTGAATGCAATGGCCTATTCGATCAATTAAAAAGACCCCAAGGGTCATTCAAAGCACAGGGCTAAGGCTCTTTAATGATGTAAAAGGTCAACCGGCCGGTGGCCCCTAAAGTAAAAACAACAAAAGGGCTGAGCATGAATACACAGGCAACGTCTGTTGTTGCCCCGGAGGCGGGCAATGAAGATAAGGCACTGTTTGAAGAGATGGTGCGCCGCATCCTGCAACAGGAAGTCGCGCCGGATTATGAGGCCTGGGAAGAGTCTCATCAGGTGCCGCGTGAACTCTGGAACCGCTTGGGCGAGGCCGGGTTGCTGGGCGTAGACCTGCCGGAATCACTTGGTGGTTCTGAGGCCGGTGTCGAAATCTGTCTGATGATCTGTGAAGAGATCTCGCGTCAGGGCTTTGGTGGCCTGGCAAGTGGCTACAACATCCACGCCAACATCGTCATGCCCTACATTCTTCACCTTGGCTCTGAGGCCCAGAAACAGCATTGGCTGCCCCGTATGGCCAGTGGTGAAGTCTTGGGTGCCATCGCCATGACCGAGCCGGGAGCGGGCAGTGATCTTGCCGCCATGCGCACGGGTGCCGAGAAAGTCGAGGGTGGCTGGAAACTGAACGGTGCCAAGGTGTTTATCACCAATGGTCAGCTGGCTGATCTGGTGATTATCTGTGCCAAGACCGACCCCAGTGCCGGAGCCCGTGGCGTATCCCTGTTCCTGGCAGATACCTCGCTGCCCGGTTTTTCCCGTGGCAAGTCGATCCGCAAGATCGGTCAGCACGCCAGCGATACGGCTGAGCTCTTCTTTGACGATCTGATCCTGCCGGATGAGGCGTTGCTGGGTGAAGCGGGACAGGGCTTTGTGTATCTGATGCAGGAGCTGGCGCGCGAGCGTCTGGGTGTTGGCGCTCAGGCATTGGGTGCCATTGAGGGTGCGCTTCAGCAGACACTGGAATATGTGCAGGAGCGCCGCGCCTTTGGTCAGCGCATTGCTGATTTCCAAAATACCCGCTTCAGCCTGGCGCAGGTACGTGCGGAGCTGGAGATGGGGCGCGCCTATTTCAACCAGTGTCTGCAGCGCTACCAGCAGGGCCAGATGAACGGGACCGATGCCGCAACGCTGAAACTGATGCTGAGCGAGATGCAGTGTCGCTCCATAGACCGTTGTTTGCAGCTGTTCGGTGGCTACGGCTACACCCTGGAGTATCCGATTTCACGTTTCTATGTGGATGCACGTATCCAGACCATCTATGCCGGCACCTCGGAAATCATGAAAGAGGTGATCGCCCGCGACATGCTGGGTCGAGCAGGTTGAACCGATAACAATAAAAGGGAAAAAAATGATGAGCGATACAGTCAAACTGCAGGATGTCGTTATTGTTGCGGGTGCTCGAACTGCTATTGGCGATTTTGGCGGCAGCCTGTCTGCCTACACCCCAGCCGAGCTGGGCACCTTTGCCGCAAAAGCTGCGATAGAACGTGCAGGCGTAGAAGCTGGCGAGATTGATCACTCGGTGTTTGGTCACATCATTACCACCAGTCCGCAGGATGTCTATCTGTCACGTCATATTGCGCTGAATGCCGGTCTGCCGGATAGCTCGGCGGCACTCAATGTAAACCGCTTGTGTGGCTCTTCGGTGCAGTCACTGATCTCAACTGCTCAGCTGATCCAGTCCGGTGCCAGTACGATTGCATTGGCCGGTGGGGCCGAAAGCATGAGTCGAGGCGCTTACTTGCTGCCAAGCATGCGCACCGGACAGCGGATGGGAGATGCCAAGGCGCTGGATATGACACTGGGAATCCTCAGTGATCCTTTCGATAGCGGGCATATGGGCGTAACGGCAGAAAATATCGCCGAGCAGTACGGTTATACCCGTGAGGAAATTGATCAGTACGCCTGTGATAGCCACCACAAGGCCGCCGCTGCTATTGCTGCGGGCTATTTTGAATCGCAGATCGTTCCTGTGCCTGTTCGTAAAGGCAAGGAAACCGTCATGTTTGCAGAAGATGAACATGTTCGGGCTGATGTGAGTCTTGAAAGCCTGCAAAAGCTGAGACCCGCGTTTAAGAAGGATGGTCTGGTGACCGCCGGGAACGCCTCGGGTATCAACGATGGCGCTGCAGCAATGGTGATGACCTCCATGCAGGTTGCACAGGCACGCGGGCTTGCTCCCATGGCCCGAATCCTTGGTTATGGCTTTGCCGGTGTTGAACCTCGACTGATGGGACTGGGGCCTATTCCCGCAGTGAAAAAAGCACTGCAGGCGGCCGGTCTGAGCATGGCCGATATCGATATCATCGAGTCAAATGAAGCCTTTGCCTCTCAGGCCATGGCCGTATCCCAAACACTGGAATTTGATCCCGCCAGGGTCAACGTAAACGGTGGTGCTGTGGCTTTAGGTCATCCGGTGGGTGCAACCGGCAGCCTGATAACGCTTAAGGCTTTGTACGAGCTGGAGCGCCAGAATAAGCAACGTGCACTGGTGACCATGTGTATTGGTGGTGGCCAGGGCATTGCATTGATTCTGGAGCGACTGGGAGGTGCAGCATGAGCAGTGCTCAGGGAATCCAACCGATTCAAACAGTCGCGGTAATTGGTGCCGGTGTAATGGGTGCCGGGATTGCTGCGCAGGCGGCTAATGGTGGTGCGCGCGTCATACTACTGGATATACCGGCCGTTGATACCGCACCGGGCGCCCCTTCCGAAGCACGTAATGCCATCGCGGCAGGAGCTCTTGAACGTATGCGGAACGCGGGCTCCAGAGGAGCCCTGATGGATGCCTCGGTGGCAGAGCGTATTCAGGTCGGCAACATTGATGATGATCTGGATATGTTGGCCAGGGCGGACTGGATTATCGAGGTGGTGGTCGAGCGTCTGGATATCAAACAGAACCTCTACCGGCGCATTGAGCAGGTCCGTGCACCCGGTGCCGTGGTGTCTTCGAACACGTCTACCATCCCGCTGGAAACCCTCATGGAAGGCATGCCTGCGACCCTGCGTGAACATTTTGTAGTGACACACTTCTTCAACCCGCCACGTCACATGCGCCTGCTGGAACTGGTCAGTTCAGATGAGACCCGCCCCGAAGTGACGGAACGCGTAGATGCCTTTATCGATCATTGCATGGGTAAAACCGTAATTCGCTGCAATGACCGCCCCGGGTTTATTGCCAACCGGTTGGGTGTCTACTGGATGCAGGTCGCGCTGCAGGAAGCGATTAGGCTGGGCCTAAGCGTGGAAGACGCTGATGCGGTCATGCAGGTATGCGGATTCCCGAAAACCGGAATATTCGGGCTTTGGGATCTGGTCGGTATCGACCTCATGCCTGAGGTAACGGCCAGTCTGAGTCGGTTGTTACCGGACAATGACGCCTTCCAGACATACGCCAAGCCGGTGCCCGTAATTGAAGGCATGGTGAAGAATGGCTGGTTCGGTCGCAAGGGGCGTGTGTTGCAGGGGTTCTATCGTCAGCGTCTGGATGAGGATGGCAACAAGGTTCGGGAAGTGCTGGATCTGGCCTCCCTCAGCTATCGAGTGCCAAAGGCCAGTAAGCTGGTCTCGGCCCAGCTGAAGGCAGGGCAGGTTAGAGAGCTGATTCAGTCGGAGGATCAGGGTGGCCACTATGCACGGCAAGTGTTGAGCAAGGTATTGGACTACGCAACGCGACTGGTACCCGAGGTGGCCGCTGAAATCAGTTCTGTGGATGCCGCCATGCGACTGGGCTACAACTGGCGCTTTGGCCCCTTTGAGCTGATTGACCGTATCGGTATGAAGGCCTTCGAAGAACTGGTGGGTGAAATCGGACTGGTACCAAGCCCGTTTACGTCTCAGGCCAAGGGGCGCCGCTGCTATCTTGATGAACAGCAACTGGATGCCCAGGGAGAGTACCAGCCCAATACGCCGGCAGCAGGCATCGTCGAATGGAGCAAGATTCAACGGCAGGTGCCTGTGCGTGAATTCAGCCGCAGCGTACTGCATGAATTGGACACTGAGACCTGGTGTATGGCGTTCACTAGTCGAGTCAATGCATTAAGCAATCAGCTACTGGATGAAATTGAAGCGGCTCTGGCTACGGCAATTAAGCACAACAAGGCGCTGGTTCTTTACAGTGATAGCGGGGTTTTTGCTGCCGGTGCCGATCTCAAAGAGTTCCTGTTACTTGCTGAACAAGATGGAGCACTGGATGCCTACATGCGCAGGGGGCAGCAGTTATTTGCAGCCATACGTAACGCTCATGTGCCCGTGGTTGCGGCCGTAGCGGGCAAGGCGCTGGGGGGCGGCGTTGAGCTTATGTTCCACTGCCATGGTATCCAGACTCATGCGGAATCATCACTGGGGCTTGTGGAAACCAGTGTTGGCATAGTGCCGGGCTGGTGTGGTTGTAAGGAGCTGCTGGCGCGGACGCAAGAACGGTTTGGCCCAGGGCTGGCGATCGAGAAAGCCTTTGAGCTGATTGCTAATGCTTGTGTCAGCGGCTCTGCGCTGGAAGCGCGCGAGATGGGGTTCCTGCGTGAAGCGGACGGCATCAGCATGAACATTGACCGCGTGCTGTCGGATGCAACGGCGTTGGCAAAACGGCTGCGTACCGAGGATAGTCGATCCCGCTTCAGCAATGCGCCTGCACTTAGTGCGGCGGTTCTTCAGGCTAGTGCTGATGAAGGTAGCTATCAATATGAGCTGGAAGAGCAGCTGTTACAGCTATTGAATGCTGCCACCAAGCCTGGTTGGTATGACCGATTTGGCGAGCTTGAGCGCGAATGCAACCTGATTTTGTTGCAGAACCCGGCATCGCGCCAGCGAATGGAGCATTTGCTGGCAACTGGCAAAACATTAAAGAACTGAGCAAACGCGATTGAACAACTCGGAACTCTAAAACAATAAAAACTGAGGTGTAGTATGAATATGGACACTCAAACTCGTACATTAATCGAGCAAACAACGCGTAACACTATCGGCGATGCCTTTCATCGTGCCGCCATGCAGTATCCGCAAAAACTGGCGCTGGAATACAAGGATCGGAGCTGGAAATACCAGACACTGGATGCGGCGGTAAACCGTGTTGCCAATCACTTGCTGGCGTCCGGTCTGCAAAAGGGTGATCGCGTTGCCGCCTATGGTAAAAACTCCGACGCCTATCTGATCTTATGGCTGGCGTGTACCCGCTCAGGTTTGATCCATGTGCCGGTCAATTTTTCACTGACCGAGCGGGAGCTGGTTTATGTTCTGACACAGTCTGGTGCCCGTGCCCTGTTCGCAGATGACAGTCTGAAGGGATTTGTTGATGCCATAGGCGATCAGCTGGATCTCGCCCTCCAGGGGAGTTTGCATTCCGAGGATGCAGAAGGGCGTGAAGATATTCTGCAACTGGCGACCGGCGTCGGGAGTGATAAGGCACCGGAAATCGAACTGTCTGAGCAGGATGTCGTGCAAATCCTCTATACATCAGGGACAACCTCTGACCCCAAGGGGGCCATGCATACACACCGTTCACTGATGTCGGAATACTTCAGCTGCCTGTATCACCTGGATATTAAACCGGCTGACCGCAGTCTGGCAGCACTGCCGCTCTACCATTCGGCACAGATGCACGTCTTCACCATGCCAAGCCTCCTGGTTGGAGGGTATAGCTACCTGTTGGATACACCTACGCCCGACGCCATTTTGAAACTGTTGAAAGCCAAACACCTGAACAGTTTCTTTGCGCCTCCGACGGTCTGGATTGCCTTGTTGCATCACAGGGATTTTGTGGAGGCCGAGCTGCAGCATCTGACAAAACTCTATTACGGCGCTTCCATCATGCCGGAACCGATTGTGAAAGAGCTGGGCGAACGTCTGCCGGATTCAGGTTTGTACAACTGCTACGGGCAGAGCGAGATCGCACCGCTGGCAACGGTACTTTCACCAGAAGATCATAAGGAGCGTCCGGCATCCTGCGGCCGTCCGGTCATCAATGTGGAAACCCGTATTGTTGACCCTGCAACCGGGAATGAGTGCGCGCCCGGCGAGCAGGGTGAGTTGGTTCACCGTTCCCCGCAGTTGATGATCGGCTATTGGGATAAACCTGAGGAGACCGCAGAAGCATTCAATGGCGGTTGGTTCCACTCGGGGGATCTGGGCTATCAGGATGAGCAGGGGTATATCTGGATTGTCGATCGCATCAAGGACATCGTGAATACGGGCGGCGTTCTTGTTGCCAGTCGAGATGTGGAAGAGGCCCTTTACACCTATCCGGGTGTAGATGAAGTCGCTGTAATCGGTGTGCCTGATGAGAAGTGGATTGAAGCGATCGCTGCAGTGGTGGTGATGAAACAGGATGTAGATCCGGATGCTGAAGCACTGCTCAAACATGCACGCGCCAATCTGGCACCGTTCAAGGTACCCAAGCAAGTGCACTTTGTGCAGCAATTACCCAAAAACTCTTCTGGCAAATTGCTCAAGCGTAATCTGCGCCAGCAGTTTAGTACTTCAGCTTGATAGCGGACATCAGCCGGGGCGCAAAACCCCGGCCGACAGCAAATGGAGAGCAATGATGAAGCATACAGGCGTAACGACCGAAACGCTGGGACACGTCAGGCTGTTGAAACTGGATAATCCGGAGCGCAAGAACGCACTCACCAGTGCCATTTATGAAACACTGATTGCCGAGTTGAAGGCTGCCGATCAGGATGAGCAGGTTCGGGCGCTGGTACTGACAGGGTCTCCTCAGGTGTTTTGCAGTGGTAATGATCTGGACGATTTTCTCGATAATCCTATCCGGGATGATCGGCATCCAGTCTATCGATTCATGCAGGAGTTTAACCGGTTTGAAAAGCCGGTAGTGGCTGCTGTTGAAGGGCATGCAATCGGCATCGGATGTACGCTGCTGATGCATTGTGATCTGGTGTATGCCGGTAAAAGCAGCTGGTTTCAAATGCCATTTGTGCACCTCGGCATTTGCCCCGAATTTGCATCAACCTGTCTTTTCCCTGCCATGATGGGGCGACAAAAAGCGGCTGAACTCTTGCTGCTGGGTGAACGCTTCGATGTAAGCACCGCAGATGCTGCGGGCATGATCAACCAGATTCTGGACGACGGTGAAGTACTTGAGATGGCGCTGAATACTGCCCATAAGCTGGCAGCCGCTCCGCCGGTTGCAATGAAAGCGACCAAGCGACTGTTGCAGCAGGCTGAACAGGGCGCGATTGATCAGTCAATGCGTCGTGAGTTGGAGCAACTGGTCACGGCGTTGCAGGGTGAAGAATTCGCTCAGGCCGTGCAGAGTTTCCAGTCCAAACGAGCGGCCAAACAGGCACAGCGAGCTTGAGATCGGGCTGCAAACAGAGGAAGCATCGGGTGGTGTTTTCAGCTAGTCTTGGGCTTCAAGGATTTTTACGGATCAGTAACAAGGATTTAGCCCATGACATCACCCATCGTTAGCACCGAGTGGCTGCAGGAAAACCTCGATCAGGAAGGGCTGGTCATCCTCGATGCCAGTATGAGCAAGATAATCGGCAAGGAGCCCATTATCTATGAACGCCCGCTCTATATTCCGGGTAGTCAGTTCATCAATCTGGAGCGGGAGCTTTGTGATCTGACGTCCGATCAGGTACATGCATTTCCAACCGCTGAACAGTTTGCTCAGGAAATGCAAAGGCAGGGCGTGACACCTAAAAACACCGTCGTTATCTACGACAATCAGGGGGTCTATTCCTCGCCACGAGCCTGGTGGATTTTCAAAACCATGGGCTTTGAAAACGTGTATGTCCTGGACGGTGGGCTACCTAAATGGATGGAAGAAGGACGCACCGTTGTTGCGCGACCAGCGGTAGAAACGGGCCTGGATGAGGCACCAAGGGTACAACCCTTACCGCAAAATGTGCGTGATTCCACGTATCTGTTGGAGAGCATTGCGAACGGTACACTGAATGTACTGGATGCGCGTTCACGGGCACGTTTTCTGGGTGAGGTCGAGGAGCCCCGCCCTGGACTACGCTCCGGTCACATTCCAGGATCTTTTAGCCTGCCTTTTACCGAGGTGCTTGACGATACTCAGTTCAAGTCTAAAGCGGCCTTGGCAGAAGTGTTTGAAGGCCTGGAACTTGATAAGAGCAAACCGAGTGTCTTTACCTGCGGATCGGGTGTAACTGCCTGCATCATTCTGATGGCAGCGGATATTCTCGGCTATGAAAACCTGAGCCTGTACGATGGTTCCTGGTCCGAATGGGGCGCTGATGAGTCTTTGCCAATCGAGTAACCCCTAATCAGGTTTCAGTAATCCCTTGCCTGCCAACCTGTATGAGTGGCTGCCAGTGCAAGGGATTGTTGTCTAGGGCAAGTGAAGAAAACCGCAACACTCAACGTCCTTTCTGAAACCTCAGTGAAAGCCCGCTGTGATACAGTTGGCCGCTTTTTTTAAAAAAGGCAGTTTTATTCACTGGAGACTTACGGAAAAGACATGAAACTCCACTTATCAATTCTTTTGGCAATTGTTCTTTGGCCTCTGCAGGCGCTGGCGGTAGGATTCGAGCGCGTCACTGTCGATGCATCCCCGTCCATACATATGGGCATCTGGTTCCCTTCAGACTCGGTAGCACCTGAACAAGCAAACACACCTTTTCGTCAGGCACTGGCGATCAATGGGGAAGTGACAGGTAACAAACTTCCTCTAATCGTTGTATCTCACGGCTATGGTGGCTGGATGGGCGGACATGCGGATGCTGCTCTTGAGCTTGCGAAAGCGGGTTATGTGGTCGTTGCTCCCGAACATCCGGGGAACAACAGTGAGGATGAATCAGCGACAACTGCACAATGGCTGGTATCACGCCCGGCTGATATTACGGCTGTCATCGACTACATGCTGAGCGATTGGCATGCTGCCAGACAATTGAATGGCGAGCACATCGGCGTCTATGGCTTCTCTGCCGGTGGCTATACAGCCCTGGTTGCAGCAGGGGCGGTACCCAACTTTCATCAGGCATTAGAGCATTGTCAGGAAAACCCTCAGGAATTCACTTGCGAGATCGGCATGCTGGATGGGATCGAGCCTGAACTTTTGGCAAAAGACGTAGCAGTGGTCGCACGTGACCCTCGTATTAAAGCCATCAGTCTGGCGGCGCCGGGTCTAAGCTACATGTTTGATCAAGAAACATTGGCGTCCGTGAAGATTCCAGTTCAGCTCTGGTCGGGTGCAGTGGATGTCCGCGTTCCGCATGAAACCAACGGCGCTAACCTGGCATCACATCTGCCGAACGTTGTAGAAACGCATGTAGTCGAAAAAGCCGGGCACTTCTCCTTCCTGGCTGAGTGCAATCCCAAACTGAAAGAGCACAACCCGCGCATCTGGAACATGGTGTGTGTCGATGCCGAAGGGTTCGATCGTGGTGCTTTCCACGAAGAGCTGAACAGTTCGCTGGTTAAATTCTTTGACCGGTCCTTAGGGCGCTAGCGGCAAACTGGAAAGTTTAGGGCCTGGGGCAGCTATTCTGAACCTCAGGCCCTGATATTCAATCGCCGAACATGGCACGGTGCAGCATGCCGAAATGTTCAAAGGTGTAATCCGCCAGGTGGGAATAATTGGGCAGGGTGGTGAAATTCACCAGGCAGGACTTCATGTTCGCGTTACGGCCTGCTTCCAGGTCATAACGGTAATCCCCGACCATGAGCATAAACTCGGGCGACAGACCAAATTCCTCGGCAACCTGAAGTAGAGCAGACGGGTCCGGCTTTGGTTTGGAGTTTTCCCGCGTAATAACCCGTTCAATCGGGATGGAATTGCGCTCGATTTTAGCCTGAGATGACAGCAGGGAATTGCGCGTAACAATAGCCATGGGGATACCCTGTTCATGGCAGGCCTCAACAAATTCCCGTGCACCGGGAATCCACTCGCAGCTTTCTGCATCCAGCCGCTCATGCCGATGAATCACTTCCATCGCGGATTTCTGTAAGTCTTCAGGCTGGGTCTTCAGGTAAGTCAGCACATCCGCATCGGCAGGGCAGCCAATCTCTCGCTTGATAGCCGGAAAATCAAGAGAAGATGACACGAGAGTGCCGTCCAGATCGAAAATGATGCCTCGTAGCTGTTTCACGCGGGAGCCTCTGGAAAAACGAATAGGAGGGAAATGTTTCACCCATCAACCTAGGGTGGATGAATTCAACTGGTTTGGAAAGTCGTTACGTAGAGCGCCCCAATGTTGGTTCACTTAGGGCGCTTCCAGGAATGTTCGATGTGGCATCTAATGCGGGAAGGATCAGTGCTCAATACTTGCAATCAGGTTATTGATTGCATTTGAAATCAGGTCAGGGCGAACCTTAGTGCCTGTTACCGAACGGTCAAACCAGAAACTCATCGGCTGATCAAAACCAATGCCGTGCATATAGTTGTAGATCGCTTTTCTAAGGCCTGCTCCCAGCATGTCATGGTCGGTGCCGGTGGGGTCGATAAAGTCAGCATCGTTTTCAGCGAACATGACTTCCGGGCGCTCTACAAGAGTAATGCCGTACTGCTCGGGGTTCATGCCGATTGGGCTGTGAACGGTGGCAACAAAGCGGTGCCAGTAGGCTGACTGGAAGCAGCCGTGCTGCATCATCTGACGGACCATCTCCAGAGAGTCGACGGTTTCCTGCTCGGTTTGTGTGGGGAAGCCATACATCAAGTAGGCATGAACCAGAATGCCGGCTTCACTGAACGCTTTGGTGACCTGGGCGACGCGTTCAACGCTTACGCCTTTCTCCATCAGGTTTAACAGCCGATCTGAAGCAACTTCTAGCCCGCCGCTGACAGCAATGCAACCTGAATCAGCTAATAGCTGGCAACGCGCCGGCGTAAAGGTTTTCTCGAAGCGGATATTGCCCCACCAACTGATCACCACGTTGCGCTCAATCAGTCGTTGCGCCAATGCAAATGTGAGCTTTGGCGGCAGTGCTTCATCGACGAAGTGGAACCCGCTTTCGCCAGTTTCTTCAATCAGTTGTTCAATTCGATCCACCAGAGCATCGGCACTGGCGGCGTCATAACGATCAATGTAGTCGAGGCTGACATCACAGAAACTGCATTTACGCCAATAGCAGCCGTGCGCAATGGTGAGCTTGTTCCAGCGTCCATCGCTCCAAATACGGTGCATGGGGTTGAGCATTTCACAGAGTGACAAATATTCGTCCAAAGGCAAACCGTCATAGACGGGGGCGCCAACTTCTGACTGTGGAATGTCGTGCAGTTCCTTGTTTTCATTGAAATGGACATAAGGCTGTCCATTCTCGTCTTCGGCCAGGAAGTAGGTGCGTACCAGGTCGTCTACTTCACGCTGACCTGCCAAGAATTCCAACAAGGTGATTAGAGGGCGCTCGCCGTCGTCAAGGCAGATAAAGTCAACGAACTCAAAAACGCGAGGGTCTTTCAGAGCACGCAGTTCGGTATTAACAAATCCACCGCCCATAACGACCGGAATGTCAGGATTGATCGCTTTGCAGGTTTGGGCGATACGCAAGGCTCCGAGCATATTACCGGGGAAGGGAACGGTTAGTGCAACAACCGAGGGTTGCGTCTCTTCCAGGTATTGCTCGATTAACTGCTCCAGAATCTCCGAGCTGAAGCTCGCTTCATCCATCAGCGTATCGTATAGGTTATCAAAGCTTGGATTGGCGGCGGCGAGTTGCTCACCATAGCGGCTGACTTCAAAGTAGGGATCTACGCCTTGAGTGATAACCGCAGACAGGTCGTTAATGAACAGGGTGGCCAGATATTTGGCTTTATCCTGAGCGCCCAGGTTACCAAAGGCCGCTTTGAGTACATCACCGGACACGGCTTCAATCTGTGCGATAGCATCAAACGCAGGGCCTTCTGGCAGGAAACGACGGGAATTGATCCGCAGTGCAAGGCTTGGGTCTTTTCCCTGAAGGAAACGAATCGCAGGTTCGACCGTCAGCTGATAGCGGTCAAATTCGGCCAGGAAATTGAAGATAACGTCCGGCAGTTCGTCATCCTCGAAGTGCTCGTAATTTGCTTCAACGTGCTGGCGAATCACCTCAAGCGCTGGCGCGGTCATCATCTCCAGGAACAGCTCAATGGCTGGATCCCGTTGCACCGCCTCATAACCACGCGAACGCAAAAAGCCGGTCAAATACGCAGTAGCCGGGTAAGGCGTATTCAACTGAGTCATGGGAGGGGTCATGAGAAGAACGGTCATAGCCTGCCTGTAGATCAAAAGCCGTGAAAGCTTGGGCGTTGCGGAAACTGGAAACCGTAGCGGCTGCCAAAATAAGAGTGGATCCTAGCAAATGCACTATGTCCGTACTACTTGAATTTGCTGAACAGGTATTGGGGGAGGGTGTGAGCTGGATGAATTGTAAAGAAGAGTAGGCGAAGGGCATAAAAAAACCGCACCATCTCGGGGAAGAATGGTGCGGTCTTCTTGAACACTCCAGGTACCCAGAGGGCACCTGGGGAACCGGTTCTTAATTAGAACTGGTTCATAGTGTTGTCTTTACCAGAAGCCTTCAGTGCAGCGTCACCAGAGAAGTACTCTTTGTGATCGTCGCCCATGTCAGAACCAGCCATGTTCTGGTGCTTAACACATGCGATGCCCTGACGGATCTCTTTACGCTGTACGCCAGCCACGTAGCCCAGCATGCCCGCTTCACCGAAGTACTCTTTGGCCAGGTTGTCGGTAGACAGGGCCGCAGTGTGGTAAGTCGGCAGAGTGATCAGGTGGTGGAAGATACCTGCTTCACGTGCAGCGTCACGCTGGAAGCTCTGGATGCGACGATCAGCTTCAGCAGACAGTTCAGTCTCGTCGTATTCAACAGACATCAGGTTAGCGCGGTCGTATGCAGATACGTCCTTGCCTTCTTCAGTCCAGGCATCGAATACCTGCTGACGGAAGTTCAGAGTCCAGTTGAAGGACGGGCTGTTGTTGTAAACCAGCTTGGCATTCGGCACTGCTTCACGGATGCGGTTAACCATGCCAGCGATCTGACCAACGTGCGGCTTCTCGGTTTCGATCCACAGCAGGTCGGCGCCGTTCTGCAGAGAGGTGATGCAGTCCAGAACTACGCGATCTTCGCCAGAACCTTTCTTGAACTGGAACAGACCAGAGGCCAGACGCTTCGGCTTCAGCAGCTTGCCGTTAGCCTTAACAACCACGTCACCGTTGTCGATGTCAGCTGCGCTGTCGATGTAATCGCCATCCAGGAAGCTGTTGTACTGGTCGCCCAGGTCGCCCGGTTCGTTGGTTACAGCGATCTGCTTGGTCAGGCCAGCACCCAGGGAGTCGGTACGAGCAACGATAACACCGTCGTCAACACCCAGTTCCAGGAACGCGTAGCGTACGGCGCGGATCTTGGCCAGGAAGTCAGAATGAGGAACGGTTACTTTACCGTCCTGGTGACCACACTGCTTCTCGTCAGATACCTGGTTTTCGATCTGGATCGCACAGGCACCGGCTTCGATCATTTTCTTAGCCAGCAGGTAAGTCGCTTCTTCGTTACCGAAACCAGCGTCGATGTCAGCGATGATCGGCACTACGTGAGTCTGGAAGTTGTCGATCTGACCCTGTACTTCAGCTTCTTTAGCAGCGTCGCCAGCTTCTTTGGCAGCGTCCAGCTGACGGAACAGGCCGCCCAGTTCGCGAGCGTCAGCCTGACGCAGGAAGGTGTACAGTTCTTCGATCAGAGCCGGTACAGAAGTCTTCTCGTGCATGGACTGGTCGGGCAGCGGGCCGAACTCAGAACGCAGTGCAGCAATCATCCAACCGGACAAGTACAGGTAACGCTTCTTAGTAGTACCGAAGTGCTTTTTGATCGCGATCAGTTTCTGCTGACCGATGAAACCATGCCAGCAGCCCAGAGACTGAGTGTACTGAGCGCTGTCAGCGTCGTACTCAGCCATGTCCTGGCGCATGATCTTGGCGGTGTAACGAGCGATGTCCAGACCGGTCTTGAAACGGTTCTGCAGACGCATGCGAGCGGCGTATTCAGGGTCGATACCCCAGCTTTCACCGTTAGCAGCACGCAGGCTGGAGATCGCATCGATTTCAGTTTTGTAATCTGACATGGTCATTCCTTCACAATGTTTGTGTTTAGGTAATGTCGGGATGGGAGACGGTACCCAGATCCCTGATCTTGCATCTGAACTGTTTGGGGCAGTTCCGATGTGTTGGAACGAATGATGATCCTCCCGATTCTAGGAGTCAAAACGATTTTGTGCAGAGCAAAAAAGATGTAGTCAGACTACACTCGGCAGGATGACGAAACTGTAAAAACACTACAGCCGGTTTTCTGGAGTAGATTCTCTGCAGGCCAGAAGCCATGCAGTTTTGAAGGGCTAAAACCAAAGGTTTAGCCACTTTGGTATGAGGCTATAAAAGAGAAATTTACAAAAAAATACGGTTATATAAACGATATTATTTATTCCATAATAATCTAGTCCGAATAAACTACATTAATTGAAAAATTCGCAATATCAACGGCTTATAAGGCTTTCTTGTACGACCAAAGTCGAGATTATATAAAAAAGCCACCTTGTATTAAGGTGGCTGTGGGTGATCGAAAGGCTTCAAAATCAGTCTTCGAGGTAGACAGAACCCTGATTCAAAAGGGTTGTAATAAGACCTGCAAGTTCAGGTGATGGCAGTAGAGAATCCGAGCGTTGAGCACACAGTTCAGCCGCAAATTCGATTGCTGCAGGTGCGTAAAGATCCTGCGATTGCCCGTCTGCAAACAGCGTCACGTGGCCGTCATCAAAGCGATGGAAGGCTAAGCGAGCCCCCTCGCTGAGGTAAACACAAGCACCTTCCGCAAGCTGTTCTGCCACTTCTTCCTCAGACCAGTTTTCTTCACTACCTGCCAGATCCGGATATTTTGGCTCGGTCATGGAGCGGCCCAGCCAGTTGGCCAAGAGGTTATCATCTTCGAGGTACTGCTGGAGCACCTGACGAACGCGCTGAACAGCCTGGTTATCAATCTCACCGGGATTAGATGGGATCTTCAGGTCTGGATCTTCATAGCGCAGATCACTACTGAGACTGTCATTGATGTGGCTGGTCAGTCCCTGCAGGATTTCGGCATGGGAAGGGGCACGGAAACCGATCGACCAGGTCATGCATTCATCGCCAACCCCAACACCGTTATGACCGACCCGAGGCGGGATGTAGAGCATATCGCCAGGGTTTAGGTCAAAGCTTTCTTCTGCGTCCCATTCAGGCAGGATCATGACGGGGGTGTTTTCACGACGCGGGGAGTCTTCTCCGTACAGGCCGCCAAACTCCCATCGGCGTACACCCGCAGCCTGCAGCAGGAACACATCGTAATTATCGTAATGTGGACCAACGCCGCCACCTTCACTGGCGTAGCTGATCATCAGATCATCACGGCGCCAGCTGGGGATGAAGTCGAATGCCCGCATCAGGGGGGCAACATCGGGTACCCAGTGATCGACGGCTTGAACCAGCAATGTCCAGGGCTTCTGACCCAGTGTCGCGAAGCGATCTTCATTGAAAGGTCCATGCTCAATAGACCATTCGTCATTGACGGGATCGGTTTCGATCAGACGGGACTCAATCTCTTCCTCGCAGGCAAGGCCGGCCAGTTCATCGGCACTGATGCAGGGCTCAAAGTCAGGAAAGGCGTTACGGATCAATAGCGGTTTCTTCTGCCAGTACTCAGTCAGAAACTGCTCAGCGGAAAGCTCGCCCCAATTGATTTCAGTGATCAAGATTCAGTAACCCCGCCATTTCCTGTACGGCATCTTCCAGCTCAGCCATGACTTTGCGTGTATCGCGGGCAGACAGAGCAGCTTTACGGTCATTGCCAACCATACGCATGCATTTCTGAATACGTTCCATGCAGGAGTGTACCCCCCGTACATTGAATTCGAACTGTTCAAAATCTTTGGCGGTTCGGCTCAGGTTCTGGCGCAGTGCTTCCGCCTGTGCGGCCAGTTCATGAAGCGAGTTGGAGTGGCTCATGGTCTCTCCTGAAGTGATGGTTTTAACCCTACTTTAACGGGGGAAAAGGCGTGCTGACCAGTCAACTTTTATTTTTGTCGACCTCGCGGGCCAGTACTTCTTCTACAGAGGTCAAAATGCCGCGCAACATGCCCAGCTCTGCTTTCTCGGGTCGGGTTCGGTTGAAATAGCGGCGCAGCTTATCCATTACTCGGCCTTCATGCTGAGGAATGATGAAACTGGTGCGGCGTAGAACTTTTTCCAGGTGTTCGTAGAACAGTTGCAGCTCGCCCTGACGCGGGTATTCAGAAGGCTCTGGCAGCTTGTCTGACTGTTTGGAGGCGCGGCGCAACTCGTAACACACCAGCTGAATAGCCTGAGCGATGTTCAGAACTGGATAGTCCTCATTGGCATCGATGAACAGGTGGCGGTGGCACAGCATCATCTCTTCATTGGTCAGGCCCATGGTTTCTCGGCCGAACAGAATGGCGATCTGACCATTGCGAGCTTCGTCGGCGATCATCATCGAAGCCTGCTCGGCATCCATCAGCGGTTGATCAAAGCTGCGCTGGCGCGCGCTGGTACCGATCACCAGCTGGCAGTCGGCAATCGCTTCTTCTACCGTACCGACCACGACCGCCTGATCCAGCAGGTCCTTGGCGCCAGCAGCGCGGGATTCAGCTTCTTCGTGCGGGTACTCGACAGGATCTACCAGCCAAAGTTGGCTAAGGCCCATATTCTTCAACGCCCGGGCAGCTGCACCGATGTTGCCGGGATGAAAGGTGTTGATCATGACAATGCGGATGTTCTCGAGCATAACGGCCTCGCAAATTGGAATGGCCGCATTATAGGGGGCAAAGCAGTGCAGGAAAACGTTGCAGATAAAGACGGCCGGCAGAGATGCTGCACGGCCGGAAAACATTCTTTAGAGTTTACGCATCCACTGGCGCAGATGATGGACAAACTGCTCCTTATGCCAGACCTGTGGTGAGTGGTCTGCCTGCGCATAGATATGAACATTGGAATGAGGGAGCTGTGCTTCCAGCCACTCAGGCACCTCGGGGCTATAGAACTGGCTGGTATCCCCAAAAATCAAAAGGGCGGGGCGATCAATCTGGGCTTGCAGCTCACGGTAGTCCTGTTGCGCCAGTGAGGCCCAGCAGGTGGTCATGGCTGGAGCGTTAAGTTCACGCAAGTATTCGCGCAGCTGTTGTATGCCAGGCGTGTTTTGTTCGTAGGCTTCACGGATGCGCGCATTGAGGCCATTGGCAGCCAGCTCAAGCACGCCTTCAGCAAAGTCCTCATCCATTCGCTTCAGTAGTGCCTGGTTACGCTCCTCATCGAAGTCGCCATAGATACCCAGCTTCCAAGTAGCATCCGTCACCATCTTGGGGGTCATGTCGACAACGCAAAGACCAGCCAGTCGGCCGAGTCCGTAGTTACGGATGTATTCCCAGGCAATCAGCGCTCCCATGGAGTGGCCTACGAGAACCGCGTCTCGGATACCATGATGCTCCATCAGCAGTTCAAGGTCTTCCGCAAGGCGGCGGATCTGCATGCTGTCGAGTTCTGGTGCGGGAAATTGACCATGACCGCGAGCGGTCCAGCTGAAGGTTTGATAGCGGTCGCTCAATTCGTTGGCAAAGGGTAGCCAGTCTTGTGCGGCGCGGGTCCAGCCATGGAGGAAGAAGATCGCCTGGCCACGGCCAAGGCTGACATAACGAATCGGGTGCTGATCGGAACTAAGCAGGGTTTCCATACGTGCTACTCCGGTGCAGATATGAAAACGGGGCCCGAAGGCCCCGTGGGAAGACTTAGATGCGCTTCGCCTGAGCGGCAGCGTTGCCGACATACAGGGCCGGCGTCAAAGCCTTGAGTTCAGTTTTGGCCGCTTCCGGCATTTCCAGGGTATCGATGAAGTTCTGGATGGTTTCCTGATTCATCTCTTTACCGCGGGTCAGATCTTTCAGCTTCTCGTACGGCTTTTCGATGCCGTAGCGACGCATAACGGTCTGGATTGGCTCAGCCAGTACTTCCCAGGCGTTATTCAGATCTTCAGCCAGACGTGCTGTGTTGATTTCAAGCTTGCTGATGCCTTTCAGACTGGCCTGGTAAGCGATCAGGCTGTGACCGAAGCCCACACCCAGGTTACGCAGAACAGTAGAGTCGGTCAGGTCGCGCTGCCAGCGAGAGATCGGCAGTTTAGCGGCCAGGTGCTGCATGATCGCGTTGGCGATACCCAGGTTACCTTCGGAGTTTTCGAAGTCGATCGGGTTAACCTTGTGCGGCATGGTGGAGGAGCCCACTTCGCCCGCAATGGTCTTCTGCTTGAAGAAGCCCAGAGAGATGTAGCCCCAAACATCGCGATCGAAGTCGATCAGGATGGTGTTGAAACGGCAAACCGCATCAAACAGCTCGGCGATGTAATCGTGCGGCTCGATCTGAGTAGTGTAGGGGTTCCAGGTCAGACCCAGGCTCTCAACGAAAGACTTGGCGTTGGCTTCCCAGTCGATATCAGAGTAGGCAGACAGGTGAGCGTTGTAGTTACCTACTGCACCGTTGATCTTACCCAGGTATTCGATGTTGTCGATCTGCTTCAGCTGACGCTGCAGGCGGTAGGCAACGTTGGCCATCTCTTTGCCCATGGTGCTCGGAGACGCGGTCTGACCGTGGGTACGGCACAGCATCGGCTGGTCGGCATGTTCACGACCCAGCGCAGCGATGGCATCGGTGACCTGCTGCATCTGGTTGCGCGTTACTTCTACACCGTGACGCAGCATCAGCGCGTGAGACAGGTTGTTGATGTCTTCAGAGGTGCAGGCGAAGTGAACGAATTCGTTGACGGCCATCAGTTCGGCGTTGTCAGCGATCTGCTCTTTGATGAAGTACTCAACCGCTTTAACGTCGTGGTTGGTGGTACGTTCAATTTCCTTGATCCGCTCAGCGTGTTCGACACTGAAGTTGTCGACCAGGTTATCCAGCAGGGCGTTGGCTTCTGCGCTCAGAGCCGGTACTTCCTGAATCTGCGGGTGGGATGCCAGCTGTTGCAGCCAACGGATCTCAACCTGTACGCGGAAACGGATCAGACCGAATTCACTGAACACGGCGCGCAGGTCAGCAGTTTTGCTGCCATAGCGACCATCAACCGGGGATACGGCGGTAAGGGCAGAAAGCTCCATGTTACACAGTCTCACTTTATAGCTTGTGTCATTAAAGGGGCGATTATACGGAAAACGGCCGCGACTGGGTATGCCGATCCGGTTATGTGCGCTTTTGTTTGTTTATTAGCCAATCTGGAAATAACTGCTAGTCTCAAATTCGAAGCTGCACGGACCAGTGCCTGCCATTGGTCTAATCGAAAATTCTAATAAAAACGCCTGGCAAACTGATACGACCGAGGTGCGACTCAGCCGCTGGGCATGGGGAGTTGTCTCAATGAGCAAGAAAACGTCTGATCTGGACCAGCCCAGCCTGGATAAGGCTCCCGAGAGTCGTGGTATCCATGAGTTGTATGCCGAGGATCCGGTTAAAGCGGACCTTACCCTTTGGGGGCGGGGTGTGGATGTAACCTCTCGGCGTGGGTTTTTAAAACGCTCAAGCCTGCTTGCGATGGCATCAGCCTTGGGTGCCAGCGCCATACCCTTTGGCGACAAAATGCCTGGCGGGCTCATTCCTGCAGCACTGGCTGATACGACAGAACCGTTCATGTTGAAAGGCAAAGATGGGTTGGTTGTGCTGAATGATCGGCCTATCAATGCGGAAACACCCGCGCACTTGCTTGATGATGCTGTCACGCCGGGAAGTCGCATGTTTGTGCGCAATAATGGTATCCCACCCGAATTATCAGCGATAGATCCCTCGACCTGGACCCTTGAAATAGCCGGTGAGTCCTGTGTAAACCCGATGAGCTTTACCATTGAAGAGCTGAAGAAAAAATTCGAGCATCATACCTATCAGTTGCAAATCGAGTGTGGTGGTAACGGCCGTTCGGAATTTGTCCCTTCTGCCAGTGGTAACCAATGGACAACAGGCGCTGTGGCCTGTCCAAAATTTACCGGCGTTCGTTTGCGTGATGTTCTTGAAGCCTGTGGTGTTAAATCCGATGCTGTCTATATTGGCTATTATGGTGCTGATCAGCACTTGAGTATGGATCCAAACAAGGAAGCTATCTCCCGTGGGGTGCCTATTCATAAAGCCATGGAGGATGAGTCGTTAATCGCCTGGGCCATGAATGATGAAGACATTCCGCTGTTGAATGGCCACCCGCTGAGGCTCGTGTGTGGTGGGTGGCCCGGTTCGGTCTCTGGCAAATGGCTCAAGAAGATCGTCATCCGCAATAAGGTCCACGATGGCGCCAAAATGTCACCTCCGTCTTATGCCGTTCCCAAATATCCAGTGGCGCCTGGTACTGAGGTACCCAAGTCGGACATGGTCATCATAGGCTCCATGCCAGTGAAATCATTGGTGACCTTCCCCAAATCCGGTATCACCCATGCCATGGGAGAGGCTTTGCAAGTGCGAGGGCATGCCTGGGCCGGAGACCTCTCGGTTACGGATGTCTATGTTTCCATCGATTTTGGTGCAACCTGGCAGAGAGCGCAGCTACAAGAGCCGGTGAATCGATTGGCTTGGCAGCACTGGTCGATTGATGTGGCCTTCCCGGAGCAGGGCTATTACGAGATCTGGGCGCGTGCCGTGGACAGCGCAGGGAATTCTCAGCCAATGGTGGTCCCGGGCTGGAACCCTCGTGGTTATTTGAATAATGCCTGTCACCGTATTGCGGTTCAGGTGGCGTGAGGGTGGCCTTATGAAAACCTTGGCTTTGACAGGGTTGGTGCTGACCCTGATGTTTCCCCTATCTGCGTCGGCAGAAAAGGACCCGGCAACAGGATTGATACTGGCTGATGGTTGGGAGACAGTGCGTAATAACTGCACTGCATGTCACTCGGCTAGCCTGGTAACGCAAAACAGTGGCTCGCGGAACCATTGGCTGGGCCTGATACGTTGGATGCAGGCGACTCAGAATCTTTGGCAGTTTGATGCCACCACCGAGAAAACGATTCTGGACTATCTGGCAACGCACTATGGCGTTAAGGCAGGGGCGCGGCGAGAGCCGCTGCCCAAAGAGATGCTACCGGTTAATCCATATAAAACGGAAGCCGGTAGCTCCTGATGCAAGAGAACTCGCGGTTCAGGTATTCATGATGCGCTTGAGTGAAGGCTTGAGCCGCGAGCGGAAAAACAGCATGTGCCAACGCTTACCCCCGACTTGTCGCCATAGCAGAGTAGAGCGGATACCTGCCAGTAGCAGGGCGCGAACGCGTGCTGCGTTTTCGCTGTTCTGCAGGTGACGAGGATCGCCTCCAACCTGAATGCGGAAGCTGAAGTGGCTGATGGTTTCCTGATACAGGTTATCCAGCGCCGCAATGACATTGCGATGGGTGTATGCGACAGGTTCCAGTTCGGCAGCGGCACGATCATCGCTATCGTTGAAGTAGCGTGCTTTAGCGGCAACAGCGTCAATGCCTTCTCCGACTTTGGCCATCACATCCGGATTCTTGTCCAGCTGCTTTTCCAGCATGATCATGCCCAGAACGTAGTGGACGATACGTTTGTTCTGTGCGGTTTCGTTCTTCTCAACCATGTCCTGCAGGTGACGCAACCCAAGGCTGAGTGTGTAGGGCACATCAGCAACACCGCCAAACACATCTTCAGTCAGTTTGGGGTTGGTCACAAACAGGCTTGCGATACTGGCTTCGTAGCTGTTCTGAGGCACCATGCCACGGTTGGCAACCTGGTCAACCAGACTGGCGGCCTGAAACATGCCAGCAAGGGCTATGGTCTGTTCATCATGTTGACGTGACATCAGGCCTCCTTGACCGACGCAGCGATAGAGTGGCGGGAGGTTGATTCGATAACACCACCACCCAGGCAAAGATCATCAAGATAGAAAACAACTGACTGACCCGGCGTAACAGCTCGTTGTGGCTGATCAAAAACAACGCGATAGCCACCTTCGGAAGACGCTTCTACGGTGCAGTCCTGGTCAGACTGGCGATAACGCACCTTGGCTTTGCAACGCAGCGGCAGTTGAGGTGCTTCGCCACTGATCCAGAAGATATCACTGGCGTCGAGCCAATCGGAATAGAGCAGCGGATGCTTGCCTTGTACGGCAATCAGCACATTACGGTCCAGATCTTTGGCTGCTGCAAACCAGGGCTCTTCCGGGTAGTTCTTCAGACCACCAATGCCCAGTCCCTGGCGCTGACCGATGGTGTAATACATCAGTCCCTGATGCTCGCCGATGACTTCGCCATCAGGTGTCTCAATTTTGCCGGGTTGAGCGGGCAGGTACTGCTTCAGGAAGTCGCTGAAGCGGCGCTCTCCGATAAAGCAGATCCCGGTACTGTCTTTTTTATCATGGGTGATCAGTCCGTGCTCTTCTGCCAGGCGGCGCACCTCAGGCTTCTCCAGTTCGCCCACCGGGAACAGGCTGAGTTTGAGTTCATCTTCACCGACCTGGTGCAGGAAATAACTCTGGTCCTTATTGTTATCCAGGCCCTTGAGTAACACGGTATGTCCATCGCGTTCACCACGGCGAACGTAGTGGCCGGTAGCGATCAGGTCCGCACCCAGCATCTGGGCATATTCGAGAAATGCCTTGAACTTGATTTCGCGGTTGCAGAGGATGTCGGGATTGGGCGTGCGGCCAGCTTTATATTCTTCGAGGAAATGCTCGAACACGTTATCCCAGTATTCGGCGGCAAAGTTGGCACCGTGCAGGGTGATGCCTAGCTTGTCACAGACCGCCTGGGCGTCAGCCATATCTTCCTTGGCCGTGCAGTATTCGGTGCCGTCGTCTTCATCCCAGTTTTTCATGAACAGGCCTTCGACCTGATAGCCCTGCTGCATCAGCAATAGAGCGGATACGGAGGAGTCGACACCGCCGGACATGCCGACAATGACTTTGGTCTGTTCTTTGGGCTTGGGTGCAGTCATCAAGCAGTTTCCTGAATAAAGTCGAGAGGGTAGCGAACGCCGCGCAAGTAATCATCAATGCAGCGTGTTACCAGTTCGCTGCGCAGTTGTGACCCCAATGCCGCTACTTCATCACGGGTCAGCCAATGAGGACCAATTATACCTTCATCCAGCTGAGCATTAGGCTGTTCATGCAACGCACGAGCGATAAAACAGAAGCGATGATAGGTTTGGCCGTTACTGGGCGCGAAGTAGGTATAGAGCCCCAGCAGAGCTTCGGGTTCAACTTCCCAACCGGTTTCCTCAAGGGTTTCCCGGCGAGCGGCTTCAACAAAGGTTTCACCTGATTCCAGATGGCCTGCAGGTTGATTAAACACCCGCTTACCACTCGATATTTCTTCAACCAGCAGGAACCGTCCCTCGCGTTCAATTACGCAGGCGACAGTTGCATGAGGAGTCCAGCGCATCATCTCTCCGTTTGTGCTCGGTATTTCTGACAGTAATAATACCAGCTCAGAAGGTTGATTGCCTGTCCGTGAAAAGGAGTGGAACTGGTTGAATAAAATATGCATTTCAACGGATGACTTCGATCTCAACAAGGTACAGAGCTGGTTGAAGTTGGGCGAAGCGCCTTGTGGAGCAACCGTTACGTTTACCGGTCTGGTACGTGATCTGGAGCAGGGTGGATTAGAGGGTCTTTACCTTGAACATTATCCAGGGATGACGGAAGCTGCGCTGGAGAAGATTATCCAGCAAGCACGCGAGCGTTGGCAGCTTGGGCCAGTCATCATCCATCACCGCATCGGTTGGCTGACTCCGGGGGATAACATTGTGCTGGTCGCGGTAGCCTCACCACATCGAGCTGAAGCGTTTGCTGCAGCAGAGTTTCTGATGGACTATCTGAAACGTGATGCGCCTTTCTGGAAGAAAGAACGCATTAATGGGGACGAGCACTGGGTAGCCCAAAAGGAAAGTGACAGAGCCGCAGTCAAACGCTGGCAGACTGAGGATTAAGCACGGCTTTTGTTTGGAGTGGCGCGACCGCGGCGTCTTTGTTGTCCGGGCTTGGGGAGCTGACGTTTGATTGGAGTCTTCGGCAAGTGTACCTGCTCTTGACGCCAGTGGCCGGGTGCCAGCTGATCAAGCGTCCAATTACCGATTGACCAGCGTATCAGGCGCAGGGTGGGAAAGCCGACTTCAGCGGTCATGCGCCGCACCTGACGGTTTCGTCCTTCGGTGATTGTGAGTTTTAGCCAGCTGGTCGGCTGATTTTTACGAAAACGAACGGGAGGGGTTCGCTCCCACAACCAATCAGGCTCGGTAATACGTTGAGCCTGTGCGGGGCGGGTAGGTCCATCCTTAAGCTGGACGCCCTTGCGAAGCTGCTCAAGTGCGGCATCAGTGATTTCACCGTCGACTTGAACCAAGTAGGTTTTAGGCATTTTGAATGCAGGGCTGGCAAGCTGGTGTTGCAACTTGCCGTCATCTGTAAGAATCAGAAGCCCTTCGGAGTCATAATCAAGTCTCCCCGCAGCATAAATGCCGGGGATTTCGATGTAATCAGCCAGTGTCGAGCGGCCTCCGGTATCCGTGAATTGAGTTAAGACACGGAAGGGTTTATTGAACAGCAGGACTCTCGACATTCAGTATTTCAGGTTTCCGCAGGTTGTATATTGATAGCGTGCAGGCCCTTGGGGCCCTGTTGTATCTCGAATTTGACGGCTTGCCCGGCTTTCAGGCTTTTATATCCGTCCATCACAATGGCTGAGAAGTGTGCGAAAAGTTCTTCATCGCATCCTTCCGACAGGATGAACCCGTAGCCTTTGGCGTTATTAAACCACTTCACTGTCCCTAACTGCATCAGTACTCCCCCTGCGACTCCGGAGCCAGGCTCTATGTCATAACTTGGCAGCCGTTATATGAACCGGCCGCGCATTCCATTTATCCATCAGGGACTGCAGGTGGGCAGAATGCAGTCTTGTCCGAGCGTGATGCACGCGAGGGGCGTAGACTTATGAGCAGGCTGCCTTTAACCTCTCCTTAGTAAAGCCGAGTATAGCATTTGCAGTCTATGACACTAGTTAATGTCGGGTTTTTCCTAAAGGTTTTAGACTAATATCGAAGGTAGAGATGTTGCTGCAGCAGGTTCAAGAGTCAAAATTAATGAGTTCCGAACCCCGTGCGAGTGAAGATGAGCACCAGGGCGGTAACGGCCAGTTGGCAACGGCACAAGCCAAGCCAAAGCTGAAACGTCCGCCCATGTATCGTGTAGTGTTAATGAATGACGACTACACGCCGATGGACTTTGTAGTAGAAGTATTGATGATTTTTTTCGGGATGGACCAGGAAAAGGCGACACAAGTTATGTTAGCGGTCCATACTCAGGGTAAAGGCGTGTGTGGAGTATTTACCCGAGATGTTGCTGAAACTAAAGCTGCGCAGGTCAATCAATATGCGCGAGAAAACAAGCATCCGCTGCTGTGTGAAGTAGAGTCGGTCTGACGGAGGCGCATGCCATGCTGAATCGAGAACTGGAAGACACCCTGAGCGTTGCGTTTCGGTCTGCCCGAGACAAGCGACATGAATTCATGACAGTAGAGCATCTGTTGTTGGCTCTGCTGGATAACCGTCAGGCCGCAGAAGTGCTGAATGCCTGCGGTGCTGATATGGACAGGCTGCGGAGCCAGCTGTCGAATTTTATTGATGAGACAACTCCGCTGCTGCCCGAAAATATTCCCAACATGGAAACTCAGCCAACCCTTGGTTTTCAACGAGTACTGCAACGTGCTGTGTTCCATGTGCAATCGTCTGGAAAAACTGAAGTCAGTGGTGCCAATGTGCTGGTCGCCATCTTCAGTGAGCAGGAAAGCCACGCCGTTTTTGTGCTGCAGCAGCAGGGCATCGAACGTGTGGATGTAGTGAACTACATCTCCCATGGGATTTCTCGGATCAACGAGAGCGAATCCGATGACCATGAAAGCCTGGGAGATGGCGAAGAGAGTAACGACAACAGTAAAAGCGCGCTTTCCCAGTACGCAGTCAACCTGAACCAGCAGGCAGCGCTGGGAAGGGTTGATCCGCTGGTAGGGCGTGACTCTGAAGTTGAGCGTGTCGTACAGATTTTGTCCCGTCGTCGTAAGAACAACCCCTTGCTGGTGGGTGAGGCGGGTGTTGGTAAGACTGCGATTGCAGAGGGCCTTGCCAAACTGATCATCGAGGATAAAGTGCCCGAGATTATCAGCTCCAGTGTTGTTTATTCACTGGACCTCGGGGCTTTGCTGGCCGGTACCAAGTACCGTGGCGACTTTGAGAAACGTCTTAAGGCGCTATTAAACGAAGTAAAGCAGCAGGACCATGCAATCCTGTTTATTGATGAAATCCATACCATCATTGGCGCCGGTGCCGCATCCGGTGGTTCCATGGACGCGTCCAATCTGCTCAAACCTCTGCTGAGTTCCGGCGAGATTCGTTGCATCGGTTCAACGACGTTCCAGGAGTTCCGCGGCATCTTCGAAAAAGATCGTGCGCTGGCACGTCGTTTCCAGAAAATCGATGTGCTTGAGCCAAGTGCGGAGGATACCTACCGTATTCTGCGAGGACTGAGATCACGCTTTGAAGAGCATCATGATGTCGAGTATACCGATGAAGCTCTGCGTGCTGCTTCCGAGTTGGCTGACCGATACATCAATGACAAGCACATGCCTGACAAGGCGATCGATGTTATCGATGAAGCGGGTGCCTATCAGCGATTGATGCCTGAAGAAAAGCGCAAACGCATTATTGATGTGGAAGATGTTGAGTCGGTAGTTGCCAAAATTGCGCGCATTCCACCGAAAAGTGTTTCTACTTCAGACAAGGAGCAGCTGCGTAAACTGGAGGGTAACCTCAAGATGGTGGTGCTCGGTCAGGATGAGGCGATCGACTCTTTGGCGTCGGCCATCAAGCTTTCACGGGCTGGCTTGAAAGAGCCCAGCAAGCCTGTGGGTAGCTTCCTGTTTGCAGGGCCAACGGGTGTAGGTAAAACCGAGGTGACTCAACAGCTGGCGCGTATCCTGGGTATTGAGCTGGTTCGCTTTGATATGTCTGAGTACATGGAGCGTCACACCGTTTCGCGCTTGATAGGTGCACCTCCGGGTTACGTGGGCTTTGATCAGGGTGGTTTGTTAACCGAGGCGATCACCAAGTCACCACATTGTGTTCTGTTGTTGGATGAGATTGAGAAGGCGCATCCGGAAGTCTTTAACCTGCTGTTGCAGGTGATGGATAACGGTACCTTGACCGATAACAACGGTCGCAAGGCTGATTTCCGCAACGTGATCCTGGTGATGACTACTAACGCGGGTGCAGAGGCTCAAAGCCGTCCGTCTATCGGTTTCACTACTCAGGACCACAGTACCGATGCAATGGAAGCATTGAAGCGTCTGTTTACACCTGAGTTCCGTAACCGTCTGGATGCGGTTATTCAGTTCAAGCCGCTGACGCTGGAAATTGTGAAAGGGGTGGTCGACAAGTTCCTCACAGAACTTCAGGCTCAACTGGATGAGAAGCGTGTTGTCCTGCATGTAAGTGATGAAGCACGACTCTGGCTGGCTGAACATGGTTATGACGAAAAAATGGGTGCACGTCCCATGCAGCGTCTGATTCAGGATCAGCTTAAAAAACCGCTGGCAGAAATGATTCTGTTTGGTGAGTTGGCCGAATCCGGTGGCGAAGTGGATATCGGCGTCGGTGAGGACGGGAAGTTGGAACTGGAGGTAGCAACGGTGGCAGCCTAAGGGCTGCCATCCGTCAGATGCCGCGCCTGGGAATTAACGGGCGCGGTATACGATGCGGCCTTTGCTCAGGTCGTAAGGTGTAAGCTCAACCTTAACCTTATCGCCAGTCAAAATGCGGATGTAGTTTTTACGCATTTTGCCGGAGATGTGAGCGGTAACGACGTGTCCGTTTTCCAGCTCAACGCGAAACATGGTGTTGGGAAGGGTATCGACAACAGTCCCTTCCATCTCAAAAGCTTCTTCTTTAGCCATTCACTACCTACCTTTTAGGCTTAATTGCCTGTTGGAAAGCGCAATATTCTGCCTGAAACCGCAGGTGAATTCAAAAGCTATCCTGTCAGGTTTCGTGCTGAACCGCTTGCCATTCACCATCCAGGAGCATTTCTAATGGACGATAGGCAGTCTTATAGTTCATTTTGCGGCAGTTCTTAACCCAATAGCCCAGATAAAGATAGGGCAACCCTTGGCGCTGAGCTTCGCGTATCAAGCTGAGTACCGCGTTAACACCCAGGCTACGGCGGTCCAAGTCAGGGTCGTAAAAAGTATAGAGCGCTGACAGGCCTTGCTCCAGGCGGTCGCAGACACTAATTGCTACGAGCTGGCCGTCGGGTGCACGAAATTCATAGAAAAGACTGTCTTGGGCGCCCTCAATCAAGAAGTTGATAAACTGCTCCGGTGAAGGGGGGTACATATCTCCGTCTTTATGGCGTTCGGAAATATATCTTTCGTAGAGTGAATAATATTCAGCCGTAAGTTGACAGGGGAGGGCTTGTACAAGGAGGTCCTGGTTACGGTTTTCAATTCGTCGCTGGGTTTTGGAGGGTTTAAATGCCTGTACCGGAATGCGAACGGAAATGCAGGCCTGGCACTGCTCACAGTGCGGCCGGTAGATATGACTGCCGCTGCGTCGAAACCCCAGGTCAGATAGCTGGCTGTAAAGCAGCTTGCCTACATGTGCCCGAGGGTCCACAAACAGGGTGCGTGCCTGTTGGTCTTTCAGGTAGCTGCAATCATGCACGGGTGTGGCATAAAACTTGAGTGTACGCAGGCTACTCATGTGCTACTCCGTCGAATACCTCGCGTGTCAGATCGAAAGCCCAGTCATGCTCCAGTGGTTGTTGCACCAGGTTGCTCAATCGCGCTGCAAACTCAGTTCGCGGAAGCTCAGAGGCGCCCAAGCTTGCAAGATGGTCGTTGTAGACCTGGCAATCGATCAGTTCATACCCCCAGTATTGCAGCTGTCGGGTCAACCAGGCAAAGGCAATTTTTGAACAATCGCGTTGCCGTGAGAACATGGATTCACCGAAGAATACTCGACCAATTGCCAGCCCATATAAACCACCCACCAGTTCATCGTTTATCCAGACTTCTACGGAATGTGCATGTCCATGATGATGGAGGTCGAGGTAGGCGCAAAAAATATCGTTGCTGATCCAGGTGCCGCTTTGTGTTGCACGCGGAGATGCACATGCCGAGATGACGCGATGAAAGGCGGTATCGAAGGTGACGCGATAGTCCTGTTTGCGCAGGCGTTTACGCATGCTGCGCGATATCCGCAGGTCTTCAGGCCAAAGCACGCAGCGGGGATCTGGGCTCCACCATAAAATGGGCTCGCCCGGGTTATACCAGGGGAAGATTCCCTTGCGGTAAGCTCTCAGTAATCGTTCGCGGGAAAGATCCCCCCCGGCGGCCAGCAACCCATTTGGCTCATCAAGGGCCAGCTCGAGCGGGGGGAAATCAAGGCTGTCATCAGCCAGCCATGGAATCATCAGCTAACAAGGTCATCCAGGTATTTTTCGGCGTCCAGTGCTGCCATGCAGCCAAATCCCGCAGAAGTAATAGCCTGACGGTAGATATGGTCACATACATCGCCTGCCGCAAATACGCCCTCAATGCTGGTCTGAGTCGCGTTGCCTTCCAGGCCGGACTGGATCTTCAGGTAGCCGTCTTTCATATCCAGCTGACCCTGGAACAGGTCGGTGTTGGGTTTATGACCGATAGCAATAAATACACCAGCGACATCGATCTGCTGAGTGCTGTCATCCTGAGTGCTGCGCAGACGCAAGCCGGTTACACCGGAGTCGTCGCCCAGTACTTCTTCCAGCTGATGATTCCAGATGATGTTGATATTGCCGTTTGCAGCGCGTTCCAAGATCTTGTCCTGCAAAATTTTCTCTGAACGCAGGCTGTCACGGCGGTGAATCAGGGTGACTTCAGCCGCAATATTGGACAGGTACAGTGCTTCTTCAACGGCTGTATTGCCACCACCAACAACTGCAACCTTTTGACCGCGGTAGAAGAAGCCGTCGCAGGTAGCACAGGCACTCACGCCTTTGCCCATAAAGGTTTCTTCAGATTCAAGGCCCAGGTACTGAGCGGAAGCACCCGTTGCAATGATCAGAGCATCGCAGGTGTATTCACCCATGTCGCCTTTCAGGCGGAACGGACGCTGCTGCAGTTCTGCTGTATGGATATGATCGAACAGAACTTCGGTGTTGAAACGCTCGGCGTGAGCCTGCATGCGCTGCATCAGTTCAGGTCCCTGTACACCCTCCACGTCACCCGGCCAGTTGTCCACGTCAGTTGTGGTCGTCAACTGACCACCGGCCTGCATGCCGGTGATAACAACTGGACTCAGGTTAGCACGTGCTGCATAAACAGCAGCGGTATAACCTGCAGGTCCTGAACCCAGAATAATCAGACGGTGGTGTTGTACTTCGCTCATGAATGTCGTGTATCCAGATTAAGATATTCGTAAGTTGAGACAGATATACTGTCCCAATAACCGTTTGGAGCTGACTCTAAACGTGAACAAGCAAATTGTCCAACGCCTCGCCCGTCCGTTAGGATTCGGTGTACGGACACGTATTGTGATATTTTTCACGTCTAAGCATCATCGAGTGTAAGGATTGTTGTATTGAGTGCTAAACGCCCCCCCACAGCGCCGCCTTTGGCAGAGCAGCTGGTGAACATCGCCCGGGAAGGCTTACTGATCATTCTTGTGGGTGCCAACCTGTTATTGTTGCTGGCGTTGCTGGGATATGACCCCAAAGATCCGGGCTGGTCGCATCTAGCGTATCACCCTGAAGTTGAGAACTTCACTGGTACAGCGGGTGCATGGATTGCCGATAGTGCGATTTCAGCACTGGGTATCGGTGCCTATCTGTTGCCGCCACTGCTGCTGGTGCCTATATGGCGTTTTGTACGCAGGCGCGATACCAGTTTGCTCGACAGTGTCCCCTTCATGATGCTTCGGACGTTGGGTGCCGTGTTGGCGCTCTTTAGTGTCTGTGCGTTGGCGTCCATTCACCTGTCGAATGATGGCCTGCATTACCCCTTTACTGTGGGTGGCCTTGTGGGTGAAGCGCTTTCGGATTGGTGTGTCAGCTGGTTCCATGTCGCAGGAAGCAGTGTGCTGCTCTGGACCAGTCTCTTGTTGGGCCTGACATTATTCCTGGAGGTATCCTGGCGGGACGCGCTGGAAAATCTGGGCGGCTGGTTGCTGGGCCTGGTGCAGAGGGGCAGGGCGCAGATGCAGAGCAAGTCCTCGGCAAAGGACGCTGACGAGATGCCGGTTGAGTTCGAGCAAGCGTTCGAGCCTGACGTTGAACCTGCCGCACAAGAACCCAAATCGGGTCGAGATTTCCGTAGCTTCTTTAAAAAGGCTGTCGACAGTGATGCTGATCAGCCGGTGCACCTGGCAAATGAGCGTATCGAGCCAGTTATCGCATCTGATGAGCTACCTGAAGAGGTGTCGATTGATGAGGTTGAAACGGTTCGTGCTGAAGCCTCTGGTCAGGACTTCAAGTCCAGCAATACGGTTGCTTTGCAGGCCGAACCTAAGGCTAAACCAGCCCCAGCGGTGACCGAGTCGATTAAAGCACCGCCTTCAGCCGCCTCGATTGCGGCTGAAGTTAAGAAAAGTTTGAAGATAGTTCCTCTATCTGAAACGCATCAGCCGCTGGCGGAAGAAAATGAGCCCGCCGCACCCCCGCGTAAGCAGTTGCCACGACTGCCTTCTCTGGATTTGCTGGACCCTCCGTCACTCCAGCAGGAGAGCGGATACAGCGAAGACGAGCTGGAGGAGATGTCACGCCTGCTGGAAAGCAAGCTGAAAGACTTTGGTGTAGTGGCTGAGGTTGTAGAGGTGAACCCCGGCCCGGTTATTACACGCTTTGAATTGCAGCCCGCTCCAGGCGTAAAAGCCAGTAAAATCTCGAACCTGTCACGTGACCTGGCCCGCTCCATGGCCGTCATGAGTGTGCGTGTCGTAGAAGTTATTCCAGGCAAATCGGTGGTGGGTGTCGAAATCCCGAATGAGGTGCGCCAAACGGTACAGCTCAGTGAAGTGCTTAATGCTAAACCTTATTTGGAGGCGTCTTCCCGTTTGACGCTGGCCTTGGGTAACGATATCGCCGGTAACCCGGTGGTGGCGAACCTCGCCAAAATGCCCCACTTGCTGGTGGCGGGTACTACCGGCTCCGGTAAGTCGGTGGGCGTAAACGCCATGCTGTTGAGCCTGCTGCTTAAAGCGACTCCGGATGAAGTGCGACTGATCCTGGTTGACCCTAAGATGTTGGAACTTTCAATTTACGAAGGTATCCCGCATTTGTTGACGCCAGTTATCACCGATATGAAAGAGGCTGCTGGCGGCTTGCGTTGGTGTGTTGCCGAGATGGAGCGCCGTTACCGTCTGATGGCGAAAATGGGCGTGCGTAACATCAGCGGCTTTAACGACAAGGTTGTAGCTGCACAGGAACGAGGTGAGCCGATTCCGGATCCGCTCTGGAAGCCTGAAGAGCATGGTTACCCAGAAGGGGAGCCTGCTCCGGCACTTGAGGCTCTACCGTACATCGTGGTGGTGATCGACGAATTCGCCGACATGATGATGATGGTGGGCAAGAAAGTTGAAGAGCTGATTGCACGTATCGCTCAGAAAGCACGTGCGGCCGGCATTCACTTGATCCTGGCGACTCAGCGCCCGTCTGTTGATGTAATCACTGGCTTGATTAAGGCGAACATACCGACGCGCATTGCCTTCCAGGTATCCTCTAAAATTGACTCGCGTACCATCCTTGATCAGGGCGGTGCCGAGAGTCTCCTGGGTTACGGCGACATGCTGTACGTTCCGGCAGGTACCAGTATTCCTAACCGTGTGCATGGTGCCTTTGTCAGTGATGATGAAGTACATCGTGTAGTTGAGCAGTGGAAGCAGCTGGGTACGCCGAACTATATCGAAGAGATTCTGTCCGACGGAGGAAGTGACGCTGCAGGTGGCGGAGGTGATCTGTTTGATGATGAGATGGATCCTCTGTATGACGAAGCTGTGGCGTTTGTGACTGAATCTCGCAAGGCGTCAATTTCCAGCGTGCAGCGTAAGCTCAAGATAGGCTACAACCGTGCTGCGCGCATGATTGAGACCATGGAAGCTGCTGGCGTTGTCTCGGAAGCCGGTAGTAATGGTCAGCGTGAAGTACTGGCGCCGCCACCACCCAAGGATTGATGTAATGCTGAAAAAACTGATTGTGGGTGCCTCGCTGGTGCTCAGCCTGGGTGCTCAAGCGGGGCCTGTTGAAGACCTGGATGCTCTGCTGTCCGGTCATCAAACGGCTCAAGCGCGCTTTACCCAGTTTTCCATGAATGAAAGTGGCTCCAGGGCTGAAGAATCCCGCGGCTACTTTGCTGTAGAAAGACCCAACCGTTTTCGTTGGGTCACTGAAACGCCATTCGTACAGGAAATCGTCAGTGACGGGGAGTACATCTGGATTTACGACCCGGACCTGGAACAGGTCACCCGAAAAGCGGCGGATGAGCAGGGTGGCAGTGCTCCTGCAATGATTCTGAATGGTCAGATTGAGCAGTTGAGCCAGTCGTTTGATATTCGCAAAATCGATGAGGATGTCGGTGGTGTTGCTCTGTTTGAATTACTGCCGAAAAACACTGAGAACAGCACCTTTACTCGCATCCGTTTGCTGTTTGAACAGGACCGTATCAGCGAACTGTCCATGCAGGACAGCTTGGGCCAGCGCAGTATGCTGACGTTACAAGACCTGGAATATGATGCTGAGCTTCCCGCTGACGTTTTCAAATTTGTCGCGCCAGAGGGTACGGATGTGATTCTGGATCAGGGACTCTGATGCAAGATCTTTTTGATAGCCAGCCCTCTGGTTACCAGCCTCTTGCAGCCCGTATGCGTCCTGTGCAGCTGGATCGCTATATCGGGCAGACTCACCTGCTGGCACCTGGCAAACCTTTGCGTCAGGCGCTGGAGCAAGGTGTCATTCACTCGATGATTCTCTGGGGGCCACCAGGCGTCGGTAAAACCACTCTTGCAAAACTGGTGGCGCATCAGGTCGATGCCCACTTCATGACGCTGTCAGCGGTGTTGTCGGGTGTCAAAGAGATCCGTCAGGCCGTTGATGAAGCGCGCCATATCAAGGCTCAGAGTGGTCGCAAGACCATACTGTTCGTGGATGAGGTGCACCGCTTCAACAAGTCGCAGCAGGATGCCTTTCTGCCCTACGTTGAAGATGGCACAGTCATCTTTATCGGAGCCACTACCGAAAATCCCTCTTTTGAGCTGAACAATGCATTGCTGTCACGTGCCAGAGTTTATCTGCTGAGGTCTTTATCTCAGGAGGAGCTTGGGCAGGTGATTGAACAGGCGCTGGATGATTCTGAGCATGGCCTGGGTCAGCAAAAATTACAGATTCCTGAATCCATGCGTGAGCAGTTAGCCCTGGCCGCCGATGGTGATGCCCGTACGGTGCTGAACCTGTTGGAAATTGCTGCAGATCTGGCCCAGGAGCAGGTGGATGGATCTCGTCAGGTTACGCCAGAAGTATTGACCGAAGTGCTGCAGGCGGGTGGTCGACGTTTCGATAAGGGCGGGGATCATTTCTATGACATGATTTCGGCATTTCATAAATCGGTGCGCGGCTCTTCGCCGGATGGTGCCTTGTACTGGTATTGCCGCATGTTGGATGGCGGTGCTGACCCTCTCTATGTGGCCCGCCGTCTGGTAGCTATTGCGTCTGAAGATATCGGTAATGCGGACCCTCGTGCCATGCAAGTGGTGCTTTCTGCCTGGGACGCTTTTGAGCGTGTTGGGCCTGCTGAGGGTGAGCGTGCAATTGCCCAGGCGGCGATTTATTGTGCCTGTGCGCCCAAGAGTAATGCAGTATACCGTGCCTTTAACCAATGCCAGTCGGATGTGCGTCAAGCCGGTTCCTTGCCTGTTCCTGAGCATCTGCGTAATGCCCCAACCAGTCTGATGAAGGATTTGGGCTATGGCGCTGAATATCGCTACGCCCATGATGAGCCTGACGCCTATGCTGCGGGCGAATGCTACCTGCCTGAAGCTATAGCAGATCAGTCCTGGTATGAACCCGAGCCTCGCGGCCTGGAAATCAAAATACGTGAAAAGCTTCAGCGATTGCGTGAGCAGGATCGACATAGCGCTAAACAACGTTACAGGAGTCGGCGATGATGCATTTGGTGGCAGTGGCCCTGGGAGGTGCTTTGGGTGCTCTGGGACGCTACTGGGTGAGCGGTATGCTAAACAATGCCGAGCATCGTTTGCCGATGGGGACGCTGACCGTTAACGTGCTGGGCTCCTTTCTGATGGGCGTGTGTTTCGTATTGATTCTGGAGCGTGCTCGCCTGTCGCCTGAGTTGAGACCATTGCTGATGGTCGGTTTCCTCGGGGCATTCACCACCTTCTCCACTTTTTCGCTGGAAACCGTCGCAATGATCGGGGAAGGGCATGTCATGTCAGCCCTGATTTATATATTATTGAGCGTTTCATTGTGCATTGCGGCACTTGGTGCCGGATTGTGGTTAACCCGCTTGTTCTGATAAGACGTGTTTCTACAATACGTATTCTGACAACTGTTCTGATTACAAGGTAAGTTTGATCTCATGCTGGATCCCAAATATGTACGCGCCAACCCGGAAGAGGTGGCCAATCTCCTGAAGAAGAAGGGCTACGAGTTTCCGGTGGAGCAATTTGTCGAACTGGATAATCAGCGTAAAACTATCCAGACCGAAACCGAGACCCTGCAGAACGAGCGTAATACCCGATCGAAAGGGATTGGTAAGGCCAAGGCAGCGGGTGAAGATATCCAGCCTTTGCTGGCCGAAGTACAAAATCTGGGTGACCAGCTGGATGCCGCAAAAGAGCGTTTGAATGAGGTTCAGGCGCAGTTGGACAACCTGTTGCTTGGCGTGCCGAACATTCCGCACGAGTCTGTACCTGAAGGTGCCGATGAAGACGATAACGTCGAAGTGCGCACCTGGGGTACACCGGCCGAGTTTGATTTCGAGCCGCTGGACCACGTAGCGCTGGGTGAAAAGAACGGTGAGCTGGACTTTGAAACGGCTGCCAAACTGACCGGCTCTCGCTTTGCCGTGATGAAAGGCAAAATGGCCCGTTTGCATCGCGCATTGACACAGATGATGCTGGATACCCATGTAAACGAACATGGCTACGAAGAGATCTACGTTCCTTACATGGTGAATGCCGATTCCTTGCAGGGAACTGGTCAGCTGCCCAAGTTTGAAGAAGACCTGTTCCGAGTGCCCTTTGGCGAGCGTGATTACTACCTGATTCCGACCGCTGAAGTGCCTGTCACCAACATCGTGCGTGACGAAATTGTTGATGCTGACAGCCTGCCGCTGCAGTTCACTGCTCACACACCGTGCTTCCGTTCAGAGGCTGGCGCTTCTGGCCGTGATACCCGTGGCATGATTCGTCAGCACCAGTTCGACAAGGTTGAAATGGTACACGTGGTAGAGCCGAGCAAGTCCTGGGATGCGTTGGAAGCTCTGACCGGTCATGCTGAAGCCATTCTGCAGAAGCTGGAGCTGCCGTACCGTGTGGTTGCACTTTGCGGTGGTGACCTTGGTTTCAGTGCAGCCAAAACCTACGACATCGAAGTCTGGTTGCCGGGTCAGGGTAAATACCGTGAAATCTCTTCCTGCTCCAACATGGGTGATTTCCAGGCGCGTCGCATGCTGGCCCGCTGGCGCAACCCTGAAACCAACAAACCTGAACTGGTTCACACCCTGAACGGTTCAGGGCTGGCAGTTGGTCGTACGCTGGTAGCAGTGCTTGAAAACTACCAGACAGCTGATGGCACTGTGCGTGTACCTGAGGCATTGCAGCCATACATGGGTGGTATCACCGAGCTGTAAGCTTGATAGAGCACACATTTGTTAAAGCCCCGCACCTGCGGGGCTTTTTCGTAATAGAAGCGGGCTTTTTAAATCTGGACTGACCTCGGGCAAGCGGTTGTGCTTGCCCTCGGGTATACTGGCGCCTCATCAGTTGCAGCATGGGCATTAAGGAGCAAGGCGATGAACTCGCGGTACGATGTGCTGATAGTAGGTGGCGGTATGGTAGGGTCTTCACTGGCCTGCGCACTGGGTAATTCAGGCTTGTCGGTTGCCGTACTGGAGCGCAGTTTACCCGCTGCTTTTTCGGTGGATCAGCCGCATGACCTGCGTGTGTCCGCACTCAGTATTGCTTCTGAACGCTTCTTGCAAAACATCGGTGCCTGGACGGGTATTCAGAATCGGCGCAGCTGTCCGTACCGTCGCATGAAAGTATGGGAAAGTGATTCCCGACGTGCGTCTACGGAGTTTGATGCTACGGCGATTGGGTACGATCACTTGGGTCATATTGCTGAAAACCGTGTCATCCAGCTGGCCTTGCTGGAGCGGCTGCGTGAATTCGACAATATCGACTTGATTACTCCAGCCAAGATTACCCGCATCGATTATTCTCCTGGCGCTACGCTGGTTGAACTGGAGTCCGGGGAGCAGTTGGTTGGTCGGCTGGTCGTTGCAGCTGACGGTGGTGACTCTGTGGTACGTCAGGCAGCAGGGATAGGTGTAACCCAGTGGGACTACGATCAGCATGCACTGGTTGCGGGCGTCACAACGGCTTATCCGCAACAGGACATCACCTGGCAGCAGTTCACCCCGACGGGGCCGCTGGCTTTTCTCCCGCTGAGCGGGCATAACGCCTCCATCGTCTGGTACAACGCGCCGAATGAAGTGAAGCGACTCAAGGCTCTACCGGATGAAATCTTCATGCAGCAGTTGCATGAAACGTTCCCTGAGGAACTGGGTACCCTCACAGAATTACAAGGACGCGGCAGTTTCCCGTTGCGACGTCAGCACGCACAAACCTATGTGTTGGAAGGTTTGGCCTTGGCGGGTGATTCCGCACATATGATCCATCCGCTTGCCGGGCAGGGGGTCAATATCGGATTGCTGGATGCTGCTGCATTGGCGGAAATTATTTTGAAGGCCCATGCCGAAGGGCGTGCGCCAGCCGATCTGGATGTGCTGAAGCAGTATGAGCAGCAGCGAAGACGACATAATTTGCTGATGATGCAGGTGATGGATAGTTTCTATCGGGTTTTCAGCAATGACATAGGCCCGTTGAAGCTACTGAGAAATGCGGGTTTGAGCCTGGCAGGGCGTTTGCCGCCAGCGCGTAATCAGGTCATGGAGTTTGCCATGGGGTTGAAAGGGCCCTTACCTGCTTTGGCGCAGTAAGCTGCGACAGGGAAAGGTTAACAGCAAGTCTGATGAGAGAATGCACAGGATTAAAACAAAATGACCGCCCAAAAGGCGGTCATTTGTAGATCCTGAGAGGTGATCAGGAAGCAGTAGAAGCAGTAGAAGTAGCAGGCGCCGAAGAAGACTTGCGTGCTGTGCTGCGTGCAGCACCTGGCTTGGCCGTTTTTTCAGCTTCGGGTGCTTCAACGTTCGGTATGAATTTGCTTAGATCGAACTTGGTCAAATCAAAGCTGGACATATCCATCGCCGGCATTTCGAACTTGGGCAGATCACTACCGAAAGAGAGAAGGCTTTCTTCAAACAGTGCAGAAGCCTGCTCACGCACTTCGGTCATGGCAGCCAGTTCCTTCTCAGTAACTTCGCTCCATTTGGCTTCCTGAGCTTTCAGGAATTCCATCTGCAGCTGGATCACTTCCTTGGGTTCTTTCACTTCAGCCAAGGCTTTCACCTGAGCCAGGCTGGCATTCACGCAGTCTGTAAAGTATTCAGACTGGAGAGCGAAAATCTTTTCAACCGCTTTCTGGTTAGCTTCAGTCAAAGCGGTAACCGGTTTCATTTTTTCCTGCATCTCTTTCAGCGCGTCGAACATGTTTGCCACCTTTTATAGTTGTGCGGGTCGAAACATCCTTGTTTATGCTGTCGTGCAGCATTCCCATGAGAAGCAAGGGTGGCAGGGGGCCACCCTTTGAAAATCACTTCTTGGCAGTGAAATCCATCGGCTTCATGAACTTCTGCAGTTCAGTCATGAACGGCATCTCTTTCAGGTCTTTCAGCTCGCCCATATCAGCAACGCTTTTTTCGATCAGACCAGTCAGTTCTTCCTTGGCTTCAACCAGGGCAGCCATTTCTTTTTCAGCAACAGAAGTCAGCTTGGCTTCGATATCTTTCAGGTATTTAACCTGAAGTTCCATAGCCTGCTTGGGCTCGCGGATCTCAGACAGAGTTTTCATCTGTGTCAGGCTAGCGTTCACGAAATCAGACACGTAAGAAGACTGCAGAGCGATCAGCTTCTCGGTAGTCTTTTTGTTGATTTCGGCCATATCGACCATCGGCTGCATGGATTCTTTCATTTTGTCGTACATGTTAATCACCTCTCAATGTGAAATACTGCAAGCAGCTTCTTTTGCTGCGCTGCAACATGGGTTTAACTCTAGTGAACAATAAATAACCCGTCAAGCACTTTTTTTGTGCGCTGCACAAAAAAGTTTTAGCCCCTAATTTCGGTGCCTTCAGGCGACTCGACTGCAATGATGATCGGTAATGGTTACAATGCTGTAAAACACATAAGTCTCGACAAGCAAGAAAGGCAACTCATGCAAGCAGAACATTGTCATTCCGCATTTCGCTTTATCGGTAACAAGGTGATCGATGCCCTGAATGTTGAAGTGGCCGAGTACGAACATAAGGCTACAGGCGCACGTCATTACCACCTGGCTTCCGACTATGACGAGAACGTATTTCTAGTCGCTTTCCGTACCGTGCCTGAAGATTCGCGTGGCGTAGCGCATATTCTTGAGCACACTGCACTCTGTGGCAGTGAGCGTTTTCCTGTGCGTGATCCTTTCTTCATGATGACGCGTCGTTCGCTCAACACATTTATGAACGCCTTCACCAGCAGCGACTGGACGGCTTATCCCTTTGCCAGCCAGAATCGTAAGGACTACTTCAACCTGCTGGATGTTTACCTGGACGCCAGTTTCTTTTCGCGTTTGGACCCGCTGGATTTTGCGCAGGAAGGCCACCGTGTCGAGTTTGCTGAAGCGGATAATCCTGAATCAAACCTGGTCTATAAAGGTGTTGTGTTCAACGAAATGAAAGGGGCGATGAGCTCGCCTGTTTCTACTCTGTGGCAAACACTGACCAAGCACCTGTTTCCGACAACGACCTATCACTACAACAGTGGTGGCGACCCCGAGTGCATTCCTGATCTGAGCTATGAGGATCTACTGGAGTTCTACCGCAGCCATTATCATCCCAGTAATGCGGTGTTCATGACCTTTGGTGATATTCCGGCAGCCGAATTGCAACAGCGCTTTGAAGAAAATGCCTTGTCGCGTTTTGAGCGTCGCGATGAAGTGATCGAGGTGACTGACGAGAAGCGTTATTACGCCCCAGTGCGGGTAGAAGAGGCCTATGCGCTCTCTCAGGATGATCTGAGTAACTCGACTCACCATGTGCTGGGCTGGTTATTGCCGCGCTCCATTGAGCTGGACGAGCTTATGCAGGCGCACCTCCTGAGTCGTGTACTGCTGGATAACTCCAGCTCACCGTTGCGTGCAGCGCTTGAATCCACAGAGCTGGGCAGTGCGCCATCTCCGCTTTGTGGCCTGGAAGACTCCAATCGCGAGATGAGCTTTGTTTGCGGTCTTGAAGGTAGCGAGCCAGAGCATGCTGCAGCCTTTGAACAGTTGGTGATGGATACCCTGAACCGCGTCGCGGAAGAGGGTGTGCCCATGGATATGGTAGAGGCGCAAATGCACCAGCTGGAATTGACCCAGCGTGAAATTACTGGCGACGGTTATCCCTTTGGCCTGCAGCTGATTCTGTCTGCCATGCCCGCGGCGATCCATCGAGGCAGCCCTATCGGTGTGCTCGATATTGACCCGGCTCTCGAGAAGCTGCGTGAGCAGATTAAGGATCCGGATTTCATTCCAGGGCTGATTCGCCGCTGGTTGCTGGATAACCCTCATCGCGTGCGCCTGACATTGCGTCCTGATGCTGAGCTAGCCGATCGGAGGGAGGCAGCTGAGGCCGCGCATCTTGAACAGATTAAGCAGGGGCTCGATGCCGCAGAAAAAGCGGCCATTGTCGAACAGGCTGCTGCGCTGGAGGCGCGTCAGCAACAGGTTGATGATGACAGTATTCTGCCCTGTGTAACCCTGGAAGATGTGCCGGCTGAGCTTAAGCTGCCGACTGCTGCTGAGTTGAGCCAGGGGCCTGCAAATACAACCCTGTATCATGCCGGTACCAACGGCCTCGTATATCAGCAGGTGATTTTGGACTTGCCGCAGCTGAGTGAAGATGAGCAGGCGTTAATGCCGTTGTATACCTACTGTCTGACCGAATTGGGCTGTGGTGAGCGTGACTACCGTGCGAACCAGGCATACCAGAGTCAGGTGACCGGTGGCTTGAGTGCCTATGTCAGCATGCGCGGCAGCGTGGGCGATGAGCAGAAGGTTTCGGCTTATTTGATCCTGTCCGGCAAGGCATTGAGTGTTAACAACGAGAAGCTGACCGCTCTGATGGCTGAGACGCTCAACAAGGCTCGGTTTGACGAAATTTCACGCATTCGTGAAATTGTTGCCCAGCAACGTGCGCGTCGTGAGCAAAGTATTACTGGCTCAGGCCACTCCTTTGCCATGATGGCAGCGGTTGCTGAATTGGCACCGGTTGCGCAGTATGCGCATCGTACTCGTGGTCTTGAGGGCGTACGTCGTGTCAAAGCCCTGGATAAGCGTATTCAGGATGCCGCTGAGCTGCAGGCATTGGCTGACCAATTGGCAGCGTTGCATGCGCGTGTGAAGCAGGCGCCTCGCCGCTTCCTGTTGGTCGGAGAAGAGGAGCATCAGGAGGCTATGCTGCAGCAGCTTGAGCAGTATTGGTCGGTACCTGAGAGTCAGGCTTTTGAGGCCCTGGCACTGCCTGCAACCCGTAAGGGTGTGAAGCAGCTATGGCTGACCAGTACCCAAGTGAACTTCTGTGCCTGTGCTTTCCCGACTGTCACCAGCGGTCATCCGGATGCCGCCGCGCTGACGGTGCTGGGAGACTTCCTGCGTAACGGTTATCTTCATCGTGCTATTCGTGAGCAGGGTGGGGCCTACGGTGCTGGCGCGGGACAGGATAATGGCGATGGCGTGTTCCGCTTCTTTTCGTACCGTGACCCGCGTGTGGAAGGAACCCTGGCTGACTTCAGTAAGGCAGTAGACTGGTTGCTGGAACGTTCAGATGAACCTCAGCGTCTGCAGGAGGCTATTCTGGGAGTGGTGAGTTCAATGGACAAGCCAGGCTCTCCTGCTGGAGAGGCCAAATCAACCTATCACAGCTCCCTGTTTGGGCGTACGCCGGAAGTCCGTCAGGCCTTCAGGCAGCAAATCCTGGATGTGACGTTGGATGATCTCAAGCGTGTAGCTCGAGCCTATCTGAAGCCGGAAATGGCAAGCATTGCGGTTGTTACCAGTCAGAAGATGGCTGATAACCTGCCGGATGAATTTGAGCGCATCGAAATTTGATAGGCTGATTTACCAGCTTTTGTGAAAAGCGATCAAAGCCACCTCATGACGGGTGGCTTTTTTTGTTTGGGTGCGAGTGGATAGTCTGTTGCCTTAACATGGAGAGTACATAGTTGGAGAGCATTTCGTGATTGCGAATCCCTTGCTACAAGGGGCGTTACTGATTTTATTGTCTGAGTGGGCCTTGGTGGCAAGTGGCATCATCATCCGTCAGTTAAGTGATGAGCTTCCTACAGAGGTGCTGGTATTCCTGAGGAATAGTTTGGGGTTGCTATGGTTGCTGCCCTGGATTATTCGACGCGGACGACGTGAGCTTGGAACTAAGCGTATTCACTTACATCTCCTGCGTGCCTTGGTGGGTGTGACGGCCATGTCTTGCCTGTATTACTCCTGGGCGAATCTTTCTCTTGCTCAAGCTGCATTGCTCAAACAGACAGCGCCGTTCTTTATGCCGATCATTGCATTTTTATGGTTGAAAGAACGTATCAATGCAGCTGTTCGCTGGGCGATTGTCGTCGGCTTTGTTGGTGTGCTGGTTATATTGCAACCTGGATCCGGTTCTCTGGAGCCTGCGGTATTTGTTGCGCTGGCAGGAGCGGCGCTGGGGGCGACAGCCAAGGTGTGTATCCGAGCCATGCATACAACGGAGTCACCGCAGCGCATTGTGTTTTATTTTGCACTCTTCGGGTCAGTGTTTGCGGCGGTGCCTGCCTGGCAAAACTGGGTCACACCGATTGGTTTTGACTGGATTTGGTTATTGGCATTGGCAGCTGCCTCAACCTTAGCTCAATTGTTGTTGAGTAAAGCTTACGGGTTGGCAGGGGCAGGGGTGCTGGGGCCCTTTACTTATGCATCTATTCCGTTTGCCGCTATGGCGGGGTGGTGGCTATGGGATGAAAGCCTTGGGTTGGCAACTCTAGCCGGGATGGTGCTGATTATGCTGGGAGGCTTGCTGGCTCTTCGTGCCAGAAGCTAGGGGTATTTGTATGGTACGCACAAAAAAACCCGGGCAATGCCCGGGTTTTTATTATTGCTGTTCAGTCATTACTTGCCGAAGCTATCAATGATCTGGTTAAAGGTGGCGCTCGGACGCATCACTTTGGCAACAACGTCCAGGCTGGCGTGGTAGTAGCCATCCAGTTCAGCCGGTTTGCCCTGAGCTTCGTTGAACTCGGTGATGATTTGCTGTTCGTTAGCGGCCAGTTCTTCAGCCAGTGGCTTGAACTGAGCTGCCAGCGCAGCATCTTCAGTCTGAGCGGCCAGTTCCTGAGCCCAGTAGAGCGCCAGGTAGCAGTGGCTGCCACGGTTATCCAGCTCGCCAACCTTGCGGGATGGGGATTTGCCGTTTTCAAGCAAGGTTTCAGTTGCCTTGTCCAGGGCTTTAGCCAGGATGCGAGCACGTGCGTTGTCTTCTTTGATGCCGAGCTCGTCCAGAGAGACGCCCAATGCCAGGAATTCACCCAGGGAGTCCCAACGCAGGTGGTTTTCCTGCTCAACCTGCTGAACGTGCTTAGGAGCAGAACCGCCAGCACCTGTTTCGTACATACCGCCACCTGCCAGCATCGGAACGATGGACAGCATCTTGGCAGAAGTACCCAGTTCCATGATCGGGAACAGGTCGGTCAGGTAGTCGCGCAGCACGTTACCGGTTACGGAAATGGTGTCCTGGCCACGGATCATGCGCTCCATGGAGAAGCGGATCGCTTCGTTGTAGGACATGATATGGATTTCCAGACCTTCAGTATCGTGCTCTTTCAGGTACTCTTTGACCTTCTTGGTCAGTTCCAGATCGTGTGCACGTTCCTGGTCCAGCCAGAATACGGCCGGAGTTTCGGACTGACGAGAGCGGGTAACAGCCAGTTTGACCCAGTCACGGATAGCCGCATCTTTGGTCTGGCATGCACGCCAGATGTCGCCTTTCTCAACATCGTGTTGCATCAGTACGTTACCGTTGGCGTCAACAACGCGCATGGTACCGTCTTCCTGGATTTCGTAAGTCTTGTCGTGAGAACCGTATTCTTCGGCTTTCATCGCCATCAGGCCAACGTTCGGTACGCTACCCATGGTAGTCGGATCGAAAGCACCGTTGGTTTTGCAGAAATTGATCATTTCCTGGTAGATGCGCGCGTAAGTGGACTCCGGCATTACAGCCTTGGTGTCCTTGGTCTTGCCGTCGCGGCCCCACATCTGACCGGAGTTGCGGATCATTGCCGGCATGGAAGCGTCAACGATTACGTCAGACGGAATGTGCAGGTTGGTGATGCCTTTGACGGAATCAACCATGGCCATTTCCGGACGGTGCTCGTAGCAGGCGTGGATCGCTTCTTCGATTTCGTCCTGCTGGGACTGAGGCAGGGTTTTGATTTTCTCGTAAACGCTGCTCATGCCGTTGTTCGGATTAACGCCCAGTTCGTCGAACAGTTCACCGTACTTGTCGAATACTTCACGGTAGAACACGCGTACAGCGTGGCCGAATACGATCGGGTGAGAGACCTTCATCATGGTCGCTTTAACGTGCAGAGACCACATGACGCCGGATTCTTTGCAATCCTGCAGAGTATCTTCGAAGAAAGCATCCAGCGCTTTGGCGCTCATGAACATGCTGTCCAGAACTTCGCCTTTTTCCAGGCTCAGTTCTTTCTTCACAACGGTTTCACCGCCTTTAGGGGTGAATTCGATGCGAACGTCGCCAGCGTCAGCCATGGTGATGGACTGTTCGCTGGAGAAGAAGTCGCCTTCACGCATGTAGTCAGCGTGAGAGCGGGAAGCTTTGCTCCATTTGCCCATGGAGTGCGGGAATTTGCGTGCAAAAGCTTTAACAGCGGCTGGTGCACGACGGTCAGAGTTACCCTGACGCAGAACCGGGTTTACAGCGCTGCCCAGAATCTTGGCATAACGTGCGTTGGCTTCCTTTTGTTCTTCTGTCTGAGCATTGTCAGCGTATTCAGGAATATCGTAACCCTGGCTCTGCAGTTCTTTGATAGCAGCACGCAGCTGAGGTACAGATGCACTGATGTTTGGCAGCTTGATGATATTTGCGTGAGGATCTTTGGTCAGCTCGCCCAGGGCTGCCAAACCGTCTTCAACGCGCTGCTCTTCGGTCAGTCGCTCGGGGAAGGCTGACAAAATACGGCCAGCCAGGGAGATATCGCTCAGATCAACGTCGATATCGGCGGTAGACGCGAAAGTGCGGATGATCGGCAGCAGTGAAGAAGTCGCCAATGCCGGTGCTTCATCGGTAAGGGTGTAGATGATTTTTGATTTTGTAGGCATGTTTTTCCCCGAAATGATTTATGGCTGGATTGCCAAAGGCTCGTTTGAGTGATGGATAACCACTCTGCGCTGTCCAGAGAGCCCGGCGCTTGTAAATCGGCTACAAATTATAAAGCCTGAGGGGCCGATTTCATACCCGAAGGGTATCGACTTAGGGCTAACTATAGCGGCCTGGGACTGAATTCGTGTTGTAGTAAAACAAAATTCATACAACGGGATGTTGAGAAAGTTATTTGGAAGTATTGGGGAGGTAAGAAGGGCGCTTCGAGTGAAGCGCCCTATGAGGTTTAGCCTTGTTCGGGTTCATAACCCAGATTAGGTGCGAGCCAGCGCTCAGCTTCATCCATGGTCATGCCTTTGCGTTTGGCATAGCTTTCGACCTGGTCTTCACTGATCTTGGCAACCCCGAAGTAGCGTGCATCCGGGTGGCTGAAGTACCAGCCGCTCACGGCGGCCGTTGGCAGCATGGCAAAGCTGTCGGTCAGCGTCATTCCTGCGGTGTGGTTTACATCAAGCAACTCCCACAGCAGCGCTTTTTCAGTGTGATCCGGGCAGGCAGGATAGCCTGGTGCAGGACGAATGCCCTGGTACTGCTCACGTATCAGACCTTCATTATCCAGGTTTTCATCCGCAGCATAGCCCCAGAACTCTTTTCGCACGCGCTGGTGTAAACGCTCGGCGAAGGCTTCAGCCAAACGGTCCGCCAATGCCTTGATCATAATGCTGTTGTAGTCATCATGATCGGCTTCATACTGCTCGACCCATTTATCGATACCAATACCAGCGGTAACGGCAAAGGCGCCTACATAGTCCTGTACGCCAGAATCCTTGGGTGCAACATAGTCACTCAGGCAGTGGTTATAGCGGCCTTCTACCTTCTGTGTTTGCTGGCGCAGATGATGGACTTTCATACGCACCTGGTCACGACTTTCATCGGTATAGATCTCGATATCGTCATGACCCACGCTGTTGGCAGGGAATAAGCCGAACACACCCCGGGCGCGCAGTTTTTTGTTGTCGATGATGTCACGCAACATCAACTTGGCATCTTCGTAGAGCTTGCGCGCTTCTGTACCAACGACTTCGTCATCAAGAATGCGCGGGAAGCGGCCGGCCAGCTCCCAGGACTGGAAGAAGGGGGTCCAATCGATACATGCGGTCAGTTCTTCGAGGTCGTAATCGTCGAAGACATGAATACCCGGTTGGACCGGAACTGGCGCCTGGTAATTGTCCCAGTCTATTGGCTGACAGTTGGCACGAGCGGCTTCCAGCGTGACGCGGCGTTGGTCGTGCTGGCGCGCAGCGTGTCGTTCACGTACTGCCTGATATTCTTCCTTTATCTCCTTGATAAAGCTTTCTTTTTTGGTTGAAGAAAGCAGTGAGGATGCAACACCAACGGAACGTGATGCGTTGGTAACGTGTACCACCTGGTTGTTCTTGTAGTTGGGCTCAATCTTGACTGCAGTATGTGCCTTGGATGTGGTGGCGCCACCGATCATCAACGGAATATCAAAGCCCTGACGCTGCATCTCTTTGGCCACATGGACCATCTCATCCAAAGACGGTGTGATCAGGCCGGACAGACCAATGATGTCGGCGTTCTCTTCGCGTGCGGTCTGGAGGATTTTCTCTGCCGGGACCATGACGCCCAGGTCAACAATTTCGAAGTTATTACACTGCAGAACCACGCCAACAATATTCTTGCCGATATCGTGCACGTCGCCCTTAACGGTAGCCATGATGACCTTGCCTGCAGAGCTGCTCTCGTTACCGGCCTTTTCTTCCTCGATGAAGGGCATCAGGTAAGCTACCGCTTTTTTCATGACGCGAGCAGACTTCACAACCTGTGGCAGGAACATTTTGCCGGCACCGAAGAGGTCGCCAACGATGCCCATGCCATCCATTAGTGGGCCTTCAATCACCTGCAGCGGTCGCTCGTAGTTGTGGCGGCATTCCTCCACGTCTTCATCAACGTAGTCGGCAATACCTTTAACCAACGCGTGGGCAAGGCGTTTGTTAACGTCCCAGTTGCGCCATTCCAGATCCTGTTTAACTGAAGACTCTGAGGCTCCGCCGCGGTATTTTTCAGCCAGCACCAGCATGCGCTCGGTACCGTCTTCGCGACGGTTAAGCACTATATCTTCAACGTGTTCGCGCAGCTCTTCCGGCAAGTCGTCATAGATCGCCAGCTGGCCGGCATTGACGATACCCATGTCCATGCCTTGTTTGATGGCGTGGTACAGGAATACACAGTGGATGGCTTCACGTACCTTGTCATTACCGCGGAACGAGAAAGATACGTTGGAAACACCACCAGACACCTTGGCGTAGGGCAGGTGCTTCTTGATCCAGCCTGTGGCGTTAATGAAGTCATTGGCGTAGTTATCGTGCTCTTCGATGCCGGTGGCAATCGCGAAGATGTTGGGGTCGAAGATGATGTCTTCCGGCGGGAAGCCAACTTTATCGACCAATACACGATACGAGCGTTCACAGATTTCGATCTTGCGCTGGTAGGTGTCAGCCTGACCGGTCTCATCAAACGCCATTACCACAACGGCCGCACCGTAGTGACGAATCTTGCGGGCCTGGGCGATGAAGTTTTCTTCACCTTCCTTAAGGCTGATGGAGTTGACTACGCCTTTGCCCTGGATGCGCTTAAGGCCTTCTTCCATGACGTTCCACTTAGAGGAGTCCAGCATAATGGGTACGCGGGAAATGTCAGGCTCAGAGGCTATCAGGTTGAGGAAGCGAATCATGGCTGCTTCGGCATCCAGCATCCCTTCATCCATGTTGATATCGATGATCTGGGCACCGTTTTCAACCTGTTGACGGGCAACATCCAGCGCGGTTTCGTAGTCGCCTTCCTTAATGAGGCGGCGGAACTTGGCTGAACCGGTAACGTTGGTACGCTCACCTACGTTAATGAAAAGGGTTTCGGCGCCAATGTTCATCGGCTCCAGGCCGGACAGGCGACATTCAACTGAGATGTCCGGAATCTGACGGGGCGCCTGATCGAGCAGAGCTTCGCGGATCACACGGATATGGTCCGGCGTAGTTCCGCAGCAGCCACCGACAATGTTCACAAAACCAGACTGGGCCCATTCGCGGATCTCTTCAGCCATCTGCTCAGGTGTTTCATCATAACCACCGAACGCGTTGGGCAGGCCTGCATTTGGGTGTACGGACACATAGGTATCAGCAACACGTGACAGTTCTTCAACATACTGACGCAGTTCTTTAGGGCCAAGGGCGCAGTTCAAGCCGATGCTGATTGGGCGAGCATGGCGTACCGAGTTCCAGAAGGCTTCAGTGGTTTGTCCGGACAGGGTTCGACCTGAAGCATCGGTGATGGTGCCGGAGATCATGACCGGCAGGCGCACGTCATGGGTGTCGAAGTAATCTTCAATCGCGTAGATAGCTGCCTTGGCATTCAGTGTATCGAAAATGGTTTCGATCAACAGAATGTCGGCTCCACCTTCAATAAGGCCATCAATGGACTCTGTGTAGGCTTCGTAAAGTTCATCGAAGGTTACGTTTCGGTAACCGGGATCATTAACGTCCGGAGAAATGGATGCAGTTCGGTTTGTCGGGCCCAAGACACCGGCAACATAGCGAGGGCGGTTCGGTGTTTGTGCGCTGACGGCATCAGCGGCCTGGCGGGCAAGGCGAGCGGCTTCAACGTTGATCTCACGACTCAACGCTTCCATTTCATAATCCGCCATGGCGATGCGTGTGGCGTTAAAGGTATTGGTTTCAATGATATCGGCGCCGGCTTCGAGGTACGCCGTATGGATGTCACGAATGAGATCAGGCTGGGTTAGCACCAGCATGTCGTTGTTGCCTTTTACATCCAAGTGCCAATCGGCAAAACGGTCACCGCGAAAGTCCTCTTCGGACAGCTGGCGCTCCTGAATCATGGTGCCCATACCGCCGTCGAGCATCAGGATGCGTTGGTTCAGAGAGTGGCTGAGTTGCGCATGCAGAGAGTTGTCTTTCACGTGTACTTCCATTGCAGTGACCGATTGAAGGCCGTCATTGTAGTCCAAACGGCCGTCTATTTGGCTGAGGGGTTGTCATAGTCTATTGAAAATATTTGAAGATTGCTGCGTTGCAGAATTTTTAACTATATGCACCTTATCATTTCTAATAATCGTGATAGAATGCACCCACTTTTCAAGATCGCTTCTCCGGACCGTCTCGTCGTCCACTTCTATTCAATGTGTCTATTTTCCTCGTCTATGAGCAGGGAAAACTGTGCTTTGAGTGAAGGGGTATCCGCGAAACAGATCAGCTATCTCAGGATAGCGGAAGCGGTAAAATGAATACCGGCTTAGCCGGTACTAGAAAGAGAAGACGCAGGTTTCAGTATGCTGCAGACATTCTTGAAGGCAAAACTGCATCGAGTCACCGTTACTCATGCAGAACTTCACTACGAAGGATCATGTGCCATTGATGGTGATTTGCTGGAGAAATCCGGCATTCGTGAATATGAGATGATTCATATTTACAACATCAATAACGGCGAGCGTTTCACCACCTATGCCATCAAGGCCGAAAACGGCAGTGGTGTCATTTCTGTGAATGGCGCAGCTGCTCACAAGGCACAGAAGGGCGATCTGTTGATCATCTGCTCCTACGTCCAACTGGACGAGCAGGAAGCCGATAACCACCAGCCTACGCTCTGCTACTTCGAAAATGCCAAGTCCGATAACGGTGTTGGCATCTCCGATGATGAGCTGCGCAACCGCAATACGCTGACTGGGATGAAATCCGCAATTCCGGTTCAGACCAGCGACATGTAGCCACTGTTTGAGTGGTCCGAAACCCGCCCGGTTCTGCCGTGCGGGTTTTTTTGTGTCTGTTTCAAGCCATTGTGTACAGCGCTAGATGTATTCACCCTATCAGTGTCGACACATTGATGTCATTCAACAATCTTCTATTAAGACGTAAGTGGAATAAATTGTTGTAAATAAGCATAAATCGATCATAAAGCGGCATTATCGCCCGTTTTTAATCCTTTTGTCGTAGTTCGTTCAGAGGCAACTTTCGTTAGAGTGCAGTCCTATAGACACGAAGTGTCAACAATAACTAAATAGTGCAGCATAAATCCGAGAGTCAGAGGACGTTGTCATGAGCTACCATGCCGAGTACACGCGGTCCATCGAAACACCTGAAGAGTTCTGGGCGGAAAAGGCGGCAGAGCTTGCCTGGTATAAGAAGCCCGAGCAGATCCTGTCCAAGGATGAGAATGGCATCGATCGTTGGTTCGCAGATGGTGAAATGAATACTGCCTATATGGCACTGGACTATCATGTTGATAATGGCCGCGCTGATCAGCCAGCTGTTATCTATGATTCACCGGTTGCTGGTAGCAAGCGTGTTTACACCTATCGTGAGATGCGTGACCAGGTAGCCGCTTTTGCCGGTGTTCTAAGGGCGCAAGGTGTTTCGAAAGGCGACCGTGTTGTCATTTACATGCCGATGGTCCCTGAAGCGCTAATTGCAATGTATGCCGTGGCACGCCTGGGTGCTATCCATTCTGTCGTTTTTGGTGGTTTCGCGCCACATGAACTTGCCGTGCGGATCGAAGACGCCGAGCCCAAGGTGATTGTTACCGCTTCCTGCGGGATCGAAGTTTCTAAGGTCATTGAATACAAGCCATTACTGGATGAGGCGATCGAACAATCCGCCCACAAGCCTGACGCCTGTGTTGTGCTTCAACGTCCCCAGGCTAAAGCAGAGTTGATGCCTGGCCGTGATCTGGATTGGGATGCTGCAATGGCCACAGCCGAAGCGGCAGACTGCGTACCGGTGAAAGGGACAGATCCGCTCTATATCCTCTATACCTCTGGCACCACCGGTAAGCCTAAAGGAGTTGTTCGTGATAACGGTGGCCACGCGACTGCCTTGAAGTACTCCATGAAGGCAATTTACAACATTGAGCCAGGTGATGTTTTCCTGGCAGCGTCAGACGTTGGCTGGGTCGTTGGGCATTCGTATATTGTGTATGCGCCTTTGCTGGCTGGCGCAACCACAATTGTATATGAAGGCAAGCCGGTTCGAACTCCGGATGCCGGTGGCTTCTGGCGTCTTTGCGAAGAGTACAAAATTAAGGCGCTGTTCGCGGCACCAACAGCATTCCGTGCTATTAAAAAGGAAGATCCTGAGGGGTCTTTAATCGGACAGTACGATCTCTCCAACCTGGAAATCATCTTCATGGCTGGCGAGCGGCTGGATCCGCCGACCTATCACTGGACAGTCGAAAAAACCGGCAAGCCAGTCATTGATCACTGGTGGCAGACTGAAACCGGCTGGGCAATTTGTGGCAACCTGATGGGTATTGAAGCCAAAGAGCCCAAACCAGGGTCGGCAACCTTGCCTGTTCCGGGCTTTAATGTGCAGATATTGGATCCTGAAGGCAATGAGTTACCTGCAGGCGAGCAGGGCGCTATCGCAATCAAGCTGCCACTGCCGCCGAGTTGTTTGCCCACTATTTGGAATAACCACGAGCGCTTTGAATCTGGCTATTTGAATGACATCCCTGGCTACTACACGTCTGGCGATGGCGGTTACAAGGACGAAGAGGGGTATGTCTTTATCATGGGTCGCACGGATGATGTGATCAATGTTGCTGGACACCGCTTGTCGACGGGGGAGATGGAAGAAATCGTAGCGGACCACCCCGCGGTTGCCGAGTGTGCAGTTATTGGTATAAACGACAGTCTCAAAGGTCAGGTTCCGATTGGTCTTGTATTGCTGAAGGATGGCATTGAGATTGATGAAGCAGCCCTTGAAAAAGAGCTCGTAGGTATGGTGCGAAAGGAGATAGGACCAATTGCCTGCTTTAACCGTGCTTTGGTGGTGCAGCGACTACCTAAAACTCGCTCCGGCAAGATCTTGCGGAAGCTGATGCGCCAGATTGCAGATGGTCAGGAATACAAGGTGCCGTCGACGATCGATGATCCTGCTAGCCTCGAGGAAATCGAGCAGTTGATGGATCAGCGTGGTTTGGTAGCCAGTAGCTAATACTCCGCTACAGCGTCTGAACTGCAGCCGTTAAATGCGGCTGCAGTTTAATTCTCTGATTTAAGTAACATGGACGGGCTTATTTTTTTCCTCAGGATCAGGTTAAACTGCATTTTCCAATGTTGTAGAACCATGCAGGGCCGCCCCTATCAGTTTTCGTGCACTCCTCATTCTATCCAGTCTCTTGCTAGCCGTCGTTTTCCTGGGCATCTCCTTATCTGAACGAGAGCAGGAGGAGCAGGCGTTCAGGCAGCAGCTTGATAGTCGTGCTGACATCGTTCGTCGAAGTTTCAATGTTGCGCTCAAAGAACAAGAGAGCCAGATGGTGCTGCTCGCTTCGTTTGTTGCCGCGGATCCTGAAATCCAGGAGCTTTTTCAGTACGGCAAACAAATGGTCCGCGTGGAAGGCGGTGGCAAGGGTGGTTCCGAAAGCCAGCGTTTACGACAAGCCTTGCTGGAAAAGGTTGCGGACTCCTGGAAGCAATTACAGCAGAACTATCATCTGCGTCAGCTGCATTTTCACTTACCGCCCGCAACGTCCTTTCTGCGAGTGCATGAGCCAGAGAAATATGGCGATGATCTCAGCTCAATAAGGCAGATTATTGTGGACAGTAATCTTGCCCAAACGCCGTTGAGTGGATTTGAAACGGGGCGTATTTATTCGGGTATCCGTGGCATTGTGCCTGTCTGGTACACCCGTCAGGACGGCAGTAAAGAGCATATAGGTTCCCTTGAAGCGGGAGCGTCGGTTGATTCGTTACTGAACAACCTCTCTGAATTTGTCGGGGGGGATTTGGCCATTTTGCTAAAGCGGGATCAAGTCGAAGGTGCGGTTTGGAATGCCTATCGTCCCGCTGTGGTAGGCGGCTGTGACTGCTATATCGAAAGTACGACCAGTCCTCAGTTGGCGGCCTGGCTTCAGGCGGGAAGTTTAAATTTCCCTTCACAAGAACGTGATTCGACTTCGATCACGACAAACAGTTTTGACGGTCAGCGTTACGCATGGATCAGCTTCCCTCTCATTGACTATAAAGGCCAGGGGCAATTACCGGTGGGAAGGGTTGTTGCATGGCAGAATATTACTGCCAAATGGGAGGAGCATCAGGCAGGCATGCGCAAGCTTGAGGGCATGCTGCTGGGTAGTTACTTGCTTATTCAATTGCTGTTGATGTTGTTGCTTTACCGGTTGCGCAGTTTGATGCAGGGAAGTATTGACCAGGCTACTGCTGCTGCTAAAAGCGCAAACTCTCAATTGATGTCAGTCCTGAAGGATTCTCCTGTCGTAACCTATCGACAGCTCATGCCCGGGAATAATCTTGACTACATTTCGCCCAATTGCCAGGAGCTGACTGGATACAGTGATCAGGAAATACTGAGTACGCACGACTGGTGGTCAGAGCAGGTACACCCGCTGGATCGTCACTTATTGGGGCAGTATCAGCTTCTTCTCGAAAATCCTGAACATGCAACCAGGCTACGATATCGCTTGAGGCACCGATCTGGACGCTGGATGTGGCTGGAGGATCGCTGTCGACTCACGGTACTCAATAATGGACAGCAGGTATTACATGGCGCGCTTGTTGATATCAGTGCACAGCAGCATGCTGAATCGGCCCTGGAAACCAGCGAGCGCACGTTGCGTAGGGCCCAGTCCATAGGGCATGTGGGAAGTTGGGAGTATCAGTTTGCTGATCGTATGATGACACTGTCGGATGAGGCCAGTCAGATACTGGGTGTGTCGAAGGGAGCAGCATCGGATTACGCACTTTTTATGGCCAGGGTTCACCCTGAGGATCGTGAGCAGGTAGAAACCGCCTGGCATGATGCCATGAACGGAGCCGGGTATGATCTTGAGCATCGTATCGTTGTGAATGGAGAAACGCGATGGGTACGATCAGTTGCCGATTTTCAGCATGATGAAAGTGGCGTATTACTGGCAACAGGTATGTTGCAAGATATCACGCGGCAGAAAACCCGCGAGCAAGAGCTGCACCGACTTGCGACCAAAGATATGCTGACGGGATTGTCGAATAGGCGCCATTTCATGCAGAGAATGGAGCAGGAGCGCAGTCGTGTTCAGCGATTTGGCAGTCCTTGCGGCTTGCTTATGATCGACTTGGATCACTTTAAGCAGATCAATGATCGTTTTGGTCATGCAGTGGGAGATGAGGCGCTTAAGCTATTCGCGGAGGTCGCCACAGCTCAGTTGCGAGACATCGATACGTTGGGTCGTTTGGGGGGGGAAGAGTTCGCGATTTTGCTGCCGGGTGCGGATATGGAAGGGGCCTATGTGTTGGCTGAGAGACTGCGGCGTGCACTGGCAGCAGCCAAGCTGGGAGGTGTTCCCGAGCTACGGCTGACAGCCAGTATTGGTGTGAGTGTGCTCACGCTGGAAGATAGCAGCAGTGATGAGCCATTACTTCGTGCTGATAAGGCGGTCTACAACGCCAAGAGTCTCGGTCGAAATAGGGTGGTAAGGTCTGATATGCTTTAAGCGGAGCGAGCCAGGTACCAGCGGGTTGCGAGAGTGCCTACAGTAAATGCGGCAACCACAGTCAAAATATCGCTATTGGCAAAGCTAAGTGAGGTTAGCATTGGGCCTGGACAATAGCCTGCCAATCCCCAGCCGATACCAAAGATCGCACCACCGATCACAATGCGACGGTCTACCTGCTGCTTTGAAGGCAAGCTGAAGAATTCAGCGAACAAGGGTCTCTTGCGCTTCAAGATAAAATACGTCGCTATTGTGTTCACAATGAGCCCTCCGGCCATTACAAACGCAAGTGACGGATCCCAGCTACCCGCAATATCCAAAAAACCAATCACTTTGGCCGGGTCGATCATTTGAGCGACTGAAAGCCCGAAGCCGAATAAAACACCCGCAGCTAGAGCTGCTATCAATCTCAATGCGTTCATACTGCCCCTCCCAGCAAATGGTGGGTGATAAATACGGTGGCGAAAGCACTGCCCATAAAACAGAGAGTTGCAACAAGTGATCGAGGACTGCGACGGGCAAGGCCACAAATGCCGTGACCGCTGGTGCACCCTGTACCCACTTGAGTGCCTATACCCACTAATAGCCCGCCGACAACAAGTAACGTGGAGTCCGCGACGGAGCTGATATGTTCAACTCCGGCACCAATACCGGACCACTGATAGATAAAGCCACCCAGAACCAGTCCAATCAGGAAAAGCACTCGCCAGCCTTTGTCACCAGATGATTCAGCGAAAAACAGTCCGCCGGCAATACCTGAAATGCCAGCGATGCGTCCTTTGGCCAAAAGCAGTAAGGCTGCAGCCAGGCCGATTAGTGCGCCGCCGAGCAGAGCGGGCAGGGGGGTAAAGTTCACGATAGTCATAATGCGACCTTAATTAGAAGTTACGCATATAATATATCCGCTGGATAAAATAACAACTTCTGATGTGGTAATAGCTAATGTAAAGTAACAGGTATATATGCTATCTAATTGAATAATAATGAAATGAATGTGCTTCCGCTGTTTGATTCTGTTGAGTTTCTTGAAGATGGTAACCCCGTCATTAATACCCACATCACAACGCTGGCGCTTGGTGGGGTTGCTGATGCGGCGCTGATTTATGAGTACACCTGCAGCTGGTTACTGGAGCACAGGCATAGCAGTAACAACTTCAAGACCTATCGAAGCGAGCTGACAACTTTCTTGCATTGGTGTTTTGATGTCGAAAACATAAGCCCGTTGCAGGTGATGAGACGAGAGCTGTTTCGCTACATCGAGTATTGCAAATCACCACCAGAGGAACTGATAGCCTATTACAACAGTGCGCAATTCAAGCTGGATAAGGATACGGGTGAGCGCTATCCAAACCCTGCATGGAAACCCTTTCTGGGTCGAAAAGAAGACGGAAAAGTACTTCCATATCAATTAAGTAGCACTGCTTTGAAAACCAAGTTGGCAATATTGTCTGCCTTCTACAGCTACCTGATTGATGAAGAGTTGACCGAGCGAAATCCTGCCCGGCAGATCCTGCGCAGTGGTTCATTAAGGTCTGAGATGAGCGCTGGGCGTCAGGAGGAAGATTTTGACAGGATCAAGGCGTTCAGTGAGTTGCAGTGGTCATACGTCATGTCAACGGCACGTCAACTTGCCGCTGAGTATCCGGATCATGAACGAACACTGTTTCTGGTCAGCTTGATGTATGGCTGTTATTTGCGCATCTCTGAAGTGGCAGCCAGGCCGGGATTTACGCCAGTCATGGGGCAATTTCAGCGCCACAGCCAAACAGGCATATGGAGCTACATTATCCCCAAAAGCAAAGGCGGAAAAGGACGTACCGTGGCCGTTTCCAGGGACTTGCTGAAGGCTTTAAAACGTTATCGGCAGTACCTGGGATTGTCGTCCTTACCAGCACCTGGAGAAGAAACGCCTTTGTTTGTTCGCCATAGAGCAGCTTCTCACGGTCGTCATGCGGGCCTAATCAATGCAAACCTTGGCATTCGTCAGATTCGTGAGCTTATCGACAATTTGATTGGTGTGGCCTCGGAAAAGATGTCTTCAGATGGCTTTTATGAGGATGCGGCTGAAATACAGCAAATGACAGTACACAGCATTCGTCATACCGGCATTACACACGATATCAATTTGAATGGGCGTCCTTTGTCGCATGTGCAGGCTGATGCCGGGCATGACAGCATCGATACAACATCACGCTATCTGCATACCAGTCGTGTTGAGCGTCACGAATCGGCTGCTGGAAAGCAGCTGGATCGGCTTCAGAGCCTAAGTGGTGATCCCAAAGAGTGAGGTCCAGTGATGCCGATAACCCGATTTATCGGCATCAGTCCAAATCATTAGCGAAGTTGGCGCTCGCTGTAAATACAGAAATTTTAAGGAATTTTACTTTTAATAATATCAATTATTTATAAATGATGATTTATTTTAGTTACGGAACCAAACCGAAAGTTAATGGAAATTTTTAATGGTTAAAGGAACTTTATTAGCGCAAGCCCCCGTCTTGTAAAATTTCAATAAAATACGGTCGATAGAGCAGTCTTAGGATGAAAAGTAGGCGTTGATCAGACTTGTTTCAACTTGTCTTGATACGTTAAGAGGTCTGTGGTGTCAGACCTCTTTTCGAGTATGCGGGGAATAGGAGAATGTGAATTTTATTTTAACGTTGAATAGATATTTAGATTCTAAGCTACCCATCTGTCATGTAACGATGTTAGCTTTTTTCTGCGTTTGGATGCCCCTTTTTGAACCTGTTTTGATACAGCATATCGATAAAGTTTTGGTCCATCCAGCAGGTTATTACATCTACTGTAACGTGCAAAGTGAAGACTTCCTTGCCTCACGGCTGATCGAATCTCTTCCTCATCAAGCCCCAATATGCTTTCAGCTGTCTGAATTGAAACGGGTTCATTACAGACATAGGCTAGATGTCGGCGGGACATGACGGTGAACGGGAGAGGCTCCACATAGAGAGTGTCAATACCAGAGCTTGACTGCATGTATCCTTTGAGTTCACCACTTAAAACCCAGCTTAAGACACGTGCATAGTTGTTGCAGTGTTGAGGAAGAGCGACAGACCAAGGGTGAATTTTAATATAATCTGATCGAGCTTTATCAGAAAGTATGCCTGATATCTTATCAATCAAATCACTGGCACTGAAAATTATATGCTTATCAGCGCGCGTGTCATTTAAAGAGGGTAAAGTATTTTCTTCACGCATGGTTGAAACCGTATCAGGAAATCCGCCAAGGGTTTTCATGGTGGCATGAAAGTCCATATGAAATCTAGCCGACTTGTAGTGTTTCTTGCGTTTCTTATTTATAAACTCATCATCATTGAACTGGAGCATGCTAAGGTGATCTTTAAGGTTTATCTCTTCAGAGTCATAAGCATCTTTTGCCGTTTTTGATTTGAATTCATAAAAATTAAGGCTGGGTATTTCTTGGTTTGAAAAAATACAAATTTTTCCAAGCGATGAATATTTTTCATTTTTATAAAATGTTCCAAAGTCTACTGAAGCGATGAGCCAATAGGCTGCATTTATGATGGCTGATATGTTCGGGCTTCCAGGCATTTCCGGTAGCGAGTCGTTCATGTAGTCAAATGAGCGCGCAACCAGCATGATTCCCCATGTGAGATCTTCGCAGAAGGCGGGATCTGGGGCGTTGTTGTCTTTAAGGTGTAGGACAACTTTACGCTCAAGATCTGTAGAAGGCGTTATGAGCTCTAGCCCGTTCATATCGATCTCGTCCCAGCGTGTTTTGCAGTGTGGACAGGCTTCTAGAATTATGGGTTCCCATGTAAGCGCTCGGCCACATTCATCGTTTGGGCATTCGGAGATAAGTTTCATGCCATGAGTAGGGCAGTGCGATACCAGAGTAGACTGCCAATACCAAGGCAGATGCTGCTTCCCTTCATGCATGCACTGGAGGCAGATTCTGGGCTGTGTGATGCGAGTGCTCTTGATAGCAGCGTCCTGTACCACTGGGAAACGTTGCTCCTCAAGCTCTTGGACCATCTTGAGCGTTAAATCAGACCGACCAGTGGAGCACGCAGTAGCGTCCAGCAGGGCACCACTGTGTAACCGGTTCAGAGCAATTAATTTGGTTTTACCTTTTAGTCGCGTAAGCTCAATGATATGGGCACTTTTACGTATCCCATTTACTGCTCCAAGCCTTAGCAAATAGCCCATTACTGTCTCATCGGTATGAGCGAAAGGGCGAACATTCAGCCTAACTGGTTGTTCCTTGCACATATTAGCGACCTTTTACATTGAACGGGTTCGTGCGTAGCTTGGCAGCAGCTTCTGAGCTGAATTTTGGAAACGCATTGAAAAAGTGCTGTACCTCCAAGCAGCTATCCGACGAAGTACGGCTCGCCGATGTCAGCGCCAGCCTGAGTAGCGAGGCGATATCTCGGGGAATTCCACCCGTACACTTAAATAAACGTTCAGGCATGTCATCTACCAAGAGGCAGTTAGCGTCAATGCCCTGGTTGTTGAACCAAGCGACCATTGTTTTGAGGTAGCTTTTGAAACGTTTAGTGGCCTCGGGGGTGGTCATGGAGAACGGTGCGAGATTGATATGATGTGCCAAGCGTTGTGCGACAGAGCCATCATCGTGCTGTTGTAAATCTTTCCAGCCTTGTGGCGTCCCTGTCAGCACGATAGATGCTTCAGTCGCACTCATCAGCTGCTTAATCGTTTCTAAGATGGCTTGGCTGGATCTTACACGCGAATTACTCAGTAGATTTTGAAACTCGTCAATCATCAACATAGTGACTTTTCTATGCTCCATCAGCGTCACCAGTGAAGCCATAAGGTCTTGTATGCCTGGACGTTTTTTTAGCTTCATGATTGGGCTGTCGAGCTCGCGTAGCAGTTGTTCGACAAAGTTTTTGACGTTAAGCACGGCTGGCATGCTAACAAGTAAAATAGGCAACTCATCGGCAGTTGGATCCGTGCCTGCTGTGTTCGAATCACTGCGATTACGGTATTTATTGAGTGTCGCTGTTTTACCGAGGCCTGGCTCACCAATCAAGATGGCATGACCTCGAATAATGTGTGTCTCTTCAAGGTCAGTGAGCGCAGCACGAACCGCTGCGTGCGTGATATAACAGTCTTTAATACTCTTGGCGGCGTTGATGAATGGAGCAGGGTTATTCATAGTCGTACACCTCCAATTCGTCTTCATCGTCATCAGGCGCAGTGCTCACAATGGGCGCAGCTTGGACTCTATGCTCGCCAGCCAATTTCTTGCTCGTGGCTTCAGCCAAGGCGTCTTCATTGGCAGCGAAGGCACGAGATTTTTGCTGCTGCCGGATCCGTTTGTTCTGAGATTTAAGTTCTTCTTGCAAACTATCGTCACCCAGTGGATCTGGCAGTTGGGGTGTATCAATTTCATTGGGAGCAGGGTGTAGCCTGGCTATTAGGGTGTCGTATTCCTCTTTCGACATACCTGGCTGTACATAACGGGTGGTTGCGTTAACGCGTATGGCGTCTTGTGTGAACGGATCTATGACAGTGATAAATGAGATATCGTTCTGATTCCAAAAGCATTTCACTTCAGCGTCTACGCTTTTTTTCTTGAACTTGTTTTTCAGCTTCATGCCAATCTTCTGAAGCACGCCTGCTCTGTCGTTATATCTAATACTGTCGATCTGAACACCGTTACAACAGTCGTTACCAGAAATCGTTGAAGTCACCTCTTGGCCGAGCCAAATGTTGGCAGCTACGTGATTTTCAATGTAAGTAACAGGTCGATCAGTGATGCCTGTCTTCCATGTATACAGGGGAGTATTGTTATATAGACCCGAGTGCTTTCGGACGTGATAATCGTTCAGTATCCACTTTGTGAGCCTTTGACGGATTTGATCTGCTGTGTAAGGTGTTGATTTGTCAATGAGTAGACCGGCGCGCTTTTGGTTTTCTGCTTTACCAAGATAACCAGGCAGGGTTGAAAAAAAACGGTCACGACAGGTGCGAATGAAGCGCTCAACGAAGGGTTTTCGGAAGCCGGCCCCTGTCATAGCAATCCGGGTGGCAATGCCTAAGGATAGTAGCTCTGATTGGGTGTTAAGTGAGCGATACGGCGCGCCTCCATCAACCACAATCTGACTTGGTAACCCACGCTGAATCCAATTTTCCTCCTCCTTAGCCATAACAGCATTGCGAATGCTTTGAATAACCCCAGCTTCAGATTCGCCTCCTCCAACTTGTAGGTGGAAGCCGAGTATTGATCGACTGAAGCAATCGATGACGAAGTAGATAATGATCTTCTTCGCAATCGTGTTCCCGTCATTGTCTTGGATATTGAGTGTCACATGCATTGCATCGGCTTCAACCCGTTCAAGCGGTCGAAAGAAGCAATATTGGCCGGTAACATTTTGTGCAAGGGCTTTGTTCAATGAAGCACGACCTTCCTTCGATTTTTTAACCAGATATGTGTCATATTCGTGGAACCACATACGAAATGTTTCATAGCTCGGTTGCCGCAGCTTCGGGTCCAATTCCGTTATACGGTTTTTAAAAGAATCGTATGCGACAGACAGGCACAAGGTCTTGAATCCGGGATTGAACATGCTGTCCGTGAGCACGTCGTGTGCTATTTCAATTACCACTGGGTCGAATTGTGATGAGCTCTTGCGTTGTTTCTGTCGTGATGTAAAGTAGGTATATAAACCGCAGGTATGGTGCGCTACATACCAGTTGTAGGCCGTTTTTGCAGGTGTAGGTTTTGCGTATTTATATCTACGAGCTACGGCTTTACATACTAGGTCACGGTGTTTCTTACCACCGGGCCCTGGACCGGCTTCAATCAGAGCCTCGACTGTTCGCTCGGCACGCAGAATTTTCTCTTTCTGCTCAGTCGTCAGTGACATTCGAAGCTGCTCTTCCGTCACGTTGACAGCAAGATTAATTTTATTCCCCAGGTGCTTTATGAACTCCTCTGCGGGCATAAAAATGGGCTCACGACTCTCGTCATTGAAGTCAATAGTAAGGTGTTGACCACTTTTAGAGAGTCGCGCGGTTGCCTTGGTATCGAAAAACACGATCTCCCGATCGGTTTTAAAGGCCTCAAGGTTAAAGAATTTCATGCTGCTGCCACCGTTACCGAATACTTGTAAAATCGAGCGTAATATCAGGCCAGTCGACCGTTAAATCGCACTGAAGAAGCCGATGTGCAACGCAGCGTGCGATCAGGTCAGGATCAAAGCCATGCTCGCGCGCAAGGTTTTGTGCTTCACGCACCGTGCCGATTTGCAAACCGGTTGCATCCAGGAAAGCGATCGCTTCAGTGAAAGGGCATGCTGAGTTCCGCCGTGGCAATAAAAACCATAAATTGTCCGTTAACGAGCCAGTGTTAATGTCTTCCTCAGTGATCACGCGATGGTTGGCCTGCCGGTAGGTTCTCGCATGCTCGGCTATAACGGCGTGTTTTTCCTTAAACGCCTGAGAAGTTGTGAGTGACTTGGGCTTAACTTCTTCTTCAAATACTTCACCAGTTTTCATCACAACGTGATTGTCCAGCGTATAGCGCCGTGATGGCGCATCAGGGTAGGGGTAGCATGAAAATTTTTGCGCCTTGTACTCTGCGACGTCTGGGTCAAACATCAGTTGCAAAATCCGCTCGGCTTCGAGATTGCTCTCAGCAACAGACACTTGCTGGTGCTGGTCGTCATAGATATAGAGTGTGTCGCGAACAGGGCTTTGTTTTACCAACTTCCTATCCAGTGTGAGGTCACTCTGTTCATACGCGCTTGAAGGTTGCATGTAAGGCACGCTCATACGAAGACCTCCAGTGTCATAGAAACAGGAGTAGTGTTCAGCTGAGCGTGAGCATCATTCAGGGGGTATTGGCGGGAACCGCAGGTGTCACCCGTTGCGCACTTGCGGTACCTGTAATTGAGCAATTGCATTGCGTTTCTCCCAAAACGTTTGACGGCGGACCGATTTCCGCACGTGCGTATCCAGTTTTGAGAGTCGCTTTAGCTAATTGATGAAAGGGCTATCTGCTATTCAAGCTAGATCAGCCTTTCAAGCTTGGCAAATCTACCAGCGTTGGAGCCAAAGCAACTCCCTAGAATTGCTGAAGACCAGTGATGGCTGAACCCAGCAACTATGTATGTCATTCATAGTGCGAGCGCTTGAGGCGGGTGTAAAACGACAAATATGTCGCCCAATCAAAACCTATATTTTCCAGTTTAAGATTTAGTATTATTTGGGTGACATTCTTGGCAAAAAAAAATTGAGGGATACGGATTTATTTCCGTTAAAAACATGACAAACAAGACAAACAAGACAACGGCACCCGCGAACGATCCTGAAAGCATCTACCAAGAAAAGTGGGGGTTGCGCGAAAAACGATATACTCAAGTGCCCAACTTATTGATTGAGTACCGCAATCGCCTGCAAATAAGCGATCAAGAAATGTTTCTGTTGCTGGTGCTACTCAATCACTGGTGGCAAGCAGATAAGCTTCCATATCCTAGCGTGGCTACGCTTGCTCACATGACGGGGAGAACTAAAAGGACGGTTCAACGTAATCTAAAGTCCTTGGCTACTAATACAGTTCCAAAGACTAGTGAGTGGTCAAGTGAGGTTGGATATATCACGGTAGTGCCTCGCTATGAGGAAAGTAAAAACCCTCAGTCTGGTCGCAATGTTGACCAGAAGAGCAACATGTTCTGTTTTAAAAAACTCATCCGCGCATTGAAGTGTCTGGAATATGAAGTGAGCAAGGGAATTAAGGAGGTGAAAGCGGAAGCTCAAAGCCGTCAACCGAGCAAGCCCAGTCGTTAAATGTGAATATCGAGCGCTTATCGGATCAAAACGACAACCCTCTCCTGGGGGGAACAGTGAGAGCCCGGCTCATGTGTATTGATGCGCATGGATCTAGTCACTGTCATTGACTGTTATGACCCCATCGATTTTAGCAGGGGAGCGTCCCCTGCGTAGACGTCTGAGTTCGTCTAACGGAAGCTGCACATGTTGTATTGGCAAGTCAGCGCGGTAGATTGAGCCGCTTTTTGTGTATATCAGACGCTCTTCAGGTTGCTTCCTGATCCCGATGATCAAGCTAGTGCAGATCCAATCGCTATGCCGAAGTTCGAATGACTGATCACGTAAATATCCAAAAGCCACAGACGCATACTTTCGGCCATCCTTCATCAGATCGACCAGGTAAGAACCGGCCTTGAAGTTCGCGGTGATGACCTCATCACTCAGGGGCTTTTTGAGGACGTTTAGACTGTCGAGATCAGCTTCTGAGAAGTGCCTGATCAATTCGGGATGTTCATAGTCGGGGTGAAGCCGACACCCAATCCAAAATGCAAAAAATTTTGATGAAACAGCCAGTGCACCGGGTACATCTGGAAACTGCATGATGGAGAGATCTCGTGAGCTCATAAATTCATCCCTTAGAACAACAGGAATGTCCTTCAGCGGAATTGTGGGCCCTTGGATAGACAGGTTCTTGATCGCTTCAAGAATTTCGTCGTTGCTGAGCATGTCTCTACCCTCTCTTAACTTATACTGTATGTATGTACAGCACATGATTCAAGGGATGTCAAACGCTGATAGAAGGGGGCGGCGTTTCTTTCCGCCAGTCACATCCGTGCCTATAGTACTGTTGTACGGTACTTTCATACACGAGTAACGGAGTCATGCATGACTGATGATGAGCACTCCCCGAGCAATTTGCATATCAAGCAAACACTCAACAATTGGGCACGGATCGAACTTGTCGATGAAGAAACGGACACGCTTGAAGTACTCGTGTGGGGCGAGCCAACAAACCGTCCACCGGGTCGGTTTAAGCTTACATCACCAGTGTCTGATATCGTTGAAGAAGCCGGCGGAAATAGTTCCCTTGTATATACAAAAAACAGCCTGTATCGCGTGCTTGGAAGAGGCCTGCATTTCACGTTTCCATTATCGGCACTGGAGATGCTTTCGAGCGGCTATAGCCCCGACAAAGTGACTAAGTTTTACCGAGTGCCAGGGTGATGTTTCTGGCACTCCCAGAACATAACTATAGCGATTGCAGGCCAGGGGAAGCGCATGAATAAAGCGATCACCTGGTTGTCTGAAAAAATCGCTCACCAATCGTCAATGCAGCGCGAGTACCTGAGCCATTCTGAGCACCACTTTACTACTAATCTACGGTTATGATCAGTCACTCTGCCAGCTGGCGCAGAAAGGGTGAACCAGGAATATGTGGCCTGGTGACCAATTGTTAGGGCAATAGCTAGTTTCTTCAAAACCCTCTACGTTGCCGCCCGTTCCAACTGTTCATGGAATCGCCCACATGACGGTTGATACGTCGGAATGCCAACTTACATTGCCATGACGCTATCTGGACGATATCTTATGTAATGTCTAAGGATGGAGACAGCTGGCGTGTTCAAGGTTGGATTGAAAAGAAAAGTACTCTCAACGCTGGAAATGGCGTGTAACCGATACGAATGCCGCACAAAGCGACTAGCAGGGCTGACAAAGCCTTTGCAGTCTCCTCGTTTAAAAACTAATGCATTGAGCTTCGATGTGCTTGAAGGCAATTTCACTGCATTAGCCCTCCCAGGAAGTTGGATTACACGGTCTCCGAATCCCTGCTTGGGTTCAACAACTTCTCACATGTTACTGCTGAAGCCGGGTCTGCGGGCTCAAAGGCAACCTTCGTCCACCGGGTTGGACAGGGGGGGGTTGTGAGCCTGTTTGAGCAGAATTAGTTGATCACCCAATTTTATGACACAGCGTGGGGGGTTCAGCAGTCCCGCCGTAATTTCACTGAATCGCTTTATTAAAAGTCCTAGCAAAGGCACAAGCCTAAAAGTAGCAATGGATTGAAATGAGATGAAAACTATTCTTATGACCGGCCATAGAGGGCTGGTAGGCAGATATCTGAAACCGCTATTAGAGCAACACGGTTATCTTGTTCGTGGTTTCGACTTGGCTGATGGTAGCGGTGATATCTGCAATAGTATTGCGCTACAAAGAGCCTTGGAGGGCTGTGTTGGCGTTGTCCATCTAGCTGCCATTTCTCGGGTTATATGGGGCGAGCAGAACCCTCAAAAATGTTGGCAGACCAATGCTATTGCCAGCGAGCAGCTCTTGAAATTCGCCGCTGAAAGCGCACTTCGTCCTTGGGTAGTGGTAGCCAGTAGTCGCGAGGTATATGGGGAACCAGAAGTCATTCCAGTCGACGAGTCGGTCCCTCTTGCGCCCGTGAATATATATGGACGCGCCAAAGTTCACATGGAGGCTCGAGCCCTGGAATGCCGTTGTGCAGGTATTAATACCGCTATAGTGCGATTGGCAAACGTATATGGCTGCATTGAGGATCACTCTGACCGTGTACTGCCTGCGTTTTGTTATAAAGCTGTTACTGGGATGCCACTGCGCGTAGATGGCTTTGACCACCTTTTCGATTTCACCTATGTAACCGATGCTGTAGATGGCCTGGCGCGCGTCGTAGAGCAACTAAACGCGGGCGAACTAAACCTCCCTCCGGTACATCTACTCCCAGGTGTGGGAACCACACTTCAAGAAGCCGCTGAAATGGCGGTGTTAGCGGCAGGGACTCGGTCTCCCATTAATGAAGCCCCTTCACGCAAGTATGACGTCTGCCGCTTCATCGGTGACCCATCTTTAGCCAATGTGCTTTTAGGCTGGCAAGCATCAGTCTTACCTGAGCAAGGGATCACCTTGCTAGTGGACGCATTTAAGGAAAACCAAAAGCAAGGAATGTCAGTGTGAAGATTGTCAAAGTGATTCATGGCTACCCAATGCTTTATAACGCAGGGTCCGAGGTCTATTCACAGACCATCTGTCATGGCTTGGCCGCCCGTGGCCATGAAGTGCATGTTTTTACAAGAGAAGAGGACTCGTTTCGCCCTGATGGTGACATGAGGTTAAGCCAGGATGCTGATAAGCCTGAAATCATGCTTCACCTGGTCAATAACCCTCGTCACCGTGACCGCTACCGTTTGGCCATTATCGACCAGCGTTTTGCAGAACTGCTTGATCGAGTTCAACCGGATGTGGTGCATATTGGTCATCTGAATCATCTCTCCACGTCATTGGTATCTGAAGCCAAGATTCGAAAAATTCCGGTGGTTTATACGCTACATGACTACTGGTTAATGTGCCCGCGTGGGCAGTTCATGCAGATGCACTCTAGCGATGAAAACCTATGGGCAGCCTGCGATGGTCAAGAAAACCGAAAATGCGCGACCCAGTGCTATGCACGGTATTTTTCGGGTGCTGAAGATGAACTCGAACAAGATATCTCTTACTGGGAAAACTGGGTCGCAAGGCGAATGACTCACATACGGGAGGTTGTCGGGCAGGTAGATCTGTTCATTTCTCCCGCACGATACCTTAAGGAGCGATATGAGCGTGATTTTGGCTTACCAGAAGGCAAAAGCATCTACCTAGACTACGGCTTTGATCGCGCTCGAATGGCAGGACGTGACCGACCAATCAGTGACACATTTACATTCGGCTACATCGGCACTCATATACCTGCAAAGGGAATACATCAACTCATAGCAGCCTTTGGGATGCTCAAAGGAAAAGCTCGCTTACGCATTTGGGGGCGTGATCGAGGGCAGGACTCCCGAGCGTTGCGCGCCATTGCGCAGGGTCTTCCGGAGGACAAACGCAACCACGTCGAGTGGATGCCTGAATACAGAAATCAGCAGATCGCCAAAGATGTCCTCAGCAAGACAGACGTGATTGTGACGCCTTCAGTGTGGGTGGAAAACTCACCACTGGTAATCCATGAAGCCCAGCAAGCCAGAGTCCCGGTTATAACAGCCAACGCAGGCGGCATGGGCGAATACGTACAACATGGTGTGAATGGACTGACATATGAGCACCGTAACGTGGATGACCTTGCTCAGCAGATGCAGGCACTGCTGGATGACCCCGCATTAGCCCGCCGACTAGGGGAGCGAGGGTATGTTTTCAGCGAAGATGGCAATATTCCCAGTGCAGAACAGCACATTCTGGATCTTGAAACTTGCTACGCAAGGTTGATGGCATGAGTGAGCATCAGTTCTGGCGAATCACTCTGGATACCAACCCGGATAACTGCAACCTCAATTGCATCATGTGCGAAGACCATTCTCCTTACGCTGCCAGTAAAGAGGTGCGTAAGAAGGCGGGTACTCTGCGCCCAATCATGAAACCTGATTTGCTGGAGAAGGTTATCCGAGAAGCGGCTGCAATGGGCATTCGTGACGTTATTCCATCTACTATGGGGGAGCCTTTGCTGTACCCGTATTTCGACCGTTTTTTGGACCTATGCCACGAGTTGGGCTTGCGTTTAAACCTGACAACCAACGGTACGTTTCCTGCCCCCGAAAAACATCAGAACGTGGAATACTGGGCGCAGCGCATCGTGCCGATTGCAACCGATGTGAAGATTTCATGGAATGGTGCCGAAGAGAAAACACAAAGCGCCATCATGCGTGGTACCTCACTCGATAGTCATGTCGAGAACGCCAAGCGTTTTATCTCAGTAAGAGATGCCCTCGGCGAACACCACTATTGCTCTATGACCATGCAGCTCACCTTCATGCGCAGCAATCTGGAAGAGATTCCGGCGTTGCTGGAGCTGGCGATCGCACTTGGTTTTGATCGCCTCAAAGGTCACCATCTTTGGGCTCATTTTGCTGAGATCGAGAACCAGAATCTGCGCAACGACCTCGTGTTCGCTGAACGCTGGAATCAAATCGTCAGACACTGTCAGGCGGTTGTCGAGCAGCACAACCGGACTGCCGCGAGGGAATTCCGATTGGATAACTTCTTTGAGTTGTCGCTCGACAATCTTGCGGACATTGCGCCGAACGGTACTTGCCCGTTTCTGGGTAAAGAAATTTGGGTTGATCCGTCAGGCCGGTTCAATGTGTGCTGCGCACCTGATCAACAGCGGCAAACATTGGGTAGCTTCGGCAATGTGGCTGAAACGCCGCTTGAGAGTCTCGTTAACAGTGAGGCCTACAATCAGTTGTTGCAAAATTATCAGCATCACACCCTGTGCAAAGGCTGCAACATGAGGCGTCCAGTATGAGCACTCTTGAGAGCCGGTCAGCCAGCAAACCTAACATTGCCTCCTGTGGCACACACCATATCGATGGACATGGTATGCCGATTTACGATGCCAGGTTTGATGATGTCTTAGCGTTTCACCCCGTTGCGGACACACTGCTCGCTCCGGTGAGGAAAGGCGGCCAGGCGTGGCATATAGATTCCTCGGGTGGAGCGGCCTATACCCAGCGATTTGAGCGTTCCTTTGGGTTTTATTGTCATTACGCGGCTGTCGTAACGGGTGGTGAGTGGTTGCACATCAGAGCAGACGGCTCCCCGCTATATGATGAACGCTATGCCTTTGCGGGAAATTTCCAGCAAGATGTTGCAGTTGTATGCGACAACGACGGGCTTTATTTTCATATCAATGCTTGCGGACACCCCCTGTACCCCAGTCGCTGGAAGTATTGCGGTGATTTCCGAGAGGGAGTCGCGGTTGTACAAGCGAACGATGGTTTGAGCACCCATATTGAGATGGATGGGTCCCTTGTTCATGCCCGTTGGTTTTTTGACCTGGATGTATTTCACAAAGGCTACGCGCGGGCCAAAGATAAGGCTGGCTGGTGCCATGTAGACCGCCTTGGTGTACCGATTTATGCGCAGCGCTATTCTTCAATCGAACCCTTTTACAATGGCTTCGCCCGATGTGAATGTCACAACGGTGCCTTAGTTGTCATTGATGAAGCTGGTCATCAGGTGCGGCAGCTACGAGAACCGACTGTAGACACGTTCGCTGAGCTATCAGCAGACATGGTGGGTTATTGGCGAACCTTTACCATTGCCACTGCGGTTGAACTCGGTGTGTTTGAGATGCTTCCTTGTAGCCTGGATGATCTTGCCAAGGCCAGTACATGCCCCTCTGGCCTGTTAAGGAGGTTATTGGCTGCCCTTGATGAGCTCAATTTGGTTGCTTTGAATGGCACTACTTGGCAGGTTTCTGAAAAAGGGCAGTATCTGTGTAGCACCCACCGTAAATCTCTGGCTGATGCTGCAATCGAGTACTCAGGAGAACTACTCGAGCCGTGGAAACGGTTACCTGGTGCACTACGTAGAGAGGCTCGTGATACTCGTATCTTTGCCGAGGTGGCAGTAAATCCGAAGAGGCTTGCTTGCCACCATAGAATGCTGAGAAGTTACGCATTCCACGACTACGAAAACCTCGTCCCATCGCTGCCAATTCGACCGGGCGACACTGTCCTTGATGCGGCAGGGGGTTCCGGGGCACTGGCTGAGTTAATACAGACGCAGTTTCCCGAGGCTGAGGTGTTACTTGGCGATCTACCACAGGTAGTAGCCGCATCCGATTACCCCAATTCCATTACATTGGATCTGCTTGCACCTTGGCCAATCAGCGCCGACAAAATACTCCTATCTCGTGTTTTACATGATTGGCCTGATGACCAGGCACAGATCATTCTCAATCAGGCAGAGGGTTCACTGAAATCCAAGGGCCACATTTACGTCATCGAAATGCTTCTCGAGGATGATTCTTCAGCCGGGGCGCTATGTGATTTGCATCTTTTAGCGGTTACCGGAGGTCAGGAGCGAACACGTGGAGATTTTGAGAGGCTAGCTGCCCAGTCGGGCCTCAAATTAACAGCGACGCTTTGGGCGGGACCTCTGGTATCCGTACTGTGTTTTGAAAGGACGCATGAACGATGAAGCGATTGATTCTGGTCAGGCACGCTGAACGCCCCGCAATAGCGGCAGACGAGGTTGGAAACGAGGTGTTGCTTACCCCGCAAGGGGAGGTCGATGCCAAGGCATTCGCACGGGGGCTATCGTCTCCGGTCCTGAGTATGAAGAGCAGTCCGATATCACGATGCGTCCAGACCGCCAGGTTGATGGCAGACGTCATCGGATATCCAGCCGGACAAATTGAACTTAGCAAGGCCCTCGGCGATCCGGGCTTTATCATTGTCGACGGAGAAAAAGCCTGGGAGCACTGGCAGGTTAAAGGCCATCGTGAGGTCAATGATTACCTACTTTCAGGTACTGAACGTTGGCATGGGTTTGCTGATCTTGAGTTGGGTGTTCGGGCCTTCGCCAAGACAATCATGTCTGCACTCCAGAAATCAGGCCCCGGATTACATATTTGGGTAACTCACGACACAATCCTTGCGGCCTTTGCGTCCAGAGTTCTACCTCAGCCTCTGATGCTTCAACAGTGGCCTCATTTCCTAGGCTATCTAGATATCCGTTTGGAAGGTGAGGGGCTCACTTTTTCATATCATGGCGACCGGCAGGGTCAAATTCGCTAAATGCCCAGAAGAACTCGGTTGTCTGATTCATCAAGTCAGTGGAGGTAGGTTAGAGCTTATTGGGTCTGGAATGTCGTTATTGGCCTGATTTATAACGGCAAGTGTCCAAAAGACGTTGAGTGACTGAGAAGTACCTGACCTGGTAAAGCTGAATGGATGGCCAGACTGCACCAATGGTATCGTGTTGGGCAGGTTCAATTTCAAGGATGAGAAAAGTGATGGCTAACGGCACGTTGGAAGTGGCAGATACAGAAAACCCTCTAGCTGTACTTATTGATGCTGACAATGCCAACCCTGGCATAGTTGATGGCTTGCTGAGCGAAATCGCAAAACTGGGGATTGCAAGCGTAAAGCGTATCTACGGAGATTGGACTACACCTAACCTCAATGGTTGGAAATCAGTTCTCCTGGAACATTCGATTCAGCCGATCCAGCAATTTCGCTATACAACTGGCAAGAATGCGACGGATAGCGCGATGATCATCGATGCCATGGACTTACTGTACACAGGACCGTTTAAAGGGTTCTGCATTGTGTCCAGCGACAGTGACTTTACCCGCTTAGCTTCTCGGTTAAGGGAGGCTGGTAAGGTTGTATATGGTTTCGGCGAGATGAAAACACCAAAGCCATTCGTTGCAGCATGTGATCGCTTCATCTACACGGAAATATTTACGCCGCAGCAAAACGAAGAGAACGCATCAGAACCCACATTAACAAAACAATCATCCAAGGAATTGAGGGGCAACACAAAGCTTCTTCATACGATTCGTACTGGTATAGACGCTTCATCTGACGATACTGGCTGGGCACAGCTTGGCCCTGTCGGCGGTTATGTGGTTAAAGCCACACCTGACTTTGATCCGCGTAATTTCGGTTATCAGAAATTCAGTGAGCTGATCGAGGCTATAGGCCTCTTCGAACTCAAGAGGAAAGGGACTTCTGTGTATGCACGCGACGCTCGAAAAAAGAACACAAAATAGTGTAGTTAAACCACCATTTGTACCAAGGAGTAGGTAAGCATGGCTAAGACGTCCGCAGAGTTCCTGAAATGGTTCGGACCGTTGCTCGATGCCTTGCGTGATTTGGGCGACTCAGGGCGGCCTGTTGAAGTCTCAAATCGTATTGCGCAAAACCTAGACCTGCCCGAAGAAACTCTCGATGAAACTCTCAAGTCCGGTGGTAAAAAATTTCACAACCAGGTCGCTTGGGCACGGCAATATCTTGTTTGGGAAGGGTATCTCGATTCATCTAAGCATGGTACGTGGAAGCTGACCCCAAAAGGTAAAGACACTCATCTGACAGTTGACGACTCCAGCGCAATCTTCAAAAAGTGGGTGGCTATTCACCAGCAGGCACGCAAGGAAAAGGCTGAAGAGCAACAAACATCAGATCGACAAGATGATCTTGAAGCTGAAGTATCTGAAGAGCCTGATGAAACAGACCTGATCAGTGTGCTGCGTAATCTATCACCCAATGGCTTTGAGAAAGTGTGCCGCGAGCTACTCCGGGAATCAGGGTTTGAAAATGTTGAGGTTACCGGTCGTCCTGCTGACGGTGGTATCGACGGCTACGGCACGCTTGAGATTAATCCATTCGTGAGCTTCAAAGTTCTCTTTCAGTGCAAGCGATATGCGGCAGGTAATACAGTCTCCCGCGCTCAGGTGGGTGACTTCCGTAATGCGATGCTGGGGCGTGCCGAAAAGGGAATTATCATTACGACGAGCACGTTTAGTAACGCAGCAATTAAAGAAGCGAATAGGGATGGAGCTCCAGCCATTGAGCTGGTGGATGGTCAGAAGTTGGTTGAGATGTTTGAACGAGTAGAACTGGGGCTTAACAAGCGAACCGTTTACACCGTCGATATGGCTTATTTTGAGCAATATCAGTAACGGGGCACGCCGGAGACATGAAAAATCGTTTTCGTGTAGTTAGCTGGAATGGCAGTGGTGCGTTAAGGAAGAGGCCGTCTTTAGAAGACCTAAATTTCCACCGATTTAATCCAAATAATGGAGAAGGCAGTGCCCTTTGAATTAACAAACCGTCTTGTTGTTGGCCTCGCGTCGAGCGCTTTATTTGACTTGAGCGAGTCTGACGATGTCTTTCGATCTCAGGGTGAGCAAGCGTATCGAAAGTATCAACTTGAGAACCAAGATGTTGTTTTGAAAAAAGGGGTGGCCTTTCCGTTTATACGCCGCCTTTTATCACTCAACAAGTTGAACCCAAAAGACCCACCAGTAGAGGTCATCCTCCTTTCTAGAAATGACCCGGATACTGGGCTACGGGTCATGAATTCGATAGAGCATTACGGGCTTCCAATGACACGGGCTGTGTTCTTACAAGGCACTTCGCCTCATGTTTATATCCCAGCATTTGATATTGAGCTCTTCTTATCGGCCAACCCTGCTGATGTAAAACAGGCCGTTATGGCGGGCTACCCTGCCGGGCAAATCTTGGCAGGAAGCATTAATGATGATACCTCTGACCCCCAGCTGAGGATCGCTTTCGACTTCGATGGAGTCATCGCCGATGATGAGGCAGAGGCTATCTATCAGGGCTCTCGTGATTTGAGCAAATTTCATGGCCATGAGGTTTCAAAAGTTGATGTACCACACAACCCTGGCCCGCTGAAAACCTTCATAGAACGCATTTCTGAGATACAGAAGCTGGAGCTGCAAAGGCAAGAAGAGGACGCGAGTTATGTCCCTGTTCTTAGAGTATCGATAGTCACGGCACGAAATGCCCCCTCACACAAACGAGTGATAAATACCATGAGGCATTGGGGTGTCATGGCCAATGAAGCGTTCTTTATGGGTGGGGTAGAGAAGTCTAGAGTCCTCGAAATAATGAAGCCACATATGTTTTTCGATGACCAAAGGCTTCATCTCGATGCGTCATCTTCCAGCTTACCTTCAGTGCATGTTCCATTTGGTGTTGCAAATAAAAAGGTGGCCCCTGAGGAGCCTGGTTAAGAATTCTTGATGCGCTGCATGTTGATATCCTGGTTGGCATCCAGCGGTGCTTCATCATTAATGGAACTGGTGTGTTCGGAAGACTATCGCTGTTTAGTCCTTTCTAAATATGCGGCTATCTCAGGGTTTGTACTGGGTACTTCTAGAGAGTGTTTGCCACTTTTGCTTACCATGTTGGTAGAAGGGGAAGAAACGCTTTTTTTCCTCGGCGGGCGCCTGGATTCAGAGTTAGACTGAGCATCTTTTTGATGCCCCTGAAGATGTAGTTTGTACGTCTGTGACGGAATATATTTATTGCACTGTGGACAGAGCTGTGAGGAGCCTCTACGTCCTCCTTTCGGGTTTTTCACCGGGCAGCGTTCGGCAAGATGCGCACCCAGCTTTTCATCAGCAATATTCACAAAACAATAGGGGCAGGTCGATTTAATCTTTGGTGCTGGTGCTGGTGCTGGTGCTGGTGCTGGTGCTGGTGCTGGTGCTGGTGGCTTTCTTTTGCCTGGGTCTTGGTGAACAAGGCGAATGTGCTTTGCATATTTATGGAGGGATACTTTGGATGTACAAAACTGGCAGTCAAAGAGATCTTTGAGTTTTTCTGGGTGGTTTCTATGAATATGTATTGATAACTGATTGAAATCATTGGCCTTCTCAAAGCATTCTGGGCACAATAAAGACTCTTTAGAATTAGGTTCTTTACTGATAGCTCCAATCCCAACAAGAAGTTTGTCCAAATCAAACTGCCGTTCAATGCCAGCTTCAAGGTCGTTAATGACTACCCAAGTCTTACAATGATTGTATGGCTCCAGGCGTAGCACCTGGCCCGTACAGTCATGGAAACGTATCTTCTTACCTATGAGTACCTCTGGGAACCCTGGCTTTCCTACAAAATCACATAAAGATTGGAAGCTTTTGGTATTCTTGGGGCGGTGCTTTGCCAGTCTATAAATTTGATCAAACAACGGATTTTTGCGGTCGCGCTCAGATAGCGGAATTATCAGCTGGGCCTGAGCACGGCTCAGGGCCACATTGATCAAACGTTTGGCGGATTTCTTCTCATATTCGTCGCGCCCATGTAAAAAGTTATCGTCACCATTAACTGGATCGAACAAAATTGTGTGGCACTCACTGCCTTGCGCTCGATGCACTGTACTGACTTTGATGCCGCGAACACCAGCCTCTTTGAGCTTGCGCCTGATGAGACTACGTTGTGCCCGAAACGGCGTCAGAATGTGAATGTCTTCACTGCGACCTTGGTCCTGAAACTCGCGTGCAATCGAAGCACATTGCTCAGCACTCCAGTAACGGATATGTCCACCCATCTTAGACGAGTAGGTTCCGTCATCTTTCTCTTTAACATCAATCACTGCCAGCGCTTTATCAGGAATCGAACTCAGTTGCAGCGGCTTACGAGCTCGTTTCCATGCAGAATCAGCTGCTTGCTCCGCAGCGACTTCCAGCTGCTCGCCCTTCGGCATGTCGTGATAGAAAACACGACTGATAACGTGGCAGATATCAGCTGACATGCGAGACTGTTCAGTCAGAGTGCACTGAGATTTAAAGTTATATTTGCGCTCCTCAAACAGCGAGCTTGAAAGCCAACGTTTTGCGTTTTCTGAATTGCTGCGTGCAATCGGAGCGAGCTGTTTATCATCACCAGCAAAAAGGGCTTGCCTTCCCAAGGGGATAAGTGCGAGGTTCAATGCCCGGCTGATCTGACTCGATTCATCAAACACCACCAAGTCATAGCCCATTTCTGCTAAGTCGCCCCATGTGTAGATGGCCCGTGTTGCAGTCATTGCTGCCAAGCGTGTACGTTGCAAGGCTACCTTAGCCTCAGCCTTAATTTTTTCCCTTATCTCTTCGACCTGCTTTTGCCAGCGTTGATATCGCTGAACATCGCTCTTTTCTGGCTCCTCTGCTTCTAAAGCACTTAGCAATTTGACTAGCCCACTATCATAGGTCGGAATCAGGTGCTCGCGGGCTGAATAATAGCGAGCGACGAATTGATGTCCGAACCGTTTGCATGTCTTCCGTGCTGCATTTGCTTGAGGAACCGTTTCACTCAATCGTTCCAGAGCTTTATCAACGCTGACCAGTGCCTGGTCCAGTGCCATATTGGTTGCAGAGAGCAGTAGAACGCGCTTATGCGGATGTTTGATCAAATATTGCGCCAGCATTGCGCCAAGCGTGTAGGTTTTTCCTGTACCTGGAGGTCCCCAAAGGAATCCAAGTCGTTTCGCGAATAGGTCAAATGCTGCGAATTGCTTTTTCCTCAGCGGGAAACCCTTTGGGGGCGATAACGGCTGTAAAGTGGGTTTTTCATGATTGTAAAATTTTACCCAGCGCGCAGTTGCGCTGTGTCGGGAAGGATCGGACCAGTATTGGAGCAAAGGATCTAGGTAGGATGGTGGGTATAGGTAAATGACACCGTCAGCTGGAGGGGGTGATGATGACCCATGGTGTATGTGAATGATGCCGTCTTCAGGAATGACAGACAGGATCTGAGCTGCACCTTTTATAGGTTGGCTCCAGCCGACTTTAGATCCCTCATATGATTCGTCCAGTTTGACGCTGCGCCCGATGCCAGTGACCTCAAGTCGCCAGATGCCTTTTTCGTTCTCACGATCAATAACTTTGAAAGGCAAGTAATCAGGTGTGTTTGCCTGCTCTTCGCGAAGTGCAGAGACAATCCCAATTGGATCAATGCTGAATGGTGCTCCCTGCATGCGTGTGCTTCCTTGTCATGATGATCACGCCCGTAAACCAGAGTTCTGATGTCCGAACCTAGGTCAGAAGATAGCCCTTAGAAAGCACTGAAGGGAACAGGCTGTCCCATTGCTTAAACTAGCCGCCTGAGATCATGTGTGCTTTCAAAATTTCTGGCTGCTTTACCGTCAACTGGTGCTCCCTTGGAGACAGTTGTAGTTTATCGTCATCCAGGCACAAGTTTAGTCGACGAACGACGTATTTCACGAGAGCTTGCCGCGAAGTAATGCTCATTATTCCATCGTCCATTTCATAGTCAGCAGCGACTACCAACTGTTGCTCGATCGATAAATACGGATTGGGGACTGCAACGATCTCAATCTTAGTATTCCAATCTTTATCGCCGTCACGTCCGTGTTCGGATTTATCCATCAGGCTTGGAGTGTTCCTAAAGCGGCTCAATACAAAGTCACGGTATTCGCTTCTTTCTTCGCAATAGGCTCTTACATGCCAGCGTTGACCATCATTCACCAGCGTGTGAGGCACAAGAATCCTACCCCTAAGGTGCGGGGTACTGAGAGAGATATAGTCTATGTCGACACGACGTTGCTCACGTGCTGCCTGCGTGAGTGCCCTTACTATGGTAGGCGATATATGACGATCCGGAACGTTTACGACCTCGGATTCCGCGTGGCCCATTTCGAAAAAGTCGAAGGTTTCAACCATCTCTCTTTGTCTATGTAACAAAGATAGGTATTCGTTTGCGGTACCTTGACTGAAGCAAGGCGTGAATGTTGCGGATGGCTTGTATCCCTTGAGCGATCGATCAAGTTCCAGAGGAGGGTGTTCAAACAAGGCTTGATAACGGTTGATATCCCGAGAAGCTTGTTGACGCCCAATTTGGAATGCTGAGCAGAGGTGATTTGTCGTCAAGCGACCTTCCCATAAAGCAATGATTTCAATAAGGCGAAACCTCAGCGCTTGGTCCCATTTGATGTCTTCGACCATACTACCTGCCTGAAAATGCGACATATGAATGTATACAGTATATACATGTAGTGATTATATACATAGGATTTGTATGGCCGGCTTAAGCCAAACCACAGTGGAGAGTGATCCCCATGAACGAGTCAGTCCTCTCATATCAAGCGTTCTACCAGTCTGAAGTGTCTCGATCGTTGAAGTCCGAAAAATCCTTAGCTGGGCTGATAGAGGTAAATGGCCCCACGGGCCTTGGCAAGACGTCGGCTTTGGTAAAGCCAAGCCAACAGGGTACTGAGCCTGTTCTAAGCTATCTACAACACTCTGGTCTTCAGGCTATTTTCGTTACCCACCGCTGGAACATACTTCAAGGCCTTATCGAGGATGTCACTCAAGAGGGGTATCCATGCAGCGTGCTTTACCCCCGGCAAGAGCAAATATGTGCAGCCGTGCAAGGGAAAGCGTTACGACATGAAAAGCAAGATGCAGTATTTGGAGACTGGCGTACTCACATCGGTGTCTTAGCCGACAAGCACCTATGGGTAAATGACCATTTCAACCTTGAAGCACTCCAGTATTGCTGCTCAACAATAGAGCACCGCGCACAGCGTCTAGAGCGCATAAAATCAAGCCAGAATCCTGATGACGTCGAATTGGCGGAATATTTTGAAAGGGAGCTGGGACGGGTGTGTGCCCAGTTTGAACAAGCCATCATCCAAAATCTGGAGCAGTTGGAAAAGCTGAAGCGTGAGTATAAAAAAACGTCCAAGGTAAAGCGCCGCAACAACACAGGAGCGGATTATGCGGAAGTAGAAAAAATCACCTTGTTCAGGCAAAACGAGTTGATTCGTAGGGTACTTCCGGGGATTGCATGGAAAGATGATAACCAGCCGTTGCTGGTGATGACTACACACAAGTTTTTCAATGGTTTCTTCGATGGGCGGCGTCAGGCCAGAATGGGTGATGCTTCGCTGTCGGGCTATGTGGTTTTCATCGACGAGTTTGAATATCAGGAGCCTGTTCTCTTGGATCTGCTAAGCCAAGCTCAGCGGGTTCAGGAGCTGCCACAGTGTTTGGGTGTTTTGATTGACGAGGGGAAACGTTTGATCGCACGTGCACGTATTGCACATGAGGAGAACGACAGCCTGCATGAAGTGTTAGAAGACTTAGACCAGAACTTTGAGGAGGCAGTGACTGATCTGGCCGATCAAGGCATCGGTTTTCCGGCTCAGAGAGCACTGGTGAAGGAGCCAGGTATCGCCTTCAAACCCCGTTATCTGTTTCAATCAGACTACACAATCACTCAGCTACCTACTTTCCTGGTACCACGCGACCATGGTCTTGAGATCGTTCAAGAGAAAACGTCATCTTCGGTGACGGCGGGCTTCTTTTTATCGAGACTCGAGCGGCTGCTTCGGAAGACTCTCCAGACTCTGTCAATGCTCCCTGTGGAGCAGCAAGTAGGATCTGGCCGCAGCTTGTATGACGAGTTCATGCACTTGCTGTTCAACAGTGTGAATGACTATCAAAGTGGCCATTACCATCAGAGCCTTAACAACGCTATATTCAAGGGCGCCGTACCGAACACCAATTTACCGGAGTTGGCCGAGTGGAGGAAAACCAATGTTGTTCCTCACACTCAGGCACACATACACGGATTTAGCTGCTGGATGTTCGCAGAAGCCAAAGAACAACTGGACAGGTTGAGGATTGTTCAAAAGCGGGCACACATTCCCACGACCCCAGAGGCGCTACTTGTTTCATTGGCGAGCCGAAACCTGGTTTTTGGACTTTCTGCGACTTCAATGATTGACCGATCCCTAGGCAATTTTGACCTTAAGTGGGTGTACCGTGCCCTTACGGAAATAGCAGATAAGCGGATGAGGGTAGGTGATGGAGCCCCCATCCCAACAACGCCCAACCCTGAAAGCGTGCGCCATCAGCAAGCGTTAATTTCCCACCTCAAAAAAACCAAGGGTAAACAGCGAAAGAATCAACTTGCCGTTGAAGTCTGTGACTTTACCAGTAAGAACGATGCTGCCGAGATTGCGGTAGCTCTTGGCCTGCTGACAACCGACTTTTTCCAGGCGGAGCAGGAGGTGGTCGCAGAGTCTACGCGTGAATATAGGTATAAATGCCTTTTCGCCATGCTGTCGATTATTGGTAAGGCGGCAGACAATGAGCATCATCGAGGACACTTGGCTTTCGTGAACTCCATCCGCTATCTGCGTAAGTGGTTGGAAAGTGATATGGCGTTTGAGAGCCGACAGAATTTAGCAGGTTTCTCGGAAGACCTTGAGCCTTCCGATCGGTCTGCAATACCCGAAACACTGTTTGAATCTCCGTGGTTTAAACCAGTCGTTGTAAGGGGGCGTGTTATGATTCTGTGCCTCCTTACAGCGGAAAGCCAGAAGTCTCGAGGCTTTACGGATCAATATGCTCAAGCGTTTCGCACCCCATTCAATGTGGTTGTTATCACTCAAGTTGCATCTGCAACCAATGGCATCAATCTCGACTTTGACTTTTGGGAAGATGGGACTCTGAAAAAATCTGATCTGACGTGCCTGTATCTATATGAAGCGCGTCATTTCTACTTCTCAGTACCAGAGGCTAAAGCTGGCGGGGAGCAAATGGCAACGATCGGAGCACAGATCCGCCAAGTGCAGAAATTACGACAATCAGCACAAATATCTGAGCTCGACTATCGGCATTACATCGGCTCGCTCATGGTGTCAGACAGGCGGCAAGTCAGCCAACTGAACAATGTCGTCTATAAAGCGACCGATGATTACGTTTCTAACCTGGCAGCAGATATCCAACAGCAGGTTGGCCGCCTGGAGCGAGTATGGGATGAAACACCAGAAACAAAAATCTACATACAAACAGAGCTTGCGAACTCATTGTCCAGGTACGCGCAAAACCCACATGCGTTCAGTCAGCATCGGTCTCTTATCAGCTCTCTAAACGAGGGGCTGCTCGATATATTGGCGTCAAAGCAAGACTCAGTCGATCCTCTAAAACTGCTTTTCGCTCCTATACAGGACGGAAAACAAATTAGAGAAATCATCGATGATCACCTTGTAGACCTGATTCGCCAATCACGTGAAGCGAGTCGAGAGCCAGGGGAAACAAAAAGGATAAAACATATCTGGGACTCCTTAGGGCGGGCAGCGTTGAGGCGTGATCTGGCCTGTTCATTTGATGGGATTGATCTTGGGCTCAGAAATATTGGGACGCTGTCCCTCAAGGACTGGGCTTGTATCCGTTTGCCTATCGGTGCAGATCCATCGAATGGTGTATGGCAATGTGCTGATGGTCGATTCATAGCTGACCGCGCACCTGAGTCCAGGCTCTACAGCCTCAAGCCTCTTTACCGGTGGATTTCTCACCATGAGGCGATAGTGCGCTGGTTCAACAACCACGGCTATGCCACCAGCCCGGAGGTAAGCAGTGGGCTGGAAGAGCAATTCATGTTTCACCCCCATTTTGCCCAGCGCATTTTACAAGGTCGAATTGGTGAGGAATCCATTCGAGGGTTGTTCGACCATGAGTCGATCACGTGCTCAACACAACTGCTGCATGACCGGACGCTGGAACTCTATGACTTCCACATCGTAAATACGCCGCTCTTCATCGATGCGAAATTCTGGGGTCTTGCAACGCTGAGGCAAGCTGATGAGGTATTTCAGGCATCGCTAACTCACACCGACGCAAAGGATGACGAGCGAACGGCGCTGGCTGAGAAAGTGCTGGCGCTGCGCAAGTACCTTACTAATGATGCCAGGCTTGTTATTGCCAACTTGGTGGGATCCGATGGAGAGACTGCTCTCAAGGGGTTTGATTTGCAGCTGAATCCGATGGACGTCAATGAAGCGCCCATACTCGTATTATCCAGCTGTATACATCCTCATTTCGAACATAAGACCACACCAGGTTTCGCGGGGCTATGCGAACTGGCTCGGCGGTACCAAACCCAAACGGCTCTGAACCAACCCATTTCAAAGGATGATGCCCTATGAGAGACCTTCGCATTTCGTCTTTGACCTATCGAGATGACCAGATAGATTCGGAACGGGCTGGCTGGCTGGTGGTGTATCGTTATCCGCTCTCAAAGGCGGTTATGAAGCATTGGGAGTGGATTGAAGTTCTGGACGAGAGTCTCTCCGAGGCCTCTTATCCATACTATATGAGCGGTGGTAACTTGTACGTTGCGCTAACCAAAGAAGGAGAGCCGCTGCCCGTTATAAAGACTCGAGATAATACGATTCTTGAGCCCGAACGCGTCCAATACTCACCGGAATTAAACCCGGTGTGGTTGAAGCTTCTGTTACGCCAAATCGGGCACAAAACGGGACATACGAGGGGCTTTCGTGCACTGGGGAAGCCTTTGTTGAAAATCAAGGAGTGGGGTGGAAAAAATCCAGGTATCGAAGCCATTGATGTCGAAGGATCCGTAAGGCAGCGATGTGACGGAAATACCACTGAAGTTACGATAAAGTTTTCAAACGTAGCGTTACGCCAGCTCGCACCTGAGGCCCCACGAACTGGCAAATTGTGGATGCGAAACAAGGACAAAGGGCTGGATCGCTGGTTTCCTGGAAAGGACGAGCGGGGCGTGCTGTTCCAAGAGATAAGAAAGTCAAAAGGGACTCGCAAACAACGCCCTTTCATCGACTTAAAGACACCTGATGGGCTTCGTAGCAGCCGCAGCTTCCTGATTCAGCAAACCATTCAGTCTTTTGTCGAGGTGGCTCAACAGTATGGGTTTCCGCTCTCGCCCGAAACTCTCCATTTGGAGAGATACCCCAGCGAGCACAAGCCAGACAAACACAACAGGCTTCGCTCGTTGCCTGTCGAGCAGTTCGAGGTGACGCTGGTCGATGCACGTGAGAATCTGGATACACCTATCGAGGAGCTGCGAGATTGGCTGGGTGGATTGTTACTTCAGGAAGGGCTCAAGGTAGACCTAAAGCTGATGCAGGATCAGCCCGAAAACTTAGCTCATTTGAGCCTCGCTCCTAACCAGCGATACCTTGTTGTGCTTGATCAGGGCAAAGACCTGCCACAGGACCCTTACGAGTATACCGGTCGTTTTTCGCAGAGCTGTGCTGTCCAACACATTATTTTGAACCCCCATGAACTGGATGATGAAACGTCAGTCGACCAGTGGTTCACAATGGATGATCATGGGCACATTACCGAAGTCTATGCTGACTACTTTGACTACACTCTTGAGCAACTCAAGGAGCAAGCATCGTTTGTTGCCCTGAAACTGGTTGTGGCAATAAAAGAACTGCATTTCAAGCAATTGCTCCGTGATACATCGGCCAAAATATCAGAGTACTTGCCAAAACAAGCCCACCTGCTAAATGGCCTAACGCTAATCTCAGAGGGCTACCTGTTTACGGTGGATAAGGATCGTCCGGTGATCCTGCCTTTCGTTTTGTCCGATCCGCAGGCACTCGATCAACTTGATGCTGCTCTGTCCAAGCATTCCGTAAATTGCCAGGAACTGATGGGGCTTGTGGTGGAGCAGTGGCCGTATAGCTTTGGTCCAGAGGAAGCTATTCTGAAGGACGTCGATGGATTTATCCGACGTCAGGTGTTCGTATTACGTGATCAGGACACCATCCTGGTCCAAAGTCCTGGTAATAACACGCCGCTCATCATGCCTGATGGCATCGATCAGCTGATACCGGTGCTTGAAGGCCGGAAAAATAAGTTCGCAACTTCTAGCTGGCTGTTACCGACAGGCTACGAGAACTCACTGACCAAAGATTTTGTTCAAAGCCTGTTTGCTGACAGTTCAACAGAAACACAGCAGTCAAAGTTAGTCACAAATCTACCCAAGCTTTGCCAGGATTGGCAACAAACCGTCCATGCGCATCTCGGTCATGAACGGATAGCTTTTGATCCGCTCCGTAAAGCGCTAAACGATAAATCAACAGCCTATTTGGGTGGCGACAAAAAAGTCCTGGGGATGTGGTGGTTTGCTCTATCCAAGCTGATCGACCGACCTGTCTACGACCCCCGCTCTTGGTTGAGGAAGATACCCGGCCTCCAAGCCGTGTGGTTCGACCCAGAGCTGGGGTATTACCTGGTCGGGGATTTGAACAACCTGAATTTGACACTTCATCGTCAACCTAGCGTTTATCGTTGGCATGCACTGAGGGGCGAGGTGAACCCGGAGATGTTGATGCCGCTATTGGATGTGGATTTCATTCGCATTGGGCAGTTTGCGGGCCGTGTATTTCCACGAATCTTCATCCGGTGTTATGAGGAAAGTCTGTCTTGATATATTTTGTGCAGCTCTGTGTCGAAAGCGGGGTACTTGCTGGATGATCGTGCACTGTACATGATTGGTTGATTTGTCAGTGGGCGAGATTGCAGCAATCCGCAAATGAGCAAAGACTCGGGCTGTTGCACACATTCGGCACAAAACAGGGCGTTGAGTATGGCGAAAGTGAAGCGTAAACATCTTACTCCAGAGTTAGGAAAGCTGAGGGAGTACGAGGCTGTTCTTGTTGCAATGCGCTCAAACATTGAGCTTTCGGAAGGGGGCGTTATTTGCCTTGGTAAATTGATAACTGAAATTAGGCAGAAGGCTGAGAGGGAACGGGAAGAATACCTGGCAAAGCAGGCTGTATTAAAGGCTGAACGGAATAGAGCGCGTGAGGCGAAAAGCTCTTCTGAAAAATCTAGGGCTCGCGCACATCCTGGAACTGTGAAAATTGTAAGAAGTGTCAGGAGTGGACTGGCTGGCAAGACATCCAGTAGGGACTGGAAGAAAGTGAAATAGGAATGCCGCGCTGGTCACATTCACGTTACCAAATCAGAAAGTGATGCTGTCTGGCGCTCTGTTGTCGTACGACATAACTTGACCCAACGACACCACGCTCGTTGGGTCTGAGGTTTTTTTGTTCTAGAATCCAACGCTTTAGCCAACTTCGTTGGCAGTGGGTCAAACGTAAGTGGCTCGATGATCAAGCTGATAGATGGTGTTCGGGCGGAAACTTAAGTGGTAGCAACATACAAAATCGGATTTGCGCGCACCGCATTGCTCAGAGAAACAGTTCTCGTTGCGCAGCAATTCAACGATCTGAAAGACTGGGCACGCGTTAAGCAGACCGTTATCGATGATAACGTCCTCCAAACGCGCGCCAGCCGTACAAGCAGTATCATCTACAATGAGGTTCACAAGCGCCTCAAGCTTTTGTCTGAGGCACAGGTTGAGGTGATTGCTCAAGATCATACGCAAGATGTCAGGCAGCTGGTCTGGATCGCAATCTGTAAGCAGTACCCGTTCATTGGTGAATTTTCACTGGAAGTACTGGCTTCTGCCAGTGCTTCAAGGCGGTATGAAATCACCTATGACGACTATGGCTACTTCTTCAATGCTAAAGCAGAGTGGCATCCGGAACTTGAACAGGTATCCGACAAAACACGCTCCAACGCGCGCCAGATGTTGTTTCAGATGATGCGCCAGTGTGAGCTGCTTAACGAGTCCAACGAACTGATGCCTCAGATGCTCTCGGCAGCGGTACAAAACTGCTCGCCAGAGTCTGATCTCGCCTTTATACCCGGAGCAATACGTCTATGAGTCAGGTCACATCCAATCCGTCACGTGACAATACCGTGTCGGCAAAGAACCTGGCTGAGTGTCAGATTCATTTGCTGAACGTAGTCTCCAGTCACCGCTTTCGAAACAACGAAGGGCTTAATAACGAAGTCCCGTTCCATATCTGCCCGTTTGAGCCTGAGATCAGCTCCGACATGATGCAGGCGGTCAAGCAGCTCAAGAACGAGCTGGCCGACAAAGGTGTGAGCGTGTTGGAGATCAACCTTTATGACCTGGTGATTGAGATTCTTAAGGACGAGGGCGACTGGGAGTGGCTACTGGAAAACGAGACAACCCTCTCGCGTGACGAACTCAAAGAAGAGCTTCAGGGGATTCTGGATACTGAATCCGTGCTGATCCCGGCCATCGTCAAGAAGATGGATACCACCAGCTACGATGTCATTTTCATAACGGGTGTGGGTGAGGTCTTTCCGTACATCCGCTCCCATAACATTCTGAATAACTTACAGCGGGTTGCCAAAGAGCAGCCCACGTTGATGTTCTTCCCTGGCAAGTATCAGCACTCCCTTGCCAGTGGTGCTTCGTTGCGCCTGTTCGACAAGCTCACCGACGACAAATACTACCGCGCGTTCAACATACTCGATCGAGCGAACTGATCAGATTTATAGGAGTTCATATGCTATTGGAACAGCTGTTTGACAAGGCCGTTGATCGCCCGATAGAAGGGGTGATCAAAGCGGATGATGATGTCAGTTTGTATGTTGAGCTAGACGAGTATGTGATTACCAAAGAGGTAGCCAAACGCCTGGATGAGTTCTTGGACGCCTACCTGAACTACCAGGGCGCGAACGGTGTTTGGGTTTCGGGCTTCTTCGGCTCAGGTAAGTCTCACCTGTTGAAGATGCTGGCGCTGCTGCTTCAGAACAAGCCGATTGAAGACACCTATTATCCGCTGGACCTGTTCCTGGAAAAACCGCCTTTCAACGAAGGCGGTATGCAAGCTGAAGACCTGAAGCGTGCAGTCACTATTCCCTCGGAAAGCATCCTGTTCAATATCGACCAGAAGGCCGATGTGATCTCCAAGGATGAGCTGGATGCGCTGATCGCTGTTTTTGTAAAGGTGTTTGATGAACACTGCGGTTACTACGGCAAGCACCCCTATATCGCGCAGTTTGAACGCGAACTGGATGTAGACGGCCAGTTTGATGCGTTCAAAACCGCCTTTGCCGATTTAGCAGGCCAGGATTGGGAATCGGGCCGCCGTCGAGCCAAGCGTATGGCACAGCATATCGATAAGGCCTACACCCAGGTCACCGGTACCTCCGTCACCGATATTTTGGATAAGTACCGGGATGACTACCGCCTGTCGATCGAGGATTTCGCCGAGCAGGTTAACGCCTATGTGGAGTCCAAAGATGACAACTTCCGTCTGAACTTCTTCGTCGATGAAGTCGGGCAGTACATCGCGGACAACGTCAAGCTGATGACCAACCTACAAACCGTGGCGGAGTCCCTGGCAACCAAGTGTAAAGGACGCTCATGGGTGGTTGTGACGGCTCAGGAAGATATGTCCGCCGTGCTGGGTGAAGATGCTCAACAATCCAATGACTTCACCAAGATTCAGGCGCGTTTCAAGAACCGCATGAAGCTAAGCAGCCAGGATGTGGCGGAAGTGATCCAGATGCGCTTGCTGGCCAAGCGTAAGGAATATATCAACCCGTTGTCGGACCTGTTCCACCAGCAGGAGAACAACTTTAAAACCCTGTTCGATTTTGCTGATGGCTCCGCTACTTACCCGAACTTCAAGGATCGCGAGCATTTCATCAAGAGCTATCCGTTTATTCCGTATCAGTTCAATCTGTTCCAGTCGGCCATTCAGAACCTGTCGCGACACAGCGCCTTTGAGGGTAAGCACAGCTCAGTAGGTGAACGCTCTATGCTGGGCGTATTCCAGCAGGTTGCGATTGGGATCAAAGGCCACCAGCTCGGTGACCTGGCAACCTTTGATCTGATGTTCGAAGGCATCCGCACAGCCCTGAAAGGAGCGATCCAGTCATCGATCCTTCGTGCCGAGAACACACTGACGAACACCTTTGCACTGCGTGTGCTGAAGGCTCTGTTCCTGGTGAAATACGTCAAAGAGTTCAAACCCACCGTGCGCAACCTTTGCGTGCTGATGCAGGGTAGTTTTGACACCTCGATCACGGAACTGAAAGCCAATGTCGAAGAAGCGCTGGCACTGCTTGAGAATCAGACGCTGATTCAGCGGAATGGGGAACTCTACGAGTACCTCACCGATGAAGAGCAAGACATTGAAGCCGAGATCAAAAACACCGACGTTGATACTCAAGCAGTTGAGTCTGAGCTCGAAAAGCTGGTGTTTGATGGCGTCATTAAGAACCGCAAGATCCGCTGGGATGAAAGCGGCCAGGATTACTCGTTCACCCGCAAGCTGGACGATAACCAGGTTGGTCGTGAGCACGAACTGGCGATCAACGTGATCACCTCGTTCCATGATTACCGCGATGCATTCGAAAAACACAAAACCGATACGGTCTACAACGATGAACTGCGGGTGGTGCTGCCGGCCAGCGAGCGCCTGATACGTGACCTGCTGCTCTACAAGAAAACTGAGAAATACATCTCCCATGAGACTCGCACCACCCAGCAGGACTCGGTGAAACGTATCCTGGCGGATAAAGCCGCTCAGAATGGCGAGCGTTACACCCAGCTGAAAGCATTGGTCTCAAAACTGATGGGACAGGCGATCTACTTTGTTCGTGGGCAAGAGATCGAACTGGCTGGTGAAGATGGTCAAAGCAAGGTTCAAAAGGCCTTTATTGAGCTGGCCAAGCAGACCTATCCAAATCTCAAAATGCACCGGGGTAAGCAGTACCAGGAAAGCGAGATTGCGGCCATCCTAACCCAAGGCGAGCAAGGCCTGTTCGGTGATGAAGCCAGCTTGCCAGAAGCGCAGCAAGAGATGTTCTCCCAGATTCAAAGCAACCACCGTGGCGGCATTCGCACCACGGTCAAGCTGCTGCTGGAGAAGTTTGAGCGTAAACCCTATGGCTGGTCATACGCCGCCGTGCTCTGCACGCTGGCGCACTTGTGCGCACGGGGCAAAATTGAAGTACGTGAAAACACCAACCTGGTGGACGATGCTGAGCTGGCGCTTAAGCTGAAGAACTCGAACACTCACGGCAACCTGATTCTGGACCCGCAGGTGGAGTTCACCCCAGGTCAGACCAAAAAGCTGAAAGAGTTCTATAGCGATTACTTTGACAAGGTGGCCCACGCAACCGAAGCCAAAGCACTGGCGAAAGAGACTCTGGAAGCCTTTGCGAGCCAGAAAGCCGAGCTTGAAAAGCTGTTCCTGCAAACTGAACGATACCCGTTCCTGCGTGTGCTATCAGAGATCATTTCTGACCTTACCGATCTGGAAGACAAGCACTACCCCTGGTTTGTAACCGAGCTGCCTCGTGATGAAGACAAATGGCTGGATGACTACAAAGATCGAGTGATCGATCCAATCCTGTCATTCATGAAAGGCTCCAACAAAGCTCAGTTTGATCAAGCCAATCGCCTGCTGGAAGAGCACAAGGCTAACCTCAGCTATGTGCAGGCCGACGAGCTGGAGGCCATCAGGTCTGCCCTGGTTGATCCCAATATCTACCGAGGCAAGGCGATACAAACCCTTGTGGCCAATATGCAATCGCTGCAAGCCAAGCTGGATGCCGCGATTGAGAGCGAGAAAGCTGCCGCAACCGCGAAGATTGAAAGCCTTGAGGCCAAACTGACACAGTACGAGGGGTACACCACCCTGAAACCTGAGCAGAAAGAGCAGCTGAATAGCCAGTTTCAAGCGGTTAAACGACAGATCAACGATCAGGTGCTGATCGCCATGGTGCGTGATACGGCGAACAATTTTGAGACTCAGCGCTATGACACTATGCTTCAGCAGGTTCTGGACTGGAATACGCCTGAGCCGGAGCCTGCACCTGAAGCTGAACCGACAACGCCGCCAGCGGATAGCCCCAGCATCCCAAATCCAGTCGGAACCCAAGAAGCGCCGGCAAAGCCATATCAACCTGCACCCAAACCGAAAGTCGAGATCGTCGGCGCCAAGGATCTACAGGTGAGCTTTACCAAACCACTACTCGAGTCCGAGGCGGATGTGGAAGCCTATCTGGAAAGCTACAAGAACACGCTGCTCGCAACGGTAAACCAGGGTAAGAAGGTACGCGTCTAAATGAATACTTCAAAGCTAAAAACGTTTGCCCAACGCGCCCGCCAGGACCTGCTGGAACAGGTCGGCAGTAAACTCGCCTTCGTCTTAAAACCAGAGAGCAGCGCGCGTCGTGAATACCCGGCTGTTGTAACCGAACTTGAGAGAGCAGTGGCAGCGCAAGGGGAGGCGGGTCTCATCGATCAGGTGGCCTACACCTGGTTCAACCGTTTCTGTGCCCTACGCTTTATGGATGTGAATGGCTATAACCGTGTAGGTGTGGTATCGCCAGCGGAAGGGCAGGTGCAGCCCGAGATCCTGGCAGAAGCTAAGTCAGGCATTATTGACGATGACCAGTTCAATGCCCGTGCTATTGATCAGATTCGAGGCCTTTTGAATGGCTCAATAAGCAGCCCGGATGCTCAGTCTGAAGCCTACCGTTTGCTGATCGTGGGCTCCTGTAATGCGCTTTATGAACGCATGCCCTATATGTTCGAGCGCATCCAGGACTTCACTGAGCTGCTGATGCCGGATGATTTGCTATCCGAGAACTCGATCCTAGCCAATATGCGCGAAGTGCTGACGCCGGATGCCTGCAAGGATGTTGAGATTATTGGTTGGTTGTACCAGTTCTATATCTCCGAGAAAAAGGATGAGGTGTTTGATGGCCTGAAAAAGAACATCAAAATTACCGCCGAGAACATTCCGGCCGCGACTCAGCTGTTCACACCGCACTGGATTGTGCGCTACCTGGTGGAAAACTCGCTAGGGCGGCTATGGATGCTTAACCGTCCAAACTCCAGGCTGACCGAGCAAATGGAGTACTACATTGCACCGGAAGAACCTGAAACGGACTTCTTAAAGATCACCAACCCGGAAGAGATTCGTATCTGCGACCCGGCAGCTGGCTCCGGGCACATGCTGACGTATGCCTTCGATCTGCTCTATGCCATCTACGAGGAGGAGGGCTATGACGCGACCGAGATTCCTGCGCTGATCCTGACGCACAACCTCACGGGGATTGAGATCGACGACCGTGCTGGAGCGCTGGCTGCCTTTGCCCTAGAGATGAAGGCGGCGGCGAAATTGGGACGCCGTCGATTCCTGCGGATGGAGGCGAAGCCCAACGTCTGCGTGTTGCAGAACGTAAGCTTCACTGAAACCGAGATACAAGACGTTGCCGGCCTGTTGGGCAAGGATCTGCTCACGGATGAGCTGCGCGAGACGTTGGGGCAGTTCGAGCAAGCGAAGAACTTCGGCTCGCTGATCGTGCCAAAACTGCTAGATCCGGGTGAGAAGCTACGGGTGGTAGAGGCAATGGGGGTCGGTAGCGACATGCTGTTTAAGGACGTGCTAGATCGCGTTGTAGACGTCCTGCGCATGGCTGAAGCGCTCACGTCTAAATATCATGTGGTGGTGGCCAACCCACCATATATGGGCGGAAAAGGTATGAATGGGAAGCTCGATGCGTTTGCAAAGGAGAGCTATCCTGATTCGAAATCTGACCTCTTTGCAATGTTTATTGAGCGATCGGCAGAGTTGTCCCGCACCCATGGCTTTGTAAGCATGATCACGATGCAGAGTTGGATGTTCTTGTCCCGACATCAAAAGCTCCGGGAAAAGATAGTTGAGATTCTGCCTATCAAGTCGATGGCCCACCTTGGGACTGGCGCTTTCGATTCTATAGGTGGGGAGGTTGTATCAACTACAGCTTTCATTTTATGCAAGGATGGATCGCGCGAACATGAGGGCGCTTTTATAGACCTCCGCGATGGTCGTTCGGAGTCTTTAAAGTCCGAAAAACTGAAACTTGCCGCTGAAGGGAAAGTCTCGATCAAGCATGTAAGCTCACAGACTTTCGAAGCCATCGAAGGACAGCCAATTGCGCACTGGATTTCAGGCTCTTTCCGATCTTGTTTCGAGGACCTCAACGCCATTAAAGACGTATTCAAACCTGCTGTTGGCCTAAATACAGGTGACAATGATCGTTTTCTGAAGCAATGGTTTGAAGTTGGGTCGGATGAAATTTGCTTCGATGCTTCAAGCGTTGAAGATGCAGCCGCACGCGAAGAAAAGTGGTTTCCCTACAATAAAGGCGGAGGCCATAGAAAATGGTATGGCAACCAAAGTCATGTCATCGACTGGAAGAGTGACGGACAAGAGGTGAAGGAGTTCGCTACCTACAGAAACAAGGGTAAGCATTGGTCACGCTATATTCAGAACTTGGATAAAATGTTCTTGGAATGCGTGACATGGTCTGATATCTCGACAAGTTCATTCGCTGCACGCTTTTCTCCGGAGGGGTTCCTCTTTGACGTGAAGGGATCATCCGGTGTGCCTTATCAAACTGACGACTTAAGTCCCGTCCTCAGTTTGCTCTGTAGCAGTCTGATGCCACAGTTTATGCGCTGCGTAAATCCAACATCTACTTTTCAAGTCGGTGATTTAGCTCGTGTTCCCTACGCAAAGCCTGATAAGTTTGCGGACTTAGCCGTAGAGGACTTGAGGACCGTCCAACTCGCGAAAGCCGACTGGGACGCCTACGAAACTTCCTGGGATTTCACCTCGCTCCCGCTGCTTTCGACCGAGCATCTGGGTGAGACGCTGGAGGTCAACTATGCGCATCTGCGAAGCCATTGGCAGGATATGACTGACGAGATGCTGCGGTTGGAAGAAGAGAATAACCGAATCTTCATCGAAGCCTACGGTCTGCAAGACGAGCTGACTCCCGATGTACCTATCGAGGAGATTACCCTGACCTGTAACCCCGCCTATCGTTATGGCATAAAGGGCTCCGAGGAAAAGCGCGAAACCCGTCTGCGCGCCGACACCATGGCTGAATTCCTATCATACGCCGTGGGCTGCATGTTCGGGCGCTACAGCCTCGACGAGCCGGGCTTGATCCTTGCCAACCAGGGTGAACGGCTGGAGGATTACCTGGCTCGAGTGCCTTCCCCATCCTACATGCCGGACGATGATAATGTCATCCCGATGATAGACTTCGACGGCGACTGGTTTGAAGACGATATTACCGAACGCTTCAAGCAGTTCCTGCGCGTCACCTTTGGTGAGGAGCACTATGCCGAGAACCTGGCCTTTATCGAGAATGCATTGGGCAAGACCCTGCAAAAGTACTTTGTAAAGGACTTTTACAAAGACCATGTGAAACGCTACAAGAATCGCCCGATCTACTGGTTGTTCTCCAGCCCTAAGGGCACTTTCAATGCGTTGATCTATATGCACCGCTATCGCCCGGATACGGTGAGTGTCGTACTCAACGAATACCTGCGTGAGTTCCGCACCAAGTTGGAGGCACGTAAGGATAGCTATGAGCAGATTTCGATAAGTGCCAGCGCCAGCCAGAAAGAGAAGACCCAGGCACTTAAAATGATCACCAAGCTCGATAAGGCGATTGATGAGGTCAACGGCTATGAGCGCGACGTGCTCTATCCACTGGCAGGCCAGAACATCGAGATCGATCTGGATGATGGTGTAAAGCATAACTACCCGCTCTTTGGCTCGGCGCTGAAGAAGATTACTGGTTTGAGCTAAGGCAGAGCGATGACACAGAATCGTATTCAACAAGCACTGGCTCGCCTGTTTGAGCGCCAGCGAATCGTCTTCTGGTATGACGATAAGCAGGAGTTTCGTGATGCCTTCGAAAGCCTTGAAATGGAGGGTATTGAGAAGGTCGAGATCAACGCCAACGAGTTCACGCTCAAGCACCGGATACTGAGAGAGTCCCCAAAGCAGTCGTTTCTGCTCTATTGCGAAGGTAAAGAGCCGGATTACATCAACAACTGGCTATTGGATGTGCAGCTGAGCAGTGCCGTGTTCCGTACCGACCAGTCGGCGATCTGGCTCAGTGAAATGAACCTGCCGCCTGAATATGCCGAGGTTGTGACGGAGCACGAGGCCTTTTTCGAGGGCGGCCGGGCACCCAAGCAAGCGGAAATCCGTAAGCAGCGTCTGCTGGCCCTGTTGAAGCCGGATGATCTCAAGCACCAGGTTAGGCTCAAAATGTTGGCAGTGTGTGCTGACCTGCACCAGTTAGCCGACGTGCGCCTTGATGTGATCTGTGAGAGCCTCTTCGATGAGCTGATCGAAGAGGAGCAGCCCCGTTATGCACTGATAGAACGTTGCAACCTGACAGCTGTATTCTGGGAGCAGGTAGAGCGCCACTACGGATATGTGTCGGCTCAGCCGTCCGTTAAAGACTTCTCAATTGAGTTGTTTAAATCCTGCTATGCGCTGTCGATCACCACTCCCAAGCCTCAGGATAAAGCCTCCCTCAATAACGATGCATTGGTTCTGTTTAAGCGTTGGAAGGAAAGCCGCAAGCACGAAGCGGTTTTTGAATCACTGTCGGAGGACTATGCCAAACTGCTAGATATCGAGAGCGACCTGAACGCTCGGGATCTGCGAGATGTGATCGAGATGGATTACTACCGCCTGATCGATCAGAAGGTGATTGTTGATCTGGTCAAAGCAGTAGAGCAGCGCACGCTATCAGAAGGCGAGATCACCAAGTATTGCCGTGAGCGACGTCAGAGCCATTGGTATGCTGACTTCAAGACCCTGTACACGGCTATTGAGGTCGCCAGTCAGTTCTTAACCCGATTGGACCGAGTCCAGCTCAATATGAGCAACAGTTCAGATGCTGTGCATGGTTATGTCAGTCATTGGTTTAAAATTGATCAGCTATACCGACAGTTCATCCATTCGCTGAATACGTCGCCACCGGCAAGAACGTTGTTGAACAGCCTCAATGAAACGATTGAGAACCTGTACATCAATCGTTTCCTGGGACCGTTGGCAACACAGTGGCAGGGCCAGGTTGATGCCATGAGCAACTGGTCGGTACCCGATGTGATTCCGCAGCGTCAGTTCTACAGTCACTGGGTTAAGCCCTATACCAATCGGGGTAATAAGGTATGCGTGATTATCTCGGATGCGTTCCGCTATGAAGCAGCAGAAGAGATGATAGGGCGTATTAACCGGGAGAAACGTTACCAGGCTTCACTCAAGCCTATGCTCTCGGCGTTGCCCAGTTACACTCAGTTGGGCATGGCATCGCTGCTGCCACATCAGGGCGGTGAGTTTTCGATTTCCGCCAATGACAGTACGGTGTCGATTGATGGCGCTTCCACTCAAGGCACGGCGAACCGTAACAAGCTGATAAAAGCAGTTTTGGGTGAGTCGGCATGTGCCCAGAAAGCCAAGTCGATTCTGGAGATGACGCAAGCTGAAGGGCGTGAGCTGTTCAAAAACCATGATGTCATCTACATCTACCACAACCGAATCGACCACGCCGGCGACAAGATGCAGTCCGAGGGTGAAGCCTTCGAAGCCACAGAGCGCACTTTTGATGATCTGATGACGTTGGTTAAGAAGCTCGCCGCCTACAACGCTTCCAATGTGTTGATTACGGCAGACCACGGCTTTATCTACCAGAACCGCCCGTTGGAAGAGAGCGACTTCCTGAAAACGGAGGTGCAGGGCGATGTGCATTACAGAGACCGCCGTTTCCTGCTTGGCAAGCAGCTATCTGCGCCGGACTCTGTCAAAGTGTTTAGTCCTGCTCAGTTGGGACTGGCTGGTGAAGTCCATGCTGCGATTCCGAAAGGAATCCAGCGTCTGCGTCTGAGTGGTTCCGGTAGCCGCTTCGTACATGGCGGGGCCTCGTTGCAGGAAGTTATTGTTCCGGTTATCTCGGTGAACAAGAAGCGTCAGGATGATATTGCGACCGTTGAAGTCGATCTGCTGCGCGGCGGTGTCAATGTGATTACGGCGGGCCAGTTGTCAGTGACGCTGTATCAAACTGAGCCGGTGAGCGATAAGCTGAAGCCACGTGAATTGAGGTGCGGTATTTACACATCGACCGGACAGCTGATATCTGACATTCACAATGTCACCCTGGACCTGACCGCAGACAACGCCCGCGAGCGCGAAATGAAGTTACGCTTCGTACTGACGCAGGATGCGGATGATGCCAATAACCAGGAAGTGAGCCTGAAGCTTGAAGAGCCAGTTGCAGGCACTAACCAGTACACTGAATATAAACAGCTGAAGTACACCATTCGCCGGTCGTTCACCAGCGATTTCGATTTTTAAGCTGTATGAACGTAATGGAAAAACAGGGTAGAGCGATGACGGATCTGAACACCAAAATATGCGATGTATTCCCCGGCCTGGTCGTGCGCAAAGACCTTGTGAAGACTGTTAAGGGGAATGCGATCGTACCGTCCTACGTGCTGGAGTACCTGTTAGGCCAGTATTGTGCCACGAATGATGAAGATAGCATCCAAAGCGGCATTCAAACCGTGAAGGAGATCCTGGCCAAACACTATGTCCATCGCAATGAGGCAGGCCTGATCCGCTCAACTATCCGGGAGAAAGGGCGCCACAAGGTTATCGATAAGGTAACCGTTGCGCTTAATGACAAGAAGGACTGCTACGAGACCGAATTTGCCAACCTTGGTATCAAGAAGGTCCTCATCGATTCCGGAACTGTTAAACAGCACCCGAAACTACTCGTTGGCGGTGTTTGGGTGATTGCTGATATCGAGTACGAACATACCGAAGACAAGGATGCTGTGCCCTGGATTCTTGGATCGTTGAAGCCGATCCAGATGTCCCGATTCAACTATGAGGACTACCTGGCAGCACGCAGCCAATTCACGCTGGATGAGTGGATTGATGTACTGGTGCAGAGTGTTGGCTTCAATCCAGAATACTTTGGCGAGCGCAGCAAGCTGACACAGTTGGTTCGACTTATCCCGTTCTGCGAGCGTAACTACAACCTGATCGAACTGGGTCCGAAAGGTACAGGTAAGTCTCACATCTATTCTGAATTCTCACCCCACGGCATTCTGATTTCAGGCGGTGAGGTCACCGTACCCAAGCTGTTTGTGAACAACTCAAACGGCAAAATTGGTCTCGTTGGCTACTGGGATACCGTGGCATTCGATGAGTTTGCCGGCAAGCAGAAGAGGGTGGACAAGGCCCTCGTCGACATCATGAAGAACTACATGGCCAACAAGTCGTTCTCTCGTGGTGTCGAGACATTGGGTGCTGATGCGTCGATGACGTTTGTAGGCAATACGGAGCACAGTCTGCCTTACATGCTCAAACATTCAGACTTGTTCGATGCACTTCCTGAGAAGTTTTACGACTCTGCATTCCTGGACCGTTTACATTTTTATGTACCCGGTTGGGAAGTGGATATCATCCGTGGCGAGATGTTCTCATCGGGATACGGCTTCGTGGTCGACTACCTGGCAGAAATTCTACGCCATCTGCGCAACCAGGATTTCTCGGATCAGTACAAAGAGTACTTCACACTGTCATCGGAAATTTCAACCCGTGACCGCGACGGCATCAACAAAACCTTCTCGGGTTTGATGAAAATCCTGTTCCCCCAAGGTGGAGCAACTAAGGACGAAATCGAGCAGGTACTTCGGTTCTCCATGGAGGGCCGTAAGCGCGTCAAAGATCAGCTGATGCGTATCGACACTACCTATGCCGATGTGGACTTCAGCTACACCGACCAGTCAGGTAAGAAATTTGAGGTTAAAACCCTTGAAGAGCTGGAATACCCACGTTACTTCCATCATGTGGTGGAAAGCGGCGATGATGTGTTACCGGATCTCGCGCCTGAGCAGGTACAGCCAAGTGGAACCGAAATAACCAGAGATGTAGCAGCCCAGCAACCGGCAGAGACAAACGCTCTGGAAGAAAAACACATCGTCATTATGGAGAACCAACGTGGTGTTAGCTATGATGACCTGTTCGGCCCATATCTGCGAGAAGCGACCCATATAACCATCACGGACCCTTACATTCGACTCTTCTATCAGGCTCGCAACCTGATGGAGCTGTTGGAAACCATCGTTAAGATAAAGCCGCCTGGAGATGAAGTCGTTGTCAGCCTGGTGACAGTTGAAGATGAGTTCAAAGGGGACCAGCAACGTGAGTGGTTGGACCAGATCCAGAGCGCTATGTACTCGGTCGGTATCAAATTCGCTTACTCGTTTGACAACTCAGGTAGCCAACATGCGCGTCACATCGTGACCGATCATGGTTGGAAGATCTCCCTTGATCGGGGACTCGATATCTTCCAGCAGTATGATATGAACGATACGTTCCAGCTGGCTAACCGCTTGCAAAGCCAGAGACCATGCAAGGCGTTTGAGATTACATATATAAAGGTTAATGATTAACGCTATGCCACGTGGATGGGTTTATGTGATAACCAACCCGGCAATGCCGGGTCTGGTGAAAATTGGATATTCACTCAAAGATCCTTTGATTCGAGCAAAAGAGCTCAATCATACCGGTGCGCCACATCCTTATAGTGTCAGCTATGATGCATTGGTAACCGAGCCGCGTGAACTCGAAAAAGCACTCCATCTAAAGCTCAGAGAACATCGTGAAGGGAAGGAATGGTTCCGACTTACTGTCCCAACTGCCGTGAGTCATATAAGACAAGCTGCACCAAATGGAATCTTGCTTGAAAACGGCGATATTAGGATTGATGACGAATCCCTTGAAGTAACAGCTGAATCTGAGTCAATCGAGCCTGATCAACCAGCGAACCTATGCGAATACGACGGCTGTTCACTAGAAGCTGAACGAGATCATGATGGGCGTATCTACTGCCTCTGGCATGCACGAGAAATGCGTAACCCCAAAAATGCATCTGCAATTCGTAGGCTGCGCGAGGAGCAGCAGTCGTACAGCACTAAAAACAGCAAGCAAAAATAATACAGCGAACAGAGTTCCACGAAGTATCTGTATCGACCCATTTGGTGATCCATGAGTTTTGCCACCTGATCCACCACGACCACTCCTCAGCCTTCTGGTGCGAGGTAGAGCGAGTGATGCCAGATTACGAAGCGTGCAAAGGCTGGTTGCGACAGCATGGGCATAGATTGAAATTATGAGTCTACCCAACCCGAAATCGTGCTGTTTTGCTAACATAATGTATAAGATGGCCTGCTCTAGATGGGTTTCTTTAGCTAAAGGGCCTCGGTACGAATTAACTGCTTGGCTTAGGAAGCAGGTTTCGTAAGCCGAAACGATGTTTCAAGGATTAAAAAGGACGTTAACATGGAGTTGCACCTCAATTGCGAACTGGCCTCCACCTTCTCTTTGGCGGCGCAACAGAACGCCTATCCATTGCTCAAGCGTGCGCTGGTTTCAGCACCTGAGGTCTCTGAGGGTGAGCCCTCAGGGAGCATCACCGATATTCGCATACGGCTCACCAGTGATCCCATCTTTTTTGAGCCTGAAGAGTGGCTAATAGACCGGCTTGCAGCGGGTCAGTCCGCAAAACTGCAAGAACGACCACTCAAGCCCCAGTTCGAAAAGCTGACTGGCCTGACGGAAGAGATGCAGGTTCAGCTGACGTTTGCCGCATCCTATATTGATGCAGAAGGGCAGTCATGTGAGCTGACATCTCATTATGAAGTGAGTGTACTGCCTGGCGATTATTGGGGAGGAGAGTCCCGTCAAGCTGAGCTGTTGGGTGCTTTTGTGCAGCCTAATGTCCATGCCGTTGAAGCGTTGACTGCAAAAGTCGCACAAGGATTGCGTGATGATGGTCAGAACAGTGCTATCGATGGTTACCAGTCGAATACCCGCGAACGGCCATTCTTGTTCGGCGCTGCGTTGTGGGCCACGCTGTTCAACGAACGTTTGATGTACCTGTCGCCCCCGAATGGTTGGGCAAAACAGGGGCAGCGCATCCGCCCGGCCAAGGATATTCTGGAGCATAAAACCGCTGCGTGCCTTGATACGTCTGTCCTGTTTGCGAGTTGCCTCGAAAATATGGGGTTGAACCCGGTTATTGCGCTCACCAAGACCCATGCGTTTGCCGGTTTCTGGTTGATTGATGAATGTTTTCCGGTGCTGACCAACGATGACCCCATCGATTTGAGAAAGCGCATGGATACGTCTGACCTTGTCATGTTTGAGACGACGCTTGTCACCAACGATTCACCCGTTACGTTCAAACAAGCTATTGATCACGCAAAAACCTTGTTGGAAGAAGACAAGGAATCCGATTTTGTCATGCTGATTGATATCAAGCAGGCTCGGGCACGTCGAATCAAGCCCATCGGAATCATTGAAGAGCGCCCTAAAGACACACCCGAAGCAGATAGTAAAACCGTTGCGCGTGTGGTGTCGATCGGTATCGATGGTCCGCCGCCACTGCCACCGGTGCGCGGGGACGAGAGGGTGTATGAAGAAACACCGGAAACCCGCATTGATATGTGGCAGCGTAAGCTGCTGGATTTGACGAAGCGCAACCCGCTGCTGAATGTAAAGCAATCGGCGCTGAAGCTTTTTTGCCCCGATTTGGGCAAGTTAGAGGACATGCTCGCCGCTGATCAAATATTTGGATTTGTTTCAGCCGAAGATACGCCGCTCGTGGATGAAGAGCGTAGTGCCGAAGCGTTTCGGTTGTCGACAGGCGAGGATTTGCATCGGGAATTTGCGCTGCAACAGCTTGATAACAAAAAGCTCATTGTGAATGAGACTACAAGACGAACCGAAACCAAGCTGATTGAGCTGCTGCGTAAAGCCAAGAACGACCTGGAAGAAGGGGGCAGTAATACGCTATTTTTGGCAATCGGGATGCTGCGCTGGAAAGAATCCCCTGAAAGTGACAAATCGTTCCGTGCCCCGCTAATCTTGTTGCCGGTGAAGCTTGAGCGTCGCAGCGCGCAGGCACCAGTTAAGCTTTCTCAGCTGGCTGACGAAGAGCCGATCTTTAACTTGACGCTGATCGAGATGCTTCAGGCGGATTATGACATCACGCTGGACCAGCTACGTCACGAACTTCCTAAAGATGAGTCCGGTGTTGATGTCGAGGCGATCTGGAATATCGTTCGAGCGGCCATCCAGGAACAGCCTGGCTTTATTGTGGTGGAGGAGATTGTTCTTGGCTCATTCTCATTTGCCAAGTACCTGATGTGGAAAGACTTGCGTGACCGCACGGAATTGCTCAAAAGAAGCCCGTTTGTAGAACATCTGATTGAGCGTCCGGCGGCTGCGTTCAATCAGGATCATCGCTTCATCGAACGCGATCGAGTGGATGAGAAAATTTCCCCGGAAAACTTCTATGCACCACTGAACTGCGACTCTTCTCAAATGGTGGCGGTTGAGGCTTCATCTCACCCTCAGGACTTTGTTCTGGAAGGCCCGCCCGGAACGGGCAAATCGGAGACTATTGCCAACATCATTTGCCACAACCTGGCGCAAGGGCGAAAGGTCCTGTTTGTGGCTGAAAAAATGGCAGCGCTCCAAGTGGTATACCGTCGCATGGAGAAGGTTGGACTGGCGCACCTGTGTCTGGAATTGCACTCCAACAAGGCTAACAAGAAGTCGGTGTTGGACCAGCTGGGCGGAGCTTGGGCTCGGCGTCAAAGTGCCTCCCAGAGTGACTGGGTCGCCAAGGCGCAGAAGTTGGAACAGGTTAGGCACGGGCTGAATAGCTACGTTGTTGAATTGCACCGCCCCCATGCACTTGGCTTGTCTGCCCGTGATGCGATGGCGAGGGTGGTCCGTTTTTCCTATGAGCATCCGTTACGCCTGGATTGGCCTGAAGACTTGCTTCAGGCACCCATCACTACTGAAGCTGAGCTCGATCCTTATTTGGAGACCGCACGAGAACTGGGGATCGCTTTTGGTGAAATCGAAGACCTGGAGCCAGATCACTTTAAATCGGTCACTCAACAGGAATTTTCCAACCAGTGGCGTACCTCTCTGGTGACCTTTGCAAGGCGCATCAGTGCTATCGCCAAGCAGGCTCGTGCCAGTGCCGAGACGTTATTGGAAGCCTTGGGGGTTCCCCTGGATCACATTTCACCAGATAAGCATGTGCAGTTGGCCCGTTTGGCAGAGTTGTGCGAGTTTGTGATGCGTTTTGATGTTGTTTTTGCGCTCCAGCAAGGAGGGCTCGCACGTGTCAAAGCGTTAAAAGAATGCGTGCCCTTACATGCTCGGTTGCAAGAACAGATCCGGGATTTTGGGCATGGTCTCAAGTGGAACATGCTAGACGATTGCGATTGGGATCAATGGGTCCAACAGCGCAATGACGCTACAGGCCTTTTTGGCTTTTTTAAACGTCGGAGTCTGCGTCAGCAAATGTGCGCACATGGTCTCGAGAAGATCTCGGACTTCAGCATTCTAGAAAAGGCACTTGCCGCTCGTGAGACGTTGCAAACGCTCAAAAAGAGTTCATCTGAGCTTGAGGGTAGCACCATTTGGGCAGGGGTGGACTCGGACTCAGATGCGTTAGAGAGTACTCTGGCAAATGGCATCAAAGCTATGGAGCTGTTCAAGGCCTTTATAAGCACCTTTGATGATCCAGCCATTCCATTGCGCAAACTGCGTTCAGTGCTCGTGGAAGGGCGAGACTACCTCACCGATAATACACCGCTGGTCAAGTTGTCTCGAACGGTGGCTGATGATGCAGCGCAGCTCGCCGAGCTGGTGGAAGAAGCTTCGCAGTTGCAAGTCACCATCCGTCAGGAAGATGACTTGGCTAAAATCGCATCAGACTTTGCAGTGGTTGAACAGCAGAGCGAACGCTTGAGCCGGTGGTGTCGATGGCTGGGAGCGAAGCAGAAAGCGGCCGGGTACCAGCTTGAGCCTTTGTCACGGGCACTGGAAACACGCGTTATTGTCCCACAGGCGTGTGAAGATAACGCGATGACGGCGCTCTGCATTTGGCTGGCACCGAAACTGATCGATCAGAGTCCTTCACTTGTGCAGTTCGCAGGTGCTTCGCATGAGTCAACCATTGAGATGTTCAGGGAGCTCGATGCCGAAGTCGCAGAGACAACCGCCGACTATATCCTGGCGAAAACAGCGGGAGCCGTGCCCGATCGTAACGCACCCAATGCACCGGCCGAGTACGGTGTGCTCGCACGTGAACTCACCAAGAAAACCCGCCACAAGCCGGTGAGGGCGCTGGTCAAGGAAATGGGAGCGGCACTGACGGATCTGACGCCCTGTTTCATGATGTCTCCTTTATCGGTGGCGCAATTCCTGCCGGCTGATTTTGCGCTCTTCGACCTTGTTGTATTTGACGAGGCCTCGCAGATCACCACTTGGGATGCTGTTGGTGCGATTGCGCGTGGCAAGAATGTCATAGTGGTCGGTGACCCTAAACAGATGCCGCCTAGCAATACCTTCGGCCGCAAAGAAGAAGAGGATTCTGATGAAGGTGACCTGGAGTCCATCCTTGATCAGGCGCTGGCGGCACGGTTGCCCCATCTGCGCTTGACGGGTCACTACCGTAGTCGCCATGAAACCCTGATCGCATTCTCTAACTCGCATTACTACGAAAACCAATTGAGAACCTTCCCGTCGGCGGAAACCAAAGAGAGCGCGGTGACGCTACACCGTGTTGATGGCGTCTATGCCAAGGGCCGTGGACAAACGAATGTGATAGAAGCGCAGGCTGTGGTCGCGGAAGTCGTCAAGCGACTGACAGCGATGTTGCAGGGTGCGCCGGAGCGGACGATGGGTATCGTGACCATCAATTCGCAACAGCAACGTATGATTGAAGACCTGGTGGATGAAGCACGCCGGAACAACCCGGAACTGGAGCGCTTCTTTACTGCAACCGATACCTACGACCCGCTGTTTGTGAAGAACCTGGAATCGGTTCAGGGGGATGAGCGGGATATCATCATTCTTTCTCTGACCTATGGCCCCACCGAACCTGGTGGCCGCACCATGAGCATGAATTTTGGTCCATTGAACAAGACGGGAGGTGAGCGCAGGCTCAATGTTGCCGTAACGCGTGCAACAACCGAAGTGTTGTTATTCACCAGTTTTGATTCTTCCATGGTAGATCTTTCGCGCACCAAAGCGACGGCCGTGGAGCATTTGAAAAACTATCTCGAATTCGCGGAGCGTGGTCCTATTGCGCTGGCTGAGTTCAGTACGGCCAATTATGGTGTGGATCAGTTCGACTCACCATTCGAACAGGCCGTCGCTATGACATTGCGCGAAAAAGGCTGGAAAGTTCAGACTCAGGTTGGGGTATCCAAATTCCGAGTGGATTTGGGGATTGTGCATCCGGACAAACCGGGTGAATACCTTGCTGGTGTTGAATGTGATGGGGCAACCTACCATGGCTCTCCGTCGGCACGTGACCGTGACCGAGTTCGGCAGATCATTTTGGAAAACCTTGGTTGGCGTATATTTCGACTCTGGTCGACTGACTACTTCCAAGAGCCTGAATACGCCATGAAACGATTGCACGAGCGTCTGGAAAACCTCTTGGCAGAAGACCGAAAAGCTGCTGAGCGTGCCGCGTCTAGTGAAGCGGAAATACTCGAATCGACCGAGACCGAGACCGAGACCAAGCAGGAACCCGGACACGAGCAGGAACCTGAATCGGTTGATGCGCCGCAGAAAGTAGCTGGCAGAGCTGAAGTTAGACAGAGTAAAGAGGATTCGGAGCTTAGTACTCAACCAGATTCAGATGAGGCCGTTTTAGGTCGTACAGCTTTGCCCCCGACGTCTGGCGATGTGTTGCCACCCGTAGATGGCGATATTCTGGCCGACCTCCCTGAGTATGACAAAGAGTGCTACTTCCAGGCGGAGCACCGGGATAATTTAAGTGCATTAGCGCGTGCTGTGCTTCAGCGAAAAAATGGCATTTCGCTTCACGAGCTCACTCTTGATATCGCCCAAAAACACGACTTGAACCGAAGTTCCCGCAAGCAACGTCAGCATCTTCGTGAAGTAATTGCCGGTTGGGCCGGCTTCTGGGATGGAGAGGATGAGAGCACAACAGTTTGGCTGTCTCCTGAGCACGTGTGTGATGAGATCCCATGGCGAGGCTTGAACGCATTTGGTCAAGAGCGTGACTGGAAAGGACTGTGTTATCAGGAGCAAATAGGTATTTCTCGTGCAGCATTGGCGGCACAACCCGAAGATCCCGTGGACTGGTTGTTCAATGAGTTCAAGATTGGACGTCGGCACCCATCAACTGCGAGCACGTTTGAAGCATGGATCCTTAATGCTCAGAACCTTGAGGGGTAATCGAAGCCTTACCGTTTGTTGACCACCTGCAAGGCTAAAACCCTTGCAGGCATTTGGAGCTGTAAGGAAAGGCTAAATCATTGATGGAGGCTGCCGGTGTGACTGAGCTAAATAATCTAATTGCAGAGACATATCATCAGGCAAAGAAAGGAGGGTGGGGCACCGCCCTCTCAACCTGGAAGCAGATACCTCTTTTGCCTGGCGGTGCAGTCGTCATTGAAGCCATCGTCAGGCTGGACATTCCTGTCCCAGAGGACTCGAGTTACCTTGCGGGCTATTTGAGTGAGTGATCGTTGGTTGGCATGGAGCTTATGAGCCACCATGCGGAATGGATGGAAATACATTGGTTGGGAAAGATCTGTCGGGTTGTGCCTAGCCTGCTACATGCAAAGAGTTGAAATGATCCTTCGTCTATTTGAACATGGGATCAAAGGTCTTGAGTTGAAGTGAGTTCCATAAAATCTCTGTTTTCACAAAATGGTGCCGATAACGTGATTTATCGGCACATCCGTATTTCTCATCATCTAGCTTAGGTTAAATGCTGTTATGGCATCCAACCAGCAAGCAATGACTTGCGCCTGAACAAGGCAAACTGGCCAAATCACCAGTAGAGTTCCTTCACAAATTACAATCGCTTTTCAGAGCAACCCATGACAAGAGGAGTTGAGCCCAGCCATGGCAAGGGCTTCAGGAGTTTGTAGTGTTCATGGAACCAGTTCCACGAACTTTATGGATTTACATCGCAACGGCTAAAGCCCTTTGAAATTCATTATTAATAACTTCGTATAATGTATATTATGTTAAATTAAGTATCTGAGAGTGGTCATCTATACTAGTGTGGATCGCCGGTGCTCTGCTTCTGCTTGCTGGATTTTTTGTATGGTTTAGCTCAAATTCTGTTTGGGCTGAAGCTGTGCAATGGGCAGGTTTCATATTCAGACCGATGTCGTATCGGACTGTAACAATGCAAACATTGAGTGCGTTCTCTCTGGGTTGCCCTATAGCCCCTGCAGTGACTTATCGAAGAAAGTAATTTATTTGTCATTGGCCAGTTCGGGTGACCAAATCAAATAACGATTCTTTCCGGCCTTTTTTGCGGCATACATGGCCTGATCGGCACGATGCTGTAGTTTTGAAAAGTCACGGCATTCGGCGCTCGAAAGTGCAACGCCAATGCTGGCGGATACCCCCTCTACTTCTGTTCGACCTTCAGTATGGAGGTTAAGTGATTCAAGCAGGCGCTCCAGTGCCCCCGTAACGCCGGCAAGTGACCTTAGTTGTGGCATTAGAAGGATAAATTCATCACCCCCAATACGGGCGGCTACGTCAGTGTTGCGTAATGTGGTTCGGAATAAATCTGCCAGCTCAACCAGTAGTTCGTCGCCCTTCTGATGTCCAAAGCGATCATTCACGGCCTTGAAGTTATCAAGGTCAACGACGCAAATGGCGCTAAAGCTGCCTTCACGCTCCTCCAGTGCCATTAGCTCCTGGGCAATCTCTTCAATACAGCGTCGATTGGCCAGTCCTGTAAGAGGATCACTGTTTGCTAGTTCGGCCAGTTTGGTATTAACCGCAATCAAATCCGATGATTGCCTTAGGCTGCGTCCTAATGCCAGCAGAATAACCAGGGTCAGCAAGGTGATGAGTACTGCAATTGCCAATGGCACTGTGCTGAAGCTGTCTTCAGTTTCGAAAATAATATCGATTTTCCACTGACGATCACCGAGCTCTAGCGGAAAGCTATATATGCGCCCTTCGAGTATCTGACCACCCTTTCTGGGGTAAATTTGCACAGGTGTTTCGCCACTGATATCGATTAGTCGTAGGCGATAAGGCTGGCCTTGCATGGGTTCCAGCCGTTCGGTTAACAGTATTTCAGGCCTTAGCAGCAACAGCAGGAATCCGCTCAATTGCTCCAGTGAGCGCTGATCGCTGGTATTGAGTTTATAGACGGGCTGGAAGATGCTCACCGCCCAGGGTCCATCTTCATCCTGAATGATCGGAAAGGCTGAAGTTGTGAATGACTCACCCTGAATAGCCTTGTTGACGGGGCCGTTGGGGCCCTGGAACCTTATCGCAGCGTTGAGGCCTATTGCTGACCGATTGCGTGCAAGCGGTTCGCTGAACGTAATTGGGAAATACATGGGGTGCTGGGGAGCAGCGACTGGTGACAGGTCCGGCACACGTATCTCGAAAATACCAAGGGGAGCAAACCCTCGTGCGTTGAGTGTGCGCTCATGCTCCGCGCGTTCATGTGCACCTATTTTGGGCGCCCAATGAACTGCAAATACCTCATTTCTGTTTGGCAATAGAACGTCTGAAAACTGGCGATACTCCTCGGGTGTGACTTGTTCAGAAGCCTCAAAGTAAGCCTTGTAAGCTTCCAGTACACCTTCGGCATCACTCAGCAGATCCTGTGCTCGAAAGGCTTGGACCTGCGCCAGGTCTCTAAGGCTGTCGTCTATCCGTGTTTGTTCCAATAGAAGAGAGACTCGGTAAGCCTGCCAGGCACCAACGGTTCCTACGGCTGCAATAAACAGCAGTAATACCAGTTGATAGATAGAGTAACGGTAACTCACCGGATATCCCTTCCCCTTAATGAGCATCGGGTGTGCGTATCAGAAACAGACAACCGGAAGGATACAAACATTACAGCTCCAAATGGCAGGAAATGCAAAATCAGACACTTTACCCTTCGTTAGCGGTCTAGTATTAAGAAAGATACACCCTGAGGTATGTATTATGTACGGATCAATTTCTAGCCGCAGTGATTACTCTTCAGACACTCTTCTTGAAGCGCGGCATCTCTGGGCATCGATTCCTGTTGGATCGCTGGTTCAGCTGGAAGCTAATTTGTATGAGGGGGATCACCAACTGCTGACGCGTGGACGACTTTATGAAGTGTTGGCGAAAACTGAAACCTTGACTGGTCAGCAGATGTTTGTGGTTGAGTCAGAACTAACGTGCGGGCTTGTGGAGCTACACCCTGGTTTGATCTGCAACTACCTGGATAATCAGGAGCCTGTGCACTTCGCCTAATAAGAATCAGGTTTGGATAATACCGCTTCTCAATGCCAGGTAAATCAGCTCAGATCCGCTGCTCAGATTCAGTTTTCGCAGTATATTAGCACGATGTGCATGTACAGTTTTCGGGCTAAGGAAGATCGTGTCGGCGATTGCATTGACCGTTCGCCCTTCAGCAAGCAGGGTAAAAATTTCCAGTTCTCTTCGTGTTAGCTGTGAAATTGGCGAGCTATCAAGTCCGTTATCGCCTTCAGTATCAATCTGCTCCCTGATGGCGGGAGAAAAATACGATCTTCCGGAATACACTTCTCGCACGGCGTGGACTAGTTCGGTTTGGGCGCAGCGCTTGGTGACATAGCCTTTTACCCCTGCTTCGGCTACTCGCGCCGGATAAGGTGAAGCTTCCCAAATTGTAAGTACCAAAATGCGAGCCTCGGGGTTCTCCAGAATAATCCGCTTGATAGCATCCAGGCCACCGGCCGTGGAGGAGGCTTCTGAACTGTGCTGGTCAGCTGGCATTGCCAGGTCCATTACCACAACGTCGGGTTTGACCTTGCGATACAGATCAACCGCCTCCCCGCCATTTTCAGCTTCAGCCACAATTTCCATATCGGCCTCCTTCAGCAGCATGTGCTGAAAGCCTGCGCGAACAATGGAATGGTCATCGACCAGTAAAATGCGGATTTTAGAGCTCATGACGTTCGACCTTACTGAAACAGACTCAAGAGTATCAGATGCTAACTCATAACTTGTTAAATCTTTGGTATAGCCTGGCGTGAATCGGCACCTCTGTATATGCCCGAAGTATCAACATCGATTGCTGAGGCTGAAAAGCCTGATCCATCATCCATATGCGCCGGTATGGCAACCAGTTCATCGCTGAAGCCTACTAATTGAATACCTTCCTTTTCGCAATGGGCCAGCACCTTTTCAAGGGCGCGAATGACAGCTTCCTGTCGGTCTGTGAATCGTTCCTGACGCTTCTCTGCCCTGCGTTTACTGGTGACGCTTCGGAGTACATACTGATCATCATCCAATAATTGAATGGTTAATCCTGCCAGCTTTTCACGGACCATAACGGCTTTGATTACCTCGAAGAGGGCAACGTCCGAGCAGGTGATGATATCCCCTGCTTCACAGGCTCTCATCCTGTCGGTAACGTCTTGAACTCGCGTTTCAGAAGGTAGGAATATTTCCATTTTTCAAATGGTTACCCATTCAAGCAAAGGTAGATTGTTAGCATTAGGATGAGCGTAAACGCGCTATCTCACCTGCCATTTGATGATTCTGGTCGCGTAATCGTTGCAGTTCTTCTTCCTGCACGCGACCTCTTACACGAAGCTCAATCATCTCTTCAGAACTGCCGCCTGTAGCACTGGCCATGCGTTCCAGTTGTTTAATTTCTCGTTGCAGATTATCCCGCTCTGAACCCAGGCGCATGTTGGATTCTTCGAGCTCCAGGATGCGTTTCTCGAGCATGCGCTTATCTTCGGCCTGTTGTTCGCACCGTTCTAGCAATCTGGCATTCTGTTGATGGGCCTCAAACAGGGCTTGCTCACCCCCGCTTCTCAAACTCTCTGAATGTACTAGAAGTTGCTGTTGCTCTTGTTCAAGCGCACGGCGCTGCTGTTCAAATCGATTTTCAGCATACGCCAGGGCTCGGTCCCATGTCTGGCTAGCCAGCTTTGCTACCGGATCGGGTAGATCAGGATGCTGATTACGGCGTTGAACACGTTCGGCCAGAGTGTGCCACCAATCATTCAAGGCGCGATTGATGGTTGTAAGGCTGCCGCTACCCAAGCGCTCCCGCACATTCTGCTGTGTGGGACGTATCCCTTCTTCGAGCAGCTCATCTGCTATCTGCATAGCGCGGGTGTGAGTATCACTTTTTTTAGTCATCTGATACTTGATATGTATTAAGAATATGTATTAAAGGCTAACTTATGCTCTTAATGCCAGAATGACAAGTCGTCAAAAAAACGGCCGTCATCTACTATGTAATTGAAATCTGTAACGCAAAGGAGTGACGCCATGCCTGTACGTATTGCTATTAACGGCTATGGACGGATTGGTCGCAATATCTTACGTGCCCTGTTCGAGTCTGGCAGGACTGATGAATTTGAAATTGTTGCCATTAATGATTTGGGTGATGCTGCTGTCAGTGCTCATCTGACCGAATATGATTCGGTACACGGGCGTTTTCAGTGGCCCGTTCACGCGACGGAGGATACTCTTTTTGTCGGAGATTACGCCATACCGATGCTGCGAAATCCTGAGCCCTCTACCCTGCCCTGGGCCGAACTGAATGTTGATATCGTTTTAGAGTGTACGGGGCGCATGACGGACCGAGCCAAGGCTCAGGTTCACCTGGATCAGGGAGCTGGTAAGGTTTTATTGTCTGCCCCAGGTAAGGACATGGATGCCACCATTGTGTATGGCGTAAACCATGATCAGTTAAAGCCAGAAGATCGTCTGGTGTCCAATGCTTCCTGTACCACTAATTGCCTGGCGCCCATGGCAAAGGCCTTGCATGAGGCTATAGGTATTGAAGAAGGCTTGATGACCACTATTCATGCTTACACTAACGATCAACATTTGACCGATGTGTATCATGCTGACCTTTACCGAGCACGTGCCGCTGCTTTGTCCATGATTCCTACCAAAACTGGTGCTGCGAAGGCGGTTGGGCTGGTTTTACCTGAGCTTGATGGAAAGCTATCCGGGCTGGCTGTGCGTGTCCCAACCGCGAATGTTTCTCTCGTTGATCTGACCTTCATTGCGCATCGCACGACCTCATCCGAAGAAGTGAATGCTGTCATGAAGAAAGCTTCTTCAGGTGCACTTAAGGGTATTGTTGAGTTTAACCAGACGCCCTTGGTATCGATTGATTTCAACCATCATAGTGCCTCCTGTGTTTTCGATAGCCTGCAGACTCATGTGCTGGGCCGCATGGTTAAAGTATTTGCCTGGTATGACAATGAATGGGCATTTTCAAATCGGATGCTCGATACTGCAGCCTGCATGGCAAAAAACTAGTTTTTTTACACTGAGGCTATTTTCCTGTTTGACATTTCCTCTGCTCAACGGGAAAATACGCCTCCCAACGCATTGATTAAATTGGTTATCAGCCCTATTTAATGGCGTTTTCAGTGCCCGGATGGTGAAATTGGTAGACACAAGGGATTTAAAATCCCTCGGCCTTCGGCTGTACCGGTTCGAGTCCGGTTCCGGGCACCAAGCACAAATGCCTCATGCAATCCCCCACTTATTAATCTTTGCGCCTTTGACTTATTAAAAGACGTTTGTCGGGTTGGCTTATATGTCTGACACTGATGTGTCCGTTTATTTAATGCAGCTGGATTTAGACCAGCTTAATAAAATCTCAGCAGATCTTGAATTGCGCGCGCAGCAGGCTGCTCAAAAACGTGCTGAAGAACGTGTTCAGGAAAAAGCAAAACCGCGCTTCCCGCCCAGCTTCAATGATCTTGATTCTTTGGCAGAAAGTGCCGGTCTTGACCTGTCTAGTCTGATTAAGGATATCAAGCGTCGCTCTTAATGCGCTGGACAGAAGTATTTGGCCCGTTATAATGCGCTCGTCACAGGAGAGAGGGCTCTGCCCCGCCGAAGGCGCAAACTCCCATAATCGCTCAGGCCACCGTACTGCGACATACAATTTACACGTCTACTGGAGAGCGGTCGCAAGACCCACCGAAGGGGCAATGCACATTTCCTTGTGCGCAAACTCTCAGGTACCCGGACAGAGGGAGGGACGGATAGAACTCTTTTTGGAGGGTTGAGCCGTGCTTCTCTATATCTACCTTATCGCCATTACTGCAGAAGCCATGTCGGGCGCTCTGGCTGCGGGCCGTCGCAACATGGATATTTTTGGTGTTGGCGTTATTGCTTTTATCACCGCCCTGGGTGGCGGAACCATTCGTGACATTCTCTTAGGCAACTTTCCGGTTTCCTGGACTCAGCATCCTGAGTATATCTATCTTACCGTTTCTGCAGGCCTGCTAACCGTAGTGCTGGCGCGTTATATGCACCGCTTGCATCGCTTCTTTCTTCTGTTGGATGCGATGGGGTTGATTGCCTTTACAATTATTGGCTGTAATGTTGCCATGCAGTTGGATTACCACCCTGCTATCGTTCTGATGGCTGGTATGATCACGGGTATCTGTGGTGGTGTGCTGCGCGATATCCTCTGTCAGCGCGTTCCTGTGGTGTTTCGTCACGAGTTATACGCCAGTGTTTCTTTGCTTGTCGGTGCGCTCTACTTTCAACTGGGTCAGCTAGGCGTTCATCATGACGTCAATCTGATAGTGTCGTTTACAGTGGGTATCGTACTCAGGGTGTGTGCCATCTATTGGCATTTATCCTTGCCTGTATTCAGTTATCGACCGCAGCAGTGGAAGTGATGTGCTAAGAAGGCCGGCAAATACGCCGGTCTTTTTTTTGCCGGAGGGATATGTGGCGCGGATGAACTGCCAGGCAAAGTCCGCTATAAATAAATGTAAAAGATACGCTTTGATATGCGCCAGGCTTGGATGGGTGATCTGGAAATACAGATTAAACTAATCGCATCTTTATATGCGTAAATCAGAAAGTGTGTAACTAAGATATGTTTCCCCAGATGGGGAGTTCTGTATATATAAAATATTATTCGGTGATATTCCGGATAGGTGACTTACAAGATATGCAAGTCATTGAAAAGAATGGAGGCTGGAGTCGGAATCGAACCGGCGTACACGGAGTTGCAGTCCGCTGCATGACCACTCTGCCATCCAGCCGCTTTCCTTTCTTTTCAACATTGAGTGGAGCGGGAAACGAGACTCGAACTCGCGACCCCGACCTTGGCAAGGTCGTGCTCTACCAACTGAGCTATTCCCGCGTCTCAATGTTGGAGCGTATTATAGAGACCTCAGCTGAGGTGTCAACAAGATTACAAAGAAAATTTTAATTTTTTTTGCTTAAAAATTAACCACTTACTTAAATATCTTCACTTAGATGCGGCCAAGCTGCACGAAGATAGATAAACATGGACCAGAGGGTCAGCACGGCTGCGCCATAGAGTGAAGCAACACCAACCCAAGACAATGTCGAGTAGAGTGGAAACGCCAGTAGCACGAGAATGGAGACCATCTGCAGGGTTGTTTTGATCTTTCCAATCATGGATACGGCAACGCTGGCACGCTTCCCTACTTCAGCCATCCATTCACGCAGCGCCGAAATAACAATTTCACGGCCAATAATAATGACAGCAGGTACGGTTACCCAGGGAGAAGCAAAGCTTTCTACCAGAACGACCAGCGCTGCAGCGACCATTAGTTTATCTGCGACGGGATCCAGAAAGGCACCAAAAGGCGAGGATTGGTCAAGTTTGCGAGCCAAGTAACCATCAAACCAGTCGGTAATGGCCGCCAAGCCAAAAATGGCAGACGCTGCCCAAGGCGCCCAGGCATACGGCAAGTAGTAAACCAGAATAAAAACAGGGATAAGAACAATACGAACCAGCGTCAGCAGGTTAGGGATTTTAATCGATAGCAAGGGGACGTCCCGTTGTGTCTACTTAAGAATCGGGGTGGAGTGCTGCGTAAATATCCTGTGCAAGCGTCCGGCTTATACTAGAGACTTTTGCGATTTCTTCAACACTGGCTCGCTCTACTTCCTTAACGCCACCAAAATGCTTTAGCAGCTCTCGCCTGCGTTTGGGCCCTACGCCGGGGATGCCTTCAAGCTGAGACTGGCGGCGGGCCTTGCCACGTTTGGCACGGTGCCCCACAATCGCAAATCGGTGCGATTCGTCTCGAATGTGTTGAAGAAGGTGTAATGCAGGTGAATCTGAAGCCAGAATTTGCTCGTCACCGGTGTCGCCGCTAATGAGGACTTCAAAGCCTGCCTTGCGGGTCGGGCCCTTGGCAATGCCGACGACCTGAATGTCTTGCAGCTGAAGCTCTTCTAACACCTGGTTTGCCTGAGCTACCTGGCCTTTGCCACCGTCAATGACCAATAAATCCGGGATGGCGCCCTCTCCTTTCTTAACCTGGGTGTATCGCCTTAGTAAGGCCTGATGCATGGCGGCATAGTCATCGCCTGCAGTAATGCCTTCTATGTTGAAGCGGCGATAATCGGACTTTTTCGGGCCTTCACGGTCGAAAACAACGCAGGAAGCTACAGTTGCTTCGCCTGAGCTATGGCTGATATCAAAGCACTCCATGCGTTTAGGTGGTTCATCCAGCCCCAACACCTCTTGGAGTGCCAGAAAGCGGTTATACATGTTCTGCTTGCTTGCCAAATGACTACTCAGCTGCTGTTCGGCATTGGTTTGTGCCAGGCGTTGCCATCCTGCACGGTCACCTCTAACACTTGATTGAATGCTCGTTTTGCGTGCTCTGCGCTGTATCAGGGCTTCTTCCAGGCATTCCTGGTCAGCCAGGGGTTCAGGGATAATGACAAGCGGAGGAATCTCTCGTGGCCCCGACAGGTAGAATTGCGCCAAAAACGAAGCAAGAATCTCTGCCGGTGTGTCCTCTATGGATACGCGAGGATGGTAGGCCTTGCTGCCAATGATGCGGCCGCCTCGCACAAACAGCGCGTGAATCGATACGCCTCCCGGTTGCACGGCGCATGCAAATACGTCGGCATCCCCGCCCTGGCTGCTGACAAACTGTTGCTCCTGGACTTGCTGTAAAGCGGAGATCTGATCGCGTAACTGAGCGGCGCGCTCGAAATCGAGTGCGGCTGCTGCAGACTCCATTTCTGCGCCCAGGTCTTTCATGATTTCCTGGCTACGGCCCTCCAGAAACAGCATCGCATGTTTGATGTCCTGCCGATACTCTTCCTCAGAAATCAAGCCTACGCAGGGCGCTGTGCAGCGCTTAATCTGATACTGCAGGCAAGGGCGAGAGCGGTTACGAAAAAAGCTGTCCTCGCACTGGCGGATCAGGAAAATCTTTTGCAGCAGGTTCAGGCTTTCCTTCACCGCGCCAGAGCTTGGGTAAGGGCCGAAATAACGTCCAGATGCCCGCTTCGAGCCGCGCTGAAAACGAATCGCTGGATAGGCGGCTTTATCGGAAATAAAGATATACGGGTAGGACTTATCGTCGCGAAGCAGGATGTTATAGGGTGGTCGGTACTGCTTTATCAGGTTTTGCTCAAGGAGCAGTGCCTCTGTTTCGCTGCTTGTGATCGTGATTTCAATACTCGCGATCCGTGCGACCAGAGCCCGCGTTTTGGGGGCCAAACCCGATGTGCGGAAATAGCTGCTGACCCGGTTCTTGAGATTCTTGGCCTTGCCTATGTAGAGTAGATCGCCGGACTCGGCGTACATCTGATATACGCCGGGACGGCGCGTCAGGTTTTTAAGAAATGCCTGGCTGTCAAACGCAGTGGTCAATGCCTGTTCTCCTTAACAGTAAATGTCAGGAAATTGCATTGAGATTCTTGTTGGCATCCATATGAAGGTGAGTCGCTTCACGGTGGATGGATTCGAGCTGCTCGCGCGTAGAATCCAATATGCCAGCGCCGCGAGAAAGTGATACTTCCAGATAGACGCCGATCTCAGCATAGTAATAGAGCCGAGCATCGAATGAGCGTGCACGCTTGAGCTTGCTCAGTGAAATCTGGGCGCCATTAACCAGGATCTTATTGATATCGGTATCAGATAGTAGTGGGTGGCGCTCTATCTCCGGCAATACATCCAGGGGTGTCTGACGACGGCTAATACGGCTCATGATCAACCTTTCAATGTAGTGGGAGAAACAGGCCGGCTTTTGGCCGGCCAGGCAGGATAGGAATCCTGAATTAACGCTCGCCAGCCTTCTGAGCATCTTTAGCCATTTCGCGCTTAACGAAACGGATACCCAGAACGGTGATCGCCAGGCATGCAGCAACGATAGCCACACTGGGTGCGAAGGAGATCAGGCTGTATTTATCGATATTCATCATAGAACTGTACCTTTATAGTCATTATGTGCCCGAAGGCTGAAAGTCGTGCATTATCGAAGCTTTAAGCGCCCTTCTCAAGCCTTTTGAGCAGGCTTGAAGTGTCCAGGCGGCCACCACCTTCGGCCTGGATGTCGGCGTAAAACTGATCTACCAGTGCGGTAACAGGCAGTCGAGCACCGTTACGACGGGCTTCATTCAGGGCGATGCTGAGGTCTTTGCGCATCCAGTCGACGGCAAAACCAAAATCAAATTCATTTTTCAGCATTGTCTGATGGCGATTGATCATCTGCCAGGAGCCTGCAGCTCCATGCTGAATGACATCAAATACCTCGTTGCCATCGAGGCCTGCCTGTTTCACGAAGTGCACCGCTTCTGAAAGTCCCTGTACCAGGCCTGCAATCGCAATCTGGTTCACCATTTTGGCCATCTGGCCCGATCCGGCGGGTCCTAACAGCTTATGTGAAGCTGCGTAGCATTCAAAAACTGGGGCTGCTTTGGTGTAGTCTTCCGTAGCACCACCTAACATGATGCTCAGGCGGCCGTTTTCCGCGCCTGCCTGACCACCCGACACAGGTGCATCAAGAAAGCTGACCCCTTGAGCACGGCAGAGCTGATCGAGATTGCGCGCCGCATCGGCAGATGCGGTTGTGTGGTCAATCAGGATGCTACCTGCAGTCATGCCTTTGAGGGCGCCGTTCTCTCCTGCCGTCACCGATAAGAGGTCATCGTCATTACCGACGCAGGTGAAGATGAAGTCCGCACCTGTTGCAGCCTCGGCAGGTGTAGCAGCCAAGCGCCCGTTATAGGTTTTACACCAGAGTTCAGCTTTGGCTAGAGTACGGTTATATACGCAGACTTCATGGCCTGCGTTGGCAAGATGACCGGCCATGGGGAACCCCATGACACCCAGGCCAATGAATGCTACGCGTGCCATGTGATTACTCCTGAGATGCGTAGATTGCGGCTGCGGCAGCGGCTGCGCCTGAAGGTACGGCTATGCCGAGCTCGTTCAGGGTGTTCTCCAGTGCATCAATACACAGCATGACGTGTCGGCGGGTACAGGATGTACCCATCAAGCCGATACGCCATACCTTGCCGGCCAAGTCGCCAAGCCCTGCGCCAATTTCAAGACTGTAGTTCTCCAGTAGTAGTGTGCGCACTTTCGCTTCATCTACACCCTCGGGCACCTGAACTGAATTCAGCTGTGGCAGGCGCGCCTCCGGAGCTACGGTGAAGTTCAGGCCCAAAGTTTCCAGGCCTGCTTTCAGGGCTTCGTGATGCAGTGCGTGACGCTTCCAGGAGTTTTCAATGCCCTCTTCCTGTAGCATAACCAGTGATTCATGCAGTCCATAAAGTGCGTTCACGGGTGCGGTATGGTGGTAGGCGCGCTTCTGGCCACCGCCCCAGTACCCCATTACCAGTTTCTTATCCAGGAACCAGCTCGGGATGCGACTTTCGCGCTGGCTGACTTTTTCCAGGGCTTTCTCGCTGAAGGTGACCGGTGAGATGCCTGGAGGAGCGGACAGGCACTTCTGAGTGCCGGAGTACAGCGCATCAATCCCCCATTGATCAACTTCCAGTTCTACGCCAGCCAGTGAAGTCACTGCATCAACAATAGTCAGGCAGCCGTAATCACGAGCAAGCTGGCACAGAGCCTGGGCGTCAGAGCGAACGCCTGTAGAGGTTTCTGCATGAACAAATGCCAGTGCTTTGATGTCATCGTGCTCCTGCATGACAGCACGTACCTTGTCTACGCTGACAGGTGTGCCCCATTCATCCTGAACCATCAATGCAACGCCGCCAAAGCGCTCAACATTTTCTTTCATGCGTCCGCCAAAAACACCGTTCTGGCACACGATGATCTTATCACCCGGCTCAACCAGGTTGACGAAGCAGGCTTCCATACCGGCCGAACCAGGTGCGGACACTGGCATGGTCAGGGGATTTTCTGTACGCAAGGCGTACTGCAGGAGTTGTTTGATTTCATCCATCATCCCGATGAATGCCGGGTCCAGGTGTCCGATTGTAGGACGTGCCATGGCCGACAATACGCGCGGATGCACATCTGAGGGGCCGGGCCCCATGAGTGTTCTCAACGGAGGATGAAAGGATGTAATCATGAAATAATTCCTTTATATCAAAGCGTTATTTTAATTTTATGAAGCTGTTTGTGAGATCTTGGATACGATAGCCATCACCATCTCGGCCGAGTGAAGGGCCGCTGTATCCAGGAACTGCTCAAATGAAAGATTGGATTCTTTACCGGCGATATCGGACAGTGCGCGAATGACTATAAAGGGGGTGTCGAACTGGTGGCAGGTCTGCGCGATAGCTGCCGCTTCCATTTCGACGGCTTTAACCGTTGGAAACAGTTTGCGGGTTTGAGCGACGCGGTCAGGGCAGTTCATAAAGCTATCGCCTGTCGCAATAAGTCCTCGAACAGTACGCGCATGCGTCATCTGGGCGATTGATTCTTCAGCAAAGCGAGCCAGCAATGGGTCGGCAGTGAATGATGCTGGCAAACCTGGCACCTGGCCTGGCTCATAGCCAAACACCGTAACATCTACATCGTGATGGCATACTTGGTCGGAGATCACAACATCCCCTACTTCCAGTGCACCATCAAAACCGCCTGCGGAGCCAGTGTTGATCACGCCATCAGGTTTAAACATCTGCAGCAGCAGGGTTGTCCCTATGGCGGCATTGACCTTGCCGATACCGGACTTGAGCAAAATGATATCGACGCCTTTCATTTGGCCGGTATAAAAGTCGAAACCGGACAAGCGATGGGATTCAAGATCTTCAATATTGTTTTTAAGGAGCTCGACCTCCTGATCCATTGCTCCGATCAGAGCAATACGGGGGCGACGGTCAAGAGTTTTGAGTTGTTCGGACAGGGAAGTAGTTGTTGTCATTAGGCTTGCATGTTTCGACGGTTGAGTAGCAAAGAGCCATGCTACCACGCATGGATGAATTGGCAATTATCACAAAGACCCCAAGATTGGTTCCCGGGGGTCTTAAAAAGCTAGAAGTTTAGCTGTGTACTATTAGTACTAAATATGTACTAAGTATCGTATGGCTAAATTAGATCCATGAACTGGTAGTCGCCCACAATTTGCAGTGTTGCTTGTGCAAATTCGTTTGATTGTACAAAGGCATTCAGCACTTCTGCCTGATCTTTAGCCGCCGAGTCCAGCTCCTGCATCCACCAATTCCAGCCTGCTTGATCTGGCGTCCGGCCTAACACGGTGGCATACAGATGGTTCAGCAGCTCTGAGTGAGCTACAGCGCCATCCTGGTCAGTATCCATCAACTGCATCATTTCCGTGGAGTTGGTAAAGCCTTCAGCCACATCGACCAGACCTTTTTCGCCTGACCTCATTTTCTCCAGCCACCAGAAAAAACCGTCTGTCTCGGGTACGCGCTCCATCGCGCCCAGGTAAAGCCGGTATAGTTGCGCCTCCTCTGCGGAAAGTACCGTGCCACCCCCTAACTCAATGCTTGCGTCGTATAAGAGCCCATCATCATTTTCATCGTTGAAGCAGGCGATGAAGCTGCTGAATTCAAGTTTGGCTACTTCATCGAACGTAGAAGCAATAAATTCATTGGACTCGACGATCCCCAATACCGCACCTCCCTGGTTATGACTGCCTGCAACAAGCCGGTCCAGCCAAAGATCGTATAGTGGTGTGTCTGTATCCAGGTCTGCAAAGTCAAGCAGGATGTACTCGAGCAGTTCCGTATGCTGGAGCGGCTCTCTTTCGTCAGCGCCAATTGCCGCGTAGGTATCGGGATGAGTCACAAAGATGTCCGCCAGTCTTTCAACGCTACCTGGCCGGTCGGCATCGAGATAAAGGTTGAAGCTATCTTTAGTTGGTGCGCCGCCCGCAGAAAGGTACATCATGCGATATAGCTGAATTTCCCCGACTGAAAAGACTGTTCCGTCTTCGCGTACCAGCGGATCGTCATACAGAAGACCATTGCTATTCTGGTCTTCTATCCATGCTCGATACTCCTGTAGTACAGGTTTGCCATGTGCTGCGATTTCACGAAGATGGATTGTTGTTTCAATCCTGGACATATCCCTGTCTCCTGGTGAGTTCGTTTAAACTTGGATGCTTTCAGTCTGTTATAGCGACCTGTACGTAGAAAAGCCAATTGGCAGGACTGATTCAGTGCTTCTCCTGCAGGCTTCTCTAACATGACATGGCCCCTGTTCTGATATACTTGCGGCCACATGATTGCCGGCTCTATCTTCGTTAACTATGAATACAGAAACGAATACAGGAGCTGGCATTGCCGGGTGCGGGGCGCCAAGCACCCGAGTCAGAGTTGAAGTTTTGATTCAGCCTTCTTGTTAGCAAAGAACCCAGGGATTAAGAAAATGCCTTTACTAGACAGCTTTACCGTTGACCATACGATTATGAATGCACCTGCCGTTCGTGTTGCTAAAACCATGAGTTCGCCTTCAGGTGATACGATCACTGTGTTCGATTTGCGCTTTAACAAGCCGAATGAAAGCATGATGGGCGAGAAAGGCATCCATACCCTCGAGCATCTGTTTGCCGGTTTTATGCGTGACCATCTGAATGGTGCAGATGTAGAGATCATCGATATTTCTCCGATGGGCTGCCGCACTGGCTTCTACATGAGCCTGCTCGGTTCGCCAGATGAGTCCCGCGTAGCTGATGCCTGGGTTGCGGCTATGAAGGATGTTCTCAATGTTGAAAGTGCTGAGAATATTCCTGAGCTGAACGAATATCAGTGCGGCACCTTTATGATGCACTCACTGGAAGAAGCAAAGGAGATTGCACAGGCCATTTTGGATCACGGTGTGGGTGTGAACAAAAATGATGACCTGAAAATGGATGAGGCTACTCTGCGTAAACTGGGTAATGAAGTTTAACTAAGTAGCCCGTATTACAGACACTTCAGTCTGCCGGTCGTGCGTCTACTTGATGTGCGACCGGGTAACCATCCTGCCAGCCCAGTTTTGCAAACAGTCGCTCTACATCCTCGCCTACACCCGCCTCAATTCGGATCATCTGCCCGCTGACCGGATGTTCAAACTCAATTTCTGTCGCCATCAATAACAGGCGATGAGAATCAAGATGCTCACGGAACAGGCGATTGTGGCGCCCTTCTCCGTATTTTGTATCACCGGCGATAGGATGAAGGATGTGCTTCATGTGGCGGCGTATCTGGTGCTTTCGACCGGTAGTCGGTTTAACTTCGACCAGTGAGTAGCGTGCTTCCGGATACCGTCCGACTGGAATAGGCAGGCTCACGGTTGCAATACGTCTGTACGCCGATACGGCATCCTGCGGGTCTTTATCAGGATTGGCGCGCGGGTCTTCACGCTTGTCATGGATAGGCTTGAGGGCGTAATCGATTACGTCCGACTCTTCCGTCCAGCCACGGACGACGCAAAGGTAGGTCTTTTTGATTTTTCGATCGATAAACTGCTGCTGCAAATGCTGACCAACGGTTTTCTCACGAGCGAAGAGAATAACGCCAGATGTAGCTCGGTCCAGACGATGTACAGTGTGAACCTTCTCGCCAGGATAGCGATCTCTGAGCATGTGAACCAGATTGGGTGTTCTTGCTGGCGCTATCCAGCTAGGGTGAACCAATAAGCCGGCGGGCTTGTGGACAGCAACAAGGTGCTCATCCTCGTACAGGATCTCTAATGGAATCGAGGTGGTATCGGTCACGGGAACTCGTCAGCAGGACAGGTATCGAAAGAAATGGCGGAGGAGCAGGGATTCGAACCCTGGGAGCCTCTCGACTCGTCGGTTTTCAAGACCGGTGCTTTCGACCACTCAGCCACCCCTCCGCAATGAATGTGATTCTACTGGGAATCTTTTCCCTGTCAAACACTCAAAATGCTTGAATTACAGGTTTAAACCCGCATCATTGCTCCAGAAGGAAATTAAACACGAGGTTTATGATGGATAACGTACGTACTATCGATGGCCGCTCGACACAGGCGGTGCTGGAGACCAATAAGGTCATCCGCAACACCTACATGCTATTGGCAATGACGCTCGTATTCAGCGCTGTCACTGCCGGCATCTCAATGGCAATCAACCCTCCGTTCCTAGTGTATCTGGGCAGCGTACTGGTCAGCTTCGTTATGCTGTTCATCATCAATCGCAAGCAGAACACAGCCGCTGCCCTGCCGCTGACATTTGCTTTTACCGGCCTGATGGGGTTTGGTCTTGGCCCGCTGTTGAACCACTATCTTGCTCTGCCTAACGGTGGCGAGATTGTGATGACAGCCATGGGTATGACAGCCATTACCTTTTTGGGTCTGTCCGCTTATGTTCTGACTTCCCGCAAGGATTTCAGCTTCATGGGCGGTTTCCTGGCTGCTGGCTCCATTGTGCTGATCGTGGCGATGATTGCCCTGTTCGCACTGCCCTTGTTCGGTGTGGACATTTCAGGCCTGCAATTGGCATTTTCTGCAGCGGTTGTGTTGTTGATGTCCGGTTTCATCCTCTATGACACCAGCAACATCGTTAATGGCCGTTACACCAACTATGTCATGGCAACTGTCAGCCTGTACCTGAGCATCTATAACCTTCTGGTACACCTGTTGAGTCTGGTTGGCGCATTCAGCGACGACTGATCACGCCAGAAGGCTTGTCCGAGAAGCCCCGTCATCTGTTAAGATGGCGGGGCTTTTTTCATGAGGGTCCCTTCCCTATGCTTTTTACACTTGTCGTGCATTCGGCCCCCTATCAGTCTGCTTCTGCCAATAATGCCCTACGCTTTGCGCGTGCTGTTTTGGAAACGGGGCATCAGATTCATCGTGTATTCTTCTACCGAGAAGGTGTTCATAACGCTTCGGCATTGGCTTCGCCTCCACGTGACGAGCAAAACCTGCCTGCTGAATGGCGAGAGCTGGCAAAAGAGCATGATCTGGATTTGGTCGTCTGTATTGCGGCAGCGGTTCGCCGTGGCATTCTTAACAAGGAAGAAGCCAAGCGCTACGAGAAAAAAGCCGCCAATCTCAAGAAGGGCTTTGAGCTTTCCGGGCTTGGCCAATTGATTGAAGCAAGTGTGGTCTCTGACCGTGTGGTGACGTTTGGAGGTGGTCGATGAGCAAATCCATTTTGATCATATGCCGTAGCGCACCTTACAGCTCTTCCGCTGCACGCGATGCCCTGGACATGGCATTGGCAGGGGCGGTGTTTGAACAGTCGGTCAGTTTCCTGCTTCTGGATGATGCGGTGCTTCAATTGCTGCCTGATCAGCGCAGCAGTGCGATTCAGGCCAAAAATCCCAACGCCATGCTCAATGCGCTCCCCATGTACGATATTGAACATATCTACACCAGCTTTGGCAGCCTCGCGTTACACGGCCTGGATGCCAATGTGCTTACACCTGCACCCAAGGTTCTAGATGCTGAGGAGCTGAAACACTTCATCGCCCGCCATGAGGTGGTACTGACACTATGACATTACATATTCTTGCAACCTCTCCCAGTGATCGCACAACCTTTGAATCTTGCCGTGACACCCTATTGGAAGGTGATACCTTGTTGCTGGTTGAAGAAGGTGTGTACTGGGCTTTGCCTCAGCACCGTCAAGAATTGGCGCGACTGGTGGCCCGCGTAAGCCTGCTACAACCTGATCGTGAAGCACGCGGCGTGCAGCTGGAAGGTTTAAGCGAAGTGGATGACAAGGGGTTTGTCGAACTCTGTGTACAACATGCAACGAGTGTGAGCTGGTATTAAACAATGGATGTTGAAGTAAACGGAGAAACCTTCACTCTTGATGACGAAGGCTACTTGTATGATCTGTCCCGCTGGACACCTGCCCTTGCGGAAGCTCTGGCAACGGAAGATGGCATTGAGCTGACTGACGAGCACTGGGAAATAATCCATGTGCTGCGTGGCTTTTACCAGACATACCAGCTTTCACCTGCGATGCGCCCCTTGGTTAAAGCCGTTGCCGCTGAACTGGGGCCTGAAAAAGGAAGAAGTATCCATTTGATGAAGCTTTTTCCGGGCAGCCCAGCCAAAGTCGCGGCTCGCCTGGCGGGTTTGCCCAAGCCTGAAAATTGCTTGTGAGCGGCGTGACATGATCAAATTTGCTGCCAACCTCAGTCTGTTATTTACCGAGTACCCATTACTGGAACGCTTTGCTGCTGCTCGCAGGGCTGGCTTTGAGCGTGTCGAGATCCAGTTTCCCTACAGCCTTTCCCTCGAGTCGGTCCGACATGCCCTGCTGCGTAATAATCTTAAGCTGGAACTGATCAATATTCCTGCTGGTGATCTTTCGGCAGGTGAGCTCGGACTGGCGTGCCTTCCCGATCGGGAAGATGAGTTTGCTGAATCCCTGGAGCAGTGCATTCATTGGGCGATGGAGTTGAATGTCCCGCGCATCAACTGCCTGGCAGGTAAAGCCCCCTGCTCCTACTCCCCTGAGGCAGTGGCAGCAACACTGGCGCAAAATCTTATGCTTGCAAACAGGCGCTGCGGTGAATCCGGTCTTAAACTCATGATTGAGGCGATTAATACGGATGATGTTGAAGGCTTTTATCTTCATCGTAGTCAGCAAGTACTTTCTCTGATCGATGATCTGGAGCTGGATCACAGTTATTTGCAATATGATGTTTATCATATGCAAAAGATGGAAGGAAATCTGATCTCGACTTTGCAGCGCAATAGAGACAGAATTGGGCATATACAAATTGCTGATGTACCTGGGCGTCACGAACCGGGGACAGGCGAGATCCATTTTGCTAATCTTTTCAAAGCACTCGAGGCAATGGGATACACTGATATTGTGAGCCTCGAGTATAAACCACTGGGGTGTACAGACGCCGGCCTCGAGTGGCTGAAACCTTGGATGACACAGGACTGACAGCATGAGCATGAATTCTGCGGCTGAACACTTGCGACAACTTCAGGAAAATCACAAGGCTGATGACCAACATCGACGTGCGCAGCAGGAAGAAGTGGTGTACCACCAATGGGCCACATTCCGTGTTGATGACGAGCTTTATGGCATCGATGTTATGCAGGTTAAAGAGGTTCTTCGCTTCAGCGAAATCACACCTGTTCCCGGTGCTGACACCTCTATTCTGGGCATTATCAATCTACGCGGTAACGTAGTAACCGTAATTGATACTCGCCAGATGTTTGGCCTGCCGATGGTGCCCTACGATGATGACACCCGCGTTATTGTCGTGGAGTTCAATGAGCAGGAAGTGATCGGTCTGGTAGTTGATAGTGTGGATGAGGTGATCAACCTGCCACATAATGACGTGGATCGCGCACCCAGTGTATCCGGGGATGACTCAACCAAACGCTTTGTTCAGGGCGTGTGCTACCACAACAATATCCTGATCATCCTGTTGGATCTTACCAAAATGCTGCTAAGCATCACTCCGCTGACCGAAGAGGAAATGGCTCACCAGCGTGGGTATTGATTGCTGCGAAGAAAGTTCTAAACGCAAACAGGCAGCTTGAGCTGCCTGTTTTGTATTGGGGCATTATCCGCTAAAAGATCTGCCGGCCATCCACTGTTGTTACTTCATCCGGCCGGGCTGATCCATTGACGTTATGCTTCTGCCAATTCACTCATGGCTGGGTAGTCGGTATATCCTTCAGCGCCCTGGGTATAGAACGTAGCAGGATCTGGCTGATTGAGCTCAGCACCTGCCTGCAGTCGTTCGGGCAGATCCGGGTTTGCGATAAAGGGAACACCGAAAGCAACGCTATCGGCCTTATCTGCAGCGATGACTGTGTTGGCTTCATCGGCGGTGTAGCCCATGTTTACCATCAGATGACCGCGGTAATGTTCACGGGCAGGCGTTACCACATCGGCATGCTGCTCACCCAGGAAGTCAGCGCGCATCAGGTGGAGGTACGCCAGATCAAAGTCGTTCAGGCGCTTGGCCAACCAGGTTATCAGTGCAACCGGGTCACTGTCTTTCATACTGTTAAAGCTGTTTAGAGGCGACAGACGAACACCAACTCGATCACTCCCCCATACACTGGTTACAGCTTCGAGTACTTCCAGCAGCAGGCGCGCACGGTTTTCGATCGGGCCACCATAGGGGCCTTCGCGGTGGTTTGAGCCATCGCGCAGGAACTCATCCAGCAGATAACCATTGGCAGCGTGCACCTCAACACCATCAAATCCAGCTCGCTTGGCGTTCTCGGCAGCCGTCTTAAAGCCTTCGATAATGGCTGGAATTTCTTCATCGAGAAGTGCACGCGGAACTGTGTAAGCCTTCTTGCCTTCAGGGGTATGAACTTCGTCGTTGGTGATGGCTATAGCACTAGGCGCCACCGGTACGCGGCCATTATTCAGCAGTGGGTGACAGGCGCGACCACCATGCCAAATCTGTAAGAAGATCTTCCCTCCTTTGGCATGAACGGCATCGGTAACCTTTTTCCACCCTTCAACCTGCGCTTCCGAATAGATACCAGGCTCACGCCAGAAGGCAGAATTGCCTTCCATTGCCATTGTGGCCTCGGCAATAAGCAAACCCGCTGAGGCGCGTTGGGCGTAGTGCTCTACCATCAAGTCGGTTGGAACATGGTTTTCATCGGCGCGGGTTCGTGTCAGAGGTGCCATTAAAATACGGTTTGAAAGCGTGAGTGCACCAAGCTGAACAGGTGTAAAAAGATCAGACATTTAAATCCTCTTGGGTTTTATCAAATCTAAAGTTGGATAAACGATAAATTTGGAGGTGAAGCTTATGGGCATTGCACCACAAGACTGTCTCTCGTTGTAGTCTGTATGGATTTGTAACAGTTGTAACCAAAAGTTAAAGCCGACAAGCTGGAAGGGTGTGATCTCAATGGATTCTTTAGATGGACTTCGTATTTGGGATGAGAAACACGCGTGTTGATTGAGCCTGGCGCAATCGGCAAGTCGTTGCGCCAGGCTTCGATTCTGCTCTTAGAGCTGTCTTGAAACTCAGGAACGGTAGTTAAAAACTTCCCTGTCGATACAAGGGTATTTCATGCCTGGCTGCATAATCGATCGCTTGATCGATTTCAGTGAGCATTCGTTGTTTATCGCGTCCCAGCGTCCCTTTCAGAACAAGAGAGTTTGAAACGTGATCACTGCGGAAGATGCTCTGTTGCAGATCAGTCGATTCAATGAATGTTCGCATCTCACGGAATAAGCCGAGGCCATCCAGAGGCTGGAAGTCACCGTTATAGCCGGCCAGCACTTTTTGATCGGTACCACGGCGGAAAAAGAGCACCAGTGTGGCCAGATATTCTGGTTGTACCAGGTTTACAAGTCGTGCCGATTCCAGAGCGTGCTCTTCGCTAAAACGCTGTCCACCTGCTCCATTGATCAGCATAACAGAGCGCTTAATGCCCGCCTGCCCCGCTTTAAGCAATGCCTCAGCGGTGCTGTCAAAGGTTTCACCCTTATCAAAGGCCTGAAGTACCCTATTCGAGCCGCTTTCGGCCCCCATGTAGATCAGGTTAAGGCCTAACTCTCGCAACTCCGAAAGCTCTTCAACCGACTTGCGCTTGAGGTTGGAAGGCAGGCAATAGGCTGACACACGTCGAACGTTGGGGAGATGCTCTCGAATAGCCTCCAGAATGACCTTCAGGCGGCGAACTGATAAAGCCATGGCATCACCGTCCGCGAGGAAGATACGCTGCACTGCGGGCAATTCCAGACCGCAGCGACGTATCTCTTCCAGTACGGCATCTTCAGCCTTGGGGCGAAAGCGCTTGTGCTCATCGGTGTACATGTCACAGAAGGTGCAGCGATTCCAGCTGCAGCCATTGGTGACTTGCAAAATTAAAGAGTCAGCCTCACTGGGCGGGCGAAATACCGGCTCGATGTATTCAACCGGTGGTTGGGAGTACCACATCAGCTGGCTCGTGCGCGTTTGAACAGGTTGTAGAAGTTTTCAGTTGTCTGCTCGGCGACCTTCTCTACAGACACTCCTTTCAACTCGGCAACGCAGGCAGCTACATCAGCTACGTAGGCTGGCTGGTTCTGCTTGCCCCTGAAAGGAACCGGTGCAAGATATGGAGAGTCCGTTTCAATCAGCATACGCTCAAGGGGTATCGCCTTGACCACATCACGCAGTTCTTCAGCATTGCGGAAGGTGATAATCCCGGAAAAGGAAATCATGTATCCCAAATCCAGAGCGGCCTCGGCCATCTCCTGAGACTCGGTAAAGCAGTGCAGAACACCTGCCGATTCAGCATTGCCATGTGTTTTAATCAGCTGAATAGTGTCTTCACGTGCGTCACGGGTATGTACGATAACCGGCAGATCCAACTCGCCAGCCAGGCGCAGGTGGCCAGCAAAGCTCTCATGTTGCTGTTCTTTCGTGTCCTGGGTGTAGTAATAATCCAGACCGGTTTCACCCAGCGCTACAATGCGTGGGTTCGATGCCAGTTGACGCAGGTGAGACTCATCGTAGGGGCTTTCTTCGACGTGTAGCGGGTGGATCCCTGCGGAAAAGAAGACGTTGTCAAATGCGCTGGCGGTAGCGTACATGCTGTCGAATTTATTCAGATCGACACAGACGCAGAGCATCTTTTCGACCTCGCGTGCCTGAGCAGCAGAGATAACATTACTTAGCTGGCCATCATGCTTGTCGAGCTTAAGCATATCGAGATGGCAGTGAGAGTCTATAAACATCAAGCCTCAGAATTCAAAGTGTATTGGTGCGGCGTCCTGAACCTGACATTCCGGCCAGGTAGGTTTCAATTTTGGTGACAAGGGACGAATCATCGCTGGAAAGCTGGATGCCAATGCCGGGAAGGCGTCCGCCCTGTGCTGCCTTAGGGGTGACCCAGATCACTTTGCCCGTAACGGGGATTTTGTCCGGTTCATCCATTAGCATCAGCAACATGAAAACCTCTTCCCCCAGCTGGTAACCACGCGTAGTGGGTATAAACAGGCCGCCATTAGTTACGAATGGCATATAGGCCTTATAGAGGTTTTCCTTGTTATCGATATTCAGGGACAGTATCCCGTGACTGATCCTTGGAATAATGGTCATAACTTAACGTTCCTCTGTTATCGGACCAGTGCAGACCATTGCAGCAGAAGTGTTTCCAGCAACAACTGGCGATTTGGATTCTGTCGCAACATAAGACTGACCCTCTCTTCCTGAATACGATCGGCTAACGAGAAGATTTTAACGCGACTGGCCTGTTTAGCAACTGCCTCAAGCATACGCCGCATATCTGCATTGACCCGCGGCTCATCAGTTGCTGTCATTTGCATGCGAACAACATCATTCAACAAACTGGCGAGCCAATCCAGGCAGTTTAGCAGATCGCACTTACCCAGTTTGGTTGCCATTTCAGTCGCGCTGGCACGACCTCTCAGCAGGTCGGCAAGCGCAGTCATTAACAATTTGCGCTGCTCCATCGCATCGCTCTGGTAAAGATCTCTGGCTCTGAGTGGAGCGCCATGGGCAATACCCAGTAGCTGAGTGGCTTTGGCTGGCTCCAGATTAAGCGCTTGCATTAGCCAATCAGTCGCTTCCTTGTGTGGCGGGATAGAAAAATCGATCCTCTGGCAACGGCTGCGGATAGTTGGCATGAGCTGACCGGGTTGATGGCTGATTAAAATCAACAAGGTGTCATTACCCGGCTCTTCAAGGATTTTTAGAAGCGCGTTAGCGGATGAGGTGTTCAGTGACTCCGCCGGTTCGAGTGTTACGATTCGATAACCGCCCTGCTGCGCTGTGCTATGGAGGCGGTCAATGAGTTCTCGAACCTGATCCACTTTGATCGGCTTGCCTGGGCCCTCGGGAACAAGCACAAAGCGGTCTGGATGATGCCCCGCGATGCGTAGCTCGCAGCTATGGCATTGATCACAGGGCTGATTCCCCTGAGGTTTGTGACACAGCAGCAAATTGCCCAGCGCTTCGGCAAACTCTGCTTTGCCAATACCCGCAGGGCCCGCCAATAATAGTGCATGAGGCAGGCGCTCATTTTCTCGCTGTTCGAGTACACGCTGCCAACGGTTACCAAACCAAGGATAGCTTGCTATGTCGCTCATAACGCCGCACCAAATTTTTCTAAAGCGCGTCTGATCTGCTGTTGCACCTCGGCAAGCTCTGGGCTTGCATCAATGATCACAAAACGTTCGGGCTCATCACTGGCTCTCTGAAGGTATTCAGCACGCACCAATTCAAAAAAATGCAGCTGCTCCGATTCGAATCGATCGGGGGTGCTGCGTGCACTTGCACGTGACATGCCGATCTCGACAGGCACATCGAGCAACAAGGTCAGATCAGGCCTCAGGTTTTGTTGTACCAACTGCTCAAGTTTAGCAATGGCTGTAACATCCATACCCCGCCCTGCACCTTGATAGGCATAGGTTGCATCGGTAAATCGATCACAGAGGACCCATTGGCCACGAGCCAGAGCAGGTTTGATAACCTGTTCGATATGCTGAGCACGGGCTGCAAACACCAGAAGCAGCTCTGCCAACTCGGACACAGGCTCATCACGGGGCGCTAATAACAGTTCTCGCACCGATTCGGCCAGTGGAGTACCGCCTGGCTCACGGGTTCTGACTACGTCATGACCATCGGATCGGAGAAGGGATTCAATAAAATCGAGATTGGTAGTTTTGCCTACCCCTTCACCACCCTCTACGGTAATGAAACGACCGCTTTGCATGCTATTTCTCTTCCGGAGACGAACGATAGTCAGCACGCCGGCTCAACTGGTAGCGGCGCACGGCTTTGTTGTGTTCGTTCAATGTATTGGAGAACTTATGTGTGCCATCACCCTTGGCAACAAAGTATAACGCCTTGCCTGGTGCAGGGTGCAAAGCTGCTTCAATAGCCTCGCGCCCCACCAGTGCGATGGGTGTGGGCGGCAAGCCATCTATGACATAGGTGTTCCAGGGCGAAGGACGACGCAGGTCGGCTCGGGTGATATTACCCTTGTAGCGGTCACCCATGCCGTAAATAACCGTAGGGTCAGTCTGCAGGCGCATTCCCTGTTCAAGGCGGCGTACAAACACGCCGGCTATCTGAGGACGCTCATCAGGGACGCCGGTTTCCTTTTCGATAATGGAAGCCAGTATCAGCGCTTCATATGCCGTGCTGAACGGCAGTTTCGGATCAGTCTGTCGCTCTGCCCAGGCTTTGGCTAAAACCTCATTAAGATCGGCATGTGCGCGTTTAAGCAAATCTAGATCGCTGGTTCCGCGTTCAAAATGATAAGTTTCAGCCAGAAACAGGCCTTCTGCGGAGGTTTTGTCGACATTGAGTTCAGCTAACACCGCCTGCTCATCCATGTCGCCCAGTCGATGCTGCAGGCGCTCATCGCTTAATAGACGCTGTAGCAGTTGCTGATAGGTTGAGCCTTCTATCAGCGTGAAACTGTATTTGATGGTGTCACCCGCAACAATCAATGCCAGCAGATCACGCAGGGTCATGCCAGGATCTATACGATATTCACCGGCTTTAATCGCGGTTACCGCAGGATTAAGACGCGCTTCCAGTCGGAGCCAGGCGGGGTTATCGACAAGCCCTTCATCCGCCAGCTGAACTGCAAACTGGTTAAACCAGGTACCTGACTCAACATGTATTTCCCTCGGTTCATCCAGGGGCAGTGAGGTTGTCATTTTACTTTCATGCATGCGATAACCGGTCCATCCGATACCTGCACACACTACCAACACAAAGCAAAGCAGAATAAGCAGCTTTTTGATCATTGAACCGTCCGTTGCAGCTGCAGAGATTGCAAGCGAGCCGTCAGCTCGCCCAATTTGAATTTTTCTTGACCCAATTGCACGATTGGCCAGATACCGTTCAGGCTGTTACACAGGAATAACTCATCAGCGGCCCTAACCTCTTCCGGCGTGAAACTGCCAATACGTACTTCAATAGCCCATTTGGCAGCTTGAGCGAGCACCTGGCGTCGCATCACGCCTTCGATGCCGCTACCGGTGAGGTCTGGCGTGTACAGTACTCCATCCTGCACCCAAAACAGATTACTCATGGTGCCTTCTATGACGAAGCCTCGAGTATCGCAGACAAGGCCTTCACGGCAATTCGTGTGACGCCATTCATCTCGTGCCAGTACCTGCTCCAGTCTATTGAGGTGTTTGATGCCGCTCAAGAGTGGCTGAACTGCCAGCTGTGTACGACACCAATGCACGCTAACACCTTGCTGCGGATTATCAGGATAAGCCGGGACGGAGGAAAGGCTTAGGATACGAGTGAGTGAAACCTCTTCAGGCGTTAAATATCCACGCCCACCACTGCCGCAGGTAATTGTAACTTTAAGCACGGAGTCTGCTGTTGGCAGATCGAGGCTGCTGATGTCCCGACGCAGCGCGTCCAGAAGATTGGCAGTGGGAATGTTGAGACGCTGACATCCCTGAATCAGGCGATCAAAATGATCATTGATGAGCGCAGGCTGGCCTGCAGCAACAAGAATGGTTTCAAACACACCCTGGCCATAGGCAAGCCCCCGATCCGCAATAGGAACCGTCGTAGCAGGCTGTCCATTAACCAGATATGTATTCGACATCAGGAACAAGGAGGTGCGCAGGCACCTCCTCTCGCCTCAGATACGGCTGAAGATCAGCGTACCGTTGGTACCACCGAAGCCAAAGGAATTGGACATGGCAGCGTCGATTTTGCATTCCTGAGCAGTGTGCGCCACATAGTTCAGGTCGCAACCATCAGATGGGTTATCCAGATTGATGGTAGGCGGGGCAACCTGGTCACGCAGGGCGAGTACACAGAAGGCTGCCTCGACGGCACCTGCGGCGCCCAGCAGGTGTCCAATCATGGATTTGGTGGAGCTCATGCGAACCTGCTCTGCGGCTGTGCCCAGCACGCGCTTTGCAGCATTGGATTCAGCAATATCACCTGCCGGTGTAGAAGTGCCGTGTGCATTGATGTAATGAATGTTTTCCGGATTGATGGATGCATCATTCACTGCATTCTGCATCGACAAAGCTGCACCTGCGCCATCTTCTGGCGGCGCTGTCATATGGAAGGCGTCGTCAGACATGCCAAAACCGGTCAGCTCGCAGTAGATGTGAGCACCTCGTGCTTTGGCGTGCTCGTACTCTTCAAGAATCAGAACACCTGCACCATCACCCAGTACAAAACCATCACGGTCGCGGTCCCAGGGACGGCTGGCGGCGGTCGGGTCATCGTTACGGGTTGAAAGTGCGCGTGCAGCCGAGAAGCCAGCCAGCCCCAGAGGCGTCGTAGCCATTTCGGCACCACCAGCCACCATAACATCCGCATCCCCGTACTGGATCATGCGCATGGCGTGGCCGATGTTGTGCGTACCACTGGTACAAGCTGTGGTAATCGCGATGTTTGGTCCGCGCAGGCCGTATTTGATCGCCACGTTACCAGCGATCATATTAATGATACTGCCGGGAACAAAGAAAGGTGAAACGCGACGAGGGCCAGTGCTATTCAGTGTATCGTGGGTCTTTTCGATCATCGGCAGGCCACCGATACCGGAACCGATTGCACAGCCGATACGATGTGCGTTGGACTCATTGGCTTCAATACCGGAATCTTCGATTGCCTGAGCGGCAGCCGCCATTCCGTACTGAATAAAGAGGTCCATTTTACGAGCTTCTTTGGCACTCATGTACGGTTCAAGCGAAAAGTCCTTAACCGAGGCTGAGAAGCGCGTTGCAAACTGAGAGGCATCAAAAAAATCAATCGATGCTGCGCCGCTTTTACCGGCAAGGATATTGTCCCAAGTGTCCTTCACAGTGTTGCCTACAGGTGTAAGCAATCCCAGTCCGGTTACAACCACTTTTCTGCGAGACATCCTGTTCCTCCAGTGTAGAGGCCTGATAAAAGAAAAGCCGCACTATATTCGCATATAGATGCGGCTTTTCGACTAATTCTGTCGGGATTGATTACTGATGAGCGTTGATGTAATCGATCGCGAGCTGAACGGTGGTGATTTTTTCAGCTTCTTCATCAGGAATCTCAGTTTCGAATTCCTCTTCCAGAGCCATTACCAGCTCAACAGTGTCCAGGGAGTCAGCGCCCAGATCCTCAACAAAGGAAGCGGCGTTAACAACTTCTTCTTCTTTGACGCCCAGCTGTTCAGCGATGATCTTCTTTACGCGCTCTTCAATGTTACTCATATCTCTTCCTATTATCTCTTCAGTACCATCACATCACAGGATGCGAGATGGAATTTTAGAAAACCCATTACGCTCTGGCAACAAGTGCGACGGTTGGAATTGTATCTCCGTCAACTGACGGCCAATTATCAACAATCCGGCGAAAAAAACAAATTTTCTTTCGCCGCTTTTTGTCCTTTATCAGGACATGTACATACCGCCATTCACGTGAATGGTGTCACCAGTGACATAAGCACCACCTTCACTGGCTAGAAAACCAACAACAGCTGCCACTTCTTCCGGCTGCCCCAAACGGTTCATCGGAATTTGTGACTGAAGGTTTTCCTTATGTTCGTCTGCAAGGCCAGAGGTCATATCGGTATCGATAAAACCAGGCGCCACGCAGTTAACCGCAATGTTGCGCGAACCCACTTCACGAGCCAGTGCTCGAGTAAAGCCTTCCATGCCCGATTTTGCAGCAGCATAGTTGGTCTGACCCGCGTTGCCCATAGAGGCTACCACTGAGCTGACGCTAATGATACGCCCCCAGCGCGCTTTGGTCATGCCGCGCAAGCATCCTTTTACTAAGCGATACATAGAGTTAAGGTTGGTATTGATAACACCATCCCACTCGTCTTCCTTCATGCGCATCAGGATATTATCACGGGTAATACCGGCATTATTGACCAGAATTTCCACTGTGCCAAAGTCAGCCTGAATCTTTTTCAGAACCTCTTCAACGGATGCGGCGTCCGACACATCAAGCACCATACCAACGCCCTCGTTACCGGCCTCAGCCAGGTAAGCAGAGATGGTTTCAGCACCTTTCTCACTGGTTGCAGTACCTACAACCACTGCGCCTTGAGCGGCCAAATTAGCCGCAATTGCCTTACCGATACCTCGAGTCGCACCAGTAACCAGGGCAACTTTTCCTTCGATACTCATGAAAGTTATTCCTAACGTTCTGAAAAATTTCAGCCGAGGGCTTTTTCAAGCCCAGCCGCATCACTGATCGACATGCCATCCAGTGAGCGATCGATCTTCTTGTTCAAGCCTGTCAGTACCTTGCCAGGACCGCATTCGACCAATGCTGTCACGCCTTGCTCTGCCATGTTCTGAACGCAGCGCGTCCAAAGAACCGGGCTGTACAGCTGAGCGACCAGGTTCTGTTTCAGCGTTTCCAGGTCTTCGGCCTGCTGTGCAGATACGTTCTGAACAACTGGAATGCTTGGCAATCTAAGTTCAATGTCTGCCAAGGCTGCTGCCAGGCGTTCAGCGGCAGGCTGCATCAGTGCGCAATGTGAAGGTACGCTGACCGGCAGGGGAACAGCGCGTTTGGCGCCTGCTGCTTTACAGGCATCAATAGCACGTTCAACAGCCGCTTTCTCACCTGCAATCACAACCTGTCCCGGACAGTTATAGTTCACTGGGGAAACTACTGCACCCTGGGCTGCTTCTTTGCAAGCAGACTCAATACCTTCGTCATCCAGTCCCAGGATGGCCGCCATGGCTCCAGTACCGGCGGGAACTGCCGCCTGCATGGCTTCACCGCGCAACTTAACCAGTTTTACACCATCGGCAAGCGACAAGGCACCGGCGCACACCAGAGCGGTGTATTCACCAAGGCTGTGACCAGACATGACGACAGGTGAAGCGCCGCCCTGCTCCTGCCACAAACGCCAGAGGGCAACGCCCGCCGTCAAAAGTGCTGGCTGAGTATTCTCAGTGCTGTTCAGTGATTCTTCGGGACCTTCCTGACACAGGTTCCACAAATCAAAACCCAGTGCCTCGGATGCCTCGGCAAAAGTTTGCTCAATGACCGGGTGAGTGCTGGCGAGCTCAGAGAGCATTCCAAGCTGCTGAGATCCCTGACCAGGAAAAACGAAAGCAAGCGTCTGCGACATGGTTTCCCCATATTCTACGTGTGACTTTGAGCCTGGCGATTCGCTCAGGATAAAGGCCGCTAGTTTACAACATTCGAGGGTAAATTGAAGATTGGTAAGGTTTTACTCTATGAGTGCAGGCTAAAGATCGCTACAAAATCGATTATAAGTACTAATCGATTTGCTTATTACCTGATGAAGCGCGCGGAAGTTGCTGCTCAAGGTGGTCGCTGATTCGTGCCGGTATATTCATCTCAACTTCCCGGATTGCCTGATCGATAGCATGGCCGAAACAGTTGCGGTTGGCGCCTCCATGGCTTTTGATGACGATACCCTGCAGGCCCAGCAGGCTGGCACCGTTGCGGCGGCTAGGGTCAAGCTGCTCCTGAAGTTCGCGCAGTATTGGTCGAGCCAAAAAGGCAAGTGCGCGACGATAGAGGTTGCGAGTAAAGCTTTTGCGAAGCTTGCGGGAGATGAGTCGTGCAAGACCTTCGCTGCTTTTTAGTGCAATGTTGCCGACAAAGCCATCGCAAACGACAAGGTCAACCTTGCCGGAATAAACACCATCGCCTTCAACGAAGCCGACATAATTTAACCCGGGCTCTTCTGTCAGTAGTCGTGAAGCTAGTCGTACTTGCTCGTTTCCCTTTATTTCTTCTGCTCCAATATTCAGCAACCCCACGGTCGGATGAGGAATTTGCTCAACAGCTTGAAGCATGACCGAGCCCATGATGGCAAATTGCAGCAGGTGTTCTGACGAGCAGTCGACATTAGCCCCCAAATCCAGCATGTATGAGTGGCCGTTTAAAGTCGGAATTGCAGTCGTAATTGCGGGTCGATCAATACCGGGGAGCGTTTGTAAACAGGCACGGCCCATGGCCATTAAGGCACCTGTATTACCGGCGCTGATACAGGCTTGAGCGTCACCCTTGGCTACAGCTTCGAGCGCCAGGTACATGGAGGAGTCGCGACGACGACGAAGTGCAAAGGATGGCTTGTCATCCATGGTGACGACAGAGTCGGCATGAACACAGATTAAGCGCTGGGTAATATCTTGGGGGTAGCGAGCCAGAACAAGCTCAATTGCAGAGCATTGGCCAAAGAGAAGGATTTCAAGGCCAGGATAGCGGCGCAGGGCATCGACGGCAGCCGAAACGGTAACGCGGGGACCGTGATCCCCGCCCATCGCATCAACTGCAATGCGATACCCTGCGGTCAAGCTTACTCGTCGCCTTTGGCAACAACCTGACGGCCACGGTAGAAACCGTCAGCGCTTACGTGGTGACGACGGTGGGTTTCACCGGTAGTTGCGTCAACAGCCAGAGTCGGGTTGCTCAGCGCATCGTGGGAACGACGCATGTCGCGACGTGAACGAGACTTTTTGTTCTGCTGTACTGCCATGGTATGTAGCTCCTGGTTTAACTCTTATCGGCCTTTTTAAGCTGGGCCAATACACTAAATGGGTTGGGTTTATCTTCCTGCGTCCGGGCCGTTTCCGCGTCACCGAACGAGGTCTGAATACTGCAGTCATCGTGATAAGGGACAATTGGCAGACTCAACATCAGCTCGTCCTCGATAACTGGAAGCAGTTCAATCTCATCCGTTTCAATGATCAAAGGATCATAGCTACGGGGAAGATGCTTCGCCTGCTCATCCGTCAGCGCCACTGCCAAGTTGAAATCGGCGTTGACGTCTACGCTCACAGGTTCGAGACAGCGCTGACAACTCATGCTGACTGTACCGTGAGCGTGACCACTCAGGATGGACAGGTTCTGTTCATCTTTCGCAAACTTTAGATCAACATCAACAACGCCGTCAGTACTGACGAGGTTGGAGGCCAATCGGGGCATATCTGCAATAGCCGCAGTACCGGCAAGTGCCGTTTCCCACTCAGCCAATTTGCGAGGTTCAATTTTTTTCGGTAATGGACCGTACGACATAAGCGCGCAATTCTAGGGTTAGAACCCCTATCTGTCAAAGGAAATAGGGGTTTAACGAAATATTTGAGGGACTATTATATCAGAACCTTTTCCATTCCCCCTAGATGATAATAAAAGGATACCTGATGCTGCCTAATATAGTTCTTGCATCAAGCTCTCCCTGGCGCCGTAAAGTTCTGGATAAACTCGGCCTCCCCTATCGCACCCATCACCCGGACATTGATGAAACAGCTCTCTATGGAGAGTCTCCAGAGGAGTTGGTCAGTCGCCTGTCACTGCAGAAAGCACAAAAAGTAGCTGAGAGCCATCCGGGTGCGCTTATCATAGGCTCCGATCAGGTTGCTGTACTGGATAACACTATCATTGGTAAACCGGGTACCCATGAGCGAGCGGTTGAGCAGTTACGTGCGGCTTCAGGGCGTACACTGACCTTTTTGACAGGCTTGACACTACTCAATAGTGGTACAGGCAAGGCGCATACTGAGGTTGTTCCCTTTCATGTCCACTTCCGAGAGCTCTCTGAACAAATGATTGAAGGCTATTTACAGCATGAACAGCCCTATGGCTGTGCCGGTAGTTTTAAATCCGAAGGTGCAGGTATCGTTCTATTCGATCGACTGGAAGGAGATGACCCCAACACCCTGATTGGATTGCCGCTTATTCGACTGATCAGGATGCTGGAGTCCGAGGGTGTTCACCCGTTCTGATTACTGCAGCGTGAAACCGGTACGTGCACCCAGTTGCAGTGCCATTTCACGCGCTACTTCGGCACCAAACTGTTTGATAATACGGTCGATCGGTCGTGGGCGAGAGGTATAGTCGATCAGCTTTTCAGCGCCGACAATATCTCGAGCAACCATTGAACTGCTGCCCAGACCGTCAATCAAGCCCAGCTCAAGCGCCTGCTCACCTGTCCAGATCAAACCACTAAACAGCTCATCGCCGCCTTTGAGGCGATCGCCACGGCCGTTTTTAACCTGCTGAATGAACTGCTGGTGCGTTGTGTCGAGTACGGTTTGCCAGAACTCACGATCCTGATCTCGCAGGGGGGCAAAGGGATCCAGGAACGCTTTATTTTCGCCGGCCGTCAGGGTGCGGCGCTCTACACCTAATTTATCAATCAGATCTACGAATCCAAAGCTCGAAGAAATAACACCGATAGAGCCAACCAGGCTTGCTTTATCAGCATAAATCTCATCCGCAGCTGCGGCGATATAATAGGCCCCGGACGCGCCAATATCGGTTATAACTGCATACACTTTCTTTTGCGGATAGAGAATTCTTAGGCGCTTGATCTCATCATATACATAACCAGACTGAACCGGGCTGCCACCAGGGCTATTAATACGCAGGATTACTGCCTGGCTGCGTTCTGCTTTAAAAGCTTCACGTAATGCGGTGATCAGCGCATCAGCATTGGCCTCTTCGTCATCCGAAATGGGCCCTCTGACTTCTACAAGTGCGGTGTGGGCATGTGGCACCACATCATCCGTACTGATGTCATTGTTCATCCAGAAAAGCGCCAGAATCGCAAACAGGTAGGTAAAGGTCAGCAGTTTGAAGAAAATACCCCAGCGACGCGCTCGGCGATGCTCTACATGCAGACTGCCCACCATTTTTTCGATCAGGCGCCACTCTTTTTGAGTGGTCGGCTTATTCAACCCGCTGCCTGATTCGCTGGTTTGCTGAGAACTGTTTTCATTTTTTTCAGGGGGTTCAACTCCCCAGTGTTGATCACTCACATCTATCCCTCATGTCATTTCATTCCGCTGTTACGATCAAGCCAGCTTTCCAGTTCTGGAAAGTGATGCACTTCAAGCACTGGCCTCAATACCTTCAACCGATCGATATGGTGAGCGCCGTAGCTGACAGCAACGGTGTCCATCCCTGCTCGCTGGCCCATTTCCAGATCGTATTCAGTGTCGCCAATCATCAATGCTTCGTTTGCGCTTACATCGGCTTGCAGCAAAAGTTCATGAAGCATTTTGGGATCTGGTTTGGAAGCGGTCTCATCAGCACAGCGGGAAAGCTCGAACAGGCTGCCTATGCCCGTTTCTGCGAATACATGCTCTAGTCCCTTGCGACTTTTACCTGTCGCAACGGCAAGTCGGTATCCTTTTGCTGCCAGGCTTTCCAGTGTGTGCTGCACACCCGGGAACAGCGCGGTTGGTGTAGGATCAGCGTCAAGATAATGGTGGCTATAGCGCTCACGCATAGGCTCAATAATGTGATCCCCTTCACCGGGAAACAGCTTGATTATCGCCTCGGGCAAGCCCAGGCCAATAATGTCCTTGGCCGCCTCCCAGGTGGGTACCGGGAGTTCAAGATCCACGGCAGCAGCCCTCAGGCTTGAGGCAATGCGCGTTGTGGAATCGATAATAGTGCCGTCCCAATCAAAAATTAGCAGTTTGTACACGCCCTGTTCCCTGTCGTCGTTTGAATCTTAGTTTTCCTGGCGCGTTGGCCAAATCAGCAGCTCACCTATGTCCACATGTGCTGGCTGTTCAAGTGCATAGACAATTGCATTGGCGATGTCTTCAGCCTTGAGCATGGCGGCATCTTCACCATACATGTTGCTTTTGACTATTCCGCGAATTTTTTCGTGCCCAATGCTATCCGGAAGCTCGGTATCAACCGATCCCGGCTGAATATCGGTTACGCGAACCCCGAAGCGAATTGCTTCTTTGCGCAGGGTTTCTGAAATCGCACGCACGGCATGCTTGGTGCCAGCATAGACACCGGCACTCGGATAGGTCGTGCGGGCCGCGATTGAGCTAACATTGACAATATGGCCCTGTTTGCGTTCCGCCATGCCTGAATAAACAGCATTAATGGCATAGAGCACGCCTTTAATGTTTACATCGATCATGTGATCCCATTCATCAACACGGCCATTGATGATCGGGCTGATAGGCATGGTGCCGGCATTATTGATGAGGATATCGATGCCGCCCAAGTCGGCTAGACGTTCTGCAACGGCTTCCATTGCTGCGCGATCCGATACATCGACACTTTCAATATGGATCTTGGCGCCCTTTTCCTGAAGTTCTTGAGCGAGGTCATTCAGGCGCTCTTCGCGACGTGCAGATATAACAACCTCGGCACCTTCAGAGGCGAGCGCACGAGCGACTGCCTGTCCGATACCTGAACTTGCGCCAGTAACCCAGGCGCGTTTACCTTTAAATTTCATAGAGATACCTAATAAAGCGAAGATGTTACTCAAGATTCAGTTCAAGACCTATTCTGACCCAAGGCCAGTACAGGGTCCACCAGAACGAAAAAACCGCTGACGCAAGCGACAGCGGTTTTAAAGATTCAGGGCAGCCGCTGATTAACGGTGCTTGAATTCGGGTTTACGCTTTTCGGCAAAGGCATTCATGCCTTCAGTCGCATCTTCAAATGCGAAGGTGGACTGGAAGGCATGACGCTCATGCTTGAGGCCATCAGTCAGATTGGCGCTGACCGCCATGTTGACTGACTGCTTGATCATACTGACAGCAGGAGCGGAATTGGATGCAATTTTGCGCGCGGTTTTGAATGCAGTTTCCTGCAGCTCTTCAACCGGCACTATGCGTGAAACCAGACCACTGCGCTCAGCTTCCTCAGCGTCCATCATGCGCCCGGTCAGGCACATTTCCATCGCTTTGGCTTTGCCGACCGCTTTAGTCAGGCGCTGAGTACCACCGGCACCTGGCATGGTGCCGATGCCAATTTCAGGCTGGCCAAACTTGGCGGTATCTGCAGCAATGATGAAGTCACACGCCATCGCCATTTCGCAGCCACCACCCAGTGCAAAGCCTGCTACCGCAGCAATAACCGGCTTACGCGCCTCATCAATCGCACGCCAGCAGTCACGCTTCACATAAGGGAAGTCCAGTGCGTACAGGGAAGCGAAGTTATGTTCCTTCATTTCCTTGATATCAGCACCGGCTGCAAACACCTGGTCACCACCGGTCAGCAGGATGCAGCGAACTTCAGCATTAGCCTCGAGGGCATCAACTGCCTGGCCCAGCTCAGAAGTCAGCTGCAGGTTCAGCGCATTCATCGCTTTGGGGCGGTTCAGCGTGATGATGCCAACACCGTCGCGAATGTTCACCAATACGGTTTCAAAATCCATTACCGGCTCCTGACTCACTTTGGGTGGCGACGGCTCTGCACAAAGCGGAAGCGGTTAGCCACAAATGCGTAGTCAGACAGGGAAGCGTTTGCTGCCGGGTTACCACCAGTACCGTGGAAGTCACTGAAAGCTGCGCTCTGGTTCACGAATACACCGCCAGTCAGGTTGGTGCTCAGTGCAACACAAGCGTCCAAAGCAGCTTCTTCGATCTTCTCGATCTGTGCTTCGTCACTGCTGTAGCAGCCCAGAGTCAATGCGCCGTGCTTCTTAACAACGTTACGAGCCAGCTCGATGCTGTGGTCGCGGCTGTCAGAACGTACGATGAAGCTGATCGGGCCAAACAGCTCCTGACCCCAAACATCTTCTTTAGCGGCATCGATGGTCATGATCAGTGGGCTGCGAACGCGCGCGTTTTCGAACTGCGGATGGGTCAGTACTTCAGAATCACGAACGATAGTACCAAGACCCTTGCTGTCTTCGATGCGCTGAGCAGTCGCTTCGGACTGGATAGCTCCCAGAACCATGGCGGCACGGTCAGGATCAGACAGGAACTTGGTAACACCGGTTGCAATGGCTTCAGCCACTTCGTCGAAGGACTTGTGGCCCAGATCGGTTTCGATACCGTCTTTAGGTACAAAGATATCCTGAGTGGTCGTACACATCTGGCCTGAGTACAGGCTCAGAGTGAAGGACAGGTTGCGCACCATGCCTTTAAAGTCATCGGTAGAGTCGATGATGATGGTGTTAGCACCGGCTTTCTCGGTGTACACCTGTGCCTGCGGGCAGTTCTGCTCCAGCCAGTCACCGAATGCAGTGTTACCGGTAAAGTCGATCAGTTTCACTTCCGGACGCTGAGCCAGAGCCATGGTTTCAGGCTTGGAAGCATCAGCATCAACGTACAGAGAAACAATGTGCGGCGGCAGGCCCTGCTCTTTCAGAACTTCCTGAGCAACCTGAACGCTGATAGCAGCCGGCAAAGCTGCAGCCGGATGCGCTTTAACGACAACCGGGTTACCGGTAACCAGAGAAGCGAACAGACCGGGGTAAGTGTTCCAGGTCGGGAAGGTAGAACAACCGATAACCAGACCAACACCACGACCACAGGCAGTAAATTTCTTTTCCATGACCAGCGGGTCATGCTTACCCTGAGGCTTGGTCCAGGTTGCCTGAGCCGGAACACCCGCCATGGTTTCGTAACCGTAGGCAACGGCTTCCAGACCACGATCCTGAGCGTGCGGACCACCTGCCTGGAAGGCCATCATGAAGCCCTGGCCAGACGTGTGCATTACAGAGAAGGCGATTTCGAAGCTGCGCTTGTTCAGGCGGTCGAGGATTTCCAGGCAGATGCCGGTACGGCCTTCTACGCCCTGATCACGCCAAGCCTTGCGAGTTTCTTCCATGGCCGGCAGCAGCTGATCCATATCCACAGTCGGATACTGGACGTTCAGTTCGATACCGTAAGGAGAGACTTCAGCGCCTGCACTACCGTTAATACCCGGCATTTCGAGTGCGAAAGGCTTGTTCAGGTGCGCTTTAAATGCGGCTTCACCATCAGCAGCGGCAGTTTCGCCATACGCACGAGGGCTCGGGTTTTCAGACCAGGGGCTGAAGTAATCACGGCTGTGGATCGCTGCCAGTGCCCCATCGAGGGTGCCTTTATGCTTGGCAAAAAGATTCTCGCTCATCAGGTGTCTCCCATGTGCTAAGCGCTGCTTGATGGCAACGCGATATTGTTCTAGTTGGAGTCTGAGTATGGCATTAAGGCCAGGGCCTGTATGCACGCGTAAATCCCTGAAGGGCATACTCATCTGTTTACGACTATAGTGATCGACAAGATACAGCAAACATTATGATACGAAAAGAACAATATGCCTGCTAAATATTGTATCTCTTTTGTCTTTTGGGTTAACCTTGCCGGAGCTAGAGGAGCCCATGACAAGGGATTGCCCGTTACCGGGCCATACCGCCTGGGCCCTTATTATAGAGCCTATCAGGGGCTGTCCAAGCCCTTCGCTAGATAAAATGATACGGCGACAACGATAACAAAACACATAAGACGGTATTTCTATGCAGCATGAGTATCAGGACATCCTCGTCTCCGATATTTCCAGCGGTGTGTTGACCATCACTCTGAACCGCCCTGAAGCCTATAACGCTCTGCGTACACAGCTGCTCAGCGAAATCGCTGATGTACTGGATCAGGCCGCTCAGAATGATGATGTCCGTGCCGTGGTTATCACCGGCAATGAAAAAGTTTTTGCGGCCGGCGCTGACATCAAAGAAATGGCCGCTCTGGATGCTGTAGGCGTTTTGAATGATCCTCGCGTCCTGCATTGGCGTCGTATCGCTCAATTCAGCAAGCCTCTGATTGCTGCCGTTAATGGTTTCGCTCTGGGTGGCGGTTGTGAACTGGTCATGCACGCGGACATCGTGATTGCCGGTGATAACGCCCAGTTTGGCCAGCCGGAGATCAACCTGGGCATTATCCCGGGTGCCGGTGGTACTCAGCGCCTGCTGCGCACTGTAGGCAAGTCCATGGCGATGCAACTGGTACTCTCTGGTGAGTTCATCTCCGCGTCCCAGGCACGTGACTTTGGCCTGGTGAGTGAAGTGACCATTCCCGAGCGCTCTCTGGAGCGCGCAACAGAGCTGGCACGCAAGATTGCCACCAAACCCCCTATCGCGGTTCGTCAGGCCAAGGAAGTGCTGCTCAAGGCCTACGAAACTACACTCGATAGCGGCCTGAGCCTGGAGCGCAAAGCGTTTACCCTGCTGGCGGCTACCGAAGATCGCAATGAAGGTATTGCGGCGTTCATGGAAAAACGTAAACCGAACTTCACAGGAAAATAAGACCATGGCTTACGAAACAATCGAATTCGAGATTACTGATGGCGTTGCGGTACTGACCCTGAACCGCCCTGACCGGATGAACAGTTTCAACACCGAAATGCACGCTGAAGTTCGTGATGCGATCAAACAGGCTAAAAAGAGCGAAGAAGTTCGCTGCCTGCTGATCACCGGTAATGGTCGTGGTTTCTGCGCCGGTCAGGATCTGAGTGATCGTAACGTTGACCCTAATGCCGAAATGCCGAATCTGGGCGAGTCCATCGAAAAGAACTACAACCCGCTGATCCGCAGCCTGCAGGCGTTGGAAATGCCGGTTATCTGTGCGGTGAACGGTGTTGCAGCCGGCGCTGGTGCCAACATCGCCTTTGCTTGTGACATTGTCCTGGCTGCACGCTCTGCTTCCTTTATTCAGGCATTCTGCAAAATCGGTCTGGTGCCGGATTCTGGCGGTACCTGGACCCTGCCGCGTCTGGTCGGTCACGCACGTGCCATGGCGCTGTCCATGCTGGGTGACAAAATCAGCGCTGAACAGGCGATGGCCTGGGGCATGATCTGGAAGTGCATCGATGATGAAGCGCTGAAAGATGAGGCGCTGGCAATGGCCAAGCAGCTGGCGACTCAGCCGACCAAGGGCCTGGCTCTGATCAAGCGTGCTATCCAGTCCAGCTGGGACAACAGCTTTGATGAGCAGCTGGATCTTGAGCGTGACCTTCAGACCCTGGCGGGCCGCACTGAAGATTACCGCGAAGGCGTATCTGCCTTCATGAACAAACGTCAGCCCACCTTCAAAGGCAAGTGATCATGAGCATGTTTACCACTGATTCCGTTATCGGCGTAATTGGCGCTGGCACCATGGGTGCAGGTATTGCCCAGGTCGCTGCTGCAGCTGGTCACCCTGTATTCCTGTTTGATGCGGCTGAAGGTGCAGGTGCCCGTGGTCGTGAGGGTGTTGAAAAAGGTCTGCAGAAACTGGTTGCTCGCGGCAAAATGACTGCTGAAGCCGTTGATGCACTGGTTGGCCGTATCAAGGTCATCACCTCTCTGGAAGAGATGGCGCCGGCAGCGCTGGTAATTGAAGCCATTGTTGAACGCCTGGATGTTAAGCAGAACGTTTTTGGTCAGCTGGAAGATATTTGCTCAGAGCAGACAGTACTGGCTACCAATACATCTTCCATCTCGGTTACCGCGATCGGCAGCACGCTGAAGCGTCCGCAGAACCTGGTTGGTATGCACTTCTTCAACCCTGCTCCGATCATGAAGCTGGTTGAAGTAATCAGCGGTCTGGACACCAAGCCTGAAATTGCAGATGCCATTTTTGACTTGTCTGCAAGCTGGGGTAAAAAGCCTGTACACGCCATGTCCACTCCTGGCTTCATCGTGAACCGCGTCGCACGTCCTTTCTATGCTGAAGGTTTCCGTATCTTCCAGGAAGGCGGTGCAGACACCGCGACAATTGATGCACTGCTGCGCGAAGCCGGTGGTTTCCGTATGGGTCCGTTTGAACTGACTGACCTGATCGGCCACGACGTTAACTACGCGGTCACCTCCTCCGTGTTTGCGGCCTACTACAACGACCAGCGCTTCCTGCCGTCCCTGATTCAGCTAGAGCTGGTGAACGCGGGTCACTTCGGTCGCAAGACCGGCAAGGGCTTCTATGATTACAGCGAAGGCGCCGACAAACCGGCTCCAAGTACTGTCGCTGAAGCCGCTAAACCCAACAGCGTTACCATCGAAGGTGAACTGGGTGTGGCCGAGCCGCTGGTAGCCCTGTTTGAAGCTGCAGGTATCGAGGTCGTTCGCACTGAGGGTGACGGCTGCATCCGTGTGGGTGACGCTACCTTGATGCTGACTAATGGTCAGTTCACGACTGTGCGTGCTGCTGAAACCAGCAACCGCAACCTGATTCATTTCGATCTGGCACTGGACTACAGCCAGTCTACTCGCATCGCGCTGTCGCCTGCTGATAATGCAGACCAGGCTGCTATTGATAAGGCTGTCGGTCTGTTCCAGGCAACTGGCAAAGCCGTCAGCCTGATTGATGACATCCCGGGTATGGTTGTTATGCGCACCCTGGCGATGCTGGCAAACGAAGGTTTTGATGCTGTTAACCAGCAGGTATGTAACGAAGAAGCAGTCGATATTGCCATGCAGGGCGGTGTTAACTATCCGCGTGGCCCGATCAGCTGGGCGAGTGAAGTCGGCCTGGGTCGTATTCTTCAAGCACTGCGTAATCTGGGTGCAAGCTATGGTGAAGACCGTTACCGCCCCTCTCCCCTGTTGCTGCGTAAAGTTGCAGGAGGTCGTCAGTCATGAAAACCAGTGAAATGACACCTCAGCAACTGGCTGATGCGTCCAGCGCTGCCATGCATGAAAACGATCATGCGGCTCAGGGTCTGGATATCCAGATCGAAGAGACGCGCCCGGGCTATGCACGCCTGAGCATGAAGATCCGTAAGGATATGCTCAATGGCCATGCAATGTGCCACGGTGGTTTCATCTTTACGTTGTCCGACACAGCGTTTGCGCATGCGTGCAACAGCTATAACAAGGTTACCGTCGCCAGTGGCTGCAGCATTGAGTTTGTTGCCCCCGGCTTCCTCGATGACACTCTGACCGCTGTAGCTGAAGAACGCCAGCGCAAGGGTCGCACCGGGGTTTATGACATCACCGTTTTTAACCAGAACAATGAAGAGCTGGCTTTTTTCCGCGGCAAGTCCTACCAGATCAAAGGGACATTGCTGCCGGAAGATGAACCGGCCGCCTGAGGAGATATCCAATGAAAGATGCCTTTATCTGTGATGCTATCCGCACACCGATTGGTCGCTATGCAGGTACCCTGGCCAGCGTTCGCGCTGACGACCTGGGCGCTATTCCGATGAAAGCGTTGATGGAACGTAACCCAGACGTAGACTGGACTCAGGTCGATGATGTCATCTACGGCTGTGCCAACCAGGCCGGTGAAGACAACCGTAACGTTGCACACATGTCCTCTCTGCTGGCTGGTCTGCCGGTAGAAGTTCCGGGTACCACCGTGAACCGTCTGTGTGGTTCCGGTATGGACGCTGTGGGTCTTGCCGCCCGCTCCATCAAGTCCGGTGATACCGAACTGATGATTGCCGGTGGTGTTGAGTCCATGTCTCGCGCGCCTTTCGTTATGGGGAAAGCCGAGTCTGCGTTCACCCGTAACCCGAACGGCCTGTACGACACTACAATCGGCTGGCGTTTTATCAACCCGTTGATGAAAGCACAGTACGGTGTGGACTCCATGCCGGAAACGGCTGAGAACGTTGCTGCTGACTTCAACATCAGCCGTGAAGATCAGGATGCCTTTGCCCTGCGCAGCCAACAGCGTACTGCCGAAGCGCAGAAAAATGGCAAACTGGCCGAAGAGATCATTCCGGTTACCATTCCTCAGCGTAAGGGCGACCCCATCGTATTCGATACTGATGAACACGCCCGTGCCAGCACAACCCTGGAAGGTCTGGCTGCACTGAAAACACCTTTCCGTGCGGGTGGTTCAGTAACAGCTGGTAACGCTTCCGGTGTTAATGACGGTGCCTGCGCCCTGCTGATCGCATCTGCAGAAGCCGCAAAAGCCAACGGTCTGACGCCGAAAGCCCGTATTGTCGCCATGGCGACTGCCGGTGTTGAGCCGCGCATCATGGGTTTTGGTCCTGCTCCCGCAGCGCGCAAGGTACTGGCAAAAGCCGGCCTGACCATCGAAGATATGGATGTAATCGAGCTGAACGAAGCCTTTGCTGCTCAGGCGCTGGCCGTTACTCGTGATCTGGGTATTGCAGATGATGCAGCTCACGTTAACCCGAACGGCGGTGCGATTTCGCTTGGACACCCGCTGGGTATGAGCGGTGCTCGTTTGATCACTACTGCCATGTACGAACTGCATCGTACCGGTGGCCGTTACGCACTTTGCATGATGTGTATCGGTGTTGGTCAGGGTATTGCGACCATTATTGAACGCGTCTGATCCCCAACTCAGGTGCCAGAACTTCTAACTATTACAAACAACGGGATAATAACAAGCATGAAACACCAACAGCCAATGATGCGTGGATCCCTCGAACAAATTGAAACTGCAAGCATTGATGAGCTGCGCGCTTTACAGCTGCGCCGTATGCGCTGGAGCCTCGCGCATGCCTACAACAATGTCCCGCACTTCAAGCAGAAATGTGACGAGAAAGGCGTTCATCCGTTTGAGTTGAAATCACTCGAAGACTTGAAGCACTTCCCGTTCACAACCAAACAGGATCTGCGTGATAACTATCCATACGGCATGTTCGCCATTCCGATGGAAGAGATTGTGCGTATCCATGCATCTTCCGGTACAACCGGCAAGCCGACCGTTGTAGGTTACTCGCAGAACGACATCGACACTTGGGCTGACGTTGTAGCACGCTCTATCCGTGCTGCTGGCGGCCACCGTGGCGACAAGGTACACGTATCCTACGGCTACGGCCTGTTCACCGGCGGTCTGGGTGCGCACTATGGCGCCGAGCGTCTGGGTTGCACCGTAATCCCGATGTCAGGTGGCCAGACCGAGAAGCAGGTTCAGCTGATCCAGGATTTCGAGCCGGACATCATCATGGTGACTCCGTCCTACTTCCTGAACATTCTGGATGAAATGGAGCGTCAGGGTGTAGACCCGCGTGAGCTGCCGCTGCGTACCGGTATCTTCGGTGCTGAGCCCTGGACTGATGAGATGCGTAAAAACATCGAACAGCGCGCAGGTATCAGCGCGGTCGACATCTATGGTCTGTCTGAAGTGATGGGCCCGGGTGTTGCCATGGAGTGCATCGAGACCAAAGACGGCCCGACCATCTGGGAAGATCACTTCTACCCGGAAATCATCGATCCGAATACCGGTGAAGTTCTGCCTGACGGTGAATACGGTGAGCTGGTCTTCACCTCTTTGACCAAAGAAGCGATGCCGGTTGTGCGTTACCGTACCCGTGACCTGACCCGTCTGCTGCCGGGTACTGCCCGTCCGATGCGTCGTATAGACAAGATCACTGGTCGTTCTGATGACATGCTGATCATCCGTGGTGTGAACGTGTTCCCGACTCAGATCGAAGAACAGATCCTGAAAGTGGCTGCGCTGGCGCCGCACTTCGAGATCATCATCACCAAGAACGGCAACCTGGACATGGTTGAAGTTAAAGTTGAGCTGGCACCTGAAGCCCAGGGCACTGATGAAGCAGCTGTTATCAAAGAACTGTCACATCACATCAAGTCCTACATCGGCATCAGCACCAAAATCACCATCATGAGCACTGGTAGCATCCCGCGCTCTGAAGGCAAGGCTAAGCGCGTATCTGATCTGCGCAAGTAAGTTTCAAATACACATTAAAAAGCCGGCTAATATGCCGGCTTTTTTGTTTCTGTCTGATGCGATTAGTCGATCGACATGATGCGGACATGGCTGTGCTTGCCGCCAGGCAAAGTCCAGTCGATGGTTTGTCCAACCTGCAGACCCAGTAGCGCCGAACCAATCGGAGCCATAATCGAAATCGGGTGTTCAACGGACGACAATTGATGCGGATACAGCAGGTGACGTTGAAACTGCTGCCCGGTTTCTTCAACCTCAAAGGTGACGCAGGAATTCATTTTCACCACGTCTGACGGCATCGCCTCTTCTGCAACAACATCAGCGCGCGCCAACTCGGTACGAAGGGCGTCCAGACCAGGGTTATCACGAAACTCTTTGCGCTCTAGCAGCGCTTCCAACTGGTCAATATCCTTTTCGGACACCAGAATACACGGCATCTCAGCCATGGCATTTACTCCAATTAACAACAAATAAAGACAGCCAGGGTATACCCGGGCTACCAGAGAAAAAAACAGGGAATTTACAGATGTTCGTTTACCCGCTGGCCTGACACACAGTCACAGGCCGTACATTTCAGCGTGTGAGCGTCAGGCCTGCTACAAGGCGGGCTGAGTACAGCAATGTCAAACGGACAAACAACATAAAGAAAAGAGCCTCAAACAAGGTAAGCAAGTGCATCGCACTTATAGGCTCATTGTTATCCTTTAACTGGATGAGTGCAATAGTATGGTGACAAGAAAAGCCGTTGTGGTGAAACTCTACTGTTCACAATTTAGTTCTTATTCCGAGTATACGCGCCGCCTGGGAGGTTCTGCCCAGTCAAAGAAACGCACGTCCTCAAGGTTGTTGGGGCGTGTATCAAATTCCAATACCGCTCTAAACCCATCGGTGTGGTAAGGGTCCCCCGTAAGGTTATATCCTGGTTGACTCAGCGGTCTTTTGCCGACGCCTTTGACAAATCCAAGGCGCATAAGGCCCTGCGAATACAGCATGTCTTCAATGAAAGCGGTGCGCGTTTCATCAATATCAGGGTCTATTTTATGCGTGGTCAAACTCGGGGTATGGATTGTAAAGCGTACACCGATATCACGACTGATTTGTCCCACCCAGACCTCTTTACCCTCAAACCGCATGTCTGTGAGCCAAAGCCGTAAATGGTTGCGCTGATGGATGGTCCCGCGGGCTTTTTGCAACGCGATGTCCTGTTTCCGGCCCATGAAATACAAGTTACTGACAGGTGAATACCGATAATGTTTACCAAACAGGAAGGAGTTGATGGTCTTCCAAACTGAGCGCAAGTAACTGTCTTCAGCATAGTGCCAGCCACGACGAACAAAGGGAGGAAAAAGGTGGTTTGAATTGCCAATCAGCACCAAATTGAGAGGATCGCCCTGTTTTTGCCCATCTGCACTGGTGGTACAGCATGGCAACGTTCGCAATGCTTCACGAAGAGTCATGATATCAAGAGCGTGTATGTCATTCTCCTGAACCTGCCCTTCAATCTCCCGAAGAGATCGCGCCCTTAGTTCCGGCAGCTCAAAATAGAAATCAAAAAACTTTGTGTCTTCTTTACTTATCAAGTCGATATCAAGCTGCTTTTCATCTTCATCCAGATTGACGTAAAAGAACCCGCTTTGAGTCGTTTGTGGCAGGATAGGATTGAAAAAGCTCATTCTCGAAAAATATTGGTCAACCTGTTCGTTATAACTGGGCTGCATCCACCGGTGTACACTGTACGCAACCTCATGGGGTGAAAAGTACTCCGGATCCAGACCTGTTGAGAGCATCCAGTAGGGGTGTGAATCATTGTTTTGCACATGTATCCATACTGGCTGTATCTGCTTCGAGGCAAGATCTACTCCAAACAGCCGTCTGCTCTCTTCCTCTGTGAGCACTGAGGTCGAGACAATGATATTGTCCTGTTGCTGAACCTGCATTCGATCCTGGAACGTAGACAAATTCTGCTCAGGTTTGAATGATGCACACCCGTACAAGCTAATGCTGAGCAATAGCGAGATAGCAAGCCGGGTGGATGCTCGGTTTTGTTTCACAGAGAACATCACCATAACAGTTGGTTGGCCAGTTTCTTGTCAGCACAGCACTCTTTCAAGACACCATATCCAGCCACGCCAGCAAACAATCAGGGTGCCCTTCCTAAAATTAGCTGCAATAATGCAAAGCCGCTATTTTTGCCGCTCCTTACAAGACATCATACGTCAGGCAGACGATGTGACAGGAATACACCGACCAGCCCCATCAAGCACAGGATCAATATGATAGAGCTAATGGGTACTGCTACGCTTAAGGCCCCAGTAAAGCCCATAATCAGCAACACCACACCAATGACAGTATTGCTTACAGCTACATAATCGGTGCGCTTATTGCCTTCGGCCATATCGACCACGAAAGTCTTGCGCCCTACTCTGACACCCTGATGTGCAACACTCAGCCCAAAATAGCACAATGGAATAAGCCAGAATGAGTCCAGCCAGGCGTTAGCCCAGCTATCGATCGCCCAGACCAGTAATCCCACAAGGGAGGACAAAAATGCTGCGACAGACATCACCCAGCGGCTGGAATGGTCTGCAAAACGACCCCAAAAAGGCCCTGAGAGCAAACCTGCTGCACCGCTTGCAATGATGAACAAGCCAAGTAGTACAGGGGAGTTGTCATGCGTCTGCTGCGCCAGGACCACATAATAGGGTGCCGAGAGCGCTGAGCAGAGAAACAGCGCGCGGGTAATTACAAACAGTCGAAACGCAGAATCGGTTTTAAGGATTTCCAAACGCTGGAAGGCCTGTTTAAAACCGTTTACTCCACCTTCGGTAGCCCCGGGGTACTCACGAACCTGAGAGTAGGATAAGGCTGCTAACACCCACAGAAGACCCGCCAGTGCCAACATTGCACCGAAACCAGCACCGTTCATAACACCATCAGCCCCCTGCCATATAAACAGGGCGCCCACTAATAGTGTTACCAGGCCAGCTACACTGGCTGACCAGCCATTCACTCGTCCCCGTTGCGTCTTGGGAATGGTTTTCCCCAAAACATCCTTGGAAGCAACAGAGCACAGCCCTCGCGCCAGGCTAAACAATACAAGCAGACCAATGATCGACCAGCCCGCTGTTGCGCCTTCAAGCTGCCAGGCAACAAGAGCAATGAGCAGCATGCAAAGTGCTTGTAATATACTGCCTGCGACCCAGACGTATTTACGGATGGGCAGCCGCCGCACATAGCTGGCAATAATCAGTTGAGGCATCATCGAGCCCGACTCGCGTATAGGCACGAGGAACCCAAGCAAGTAAAGCGGTGCGCTGACGGCTTCCATAACGGCCGGTAATACTATTTTGGGGTTTGAGAAGGCATCACCGAGCTGAGTCAGGAACTGGCTGAACACCAGCCATATAAAATTTCCCGGTACTTCCTTACATGCACTTTCATCGATAGCCTTACAGGCACGTGCATCCTCCTCATTCATCAGTTTTGAATACAGATTCTGACTAATACTGCCTTTAGCCATAGGGTTAGGCTCCTGAATATAAACACTCCAGGCAAGTGGCTGGAGTTCATTTCCCTGAATGAAGTTGCTAGTCTTGCTGATCTTTCGGGCCCAAGGATATCAGGATAATGACAGCCCCTTCAGTACTCCAAGCCACCGTCTGGATGGCCGGTGCACTTTTTTCGTTTATGGCGATGGCCATTTCGGGACGCGAACTATCAGGCGAGCTTACAACCTATCAGATCTTGTTTTTTCGCAGCCTTATCGGCGTACTACTGATCAGCTTTCTTGTTGCTCGCAGTGGCTGGGCACAGATCAAAACAGATCGTCTAAAGGGACACCTGCTACGAAATTGCGCGCATTTCGGTGGGCAATATGGATGGTTTCTTGGATTGGCGTTTATCCCGCTGGCGGAAGTGATTGCTATCGAGTTCACAACCCCCGTGTGGACCGCACTACTGGCCGCCGTGTTTCTGGGAGAAAAACTTTCATTGCCCCGGCTGACCGCACTGGTTCTTGGTATTGTGGGCTTGCTAATCATTCTTAGGCCGGGAATGGGTGCCGTACACCCTGCAGCCTTTGCAGTTTTGGCTGGCGCAGTCGGCTATTCGATCACCTATATTTTGACCAAATCGCTGTCCTCTACCGAAACGCCCTTGTGTATTCTTTTCTATATGACGCTTATGCAGCTGCCCATGGGGATGGTTCCAAGCTTGATCGATTGGCATACCCCTTCCCTGGGCTCTGTCCCCTGGATTTTGTTGGTGGGTATCACCGCAATGAGTGCGCACTATTGCATGACACGCGCTTTCAAGCTGGCCGATGCAACCGTGGTGGTTCCTATGGATTTTATGCGTCTGCCACTTATTGCACTGGTGGGGTATCTATTCTATTCCGAGGTCATCGATTGGCCCGTGGCAGTGGGAGCCTTAATTATGTTGGCGGGTAATTTCATCAACATAATGGCTGAGCACCGTAAACGCACAATGCTTTTGAAGGATTAGAGAACTTCCGTTACCAAAACAAGCTCGCAGGCACCGTTGCCGGTGTCTTCGCGAGTGAGTGAGCTGCGCCATCGCCAGCCATCATCGCCGTTTACTTCGATCAGATAGCCCTTGAAGCTAATGGAATCCCCTTCGCCATATTCTTCCAGCTGCTCACGTACCTGTTCGCTGGCAGGTACCAGGTGCATATTGGCACTACTGGTTTCCACAGTACGACGAGGGATTGGCAGATTGTCAGAGCGCCAGTAATACCAGCGGCCGGACTGGCGGATGGAAAATTGATCGATTACTTCAGGCTTAGCCATCTCCCCCCAGCCAAGGGCAAAATCCCAAGGTGACAAGTTACTCTCACGGCCAAGCCTGTAGTTTTCCCGTCCCAATATGCGGGCATCAATGGCAAATTCAGCCAAAAGCCGGATTTGATGATCATCTTTACGAATGCTGGTAGTGCCCGGAAGTATTCGCTGTGACGGCGCTGATGAATTGGGTGTTAGGTCGACGACTGGCACATCCAGACCCGGCTTGGCCGGCTCCATGCGAACCAGCCAGAAACCCGCTACAAGCAAAAGTACCAACAGCCACTGCCAGGGTCTGAGGATCATTGTCTTTTCCGTCAGTTCAAATGGAGTCCCACGAACTGTTCCAGATGTTTCAACGCCTGATGATCCGTTGAAATCAGGTTCAGTCCCAACCCCACTCGGTCGTGTGCATGGCGCCTTTTGTAGACAACCCGACAATGACAGTGAAGCGCACTGGTCGGCAAACCGAAATGAAGCCAAATTTCCAGTGGCCCTATTCCCTGAGGTGACTGCATCTCAACAAGACCGGCACCGCCTTCAACATAGAAACCACCCCTGCTGAGGTTCACAATTCGGACATCGAGTGATTCTCCAGTCACTGTTTCAAGTTCAGCAGGCAGGTCACAGGCAACGCGGGGGTAAATTCGGCGGTCATCAAACATGTTTAGTCTCGGTACAGCATTATTTGCCTACATCGTAGTCATAAGATGACAACTCGACAATGTCAGAGGTCAGATAAATCAATAATCTACACGCGGGAATATACTACTTCAGTACTGGGTGTATGGGGCCAATGTTCAATTTCACTTGAACCTTGGCGCAGGTGTAATGCACCTATGGAGTACTGCCTATGTCCTGTATCCGAAACGCGGCACTAATAAGCTTCCTGCTAACGATTGGTCTGCCAGTCTGTGCTACTCCCGCAGTCAGCACACATGAGGCTCAAACTGATCTGTATTTTTCCTGGGAAGGATTCAGAATTGGCCGCTATCGCAGCCCGACACCTGAAGAAGTACCGGGCGGAATCAGGATTGATGCGGAACAACTTGCTGAAATGATTGATACCGCGCCACAGCAGCCCCTGCTACTTGATGTACAACCGGTTGCCTGGCAACACGGAATTTTCCTGGAGACGCAGCCACGTCGCAACCTCCCTGGCAGTACATGGCTACCCAATGTTGGGCTGGGGGAGCTGGATGAGCGCTGGACAGATTACTTTCAGTCGCACCTGGAAAGACTGACACAGGGTGACAAGCATCGCGCAGTTGTGGTTTATTGCACAGCCGACTGCTGGATGTCATGGAACGCGGTTAAACGCGCCAGCCAGTGGGGATATTCACGCCTCTACTGGTTTGCAGAGGGAACCGATGGCTGGCGAGAAGCCGAATTTAAACTGGTACCTGCACACCCGGTACCCTTGCCTGACACGCAAGACCTTCAGGATACGGATCGTCCTGATACTATTCGATAATAACGATAACGGGGACTGAGACGTGTACAAGATATTGATTGCCGATGACCACCCACTATTTCGAGAGGCGATCACCAATGTGATTCAAACCGGCTTCCCTGAAGCCGAGACCCTCGAAACGGAAGACCTGGAAACCGCTCTGTCACTGGCACAGACTCATGACGATCTTGATCTGGTCCTGTTGGACTTGAACATGCCAGGCATGAACGGCCTGAATGGTCTCATATCTCTACGAAATGAGGCGCCCACTATCCCTGTCGTGATTGTATCGGCAGAAGATGACAAGCAAATTGTACTGCAGGCTATTACCTGCGGAGCGGTCGGCTTCATTTCCAAGTCCTCTCCACGTGCGCAGATGACTGAAGCACTTGAGCAGATTCTACAAGGCAACGTGTACCTGCCCTCGGATATCATTCGTCAGAGCGATCAGGACAGCAACCGCCGTAACCGTCGCAACAGTGAACATCCTCAAATCGCACCTGAGCTGCTATCGTCTCTTACGCGCCGTCAGCTGCTGGTACTGGAGCGCATGGCCAAGGGCGAATCGAATAAGCAGATTGCCTACAACCTGCATATTGCTGAAACCACCGTTAAAGCTCATGTTTCAGCGATTCTGCGAAAACTGGGCGTACACAACCGTGTTCAAGCGATCCTGTCAGCCAGCGATATCGACTTTGCACAATACTTGAGAAGATAAGCACTCAAGAGAACTTCGCTTATGTATAAGCGGTAGCCGTTGATGACCTGCAGACAACAAAATGGGCTCTTATGAGCCCATTCTTCGTCTTATCTCATTCAAAACATTCAGGCTGGAATTTGCCTTCCCTGCTGCAATAAGTGACCCAGAGTAGCCTTCAGTTTCAACGGACGTATGGGTTTGTTCATGAGGAGGTAGCCCTGCTGTTTTACTTCCTGTTTGAGGTCATTACTGTAATTGGCTGTGATCATCAAAACCGGAGGCGCTTCAACACGCTGTTGCAGGACATTACGGACCAGATCAATACCTGTCTCACCATTGTCGAGATGATAATCAGCAATCAGCAGGTCAAGCTCTGCCTGGCCTATAGCAACCTTCTGCTGCAGATCTTCAAGCCCATAAGCAGTAATGACATCACACCCCCAGCCGCCCAGGAGCGTAGCCATGCCTTCACAAATGGAAGCGTCATTATCGACCATCCAGATGCGTGCGCCCTGGAGCTGGGCTTCAATACCCGGCTCGCGGAATTGCGGTGAGAAGGATTCAGGCTTGAGGCGACCCAGGGGAACCTCGACCGAAAATACTGACCCCCTGCCCTCACGTGACCGCACACGGACAGGATGCTCAAGCATTTGGCTAACCTTATCGACAATCGCAAGTCCTAGGCCGAGGCCTTTATCCTGCTGCTTGCCGCCGCGTGGTATACGACGGAATTCCTGGAAGATTTCAGTCAGCTTGTCTTCCGGAATACCTGAGCCTGTGTCCCAAACCTCTATCAACACACTGCTTGCACGCATGCGGCAGCCTAATAGCACCTCGCCATCCACATCCGTATAACGCAGTGCATTGGTCAGGAAGTTACGCAACACACGAGCCAGCAAGGTAGCATCGCTCATCACTACTGCATCCGTGCCGCGGAAGCGAAACTTCAAGCCATCAACCGATGCAAGCTGACGATATTCAGCCGCCAGTGTATCGAGCAACTCATTCAACCGGAAAGGCGCCACATCGGGTTTAATAACGCCGGCATCGAGCTTAGAAATATCAACCAGCGTTCCCAGTAGTGTTTCCACGTCTTGTAGCGAGTTGCTAACCGAATAGATCAAGCTGCTAATGCGTTCAGGCATTGTCTGCTCAAGCAAGGCACCGGTAAACAGGCGCGCGGCATTGAGTGGCTGCAACAGGTCATGGCTGACAGCGGCAAGAAACTTGCTTTTAGACAGGTTGGCCAGCTCTGCATCCTGCTTCGCTTCAAGCAGGCGCGCTTCAATCACACGCCGTTCTTCGATCTCCTGGCGCAGCTGCCCATTCACTTCGGTCAGCTCAGAGGTTCGCTCCTTCACTCGCTGTTCGAGGTTTTGATAGGCCTGCTGCAAGGCCAATGCTGTGCGTTTTCGTTCGGTAATATCACGAATCAAAACAAAAAAGCCCACGGTGTTCCCTTGGGCGTCTCTGTTTGGTACGTAGGACTTGAGCATATGCCGGTTGTCGCCTGCAGCATTGCTTTCGTCAATCTCGAAGGTTGCACTCTCTCCGGCCAGTGCCTGTTGGATATGAGGTACAAGCCGAGCATACAGATTATCACCATGCACCTGCCGTATGCTTTGTCCGATCAGGCTGCCACGCGGCCAGCCATACCAGTCATCGTAAACCTGGTTGGTAAACTGAAAACATTCGTCCTCACCCACATACGCAATCAGCGCCGGTATATGGTCGGTAATCAGACGTAACCAGCGTTCATTTTCCCTGAGGGATTCCGCATACTGATCGCGCTCGGTGATATCGGTATAGGTATTAACAAAACCACCCGAAGGCATGGGGTGCGTCTTGATCTCGATAACTCGACCATCTGATAGGCGCTGTTCCATCTCGAACAACTGCTCACCGGTCGGACTGAGCGTATCAGGGGTTAGCAAACTCACCTCGGACGCTGACATCACTTCAGCAAAAGGCTGCTCGTGGTGGACAGATAGACCGATGAGTTCGTTGAAACGATCATTCCAGACTTCCAGCCAGCCATCGGCATTAATCAGCGCAACGCCCTGAGAAAGGTTGTCGACGGTACGCTGCAGCTGACGGCTTTTCTGGGCCAGAGCCTGTTCGCGCTGGGCGGCCTCACTGGCTTTGAGATCGGTAATATCCGTATAGAGAATTACCAGTCCGCCGTCACCGGTGTAACGTTCACTGACCTGTACCCAACGGTTGTTGAAGAGTTTGAATACCGTCGCATTGTCGCCCTTGCCCTCATGTTGCTCAACTATCAGACCGCTATCCAGGGCAAGACGGTGCACGTCCTGGATGGTAGTGCCACGTTCAATGCGCGTACCTGTGCCGGCCCAATAATCACGAAAGCGACTGTTGAACAGCAAGATGCGCCGATCAGCATCAAAAAGCACAAAGCCATCGGTGATACTTTCGATGGCATCAATAAGGCGTTGATGTGCAGTTGCCGCTTCCTGGTTCGCCTGCTTGAGCGCGTAGTTACTCTGTTTGAGTTCAGCCAGGGCTGCATTCAATGCTTCGGTACGTTCACGTACCTGTTCCGCCAAAATGACCGAGTGTTCAAAGGCCGCATAGGGCGCAGTCCTGACAGAGCCGCTGGACTCAACACGCTCAATCAATGCGTCCTTCATACGGCGAAGCTTGTTATTTTCTTGCTCAAGCTCTGCAATACGAGCCTGCATCTGCTGCTCGGTCATCTCAGTAGTCATGCGTGTTGTGCCCGTCCGATTACCACACCGGTAAATGTCTGGTTGATATGCATACCGTCAAACTGCTCACCGTAGGTATTGAAACCCACCACATTGTGGCGAACCAGCAACTCTGAAGTTTTGTCCGCCTGTCCTGTCAGTTCAGCTTCCAGACGGCGTAGAAAACAGTCGCATCCAATTGTGATCAGCGGTTCGCCCAGAGTGCTTTCTATATAATCCAGTCGCTTGCCCAGGTTCGCGAGCATAGCGTCAGGACGCATGGCGGTAAGCACAATTCCGTTTTCAACTGCACAGTAAAAGGTGAGACTCAGGTCGGGGTTCACCTTCTGAATCGACCGTACAAAGTATTCCTGTCCGATACGGACAGCCAAAGGGTTCATGGCAAAGGTACCAAAGTCCAGGTCTTCAACCTCAACCCCCAAGAGGCGGGCGTATTCAACCGCCGCCGGCTCAGCATTCAATTCGTAGACAGTACGGGTTGTTGGATCCGCATCGGTTACAACCAGCTTTTCATCAAGGCTCTTCATGTGATGCGTAGTGAAGACCTCGAACTCCAGTGGTGTATTCACCATGACAACGACTGCTGCACTGGTTCTAAAGGCACCGTCAACGTAAACGTGGGTCCCGGTCAGGTGAATATCATCGCCTGCCGATCCACCAAAATGAGGAATACTCCCCAGAGCGGAGTCTAGTGTAACCAGAACCTGCTCTTCCTGACTGGACAGACCGTCCAAGAGCGTCAGAGCAAAGGTACGCCCCTTAATAGGGGCAACATGGCTATCACGACAGCGGCCGATCAAACTATCAACCAGCTTTTGCGCACGTGGCAATGTGAAGGTTTCAAGTTCTTCAACCAGGCCTACTTCAACAGCAAACAGATTTCGATCAAAGCCAAGTGCCGTGATCGTACCCTGATCATAACCTCGCGGTGTCAGCTCTCCCGCAGTGGTGCAGCCTGCCAGGCGCACATGCGGAAAGGCACTTTCCAACGCAGTGGAAAGCGCAACCAGATCGTATTCTGCCGAACAAAAAAACAGAACAAATCCAAGATCAGGATGTGATAGCTGTGCGGCCAGCTCAGCAGCTGCCTGGTCAACATCCCGATGTGATGACATGGCCGGTCTTACCGGCTCTTGAAACAGTGGCGCGTTCATTGCTCACACTCGCGCTAAGATTTACACAACATAATTGTATCCGCTGCATCCATTCTGCAGTAATGCTACTTCAGTCTCTTAAATCAACCGGATATATTCGTTTAACATATTGAAATATATAAGATAAATATATGAATTAGCGTGTTTTGATACAGCGGCCCAAGTTTTATACTACTTAAGAACTAAGGGTTTTTCAGGACATAAAAAAACCGCACAACCGGTGAAGGGGTCCAGTTGTGCGGCCGGTGTTACAGCGACAGGTGTTACCAGGTCATTACGGCACCCAGTGCAACTGTGTCATTCTCTTCAGTACCCAGGGTTGCGCCCTTGATTTCGGTCTGATCGTATTCGGCAACCAATTTCAGGTTGTCATTGACAGAGTAGAACCAGGCGACAGCCGTGTTTTCGTAGGTGAAGTCAACGCCGTTGCTGCCTTCGTTCTCACCGTAGGACAGAGCTACACGGTTTTTGCCGAAGGTGTAAGAACCCTGCAGCAGGTAGCCGTCCATCTCAGCGGCTTCTGCCACGATGAAGTTATCGATTGCCGCCGGGTGGATACCTTCACTGTCGAAGCCGGATGCGGTCAGAGACAAACCGCCAAACTTGACGTTAGCACCGTAAGAAATGCCAGTGGAGTCGATGCTGTTTACATCTGTTCCATCAGGATCGTCGGAGCTTTGGTACAAGCCGCCGATCCAGGCTTTGAATGCAGTGTTGCTGTAGTTGGCACTGTAGGTCAACTCACCTTCGATACGCGGAGTCTCTTCTGAAGAGTCAACATCAGATTTGCTCGGATCCAGGATACCGACTGCAAGCTGCAGACCATGTTTGGCCGGACTGCGGTAGGTGATCTGTGCTTTCGGGAACGGATAGGTGTAACCGCTGCCGATATTGCCAAAGGATACGTTACCGCCGTCGATCAGGCCCAGTGCATCGGATGACTGACCGTAGCCCAGCAGCAGCTCATCAGACATGATGTTAGTACGGTTAAACAGGCCAAAGTCCTTACCGATGAGGATCTGCCCCCAGTCAGCATCGATAGTACCGTAGAACTGACGTACGTCGATGCCGGTGTCAGTTCCCAGAGACTCACCGCGGCCCTGGTTGTTGGCACGAACAACGTCAGAGTCGTTGATGCTTACCCAGAAAGAAGAACGCGCGCCCAGCTGCAGGTCGCCTGCTTCCTTGCCAAAGTTAAAACCGATGTAGTTGGGCAAGAAGCCCATTTTGACGCGAGACTGAGTGCGATCATCAGTTTCGCTGTGAACGTAGAATGCGTTGATCAGACCATCAGTGCTGAAAGTAGTACCTTCTTTATCGTACAGGGTGATGCCTGCCTGTGCCTGTGCAGCCATGCCCAGTGCAACCATTGCCGGCAGCAGTTTCATGGACAAATTCTTATTCTTCATATTTCCCCCAGATGGAAGTTCGTTCATGACATCGTTATTACGATGCCCCGATGATCCGCTCTGGCGGGAATTGGCAACATGCTTCGTTGGCGGGAGTGAGGTGCTACATTGGTGGCCGCTAAAGTGTACCAATACCCTGCGCACTACCTGAGTATTAAGACCCTGCTCCTTGGTATCAGACGCATGTGCAGCATTAGATAACATATTCATGTTATTGATTTTAATGAAATAAATCACGCTGAAAATAAAACGAAAAAAGCCCCGCCGGCAGGGCCGGCAGGGCTGGATAAACGCTGTTTAGAACAGAGTCGGATGTTATTTAGGCAGTTTGAAAGTCCAAACAGAACCACCCTGGTTCAGGTGCTTAACGCGCTTGGCCACTTCGCCACCCCACAGCGGTACTGCACCACCCCAACCGGAAACGACGGATACGTACTGCTCACCACCATCTTCCCAAGTGATCGGAGAACCGACGATACCGGAGCCAGTGTTGAACTTGTACAGCATCTCACCAGTTTTGGCGTCGAATGCCATCAGGTAGCCTTCAGGGTTACCGGTGAAGACCAGGTTACCCTTGGTTGCCAGAACACCACCCCACAGCGGAGCGTAGTTCTTGTAGCGCCAAACTTCTTTACCTGTCTTAGGATCGATGGCACGCAGCACGCCGATGTATTCTTCGTTCATCGGACGGATGGTGAAACCGGCACCCAGGTAAGCAGCACCCTTCTTGTAGGATACCGGCTCGTTCCAGATGTCCATTGCCCATTCGTTAGACGGTACGTAGAACAGACCTGTGTCCTGGCTGAATGCCATCGGCATCCAGTTCTTACCACCCAGGAAGGACGGTGCAGAGACTACAGACTCACCTTTGTTGCCTTCTTTGGCTTCAGCGGGGTTACCCGGACGACCACCTTCCTTGAAGATCGGACGACCTTTGTCATCCAGGCCTTCAGCCCAGGTGATTTTGTCGACGAACGGGAAGCCACGAATAAAGTCGCCGTTTTCACGATTCAGTACGTAGAAGAAGCCGTTACGGTCAGCCGTTGCTGCCGCTTTAACAGTCTTGCCACCATCCTGATAGTCGAAGGAGATCAGCTCGTTTACACCATCGAAATCCCAGCCATCGTGCGGGGTAGTCTGGAAGTGCCAAACAATTTTGCCGGTATCCGGGTCGATTGCCAGACGAGAGGAGGAGAACAGGTTGTCGCCCGGACGCAGGTGAGAGTTCCATGGAGCCGGGTTACCGGTACCGAAGAACATCAGGTCAGTTTCAGGATCGTAGGTACCGCCCAGCCAGGTTGCTGCACCACCGGTTTTCCAAAGGTCGCCCGGCCAGGTTTCACCCGGCTTGCCGCCAGAGATGCCGTTTTCGACTTTCTTGCCATCTTTCCAGATGTAGCCCATGTGGCCTTCAACGGTCGGACGCGTCCAAACGATGTCACCGGTCACGGCGTCATAAGCCTCAACCTTACCGACCACACCGAACTCACCACCGGAGACACCGGTAATGATCTTGCCTTTAACAACCAGCGGTGCGGCTGTCAGAGAGTAGCCTTCTTTGTAATCTGCTACGGTCTTTTTCCAAACAACCTTACCGGTGTCTTTATTCAAAGCAACCAGTTTGGCGTCCAGAGTACCGAAGATCACCAGGTCGCCGTACAGAGCAACACCACGGTTGATCACGTCACAGCAAGGCATGATGCCGTCGGGCAGACGCGCATTGTATTCCCACAGCTCGTCACCTGTTTTGGCGTCGATTGCGAATACGCGGGAGTAGGAACCGGTGACGTACATGACGCCATCTTTAACCATTGGCTGGGATTCCTGACCACGCTGTTTTTCACCACCGAAGGAGAACGACCAAACCGGACGCAGTTCCTTAACGGTGTCAGTATTCAGCATTTCAAGCGGGCTGTAACGCTGTCCACGCGGACCCAGACCATTGGACACAACGTCCTCAGTAGTCATCTGGTCTGCCAGGATATCCTTGTCTGTGATGCCTGCCTGTGCCATTCCGGCAAAAGACATGGCAGCAACCAGCGTGGATACTGCAAAGCCTGTGCTGCGGCCGAATTTCTTCATCGCTGTCCCCTTTTAGGATTTTTTGTTTTCCAGGAGCAATCGGGAAAAGTTCCCGACCCGTTTGGGCATTCTTGAATTTGGAGTGCAATCTCTCAATTGAACCGGCGAAGCAGTTTTATCCTCACTTGGTAGTAATACTTGGCAAAAGGCCCCGTAAAACGGGGCCTCCGTGACAGGAAGGTTTGGGACTCAGCTAGAACGCAGCCGCTTCATAGTCTGGATAAAGATGAAAGACTGAACGCTCAAACTCCTGCTGTCGCAAGGCTATGCTGTCGAAACGTTCAGGTATTTGCAGTGACATTACCTCAGTCATGCTCATTCCCTGTTCAGCGGCCGTTGCCAGGGTTTCATCCAGCCAGGTCAGATAATCCTGCATTTGATCCAGTGCCCGTTGATCCTTCACGGCGGGGCCATGCCCGGGCAACATCAGCTTAAAAGGAATGGATTTAAGCTGCTCCAGCTCTTGCCTCCAGTGCTGGAGCCCTGGCGTATGAGGGGTTGTCAAAGCACGTTGATAAAAGACCATATCGAATGGGAAGAGCACACCCGTTGTATGATCAAACAACACCAGGTCAGCTCCGCTGTGACCAGTCAGTTCTATTAACTCAAGCCGGTGGTTACCCACGGTCATTTCCCCTGGCTCAAGTATCTGATTGGGTACAATCGACTCAGTGCCACGCATCCAATCGCCAACGAGCCGATACATATTCTCTGCGAAGGCATTTCCCTGGAGCTTAATCTGTCGCTGGGTTTCGGCCAGAGAGGCAATAGGGATATCGCTGAATGCCTGGTTGCCTAAAAAATGATCGGGGTGTTGATGGGTATTGATGACCAATGTGATGGGTTTGGAAGTCGTTGCGTTTATCAGGGCGCGAAGTTCTTCTCCGTAACGGCGTGAAACGCCAGTATCCAGCACGACCACGCCTTCATCCGTGACGATGAAGGCGGTATTGACGATGTTTCCGCCATTTTCAAAGCTGAAGTCTTCAGTTTTACCCTCAATAAACCAGGTGTCTTGCGCTACCTGCTCTGCCACAAGGCCGTATTCAAGCTTTGCAGCCATCACAGGCTGGGTCAAAAGCATGAAAGCCACTATCAGGTATTTCATCCTTGCCTCCTACAGTGCCTGTTCAAACTCATTGCCGCCGTTGTCGCGCAGCCACAGATGGTAATCACCCTGCTTATCCTTTAGATCAAAGGTAAAAACCGGGTTTTCGGATACAGGCGGCGATAGTTCCATACGCACTACCGTTGCATCGTCATTACCGCGTACTTCAACCTGTTCCAGATAGAACTCCGGGATAGCATCGACCAGGCCGGTATCCATTGGATGGATCACGCGAAACTTGTAGCGTGCACCCTGCTCTGATTCAAATCGACGAGCCTGAATTTCACCCAGGTGGCTTTGCCAATAGGGGTCAGCATTTCCCATGCTGGGTGTGGTACAGCCTCCGCCAGCAGCATCGAGCTGCGCGTAGCCAACATGCCAGAGCCCATCCTTTGCCAATACGGCCGCTCTAACAGCAGTACTCTGCTGAACTTTTATCCTCAGGGAAACCTTTGGGTTGGCGCCCTCGCCAGGATAATAATTAAGGATATGTTGAATCGGGTTGAGGTCTGCCCAGACAACAATTTTTTGTATCTGGCCTGCCAGTGCGCTGGCATCAATGGTGATCGGTACCTGGGTCGGGTCTTCAGCAAATGCGGGGACATCCACACGGATGCTTGAATCAAAGCGATACTTGTCATCGCCAATGAAAATGTTGCGGGTATAGTCCCACATGACCGATTCAAGTGGGTCGGCAGGCGCTGCTGCCATCAGGGGCCCCGCCAGTAGCAGGGACAATGTCCCTGCTGCCAAGCGTGTTTTCAGCTTCATGTGTTCTACCTCTATTGTTTTTATTGTGCAGGCAAGGGCTTATTGTGCGCTGGCAGCCTCCTCGGCAACCTGATAAAACTCAGGCTTTGTATAGCGCAGTCCGTAGCTGGCAAATATCTCGGCCATTTCGCCCGAACGAATCATGCCATCCAACACTTCTTCTACCGCATAGCCTAATTGACGGTCCGTCTGTCGAATCGCAATACCGATATCCCAGGTCTGTTTACCCATGGTAGGGAAACCATTCTCGGCCAGTCGATATTGTGGGTTATCCGCTTTGCTCAGCATCCAGTCTATTTCAGATTGCATCGCCATTACGGCAGTCACCTCTCCCTTCTGCATGGCAGCAAAGGCATCACGTGGTGTCGTATAGTGACGGGTCATATTGCGCATTCTGCCCTGCATGGCAGAGGTAAAGTAGAAGGCAGGCACACTGTCCACTTCTACACCGATGGGCTCATATTGGAACACCGCAACAGTGCGAACAGCATCCAGTCGTTTGGAATCATAGGCTACCTGCCAGCGTTCCTGCTGGTATGGAGCTTTCATAACGACCATTTCATTGATCAGATAACCAAGAGAGTCCTGCTTGTACGCGTATTGCTTGTCGTAAGGAACGCGCAACATCACATCAGCCAGATGCTTCATTGCCAATGGATTTTCTTCATCCTTGTCGAGGTAGTGCCCCTTCCAAACGTTGTTGCGCAGATCATCTTCCAGGTTTTCATCGGGTGTAATCCAGTGGAGCTGCAGCTCCAGATCAAATGCTTCAGCCACTCGCTTAGCGATTTCCACATCAACACCCGCTGGCTTATCCCCTTGCATGAATGAGTAAGGCGGAAAATCCTTGTAGACACCCATGCGAATATATCCGGACGCCATGACGTCATCGTATATACGCGCAAAAGCCTGCTCGCACGCGAGCAGGCTAATGGCAAGAGTAATAAGCAGTTTGGGCAGCTTATTCCTCAACATATTTGGTCTCCAGCCAGCTACGAATCGCCCAGAGAGCTTCCTGGCTCAGCGTATCAGCCATCTTTGGCATGTAGACAGCACCATCACGCACAGCACCGTTGATTACGCGGTATTTAAACCACTCGTCACCATCGTAGTCTGCGGTCAAGTAACGCAGGTCCGGTGCGATACCGCCTGAAATACCATCCAGGCCGTGACAGCGGGCGCAGTTCTGGTTATAAGCAGAGGCACCGATTTCAACAGCGCGCTCGAAATCGTCGCTGTCGCGGTAAGGGTTGGTATCAGCCCACTCTTCACCCAGCTGGGTCAGGCCGGCAGTATCAACTGCCTGAGGAGTTACATCACCGTGAGCCAGCACAGTACCGGAAACAGCTGCTGTCAATGCAGCGGTGGCTACCAGGCCTGTGATCTTGTTCAGCTTAGACATGTGCGTTCACCGTTATTTTTATCAAAACTAGAAGTCAAAATGACAGGCATGCAGCCCGGCATTGATGAGGCACATGATGAACCAGGGTCGGAAAGGTCAGAATTACACCTTGGCACCCAAAATATGGTCCCTTGGTAGTAAAAACTGCGAATAATGCCGACCAAGGTTTGACTTACCGCACCCAAAGTCGTAGAACTATAGGGTAACTAATTGATTTAGCGGGAATTTTTCCCGGCCTCTCGGATAGACTCCCTTTTTTAACCGTCATTCCACCCGCTTTTGTCGGGCGCTTTGCCGTGGCTGGGCTACAGCAATGGTCAGCACAATGCTCTGGCACACTTCAGCTCCACCGATGAGCTGTCGTCATTCACCAACAGGGTATTGAAATGATGAAAAAAACAATAACAGCCCCGCGCCGTTCTCTGCTGAGTCAGCGAGTGCAAGCGGTCGTATTGGGTGCCGCCATTGGATTGAGCAGCGCCGCTGTACAGGCTTCGACGTCTGAAGTGACCTGGGACGACATTTTGAATGACCAGGCCACACCCGAAAATGTTCTGGGTTATGGTATCGGCCCCAAGGCCCAGCGTTACAGCCCGATGACTCAGCTAAACACTGAGAACATCGAGATGCTGACCCCTGCATGGTCTTTCTCTTTCGGTGACGAAAAGCAGCGAGGTCAGGAGTCTCAGGCACTGATTCATGATGGTGTCATCTACATCACCGGTTCTTACTCCCGTATTTTTGCCATTGATGCCAAAACCGGTAAAAAGCTGTGGGACTACACTGCACGTTTGCCAGACGACATTCGCCCTTGCTGTGACGTAGTAAACCGAGGCGCAGCCATCTTCGGTGACAAGGTGTTCTTCGGTACTCTGGACGCAGCCATGGTTGCGTTGAACAAGGACACCGGCAAGGTAGTCTGGAAGAAAAAGTTCGGTGATCACACCGCGGGTTATACCATGACGGGCGCCCCCACTGTGATCAAGGACCAGAAAACCGGCAAAGTGATGCTGATTCATGGCTCTTCCGGTGATGAGTTCGGTGTTGTAGGTCAGTTGTTTGCCCGTGACCCGGATACCGGCGAAGAAATCTGGATGCGTCCTTTTGTTGAAGGCCATATGGGCCGCCTGAATGGTAAGGAAAGCACGCCGACCGGTGATCCGCGTGCACCGACCTGGCCGGACGATCCAAACTCCCCAACTGGCAAGGTTGAAGCCTGGAGCCACGGTGGCGGTGCTCCCTGGCAGAGCGCCAGCTTTGACGTAGAAAACAACCGCATCATCGTCGGTGCCGGTAACCCCGCGCCATGGAACACCTGGGAGCGTACCTCGGAGGGTGGTAATCCGCTGGATTATGACAACCTCTACACCTCCGGTCAGGTTGCTGTAGACCCCACTACTGGTGAAGTTGATTGGTTCTACCAGCACACACCGAACGATGCATGGGACTTCTCTGGTAACAACGAGTTGGTGCTGTTCGAATACGAGGAAGGTGGAAAAACCGTTAAGGCAACGGCTCATGCGGACCGTAATGGCTTCTTCTACGTTGTAAACCGTGAAGACGGTGACTTCATCCGTGCATTCCCGTTCGTCGACAACATTACCTGGGCCACACACATTGATCCGAAAACCGGCCGACCGGCTGAGGTAGAAGGTCAGCGTCCACCACCACCTAAGCCAGGTGAGAAGAAAGGTGAATCCATCGAAGTCTCTCCGCCTTTCCTTGGCGGCAAGAACTGGAACCCGATGGCTTACAGTCAGGACACAGGTCTCTTCTACGTACCGGGTAACCACTGGAAAGAAGACTACTGGACTGAAGAAGTAACCTACCAGAAAGGCGCTGCCTACCTGGGTCAGGGCTTCCGTATTCGCAAGATGTATGACGATCACGTCGGTATCCTGCGTGCAATGGACCCTCTGACCGGCAAGGTTGCCTGGGAACACAAGGAGAAGCTGCCACTGTGGGCTGGCGTTCTGACGACTAAAGGCGGTCTGGTCTTCACCGGTACTGGTGATGGCTACTTCAAAGCCTTTGATGCCAAGTCTGGTAAAGAGCTGTGGAAGTTCCAGACCGGCTCCGGCATCGTTTCCAGCCCGGTTACCTGGGAGATGGATGGCGAGCAGTACGTCGGCATCGCATCCGGTTACGGTGGCGCTGTTCCGCTATGGGGTGGTGATATGGCCGACCTGACCAAGCCAGTTCCTCAGGGTGGTTCCTTCTGGGCATTCAAACTGCCGAAATGGGCCGACAAGGTTGCCAAGCAGTAATTACTGCAACGAACGGTAAATGCTGTTCAAGGGCCTGCCTTCGGGCAGGCCTTTTTTATCGGAGACTCAACTATGCGCAAAGCCCCCCTGATGACCACTGGTTTATTGACCCTTGCCCTTAGCTCTGGCGTTGCTGCAGAGTGCATCCCTGGTATAGAAGCACAGTGTTCAGGTGCTGATCTTTCAGGCCGTGACCTTTCAGGACAGCAGCTGGATCTGATTGATCTCAGCGGAGCCAATCTACGCTACGCCGATCTTCGCCATACAGATTTGCGTGGTGCTAACCTTAGCGGCGCCGATCTCAGCTACGCGTTGTTAAGCCGTGCCAATCTTGAAAAAGCCAATCTGAAAGGTGCAACCCTGGATTATTCCAATATGGTCGCCGTTGCAGGCTGGGCGATGCATGCCCAAGGCGCATCCTTCAAGGAAACCCGCCTGGATGGCGCTGATCTTTCGTTTGCACGCTTAAGCAATGCGCGGTTCGAAGATGCTGTTCTCTATGCCACCAACCTTGAAATGGTGTGGGCAACGAAAACAAAGTTTATTAACTGCAATTTGCAAAACGCGAACTTGCAGGAGGCGAAGTTAAATTATGCGAACATGGAAGGTGCTGATTTACGTGGCGCCAGTATTCGCTTCGCTACTTTCCAGGGCACACATATGGTCGACTGCAAAGACTGCCCGCAAGACTGGATGATCCCCAAAAATCCCGTCGAATGATGCTGTAGGTGCAGGAGACAATAGGCTCCTGCACTCCCCCAGCTAATACACTCACGCGTTTAATTACACCTGCACCGCCTGCTCCGGGTATCTTAGTTTCAATTGATCAATCAATACCTGACATTTTTCTGCCTGCTGATTCATGTTTGGTAAGGCTTCAAGTGCTTTTTTAAGTAAACAGCCCGATTCCACCAACCGATCAAATGTCGGAAATTCTTTATGCAGGCCATTCAGGAGCCTAACGGCTGATTTAGCATCACCACTATCAAGACTCAATTGTGCCAAGCCCAGGCGAAGTTGAGGCTGATCCGGCATGAAATCCGGAATGCTTCTAGTGAGTTTGCGGTAATTGCGAAGCAAAGGAGCGATCTGCTGCGACTGCATCAGCCGCTCCAGGAACTGATTCGACATGCTTTTCAGGGTGACAAGATCTTCAAGCTGATAGAGCAGATCAAAGTAGCGCTGCCACAACAGGTTGCTTCTAGGATTCTCTTTTATGGCCGTTCGCAAAAGCATCTTTGCCCTTTCATAATCTCCCTCTTTCAGGCAAATGCTGACATGTGCGCGAACAACATCTTCCGGCTTGGCACGGTAGAGCAGCTTTTCCTCTGCATCCTCACTGACAAAGCCCAACCGCTCTTGATGCTGGTAAAGCAGATACCCCATAAGATGAAACGCAACCATGGAGTAGTAGCTTGAAGCGGCTGATTGCAATATTGCAGAGAGGAACAACAAGTCATCTCCAATGATGGTCTGGATGAGTGTCACCGAGCTGACCATGATGAACAGAAAACAGATCAAAATCAGATATGGAATCCCTGTTTTGATCATTAGCCCTATGAAGTTGACCGGGTTGACTGCCTCAATAATGGAATCAGACATGGCAAGGCTCATGAAAACCGCGGGTAATCCAATCACCAGTATGAAAACGATCATAGCCGCCAATACCGGGCTGACATGCGAGGCGATCAAGCTGGTAAAAGCCCCGATGATAAAGAAAATGGCGAACAGTCGAATAAGAATACTTAAAGAGCCACTGGCAGCGTCCTGGAGTCTAGGGGGTACCATTGCACCAGCAGCTGTCGCTTTCAGGCACAGAAAGCTGTAATTCACTGCCAGACCACTGCAGAAAAGAAGCGCTAGGAATTGTATCAGGCCTCCAGAGGGCATCACCGCTATGAACGTAGTAACCACGCTTAAACCAAAAATGAAAATCATTGCATCCGCAGTCATCGGATAGCGAAATGCATAAGGCAATCGCCTGGATAAGGGCTCTACACTGGTGGCAGTGACCCTTGGTGTCAGAGAAGAGCCGCAATGAAAGCAGCGCGCTTGACCTGATACTGAATGATCAACGCAATCGGTACAAAGGTCTATTTCGCAGCGAGCACAATGAAAATCAGGTGCGCGATCAGGGTGATATTTACATGACTCCATCGTTACCCTCCGTGGTCAATTGCTGGACATATCGATTGAACTTACTGGCTTGGCGCGTATCGTTTTGACTGGAAAAGCACGCCGCCAACCTCTGGCCAAGTAGTAACAACTCTTTCGGGTTCGCACGGCTCTGAAACAGATCTTCTGTCAAGCAGGCAGCCGCGGACAGGTCATCCAATTTACTGAAGCGGAATGCCAGTTGAATCTGGTCGCCTTCAGGAAGGCCTTTGCGAGCGCTTTCATCTTCCATGCAGATACGGCTCAATTGAGACAGTTCGTGTGTCGATGTCCCTTTTTGGCGCATGAGCTCAAGAAAGCTGGTATTCAAATCCGCTTCTCGTTTGATCTTGTCCAGGTTGTATCTCAATTTTGCCAATTCAAAGTCGAGACCATCACGATTAATGATTGCCTGAAGTTGTTTGCGGGCATAGTCAAATTGCAGGTTATCGATCGCTGTATACACTTCGGCCATTTCCATGTTTCGACGGCTGTCAGTATCCTGATCTTGCTCTATGTACTGGTCATTCACAGTGTTTCTGTTGAATGCCATGGACAGTCCAATCAATAGCGCGCCTGCAACGAAGCCACCGGCATGTGCCATATAGGCCACATTGGAGCCTTCAACGAACATGTACTGATACAACTCTTTACCAATATATAAAGGCAGTATCATCATTGCAGGGGCACGGAAGTATCCGGCGAAACAAAAAATCCAATAGAAGAACTCAATTCGCTTCAGCCTGAAGACCGCCAGATACATGGCCATTACCCCGGAAATGGCGCCTGAAGCACCAATTAGAGGAACATCGCTGCCAAGCTCGGTCACGACTTGAGTCAGTCCAGATAGCACGCCGCCGATCAAATAAAACAACAGAAAGCGGAAGTGCCCTATTGCAGCTTCCACCGCAAAGCCACAAATCATCAGGAAGAGCATGTTCCCGAGCAGGTGTCCAAAGTCCCCGTGGAGAAATTGGTGTGAAATCAGGGTAATGAACGATACATCGTTTGCCTTGAGGCCAAAGGCAACACTGCTGACAGAGTCGAATTTTGCCTGGATTTCCGGTCGCTTAGTTCGCCATTCAGCGTACAGCTGATCATCGAAGGTATTTCGGGCAATACGCGTCAAATATTCGTAATAGCCGCGCTCCATCAACATCAATTGCGCAAGGGAATAGACATCTCCATCGTCATAGGCATGCTTTGCCCATTCCAAATCTTCTTCCCTGTGAACTTCCGATTCGAGGTAATGCTTGTATATTGGCCATTCGTGTTCGATGTAACCAGAGGCTTCAAGCTCAGAAGTGGCATCAAAAACCTTTTGATGATCGCCACTTTGATAAACAATAAAAACGAGAACGTTGATGATCAGGATGCTGATCAAAACAACGGGGGTGGTGCGCCAATCAAGCCGCTTTTCGGTAGGGACAATGATCATGAAGAGTCAGCCTATAGTCCATTACAGGTAATATGATTACTGGGCATTGCAACACTGGAAAACGGGTTCACAACCTTGCCTGCACAGAAACCTTGAGTGCCATCCTGACACTCTGACTCGATCATTCTAACATTTTAAAAACATTTGGATGAGCTTATGAGCTCATCAAAGGCAGGGCAGACTTTTACAACCAATATCGCCCACCCGGCGCCAAAAGGAGGTAGCACACAGGCGAAGACTCAGCCTGAAAAGGCCTGGTAGTCGCAATGGCGACCACCGGCCAGATGAGATTGCTTCGATTGGATTACTTCTCGGCGTGGCGACGCGCACGCACGGCATGCAGTTTCTTGTAGCTTTCAATCAGTTTCTGATGACGCTCCAACCCTTCCAGCTTCATGCTGGTCGGTGTCAGACCGCAGAAGGCACGCTCGCCGTTGATGGCGCCAATCACATCATCCATGACCGCATCACCAAACATGCGGGTCAGGTTGTGCTGGTAGTCTTCAAACTCCAGTTCGTCATCCAGCACAATTTCCAGTACCGCACGCAACGCCTGATAATACAGGCCGCGCTCTACGGTATTGTCGTTGTAGGACAGGAATTCGCAGACCAGATCGTAGGCTTCTTCATACTGCTGCAATGCCAGGTAGATCATGCCCTTGAGTTCACCGACGCAGAGCTGGCCCCAGACGGTATTCTCGTCGAATTCGATGCCGATCAGCGTGGGGACTTCAGTGTAATTGTCCAGTTCGCTCTCTTCCAGACGCTGAACCAGGTCCGCCAGCGCATCTTCATCCAGGGAATGGATATTGAGGATGTCTTCACGGAATGCCAGAGACTTGTTGGTGTTATCCCAAATCAGGTCTTCTACCGGATAAATTTCGGAATAGTCCGGCACCAGGATGCGGCATGCAGTCGCACCCAGTTCGTCGAATACCGATACATAAACCTCTTTACCCAGCTGCTCCAGAATCCCCATCAGACAGGTATTTTCTTCCTCGCTGGTACCGGAGAAATCCCACTCACAGAACTCATAGTCAGAACGTGCACTGAAGAAACGCCAGGATACGACACCTGTAGAGTCGATAAAGTGTTCTACAAAGTTGTTTGGCTCGGACACAGCATGACTGTTAAAGGTCGGCTGGGGCACGTCGTTAAGACCTTCGAAACTGCGGCCCTGCAGCAACTCAGTCAGACTTCGCTCCAACGCCACTTCGAAGCACGGGTGCGCACCAAAGGAAGCGAAGACACCGCCTGTACGCGGGTTCATCAACGTCACGCACATTACCGGGAACTGACCGCCCAGAGAGGCATCTTTTACCAGGACCGGGAAGCCCTGCTCTTCCAGCCCCTGGATACCGGCAACAATATGTGGGTACTTATCCAAAACCGACTGGGGTACGTCAGGCAAGGCGATCTCGTTTTCGATGATTTCGCGTTTTACCGCACGCTCGAAAATTTCAGACAGGCACTGCACCTGTGCTTCGTGCAAGGTGTTACCCGCACTCATGCCGTTACTGACAAACAGGTTCTCGATCAGGTTGGACGGGAAATAGACGGTTTCGCCATCGGACTGGCGCACATATGGAATGGCGCAGATACCACGGTCCACTCGGCCTGAGTTGGTATCGATCAGGTTGGAACCCTTGAGTTCGCCATCAGGGTTATAGATCTCCAGACAGTACTCATCCAGCAGCCCTTCAGGAATTTCATCATAAGCGCCAGGCTTGAACCATTTTTCTGTCGGATAGTGAACGAACTCGCTGTTTGCGATTTCTTCGCCAAAGAACTGGTCGTTATAGAAGAAGTTACAGCTGGCACGCTCGATAAACTCACCCAGAGCAGAACAGAGCGCGCTTTCTTTGCTGGCACCCTTACCGTTGGTGAAGCACATGGGTGAGGCAGCATCGCGAATATGCAGCGACCATACATTGGGAACGATGTTGCGCCAGGACGAAACCTCGATCTTCATACCCAACTGCTCGATCACTCGCGTCATGTTGGCAATGGTATCTTCCAGTGGCAGGTCCTTACCCGGAATGTAGGTACGGCCCTCGCCATCAGTCATATCCGAGAACAGTAAGGCGGAGTCTTCGTCAAGGCTCTTGACGTGGTCAATTTTGAACTCGGGTCCTTCCTGAACAACTTTTTTCACTGTGCATCGGTCGATGGAGCGCAGGATGCCCTGACGGTCCTTATCCGAAATGTCGTCTGGGAGCTCAACCTGAATCTGGAAAATCTGGTTGTAGCGATTTTCCGGGTCGACAATATTGTTCTGCGACAGGCGAATATCGTCAGTGGGAATGTCTCGCGCTTTGCAGTAAACCTTTACGAAGTAAGCTGCACAAAGAGCTGACGACGCCAGAAAGTAATCAAAGGGACTCGGCGCGGAGCCATCACCCTTGTAACGGATTGGTTGATCTGCCGTTACGGTGAAGTCATCAAACTTGGCTTCGAGTCGGAGGTTATCGAGAAAATTTACCTTGATTTCCATTGAGTCACTTTCTGAATTCGTGAGTGAAAAGTACTGCTGTTGCTCAAGATGAAGCGCAGTTTGGCTTCAGCCTTAACAGGTTCGGGCAGTCTAAATTGGCCTGAATTCTAGCATGCCTGCCTCCTATTCGACGAAGGTCGTCATGATATTGCGTCTACAAAATTGTCATGCGCGATGGTTAAGGTGTGTGATCAAGCCAACTTGTTTGTTGAGACCTTGATCATGAACCGTTCACTGCTGCTCGATTACCTTCGCGTCCTGGCTATTGCACTGGTGTTAATTGCGCATTTGGGGCAATTGCTAGGACATGAGAGTGGTGATTTTTTTGGCTGGAAAAACATATATTTTGTTAGCTTGGGTGGCGTGGGTGTAAGCCTGTTTCTGGTGTTGTCAGGCATACTCACAGGCCTTGGCAAACCCGTCTCGGTATCCGATTACACGTCCTACCTGTTAAAGAAAACCAAGCGAATCTATCCGCTTTACTGGCTCTCGCTACCCTTGGCAATCACTGGCTATGTTTTGAGTGAAGGTGTTTTCAGGATCAGTTTTTCTCTAATGTTCCCTAACGGATTACTGTTAGACGCGGCCGGTAGTCTGACCGGATTTTATGCCTGGTGGGGACTTTGGGGTGGTCCTTACAACCCGCCAAGCTGGTACATCAGCCTGATTATGTGCCTCTACGCGTCAGCACCTTTGATTGTGTACTCTATGCAGCGCTGGTCAGGTGTTACGCTGCTGGTCCTGTTTTGTATCAGTGTGTTCGCGCGATGGTATGTGGGTCAATGGGGCCTGCCGTTCACTGATAGCTCGGTGATCGATCGGGTTGAGGGTTGGCTGTACAGACAATATGGCTTCATGCCTGGCCGCCCTGGAGACTGGTTCCTCCCCTGTCGTTTGTTTGAGTTTGGTCTGGGAATATATTTGGCGCTTAAGTTACCCACGACCCTTTGGACCCAAGCCAAGCTACCTGCTTCTGCTGTTATCAGAAAGCTAAGCGACCTCTCTTTTCCTCTTTTTCTGGTTCATTACCCGTTTTTGTTTCTGGTACAAGTCATCAATGAGCTTGGACTTCACATTATCGCAGCAAGTGTTATCTACCTGGGCATGATGTTACTGCTGGCTGAAGGCCTGAGCAGGCTTGAACGGATACTGTTGCTGCGGTTGAAACGAACGAAAGCCCAAACGGCTGAAAGTTACATGTGAACCACGCACCATGGAAAATGGTGCCGATTCCCCCTCTGAAACCCGGAAAAGTCTCTACAGCACATCGCCTTGCACAGTGAAATGCGACGGTTCAAAGTCGAGATTTTTAAAGCGAGTGCAGCTTTATTAATAAATTAATTCAAATAAAGCTATCACCGGGCAAGTATTAGGCGTACTATGGATTTGCTTGAGAGTAAGACCTGCATTTATGCACCTTTTCGACGTCCTGCCTAATCGTATGTACCTCGTTTTGTTTACATAAGTCCTTGTATTATTAAGAGCATTATCCGAACCTGTTCAGCACTCTCGCTACAGTGTTCATATTATTTTTCAGAACGAGATTATTATTATGTCTACTACTACCGGCACCGTTAAATGGTTCAACGAAACTAAAGGCTTCGGCTTCATCGAACAGAAAAATGGCGGTCCTGACGTTTTCGCTCATTTCAGCGCTATTTCTGGCTCAGGCTTCAAAACCCTGACTGAAGGTCAGGAAGTTCAGTTCACAGTTTCTCAGGGCCAGAAAGGTCCTCAGGCTGAGAACATTACCGCTATCTGAACCCCCAGTTCAGTTACGGAATAAAAAACGGACCCTAGTGGTCCGTTTTTTGTTGCCATCGAGAGAGTCCGGACGTAAGAAAGCTACATCCCTTCCCTGCTGTTTCATTCTGTTTTTAGCGCCCCTTATTAGCATTCACCTCAATGCTGCTCGAGGTGACAGGCCCTATCGTCTATCCTTTTCATTAGCTTTCTACATCCTTTTGCTCCTGATGGAGTATCGGTAATCGCTGGATAAGATATCGATGCCTGGAGCTCATCCAGACACTTTGCTGGAATTAGATTGCATTCTCTACCGAGTTATTTGCTAATAATAATTACATCGATATCAGGGCCAGAGGCGAGGAGATCGACTAATGCAATATCATCTGAATGGGTTCAAGCCCGGCAACTATGAAGTTCCCGATGAAGTTCGCGAGCCTTACCCAAACCCGCCAATTGTGGATCTGCCTGGTGAAGTCGACGTCCTGATTGTCGGCACCGGCCCTGCGGGTTTAACCCTGGCGCGCCAACTCTCTGAATTCCCCGACATCAAGACATGTATCGTCGATATGGCGCCTGGCCCCTTGCTGTTTGGGCGAGCAGATGGCATTTCCTGCCGCACCATGGAGATCATGGAAGCCTTTAACAGCAGCGAAATGGTGGTGAAAGAAACCTACCAGCTCAAACAGAATACGTTCTGGGAGCCTGATCCGGCTGATCCCGAGAAGATCAAGCTTACCCATAAGATACCTGACGCAAGAGCCGGTCTTTCAGAGTTCACTCACGGTATTGTCAACCAGGCGCGACTCCATGAGCTGCTTATAGACGGCATGGAAAGATCCGTCACACACCTGACACCCCATTACAGCCGTGAGTTGTCCGAGATGACGATTGACGATAGCCTGACCCAGAACCTTGATGCCTATCCGATAACAGCGACGTTCAAACGCACCGACGATGCGGGCGCTGGCAAAACCGAAACCGTTAAAGCGCGTTACGTTGTCGGTTGTGACGGAGCCAGAAGCAAGGTTCGCAAAAGCATGGAAATCCCACTGCAGGGTGACTCAGCGAACAAAGCCTGGGGCGTAATGGATATCCTGCTCAATACGGATTTTCCGGATATTCGTGTTAAAAGCTTTATCCAATCCAAAGACCATGGCGCTGTGATGACCATTCCACGCGAAGGTGGCTATTTGTGCCGGTTTTACGTGGAGCTGGATCTGCTCGGAAAGGATAAGCGCGCAGCCGATGTAAATCTGACTGAAAAAGACATCATCGCCAAGGCCCAGAAAATTTTTAACCCCTACACTCTGGATGTAAAAGAGGTCGCCTGGTGGTCTATCTATGAGGTCGGCCAGCGTATTGCCGAACGATTTGATAATCGTCCAGTCGGTAGTTCAGACGATGTCATCCCCAGGGGGTTTGTAGCCGGCGATGCCTGCCACACCCACAGCCCTAAAGGCGGATGGGGGCTGAACACCTCTTTACCGGATACCTTCAATCTGGGATGGAAGCTGGCAGCGGTACTTCAAGGTAGATGCCACCCTAAACTGCTGAGCACCTATGCTACGGAACGACGTAAAGTGGCCCAGCAGTTAATCGACGCCGACCGTGAGCTATCCAAGCTGGTCGCGACACGACCTACTGCTGACGACAACTCCGAACAGGCCAAAGTCGACACCGCCAAGATCGAAGCCTTTATGAAGCGACAGAGTGGTTTTGTCGCGGGTACAGCGATCGAGTACTTCCCGTCGTATATCTGTACGGGCCAGGAAAACCAGCATTTGGCCACAGGCTTTAACATTGGGCAGCGCTTCCATTCCGCTGAAGCTACGCGGGTTGCTGACGGCAGGAGCCAGCACCTGGGACATCTGGTGAAAGCCGACGGCCGCTGGCGCATCTTCCTCTTTGGTGACACGCAAGCCCCGACTGACCCATCCTCTGCGGCTTATCAGTTTATTGATTTCCTGGCCAATGATGCCTCTTCACCGGTGCGAAAATACACACCCAAGGGCACTGATATTGACTCGGTCTTTGACGCCTATGCTGTTTTTCAGCAGCAGGATTTGTCGATGCATGACCTGCACGACTACCTGTGGCCTGCAAAAGGAAAGTACGGACTGCGTGACTATGAAAAAGTCTTCCATACTGAGACCGGTAATGACATCTATGAGTTGCGCGGGATAGATCGCTCAGCAGGCTGCGTAGTAATTGTGAGGCCTGATCAGCATATAGCAACCATTTTGCCAGTCAGCGCACATGAGGCACTTACGCAGTTTTTTGACGTGTTCATGATTGAACAGAACTAACCAGCGCGCTTAGAAATCAAACGCAGTGCTCAGCCCGTCAGATTGACTCTGATGGGCTGCTGGTTAACACGCAAGAACCGCTGGGTAGTGTCACCAATCGAAGAATCCGTGAGCAAGCCGCCGGCGCAGCCATGCAGATTAGATGCATATGCACAGGCGTCAGCTAACACAGATAACGATGATCCGTGCACTAAGTGGCTATCGCAGCGACCTCAAAAATCCCTCGTGCTTATCAAACGTCACGCTTTAACGCCTCCACATCAATGCACAGCCGCTTAAGCAGACGATTAAAGTTGCCAGGGTCGACGCCTAGCTCGCTAGCGGTTGCCTTGCGATTGAACCCCTTCTGACGCAGGGTGTTGGTAATCAACTCCTGCTGGAACCGGTCTGTAGCATCCTTCAAGCTGAGGGCTTTTCTATCTAGTCTGCTCTCTACAGCTCTATTCGCCGAAAATGCTGATTCACTGCCCCTGAACTCATCCTCAGGCAATGCCAGTAGAGGAGCATTCAGAGAGAGTACGCCTCCTGGCTGACGACGCGCTGCTGAAAGGCGCAGTACCGCTCTGCTGATCAGATGCTCCAGCTCCCGAACATTTCCGGGCCAACTGTATTCAAGCAAAGCGTTTTGTGCACTTTGCGCAAGGCGTATCGCACCCAAGCCAAGCTTGCGTCGATTCAGCTCTAGAAAATGACCTGCTAACAGAAGGACGTCACGACCACGTTCCCTCAATGGCGGTACGTGGACAGGATAAACACTTAAGCGATGGTAAAGATCGGCCCTGAATCGCCCTTCGGCTACCTCACGCTTAAGATCCCGGTTGGTGGCTGCAATGATCCTTACATCGACCTGGTGAAAGCGATCGCTGCCGAGCCGTTGCACTTCGCCAGCCTGTAGTGCCCGGAGTAGCTTCGGCTGCATCGCAAGCGGGAGTTCACCAATCTCATCGAGAAAGAGAGTGCCGCCATCAGCCAACTCAAATTTCCCTGCCCGAAGGCCGGAAGCACCTGAAAATGCCCCTTTTGTATGTCCAAACAATTCACTTTCAATGAGGCTTTCAGGGAGCGCTGCGCAGTTAACATACACCATTGGGGCATCGGCTCTATTTGAAGCTGCATGCAGATGCCGGGCGACCAGTTCTTTGCCTGTTCCGGTTTCACCACTAATCAGTACAGCTAGATCTGAACCTGCCACAACATCCAATTCACTTATCAGGGAGTGAATCGCCGGGCTCTCCCCTACCAGCTCGCTACGAACCATATCAGCAGCCAGGAGCCTTACAACTTCATGTTCTTTTGTTACCTGCAGCTGCAAAGATCTGATTAAGGCCGCAACGCGAATTGATGCCTCTGCCAGGCGAGTGAACGCCCGAAGCTCTAACGGATCGATCTTGTCGAACACACCTGGGGTAAGTGCATCCAGGGTGAGTACACCCCAAGGCTGGTCATCGATGTACAGTGCTACTCCCATACAGTCATGCACATGCAAGGTGTTATTGGGTGCATCGATTAAACCATCGTACGGATCAGGAAGCTCCGATTCAGCTTCAAAGCGAACCAGCTCCCGACTCAGCAGTATACGTGCAAGACGTGGATGATCCTCAACAAGGAATGTTCGCCCCAGAGTGTCATCGGAAAGCCCGCGTGCTGCCAGTGGCACGAGCGTAGAGTCACGCAGCTGAAGTATAGCGACGGCATCACAGGGGAATAGTTGATACATCGATTCCAGCAAGCGTTGAAAGCGTATTTCCGGTGTTAGCTGTCGCGTCAGGTCAGATACAACTGAAATCATCGACTCAGCAATGGAAAATGAGGTCATTAAAACAATCTATATTGTGCTTTTAACAATCTTATTAAATGTACTATTGACAATAGTATTCAGAATTCACCCGAAATATCAATTATCTGAGAGATGGCACGAAATCCGCATACAAAACATCGAACCTTGCTGGCTTACGCGCCGGACAAAACACTTGTGCTACATAACGGGATACACAGATGCTGTCAGATAACACCAAAGAAATAATTGCCGCCACCCTGCCCGCCGTTAAGGAAAACGCCCGCAACATTACAGAAGTATTCTATCCATTGATGTTTGAGCGCTACCCACAGGTAAAAGCCTATTTCAATGAAGCGCACCAGGCTCAAGGTACACAACGCCAGGCGCTTGCCAACGCAGTAGTTGCCTACGCAGGTAATCTTGATCGACTGGAGTTGCTTGGCGACGCTGTGTCCTTGATTGTTCATAAACATGCGTCACTCAACATTCTTCCGGAGCACTACCCGATTGTGGGTGAGTGTTTGTTAGCCGCTATCAAGGAAGTATTTGGCGACGTAGCCACGGACGAAGTATTGAGTGCATGGGGGGAGGCCTATCAGCAGCTGGCGGATATTCTGATAACCGCCGAAGAAGGCGTATACCGGGCAAATGAACAACTGCCGGGCGGGTGGCGCGGAGAGCGTGAATTCACACTGACTAAAAAGCAGTGCGAGAGCGAAGTAATAACCTCGTTCTATTTCGAGCCAACGGATGGTAAACCAGTGGCCGCATTCAAGCCCGGGCAGTACATTACAGTAATCCTGGAAATTGACGGCGAGACCACTCGACGGAATTATTCGTTGTCAGATAGCCCGGAAAAGCCCTACTACCGTATCAGCGTCAAGCGTGAGTCTGGCGGGCGCGTTTCGAATTACCTTCATGACCAACTCCAGCCTGGAGGTACTGTCAGACTTACCCCGCCCTGTGGCGACTTTGTCCTGAATGAATGCGATCGCCCCCTGGTCCTACTCTCAGGTGGTGTTGGCATCACACCCACCATAAGCATGCTACGCCCTGCCTTGGCATCCGGACGAGAGGTGCACTTCATTCACGGGGCGCTTAATAGCAGGACCCATGCTTTCAAACAAACTGTTGACCAGCTGGGACAAGAGTTCGGCAACCTGTACACAAGCTACTGCTACAGTGAACCACTAGCTGAAGACACCGAAGTACCTACCGGCCTTATTGATCAAGCATGTCTGGAGGCATTACTGCCTCTCGAAAAAAATCCCGACGTTTTCTTTCTTGGGCCTCGAGCGTTCATGCAGTCATGCAGCAAGAGCCTTAGTGCACTAAATATTCCTAAAGACCAAATTCACTATGAATTTTTCGGTCCGCTGGAAGCGCTTTAAGAAAGCATTCTCATAGCGTTAACAAGGTCAGCCGTGGGGCTGACCTTTGTTCATCGAGAGCTATAGGAACCTGGCTTGGATGCAGATGGCAACTCAGCCAAGCGTCATAGCTCGGGTAGCATGTTATTTTTCTACAAATGCGCGCTCTATGACGTAATGCCCCGCCTCCCCTGCGCGCGCTTCCTTGAAGCCCATGCCGTCTAGAATTCCGGTCAGGTCTTTCAGCATCGCCGGGCTGCCGCACAGCATAAAGCGGTCAGTTTCAGGGTTCAGATCCGGTAGACCTATATCCCGAGTCAGTTTTCCGCTGGTGATAGCATCGGTCAGTCGGCCCTGATTACGGAAAGGCTCACGCGTAACCGTGGGGTAGTAAATCAGTTTTTCGCGCACGACATCGCCAAAGTATTCGTTGTTCGGCAGTTCGTTCTGAATACGGTCCTGATAAGCCAGCTCAGACACATAACGCACGCCGTGCGTCAGGATCACGTTGTCGTACTCTTCGTACACGTCCAGATCCTTGATGATGCTCATAAAGGGTGCCAAACCAGTACCAGTGCTGAGAAGGTACAGGTTTTTGCCAGGCAGCAGGCTGTCTGTAATCAGAGTGCCGACGGGCTTGGTGCTAACCAGCAGTTCATCGCCGACTGTCAGGTTCTGCAAGTGCGAAGTCAACGGTCCATCCTGTACCTTGATGGAAAAGAACTCCATCTCCTCTTCATAGTTCGCACTGGCGATACTATAAGCGCGCAGCAAGGGTTTGTTATCAACTTCGATACCAATCATGGTGAAGTGACCATTTTTAAAACGCAGTCCCTGGTTGCGCGTGGTGGTGAAGCTGAACAGGGTCTCATTCCAATGGTGAACGCTTGTCACTGTTTCGCGAATCAGGTTACTCATTTTACTGCTGCTGTCCTGTATAAATTTACCTTGCAGACAATACTAACGCCGTCCAAGATATCGATAAATCGGGTTATATAGATAACCATATTCGGTTTTACCGAAAAGGACTTTCCATGCGTTACTCACTGCGTCAGCTTGAAGTGTTTGTTGCCATTGCGCATCAACAGAACCTAACACGTGCGGCAGAGGAGCTGTCCATGTCGCAGAGTGCTGCTAGCAGCTCGCTAAAAGACCTGGAAAGCCAATTCGGTCTGCAGCTGTTTGACCGCGCAGGCAAACGCCTGCAATTGAATGAGCAAGGCCGTCTGCTGCGCCCCCAGGCAGAAGCTCTACTCGCTCAAGCTCGGGATTTTGAGCAAAGCTTGCTGCAGCACGCCGACGCAGGCCCTCTCAATGTAGGCGCTACATTGTCCATAGGTAACTACCTTGCTGTTGGCCTAATGGCACAGTATATGGAGCGTTATCCAAATGCCAGTCTGCAACTGGATGTCGCCAATACTCGCCATATCGTTGAGCGGGTATTGAACTACGAACTGGATGTTGGCCTGATTGAGGGTGAGCTTAACCATCCCGATCTGGAGATAATCCCCTGGCGAATGGATGAGCTGGCGGTCTTCTGCCACCCGGACCACCCCTTGGCTGCGCAAGATACAGTCTCGGATGATGGCTTGCGGCAGGCCAGCTGGATACTGCGAGAAGCAGGCTCCGGTACTCGCCAGGCCTTCGACCGGGCGATGTCCGGACTACTGCCCGATCTGACCATTGCCATCGAGTTGCAACATACTGAAGCCATCAAGCGTGCCGTTGAAGCGCAACTCGGCATTGGATGTCTTTCGATGATTACTTTGACAGATGCCTTTAAGCGCGGCAGTTTGAAGCGCCTTCATGTCCCCAGCCGCGATTTCAGTCGACAGCTGTATATCATCATCCATAAGCAGAAATACCGTAGCGCCGGCATCAATGCTTGGCTGAATCTTTGTTCGGAACAGAGTGAAAGCAAGTGATTTAGGGATAGTGTAGCGGGATAAAAAGGCCAATTCGCCGTTAGACAAATTGGCCGGCGCAGAAGGCAGATGCCCAAGCCCATTGGAAGTTATGACCGCCAAGGTGTCCTGTTACATCAAGGCATTCCCCGATGAAATAGAGCCCTGGGGCCTTTTGAGCTTCAAAGGTTTTCTGTGAAACTTCATTGGTATCGATACCCCCCAGAGTCACCTCAGCAGTACGATAGCCTTCAGTACCCGAAGGCTTAAGGCGCCAATGTTTAAACTGCCGGGAAACCTCTTGCAAACGCGCATTACTGCACTGCCCAACCTCACCGTCAAAGCCCCATAGCTCGCAGAGAGTTTGAGCCAGACGTTTGGTCATATGCTGTGCCATCAGGGTACGCAATTCAGCTTTAGGGCGCTGAGTGCGCTGCTCTTTAAGCCAATCTTCGAGATCCAGCTGTGGCAGAAGGTCGATTTCGATCTCATCACCGGGTTTCCAGTAAGAGGAAATCTGAAGAATCGAGGGACCACTCAGGCCGCGATGGGTCAGCAGCAGGTTCTCAGTGAAGCTCACGCCATTACAGGAGACTGTAACGGGTTGAGAAACACCTGATAAAGGCTTTAAGTGCTCCAGAATATCCGGCTGTAAGGTGAACGGGACCAATGCGGCCTGACGCGGAGTGACCTTCAATCCAAACTGTTCAGCTACATCGTAAGCAAAACCTGTAGCTCCACCATTCGGAATGGATAAACCGCCCGTGGCAATGACCAGTGACTGACAATCAAATTGACCACGTGAAGTCCTGACATGGTAGCCAGTGCCACCCTGCTCTACTTCGAACACCTGGGTTTCGGTCATCAGCTCAGCACCTGACCATTCACACTCAGTCAGCAATACTTGCAGGATTTCCTTACTGGATTCATTGCAAAACAGCTGTCCCGGTGTTTTTTCGTGGTACTCAACACCATGACGATCCACCAGATCTACAAAATCAGCAGACTTAAAGCGACTCAATGCCGATTTGCAGAAGTGCGGATTGTCTGAAAGAAAGTTTGCCGGTGTGTTGTGAAGGTGGGTGAAGTTGCAGCGCCCACCACCCGACATCAAGATTTTACGACCAATCTTCTTGGTGTGCTCTAGCAAGAGTACCTTGCGGCCCCGGTAGGCAGCGGTTGCAGCACACATCAACCCTGAAGCACCGCCGCCAATGATGATTACATCGTATTTCACTGTGTTCTCCACCGGAGCCGCAAAAGCGGCTTATTCTTCGTCAGTCTGTTCAGGTTGTTCACGTTTTGCAGCATTCAGCTGACGGATTTTGTCAGCCAGAGGGCCACCATGACGTGTGCCACGACGACCAGCCTGAGCGTCACGCTCCTGTGCTTTCTGCGTGGCCTGTGATTTTTCATACACAGATTTATGCTTTTTACGTAGATCTCGCGCTTTTTTGCGACGGCTTTCCTTGCTTTCAGGGTCAGCCAAGCGCTCCTGTTTCTTGGGTTTACGCTCCAGCACCGTCATACGGGCGCCGTCTTTACGTGATTTTTTAGTTCGACTCATGCTTGTTTTCCTCTGCCTCACGGGCAGCTTCAGCCTCTGCTTCTGCAGCGGCAATTTCTGCTTCAATTCGTTTACGTTCCCACTCTGCCACCGTTTCAAAGGTGATGCGGCCCAATTTGCCCGCACGCAATTCGGTTAGCAGGATGGCGGATGCCTTATTCAGATCAACAATGCCACCGGGTTTAAGGCAGCCGCGCTTACGACCCAGTTGGTCCAGTAATGCATTCCGGTCTTCAGGTAGTTCCTTTAGCTTGTAACGCTCCATAAGCCGATCCGGGTAGTCTTCCAGCAGAAAGCCTGCAGCATAGGTTGCAACCATCTCATGCTCGATAGCCGTATCCTTGATCGCGCCACTAGCAGCCAGACGATAGGCTGAATCAGGGTCTTCGATCTTCGGCCAGAGAATCCCTGGGGTATCCGACAGCGCCATACCGTTGTGCACGCTGTATTTTTTCTGCGCCTTCGTCACTGCCGGTTCATTACCGACTTTGGCAATTTTGCGCCCCAAGAGCGCATTGATCAGAGTAGATTTGCCCACATTGGGAATACCCATGATCATCGCGCGCACCGGACGGTCCTGACGCACACGCGCCGGAACCATTTTTTTGCACAGTTCAGGAATCTGTTTGATCTGCTTCTTTTGCTGGGTATCCAATGCCACTGCAGTTACGTTCTCACGGGCATTGAGGTAGTCCAGCCAGTCCTGGGTGCGCTCCGGGTCGGCGAGATCCTGCTTATTCAGCAGTTTCAGGACCGGCGTTGCGCCCCTGAGTTGCTCAACCAGCGGGTTCTCACTCGACATGGGCAAACGGGCATCGAGTACTTCGATCACCACATCGATCTCGTCCATCACCTGCGCGATTTCTTTTCGCGCCTTGTGCATATGGCCGGGGAACCAGTTGATAGATGTCATCGGAAAATCCAGCATTTTTTGAAACGGGGCGCTATTATAGCGTTCAGAGTGATACAACCATACCTAAGTGTTAAAATTGACTGTAATAAACCCCCAGGTCCACGAGGAAACGAATGGAAGCCACTGCTGATCAAAGTCAGGCAATGCTGGCCCGCCAGCCCATTTTCGACCATCAACAGCGTGTTATCGCCTATGAGCTTCTGTACGGTGCTGACCACCACCTGAATGCAATGGCCGAGGCCAACCCTGAGGCAGAGTCCAGCTCGGAACTCCTCTTACACGCTTACACCAGCATCTCGGATCAAGGGGAAGTTAAACGCGTACCTGCTTTTATACAGGTAAGCCCTCGCATGATTCTGGAAGGCAGCGTCCCTGCGCTTCCGGCAAAACAGATCGTGCTTTGCATAAACATTACTGAACCCAAGAATATGGAGTTGCTGAAAGCAATCCATCAAATGGTCAAAGATGGCTACCGTTTTGCTTTGACTGATTTTGAGTTCAGCCCTGAATACGATACGGCACTCAAACTAGCCAAAATCGTTAAAGTGGATGTAGCCAATAAAACCAATGCCGAACTATCCGAGCTGGCCACTCAGCTGGCGCCATACAAAACCACGCTGATGGCCAGCAACATTAGTCAGTTCGACACGCTTGAAAGTTGCATCGAGTGTGGTTGCAAGCTTTTCCAGGGCAGCTTTTTGAGCAAGCCTAAAGTCGTTAAAGGTCGTAACGTCAACGCGAACCAGATCGCGATGATGCAGCTCATACAGGAACTTCAGAAACCCAATACCACACCGGAAAAGCTGGAAGACCTGATCATCCGCGACCCTATTCTCACGTATAAGCTGCTGCGCATCGTCAACTCTGCCGCCTATTCATTGGTGCGTCAGGTAGAGTCTGTCGCAGAAGCCGTTGTGCTGCTGGGAATGGAGCAGGTGCGCAAATGGGCCAGCCTGATTGCCATGTCTGCCAATAGTGACAAGCCGGAAGAGCTAACCCGTATTTTGCTCACGCGCGGACACATGTGCGAGATGATTGCCGAAACCGAAAAGCGCCCCAACCCATCCAGCTTCTTTATGGTCGGCATGATGTCAGGGTTACATGCAATGCTGGATATCGACCAGGCGACCCTGCTGGAACAGCTGCCGCTTGGAGAAGATATCAAGGCCGCTCTGGCGAAGGCTGAAGGCCCGATGGGCATATTGCTGAAACAGGTAATGGCGTACGAAAATGGTGACTGGGACTTATTGCCCAGTGACTTTGATATATCCCTCTATGAAGCGGCGTATCGTCACAGTCTGAAATGGACTAAAGACGCCATGCAGGCGATGTACGAGTAAGTCGTACGCTCGAACCGCCAAGTCGCTTAAAAAGTAGAATTTCAAACATAGAGAATTTCACACATAGAAAGGCACGCATCAGGCGAAGGGGTACCCGATGCGTGCAGTAGATGTCCCTATATGCTCAGCAAGCCAAGCCAGCGAACGTCCTCAAGTGCGCTGTTGAACTAAGTATAGACAGGCTTGAAAAAAATTCGCCCAAAAAGCTGCATATTTTTTGATCTTTAAAACAAAACGATCAAATTCAGCATGTTAGGGGGTGAAGCTATATTTAGCTTGAAGAAAATACATGAATTAGAAGAGAGAATCAGGGCTGCTTGGAACAACAGCCCCGGAAGGAAGTGCCGATCAGCCTTCAGGCAGCTCCAGCTTCTTTGGTGATACCAGCACACCGTTGTTGTCGGCATACACGTATTCACCCGGGCGGAATGTTACGCCGCCAAAGGTTACCGGCACATTCAGCTGACCAACGCCCAGCTTCTCGGTTTTCATCGGGTGCGTCCCCAGCGCCTGAACACCCAGATTTTCCAGCGCACCAATAGCATTCACATCACGGATGCAGCCGTAAACAATGATCCCTTCCCAACCATTTTTCTCTGCTTTTTCGGCCAGCATATCGCCCAGCATGGCACGGCGCAGAGAGCCACCGCCATCAACGACCAGTACTTTGCCGGCACCGGGTTGAGCGACCTGCTCGCGGACCAGGGAGTTATCTTCGAATGCTTTGATGGTTACGATCTCACCACCAAAGGTGTCACGACCACCGAAGTTTGCAAACATGGGTTCAACAACCTGAACCAGTTCTTCAAAGTGATCACAGAGATCGGGCAACAGATCTTGCATTCTGGGCTCCTTAGTATGTGTATTGTTTTATGGCCGAATCATCGCTGATTCATGCTGCATTTGCACTACAACTTAAGTACCCGGACTCCGGGTACTCAGTTGCAGAACAAACACGATGATTAAAACAGATCCAATAGCGCCTGTGCCGGGTGCGGCAACTGCTGGTCATCAAAGCGTTTAACCTGAGAGCGGCAGCTGTAGCCGGTGGCTACCAGTCGTCCCTTATTCTCGGGCTGGTTCACGATCCCGCGCCAGCTCAGTTCATAGATATCCTTGGATCGCTGCAAATTGTCACTTTCATGGCCAAAAGTACCACTCATGCCACAACAGCCCGTCGCAACGACTTCCAGCTCCTGTCCCAGTGCGTTGAAGATCGCCTGCCACTGACGCAGTGAGGGAGCAGCCGAGGTTTTTTCGGTGCAGTGTGCCATCAAACGGAAGATCTGCTTGTTGGGTAGCACTTCAGGCAACTGGAAACGTTCGGTTTGAGTACTCAACCATTCCTGGATCAACTGCACTGGAGGCAGATCACCCTCGATCACGTCCTTGTACTCCTGACGATAGGTCAGCGTCATTGAAGGATCGATACCCACCAGCGGGAGCTCCTGATCGGCAATCTGCTGCAACATCTCAGCATTCCGTTTAGCCGCCTTATCAAAAGCGCCCATGAAGCCGTGTACATGCAACGGCTTACCGTTGGGCATGAAAGGCGCAACCATCACGTAGAATCCCAGTCGACCCAGCAAATCGATGATATCCAGCACCAATCGGGTTTCGAAATAGCTGGTAAAGGCATCCTGCACAATAACCACGGCTCGTTCGCGCTGGCTATCGGTTAGGGCTTCAATGACTTCAGGCGTCGCCAGCTCGATGCCACGCAGATCCAGTCCCTGCTTCAGGCTGTTGGTGCAAATAACAGGACTATCCACCATGCCACCCACACGGCGCATAAAGCTGCGCACCAGGGTATTACGCATGGCCCAGTTATACGGCGCCGGGAATTTGGACAGTGTCGGAATCATGTATTCAAGACTGCCAACCATATAATCCTTCATCGGGCGCAGGTAACGGCCGTAATAGACTTCAAGGAAACGGGCACGGAAGTCAGGCACATTGACCTTGATCGGGCACTGGCCGACACAGGATTTACAGGCCAGACAGCCCATCATCGCTTCATGCACTTCGTTGGAGAAGTCGTACTCACCCTTGCGTTTGCCCAGCGTATTCTTGATACGTTTTGGCAAATTTCGGATGTATCCGCCCTGGCGTACCTGACGCGCTTCAGACGTTACATCGACACCACGCTGAGCCATCAGTCGCAGCCATTCACGAATCAGTGAGGCGCGCCCTTTCGGGGAGTGAATGCGCTCACGCGTCCCCTTCCAGCTTGGGCACATGGCATCGTTGGGATCGTAGTTATAGCAGGCACCATTACCGTTACAGTTCATGGCTGAATCGTACTGGTCGCGCACCGGCTCACTGATCTGGCGATCGTACTGACCTCGAGTCGCAACCTGATCAATTTTAAGCAGCTCTGCACCATCAATCATCGGCGTGGCGATCTTGCCAGGGTTCAGCTGGTTACGGGGGTCAAAGCAGCCCTTGATCTGCTGCAGAACCGGATACAAAGGCCCGAAGAACTCAGGCGCATATTCGGAGCGCACACCCTTACCGTGCTCACCCCAGAGCAAGCCTTTGTATTCCTGTGTCAGGCGCACAACTTCATCGGTAATTTCTCGAATCAGGGTTTCCTGAGCAGGGTCTTTCATGTCGATAGCTGGACGCACGTGCAATACACCCGCATCCACATGACCAAACATGCCGTAGGCCAGACCACGGTCGTCCAGCACCTTGCGGAAGGCCATGATGAAATCAGCCAAATTCTCCGGAGGAACGGCGGTATCTTCAACAAAAGGAATCGGACGCTTCTGGCCCTGAGCATTACCCAACAGGCCTACGGCTTTCTTGCGCATGCCCCACACCTTGTTGATCTCGGCAGCGCCGTACACCACGGTATAGCCGAAGCTTTTACCCGCTTCACCGTTTACGTTTTCCAGGTGCTGGCACAGCTTTTCAACCTTGGCACGCAGCTCTGCTTCATCATCACCGGTGTATTCCACCAGGTTGATCCCCTGAATGGCTGGATCACCCTCTTTTTCCGGGAAGTAATCACGCACCGTATCCCAAACGATATCGCCCATTGCCAGGTTCAGCACCTTGGAGTCGATGGTTTCAACGGAGGTAGGCTGCCACTCCATCAGGGCCTTGGCATCACGCAGTGAAGTTTCAAAGCTGTCGTACTTGATATTGACGAGCGCCGCATACTTCGGGATTGGCAATACGTTCAGTTTGGCTTCTGCGATAAATGCCAGTGAGCCTTCTGCACCACAGAGAATGGAGTTCAGATTGAAACGGCCGGATTCATCGCGAATATGGGCCAGATCATAACCGGTCAGGCAGCGGTTCAGTTTGGGGAAGCAGGCATCGATTTCAGACTGTTTAGACTTCTGGATATCATCCAACAGGCGGTGAACCTCACCTACCCGGTCCTGACGCTGTTTATGCTGTTCCAGCTCAGCATCATCAATGGGTACAGATTCCCACAGGGTGCCATCCAGCCAGACACTGGTTAGCCCAAGAACGTGATCACGGGTTTTTCCATAAAGGACAGAGCCCTGACCACTTGCATCAGTGTTGATCATACCGCCCACAGTGGCACGGTTACTGGTGGAAAGCTCAGGTGCGAAGAACAAACCATAAGGCTTCAGTGCCGCGTTGAGCTGGTCCTTGACCACACCACCCTGCACACGCACCCAGCGTTCATCCGGATTTATCTCCAGAATACGGTTCATGTGTTTGGATACATCGACAATCAAACCATCCGTCAGCGACTGACCATTGGTGCCCGTACCGCCGCCACGGGCGCTGAGTACCACGTCCTTGAAGCGGTGTTCATTGGCCAGAGACGCGATCAGAACCAGGTCGTCCGTGTGCCTTGGGTAAATAACACCCTGCGGCAAGACCTGGTAGATACTGTTATCGGTCGCCAGTACGGTTCGGTTGGCATAGTCGGGGTTCAAGTCGCCCTTGAAGCCCTGCTGCTTCAGGGTCTCGATAAAGTCGAGATAAAGGCTTTGAGTGGCATCGATCTGATCTAAACGGGGGATCATGGCATTCTCCACTGCCGGCTGGCTGTACCCGATTGATAGCTAAGCATGGGCATCTGGCTGGCACTTAAAACGGCGTTGTTCATTTGCGGCTAATGATGCAGAATCACGATTTATCAATCAAATGATTAAATTCTATTAATTAATCAGAATAAATGATTAATCATGAGCAATATCAGTATTCGCCATATTCAGGCCTTTCTGGAAGTTGCACGCAGCGGCAGCTTTACCCGCGCTGCTGAGCATCTTCACCTGACTCAATCGGCTTTGACGGCCACTATAAAGCAGCTTGAACAGGATGCAGGCCTGACACTGTTTGATCGTACGACCCGTCGTGTAGTGCTTAGCGCTGAAGGTGAGCACTTCATGCCAGTAGCCGAGCGGCTGGTATCGGACTTCAATGCCGCGCTGGACGATCTGCGTGCGCGAGCAGAATTGCAGCAAGGTAAAGTGAGTATGGCCGGCTCTCCTTCTGTGGTGACACGCCTGATGCCCGGTGCTCTGGTAGAGTTTCGCCGCCTGTACCCATCCATTCAAGTTGATATCCGGGACGAAAGTGCCGGTAGTCTTGAGCAGCGGGTACTGAATAATGAAGTCGATTTTGCTATTGCAGGCAATCACTCACAGCAGCCAGAGCTGAGTTACAGCCCGCTGTTAAGAGACAGGTATGGCTTGGTGCTCCCAATAAACCATCCGCTGGCTCAGGAGCCAATCCTGAGCTGGAAGCAGATGCCCGACGATGATCTTCTGTTGTTATCCGACGATACCGGCATACGTGCGCAGCTTCGGCGTTTCAGTCAAAGCGGCCATATTCCAATCAAGCTGGATCATGTGCAGATTGAAGTTTCCAACCCGGCTGGAATGGCCGCATTGATCAGCAAGGGGCTTGGTGTGTCCCTGCTTCCGGCATTGGCTGCCGATACCCACTCATTTGCGGGTGTGGCTTTTGTCCCGCTTCATGACCCAGTGGTTGAGCGTGAAATCTGTGTCATCACCCGAAAAGGTCGTGCACTCTCACCAGCAGCGGCGGCACTGCTGGACACCGCACGCCAGCATCTGGCCAAGGTTGATCTGCCTCATTGGGTGGAAACCCTTCATGCTTAAAGGCTATTCTGGTTAATCCGTATTACGGGGTACGACGTACAGGCAGTGTGTTAACGGAGGAACCATGCCGAACAAACCTATTCTTTTTTACGATGGGCAATGCCCGCTTTGTCGACGCGAAATTGCTCACTACCAACGTTTGGACAGTACGCAGCGTATTGACTGGCAAGACCTGTTTGATCCTGCTACCCGACTGGACAGGTGGGATTTGGACAAAGTGGACGCCATGCGAGTGATCCATGCCATCGGGCAAGACGGTCAAGTCCTTAAAGGCGTTAAAGCCTTTATGGTGATATGGCATGAACTCCCCTACTACCGGCATCTGGCAACGGTGATACGAATCTTGCGCCTGGAGAGTCTATTGAATTGGGCGTATCTCAAATTTGCCAGCAGGCGCTTCAAATCACGCTGCAAAGAGGGCTGCAGCCTTCCACCGCAGCCCTGAGCGGTTTATTGACCCAGAGCGTCAAAGTCACTGGCATCATGACGTTCAGGCAGCTGATCCTCGGGTGCTCCCCAGTTGCGATTGACCTTGCGTCCGCGCTTCACGGCCGGGCGTTCATTAATCTGTTTTGCCCAACGCACAACATGGGTGTAGCTCTCCACATCCAGGAACTCGGCGGCGTCATACAGGCGCCCGAGAACCAAGCCACCGTACCAGGGCCAGATTGCCATATCTGCTATGGTGTACTCATTTCCTGCTACGTATTCGTTTACAGCCAATTGCTTGTCCAGAACATCCAACTGGCGTTTCACTTCCATGGCGTAGCGATCAATGGGGTACTCGTATTTTTCCGGCGCATAGGCATAAAAATGACCAAAGCCTCCCCCCAGAAAAGGTGCGCTGCCCATCTGCCAGAACAACCAGTTCATCACTTCAGTACGTGCACCAATCTCTTTGGGCAGGAACGCATTAAATTTTTCCGCCAGGTACAGCAATATTGAACCAGACTCAAAGACACGTCGTGGTGGCTCGACACTTTGATCAACAAGCGCAGGAATTTTGGAGTTGGGGTTTATCTCGACAAACCCGCTGCCGAACTGATCACCTTCCGAAATGCGGATCAAATACGCATCGTACTCTGCGTCTGTATGCCCCAATGCCAGCAATTCTTCCAACATAATGGTGACTTTTACGCCATTGGGTGTTGCCAGTGAGTACAGTTGCAGCGGGTGCTTGCCAACCCTCAAGCGTTGCTCATGAGTAGCGCCGGAGATTGGGCGGTTAATACTGGCAAACTGCCCACCACTGGGCTTTTCCCAAGTCCAGACTTTTGGCGGGGTATAAGTATTCTCAGCCATTTTTATTCCTTTTGGGTTAGACAATAGCATCAGGCTAATTCATATCGACAGTAATAGCTGACGCTACGATGAACTGTCAGTTCCTTTATCAATGGCATCAATTCCTGAAATCTCAACTACCCTTGTAGGTGTCATGCAGTCTTTTGATCGTTCGACATACAGTTGTTACACACAAAGACAAGGAGCTCCACATGATCAAATCCCTCATAGCTGTAGGCTTTGCGACTATGTTTAGCCAGGCAGCTATTGCAGAAGAAATGGCGTCACCCTCACCAGAGGGCGCTATGGTTTACATTATTTCCCCCGCTGATGGCGCGACAGTACCCCAAACATTTCATGTGCAATTTGGCCTAAGAGGCATGGGCGTTGCCCCTGCAGGCATCGATAAGGAAAACACAGGGCACCACCACTTAATGGTCGATGGACAAAAAATGCCAATGTCGGGTATGGCAATGGGCAGTGATGTGATGCACTTCGGTGGTGGCCAAACAGAAACTTCGCTCACATTGCCGCCGGGCAAGCATACGCTTCAGCTTATTCTGGGTGATAAGGGGCATGCTCCGCACAATCCACCCATCATGTCAGAAATTGTGACCGTCAACGTCGAATAAGCGTCTTAAGCAGTTCAGCACGTACCTCCAGCGTGCCTTTGAATGGCTGCCTCAAGGGAGCTGAAGCAGCCCATTCAATTTTTGCTTTTCGACCCCAACCGTAGCTATGAGCTTACAGAGCTCTTTAGCCAAGTTTCTCGACCAGATAATCGATAAATACTCTGACTCGTGCAGGCATCTTGTCGCCGCCAATAAATACGGCATGAATCGCTTCAGTATCACCTGGGTTAAATGCTTCCAGCACCTTTACCAGCCGCCCAGCCGTCAATTCAGAGTCGATATGAAAGTTACCCATGCGCGTAATACCCATGCCATCGATCGCCAGTTGAACCAGAGTCTCACCGTTATTGGCTTGTACATTGCCTTCAACCGGTAACATGACATGCTCCCCATTTACCCTAAAGGGCCATCCGGGTTCGATGCGCTTGAAGCTGAAGTCCATGCAGTTGTGATGTGCCAATTCGTAGGGTGTTTGAGGACAACCTCGACGCCGCAAGTAGTCAGGTGATGCCACAACTGAACGTCCGGTATCACCCAGTCGACGTGCGCTTAGCAGGCTGTCGGGTAAAGTCCCAAAACGAATGGCCACATCCACATGCCCTGCTTCAACATCAGCAATTTGATCACTAAGCTGAAGATCCACACGTATATCAGGGTAGCGCGTTAAAAATTCGGGTATCAATGGGATGATGGTCAGCCGTCCATGCGCAAAGGCAGCGCTGACACGTATGAGCCCCTTTGGACTGGCACGATCAGCCAAGGCAGATTCAGCCTGATTAAGGTCATCAATTATTCTGCGTGCAGCCAGGGCATACTCTTCCCCTTCCGGGGTCAGCCGAAGACTTCGAGTTGTTCTGAGTACCAACCGTACCCCGAGTCGCTGTTCTATTCGAGTAACCAAACGGCTGACAGCAGAGGGCGTCAATCCCAATTCGCGTGCAGCACCACTCAAGGACCCGGCACAGGCCACAGCCAGAAAGGTTTCCATTTCGGTGGTGCGGTCGGTTCGTTTGCTATCCATTTCGACGTTGTATACCTCGTGCTCGATGGATTTGGCACTCACGCCAAATAACCCTTCACTTTTGATTTTAATTCAAAAGTGATTGGCTCCTATAGCGATTTATCTAGATACAACAAGTCTGTAAATTCCGCTGCAGTACAACTGATCATACGGAGTCATTATGAAACCCAACCTTCCCCTACTCGCCTTGGCACTGGGAGCCTTTGGTATCGGGGTGACGGAATTTTCCCCCATGGGCATGCTGTCCATAATTGCGGATGATTTGAGTATCAGCATCCCTACCACAGGTATGCTGATCAGCGCCTATGCATTCGGGGTTGTTGTAGGTGCGCCGATCATGACACTGGGCTTTGCCCGTTTGTCACGTCGTAGCCTGCTTTTGCTGGCCATGAGCATATTTACTGTCGGTAATCTCGTTTCTGCCCTTTCAGATGGGTACGGAAGCTTGTTACTGGGTCGTATCATTACCTCTTTCAACCACGGTGCCTTCTTCGGTGTAGGTGCTGTTGTTGCAACTCAATTGGTGCCGCCTGAAAAGCGTGCAGGTGCGGTCGCGGCCATGTTTTCGGGTCTTACTATTGCCAATATTGGCGGTGTTCCGCTGGCAACCTATGTGGGTGAAGCGCTCGGCTGGAGAACCGCTTTTATGGGTATGGCGTTACTGGGGGTGATCACGTTGGTAGCCTTGCGCGCCTCCTTGCCCAAACTTGAAGTTGAAACACACACGAGTATTCTCGATGAAGTCAGAGTGCTTGGAAAAGGATCGGTACTTTTTGCACTGTTGTTGACCGTAGTCGGTTCCAGCTCCATGTTTACGGTATTCAGCTACATCGCACCGATCCTGCAGGATGAGACACAAGCCGGCACCCTGTTCGTGACCTCCATGCTTGTCTTGTACGGAATCGGTCTTGCCGTGGGTAATTGGCTGTCCGGGAGCTTTGCTGACCGCAACCTGACTGGAACATTGGTGATTTCAATGTTGTCCACCATGGTCCTGCTGACGGTGTTTGCATTCACCATGCAATCGATCTGGATTGTTCCGCCCCTGATTTTCTTCTGGGGTATCACCAGCTTTGCCGTGGTCCCCCCACTGCAGGCGCTTGTAGTGGATGAGGCCAGTGATGCACCCAGCCTGGCTTCATCCATGAACATCGCTGCATTCAATCTTGGTAATGCGACCGGTGCAGCCTTGGGTGGTGTAGTTATTCATCTTGGCCTGGGCCTGCCAAGCGTTGCGTTGGCAGGTGCTGCAACATCGGCGGCCGGGTTAGCCCTGGTGTTAATGTTTCAAAAACACAAAAAGATACAAGCGGCAGCATTGGCCAATGCCTGTTAGTGCAGATATATAGAACAATAAGAGGCTTGACCTTACCACTATTGGAAGGCTTATCTTCTCAATCATCTACTCACCAAAGGAGATTGAAATGTATCAGTTCAAGGTTACTGGCATGACTTGCGGCCACTGCGTTGCAGCGATTGAAAAAGCGGTAAAAGGTCTCGACTCTAATGCCGAGGTTACAGCTGACCTGGAAAATGGGCAGGTTAGCGTCAGCAGCGATATTGAGGTGGCCGCAATTAGTCATGCTATTCAGGAAGCCGGATACGAAAATCAGCCGGTTTAAGCCTTAAGCATTTTTTACATGGGCTGCTCGGTCAGATCACCGAGCAGCCTATTATTCTCTGCTTTACCCGCCTCTCCCTTCTGAATGGCCTAACGAATCCGGACTTCTATCTATCAATATTGCCGTCTGAAGAATCAGTCTCTGCTGTGCCTTCAAATCCGCACTGATCCGAGAGTTCATTAATGATTGGGCAGTCCGGGCGAGAGTCTCCCTGACAATTGCCGGCCAAGTGAGCCAGGGTTTCACTCATTTCCATTAGCTGTTGGGCCTTTCGCTCCAGTTCTGCCACATGCTCCAATGCTATTCGCTTGACGTCAGCGCTGGCTCGACCACGGTCTTGCCAGAGCGCAAGCAACTCGCTCATTTGATCCACCGAGAAGCCAAGGTCACGAGCTCGTCGAATAAATCTCAGCCGGTGCACATCCTTATCAGAATAATCACGGTAGCCCGAAGCCGTGCGTGCCACTTCGGGAATCAAACCTATTGATTCGTAATATCGAATCATTTTGGCCGAGACGCCGGAAGCGTCAGAAGCCTTGCCAATATTCATGAGCACTCCCTCACTCAAATCCAGTTTAAAGGTGATATGGAGCCTGCCATACGGCAGGCTCTCCAATTCTTAACTTGGCTGGACTGGTGTTTTAAAGCGTCTCAATCTAAGCGCGTTCGTGAGCACAAAGACTGAAGACAATGCCATTGCGCCTGCTGCAAAGATGGGTGATAGCAGAAGTCCGAATGCCGGATAGAGCACACCAGCTGCCAGAGGTATCAGCGCCGTGTTGTAGGCGAACGCCCAGAACAGGTTCTGTTTGATATTACGGATGGTTTCTTTGGACAGAGCTATAGCACTTGGGATACCGCCCAGACTTCCTGACATCAGCACAACATCTGCAGCCTCGATGGCGATATCGGTACCTGTTCCTATTGCCATGCCGACATCTGCCGCTGCAAGCGCAGGTGCATCGTTTATGCCATCACCTACAAAGGCCAGTTTGCCATGTTCGGACTTGAGCTTGTTAACGGCCTCTACCTTACCTTCAGGCAGCACTTCAGCGACCACTTCATCAATCCCCAGCTGTCGGGCGATTGCCTCAGCCGTACGGCGGTTATCGCCCGTGATCATTGCAACCTTAAGTCCGAGTTCATGCAATGCCTTGATCGCTTGTGGTGTTGATTCCTTGATAGGGTCTGAAACCGCAACTATTGCGGCCAACTTGCCATCAATTGCAGCATATAGCGGCGTTTTACCTTCATCTCCCAAACGCTCTGCCACTTCCGAAAAGGTCGACACCTCCAGCCCAAGCTTCGTCATATAACGATCTGCGCCGATATCGACTGATACTCCATCGACCTGCGCCTTGACTCCAAAACCTGTCACGGATTCAAAACTATCAACCTTAGGCAGCGACAGCCCTTCACTATCCGCAGCCTCAGTAATGGCTCGTCCAATTGGATGTTCAGAGCGAGCTTCCACAGCGGCTATTTTTGCCAATACCTCTGTGCGTTCAAATCCTTCAGACACTTCAAGATCTGTCAGTGCCGGTTTGCCCTCAGTCAAAGTGCCGGTTTTGTCGACTGCTACCACATTTGCGTCTTTGAGAAGCTGGAGGGCCTCGCCTTTACGAAACAGCACCCCCATTTCGGCACCCCGCCCGGTACCCACCATTATCGAAGTAGGTGTTGCCAATCCCATGGCACAAGGGCACGCGATTATCAGCACTGCCACCGCATTCACCAGTGCCAGACTCAATGCAGGTTCAGGACCTGCAAAGAACCAAACCAGAAACGTCAGCACGGCGGCTGTCATTACAGCCGGTACAAACCACATGGTTACTTTATCGACCAAGCCCTGGATAGGCAGTTTTGACCCCTGTGCTTCCTCGACCATACGAATGATCTGAGCCAGAACGGTAGTTCCGCCTACAGCTGTCGCTTTGAAAGTAAGAGCGCCTTTCTGGTTAACCGTGCCGCCCACAACCGGGCTACCGATGGTTTTTGCGACCGGTACAGGCTCACCGGTAATCATCGACTCGTCTACATAGCTGTCGCCTTCGGTTACTTCACCATCAACAGGGATTCGCTCCCCTGGACGCACTTCCAGCAGGTCGCCGGGCTTGACCTCACCGATACCAATCTCCAGTGCCTTACCGTCACGAATCACACGTGCTGTTTTAGCCTGCAAGCCAATCAGCCGTTTTATTGCCTGAGAGGTACGACCCTTCGCCCGTGCTTCAAAGAACCGGCCCAACAGGATCAGCGTTACAATGACAGCAGCTGCCTCGAAGTACACATTCTGAGTGCCTGCCGGAAGCAGGTCTGCAAAGAAAGTCGCAATGACCGAATAGCCCCAGGCAGCCGAGGTACCAAGTACGACCAGCGAGTTCATATCCGGGGCGCCTCTCATCAACGCCGGGCCCCCTTTAGTGAAGAAACGCAGCCCAGGTCCGAACAACACCAGCGTGGCAAGTACAAACTGGATATACCAACTCACCTGCATGCCGATTGTATTGGCAATCAGGTGATGCATACCGGGAATCAAATGCGAGCCCATTTCGACGATAAAAACAGGTAAAGACAAAACAGTCGCGATGGTTAAATCACGCTTGAGACCCGCCATTTCGGCGTCTTTCTTATCTTCATTTTCATCAGTTTCAGTAGCCGTACGATCAACTTCACTGGCGTCGTAGCCAGCGCTCTCCACGGCTGCAATCAATCTTTCTGCCGGCAAATTTGAGCGAATACTGGCTCGCTCGGTTGCCAGGTTGACGTTTGCCTCTACCACGCCAGGCAGCGTTTGAAGGGCGCGCTCGACACGTCCGACACAGGATGCGCAGGTCATGCCTTCAACGGATAATTCGATTGTTGTTGCAGGTACGGTATAGCCCGTTTTCTCAACTGCTTCGATTAATGCTGAAGCATCAAGCTGTGCATCGCCTTTAATATCAGCACGTTCTGTCGCAAGGTTAACGGCAACGTCTTCAACATGATCAACCTTCTTAAGGGCGGCTTCCACGCGCCCAACACAGGAAGCACAGCTCATACCTTCTATTGGAAAGCTGATTGACCTGACCTGCGGTGAATCCGTTTTTGTCTGAATATTCATCAGCTGCCTCCTTACAAGCGTCTCTTGATGATCTTCAAACACTATAAACCTTCCCACAATAGGAAGGTCAAACAGTACTGACCAAGGTTTTCAAAATACCTTTCATCCTGCAGCACAGGCAGACAAGTCTCCCACCCCCTCCATGAAGTCGATAAACGCTCTCATACTGGCAGGCATAAACCGCATGTGCTGGAACTGCATATGAATACCGCCCTGAAAATCACTATGTACGTGCCAGTCAGCAAGCACTTGGGTGACCTCACCTGCACTAATGGCATTTTGAACCACAAAATCCGGAAATATACCGATTCCAAAATGCTCCTTGACTGCTCTGAGCCTCATTTCAGAGTGGTTGTTGGTATATCGCCCTTTCACAGCAACAGTTTCACTCTGTCCATCTCGCGTCAGTAACCATTGGTTATCTCCTTGGTGGAGCCCCAGTGCTATACAGTCATGAGACAGCAGGTCACAGGGTTCACTCGGTGTGCCACGCTGCTTTATGTATTGGGGACTTGCACAGAGAATAGAGCGAACTCGGCCAAGTACCTTATTTACAAGATGCTCCAGAGGATCGGCTGAAACATGGAAAACAATGTCCAGATCCTGTCGAGCTGGGTCCATGCGCTGATCAGTCACCATCACATGAAGGGATACCGATGGATAGGCTTTACCAAATGCCAGAAGGTGTGGTTCAAGCACCTGTTTTGCCAACGCCTTGGGAATTGCAATTCGCAGCTTCCCTCTTGGCTCTGTGGTATCGCTTTCCGACACATGAATGGCTTGAACGGCATTGTCCAGCATATTGCGGCACTGCTCGTACACATCCAGCCCCACAGGCGTCGTGGTCTGACGGCGTGTTGTGCGTTCGATAAGCTGCACGGAAAGGGCTTTTTCCAGTCGTGTCACCTGCCGACTCACTCCAGAGGGTGAAATTCCCATTTGTGCAGCGGCAGATGTGAAACTTCCAGCCTCAACGACAGCAACAAACGCCGCCATGTCAGGCAGCAATGGCATCAGTTTTGGAATGTTCATGATTTATGCGTTTCAGTCATTAGTATTTTGCTTGGTTGATATATTTTTGCCTCAAATATTAGAAGTTAGCATGCACGCATCTTCAAATACCAACGGTGTTCAATCCCGATGTTCAGCTTTTCCCTCTTATCTTCTTCCAGGCCTGGCGTTCGGCTGCCCTTACCAGAGCTGTCGCTACTTCTTGTCGCCGCATTCTGGGGAACCAGCTACGCCATTACCAAAGAGGCTCTGGTGTATACCGGTGCCATCGCGTTTATCGCTATACGTTTTGGCCTGACCGCCTTGATACTTTTGCCTCTGCACTTAAGGGAGATTCGCTCAGGTTACGGGCGTGACTGTATTCGGGCTATTCCAACAGGTGTGTTGCTGCTATGCATTTTTCTTGCTGAAACCTGGGGTGTGTTTCAGACAACAGCGACCCGAGCTGCCTTTTTAATCAGTTTATGCGTGTTGATTACACCTTTGGTGCAGGCACTTGTAGAACGACGTTGGCCAACACCGAGACTCTTGGCGCTGGTTGGGCTCTCATTTTTTGGGGTGGCACTTCTAACCCAAACTGGCGTGTCTGGTGATATGGAAAGCCTGACAATGAATACCGGCGACTATCTAATGTTGCTGGCAGCGTTATTGCGTGCGGTTCTTGTGGTCGTCACCAACCGACTTATGGCGGGCACGTCGTTATCTCCTCTGGCAACAACCAGCACTCAATCCTGGATTGTTTGTTTGGGAGCATTATTCATATTTGCCCAGGGCGATTACCCAATTTCACAACTGTTCCCATTAGAAGAAGCTTTCTGGTTTGCCGCTATTTATCTAACTGTTTGCTGCACACTTTATGCGCTGTTTGCGCAAAACTACGGACTAAAGCACACGTCCCCATCACGTGTAGCCCTGCTAACGGGATCAGAGCCGGCTTTCGGTGCTTTGTTTGCGTTTATGTGGCTTGGAGAAGCCTTAACACCAATCCAACTTTCAGGCGCAGGCTGCATCCTGCTGTCGACAATACTTGCAAGCATTCGCCGTGACTAATGCCAATTAAAAAGGGGCTGGTTTTATTCAGCCCCTTTCTGAAAGATTTTATATCTCGAACACACATCAATGTTCGTTGACGACAATAACCTTGCGATGCGGGAAGGGAATTTCTATATCGGCTTCATCCAATGCTTTCTTGATTTGTTCAGGCACGGAATAACGGATATCAAAGTAGTGAGCGCCATCACAAAACGGACGAACCAGAAAATCTACAGAACTGTTATTTAAGGTTTCAACCTCAATAAAAGGTGCTGGATCTTTGAGAATATGTGGATGGTTGGCAAGTACCGTTTCAATCACCTTACGCGCATCAGCTGTGCTTTCCTTGTAGGCAATACTGAACGTCATATCCACGCCACGAACATTATGGTGGGAATGGTTAACGATCTGCTCGCCCCAGATTTTTGCATTAGGGATAATGATCTGCTGGTTGTCAAAGGTCTGCAAAATCGTAGTGAACATATCGATTTCGGTTACCTTGCCAAACTTGCCCGCCACATCTACAAAGTCGTTAATCTTGTATGGGCGAAATATCAGCAGCATCACGCCTGCCGCCAGATTGGTTAAGGTTCCCTGAAGCGCCAAACCAACTGCCAAACCGGCCGCACCCAGCAGTGCAATAATCGACGCAGTTTGTACTCCGAAACGGTTCAGTACCGCGATGCCGACAAAGGCCAGTATGGTGTAACGTACCAGACTGCCAAAGAATCGAAACAGGGTATCGTCAAGCTGCTCGTGCCGGTCTGCAATACGGACCACGGCTTTATAGGCTTTACCCGCGATCCAGATACCGATAATCAGAATAATCAGAGCTAGCAGCAGGTTCATGGCCCAATCAAGGGCTGCAGGAAGGTATTGGTTTATGTCCAGCTTTTCCATCAGATCTTGCATAGAACACCCCTTGGAATCATTTCCTTTTCAAGGTTGTATAGTGCCTGTCGCTCTTTCGAGGCAGTCCTAACTGCTTGGCCTGCAAGAGAGCCACTGACGCGCAGAAATCAATTTACACCCTCTTTCACTACAAGACTAATGTATAGTCGCTTGTCTGTTGTATTACAGTTTTCTCTACCGGCTTTATTTTTATTGCTAGACTATGGCCGGACTTTAAGCACTAACAGCGAGACGCACTATGGCCACAGCGGCAGCATTACATATTCTTGTGAAGACCGAGAAAGAAGCCCTGGATATCCTTGACCAATTGAAGCGCGGCAAGAAATTTGAAATGCTGGCCAAGCGTTATTCCATCTGCCCCTCAGGCAAGCGCGGGGGTGATCTGGGCGAGTTTCACCGTGGCGATATGGTAAAACCCTTTGATGATGTGGTGTTCAAGAGCCCGCTGCTGAAAGTGCATGGCCCCGTTAAAACCAAGTTCGGCTATCACCTGATTAAAACCCTGTACCGAAACTGATCCGGTTTAAGTTACCTGGCGACCCGTCCTTTCCGCCTCGAAAACGGGTCGCAATATTCGGCGATCAACATCCGATAGTTCCACGTCATCGGCAAACCTTTCCCATTCGGCAACAACCTGCTGCTGACGCTCGATAGCCAAGTTGGCGGTGTGCACGTCAAGGCCAAAATAACGGCCACATTGGCGGCAGCTTTCCACTGAGCTGCCACGACCGAACGCGCCCAGCGCTATGGCCTGTTGCCCCTGGTTGGTGGGCTGAGGCACGACATCATAAGCCGGCGACAGCCTGTATTGATGGTTATTCAGGTTTTTCAGAAAACCATGGTTGCGCAGGTGATCATCTGTATTCCCCACCAGCACATTGAACACCATACGATTAAACAACTCTGCATTACCGGCTTCAGGCATATCACTGAGTTTCCAGATCAGATCGGCCAAAGCAGGATAGGAGTAGATCAGGTTGAAATCCGACTGGCGCACACGAGACTGGTATTTCAACGCATGGGCGCTGATAAAATGCCGCCGTCCTTGTGCAGTGATATCGAACCGTTTGACCAGCAGAACGGAACGGCCCGCGATGCGGGTCAGTCGTGTCTCGGCCGTTTCGATTCCGCATTCACGCATCATCAAATAACACAGCTGTTCTGTCCTGCTCTGGTCGAAAAGATCATCCGGCCGGGTAAATTTTGCGATCCAGACAGCGCCTTCGTTATCCTGGACCACGCTTTTGGGCCGCGCACCGCCCATTGAAGAGCCAGGTTCCAGCTGGCGAAGAACTTCCTCAGGTATGACCTCGTTGCTGTCCAATAAGCGCTGGACACTATCGCCGATGTTCTCAAGTTCACTAAGTGGCTGAAAATCCTGAGCGGGTTTTGGCATGCTGCGCGACATGGAGACCCGTATTGCGCCGACGCCTGTCCCCCTGGTCGCCAATAATTCTTCCAGTTTGTTGGCTGGCTGCCGTGAGTGAAGCACCCGCATCAGCCGCTTGCCCCAGTTATCGGGGCCTGCATCCAGCAATACGGCGGGCACACCATCATTGCCATTTATGGTCTGGGTCGATGTGCTCAAAGGCAGATTAATTGGATCCAGTGGGAAAGCATCATTCCGATCCAGGTAGGTTTTGCCATACACAAACCGACCTACGCCGCCATCGATTACCAATCGGGCCGCCAGAACCGGTGATGCCTCTCCAGGCATATCAACAAAAACCCAGCCTTCTTTAACCTCATCCATGGAATCGTCTCAGCCTGGTATGGCACTGCATCTCAGAAGTCATTATCCAACTCATGGGTATTGCGCACACGCAGACGTGCTTGCTCTGACTCAGAGTCATCATGAGCAGATACTTCTGTGCATACACTATCAAGATCAGATGCTGCACCATAAAGCGCCAGCAGGATCATGTAGTTGCCCATCGCTACGCCTGGCTCTCCGTTTTCCATTTTTTGAATGGTGCCACGTGAGAGCCCCGTTCGATCAGCCACATCGGACTGACGCCAACGGTTGCGCTGGCGAGCTTGAACAAGACGCTGCCCCAGCTTTCGCAGTGCATGCTCGGATTCATACGGAATTATCTTCGTCATGATCAAAATAATAGGCGTTAAATCACTTAAGGTACATCATTATGATCATAATGCAGTTGGATACATTATGATTTTTAAGTGGTAAGTTCTACCCTGTAAGGCCGCTGACAGAAGTTTCCCAGCAGTTGAGCATAGTCTTCCATTTCACTCAGGGATCGCTGACTAAACAGCGTTATACGCTGACCATTGTTCATCATCGCTATCAAGCTGAAGAAGTGTCTTCGCGTAGCTGTTCTGGCTATACAGAATCCCGCCAGATGCTCCAGCGGCAACTCCTCATGCCCGATGGGATAGAGACTGCCAAGATGGTGGATCAACTTCCCCTTGTTCTTGTCTATCAAAAGGTAATGGCGCACACACATACAGTGCAGAGCAAGCGTCGATACGAGAGCCCAACTCACAATAACGGGAAACTCACTTGATAAGCCAAGGTAGGCCATCAGAATGGCAACGAGCAGAAGCGGAATCCCGATAATCCAGAGATTTCGGGTTATTACAAGCTTACCTACATTAGGGGATGATGACTGCCAACCTCGCATTTTAGACGCCACCCTTATTTGCAAGCATGCTTAGCACCACGCCGATTGCTATAAAAGCGGGAAACGGCAATGCCAACCTGAGGAAAATTCGAGCATCCATGACGGAGGCATATTCAGCATCCAAATCGGCCGCACCTGAAGCAGTATCTAATCCATTCACTGAAGTCCTGCGATCAGTCTCGGGATTGTCAGAGGACCCTGGCTGAGCACCGCTTTCTGGAACAGCGTCTTCAAGTGGACTGAGCTTAAGCTCCTTCGGCCACTGAGCAACACGGTCAAATGCGGGGATTGAAAAGTACTGCTGCAGGAATCGAGCGACCTGTCTGACCTCATCAGCGCTGCCAATTGTGTATTTTTGATCGGCGATTTCCAGCAGACAGCCTTCATTGAGCTCTCCGATAGGCGCAACAACAGCACGCTGCTGTACTAATGGCGATTCTGATTTAATCTTTCGCCCAAGACCCCACCAGGATTTTTCTAGCTTCAGCTTTCCACTGACAGAGTCCAGTATCAGATGCCTTCTAACGCCCAGGCCGACTAGAGCGAAGAGAATAAGAAAAATGCTGGACCCGAGGTGGAACAGCCTCTCCCCACCCTCAAGAACAACGCTCATCAACAATGGGGCTGGCAAACACACCACTGCAATAGCGCCCCAGATAAACCATTTAACCTGAAAGGAGGTTCTGAAATAAAACTGATTATCTGACGTTTTTCTCAGGTGCATACGCGCACCCTTTGTCAGGGCAAGATAATCCTCATGTCGCGGCATAGCGCTTCCTTGCATCTTCCATGATCAATTTGTGAGGGCACATCCTAGCATAGCGCGTCTTTCCGTCGAGACTGTATCTCACACAACGCAAGCTTATAAATGGGCGTCTTCTTATCGTGTCTCCAGCATACCGAGCAGTTGTCGCAAGCCCCAACTCATGTGCCCCTTCCAAACCAGATGCGTGTGGTTGCAGGCATATTGATAGGGAAAAGTATGCTGCATTACATGCTCGCCAAGCGTTGCACTGGACAGAACGGAGGCAGGCATAATTCCTACAGCGGCCCCCGCCGATACGCATGCCACAATGGCATGGTACGAACCCAGGTCCATAATTTTCTTAGGCTCAATTCGGCCGGAAGCCAGCCATTCCAGCAAACAGTGCCGGTAGGAACATCCATGAGGAAATACGGCAATTGAGCTGTTCCTGAGATCAGCAGGCGTCCTGATAGCCGGATGACCTTGGGCCGTAATTAACACCAGCTCTTCCTCAAAGCAGATTCGTGTATTCAAACCTGAAGCATCAAAGGGTTCAGATACAAACGCTGCTTCCAGGTCATGGTTATGCAGGCGCTTCAGTAAAGCGCCTGTACTTCCGGTACTGAGCTCAATGGAAATGTCCGGAAAGCGTGAATAAAAAGAGGCGAAACAGGCTGGCAACCGAACAGCTGCAGCACTCTCCAGTGAACCTATACGCAATGGGCCCAGAGTTTCTGACGCTGTCATATCCTGCTCGATATCATCCACCAGTCTAAGCAAGTCACTCGCATGACCGAGAAGCTTCTGCCCTGCTTCGGTCAATACCAGCTGGCGTCCCTTGCGTTGAAATAAGGCATGCCCCAACCGCTCCTCAAATCGTTTGATACGGGTTGTTACATTTGAAGGCACCCGATTGAGGGTTTCTGCAGCGCGTATCACACCACCTTCCCTAACGACGGTCTGGAAAATATGAAGATCTTCAAGCGTGATTATTCTCATTAAAAGAATAGTCCTAATGAATAATTCAATATTCAATTATAGATAGATAGCATCTAATGAGGAACTGGCGCCAACATATTGAATTTCAGGTGCTTTCTTTATTCGACCGTCAACCCGGAGTCCCCAGATGTCTGCTCTTACCGCTCTGCTAAACACTCGCCTTCCAATCATTCAGGCGCCTATGGCCGGTGTTCAGAACTGGGAGCTTGCTGCTGCGGTCACCTCGGCAGGTGGCCTGGGGTCTCTCCCTTGCGCCATGCTGACGCCCGAAGGTATAGAAGCTTCAGTGCATCAGTTTCGTCAGCAGACATCAGGCCCTATCAATCTGAATTTCTTTTCGCATCAACAGCCCGACATTGATTTAGAGGTTCAGGACCGTTGGCTGGATCTTTTTCTGCCCTACTATGAAGAACTGGGTATAGACGTGCCTGCTGCTCCGTCAGGTCCGGGTCGTCAGCCGTTCAATCAAAACATGGCCGATCTGGTTTCCCGGCTGAAACCAGACGTGGTCAGTTTCCATTTCGGTTTGCCTGAAACCAAACTCCTGGATCAGGTTAAATCTTCTGGTGCCAAGATTCTGTCCTCCGCTACAACTGTCTCCGAAGCGTTGTGGCTCGAACAGCACGGTGTGGACGCCGTTATTGCTCAGGGTCTGGAAGCAGGTGGTCATCGGGGTATGTTTTTGACTGAAGATATAACCTCACAACTCGGAACCCTGGCGTTACTGCCGCAAATAGTGCGTGCAGTGAACATTCCGGTGATTGCGGCTGGAGGTATTGTAGATGCGGCGGGGGTCAAAGCAGCTATTGCACTTGGTGCCTCAGGTATTCAGGCAGGAACGGCTTATCTTCTCTGCGATGAAGCCAATACATCATCAATCCATAGGTCGGTTTTGCAGTCAGAAAGAGCACAGCACACGGTGCTAACCAACCTGTTTAGTGGTCGTCCGGCACGCGGAATCGTAAACCGAATGGTTGAGGAATTAGGACCGATAAACACCCTGGCCCCTTGCTTCCCTTTTGCCACCTTTGCTTCTGCGCCATTACGTACTGCTGCTGAAGCACAAGGCTCTGGAGACTTTACCCCTCTCTGGGCAGGTCAGAACACATCCGGATGCAAGGCTATTTCAGCCGCTGATATGACAATGGCCCTGGCAAAGGGGCTCTAACCAGCCTAACGATAATATCCTGGGGTATATAGACCGCTGAATGTGCTCGCTGTGAACTGTCCATCAAAGGCTGCTATAGCCTGAGTGTTTCCAGTCGTTCAGCGGTTACCTACACCGAAAAGGCTCAGTCAGGATGTTTCAGATAGCAATTCAAGAAAAGCTAAACCAGTCAGATTCTGCAGTGACACCTTCTGCGTATCATTGCAGGAGTTATTGCACCGCGTATGGAAAGGAAAACCGAGTTTCTATTTCCCCAAGCGTACATCGATGCAAAGTCCTCCTAGAAGCGAGCGACTGAATTCCATCGAGCCAGCATAACTATCGACAATCGCGCTACAAATCGATAACCCCAGCCCGCTGCCATCGCCACTCTGCTCATCAATGCGAACACCTCGCATCGACATCTGTTGCATTTCGGATTCAGTGACCCCTGGTCCGTCATCTTCTATTGCAAGGGTCCATGTAGACGATCCGGTAACGGGCTGAGATATGCGAATCTTTATTTTGTGATGAGCATGCCGCCAGGCGTTATCCAGCAAGTTACCCAACAGCTCGAGCATATCATCACGGTCAAATGGCATAAGTCCCTTTGGCAGTTCAGTGATTACTTCAATGTCATCACGGCCAATCCGCTGCAGGAGCTGTACTAAATGGGGAATCTCTTCCATTGGATTGAAATGACGCCCAGGCCCAGGGGAGCCGGCAATACGTGCACGACGCAATTCACGTTCAATACGACGATAGAGTTCTTCATACAAACCCATTAACTGCTGTTTTTGCGACGGGTCTGGGTGCTGCTCAGCAAGCCACTGAAGGTGTTGTAAGGGACGCTTGAGTTCGTGGGCCAGATTACCCAACGCCATACGTGAACGTCCGATTTGCTGACCTGACTGATGAAGCAACTGGGTGATGCTATCGACCAATGGCGCTACCTCTTTGGGCACATCTTCAGGTAAGGCGATATCCTCACCGGCTTGTTGACGCGCCAGTGCCTGTCGTAAAGGTTCAAGGCGTTTGAAACCATGGCGCAAGACTCGGCTTTGCAACAGCAGCAAAAAAGGAATGCTCAACGCAACAATCAACAGCAATCCCAGCTGCATCTGTTCCTGATCATGCTTAAGGTCTGCAATATCTTGCGCAACCCACAGGGTGAATTGCACGCCCTGCCTGCTAAAGCCCTGCTCCAGCGCCAACCAATGCTGATTTGGTAAGAGGGTTAGTGTGGTGACTTGACGCTCGCCGGGCTGTAGGTGTTTCACCTCAGGGTCCAGGTCCCAAAGTGAGCGGGAACGAACATCAAGGTCCCGGGCAATGAGTCGATAATAATGTCCGGACTGTACCCTTTGGTAAGGCTGCATTACGGCCATTTCGTTGAATGACCAGTGTCCATCGGCATTGCGTTCCAGGGCTGAAATGAGGCTTTCCGCATCTGTTTCCAACCGACTGACAACAAAGGCTTCGGTCAGACGTGTCACACTGAAATGCACGATCAGCATGAGTCCACAGAGCACAAGCACCAGTCCAGCCAATAACTGGCGACGAATACGCCATTCAAGCGACAGCCCTTTTGCTTTCATATTAAGAGCTTGCCGATACTTTTGAAGGAAAGATATAGCCTTGGCCACGGCGTGTCAGAATTACATCCTTGCCAAAATACTGGCGCAGGCGATTGATATAGACCTCAATCACATTGCTGTCACGCAACTGTTCTTCTTCGTATACATGCTCGCTGAGCTGGGCCTTGGAAATAACGCGATCCGGATTGAGCATTAAATATCGGAGCAACCGGAACTCGATACCGGTTAGCTGATGTGATAAATCCTGGGCATCAATGACCACTTGTCTGTCCGTATCCAGTTTCAACCCCGCTACCGTCAGAAGGTTACTGGCATGGCCATGCTGTCGGCGAACCAGGGCCTGTAGTCGTGCCAACAGCTCTTCAGAATGAAAGGGCTTACCCAGGTAGTCATCAGCACCGGCTTTCAAACCGTCTACACGCTCATGCCAGGCATCACGTGCCGTTAGGATAAGTACAGGCACCGTACGGCCGGCATTACGCCAAGCCTGAAGAACGTCCAGCCCAGGCTTCTGTGGCAAGCCAAGATCCAGAATGATGGCGTCAAAGTCTTCTTCAAGCCCCATAAATTCGGCATCCACACCATCCAATGACACTTCAACTGCAAATCCCGCTTTTTGCAGTTCAGGTTTCAAACGTTCAACCAGAGTGATGTCATCCTCGACCAGTAACAAGCGCATGCTCAGTCCTCCAGTTCTTCCTTCAAAACCTGCCCAGTCAGAGGGTTCAGATAAAACTCCCTGACTTTTCCATCTTTTCCCAGCACTTCTATTTCGTACACCAGACGCCCGTGCTCGTATTCCACGTCGACATCCAACAATCGGCCCGCTAAACGCTTGGGGTTTTGTGCAATCAGCTCAGACAGTGGCCGGATTTTTCCTTCGCGAACCAACTGCAGAATTTCGTCTTGATTAAGCTTGCGTCCGGCAGCAGCATCAAGGGAGATCAGCAAGCCCGAAATCAGCGCCAGCCCTGAAACAAGTCTGGTAAATCCGCTCACAAATAACCTCCCCGACATATGCTGTGCTTCAGTCTTGATCAGCCCCCACCGCCGGGCGCTTGTGTCCTGTCACCATCGCACGAGGCAGATTCTCGCGGTGTCTCAGGCTTGCCAAGAGTACACCAGCCAGATGCAATGCGACCAGAAGCAGTACCATATTGCCGGCCAGCTCATGTACTTCCTGAATCCAGGATTCACCCCAGAGGATATCGGTACTTAGCCACCCACTCAGGGTCAGTGCAGCAAGCGACAACAGCAGCGCTACCACCATCATGCCGCCAGCAGGATTGTGACCAACATGACGCCGTTCATTACCGGCCTTAATGCTCTTCAGGTAGGACATGACCGTTCCTGGGGAACGGACAAAATGTGTAAACCGGGCATAGCGGGGGCCAATAAGGCCCCAAAGGATACGGAACACAACCAGTCCTGCGGTGATATACCCCATCACCTCATGCAGATCTTGCCATTCATCCGCGCTAATCCAGGCCACCGTAAAACAGAACACCAGCGACCAGTGAAAGATTCGGACGAACGGGTCCCAGACTTTTACGGTGACCATGGCGATCTCCTTAGTCTTCTACTTCCATTTTGACCACTTCGAAGGTCTTCGGATTGAAATAGGCCTCTACACGACGTTTCTGTTCATCGTGTCCATACACCTCATAGCAGCCATCATCGATTTTGAATTTCTTGATTTCCCAACCCTTGGCTTCAATGGCATCACGGAATGCCTGTTCAGACTGCCATTCGTCTTTGGGGACATCACATTTATCTTTGGCAAAAGCAGGTGCAGCAATAACGGTAGTAGAAAGCAGTACAGCGGTAAGAAGGGATTTCATCGATCTGACTCCTGTTTTGATTAACAGGAGCCAGTCTAGTGAGGCGAGCTTAAATGAAGCTTAAATCGAGTGGGAAAGAGAAAAACCCGAGCATTAATCTTTGAGATAGATACCCTGCTCGTCCTGGCGAATACGACCCGCTTTCATCAGTTGCCCCAAAGCCATTTTGTAGGCTTTCTTACTCACACCAAAGGTTTCCTTGATGATGGCAGGATCACTTTTATCACCCAGGGTACAGAAACCATCACGCGCTTCGAGGTATTGCAGAATCTGCTGTGCGAGTGGATCCACACGTCCATAACCAGGCTTTTCAAGCATGACAGTAATTTTGCCATCCTCACGAACCTGTTTGATAAAGCCTGGGAGCTTTTGCCCCACACGCACTGGACGGTGAATATCCTGCTGATGCAGAAGCCCCTGAGTGCAGTTATCGATGATGACCAGATAACCAATTTCCGTACGGCGCCATACCAACATTTCAATCAGCTGAGCCTGCTGATAGGACACTTCAGGATCGAAATGTTTTTCCAGCTTGGTAGTGGCTGCAATGCGGCCAGTGTTATCCAGGTAGAGGAACACAGTGACGAAGTCGCCCTGAACCGGTCGACGAGTCTGCTCGTTGTAGGGCAGGAACAGGTCTTTAGGCAACCCCCAATCCAAAAAGGCACCGATCTCGTTTACTTCTACCACTTTGAGGTTTGCAAACTGCCCAACCTGAGCCCGAGGGCGCTTGGTCGTCGCAATCGGCATGTCATTGGTATCCAGGTAGACAAACACCTGCAGGCTGTCGCCCAGTCGAGTACCTTCAGGAACCTCAGACTTGGGCAGGAGAATTCCGCCCTCGCTTCCACCTTCCAGGTAGACACCAAAATCGACTTCACGAATTACCTTGAGCTTATTGAGCTGGCCGGTTTCAACCATTTAACACCCCGATCACTGCGTCCATAAAAAAGGCATCCCACGGATGCCTTGCACAGTATACCTGACTAATGAGCCCCTGATGCTCATGAACGTGTCCAAATGCTCAATCTATCGCTTCTTCTTGGCCTTTTTCTTCTTGAAATAGTCTTTCACCGGTTTGGGTTTATCCGGTAATGCCTTGGCAAAACGGTTACGGATCGCTTCGGCTCTGGACTCTTTATCTTCATGCTCACGCTTCTCACGGTGTTTGTTACCGGCGGTGGCGAAATCTATGACTTTAGTGTCTGCCAACATGGTTCTCCACAGTATCTTGTTTCAAAGCAAGGGGCCTAGGTAATGTTGGCAAGTTCTACAGGTGTATGCTGACCCGTACGCTGTTTAAGTATCAGGTACATCTGCATGAAATCCTTCTGGCTACTTTGTGGCTCTACCAGCACATAACGTTTTTTGATGTTACCGAAGCATAAGCTCCGGTGGCCAACTCTACGCCCCATGATACTGACAAATGTCAGCTCTGCCAGCATTAGCCGTATCATCGTATACTTCATGTGTTTGAAGACGGGAAATTCAATATGGGTATCTGTAACCCGGACAGATAATCCGCCGGTCAATGTAATCTTAAGGACTACAAACCACGCACTTAGCACTGGGAGCAGTATAAGAAACATCAGCCCGGAAATAAGCCAACTATCTTTGGCCTCATCACCTTGTCGAATCCCTTGGTATACATCCAGGCCTAGCACCAACTCTAATGGAATAAGCCATATTAGAATTTTTATTGGCTGCCAGTAGTTTTCCAGGTATCGGTACTCTACAACTCCCTCGAGCAAAGGCTGAGCAACCACTGCCTGATGCGCTCGCTCTGTATGGACTCTTGCACCACGTCTTAATCCAAATAGCCAAACCAATAAAGCAGCGGGACATGTTATCAGCACACTTAGTAAAAGATGGCTTACCAAGTGCTGGTGCCATACTGTTGACTCAACTTGGCTGCCAATAAACAGGAATGCCGAGGTAAATATGATTATAAGCAGTAGCCATACTACCAGCGCTGTATTGAAAGACTTCATGCGTTCTGCCTCCTTGCAGAAAGATCATTCCGTGAATTGCTTGTGCCTAAGTCGCGGGCGTACCTATGTTAGCTACCAGAAGCTTGCCACACTCTTGCGCAGGTACAGGGCGTGAAAAGAAATACCCTTGATACTGATCACATCCATGCGACCGCAGAAAATCCAACTGGGATTCATTCTCTACGCCTTCAGCGATAATGCTAAGCCCCATAATATGACCCAGTGAAATCACAGCGCGAGCAATGGCGGCATCGTCTGTATCAACATCTATATCTTTCACAAATGAGCGGTCAATCTTGAGCTTATCAACGGGCAGGCGTTTAAGGTAGCTCATGCTGGAATAGCCGGTACCAAAGTCATCAATCGACATCTTAACGCCCAAATCACGCAAGCGACTCATCACCTCCAAAGCTTGCTCCGCCTCTTTCAGCAATACCGTTTCTGTGAGTTCTAGTTCCAGGCTTGATGGTGAAACTCCTGACTCATTCAGTGCTGTATTCACCGCGTCAAATAGATCACCTCGGGTGAATTGTAAGGCGGAAATATTCACTGCCATGACCAGATCGGTCAGTCCAAATTCATCCTGCCACTTACGGAGTTGTCGACAGGCTTCCTTAAGAACCCAACTACCCATCTCAACTACCAGGCCGCTGCTTTCCGCAATCGGTATAAAGCGATCTGGCGGCACCAGGCCAATAACAGGGTTTTCCCAACGTATCAGCGCTTCAACACCGAAGATTTTTCCGGTGGTAAGATCCACTTGAGGCTGGTAATGCAAGATAAACTCCTGATGCTCAAGAGCTCTCATCAGGCCATTGCGGACCAGAATACGATCCATAACATCGACATTCATTCGATCATTGAAGAAACGATAGGCGTTACGTCCAGCATCTTTGGCGCTGTACATCGCCATATCTGCTCGTGTCATCAAGCTATCGAAACAAATGCCATCATCGGGAAACATGGCAACGCCAATTGAAGCTGAAATCGAGAGCGTGTGTTCGCCAATCTCGAACGGACGCGTAAGGGCTTCCATTATTTTGCTGCAAATAGCAGAGACTGCATGCATCTCTATGTTACCTGTCAGCATAATCAGGAATTCATCTCCTCCCTGACGACTAACAGTATCTGTCTCACGCACAGTCTCGACGAGACGATGGGCAGCCGCCTTGATAAGCTCATCTCCAACCGTGTGTCCTAAGGCATCATTGATCGCCTTGAACTGATCCAAATCGACAATCAAAAGCGCAAAACTGCCTTCATGCTCACGCTTTGCACGGGTAATTTCTTGCTCCATTCGATCCCGCGCCAATTGCCGGTTGGGCAATTCCGTCAGAGAATCGTAATACGCCAAGAAATCGATACGCTTTATTGCTTCCTTGTTTTCAGTAATATCATCAGAAATGCCGATGTAATGTGTAACCTTGCCTGCTGCATCCTTTACTGCACTGGCCGTTAGCCACTGCATATAGTAGCGTCCGTTTTTATGACGACTACGTACTTCACCACGCCAAAAGCCTTCATCCTGCAATCGTTGCCAAACATTGTCACGCGTAGCACTGTCCTCTTCCAATCCGGCCCGAATAATCGCAGGCCTTCGTCCTCTGACCTCGTCTTTGCTGTAGCCACTCATTTGAGTGAAGGCCGGGTTTGTCGCCAGAATGTATCCCTGAGCATCAGTTACGACAATAGAACTGTGGCTGTGCTCGATTACTCTGGATGACAGATGTAAAGCTTCCTGAGCTCTGGTTTGTTCAATAACCTGACCGGCGAGCATGGCAAGTTGCTCGACGCTGGATTGATCAGTTTCAGGCGGAGTTTTCGCGGCTGAATAGAATAGTGTGAACACACCCAGCACTCTCCCTCCCTTGGCAATAATCGGATGACACCAGCATGCCTTGAATGCCTGCTGTAATGCCACCGATGCAAGCGCAGGCCATCGAGGGCAATTAGTAAGATCTTCGACTATAAGTTGCTGACCGGTTCGGCAGGCTTCAACAAGAAATTCTGAACCTGCTTCAGCTTCTGAGGCACCCAAGTGTTTTAATAAGCCGTTATCAAGCCGTGGCGCTGCGCCCAATGTAAGCTGCTCTCCGTCAGGTTCCAGTAACAGGATGCAGGCATACATTTCTGGATTAATTTGTTCCAGACCATCTGCGATAGTGGCCAGGACTTTCTCAAGACATTCACCTTCTGAAAGCAGGTTTAAAGCTGAGGTGCTGGTTTCCTGTAAAAGGTGATCGCGCCAGGATGACGTAATATCCTGTATCGTGCCGATGCCACTTGTTAGCTCCCCCGTTTCATCGTATTCGACCCGAGCTCGCTCATGTACCCAACGCACTTCCCCATCCACTAGAATCCGGTGCCGTATATTGTAATGCTCACCTTTAGTCGCCCGCTCCCAAGCAGCCTCAACCTTGGGCACATCCAGTGGATGGACTTTGGAAATAAAAGTGTCATATGTAACTATTTGATCTTGAGGGACGCCAAAGATTCTGTAGGTTTCATCTGACCAACATAAATGTCCATTACTGGCATTTATTGACCAACTGCCTACATGGGCAACCCTTTGAGCACGCGCAAGATTTGACTCACTTTCCTGCAGAGCCCTGGCAGACTCTCGCTGCTCGGTAATATCTTTAAGATAGCCACTTAATCCCTTGAGATTACCGTCTGAATCATACTCGCACTCCCCGTAAGCGATACAGTTTCTGGTCACCCCGTCGGTGCGTTTAATACGTATATCCAGCTCATAAGGGATACCCGTTTCCATTGTATCCTGTACAGCTTGCTTCAAGAGTTCGATGTCATTCGGGTCAAATATTTGCAGCTCTTCCTGTTCTGCAAACGAAGGACAGCTCATAGAGGGGTCAAGCCCGAACAGACGAAAGAGTTCCTCAGACCAGGTCACTTGATCGATTGCGACATTCCACTCCCAACTCCCAAGGCGCGCTAAATGCTCAGTACGCGCCAGCATAGCTTGCTGGCGCTTTGCGTCACGTTCAGCCTGTTTGATGTCAGTTACATCCGTCCAAAGCGATTCAATATAGGGTGTACCGTTTTGCACAATGACACTGGTACTAATGATCACATCTATAAAGTGACCTTCGCGATGGCGAAGCCGCGTTTCAACAGTCAATGAGCCCTTATCCAGTATATTTTGGATATTTTCGCCAACTTCAGATAGCGACTGCTCGTCTAGATCGAAGATAGTCAGTCCGGTAAATTCTTCACGCGAATAGCCCAGACAGGTGTAAGCCGCTTCATTAAATTCGCGCATTTCACCCGTTTCGGGGTCTACCAATACAATTGGACTGCCTGCAAGACTAATGACGGTTTCGAGTAACTGCTGACGCTCACGCAAGCGCTCCTTGGCTTCATGAAGCTTGGTGATGTCCCGCGCAATACCCAATACCCCCAAGTGAGTACCATCCGGGTTGAACAGCGGAGACTTAATTGTTTCAAACAGGCCTGTATAGCCATCAGTTGCAAAGGTCAGCCACTCTTCATTGATACTGGGCTTGCCCTGCTCCACTGAGCGCATATCATTTTTGCGAAAGAAGTCTGCCAGCTCACGCTCGACAAAGTCGTAATCGGATTTACCCAGAATGTCTGCACGATTGGCACCGAAGAAACGCTCAAAAGCTGAATTGCAAAAAAGGTAGGTGCCTTGGTTATCTTTTAGCCAGATAAGATCAGGAATGCTATCGAGCAGCTCTTTCAGTACGTCCTGAGTAGAGCTAACGACGAGCTGCCCAAGTGATTGCGCCAAAGCTTTGCTAGTACTGGAAACGTCACCAGACTGGCAACGACGCTTGGTATCAGAAGCCATTCAGATTCCCATGTTGGACAAAAGCTGCAAAACCATCCATTGAAATGGAAGACATCCAGTGTCCGCTTAATTGGGTACTACTAGGCTAATACTAGACTTTTTATGGCCATTCAAGAAGTCATCTCAGGTTTAGCTAAAAGAGAGCTGTCACAGAGTGAATAACCAGGTCCACAGGTTCCCCTGGTGCTTAATGAGGCTTGGTAACTGGCCAAAATGACAAAGGGGCCGTCAATATCAGTAATTGACAGCCCCTTTGGGGATTTACCGACCTCTCACCTGCACATGACAGAGTCCGAGAAGCCTGTGTAATCAGACCTTCTCGTTGGCCAGGAAGAACCAGGTATCCAGCACGGAGTCTGGGTTCAGGGAAACGCTGTTAATGCCCTGTTCCATCAGCCAGCGCGCCAGGTCCGGGTGATCGGAGGGGCCCTGACCACAGATACCGACATATTTACCCTGTTTGCGACAGGCTTCAATGGCCATACCCAAGAGACGCTTAACCGCTTCATTACGCTCATCGAACAGGTGCGCGATGATACCGGAATCACGGTCCAGACCCAAAGTCAGCTGAGTCAGGTCGTTGGAGCCGATGGAGAAGCCATCGAAGTATTCCAGGAACTGATCGGCCAGCAGAGCGTTAGACGGGATTTCGCACATCATGATCAGACGCAGACCATTCTTACCACGTTCCAGCCCATTCTCAGCCAGCAGATCAACCACCTGCTTGGCTTCGCCCGGCGTACGTACGAATGGCAGCATGATCTCAACGTTGGTCAGCTTCATCACGTCACGCACACGTTTGAGCGCACGGCATTCAAGCTCGAAGCAGTCACGGAAGTTGTCAGAGATGTAACGCGCCGCGCCACGGAAGCCCAACATCGGGTTCTCTTCACTCGGCTCATAGCGATCACCGCCGATCAAGTGGCCGTATTCGTTCGACTTGAAGTCGGACATACGTACGATCACTTTCTTCGGATAAAACGCGGCCGCCAGCGTCGAAATACCTTCAACCAGCTTGTCGACATAGAAATCGACTGGAGATGCATAGCCACCGATACGGCGCTCGATCACCTGCTTGGTGTCACGAGGCTGATCATCGAAGTTAATCAGCGCTTTGGGGTGAACACCGATCATGCGGTTGATGATGAACTCAAGACGAGCCAGGCCTACACCAGCATTAGGCAGTGACTGGAAGTCAAAGGCGCGATCAGGGTTACCGACGTTCATCATGATGTCGAACGGCAAGTTCGGCATGGACTCAACGCTGTTACTCTGGTGCTCAAACGCCAGTTCACCTTCGTACACGCGGCCAGTATCGCCTTCGGCACAGGAAACGGTTACCAGCTGACCGTCAGTAAGCTTCTCGGTGGCGTCGCCACAACCCACAATCGCAGGAATACCCAATTCACGCGCGATAATCGCAGCATGACAGGTACGGCCACCACGGTTGGTAACGATTGCAGCGGCACGCTTCATCACCGGTTCCCAGTCAGGGTCGGTCATATCGGTAACCAGCACATCGCCCGGCTGAACTTCGTGCATCTGTTCCAGGCCGCTGACAACGCGGACGGGGCCTGAACCGATTCGGTGACCAATAGAGCGGCCTTCAACGAGTTCTTTGCCTTTTTCCTTCAGCAGATAGCGCTCAATGACAGTGCCTTTGTTCTGACTCTGTACGGTTTCAGGACGCGCCTGAACCACATAAAGCTTGCCATCATCACCGTCTTTGGCCCATTCGATATCCATCGGACGGCCGTAATGCTTTTCGATGATTACAGCAATACGCGCCAGCTCTTCTACATCAGCATCATTGATGGAGAACTGGTTACGGTCAGACTTGGGTACATCGATGGTTTCAACCGCATTGCCGGCACTGCCGTCTTCGGTGTAAACCATTTTGATAGCCTTGGAGCCCAGCGTACGACGTAGTATTGCAGGCGCGCCTTGTGCCAGGGTCGGCTTGTAAACGTAGAATTCGTCAGGGTTAACTGAGCCCTGAACTACGGTTTCACCCAAGCCGTAAGCTGAGGTGATAAATACTACGTGGTTGAATCCGGACTCGGTATCCATGGTGAACATGACACCTGAAGATCCGGTTTCGGAGCGCACCATTCGCTGGATACCGGCAGACAAGGCTACCTCAGCGTGGGCGAAGCCCTTGTGTACTCGATAGGAAATTGCACGGTCGTTATACAGGGAAGCAAATACTTCCTTGATGGCGTGCTTAACATTTTCCAGGCCGCGAATATTGAGGAAGGTTTCCTGCTGGCCTGCGAAAGAAGCATCCGGCAGATCTTCTGCAGTAGCGGATGAGCGAACAGCAACGGAGATTTCATCACCGTTGGTCATTTCAGCCCAAGCTTCGTTGATGGCCTGATCCAGCTCTGGCTGGAACTCGGCATCCATAATCCACTGGCGAATCTTACTACCCGTTTCAAGCAATGCGCGGGTATCATCTGCATCCAGTGTATCAAGCGCTTCATTGATACGATCAGCAAGACCGCTTTGCGCCAGAAATTCACGATACGCGAGTGCAGTCGTGGCGAAACCGCCAGGTACTTTCACTCCAGCATCACTAAGCTGGTGAATCATTTCACCCAAAGATGCATTCTTGCCGCCGACTTTGTCGACATCTCCCATGCCTGCCTGTTCCAGGCGCAGTACATAATCCTGCAAAGCCAGTTCTCCTGAGTCTGAGCCGTTTGACGTAAGGATCATTATTATTTTTCTCTCTGAAGGCGGCATAATACTGCAGTTAAATCGAAAAATCTTGGCTTGGCCAAAATGTAATTTAACTACAAAAACCTGAAGGCATTTTTCTGCTAAAGTAGCCTCCCTGAGAAGTCAGGGATATACCCTAGTTGTCGACAATCGAGGTAAGCATGAAACGTACGGCGTTCTTTATTTCAGATGGTACAGGCATTACAGCTGAGACCCTTGGGCACAGCTTACTGTCACAATTTGAAGCAATCGAGTTCGACAAAATAACATTGCCGTATGTCGACACTGTAGAAAAAGCCCAAAAAGTAGTCGAGCGTATAAATGCTCAAGGGGATATTGATGGTAAGCCCCCCATAGTGCTCGACACCATTGTTAATGATGAAATTCGTGATCTATTGGCCAGCTGCAATGGTTTCAAAATTGATGTTTTTTCCACGTTTTTGAAACCGCTCGAATCAGAGCTTGAAACCCACTCATCCTATTCTGTAGGGAAATCGCACGCGATCAACGAAATGGAGCGCTACAAGGACCGAATCGATTCGGTAAATTTTGCGCTTGATAATGATGATGGCGCCCGTACACGCCAATACAACCAGGCAGATATCATACTGGTTGGCGTGTCTCGCTGTGGTAAAACGCCTACATGCCTTTACATGGCGCTGCAGTTTGGCATTCGTGCGGCCAACTACCCACTGACAGAAGAAGATATGGAAGCCAATCGCCTGCCGGAGATTCTTCAGCAGCATCGCCATAAATTGTATGGTCTGACAATCGATCCTTTCCAGCTCGCAGCCATTCGCCACGAGCGCCGTGCCAACAGTCGTTACGCCTCGCTGGATCAATGCGACTTTGAAATTCGCACTGTTGAACGCTTGCTCAAGAAAGAAAATATTGACTGTATCAACACCACAAACTTTTCCATTGAAGAGATTGCCACTCGTATCATCAATGAAGCGGGCCTGAAGCGCCGTATAAGCTAATTAAGACGCCGGGCTAAAAATAGACAGATCCAGCTCAACCGGCCGCCCCAGCCAATAAGCATGATCGGTATGATCCTTGTAATCATCGCCGGTCATGCCATGCACCAGAACATCCAGCTTTCCCCTTTCCGCATCCAGCCAGGGTATGAAGCGCTCAAAATCACGCTGACCGAAGGTGATTTGTACACTCCAACGGGTATGCGGCCCTACCAGTTTTTGATGAATACGCCCGACTTTAAGCCCGAACTCGTCACCAGCCTGCGCACATATACCTTCTACCTGTGATAAGGAGTTTTCATCAAAATAGATATGAGCATGATAAGCCTTGTGGATGTTTTGCGGAAAATAGGGGTTCTCTGTATCCATCACGCGCTCCTGCCCGGAAAGTATTTGCACCTAGTCTAAGCCTCGAGTGTAAATATACAAAACCATGACTTCAGGAATCTGTGCCAGCAACAGGTTTTCACCTAGAATAGCGCTTTCAAACCTATACGTGTGTGTGGAGTATTTCATTATGCCCAAGGCGGCTGATGTTAAACGTGGCAACCTGGTTGAAATCAACGGTCAGTACATGCTGGTACAAAATATCGATGTATCCAGCCCGACAGCCCGTGGTGCCAAAACGCTGTATCGCATTCGCTTCAACAAACTGCCTGGTGGCGGCAAGTATGAAGACAGCTTTACCGGCGATGACATAATAAAGGATGCATTGCTGGAGCGTCGCAAGGTTTCCTATCTGTACAAGGAAGATGGCCTCTACACCTTCATGGACAGCGAAGACTACTCTCAGTACATGCTGAATGAAGATTCCATTGAAGCGCAGCTACCCTACTTGATGGACGGTATGGAAAACATCATGGCATTGCTGGTCGATGGCAACATCCTGACCATTGAATTGCCCGCCACTGTAGTCATGGAAATCCTGGAAACCGTTCCGGGCATGAAAGCTGCAAGCGCGACCGGCCGAACTAAACCCGCTCGCTTTGCCACTGGACTTGAGCTTCAGGTACCCGAGTATCTCGAAGCCGGTGAAATGGTCAAGATCAACACTGAAACAGGCAAATTCCTGTCACGAGCTTAAGCTCCAGGGAGATGTCAACTTGAGAATGCGCACTGTTTGGCTTTAGAATCCAAGTCTTACAGAGCTGCCAAAGTGTTACAGAAATCCATAATGACAAAAATTCGCTGTATCGAAGAGCTCATAGAAGAGTTCAAGGAACAACGTCCAATTCGTGGCGGTTCATTGATCATCACTATTTACGGTGATGCGATTGCACCGCGTGGTGGAACTGTCTGGCTTGGCAGCCTGATCAATTTGCTTGAGCCTCTGGGCCTCAATCAGCGATTGGTGCGCACCTCAATTTTTCGCCTGACCAAAGACGGCTGGCTGACCTCTAACCAGATCGGCCGCCGCAGCTACTACGGCCTGACGGATTCTGGGCGTCGTCGCTTTGAAAGCGCTTTTCGTCGTATCTACGCCAAATTGCATCCTGAATGGGACGGCAAGTGGGACATGATCCTGACCAACCAGCTGGATAACGAACTGCGCAAGGTGTTGAAGAAAGAACTCGAGTGGCAGGGTTTTGGCAACATTGCCCCAACCATCATGGCCCACCCCATGGCTGACAGTCATGAACTAAACACAACGCTCCAGGATCTCTGCGTGCAGAATGAAGTCATTCACATGCACTCTGAGCTCGTCGGTTCTCATACCTCTGAAGCACTTAAAGAGCTGGTGCACGAATGCTGGAACCTGCAACAGCTGGCCGAGGATTACCAACTCTTCCTGGACCGTTTTCGCCCCATTCTTCGCGCACTTAAATCTGCCGATGAGCTGGAGCCCGAGCAATGTTTCCAGTTGCGCACTCTGCTGATTCACAACTATCGTCGCCTTTTGCTGCGAGACCCTCTACTGCCGGAAAAACTGTTACCGGCGGACTGGGTGGGCACCTCAGCACGTGTGCTTTGCCGCAACATTTATCGCCTGATCTACAATAAGGCTGATGATTGGCTGTCCCATACTCAAGAGACAGCGGACGGCCCACTCCCAGAGCCATCGCCACGCTTCTACAAGCGTTTCGGCGGCCTCTAATCCAGGTTAAACCAAAGCGAGAAACGCATGCCTCTTTCCACGCCTGTTGAGCGCGAACTGCTCCACACCCGTTATGTCACCTGCAACGGCTTCAAGCGTAAGGATGGCCTTTGGGACATTGAAGGCGAACTGATCGATATTAAAAGTTTTGATCTGGAAGTTGCTGAACGCAATAACGGGCTAATTCCCGCTGGTGAGCCTTTGCATAAAATGTCGCTGCGCATGACCATCGACTATGACCTCAACATTCATGATGTTGAGGCCTGCATGGACTACACACCTTTTGCCTACTGCCCGCAGATTGCCGATAACTTCCGACGCTTGATCGGGCATCGTATTGCCCCCGGTTTTACACGACTGACACGAGAATTACTGGGCGGAACTCAGGGCTGTACTCATTTGTTGGAAATGCTAGGTGTGTTGGCGACAACTGCCTACCAGACAACGCACCACGAACGTGAAAAACGCGAAGACTTTGGCGCCAAAGGCGGTAATCGCCCGCCTATGCTTAATACCTGCCATACCTTTGATACCAAAGGCCCAGTGGTCAAACAATACTGGCCGCAATATCACGAAAGCCAGGATTAAAAGCAATCCGGGCAGGTAGATCTTGATACCTGCTCGGAATTTAGCCCTGCTATTTGGATTCACCGCCAGTCTTCTGCTTGACCTGATAGAGCGGTATCACCTCATCATTAAAGCTCAAGCGTTTTCGATCCGGCTCTACCTCAGTCAGCGCTTCAACTTCCTGCATGGTATTCAGGCTGCGCACGGCGAGGTCTTGATACTGCTGAGTACCCTTGGACTTCCAGGCAATCTCTTCATCACCCAACTCACGGATAATTCGAGCCGGCGAACCAGCAACCAGCGAGCGATCAGGTACTTCAAACTTGGCTTTTACAAACGCCATGGCTGCCACGATTGATGATTCACCAACGACAGCACCATCCATAATCACGGCATTCATACCAACCAGGGCATTACGTTTAACGACACAGCCATGTAATACGGCACCATGACCGATATGGCCATCTTCTTCGACAACAGTATCCGTACCGGGGAAACCATGCATGACACAGGTATCCTGGATATTGGCACCTTCTTTCAGCACCAGACGGCCGAAGTCACCTCGTAGACAGGCAGCGGGACCTACATAACAACGCGGGCCGATAATCACATCACCAATAAGAACAGCACTTGGATGAACATAAGCTGTGGGGTCGATTACAGGTGTAATGCCATCAATTGAATAGACTTTCATGCAGGATCTCCTGAGCTTGTCTTTATTGTTTGCATCCTTTCTATCACAGGCGCGGTACAGCAGCCAACCAAAGCGATACAGAATAAATTATTTATACTAATTATAAGTATCTCTTTATACAGTCTGTGCTATGCTTATTGGCATGCATTCAGGGCCAAGCTCTAAATGCACTCCCATCCGGCGAGTCTCAGGACTAGCCCAGAGTAACACTTTGCCCTTATATGGCAGGCTCTTGTATTGGAGCCTGCCTTTTTTATGCCCCGCTAACTGTGCTGATAACATGACAAGCTAACGATATTGTGCGAAGCCACGTCACCCAGCACCTCAGCACCGGCTGTTCAGAATCTGGATAGCAAATTGGTTGGTCCAATTCCATGCTTTATATATGACCAATCCATTCAAATTATTCCTTTATTATCAAAAGTATATATATCCTATTTAAAAAGTGGATATCCAATGCTTGCTGAAATATAAGCGCTATTGATAGCTTAGCGCGCCCCTCAGACTCAAGGCCAATGTCCTGGTAGCGGGCGGATATCGGCCAGGGCTGAATGGCCTGATATTTATAACAACCTATAAGAGACAGCTATGTATGAAACGGACTCCATCCTTGCCAATTACGCAATCGAATAAGCCTGCCTGGCTAAGCCAACTAAGCGTCCTCGGACCAGGCCTGTTGTTCGCGGCCACTAGTGTCGGAACATCCCACTTGGTGCAATCAACTCGTGCCGGGGCGCTGTATGGCCTGGCGCTCTTGCTGATTCTGATCTTGGCAAACGCTGTGAAGTATCCAGCTTTCCGCTTTGCCAGTGATTATTTGCCGGCAACCGGCTGCACATTGCTCGAAGCCTATCGCCGTCAGGGCCGCTGGGTACTTTGTGTGTATTTCTTTATCACGCTTAGTTCACTGCTGTTCGCCGTTTCTGCACTTGCTCTTATGTCAGCCGGTTTGATTAAAGTTGTGTTCGAAGTTGGCTTGCCTACACATTGGATGGCACTCGGTCTTATCGCAATCACGTCCGCTGTACTTGTTGTCGGACACTACAACACACTGGAACGAGTCACAAAATTCCTGGTGGTTGTCATGATGGTTTGCACCCTTTTCGCTACGGCAACCATCATTCCTCAAATAGGCTGGAGCGAGGGCGTGCAGTGGCTGCCGACTGAACTGGATATTGCAGGTTTAATGTTTGTCGCTGCCTTGATCGGCTGGATGCCAGTCCCCATGGATGCTTCGGTATGGCAATCCCTGTGGGCCAAGGCAAAAGCGGAGAACAGCGAGCAGCCCCCCACCCTGGCTCAAAGCCGTTTCGACTTTAATCTAAGCTTTATTGGCACCCTGATCCTGGCGGTCTGTTTTATGCTTTTGGGTGCCGGTTTGATGCATGACAAAGGCATTGTGTTGGAGTCTGGCTCAGCAGCGTTCTCAGCTCAGCTTATCAGCCTGTACGAAGCTGTATTTGGGAGCAGTGCTGGCCCGGTGATCGGGATTGCGGCCCTGGCGATTATTTATTCCAGCCTCTTGGCTATCATGGATGCATTTCCGCGCGCATTGTCTTCGCTACACCGCCGCTGGCTGGACATTCCTGAAGATACAGACGATCACAAGCTTAATGAATCGGATCCGTTCTATATTGGTACCTTGCTGGTCATGGCCGTCGGTGCAGCACTGACCTATCAGTTCTTTATGACCTCTCTGACCAGCCTGATTGATATGGCCGCGACCATAGCCTTCATCACAGCTCCGCTCGTCGCCTATTTAAACCATAGAGCGATCAGAGCTGATCATGTACCCGTAGAGTGCCGCCCTGGCACCCTCATGACACTTTATAGCCGCGTTTCGATCGCCGTCATGATTGGTTTTGCCTGTGCTTATATCTATCTGAGATTCTGGTTGTCCTGAAGCAATACACGTATACCCGAGCAGCCTCTGTTGCTGCTCGGGTGATTCATGATTGAAACTTCACACCCCAAAATTGGACCTACCAATTATTGGCCATGAAAATACAGATCAGAATCCTTAAATACCATTTATAAACAGTCAGTTATGACTTTTTATTTGAAGGCTTTACCAAACAGCTATTGCTACAAAATTATCAGTATCGATAGACTCAGCATCTGAAAACATCGGATGCCATAACCCACATGCCTACCTCTCACGCCTTACCTGACCTGGTATCACGCCAGATCGAAGCCATGATTCTGGATGGCCGACTTAAAGCCGGTGGTCGCTTGCCATCTGAGCGCAACCTGATGGAAAAACTGCGTGTTTCTCGAAATACATTAAGAGAAGCTCTGAAAGCACTGCGTACCCGTGGCGTGATTGAGTCCCGCCGCGGAAGTGGCCACTATGTCTGTAACTTCCGTGAAATGACGCCTCAATTGCAGGCGTATGAACCGGGTTCTCCATTACAGCAACTTCTGCAGAACCACCCACAGACGCTTGAATCATTGTTGGAGGTCCGTCGCCTGCTGGAAGGAGAAGCAGCCTATCTTGCTGCGCAGAGGGCGACAGATGATGATCTGAAGGCTTTAAAGGTAGTGTTTGAATCCCTGGTGGATGAGCAACCTCAGGAGGACAGCGCGTCCGCTCATGCAGAACGGGATATGCGTTTTCACCATGCTGTTTATGCCGCTGCACACAACCCGATTCTTCTGCTGGCGTTGAATAGCATCAGGGACTTGATGATGAGTTTCGTCTTCAACACTTCTGACAGGCTCTACTTTCAAGGCAATACCAAAAGTCAGCTGCGCACTCAGCACCGTCGCATTTACCGTGCCATTGAGCAGCGTGACCCCGCAGCAGCGCGACGTGCAGCCAGAGCACACATCGACGCCGTTGCTGAAAGTCTCAACAACTGAATTTATACCGGTTATCAAAACAAGGAAAATATGATGCCCCGGCTATCCCAGTGTCACAATATTTCAGACCTCCGCAAGCGTGCCAAAAGCAAACTTCCGGCGCCCATGTTTCACTATATTGATGGAGGCGCTGACGACGAATGGAGCATGCGACGAAATACTGAAGCCTTTGATGACTACGAGCTTCTGCCAAACTATCTGCGAAATGTTGACAATATTGATCTTAAAACCCGGGTATTAGGCACTGAACTTCAGTTGCCATTTTTCCTGTCTCCCACAGGCATGTCGCGTCTTTTCCATCACGAAAAAGAGCTGGGTGCCTGCCGCGCGGCTGATACTTTTGGAACTCTGTATAGCCTTTCGACCATGGCGACAACAAGCCTTGAAGATGTTGCAGCTGAGACCGCTGGGCCAAAAATGTTTCAGATATACATCCTCAAGGACCGAGAATTAACCCGCGAATTTGTCCAGCGCTGCAAAAACAGTGGTTACCAGGCTCTTTGCCTGACTGTCGATACTCCGCTGGCCGGTAACCGCGAGCGTGACCTGTATAACGGCATGACCATGCCGCCCAAAATCACCCCGCGTAATTTTTTCAGCTACGGTACCAGCTTCGAATGGCTCTACAACCTGACCCAGGATTCAGACTTCAGACTTGCCAACGTAGTGCATCGCGTAGACGCCCTTGGCAAGGGTGCCATGGCATTGATCGACTACGTGAATAGTCAGTTTGACCGCACCGTAACCTGGGAAGACGCTGCCTGGCTCGCCGAGCAATGGGATGGCCCTTTCGTAATTAAAGGCATTCAGTCTCCAGCAGATGCGCGGCGGGCTGCAGAGATAGGGGCCTCTGCGCTCATGATTTCCAACCATGGCGGGCGTCAGCTTGAGGGAGCTCCGGCACCGGTGGACTGTATAGCCCCTATTCGCGATGCAGTCGGAAGCCAACTGGAACTCATTGTTGATGGCGGTATTCGCCGTGGAATACATATCATCAAAGCCCTGGCACAAGGCGCTGATGCTTGCTCAATTGGCCGCCCCTACCTGTACGGTTTGGCATCGGGTGGCCAGCAAGGTGTCGAACGCGCACTGACCTTGCTCAAAAACGAGCTGGAACGCTCAATGGCATTATTGGGTGTGAATGCAGTATCAGAACTGGGTCCAGAGCACCTTCAGCATCTTCCGACACGGCTACAGTCCTCTGCAAAATAGGAAATGGATTTGATGTGTGCGCCCTTATTGCCGCGTACACATCAATACTTGATCTATTAATTGCAACGTTCAATTCAGCCTCTGGGCATTCACCCTGCGCCCGCTTCGAGCTAAGCTGCCTTCCATGCACCTCATGAGGACAACACCATGCTGATACATCCAGACAAATCTTGCCTGTTGGTCATCGACATTCAGGAAAAAATGGCCCCTGTTATCCATCAGGCTGATCAAGTCATTGATAATTGCCGCTGGCTGATTGAGATAGCCAATCGACTGGAAGTCCCTGTACTTGCCACCGAGCAGTATCCGCAAGGCCTGGGTAAAACACTTCCGCAACTTCGCCAGCTTATTGCCGATGAAAATATTTTGGAGAAAATCCATTTCTCCGCCATGTCGGATGCTGAGCCCAACCGCGTCATTAATAGCGGCAAGCATAACCAGGTGATTCTGGTCGGTATGGAAGCACATGTCTGCGTGCTTCAGACGGCAATTCAATTGAAGCAACAGGCACGTGAAGTCTACGTAGTTGAAGATTGCGTATCATCCCGCACACCCGCTGATCGGGCTGCGGCACTAGAGCGCTTCCGTCACTGCGGCATACATGTGGTAACCCGTGAGATGGTAGCCTTTGAATGGCTCCGTCGCGCGGGCACAGATACATTCCGCGAGATCAGTAAAACCTACCTGCGTTAAACCAAACTCAGTATTTTCCCTGACTCCTCTTGACTCACCTCCTCAGATCGATGAAAGTTTACGTAAACGTCAACTTTCATCGATTAGCCAGTTCTACTGCATCCAGAAAGTTATACAAATAATAACGATAGACAGACAGGAGAGGTCGATGACCGCACCACTCTGGACACCCAGCCAGTCCCGCTGCGAAGCCACTCGCATTCATGATTTCATGCAGCACTCGAACAAGGTGCACAATCTGGAGTTGAGAGATTACAAGGATCTGTATGCCTGGAGCTTGAGCGCAAATACCACATTTTGGGATACGCTCTGGGAGTATGCCGGTGTGGTATCAAGCAACAAAGGTGACACGGTTCTTGAGCACCCGGAGCGCATGCCAGGTGCTCGCTGGTATCCTGAAGCACGCCTGAATTTTGCTGAAAACCTGCTGCGTTATCGTGATGAGCAGCCTGCTGTCATATTCCGTGGTGAAGACGATACCCGCATAGAGTTAAGCCACGCCGAGCTATATGAGCGTGTTGCCCAGCTGGCCAGCGCGCTAAGAAAACAAGGTGTATCGGCAGGCGATCGTGTTTCAGGCTTCATGCCCAATATCCCCGAAACCCTGATAGGCATGCTGGCAACTGCATCTATTGGTGCAATCTGGAGCTCTTGCTCACCCGATTTCGGTATTAACGGCGTACTCGATCGCTTTGGCCAGGTCGAACCCAAAGTCCTGCTGACCACTGACGGCTATCGCTACAACGGTAAAGTTCTAAACAGCCTTGAGCGTGTCTCAGGCATCGCCCAAAGCATCCCTTCTATCGAAACCGTTGTGGTAGTGCCCTTTATCAGCCCGCAGCCGGATATCAGCGGTATTGAACGTGCCATATTGCTTGGTGACTATGTTGATGCTCAGGCGACCGAAATTGAATTCGCCCAACTGCCCTTCGATCATCCGCTCTACATCATGTATTCCTCGGGTACTACTGGGGTGCCAAAGTGCATCGTTCACAGTGCCGGCGGAACACTGCTTCAGCATCTTAAAGAACACATCCTGCACACAGACGTCGGCAGGGATGACCGCTTGTTCTATTACACCACCTGCGGCTGGATGATGTGGAACTGGCTGGTCAGTGGCTTGGCAACGGGCTGCACACTTGTGCTTTTTGACGGCTCTCCCTTTGCCCCGGCGCCTGAACACCTCTGGGACATCGCTGAGCAGGAACGCATCAGCATTTTCGGCACCAGCGCCAAATACATCGCAGCACTTGAAAAAGCCGGAGTAAAGCCACGTGAAAGCCATAATTTACCGGCACTGAAAGCGGTACTATCAACGGGTTCCCCGCTTGCCCATGAAAGTTTCGACTACGTATACCGTGACATCAAGGAAGACCTCCAACTGTCTTCAATTTCCGGTGGTACAGACATAGTTTCCTGCTTCGCACTTGGCTGCCCAATCCGTCCGGTCTATGCCGGTGAGCTTCAGTGCCGAGGCCTGGGCATGGCCGTCGAGATCTTCGATGACTCAGGCGAACCAGTGCTCGGTGAGAAAGGCGAACTTGTCTGTACCCACCCCTTCCCCTCGATGCCGATCGGTTTCTGGAATGACACGGATGGACGCAAGTATCACGACGCTTATTTTGACCAGTTCGATAATATCTGGGCACATGGTGACTACGGCGAAATTACCGAACATGACGGCCTGATCATTCATGGACGCTCTGATGCGGTGTTGAATCCCGGCGGTGTCCGCATTGGCACAGCGGAAATCTATCGGCAGGTTGAAAAGGTCGAAGAAGTGTTGGAAAGCCTCTGTATCGGCCAACCCTGGGACAGTGACGTACGCGTAGTGCTCTTTGTTCGTCTACGTGAAGGGGTTCAACTGGATGACACCCTGATTGAACGTATACGCACGACCATCAAAGCCAACACCACTCCGCGCCATGTGCCTTCAAAGGTTATTCAGGTCAACGATATTCCTCGCACTATCAGTGGCAAGATCGTCGAATTGGCTGTGCGCAAGGTAGTAATGGGCGAAGAAGTTAAAAACAAGGACGCGTTAGCTAATCCGGAAGCCTTGGAACTGTTCCGCAATTTGCCTGAACTGCAAAGCTAAAACAGAACGCCCCGCAATTGCGGGGCGCATTTTGAACATTACTCGAACTTGTAATATTCCCTGTTTAACCATGCAGCCACGTCTGTGACTTCATCCGGAAACCAGCCTACATCCAGGTTGGTGTTACACCCTTCAACATAGGTTTCAAGCAGTGCCTTACTAGTTACCTTTCGATCACTGCGCTGATAGAAGGAGGCTTGATGGCAGGTTTCGCAATTCGCATCGGTATAATGCTGCCCCTTAATCGTTCTCTCTAAAGCAACATCCTGGTATAGCGCTTGCCCTACTGCTGGATCACCCGCCCAGACTGGTGTTGACACCACAACCATGAGCAAAGCAGCAATTGTCTTTGGCAACATGATCAATCCCTCTTGTTTCAGCGGATGTAGCCAACCTGAGCAATGAAGTCATCAGGATCAATTACGCCAATCAACGTCAACTCCGGCCGGATCTGTCCGTCTGTATTGTAGAAAATCAACGCCGGAGGCCCGATGATTGAAAACCGTTTGTACAAGGCTTTGGCTTCATCATCATTGGCCGTCACATCCAGTTTGATCAACTTGAATGGCGCCAATGACCGCTGTACTCCAGCATCACTGAACGTAACATAGTCCAATTCAATACAAGAGATACACCAGTCCGCATAAAAATCGAGCATCACCGGCTGACTATTAGCTTTAGCCTGCTGCAGCAGTCGATCAAGATCCGCCTCGGTGCTGACTGTCTCAAATGGCAGTTTTTTACTTTCAACACTCTGAGCCTGTGCACCCATCACGCCCTGCAATGGATATATCAGGCTCTTGCTGCCAGAGAGCACACCTACCAAAAGGGCCGCGCCGTACAGCAGCATAATGACGCCGATACCCTTCCAGAACCAGTGCCAGCCGCGGGTATCATTTTGCAGACGGTCCAGCGCTTTCAAATAGACCGCACTGATAATCAAAATCAGCGCCAGCAACAACATGGTGATTTCGGTGGGCAGGATGCGGTCCAGCATCCACACGGCCATCAACAGCAAGACAACACCAAAGCCTGCCTTGACCCCTTCCATCCAGGAACCGGCCTTAGGCAAGATCTTGCCCGCAGATGTACCAACCAGAAGCAAGGGAACGCCCATGCCCATGGACAGCGCAAAGAGAGCACTGCCACCCAACACCGGATCACCGCTCTGGCCTATATAGATCAAGGCACCAGCCAAAGGTGCCGCCATACACGGGCCGACGATAAGCGCTGAAAGCACACCCATTATGGCTACACCAGCCAGGGTGCCGCCCTTCTGACGATGACTGAGATTACTCAAGCGCGTTTGCAGGGATGAGGGCAACTGAAGGTCGTAAAAACCAAACATGGCGAATGCAAGCAATACAAACAAGCCACTGAACGTACCAATCACCCAAGGGTTTTGCAGTGCTGCCTGCAAGTTGGCGCCAAAGAGGCCTGCCAATACACCCGCAAGTGTATAGGTCAGCGCCATAGCCAGTACGTACACAAGCGACAGCAGGAAGGCATGGAAAGTACTGGTACGATGCCCATGCCCGGCAATCAGGCTGGACAGAATAGGAATCATCGGCAGAACACAGGGCGTCAATGACAGCGCCAGGCCCGCGAGGAAGAAGGCACCTAGCATGAGCAGCCAGTCATCACCCGCCAACAGACTGGCAAAGCGATCCTGCTCGCTCACGGGCAGAGCCTGATTACTGGCCGATGGAGCTGCCCCGGTTGCAGCTCCATCTTGATCTGGCCATGCCAGACCCGCAGCCAGTGGCAAATCTATAACATCAATTGTTTTGGTGACCGGCGGGTAACAGACACCACCATCCCAGCACCCCTGATATGTAACCTCAACCAAAGCCTGGTCAGGCGCACTCTCGGATCGACCCAGCAAAAGATCAACCTGGGCCTGATTGTGATAAACCTCAACACGCCCGAACAGAGGATCATCCTTCATCTCCCCCTGAATATCTCGTCGATCAACCAGCACAACCCCTTCAGGCAGGCTGAACTCAATTCGCTCACGATAGAGGTAGTAATCGGGCTGAACATCCCAGACTAGTCGAGTGATACCCGCATCCGGAAGTTCGACACGCATCTTGAAAGCTTCTTCAACTTCAAGCGGTCCGTCGCTGCCTGAACTCGAACCGAACAGACTGGCCGACGCAGGCCCCGACAACAGGCTTAATAATACCAAAGGCAGCAAAAACAGACGTATGAACAAGCTGGTTTTCCTTAATCCTGACAATAACACCTAGCATCTGACCCTTGAGCAGACAAAACGTTCTCTAAAGAACCTCAAGTTTAACATCCCCACAGTCTTAAAAGCTCTTGGGCATTAAACGTAAAGGCACTTATAACCGATGCATTGATGTGGTAAAACAGGATGAATCGGCTCACAAGAAGCCGGTCTCAGCTACCAAGCCGCTGTCAGGACAATACGATGACCGATACACGTGTAGAAGACCTTAATATTGAATCCAATATTCGCCTGGTTACCCCGGAAGAACTAAAGGCAAAAATGCCAATCACGGAAGCGGCTGCCGCAACCGTTATGGAAGGCCGTCAGGTAATCAAGAATATTCTCGACCGTAAAGACAAGCGCCTCTTTGTGGTTGTAGGCCCCTGCTCTATTCACGACACTGAAGCCGCTCTTGAATATGGTCGTAAGCTCAAGGTTCTGGCCGAAGAAGTGAAAGACAGCCTGTATCTGGTCATGCGTGTCTATTTTGAAAAACCCCGTACAACTGTAGGCTGGAAAGGCCTGATCAACGACCCACACCTTAACGACTCCTTCGATATCGAAGAAGGCTTGCATATCGCACGTAAGCTGTTGATTGATCTTTCCGAAATGGGCCTGCCATTGGCAACTGAAGCGCTGGACCCGATTTCACCCCAGTACATGCAGGACCTGATCAGCTGGTCTGCCATCGGTGCACGCACCACTGAATCTCAGACTCACCGTGAAATGTCGTCTGGCCTGTCCTGTGCCGTTGGCTTCAAAAACGGCACTGACGGCGGTCTTGAAGTTGCTGTCAACGCAATGAAATCCGTTAGCCACCCGCACAATTTCCTGGGTATCAACGGCAATGGCGAAGTATCCATGGTCCGCACTCGTGGCAATGCCTACGGACATGTCGTACTGCGTGGCGGTAACGGGAAACCCAATTACGATTCTGTAAGCGTGAAACTCTGTGAGCAGGCTCTTGAGAAAGCAGGCCAACAGACCAACATCATGGTTGATTGCAGCCACGCAAACTCCAGCAAGGATCCAGCACTGCAACCTTTAGTTGCTGAAAACGTTGCCAACCAGATCCTGGAAGGTAACAACTCCATTGTCGGCCTGATGATTGAGAGCAACCTGGAATGGGGTAACCAGTCTATTCCTGAAGACTTGTCGCAACTAAAGCACGGCGTGTCTGTGACTGACGCTTGCATTGACTGGTCAACTACCGAAAGTTGCCTGCGTGATATGGCGTCTAAACTTAAAGCACCACTTGAAAAACGCTAAATCACAGGAGGAGTCCTGAGCGCTTCAGGACTCCGCTATTACGCCTGCCCTTTCCTTTTCTTCCGCCTTTTTCTCTCGTTTGCGCGTATACATGCGAGAGTCCGCAAGATTGACCAGGTCTTCCGCCGTTTTCACTTCTTCCGGAAATACAGCAAAGCCAACACTCGCTGAAATACGAATATCCAGACTTGCAATAATGAATGGCTGTGACATCAACTCTTCGATTTTTGACGCGAGCTTAGAGGCACCGGAACGTTCGACATTTGGTAGCAACAAAATAAACTCATCGCCACCGCTACGCGCTAACGCATCGGATTTGCGAACATGCTCACGCAAACGATCGGCCGCAGACTTCAGTAGCAAATCACCGGTGTGATGACCAAAGGTATCGTTTACATCTTTAAAGTGGTTCAAGTCGATGAAAAGGAGTGCAAATCCTTGCCCAGTGCGTGGGTACAAGGAAGCAAGCTGTTCAGTTTTGTACATCAAAGAGCGGCGGTTATCACAACCGGTAAGCGTGTCGGTGAGCGATTGATCTAAAGCGAACTGATACAAGCGATACATGATCACCATTGCCAGTCCTAATAATATCGGCAATCCCCATGCCAAAACCTGAAGCCATAACAACGTAATGCTTTGCGCACCTGTCGGTGTTGCCGCCATTACCCAGGAGCCATTCGGAAAATAGACTTCCAGCTTTGCCAAAGGCTCATTAAAGGTTTGCTCGCTACCGAAAAAGACTGCACCAAAATCACCGGCACCATCTTTACCTCGAATCGCTATATTTAAATCACCAAAATTTTCCGAGATACCAACATCAGCCAGCAACGCATCATAATCGATAACGACAGAAGAAAGTCCCCAATACTCTTGTATACCGCCGTCGAGAACAAAAATCGGGGTGCGCGCTATGAGCCCTTTGCCGCCCTGCACCAGGTTAACAGGACCCGCCAAGGTCATCTCACCTGATTTCATAGCCGCCTCTACTGCTGGCCATTGAGCAGGTATTTGGCGGTAATCAAGACCAAGCGCTTTTTCGTTACCGGACAGCGGAAAGACGAAGCTCATAACATTTCCGGGTGCCAGTCCTATGTTACGAATTAACCTTGCCTCTTTGACAATTTCCTTGGAAATGGAATACCAGCGTTCCATATCACGCTTGGGATTAACGGCTATGTAAGTACTCAGCGTGGTAGAAAGATACAGAACGGAGTTAATACGGCTCTCAAGCTCGGCACGCATCTGCGATAACTGACCGACAGCTTCTACTTTTTTGATTTGAATGACGCGCTGCTTTGCCTGGCTGACGATATATGCTCCAAGAATGAGCATGAGAAACGTACATGTTGCTATCAGCGTATAGGCAACAACTGGTGAGGGGCCTGTGCGAATCAGGTTACGGACCATTGCGTATTAATACCCAATTTTTTGCGACTGTGTTTAGTCTACGCTATTGATACGCAAGATGTCCGTAAAAATAAACACTCTGATACTGGCTAACTAAAGTGATGAGCCCAGTTTGTCCCGAGCTCATCTCTCACAAGGGTTCAGAATGTATCGCCAGGTATACGAACGAACCCTTCCATCAACACCCGCGCACTGCGGCTCATCACAGCCTTCTTGGCTGTCCATTCACCGTTAACCTCTTCCGCAGCCGCACCAACACGCAGCGTACCGGACGGATGTCCGAAGGTAACGGCTTCGCGTGCACCACCACCTGCTGCCAGATTGACTAGTGTCCCGGGAACAGCCGCAGCGGTTGCGATTGCGACGGATGCGGTACCCATCATGGCATGATGCAGCTTGCCCATGGACAGCGCTCGAACACATACATCGATATCGTTTGCACTGATCTGCTTGCCACTGGACGCTTCATAGTCCGTTGCAGGCGCGACGAAGGCGATCTTCGGGGTATGCTGACGTGCAACCGCTTCCTCAATGTCCTTGATCAGGCCCATCTTCACCGCACCATAGGCACGCATGGTTTCGAAACGCGCCAGCGCTTCGGCATTGCCATTGATGTCTTTCTGCAGCTCGGTACCTGTGTAGCCGATATCAGCAGCGTTGACGAAGATAGTCGGAATGCCGGCGTTGATCATGGTCGCCTTGAAGGTACCAACTCCCGGTACTTCCAGATCATCGACCAGATTGCCGGTTGGGAACATGGAGCCTTCGCCATCGGCCGGGTCCATGAACTCGATAACCACTTCAGCGGCCGGGAAAGTGACACCATCCAGTTCGAAGTCACCGGTTTCCTGCACCTCACCATTGGTTATCGGTACATGCGCGATAATGGTTTTCTGGATGTTCTTCTGCCAGATACGTACCGTACAGATACCGTTTTCCGGAATACGGTCCGCATCAACCAGGCCACCGCTGATGGCAAATGCACCTACGGCCGCAGTCAGGTTGCCGCAGTTACCGGACCAGTCGACGAATGCCTTGTTGATCGCTACCTGACCGAACAGGTAATCAACGTCATGGTCGGGCTGGGTGCTTTTATCCAGGATAACGGTCTTGGAGGTAGAGGATGTAGCACCACCCATGCCGTCGATCTGCTGGCCATAGGGATCAGGGCTGCCGATCACGCGCAGAAGCAGTTTGTCGCGGGCTTCACCGGGCTCCTGACAGGCTTCAGGCAGGTCCTGACGACGGAAGAAAACGCCCTTACTGGTACCGCCACGGATGTAGGTGGCCGGTACTTTAATCTGGGGAACACTGGACATGTAGATGCTCCAAATAAGTCGGTTGCCGGATGCAGAAAGCCGCTAAGGAATATAAGGAAGTGACGGGGTGTGGCTGCAGCGGACCATCTGTCACCGTGGATGGATTTACGGCGTGTCCGGTGCAGTTACATCCCGGCACGGAAGCAGCTCCTGCCCCGGGAAATACCCGAACCATCATCAATGGCCCGGGCAGTTTTCAAGAGTTCGGAATCAGGCAGCGCCTTCCGCTTCCAGGAACTCCTTGGCGAAACGCTGCAGTACACCACCAGCCTTGTAGGTAGCTACTTCGGCAGCGGTATCCAGACGACAGGTTACCGGCACTTCAACGGTTTCGCCGTTGCGACGGTTGATCACCAGTGTCAGGTCTGCTCCAGGAGCGATCTCGCCCTTCACATCGTACGTCTCGGTACCATCGATACCGTAGGTGTGGCGGGTATCCCCTTCCTTGAACTGCATCGGCAGTACGCCCATGCCGACCAGGTTGGTACGGTGGATACGCTCGAAGCCTTCGGCTACGATCGCTTCCACGCCTGCCAGACGCACACCTTTGGCCGCCCAGTCACGGGATGAGCCCTGACCGTAGTCAGCACCGGCAACGATTATCAGGTTCTGCTTACGGTTCATGTAGGCTTCGATCACTTCCCACATGCGCATCTGCTGACCTTCCGGCTCCAGACGAGCCAGAGAGCCCTGAATCACTTCGCCGTTATCGTCCAGGCACATCTCGTTGAGCAGTTTCGGGTTAGCGAACGTTGCACGCTGAGCGGTCAGGTGGTCACCACGGTGAGTCGCGTAGGAGTTGAAATCTTCCTCCGGCAGTCCCATCTTGGCGAGGTATTCACCGGCCGCAGAGCTGGCCAGGATCGCATTGGACGGAGACAGGTGGTCGGTGGTGATGTTATCACCCAGTACCGCCAGCGGGCGCATGCCGCTCAGGGTACGTTCACCGGCCAACGCGCCTTCCCAGTACGGCGGACGACGGATGTAGGTGGACATTTCACGCCAGTCATACAGCGGGCTTTCCGCTTCTTCGACCTGGCCCAGGTCGAACATCGGGATGTAGACCTGCTTGAACTGTTCCGGCTTCACCGCCTTGGCAACAATCGCGTCGATCTCTTCGTCCGACGGCCACAGATCCTTCAGGGTAACCGGGTTACCGTTCTGGTCGGTGCCCAGCACGTCCTTCTCGATGTCGAAACGTACGGTACCAGCAATGGCGTAGGCCACAACCAGTGGAGGAGACGCCAGGAACGCCTGCTTGGCATACGGGTGGATACGGCCGTCGAAGTTACGGTTACCGGACAGCACAGCAGTCGCGTACAGATCGCGATCGATGATTTCCTGCTGGATTTTCGGATCCAGGGCACCGGACATACCGTTACAGGTGGTGCAAGCGTAGGCTACGATGCCGAAGCCCATCTTTTCCAGTTCCGGCAACAGGCCAGCTTCTTCCAGGTACAAACGTGCCACTTTTGAGCCAGGCGCGAAGGAAGATTTAACCCAAGGCTTGCGGATCAGACCCAGCTCGTTGGCTTTTTTCGCCAGCAAACCAGCCGCCACTACGTTGCGCGGGTTGGAAGTGTTGGTACAGGACGTGATCGCCGCGATGATGACAGCACCATCCGGCAACAGGCCCTCTTCCTCTTCCTTGCGAGCAGCCGCAAGCTTGTCTTCATCAGCGATACCGCGCTCATGCAGAGCAGCTGTTGGCAGACGACGGTGCGGGTTGGACGGGCCAGCCAGGTTGCGCTCAACACTGGACAGATCAAACGTCAGTACACGCTCGTACTGAGCGGTTTTCAGGTCATCAGCCCACAGGCCGGTTTCCTTGGCGTACTGTTCAACCAGCGCGACCTGTTCCGGCTCACGACCGGTCAGTTTCAGGTAATCGATGGTCTGATCGTCGATGTAGAACATCGCCGCAGTGGCACCATATTCCGGTGTCATGTTGGAAATAGTGGCACGGTCACCGATAGTAAGGCTGTCAGCACCTTCGCCGAAGAACTCCAGATAAGCACCGACCACACGCTCCTGACGCAGGAACTCGGTGATCGCCAGCACGATATCAGTGGCAGTGATGCCCGGCTTACGCTGCCCCGTCAGTTCTACACCAACAATATCAGGCAGACGCATCATGGAGGGATGGCCCAACATTACTGTTTCGGCTTCCAGACCACCCACGCCGATGGCGATTACACCCAGTGCATCAACGTGTGGGGTATGAGAGTCAGTACCGACACAGGTATCCGGATAAGCCACGCCATCACGCGCCTGGATCACCGGAGACATTTTCTCCAGGTTGATCTGGTGCATGATGCCGTTACCTGCCGGGATTACGTCCACGTTCTTGAACGCAGTCTTGGTCCAGTCGATAAAGTGGAAACGGTCTTCGTTACGACGATCCTCGATAGCACGGTTCTTCTCGAACGCGTCTGGATCGAAACCCGCGGCTTCAACGGCCAGAGAGTGGTCAACGATCAGCTGAGTCGGCACCACCGGATTAACCTTGGAGGGGTCACCACCCTTCTCGGCGATAGCATCGCGCAGACCTGCCAAGTCAACGAGCGCAGTCTGCCCCAGGATGTCGTGGCACACTACACGCGCCGGATACCAGGGAAAGTCCAGATCCCGCTTGCGCTCGATCAGCTGCTTGAGCGAATCGGTCAGGGCTTCAGGTTCGCAGCGACGAACCAGTTGCTCGGCCAGTACACGTGAAGTGTACGGCAGTTTGGCATAGGCACCGGCTTCGATTGCTTCAACCGCCGCACGGGTGTCAAAGTAATCCAGGTCAGTACCATTTAATGATTTACGAAATTCTGTATTCATGGCGTCGGGAGTCCATCGAGTAGTGTTCATTGACGCGGGCCTTGACGATGCGACAGCATCGGGCCTTCTGTGTACCGATAATAAGAGGCCAATCAAAAAGGCTGATAATAAAAAGGGTGTAGCCAGTGATGACTACACCCCGGCAAATCAGGCGCGCTCTTCGATCGGTACCCACTCGGCCGTTTCAGGGCCGGTGTAGTCCGCAGACGGGCGGATGATACGGTTGTTGGCGCGCTGCTCCATTACGTGGGCAGTCCAGCCGGCAACACGCGAGCATACGAAGATCGGCGTGAATAGTTCGGTAGGAATGCCCATGAAGTGGTAGGCAGATGCATGGAAAAAGTCAGCATTACAGAACAGCTTCTTCTCGCGCCACATGACCGCTTCAACACGCTCGGAAACCGGATACAACACGGTGTCACCCACCTGTTCAGCCAGCTTCTCGGACCATTCCTTGATGATAGCGTTGCGCGGATCGGATTCGCGGTAGATCGCGTGGCCGAAGCCCATGATCTTGTCCTTGCGCGCCAGCATGCCCATGATCGCCTCTTCGGCCTCATCAGCAGAGTTCCACTGTTCGATCATCGCCATGGCCGCTTCGTTTGCACCACCGTGCAACGGACCACGCAGGGAACCGATCGCACCGGTTACACAGCTGTGTATATCGGACAGTGTTGATGCGCAAACGCGTGCAGTGAAGGTAGAGGCGTTGAACTCATGCTCAGCGTACAGAATCAGAGACGCATGCATCACTTTAACGTGCAGCGGGTCCGGTTTCTTGTCATGCAAAGTCCACAGGAAATGTTCACCGATGGAGTCAGCGTCGGTTTCTGTATTGATACGCTTGCCGTTGTGAGCGAAGTTGTACCAATAGTTTATGATCGACGGGAACACTGCCAGCATGCGGTCAATCTTGTCGTGCTGCTCACTGAAGTCCATTTCGGTCTCCAGATTACCCAGCATAGAGCAGCCGGTACGCATCACATCCATTGGATGCGCATCTTTCGGAATCTGCTCCAATACGACCTTCAGTGCTTCAGGCAGGCCACGCATGCCTTTAAGTTTGGCTTTGTACGCGTCCAGTTCTGCCTGGTTAGGCAGCTTGCCGTACAGCAGCAGGTAAGCAACTTCTTCAAACTGAGCCTTGTCGGCCAGCTCCTTGATGTCGTAACCACGGTAGGTCAGACCGGCACCGGTTTTACCCACGGTGCACAGTGCTGTTTCACCTGCGGACTGTCCACGCAGACCTGCACCACCGAGTTTCTTTGCTTCTGCCATCTGTCACTCCTTACTCTGTTGTCGGGAGGCAAAGCCTCCCTGTACCAGTTTGCTCGATCCGCGAGGCGGATGATGACTTATAGTTATTTGTTTTTGCCTTCTTTGAAGAGGGCATCAAGCTTCTGTTCGAAGTCGTGATAATTGAGGAAATCGTACAGTTCCATGCGAGTCTGCATACTGTCGACAACTGCTTTCTGATCACCGTCTTTCAGCAGGTGCTCGTACACGTTCAGTGCAGCCTTGTTGGCAGCACGGAATGCGGACAGCGGATACAGAACCATGGTCGCGCCAACTTCAGCCAGTTCAGCTGTATTGAACAGCGGAGTCGCACCGAATTCAGTTATGTTCGCCAGCAGGTGTGCGCCGTTGATGCCAGTCGAGAATGCACGGTAGTCATCCAGGGTGTGAACTGCTTCAGCGAAGATCGCATCAGCGCCCGCTTCCAGACATGCCTGAGCACGTTCAACCGCAGCGTTCAAACCTTCCATCTGGAAAGCATCGGTACGCGCCATGATGAAGAAATCACCATCAGTACGAGCATCCACAGCCGCTTTAACACGATCCACCATCTCTTCCAGAGAAACGATTTCCTTGTTCGGACGGTGACCACAACGCTTCTGTGCAACCTGGTCTTCGATGTGAACAGCTGCAGCACCGCCCTTCTCCATCTCTTTGATGGTGCGTGCGATGTTAAATGCACCACCCCAGCCAGTATCGATATCAACCATCAACGGGGTATCTACAGCGCTGGTGATGCGGCGAACGTCTTCAACCACGTCATTCATGGAGGTCATACCAAGATCAGGCAGACCGTAGGACGCGTTCGCGACACCACCACCTGACAGGTAGATTGCCTTATGACCCACACGGGTTGCCATCATTGCGTTATAGGCATTAACCGTACCTACGATCTGCAGCGGATTGCTATCCGCCAATGCCTTACGGAAACGTCCACCCGCAGTCAGTTTTTCAGCCATGTTTATCCCCTTCTGGTTTATTATCGGTATCCAGCTTGGCTTCGATATTACGTCGCGCTGCACTGATATGGCGGCGCATTAGCATTTCAGCCAACTCTTCATCACGCGCTTCGATTGCGTCGATGATCTGACGGTGCTCTTTGAGCGCCCGCTTGGGACGAGAGCTGGAAACACTGAATTGATAGCGGTACATGCGTACCAGGTGATAGAGATCGTCCCCAAGCAGCTCCAACAGCTTGGAGTTTTTGCTGCCTTGAACGATGCGGTAATGGAAATCAAGATCTCCTTCCTTCTGGAAGTATGAGCGACCCTCTCGCTGCTCAACGGATGCTTCATGCTCATCCAGCAACTGCTTCAGGCTCTCAATTTCCTCATCCGTCATGTTCTTGGCAGCCTGTCGACATGCCATGCCCTCAAGGGCTTCGCGAACACGGTAGATTTCTATCAGTTCATGCGCAGACAATTGTACGACTCGTGCCCCAACATGCGCCTTTCGTTCTACCAGACGCCACCCTTCCAGACGGCGAATCGCTTCACGTAAAGGACCTCGGCTAATGCCGTAGGTACGTGCCAGCTCAGGCTCACTGATTTTGTGACCAGGCGGGATTTCACCCTTCACGATAGCGGTCACAATCTGCCGACAAACACGGTCAGCCAGAGTTCGAGTTTCGGGTTCAAGCGGCACTACGTTGCGCTGCCCTGTCTGTTCATTCACCTTTGAATCGATCCTCACCAAGATTGTCGACAATGTTCAATATGGGAACGATACCCCCCTAAAACCTGAGCGTCAACACGGCTGAGGGTAAAATTGTCGACACCATACAAAAGTATGAGGGGTTTCCCTCACTAGCGACTGAGGTACCGAATGTACTCGTCGTTCATGATTCGTGCGATTTGACGCGGTTTTTGAAACGGGAGGGAATGATCTGTTCCTGCAACCATAAAATAGTGCCAATTGGGTAAGCGCTCAGCCAATCCCAAATGATATTGATGCATGAGATCGACGCTAAGCCCGCCGATAAAACTGCTCACATCACCCTGTGCTGCGACCAGCTGTTCGCGATCAATGCGATTGATTGCATCCGTAACAGCATCCAATGAAAATGCAAAACCACGCGGACGGAGCGCCAAACGTTTAACAGCAACAGCTTGTACTTGAGGAGAGACACGACGATTGGGCGAAATAGTATCCAGAAATTGCACTATACCTCGCTCATGATCTTCATCTCGCAAATGTACAGCCGCCTCCGAGTAACGCTGACGAAGCTGGACAGTACTGCTCCAATCCGGGCGATCCAGTACGGCGGACTCCAGCAGGAATTGCTTACCCACACGGTCAGGGTAATGCTGCTTGAACAGCATACTGACCAAACCGCCCAACGAGTAGCCCGCCAGGTCGAAATGCCACCACCCCAGGTGATCGACCAGCGATGACATGTCTGCCATTAGCTCTTCGACCTTAAAAGCATGTTCCTGTCGATCAGGAAAATGACTATCGCCGGCACCTCGCAAATCGGGTACCAGCACTTCGTGCCAATGTTCAAGATGAGCAATCAAAAGATGCCAGGTATCCACACCTGCCACACCGGCACCATGAACCAACAGAAGCCGCTTTCCCGGCTCTACATTGGGGTTACGATACAAACGGTAGCAAAGCGACTGATCAGGCAAGGCAAGTCGATGTTCGGTAATCTGACAAGGATGTTTCATATTATTCCTTAACCTCTACACGTATGGCGATTATAAGGTCCAGAGACTCGCGAAGTCCGGCCCCGAAAGTGTAAAATGCGCATTTTGAAGAGGCTTAACGGTGATACAGCAGCTGGTACTGGAGAATCGACTAAGCGCACATGAAGTTTTCGAGCGCATTCGAAGTTTTGGTCACCCGGTACTACTCGATAGCAGCCAGCCGGAAGCCATAAGCGGCCGCTACGATATCATTGCGGCAGGACCCGATAGAGTTGTTACCTTATCTGAGCAAGGCCTCCACTGCATCGATGCATCCGGACAAGACGTCCTTAACCAGGCTTCAGACTCACCCTTCGATTACCTCCAGCGACTGCTCGATGAGCTGGAAAATCCAACGCCCGTCGAGAACTGCCCTTTTAATGCTGGCCTGATCGGGATTTTCGGCTATGACTTGGGGCGTGCCATTGAGCAACTTCCCAGCCTTGCTGAAGCAGATATTGATTATCCCTGGATGCTTGTTGGGCGTTACCTCTGGGCAGTCGTCATAGATCATGTCGAGAACAGCAGCCGTCTTGTCTGGCATACGATGGCTACGCCTTACATTGATAGGGTTATTGCTTGTCTGAATACCTCAGATACAGTGAAATCGTCCGAATTCACACTGACAAAACCCTTTAGCAGCAACCTTTCCTGGCCTCAGTATCAACATGCTCTTGAGCGTATCGATGACTATATACACGCAGGTGATTGTTATCAGATCAATTTTGCGCAACGTTTTCAGGGGCAATATGAGGGCGACCCCTGGCAGGCCTACAAACGCTTGAGACAACAGGCTACGACACCACACGCCGCATACATGGAATCTCCCGAAGGCTCCATTCTTTCCCTGTCGCCTGAACGTTTTTTAAAGGTCGATGCTCGAGGGGAAGTAGAAACCCGCCCCATAAAAGGAACTCGCCCCCGTGGCAACACTGCAGATAAGGACAAGGCACTTGCAGCCGAGCTGTCTCATGCGAACAAGGATAGAGCCGAGAATCTAATGATCGTGGATTTACTGCGTAATGATCTGAGTCGTAACTGCGCACCGGGCAGCGTACATGTTCCAGAACTGTTCAAGATAGAGAGCTATCCCAACGTTCACCACTTGGTCAGCAGCGTTCGCGGAAAGCTGAAAAAGAATGCCACGCCCTTAAGCCTGCTAAGAGACTCTTTTCCTGGTGGCTCCATTACTGGCGCACCGAAAATACGAGCTATGGAAATTATTGATGAACTTGAACCCCAGCGCCGCTCAATATATTGCGGTTCGATCGGGTACATCAGCAGCTGCGGCCACATGGATACCAGCATTACAATTCGAACGCTGCTCTGCCAAAAGGGTAAGATCTACTGCTGGGCCGGAGGAGGCATTGTTGCCGACTCGGTCATAGAGGATGAATATCAAGAGACCTTTAACAAGGTCAACAATCTGTTGAACGGGCTGGGTAATTAACCCTGCCCGGTTCCGTTCATCTGAGACAAAAGCTGATCACGGCGAGAATTAAAGGTCACTCGATCAGCCTTATCGATACCTTCCGCAACTGGAATAGCGGCCTTCATGGCATCGACAGGTTTTCCGTTTATGTGCAGTTCATAATGCAAGTGAGGGCCGGTTGAACGACCTGAATTTCCAGACAGTGCGATTTTCTGCCCTCGGCTTACCGTCTGCCCCTTGCTGACCAGCGCCTTACTCAAGTGCAAAAAGCGTGTTTTGTATTTTTGACCGTGCTCGATCACGATATACAGACCCGCATAGGGGTGTTTGGTAACACGCGTAACTACACCATCACCGGTTGCCAGTACAGGCGTGCCCTTGGGAGTTGCAAAGTCGGTACCATTATGCGGCCTTACACGACCGGTTACCGGATGCTTACGGAAGGGGTTGAAGTTGGAACTTAAACGATATTTGCCCTGAGTTGGATATCGCATAAATGCACGCGCCAGGCTATCACCATTCAAGTCAAAATACTGACCCTCAAAGTTGAAGGCCGTTAGCTCACGCGAACGATTTAGAATGCGTAACCCTTCAAGACGAGAGTTACCGGTAGGTTTACCGTCGATGTACTGAGCCGCTCTGACAACCTGGAAGCTATCGCCTGCCCGCAGGTCGCGTCTGAAATTAAGCTTATCCTGAAGTAGTGCCGATATTTTCTGAATTTCTGACGGAGTGAGCCCTGCGCGCTTTGCAGATACATAGAAGCTGCCATTAATATCTCCAGCAACAACTTCGTCCTTCCACTCACCTTCAATCAGAACCTCAGCGTACTCAAAGGTCTCTTCACCCACCCGTGTAAATACAACCTGATGGGCAGGACTAAAACGAAGTTCAAGCTGATCCAGCTGCCCGCTTTTAAGCCAAAAGCTCAACTGATCACCAGGTTTTAATGTATCCAGTGCCAAAATAGAAACATCACTTTCCAGCACCTGATACATGGATGCCTGCCCCACATCCAACATATCGAAGATGGTACTCAGCGTGTCGCCCCGCTGAATCGTGTAGCTGAAATCAGGCACGCGTACATCAACCTGCTCAAAAGCCGCCGGTAGTTCCAGCTCACTATCAGGCAGGGATTTGATATTCAGCTTCAGGTCTGAATGCAATGGCTGGTATGAAAAGGCGCCCAACGTCAGAGCCACAGCAGGAAGAAAAACACCCAACATTAATGGCTTACGCAGAAACCTCTTCATACCCGCTTCCTCTACTTAGATTTTAAGATCACGGGCGCTTGCTTCCACAAACGCTTTTTTAAGATCTTCGAAGGTGTGTACCGCCGGGAACTGAGGGAACTCCTCAATTACATTCTTCGGCGCATGGAACAGAATGCCTGCTTCAGCCTGAGCCAGCATAGTGGTGTCGTTATAGGAATCACCAGCAGCGATCACACGGTAGTTCAACAACTGGAAAGCGCGCACAGACTGACGCTTGGGATCACGCTGACGCAGGGTGTAGTCGGTGATACGACCATCTTCATTAACTTCCAGCTTGTGGCAAAGCAGGGTCGGGTAACCCAGCTGCTTCATCAACGGTGCTGCAAACTCGTAGAAAGTATCGGACAGAATCACAACCTGGAAACGCTCACGCAGCCAATCAATGAATTCGCGAGCACCTTCCAGAGGGGACAGTCGGCTGATCGTATCCTGAATCTGTGGCAGGGTGAGACCATGCTCATCCAGAATACGCAGACGCTGTTTCATCAAGACGTCGTAATCGGGAATATCCCGTGTTGTGGCTTTGAGTTCCTCGATTCCGGTTTCTTCTGCAAACGCAATCCAGATTTCGGGGATAAGAACACCTTCCAGGTCAAGACAAGCCAGTTCCACTAGGACGCCTCCAATAGATAAATTAAGTGCGCCCCAATTTACCCTGTCGTTTCAAGGCTTTCAATGCTCTGGAAGCTCAAGCCCCGCAAAGAGTTCATCAACATCATGCCGATTGCTGCAGGATTGAACTCGTCGCACCAAATCAGGCGTGAGATGCGGTGCGAAAGTTTGAATGAAGTCGTACATGTAACCGCGCAAGAAGGTCCCTTTTCGGAAGCCAATGCGTGTCACACTGTGCTCAAACAGATGACTGGCATCCAGGGCAACCAGCCCATCATCCTGTCCTTCTTCAAATGCCATGGTAGCGATGATACCAACACCAAGACCCAGGCGAACGTAAGTCTTGATAACGTCCGAATCAACCGCTGTTAGCACAACCTTGGGCTCTAGCCCCTTGTTAATGAAAGCCTCATCAAGCTTCGAGCGACCGGTAAAGCCAAACACATAAGTAATGATTGGCCATTCAGCCAAGGCTTCAAGCGTCAGCTCAGGCAGTTCTGTTAGCGGGTGGCCTTCAGGAACCACAACAGAGCGGTTCCAGCGATAACAAGGCATCATGATCAGATCACTGAAATGTGACATGGCCTCGGTTGCAATCGCAAAGTCCACGGTACCATCAGCGGCCATTTCGGAAATCTGCATCGGGGTACCCTGGTGAATATGCAGAGATACATCAGGGTAGTCTTTTATGAAGTCATGGATGGTTTGTGGCAGTGCATAACGCGCCTGTGTATGTGTGGTGGCCACTTCAAGCTTGCCTTTGCGTTCATCACTGAACTCCTGAGCAACCTGACGAATGGCATCACACTTCTGCAGTACCTCACCTGCAATCTCAAGAATTGCTTCCCCGGCAGGTGTTACGCGCGTCAGGTGCTTGCCGCTACGTGCAAACACTTCGACACCCAGCTCATCTTCCAGCAAGCGAATCTGCTTGCTGATGCCGGGCTGAGAAGTATAAAGACTTTGCGCGGTAGCAGAGACATTAAGATCATGACGCGCCACTTCCCAGATATAACGCAGCTGCTGCAGTTTCATTTCACGACGCCCGATGGTTTATAAATCAGGTTTTAATATAACAGTATAGAATAAAGACGCAACCGGACTGTTATCTAACCATCGGGCGTTTAGAGCGTTTATTGACGGCTTTTAAGGCGACGATTTTCTTCTTCGATAGCCTCAAATCGTTTCTCAAGATTCGTCAGGCTTGACTGTATTTTGTGCAGTTGGTCTTCACCAGCCTGTATTTGACTGCGAAGCTGCTGCTCACGCTTTCCAGTTTCTGCGCTTAGGCTTTCAAGCTTCGCATTAAGCTTCTCTCGGGCAGACTCAGATTCCGCTAGCAGGTTCTCCACCCGCTTGACTTTATTTCGCTCAGCAAGCAATTGTGAACTCAGCAATGCCTGCTCTTTGGTTTGCTGCACGTCTTCAGACTTGAGTCTGGTCAACTCATCAGTAGCCAGTTTCAGCTGCGTGGTTAGTGTATCAATCCTGGATTCTCGCTTGGCCAGCTGAGCATCAACCGCCACAAGCTTCCGAGACAACTCGGCTTCAGAACGACCACTCTCGTCCCGCAGTTTATCCAGGGCATTACGATAATGGCGGGTATCCACTTCAGCCTTGGCGATCGCTTCGAGGTTGTAGCGCTTTTCATCCTTGATACGCTGCTCAAACACCTTTTGCGCGTCCTGATGGGACTTCTGCAGCTGAGCAAGCTCCTGGCAGACATTCGCATGCATCTGACCCGTTCGCTGATGCTCATTACGCTCCTGAGACAGGTCCTGTTTTAGCGACTCCACCTCTTTTTCAAGAGTCTCTTCTCGAGCCTGCAACACTTCATAGCGCCGCTCGAGTTCTGAATACCGCTTTTCGAGCTCACTGAATTCGCCTCGAGTTTCTCTTAAAGCATCGCCACAAGCCCGGACCTGGGCTTCATCGGGCTGAACACGAATTTGCTGAATAAGGTTGGCACGACTGGTCGCCTCATCCATGGCAACTTGCCACAAACGTGACATTACACTTTGAACAGACGGCGGTATTTCGCCGCCACCTGAAGACTTGCCCGCGCCCAAGCGCGTATTCAGATTCTTGCGCCACTCAGCCAGGAGCCTTTCTGCTTCAGACAGATCAGCCAGGCGACAAACATCAAGCAAGGACTCTGGCTCAGGAATACGACCCGCCGCCAGCATTTCGTCAGCCGCAGCAAAAAAATCGTCTTTTTGAGTGTTATTCATGAGTTGACTCCTGACCGGGAAAACGATCCGCCAAAGCTGACAGCATTTTTTCTGTCTCTGTGTCCATAGATGCCGACACTGAGAGTTTTTCACCATCCGGTAACTCTACTTCCAGTCGCGCAGCATGAAGCATTAAACGCTTGATTCCCCACTCGCGAAAGTGAGCATTATCAGTATCAGGGGTATATTTTACATCCCCGACGATCGGATGGCCTGCAAACTGTGTGTGCACACGAATCTGGTGCGTTCGCCCTGTAAGTGGTCGCGCTTCTATAAGAGTCGCAACATCCTGAAAACGTCTAAGTACCTGAAAACGTGTCACCGATGGTTTGCCATCAGGATTTACTTTTACCATGCGCTCACCGGATTTGAGCTCATACCGCAACAGGGGGGCATCGATCGCTTTCTTACCCTTTTCCCAACTACCAACTACCAGCGCGTGATAAATCTTGGTGACCTTTCGCTGACGCAAGGCATCGTGCAAATATCGAAGCATGCTACGTTTTTTAGCGACCATAATGCAGCCGGAGGTATCGCGATCAAGCCTATGCACCAGCTCAAGAAAACGAGCTTGCGGTCGAATTTGACGTAACGCCTCGATAAGCCCCAGATTAACGCCGCTGCCACCATGCACCGCAAGACCCGAGGGCTTGTTAATCACCACAAGACTATCGGACTCATACACTATAGCCTGCTCAAGGTGCTCGGCCAGCCCCGCACTAACCGGCGCAGCTTCACCACGCTCCGGAATACGGATTGGCGGAATACGAACCACATCACCCGCACAAATACGGCTATCAGGCTTAACTCGCTTCTTATTTACACGAATTTCACCCTTTCTCAGGATGCGATAGATCAGACTTTTAGGCGCACCCTTTAGCTGAGTGCGCAAAAAATTATCGATTCTCTGACCTTCCTGATCCGAATCCACTTCCACGAAACGAACCTGCTGTGCTTTTTGCTGCGTTCTTTGCGTCATACCGACGAATTGACTCTCAATTGATGCCTTCTGGGTTAGCTGATATATTCTACCGATGCCGCAGGCGGTTTGCTTCAGTAAATTTCAATTCCTGCAGATAGCCCTGCCAGTTACCCGGAAAAGTGGCTATCCCAGGCGCGTATTGCGGCATACAAACTACCGTGAAACTAATTTTTCACGTAACGCTTTCACGACCTTCGTTAGACTGAAGGTTCAGTTGGAGGTGAAGACGCACGCTGGCCCGGAACCTGCTCAATTACACACTGCAGCAGCCACAGCCATAGACAATAACGACATTGGCCCGCGTTTCCTTCACTGACGATGAGTGCTACTGGCCGATTGCCAAGTAGCGGTGGCGTATACGCTAGCCACCAATCCAAAGACTGGACACTTGATTCCCACCCTGGCGACAGGGCGAGAAGCGTTGCGTTTATGAGAACGCACACAACATGAAAAGAATGCTGATCAACGCAACTCAGCCCGAAGAGTTGCGCGTAGCGCTGGTTGATGGCCAGCGCCTGTTTGATCTGGATATCGAATCCGATAGCCGCGAACAGAAAAAAGCAAACATCTATAAAGGACGCATCACCCGCGTCGAACCCAGCCTTGAAGCCGCTTTTGTTGACTTTGGTGCTGAACGTCACGGCTTTTTGCCGCTTAAAGAAATTTCCCGCGAATATTTCAGCAAGCAGCCTGAACGTGGCCAGCGCCCTAATATCAAGGAAATGGTTAAAGAAGGCACTGAGGTCATCGTTCAGGTTGATAAGGAAGAACGTGGCAACAAGGGCGCAGCCCTAACCACCTTCATCAGCCTGGCTGGCCGCTACCTGGTCCTGATGCCCAACAACCCTCGCGCTGGAGGCATTTCTCGTCGCATTGAAGGCGATGATCGTACTCAGCTAAAAGAGGCGCTTTCTGGCGTAAACATCCCTGAAGGCATGGGCGCTATCGTACGCACAGCTGGTATCGGTCGCAGCTCAGAAGAGCTGCAGTGGGATCTGGACTACCTGGTAACGCTTTGGGATGCCATTAAAGAAGTTAATGAACGCCCTGCTCCTTTCCTGGTATACCAGGAGAGCAACGTAGTTATCCGCGCTATCCGCGATTACCTGCGCACCGATATTGGTGAAGTGCTGATCGACAACCCCAGCGTATACGATCAGGCACTGATGTTTGTTCAACAGGTGATGCCGAGCTATGAAAGCCGCATCAAGCTGTACAAGGAACAGACACCGCTGTTCAACCGTTTCCAGATTGAAAGCCAGATCGAAACAGCGTTTGAGCGCGAAGTTAAGCTGCCTTCCGGCGGCTCAATCGTTATCGACCCGACCGAAGCGCTGGTATCGATCGACATCAACTCCGCACGCGCAACCCGTGGTGGCGATATCGAGGAAACCGCACTTCAGACAAACCTTGAAGCGGCTGACGAAATTGCCCGCCAATTGCGCCTGCGTGATATCGGCGGTTTGATCGTGATCGATTTCATCGACATGACCCCTATCAAGAATCAGCGTGAAGTCGAGAACCGCCTGCGTGACGCACTCAAGCTTGACCGCGCTCGCGTGCAGATGGGACGAATTTCCCGCTTCGGCCTTTTGGAGATGTCGCGCCAGCGTCTTCGCCCATCTTTGGCCGAGTCACGCGGAAGTGTTTGCCCCCGCTGTAATGGCCAGGGCTCTATTCGTGATACCGAATCACTGGCACTGTCTATTCTGCGTCTGATCGAGGAGGAGTCATCCAAAGACCGTACCTCACAGATTCGAGCGATTTTGCCTGTAACGGTCGCCACCTACCTGCTGAACGAGAAGCGCCACGAAGTACACAACATCGAACTGCGCCACCAGGTGCGCGCCGTCATCGTGCCGAATCCAAATATGGAAACACCGCACTACGAAGTAGTTCGACTGCGTGACGATCATACCGTTACCAGCACTCAGGATGTGAGCTATACACTCCAGCCTGAACATGACCACGATGTAAGCGAACCGGCAAAGGCACCTGCTCCCAAACGCGAACAGGCCGCCGTCAAAGCTGTTGTCCCGCCCACCCGCGCGCCTCAGTCTCAGATCGAGCCGGAAGCAGAAGCCAAGCCTGCACCAAAAGCAGCACCTGCAGCACAGGAAACAGCCTCTGCAGCACCTGCAAGCCCTTCTTTTGGGGAGCGTATCCTGTCTGCCCTGCGCGGTCTTTTCGGCGGTGAGGCAACCAAGACCGACGCCGCTAAACAGAAGCCGCAGGATGACAAACCTGCAAAGAATGCGGATGACCAAAGCGCTGATAAAGCTGAACGCAATGACAAGCGCAACAATCGCAATGAGCGTGGCAACCGCAGTGAGCGCAATGATCGCGGAGATCGCCGTTCCCGCCGCCGTGATGGCAGCAGTGATCGTCGCCGCAAGTCTGAACGCCGCGATCAAGACGAAATAATCACTATCGAGCCCGAACAAAACCTGCCTGCCATTGGTGACAACGAGCAGCAGGAGAAGAAAGAAGGCCCGAGCCGCCGCCGTCGTCGTCGTCGCAGCCGTGACGAAAACAGCACTGATAAAACTCAGGATGGAAGCGAGCTGAACAACCGAGATAAGGCTCCTGACTCTTCCGAGCAACCTGCTTCGCAGGAATCACAGGATGACACCCGTAGCCGTGGTCGCGGCCGCCGTCGCCGCAATTCGGAAGAGCGCACTGCAACTCGCACTCCGTTACCCGAAGCAATGCGTGATGCCCAGGCCGAGTCTGAAATTCAGGCACTGCTTGCTGAAAGCAAGATCACCAATGAAACTCTTGCAACTCAAGCAACGGAAACCGCTGCTGAGAACGATGCATCTGCAGAGATTCTGGCAAATGCCGAGCAGCAACCTGGGACAGCAACTCAAGCTGAGACCGCTGTTGAGGCCACCCATACAGAGACAGGCTCCCAGCAGGTAGAGACTGATACTTCTCCTGTCGAGAAGACCTCTGAGAAAGCCGAGGACAAAGAACCTAAACCGGCCTCTACAGAAGCAACATCTGGAGACGCTCCTGAAGCAGACCAGACGACCTCTGAAGAAAGCGATGCGCCTGCCAAGCCAAAACGTCGTCGTGGCCGCCGCCCAGCGCGGAACAAGTCCAACGACTCAGACACGCTAGCAGCCGACAACAGTGAAGGAAATGATGCCTCAGAGGCGACTATTAGTAGCGACGCCCCTGCAAATCTTCCGACTGCAGAGGAAACGTCAGCTCAGACTCCGGAAGCTCAGGCGAACGAAGCAACTGACTTGACCTCTACTTCCATTACCGAGGATGACGCTAACATTCAGCCTGAAGAGGTTAAATCCGGCACCACTAGCGAAGAAACAGTCGTTGAGGTTGCCGATCAGACCGATATAGCCGCTGAAAGCCAGACAGCAACTCAAGCCGAGTCAACTGACTCCGAGATAACTGAAGGAACCATAGCCGCTCAGGAACTCGAGACTCAGCAGTCTGAAGCGCAGGAAGCACCTGCCGAAGAGACTAAGCAGCGTCGTCGCAGTCGCCGTGCTCCAAACGATCCTCGCGAAGTCCGTCGACGCCAATTACAGACTGACAACGACGCCTCCTGATTTAAGCGTCGTCGTTCTGAGCAGGCCTGAATGATTTCCTGCCTGCTCAGGACAGATACTAAAAAGCCGCACTACGATAAGGAGTGCGGCTTTTTTATTGGTGCTGAGCGATTCCGGCACAATGCCCGAAATCAGTCATTCAAAATACCAGCAAGGCGGGACTTTTTTTCAGGGATAGAATCTGGGCTCAGGCTCAAGCTCTACACCAAACCGCTCCTTGACCTCCCGACTAACGTGAGCCGCAAAGGCCTCAACATCCACACGATGAGCATTACCCAAATTCACCAGAACCAATGCCTGCTTTTCATAGGTACCGACTTCACCTTCACGCGCGCCCTTCAAGCCAGCGCGATCGATTAACCAGCCTGCTGCAAGTTTCCACCTGCCTTCTTGTTCTGGAAATGCAACCAGATCAGGATAGACATCACGGATCTCAATAAATACTTTCTGATCGACCACTGGATTCTTGAAAAAACTGCCGGCATTGCCCAAAACCTCAGGATCTGGCAACTTACTGCGTCGTACTCGACTCACAGCGTCAAATACATCCTGCGGTGTTGGATCTTGCAAGCCGGCTAGCTCAGAACGCAAGCCACCGTATTCGAGCTGCAAATCCGGCACCTTGCTCAATCTCAAGACAACAGCCGTGATGATGTAACGATCCGGCTCTACACTCTTGAAGCGGCTATCTCGGTAGCCGAATAGACAATCTGCACAACTAAATGTGCGAAGCTGCTTCGATTCACGATCAAACACTTCAACACTATGAAGCCGATCCTTAAGCTCAACTCCGTAAGCACCGATATTTTGCATCGGTGCTGCGCCAACCGTGCCCGGAATCAGTGCCAGATTTTCAAGCCCGAAGTACCCTTCCCTCAATGTCCGCTCGACGGTTTGGTGCCAATTTTCACCCGCTCCGACCTTGAGCAGCAGGGTATTGGGTTCATCAAGAAGGACCTGCCAACCCTTGATACCAACCCGCGCAACGACTCCAGGTACCTGATCATCCAATACCAGGTTACTACCACCTCCCAGTACCAGCAAAGGTGTGGATTTTTGCGCCAGCGAACGCTCCAAGTCAAACAGCTGCCCAGCCTCTGTAATTTCTACATACCGTTCAGCCCGCGCCGGGAGGCCCAAGGTGTTCTTATCCCGAAGGCTGACATCTTGCTGCATACACAAGGAAGTCAAAAACCATGCTCCCGCTGTAGATGGCGAATCAAACCTTCGCTGGCCGCTTCTACAAGATCCAGTACTTCATCAAATCCCGCCTCACCAGATGTATAGTAAGGATCAGGCACTTCACGCGAGCGCTGGCCATCGGCAAATTCAAGAAACAATCCCAGATGCCCTTTATAACCACGCGGGCAACGCACACGTAAGTCCCTCAGATTTGCATCATCCATTGCAAGAATCAGGTCATAACGATCAAAGTCCTCTTCCGCAACAGCACGCGCACGTAACTGACTTAGATCATAGCCTCGACGCCGCGCAGCAGCCTGGGTTCTCGGATCAGGCCCCTTACCCACGTGATACGCGGCTGTACCGGCTGAATCTATTTCAAAGTGAGCGGATAAGCCCAGCTCTTCAACCTTATGCTCAAAAACCCCATGCGCAGTGGGTGAACGACAGATATTCCCCAAGCAAACGAATAGTATCTTGATTGGCTTTGTCATAGCACAGCTCAACCCTTGGCCATGATTGCTGCAACGCGAGCCAGATCTTCCGGTGTATCCACGCCTGCAGGCGGAATCTCATCCGCAACAGCGACATGAATGCCGACTCCATTCCAGAGCGCGCGAAGTTGCTCAAGACATTCAGTCAGCTCAAGCGGAGCCGGCGCCCAGCGAACAAAATCATTCAGCATCTTAACGCGATATGCATACAAGCCAATGTGACGCTGCCAATCAAATCCTTCAGGCATCTCTGACGTAGCACCCGACATAAAGGCATCACGAGGCCATGGGATGGGTGCACGACTGAAGTACATGGCCATGCCACGCGTATCAGTTACCACCTTGACCACATTCGGATTCATCAAAGCATCTACAGTTTCGATCGGCTCTGACAAGGTAGCAATACCTGCTTCGGGCATCGCCATTAGATTATGGGCAACCTGGTTAATAATTCGCGGTGGAACCATTGGCTCATCACCCTGAACATTAACCACGATGTCATCACTGTAATATCCCAGCTTTTGCACTACTTCCTGCAAACGATCCGTACCAGAGGGGTGATCCTCGGAGGTCATGCAGACTTCTGCACCAAAGCCAGCTGCCACATCCGCAATTCGCTGGTCATCTGTGGCAATTACGACCCTTACGGCCTCACTTTCACAGGCACGCTCATACACATGCTGCAACATGGGCTTACCGTTAAGATCAGCCAGTGGCTTTCCTGGAAAACGACTGGACGCATAACGGGCCGGGATTATTACAGTAAAGCTCATTTGGGTTTGTGCTCCTTGAGTTTTTCTTCAGCCGTAAGCTGGCGTGCCTCCGATTCGAGCATCACAGGAATATCATCTCGAATTGGATAGGCCAGACCACTGGCACGGCAGATCAGCTCATGCGTCTCCTTATTCCACTCCAAAGGAGCCTTGGAAACAGGGCAAACCAGAATATCAAGTAGCTTGGGATCCATTGTGCTTATCCATCAGTTGGGCCGATCGCTCGGCCAATTGTTTCAGTAATGCGTTTATGAACCGGGGTTCCAAACATGCATCAACAGGCAATGCCCAGGCATTAGCCGGAGGCTTGCCCATGCATTTAACCGCATCCTTTTCAGTCATGATCACGGGAAGTTTTGGCGTAAACTCCAGCTCTCCCGCTTCATAGCGGGCATGATCAGCAAAGGGGTGTTCAACAGGGTCAAAACCCATGGATACTAGGGTATCAAAAAATCGTCCCGGATTACCGATACCGGCAACGGCATGAACCCGCCGTTCAAAAGACCAATTATCACCTGTTACCGAATCAAGCCCTTGCAATGACCATAGAGCCCCTGGCTGCAGTCGCATACAAGTTGGCTCATTTTTGAGCAAAGGAAGACTCGGCAAATTTTCGGCAGGACGACCATTAAAGACGACCCAATCAACCTGCGACAGTCGTTCAGGCGGCTCACGCAAAGGCCCCTCAGGCATACAACGCCCACTACCCAAACCTCGCTGCCCATCGATTACTGCAATCTCGATGTCCCGCGGCATATTATAGTGTTGCAAGCCATCATCACTAATCAGGACATCACAGTCATGATTGGCCAGTAAGGCGTTCGCAGCAGCCATTCGATCAGGGTCGATGTAGAGCGGAACCAGGGTTCGATTAACAATTAGACAGGGCTCATCGCCCCCCTGCTCCGGCAGGCTGTCAGGCTTCACTTCGTAGGGGTAGTAAGGTGGTTGCGCACCATAACCTCGACTGACAACACCGGGGGTATAGCCTGCTGTTCGTAATTCATGGATCAGTGCGATTACCAGTGGGGTCTTGCCAGTACCACCCACACTGATATTTCCCACCACAATAACAGGGACAGGCAAAGGGCTAGGGTCAACACAGTACTGCCGCTTTTGCATGGAGCGGCGTTTTACCAACAGGGTAAAAACAGCAGAAACTGGCCTCAGGAGTTTCAGCCAGGCAGCCTTACGGTACCAGGCGTCTGCAAGTCTACTCACTCTTCACCGGCCTGCTGAGTAGTAATACTAAGGGCAGAGAAGCCGAGTTCACCCGCTACATCCATAACCCGCACGACTGATTGATGTTGAGCCTGAGCATCGGCAGTGATGATGAAAGGAAGATCTCTCTGGTCACCAGCGACCTTGAGTATGCCTCGCTTTAACGTCAGTGCTTCTGTGTTGACCAACGGAGAATCATTGATGGAATACTGACCATCAGCGCCCACCAGCACTTCAATATACTGAGGCTCATCGATAGGAGCATCGGTTTGAGACGCTTCCGGCAGGCTAATACTGAGGTGGGATTCCCGCGTAAAAGTGGTTGTAATCATAAAGAAGATCAACAATAGAAAAACCACATCAATCAAAGGTGTCAGATTGATATTGATCTCTTCACGACGCTGGCGTTGAAATTTCACTTGCAGCTCCCGGTATCAGCGAATATCGACCTCACGATCACCATGAATCGCTTCGACCAGTTTCACTGACTCCTGCTCCATGGTGAGCACAAGAGTGTCGATACGGCGCTGAAAATAACGATGCATGACCAGCGCGGGGATAGCCACCGAAAGACCTGCAGCCGTTGTTATCAGTGCCTCAGAGATACCGCCAGCCAGGATAGATGCATTCCCGGTACCCTGAGCCATGATTTCAAGGAATACCTTGATCATGCCGATAACCGTACCCAAAAGACCCAGCAAAGGGGTCACTGCAGCAATGGTACCCAGTGGATTCAGAAAGCGCTCAAGATCGTGAATAACATGCGAAGCCTCTTCCGAGATACTTTCTTTCATGATGTCACGACCGTGCCGGGAGTTATTCAAACCGGCAACAATGATACGACCAAGAGGGCTGGAATTTCGAATTGACTTCAACCGCTCAGCGGTCAGCGTACCGCTTTGGGTCAGCTCCCAGACTTCTGCCAGCAATCCATTCGGTGTTACCAAGCGCGGCCGCAACACCATCAATCGATTGGCACAAATCGCCAAAGCCAGAATCGAACACGCAACGATGGGCAGCATCAACCAGCCACCGGCAAATAATACTTCGAACACCTGATATCACCTCCTGTTGACCCGGCTAACTGTAGCACAGCCCCCAAATCAGGAGTAGCGCGTTAACCGCCTGTCCAGTAACGCTTTTTCCTTTTCCTGTGCTGGCTCAAAAAACAACCGTCATGATTTGCAGACAAGGTAATAGCGCCAGAAGTAGCTGTTTCCAGGAAAGGAATCCTGGAAGCTTCTAATCGCCCCAAAACCTCCTTATGAGGATGACCAAAATGATTATTGAATCCGGCACTGACCAAGACCTGCTCAGGCGCCACCTGCTTGAGAAAATCAACTGACGTGGAGTCTCGACTTCCATGGTGCCCAGCCATTAACCAGGTGTGTGCTTTCAAACGGCCGGCTGAAAGCAAGCGATATTCGCCACTAACCCCCAAATCACCCGTCAACAAAAGACTACAGTTTTCAGCACGCACACTGAGCACACAAGAACGCTCATTGGAGGGTAAATGTTCTGTTGCTCCCGAGTAAGCAGGCAGAATTTCAAACCGAACCCCACCCAGCACCCATGCCTGATTGGTGCAGTACTGGCTGCCCGTCATATTTTCTGGCTCGCCTGCCAAGACAGCGTTAATGTTCACATACTTGGTTAATGCACCATAACCACCGCTGTGATCCAGGTCATCATGACTGAGCACCAGAGTATGCAGATCACTAAGCCCCTGCGCTCTGAAGTATGGCCCTAGCGCATAGTCAAATGCTGCACCACCTCCTGGATACCCAGGCCCAGTATCATAGAGCACATCACCATCCCGGGTTTGGATCAAGACCGCCTGCCCCTGCCCCACATCAAACACATGGGCGACAAATGTGCCTTCATCCGGCGGGTAGGGCTTCGGCCAAATCAATGGCACCAATACCGCTAAAGCCAGCAGACGATATAGTTTTCCCAATGGGAGCACTGCTATACAGGTTACCAATGTGGCAATTAGCACCCACATCAGATTGGGTGCAAAGGATGGCATATACAAGCCCGGCACATTTGCCGTCCAGCTCAGCAGATCCCAATATGCCGTAATACATGCCTCTATAATGGGGCGTACCCCTGGGATGACCGCCGCTAGCGTTAATAGCAGGGGTAAAACCCATACCGCCAGCGTAAGAAGCGGCACAGCCAATAGATTCACGGCAATCGCAAGCGGGTTAAACTGCTGAAAGAACCAAATAGTAATCGGCAACATGCAAAGGAAAAGTGTCAACTGGACACGTAACCAGCTGACAGGGACATTCAGCTTATCACCCGCACCCTTTCCCGACTGGACGCATACAATAATTAACGCCACCGCAACAAATGAAAGCCAGGTACCAGCCTCCAGAACCGACAGGGGCTGCAGGCTCAATACCAGCAACAGGGACCAATACCAACGCTGCCATGAGGTTAACTGCAATAAGCGCCAACTACCCAATATAAACACCATCAGCATAATCCAGGCTCGCTGGACCGGGAGCCCCCAGCCTGCAAGCAGGGCATACGCTGTAACCACAAGCATTACCACCAACATGGGAATTAAACGCGTATAGCCATGCACCCCAAACAGCATCGCAAGTACCCCTGCAGCCAAACGACCTGTCAACCAGGCAAAGCCTGCGATCACAGCAATGTGGAGTCCACTGACAACCATAAGATGGGCTGTACCTGTTACCCGAAGCACGTCCCATTGATCATCAGTAAATCCATCACGTACACCCAGAACCAATGCAGACAGGGTGTTTGCACTCGTGTCTGAATACTGCTGGTGAAGACCATCCAAAATGGACTGCCGCCAGGTTAGAAAACCGCCCTCTGCAGGTTGGTAATCAATGATCTCACGTACATAACCACGCGCATCGATACCATTCGCTAAATAGTGTCGTTCGAGATCAAATCCATAGGGGTTATGTAATCCACGCGGCGGTCGCAAGCGAACCTGCGCAATGATTCGATCACCAGCCTTAAGATCAATGTCAGGTGCATGCATACTGAGACGCACGGTTCGTAAACGAAGTGCTTCTGAGGCGGCCGGCTCTACACTCTCCAGATCCAGTTCAAATTGAACACGATCAGCGCGTGCTACCGGTAAAGCAGATATCTGCCCTACCACTCTAAGATCAATGCGAGGAACATCCAGACGATGATGAAGCTGCCAGGCACCAAAGAAACATGCCAGCAACATGCCGAGCAACATACCAATCGCAGATTTACGCAGTGAACGGAAACAGGCCAGAAGCACCAGCGAGCTCCCTGTAAGCGCGCCCCAATAGAACGAAGGCAATAGCGCCGAAATGAGAATTCCGACCAAATAAGTGATCATCCTTGATCCTTAGTGTTGGATTAACAACTTTCAGGCGGCATAATGACGCCACCCATTGGTTGCAGACGTCACGATGTTTACATGCCGCGCAAGCTAATACGCAAATACATGCCCGATGAGCGCTCACTGCGCAGCCACCGACACCTTAGCTGGCTGGGTCGGCACCTCCATGATCCCAACCTCTGGCATTTAACGCGCAAATCCGTTGCCCGTGCATTCCTGGTCGGTATCGTCTGTGCCTTTATGCCTATTCCAGGGCAGATGATTGTGGCGGCGGTATTGGCAGTTTGGATCTCCAGCAACCTGCCTATCTCTGTTGGTCTTGTATGGATTACCAACCCTCTGACCATGCCCCCCATTTTTTATGCCTGCTATCGGCTTGGACTTTGGGTTCTGGGAATGGAAAGCAGCTTGGGGCAAGCGCACGACTGGTCACTTGATACCATTCAGGCCGAAATTTCTTCGATCTGGTGGCCTCTGATAACAGGCAGCACCATTTGTGCAATCGTGTTTGGACTGATTGGCTATGTTGCAATCAGCCGCTTCTGGATATGGCATGTAAACCGCAGCTGGCGCAAGCGAACTGAGCAGCGCAACAGTCGCAAGCGCAGCAGAAAAACCGACTAGTTAAACCTCCCGCAGCTCTCCATCCACCAGCTCCAGTGTTCTGTCCATAGTTTGAGCCAGGCTCAAATCATGGGTCACCATAACAAACGCCGTACCGAAGTCTTCATTAAGCTGATTCAGATAGGATTGCACATCAGCAGCGGTATGCCGATCCAGATTACCCGTTGGCTCATCCATCAGCACACAAGCCGGGCTATTCACGAGGGCGCGCGCAATAGCAACTCGCTGACGCTCACCACCACTGAGCTGCGAAGGCTTATGAGACAGACGATGCTCTAAACCGACTCTTACCAATAACTCTTCCGCTCTCTGCCTGGCGATCTGAGTACTTTCTTTGGCAAGCAGCTGTGGCATGGCTACATTTTCAAGCGCACTGAACTCATGCAACAAATGATGGAACTGATAGACAAACCCCAATGTCTGGTTGCGAAGGCGTGAGCGCTTGCGTTCATTGATTTCGTATAATGACTCACCCTTGATCTTCACTTGACCGGCATCCGGTTGATCAAGGCCACCCAAAATATTCAGGAGCGTACTCTTACCACTCCCCGAACTACCCAGAATGGCGACACGTTCCCCGTGGGCCACCTGAAAATCGATGCCTTTAAGAATCTCGAAGGACTTGCCGCCCTCCTGAAACCCCTTGCGGACAGACTGAGCGTAAACAACGAGCTCACTCATAACGTAACGCCTCTGCCGGTTGAGTTCGAGATGCACGCCAGGCTGGATACAGAGTAGCAAGGAAACTGATGGCAAAAGCCGCCAACGTAATCATGCCGACATCTGACCAAAGCAGCTGAGACGGCAAATAACTGATGAAATACACATCGGCCGAGAGAAACTCGATACCAAACAGCTGCTCAATCCATGCGACCAGATCGGTTACTGTCAGCGCCAATGTCACACCCAGAAGAACGCCCAGAGCAGTGCCGATCAGGCCAATCAGGATGCCTTGCACCATAAATACTCGCAAAATAGTGCCTGGCGTAGCCCCCATGGTCCTAAGAATGGCAATATCCGCTTGTTTATCAGTCACGACCATGACAAGTGTCGAGACAATATTGAAAGCCGCCACAAAGACAATCAACAGCAGCAAAAGCGCAATCATGCGCTTCTCCATCTGAATCGCCTGGAAAAGGTTGCCGTGCGTGCGGGTCCAGTCACTGACATAGAGTGGCTCTGACTGCCCAGACGCAACCTCTCTCGCCAGTGCAGGGGCATCGAACAGGTCTTCAAACTTGAGTCTCAAACCATCGACATGACCTGCTTCCATACGCTTGATACGCGCAGCATCCTCGATATGAATGTAGGCAAGGTTAGAGTCAAGCTCAGCCCCTACTGAAAAAATCCCACTCACTTCAAAGCGCTTGAGGCGTGGCACTACCCCAGCCACACTGATCGATGCTTCCGGGAGTACAAGTGTAACCTTGTCACCAACAGTCACGCCCAGGAAGCGCGCCAGCAGTTCCCCCAAAACAATGCGGTACTCACCGGCCTGGAGCTGATTGAGTTCTCCTTCACTGAAATGCTGCTGAATGATGGACACCCTGCCTTCAAGATCAGGCTCAATGCCATTGACCAGAACACCCTGAACACGCCCTCGACTGGTCAACATGCCCTGCGCCTGCACATAGGGAGCAGCGCCTTCAACCCCCGGTGAGTTTTCTACGGAGGCAAGCAGGGATTGCCAATCGTCGAGACCCTGCTGTCCGTAAGCATTAAGCGTGGCATGAGGCACCATCCCCAAAATCCGCTGACGTAACTCACGGTCAAAACCATTCATCACGGACAGTACAAGAATCAGTGCCGCAACCCCCAGCATTAAGCCCAGGATCGATACCAGAGAAATAAAGGAAATAAAGTGATTGCCGCGTTTGGCCGAGGTGTACCTCAGCCCGACAAATAATGATAGTGGTCTGAACATGGGGCAGGATTAAACCACAGTTATCGGAGCAGCTCTAACAGAATTGAGAGTTTCTTGCGTATACTGATCACAGTGATTCCAAATGGAGACGAGGAGACCCAGCGTGACAGAAAGGCGACAATTCTATCGCATCGATCATCCGGTCGTCATAGAACACCAAAGCATTTCGGATGCAGACATTCAGAGCTCAGGACAGCCCGACCAGTTCGAAGTGTCACCCTATTTCCTGCTGCACGCCCAGCTTCGTGAACTGGACGCCGAAGCCAGCCAAAGCCTGCGCCGCCTGGGCGAGCTATCCCCAGCAGCAGAAGCATGCTTCCGTGTTCTGAATAGCAAAATTGAATTAATTGCCGACAGTCTTTCGGCGGATATTTTCAAACTTGACCGTGGCGTACCTCAGTTTATTAACCTGAGCGAAGGCGGCCTTAATTTCATGAGCGAGACACCGCTGCCACTTGGACAAGCGCTTGCCCTCAAACTGGTCTTTCCCGAGTCACACCTTGGACTGCTCCTCTACGCACGCGTAATGCGATCAAACCCGACCAATAAACAGAATGAATACGAAATTGGTGCCGAGTTTCTGCGTATGCCGGAAAGCTGCCGCACCCAGCTGGCACGCTTGATTCTGGAAGCCCAGGCCAAACAGAGACAGCACCACATGGATACTCCGGCATGAGCCAAAAACCGCTAAACACCCCTCACCCAAAGCTTTATTTACTGGCAACTGGCATTGGCTTTCTAGGCCTAATAGGATGGTTTGTGCTGGGACGCGAGCTGGGCATCCTCGACTGGGCCAGCCAGTTGGTACCAGACTCACATGCAGGTGCCGGGATTATGCTTGGGATCATGCTGATGATGCTACCCGGCTTCTTCATTTGGAAACTATATAACCGCTGGGTTGAGAAACGCCTGAGCGTAAAAGGTGTCTATCTGGAAGATGACGTTTACCTTCCACCAAAAGAGAAAACAAAAAAGCCGGACTGAGTCCGGCTTTTTCAGGCTTCAACAATCTATTTTACAGATTGGCGATTCGGTTAAGACCGGATATCGCGGCTACACGATAGGCTTCCGCCATAGTCGGGTAGTTGAAGGTAGTGTTCACAAAGTACTTCAGGGTATTGGCTTCACCGTCCTGACGCATGATCGCCTGACCGATATGGATGATCTCAGACGCCTGATCGCCAAAACAGTGAATACCCAGAATCTGCAAGGATTCACGGTGAAACAGGATTTTCAACATACCCACCGGCTCACCGGAAATCTGCGCACGCGCTGTATCCTTGAAGAAGGCCTGTCCAACCTCATAAGGCACACACTCTGCGGTCAACTCTTCCTCGGTTTTACCTATGGAGCTGATCTCAGGAATGGTATAGATACCGGTCGGCACATCGTTAATATACCGGAAGTCATCTTCAGACAGCATATCCGCAGAAGCTGAACGGCCCTGATCAAGCGCAGCAGAGGCAAGACTTGGCCAGCCAATAACATCACCTACTGCATAGACACCTTCAGCCTCTGTACGATAGTACTCATCAATCGTAATCTGGCCACGGCTATTCGCTTCCAGGCCAATATTTTCCAGCCCCAAGCCCTGCGTATTACCTGAGCGTCCATTACACCAGAGGAAAGCATCTGCGCGCAGTTTTTTACCTGACTTCAGAGTCATGGTTACGCCATGAGCATCACCAATCACAGACTCATAGTCTTCGTTGTGACGAATTTTTACAGCGTTGTTACGCAGGTGATAACTCAGAGCATCAGAGATTTCATCATCCAGGAATGACAACAAACGATCACGGGTGTCGATGAGATCAACCTTTACCCCCAATCCGCTAAAGATAGAGGCATATTCACAGCCGATAACACCAGCACCATAGATAACAAGGGTGCGTGGAGTATGGTTCAGCTTCAAGATCGTATCTGAGTTATAGATACGCGGGTGAGCGAAGTCGATATCAGGCGGACACCAGGGGCTGGAACCAGTTGCGATAACAAAATTCTTTGACCGCAGAACCTCACGACCCGTTTTAGCGCCCTCTACAACAACTTCACCTTTCTTGCTGAATTGAGCACGCCCGAAGAATACATCGACACGGTTTCGAGCGTAGAAGTTGGTTCTCAGCATCACCTGGTTTGAGATGACTTTTTCAGCACGCTTAAGTACCTTGGGGAAAGAGAACCAACGCGGCTCCCCTATATCACGGAACATCGGGTTAGTGTTGAACTCGATGATCTGCTTGACTGAATGACGCAACGCCTTGGACGGGATAGTACCCTTGTGCGTACAGTTACCACCAACGGTATCCTGCTCTTCAACAATTGCGACTCGACGCCCCTGCTTGGCTGCGTTCATGGCAGCACCCTCACCCGCAGGACCAGAACCGATTACCACGACGTCATAGTCGTAAACAGCCATATACTTTCCCCTTAGTAAATCGTCCAAGTGCCGAGCACTGCGCAACTCAACAGTGTTCGGCTAGCTTACCGGTAGCAGTCAGAACCAACTATTAGCTTTTAGCCTCAAAGCCCCATTTTACGGTGCGCTCAGGCTTGTTTTTAATTCTGGCCCACAAATAGCCCATACTGAATTGAAAACGGATTAGCTCTATAGATGGTTACATCTCGCAACGCCTGTACCCATAAGCGCTATCTTATCTTTCACAGCAACCAGCGGCAAACGACAATAGTCATAGACGACTGCATAATTGTTCTTGAGCGATCAATGGATTAGCTTATTGCTTATACGATCTGATCATTTCACATGGAGGTGCATTTGAGCACAGAGATTACCGCCGTCCTGGCACCTGCTAGAGCTACACCAGTTGCTGCTGCCTGGCACATGTGGATCGCGCTATGTCCCCATGAAAATGTAACGTGAACTACCTGGAAGGTCGCTTTTACAACTCCTTTGCAGCCAGATCTTCAAGCTCCTTGAGGCTCTTTCCGTTCTTCGCGTACCAGCTTTGCGGGCCGCTTCTTGAGGTACCTGCAATTAGGGCCGCAGCGTAGCTGGATGAACTCATCAGAATATCCTTGGAGAGTCGAAGGTGATCATCTTCAATTTCTAAAATTCCATCTGCTATGAGCTGCTCTTTCCGTTTCACTAGCTTTGGACTAAGGCTATCAGTATTCGTTTTAGAAGCAGTTGAGCCTTTCTTCAAAACGAACCCCTCATCTGTTTGCATGCCCCAGGCGACGAGACCATGTACCGTGAATTTGAATTCTTTATCGGCTCCAGACGCAGGTGGAGAGTGATCTCCTTCTGTTGTTGTACTCGCAGGTGTTTGTATTAACGATTCGAGAATTGGATAGCCTAGAGTTCCAAGGAATAAACGAATATCTTCCAACAACTCTTCCATGGCCTCACGCTCAGAGCGGGATAAACTCGACTGAGTGGGAGAGTTACCATTATCGAGAACATATCGATCAGCTTTCCTTGCAAGTGACTCGAGTCTTGACTCTAAGTACTTGATGTGTGACTTGCTTAAGTTGTCATCTTTATTCGTAAAAATAACAACTTCATTCCAAAACTCTTTCTTTCGATCATGCGATAGCAGTCGCTCGGCAACACTCTCTGATTCGCCGATATATGCCATTGGTTTGGAATCACCTAACCTTGCCTCGAATAGAAAGTAGACCCCAGGCTTATTTGTTTCTGGCCACTCTTTAAGTGCATCAAGGCGACTTCTTGGGCAGGCTACAGCTTGCCCAGTGCGGTTGATTATTTCTGCATGCCTTAGGCCCATAACGGTGGCATCAGGCAGAAATATGCGAAGTGACTTTCCAAATGGCATGCAAAACCCTCTTGCTTACTTCATTTTGATTCCAGCTAACGGAAATTACGGATTACCTTTCAACCACTTTAGATAGCTCAACTGGCAATGCGAAGTTTATATTCTGAGAATCTTCCAGGAGAAAAGTTGTAATTCCAATAACCCTCCCAAATTCATCGAACAAGCCGCCACCACTGGACCCAGGGGAGATAGCTGCTGATGTCTGGATCAGTGGGAGTGGCATATTATCCTGTTCACGCAGCCCAGAAACGAGCCCTTCTGCGATGGTGAGATCCAACCCTCGTGGGCTGCCAACAGTGTAGACACGCTGACCCGGTGATACTGAAGATAACTCTGCGGTCTCAGCGATTACAGCAGGAAGGTTGGCTGTATAAAGGACGCAATAGTCCATTTCCTTGTCGCCAACTACCGAAATCGCATCATAAGCTTCACCCTTAAACAGTATCAGGGCATTATCGGCATTCTCGAGAACATGACAATTTGTAGCTACAGTATTATGGGCAATTACGACCCCACTGCCCTGGCTCACATCATCCTGCCTCTCATTGAACGCAACAATAACAACAACAGACTTAGCTGCTTTCGTATAGATGTCTTTGGGACTTAATGGCTGACTAGGCGGAGGCTCAGGGGTAATGCTTTGATGACCACCACCAACCTGATCCCCAAGTAGCTCAAGTCTAAGCTTCTCAATATAGCTTTGAACAAAGCCGTTGAGCTCAGCTGTTCGACGTTGCGTTTCCCTCATGAGGCACTGAACATTTCCCCCACATTCAGCATCACGTCTTCTGATCCATTCAATCTGACTGGTTCGGACCTCTCTAAAAGTATCTACTGGCACAATGCTACGAACTTCTGAGTAGGCTTCAGCCAAATAATTATCGAATGCTTTAAGTGCAGGATTCGAGCAAATAGCTACTTCGGGGGCCGTCTTTGCACGTGAGCATTCAATTGCATAGGCTACGCCAGAGCTAGAGAGTATTCCCAAAAAGGTAAGTGCTAAAAAAAAACGTTGCATGGCTCATGCTTCCTTTCAAACAATTGCTTTGTAAACATCTGCTTGCAGCTTAAAGTGTTCTGTGACTTCACCCTGCCTTGTGTAGAAACTCACGGATTTTGCATCCTCACTGTAGCCATAGATACGAAACAAAACGTATTGAGCACCAAGCGATGAGGACACTTCCACTTCATTTGAAGAGATGTAGAACGGTGTTGTTGCTCCACCTCTCGTGGTCTTCACCTCAATGTAACGCTCTTCACCTGAGTCGGGGCAGTATGAGCGGATATCATAGCCAGCGGATGAATCTACTAGTGACACTCGCTCAACTTTCTCAGCCAGGTCTGCACGGCCAGCATCCGTTAGCTTCTTTATTTCATGTTGCAGTACCAAGCGCTCACCAGCATCACCAAGTGAATGGTTCCGTCTGTTCACTTCTAGCCAGTCAACTGTGCGAACAGCCGTTACTCGCTCCTTTGAACGTTGCTCCTTCTTCTTAGGTGGATCCTTTTCTTCGAGCACAACAGAAACCTGCTCTTGCTGAATTGGTTTCTGATACAAAGGAGAAATAGCAGGCTGTATTGGGAGGTCGACACGGTCGGGCATAGGCCAATTCATCACGTCCCAAATCATTTTGACGGGTTTCGAAGAAGCTGGATCCCAGTCACGTAGCACCAGTGGGCCAAGAAAATAGTAGTCCGACCTCTCGTTGGGTCTTACAAACAGTGAAACCGTATTAACATCCGGGTCATGGGCCACTAGATCTTTAATTGCCTTAGACTCAGGTGTATGCCGGTTCTGTGACTTCCAAACAAGGGCGCCATCTTCGGTAAGATAGTCTTCGTAATCGTTGCCGTCGTAATTACCCAGGGTCACAATCAGTACGTAGTCACCAGCATTAGGAGCATCAGCGATTATTCCTTGTAGGCCCCAAGTTCCAGTACCAGGCTTGAAGCTATATTCGGGGGCAAAGATGGAAGCGATCTGCTGCCTGTTGTATTTACGATAAATCGCTAAGCCTTCCGAGCTCCCCAAGATTCGTTTCTTTTCAACTATCTCGAAGCCAAGGTTTTGAAGTGTCCTGAAACAAGGAGTACCTTCGCCTCCTGAAAAGTGGCTCGACTTTACCTGCATCCCAAGCGATTCACTTAAAGCGAGACCAAAAATTGCCTTAGGTGGGTACTCATTTCCATCAACTACTACGTTGTAGTGAGAAGAGGCCTCATAGGTCTCCACTTTCCCCTTCGCTGCATCGTACTTAGCGACAGCACTATAAACATGCTCCAGGCTCACTTGTTTTGCCAACTGAGACAATCCCAGAATACGCCCGGCTCTACCAATGGTTAACTCTTTCATTCTTTCTACCTTGGATTAAATGCTCGTCACCATCTAACGAATCCCAGGAACAGATAACATCCTGCTAATGCACGTGTTTATTGCGATTACCCTGTACCATTTGGATTCTAATGGCTCGCCTACGCTCAGCATCGTCTACAGGGTCCATACGGCTCCAAGCTTCGAATAACTGCTTCTGCTTGCGGCTTAGCCTCAATCCGTACATGTCAGCCATGTAGAAGTACGTCCGGGCAATATCACCACGGACTGACTCAGGTGGCTCTGCTACGCGCTGTTTGAAGTCGACTTCAAAGTCACAGGCACCATAGGCCCTTGGCTCGCCAGAAATGATCCCGAAACGGTAATTGCTGCGATCGCCATTGAGCTCTCCGACTGCCGGCACCAGGTTGTGCATGTCTGACTCCATCCGTTTGAATTTCGGATCCTTACGGCAGTTCTTACGGCCGCCCTCCTGCCAGCACTGCAATTGGTGACCGAACTCCCAGGCAGGCACAACATGCTCCCACTCAATACGTTCGGAGCGGTTGGCATTCTTGCGTGGTTTCAAGCCACATGAATCTGCTTGAGGTGTGAGTCTGGTTTTATTGGGCTTACCGGGATTGGGCGCCAGTGCATAGCCGCACCCACAGTAGAAACTGACGCGATCAGACCCAGTGTAGATTTCGCGGTCGAGTGTCTTTTTAGCGCTATAGAATGATGGAGGGTGACCGGCAGCTGCCAGTGTAGATGTAAACAACGCGCAGGCTGCCAATGTGAAACGCATGCTAACTCCTTGCATATGAATCTCCCTGGAAATGTCTCCATTCCCTTGCAACAGTAGTGTACCGTATCGGTGCAGAACCACAATCTAAGGACAGATAAGGCCGCTCGATGAAACCAGTACTTCATTTAGATATCTATCACTGTTGCTTACCCGTAAGGCCGTCAATACCTAATCAGGTGTGTCAGTTATATGTTGGAGAATTGCTGACGTGAGTACGATGACCATCTGGGGCATCGTGTGCCTGCTGATCGGAGTTTTGCTCGGTGCTGCACTAACTCCAGACTTCCCCGGGTTTGCTATCAACATTTGGGGAATTTTAAGCTCAGTGGTAATCGGTGTTTCCACTGGCTTGTTCGTGGCGCTGTGGGCTCACGAGGCTGCACTGAAGATTGAAGCCTTCAATTATTTAGTTGGCAAAGCCATACATGAAATCGACCAGATCTACACACACTCGATCATCTACCCTGGCATGTCCGATATGGAGAAACGTGCCTTCTGGGTTCAATCCACTCACATTCGAAGCAATCTCAGAGATATTGGAGCTCAGTTCTCAGACATCGGGTTTGAAGAAGATCACAACATAGCTCAGATAGCTTCAGCCATACTGCATGAGGTCCACCTTTCAGATAACGAAGAAGCCTTACCTGAAGCGATCCTAAGGGCTGGCAATCGCATTAAGTGCGCAACACCACCGCTGAGTCGTATTTGGACCACTATTACCTGGAGAGAGATTCTGCGGAAGTATCTGGCAGGCCCTGGTAAAGAAGTTTGAACTGATATTGATCACTATCGTCATTGGCACCCTTCTACCGTCAATCGTAATATAGAGATTCACATAAGCACACGGAGGTGCACATGACGCGAACAACATCACTTACATTCACACGTAAGGAAGGCGAATCCATCATCCTGGATCACGACATCAAGGTAACGGTCCACAACTGCAAGAAAGGCAAGACCAAGGTCACGATTGAATCACCCGATGATGTTGACGTAATAAGGGAGGAGCTGGAGGGCTTAGTTGAAGTCGAAGAAGAAGCTTAAACAAGGCATTCACCTAATCTCATTCAGACGGGCCACAAGCACAGGTACAACTCATACACTTATGGGCTGCGGCTCCGCAACGCATAGACAGGCATTCCCAGAACAGACAGAATTGCCTGTCCTCCACCTTAGATATATTAGTGATAATGACGCAGCAAACAGGAAAGTGTGAGTACGTTTATGTGCTTACCAACCCAGGGATGCCGGGCCTAGTAAAGATTGGCTTTAGCATTTATGACCCCAATCATCGTGCCCAGGCGCTATCAGATTGGACGGGAGTACCTGCGCCTTTTGAAGTTGCCGCTTTTTGCACAACTAAAGTGAATCATGCCCAGAGCGTTGAAACAGCAGTACACCGCGTACTTTCTGACAGAAGGCCAAACAAGTTACGCGAGTTTTTCTCCATCGAACCCGAAGCAGCTCATGAAGTCATAACTGAAGTTGCGAGTGAGCTTAACGCCCTGCACATACCATCCAGCTCTGATGATTCGAATACTGCAGCTGAGATTGAAATCGAAACTAAAGATGAGCTAGACCCGAATCAAGAGATATTGGAACGTTATTGGAAAATCCAGGAAGGCTACCGCCCTCCAAGTTTTGCTAACAACGTTGTCGATTTGGGGCCTGAGGGCGAACGGAAGGGCTCATCAGACATTCAGCAAATATCCATTCCTGGCCCCACCGAGCGGATCGGATCCTCAACAGCCAACGTATCATCACGCTCGAGTCAATTTTGGGGATGGTTCCATATCATCTTTTGGCCGATCTGCTTAATTTTCTTCATGTGGATGAAGTCGCCCTGCTGCTAATGGTGAGGGCTGAGAGTTAGCAGTTGGAGTCGTTACAACCATAACTTTTTGCAATGTCTAAACCTAGGTAGCTATTTCTAATAGCCTCTGATTAGACATCATGCCAAACTAATACTGTCTTTATATACAGTACACGGTTGATCTATGCACGCTACCATCCTGGCTCGCGCCACCACTACACCCAACCCACTTGAAATCCAGCTCTTCCTCGACCGGGTACCGGCAGGCTTCCCCTCTCCTGCTGCGGACTACGTTGAGGATACCCTGAACTTAAATGACCTTTGTATCCGGCACCCGGCAGCAACCTACTTTGTGCGGGCTGAGGGTGACTCGATGATAGATGTAGGCATCTTCAGTGGTGACATATTGATAGTGGATTCGTCACTGACGCCTCGGCACGGAGACGTGATCATTGCCAGCCTGAATGGGGAGTTCACGGTTAAGGAGCTGGAGCTTCAGCCTCGAACCAGGTTACTGCCGCGGAATCCGAAATACCCGCCGATTAATCTGCCGGATGGGTGCGAACTGGATGTGTTTGGTGTAGTGACTAGCGTGGTGCACTCGCTTAGGAATTTGGACAGGTAGAATAGTGAAACTACTCCCGAAGGCGTGCTCAATAAGGGCGCTAGAGCGCCCTTAAGCTGTGACTGTTTGTTATGAATTCAGTTCTCTCATAACAACCATATACCATGCTTTAAGTTCTTCAACCGCCTGCTTAACATAGGGCTCCAAGTTTGGCGGGACGGCATCAGGATCATCCAGAAGTTCTTCATTATCACTCATCCGAAGTTTCTTCGCCCTTTCGAGTACCATTTGCGTGAACATCAACTCTTGCACATCCATGATTAAATCCCTTTTGGTTCTTCTAATTGAAAAAACACCGCCATATATTGCCAGTTCGCATCGAATCCTGCACTAGTGACACGGCATCGCCTACACTGGTGAGACGGGGTACAAGAGGACTCATAATGAGTGACGATAAGAAAAGCGACCGCGACTGGGGCGACTACGTTGTGTGGGGATTTATTCTGTCGGTTGGGTCCGCCATCCTTGGCGGTGTCACCGGTATCGAGTTCCTGCAGCTCATACCGGTGGTGTTCATCCTGCCGTTACTGGTTGTGATCGTTATTGCTGCAGCAGGTCAAATCTTCTTCACGGCCAAAGACATCAAGAAGAACTTCAACAAGACCTTTGGCGACGGCAAGACATTCGGCAAGCGCTCTAATCGGCGGTAGCCTCCGCGTACTCCCTGTTGAATCGATCGATCACCCTTTTCATATCCGCCTCCACCGCTTCAAGTCGGCGGTCCTGCTCTCGTGCGGGCAGGTCCATTGCATAGATGCGATCACGCCGGGTGCGAAGGAACTTCAGCTGCTTCTCAGTAGATTTGATCAACGGCCGAAGGGCCAAAGCACCACGGTTCTCCCGGTAGAAGTCGAGCTTGTCCCGGCCTGTAAGCCCTTTCCACTCCTCGGACATTTGTCCAATTTCATCACGGCGGTCATAAAATTTCTCTCGGTCTGCGTATGGCAGCACACGTCCAGAGACCCTGCTCCAGAACAAGGCCTCGCGTGATTCAATGGGCGTCAGCGTTGCCAGGTGATAGACGTTGTTCGGGGCCTTATCAAATACGAATTTACCAGCGGCACCGGTGAAGTAGTTCACCAGATAGCGCATCACATCAGGGTTAATGTCGATCTGGCCGGAACGCCATTCACTGCCGCCAGACACGTCGTTCAGGAACTCGGCAATGGCTTTATACCCTTCCGGGGTAGAACGGCGCCCCAGCTGACTGTCCGGCTTCGGAGTACCAAAAGCAAAGTTTTCGTTGTAGATACTTGAGGCCATGAAGTTCTCGTTGGCGACCAGATCCGCAATTGGCTTACCCAAGGTTGGCGTGATATTGCGCATTACCAGACCAGATAGTGATTCACTATCCTGGAAGCCAATCGGTGAGAAGCTGCCCAGTGCTGCCAGCGCCAGATCAGTTGCCGCCTTGCCTGCATTGGTATTGCCGTTAGTGACCGCCTCTGCTGTATTACCGAACACATGGAAGATGTTGTAACCGTAGGGCAGAGGAATACTCCAGTAGCTGCCATCTGCATCACCGCCCAGCAGGGACTTCATGATGACCAGGTTACGCTCCTTCACATAGTCCGGCACCTTGTCATACCAGTTTTCGCCATCATCATCTTCACCGGCTGCCGCACGGTTCATCATTGCTATCGCGAACGAGCCCATGACCAGACCGACCGCAATCTTTTGGGCAGTGTTCAGCCGCTGCCAAGCCAGATCGCCCTTCTGCCCTTTCAAGCCAATCATGGTGCGGGCGAAGTTCATACTGCCCTGGATACTGGCGTTAGCGAACATGTAAAAAGCGTTCAGCGTGGTGCCGACTTCACCGCGTCTATTAAAGTTGACCGTCATATTTTTTGCCAAGCTGGCAGCTTTGGCCTGGCTGATTCCGGCCTTACGAGCATTCACATAAGCAGACAGGCGCACCGCGTTCTCGACCGCGCCGTTCAGATCTTCTACGAATTGGGTGCTGGTCTTCCACCACTTCAAAGCCTTGCCCTTCGCGCCTCCCTTCGCCATAGATATCAACGACTCCAGATCAGCTGCCTGGCCGTCGATGTCCTTCATGTCAAACCAGCCCGTCTTTGCACCGGCCTCGCGGAACTCTGTGAACCATTTCTGCCACTCACCACCTTGGGCTTCATCCTTGTTTCGCAAACCGCGGTACACCGCACGCATGGCCTTCGGGATATCCTTAACCGTTTGCTTTGCGATCTTTTCACCCTGGATCTTACCGTCATCACGAGACTGCTCTGCTGACAGGTTCAGAATGGCTGTCTGCACGTCACGGGCAAAGTTGCCCACCACAAACTCTGGGTTGTAGCTGGTGTTCAGCGACGACAGCACACGGTTGATAGAGCCAAGAGTTTGAATCAGGAAGTTGGAGGTATCCGGCCCGATGTTCTTCATGGCCTTCATCAGCCGCTCATCTTCCAGCTTGATGAAGTAGGTCTGACCGTCACGCTTGGTCTGAAAATACTTGTCCGGCATCATCGCCATGGGGATAGGTGCTTCTCGCACTGTTTCCTGATACTGGCGTGCTGGCTCTGGCTGACCTGCTTTCTTGGCATCCGCACGGGCTTTCTTGCTTGCTTCGGTTTCAGAGCGGAACACCTGGCGATCAATATCAGGATTGTCATTGGTGAACACCTGCCAGTAGCTGGCATTGGGGTTATCCTCGGCCAACTTCAGCAGCGCATTACCCACTTGGTTCTTACGTGAGCGGATAAGGGTTTCCGTCAGATCCTGAATCGCAAAGCTCGACGGACTGGCCGCTTCACTGCTTCGGCCCAAGGCGCGCTTCGATTCCTTGCCGGCAATATTGAAGCCCTTGCCGCTTCGGGCCATTGCGTCCTGCTCCTCATCAGCAGCCCAGCCTTTCAGCGGCACGTAGTATTCATAGGAATTTTCCCAGGCATCGATCATGCCGTCTTCTTCCAGACCCGCGTTGCGCATTGTCTCTCGACGTGTGGCCAGCATGTCGTACACCAGCTTAGCCAGCTGCTCGTACTGCGCCTCTTTGCCAGATTCCTGCACCTTGCGCACAATTTCTGCAGCCTTGGAATCACTTATACCCGAACCAGCTTCCTGCAGCTCGGGGTTAATCTCGGCAATATGCGCATTACGCTCCGGGGCATGCTTGGCATAAAGGTACTGATCCAGCTCCTTTTGCTCGATACCGAACTTGGCCATCTTCTCTGCCAGCGGCTTGACGAAGGTTTCACGCATCTTGCGCAAATCCTCCTCGGTTTTGCCGTGGAACAGCTCTTCAGCCAGGTAGGCATCGTTACTTTCATCCACCGTGCCGCCGGCATCCTTGATGTTCTTCTGCAGATCCTTCAGCACCTGGAACTTATCGGCCACTTTGCGAAGGGCGACTTTCAGGTGGGTTTCATCCGGCTTATTGAATGGCTCAGGCTTGCGCGAGAAGCGCACATCTCGATCATCTTCTACACTGTCAGTAGAGGTGTTATTATCCACCTCAGCTGCTGAGAGAACGCCGGTATTCGAACCCGGGTCGGTTGGCTCAACAGCCCCAGGCTCTGAGGCCCCTTTCGTTGAAATAAGGTGTGCGTCAGAGCCTGTTTTTCTTTCTATATCTGGCACGCGACTAAAGCGCACATCTTCAGCATCAGCAACCGAGGCGCTGCCATACATCGCCTCATTGAACTGACGGACATACTGCGGGTTATGGGTGATCGTTGTGACACGAGCCTCTCCAGACGTAACAGCCTGCCGGGCAGCAGCAACCACCTGCAACACCTCAACATCCGTCATCTGATTCAGGCGTTCAGCGAAACGAGTATTACCGAACAGCTTACGCAGCCCCTGGCGAATCATGTGCGCGATACGCTGAAGTAGATCAGGCTTCACTTCGCCCATCTGGCCAATGTACGCAATCAGCTCATCGACCATCATTTTGTTACGTTCTTCAGTGGACCAGGACTGCGCATTCTCCCAGTCTGGCTTGAGATTGATGTTGTACTTCTTCGCCAGACGGTTGATGCCATCAAGTCCACCCAGCTGACGCCATAGCTGCTGCATCTGCATATTGAATGCCGGTCCATACAGCTGCTTCAGGCCGTAGTGGCCCAAGGCCTCATGGAAAAGTACACGCTCAACATCCGCTTTCGTGGGCATCATATCGGCGATCAAGTAAACTTGGCCCTTATGGAATACGCCCTCTACCTGGCCACTGGCGCCGCCCTCTTTTATGGCTTCTTTCAGATCCGCCGGAAGATCCGATTCAGAGGTAACAACCGTCGTGTTCGGTGCATTCGCCCAGTCAGCAGTGATCCGGGTGACAATCGATACTACGCCCCCAGTCGTGAGGGCGTCAGGATTGTTCGTATTCCGCCCGGCGACTGAACCGGCCCCTGCTTCACGGCTAAAGCGTGAGGCCTCCACTGTAAGCAGCTCATCCACCAGCTTGCCTGCCTTTGAGCGGGGACCAAGTATTTTGGCCAAACCACCAAGCTCTTGGACCGGCTCTCTGCCATCCAGGTCTTGGACTCGCATTGTGACTTGCTCGCGATCAGCCTTCACAATTCGTTCCAAAAGCTTATGCGCTTTAGGTGATGCCCATTTACGTGTTTCAGCCGCCAACGCCCCCTTATCCTCTCGCATATCCTGGGCGATAATCCCCGCCAGTCTTGCGAACTCGCGCAGATCAGCCATGACCGCCTGATTTTCTTTCACCTCTTGTGGACGCATAGAGTACAAAGCACCACTTATACCATCACGGTGAGCCTTCAGCTGGTCAACACGCTTGGTGTATTCATCCATGTGCCGCTCATTGGCGCGGTTTGCCTTACTCATATTGCGGCCGCTACGGCCAGTTACGATCCACGACGGGTTGTTGGCATTGAATCGCGCATCCCACTGACTGAATTCAGCCTGTTTCTGCAGATAGCTTTCGATCATGCGCTTCGCTGCTGCTTTCTGCTCCGAGGTATCCAGCATGTACCTGCGTTCTGCTAATTCATTAAGCAAATTTTCCGCTTCGCTACGCAGCTCTTCATTAAAGTCGCGGCCGCGGCCCATATGTGTGGCCCTGTTGTGGTCGTCCACCAGCTGCTGGTCAATGGTTGGCACCTCAACTGTAACGCCGTGCGCGGTGACGGTGTTGCCCTCGGAATCATTAACCCCAGCTTGTGGCGCATTGCCCGCCTGCTCCCCCTCTGGTTTATCAATCACCAGCATTTTGGTATTCACGCCGGTCTGGTTCATCGAAGACAGGAACGCACCTTCTGGTAGCAGCTGCTCCACGGCATCCAGGTTATCCAGCCATTCACGGAATTGGCGGTTTCGGGTATTGGCTCGATCACCGGCCATACTGGACACAATCGCCACCAGCCTTCCGCCCGGTTTCAACTGCCCATAGGCATGGCTGACATGCGCAATATCCTGATCCTTGCTGAACGGCGGGTTCATCACAATGCGGTCGTACTGCTCGCCGGCCTGGTATTCAAGGAAGTCATCACCGACAAGGTTGTAGCCCTTCTCGCTCAGGATCTCGCGGAGCTGACCGCCCATCTCAACCACATTTACCTCAGCACCTGCGGCCTTCGCGGCATCAGCCAGCATGCCGTTGCCAGCAGACGGCTCCAGTACGCGCATGCCCGGCTCTATCTCGGCCTGACCAATCACTTCCTCAGCTACGGCTTCAGGTGTCGGAAAGAAGTCGTTGAAGGCGCGGCGATTTCCAACCATGGTGCGCTGCAAATCACGCTCCAGTGCCTGCAGTCGGTTCGGTGTGGCCTGGTTGCCAGTGGCGCCGTCACGGATCTGCATATATTCCAGCAGAGCGGTGCGCAGTGTCGGCTTGTTGGTGATACCCATACGCCGCAGACGCTTATGATTGGCTGCCAAATCCTTGAGGTATGACGTATCCGGGGTATGCTTGTCGGCAAACTCCACGACCTTGGTGGTTACAGCGTTATCAAGGGTGATTACACTGCTATCTTGTGCTCCGCGCGTTGCTTTCAGCAGCCGCTGGCCAAACAGCTTGAAGCCTTTTGTTTTGATCATGTCGTTGGCCAAGTCCTTGGCGACATGGACATGCATATCCTGAATCGGCATCCGCGCAAGTTGAACCTGCTGCTCAAGCGTTAAGTCTTGTTTGAACTGCCTGCGGCCCTCGCGGTCAGTATCCACCATGTCACGCGGAGCGTTGTGCTTCAGGCTATTTGCCATCCTCTCCATGAGTTCGACCTGAACCTTCTGTGTCATGCCTTTCAGAAGCGGCGAATCAGACTCGGCTACGCCACGCATGATGGCCGCCATTGCTGCATCCTTCTCAGCATTGGCACGCGCATAGTCGGCTTCACGCATCCGCTTGGCGGTATTCTCTTTACGATCAGCGTTCAGCGCTTCATTGGCCTGCCCTTCCAGGCGGTCAGCCATAGCCTTCAGCTTGTCAGCTGCGTTGGCCTGCTTCTGCTCCTGTCGCTGCTGGTTACGCTTGGTCAGGTCTACGCTTTCACCATTCACCCAGCCACTGAAAAGTTCTGCGTCTTCACGGGATTTGAAGTAGAAATTACCCCGGTAGTACCCGCCTTTCATAGATCGAGCAAAGGCGGCCGCTTCTTTGAATTTATCCTTGCCCAGTCGGGTGACCACCTTCACGTTGAAGATGGTTTCGCCGGTTTTTCCGTGGGTCGCTTCTTCTGGCTCGCCCAGTTCGATTCGCCCACCATTCTGTAGACCAGCTCGCTCAGCGCTCGGCTGTTGCTGGTTAACCGTGTTTTCGGCAATCAGTCGGTCGTAGGTGGTGCGCTGCTCAGGAGTGAGCTTGTCGATACCGCGCACCCTGATTGCTTCACGGTAGTCCTCCAGGGTCTGAGGGTCTGTCAGCCGATCAATGCGTGCCTTATGCTCGGCCATGCGTTCATCAATCATGGCCTTACGGTTTTTGGCATACTCGGCCACCTGCTCATCAGTAAGCGCCTTCACGTGCTCTCGAGCCTGGTTGCGAACGCTTTCGACACCATAGCCAGATGAAGTGATAACGCCATCACTGCCGATAAAGCGGAAGTCGCCAATCATGCTTTCGTAAGCACGGTCCACCAGCTCCGATTTCTTGGTGTCAGACCATACATGACCGTTTACCAGTCGCTTGAGCTGGTCCTTCTTCAGCTTGTTGAGCTCGGCGCGGATAGACGTTTCATTGCCAGCCACATAGTCAAACACGCGGCGCACTTCATCAGCCGTAACCGGCTCACCGTTGTTGATCAATTGATTTAGCTGGCCGGTTGCTTCTATGCCGGACTGGATTCCGGTCGGAATATACTGCTTCTTCGGACCGGTCTGCTCCGTGGATTCAGGCTGCTGATCCGTGGATTGCTCCGATGGTTTTGCAGGTTCGGTGTTTGCACTACCCGCACCAAACATATCGTTCTGACCGCGGGATGCAGCCACATCAGCAGGGCGATCGGATCCGGACAGTGCAAAATCATCGCGCTCGGCATCGGCCTGGGCACGTTGTTCTGCTTCACGCTGGGATTGAGCTTTGGCCTGATCGGCTGCGGCTTGTGCGTCAGCCTGCGCCTGAAGGTCAGCTTCGGTGTAGGACGTTAAGAGAGGATCGGGATCAGAGTCTACTGATCCCCATATGTCTGCTGCGGCTTCTTCTGTGAGGGGTTCGCTTGCTGGGATTCCTTCTGCCTCAGCGCCTTCCGCTCTGCGGCTATCCGTTCCAGATCCAGCGGTGTTCGCTGCTTGGGATTGTTCGATTGCATCATTCAGCTCCACCAAAGCCAGTGTCGGCTCGTTCTGATATTCAGTCAGTATATTCTGGATTACAGCTTCTGGCACGCCGGCGTTTTCGGCCATGTTTGCAGCTTCAGCCATCCATGCTTCATCACTGGTCGTTCCAAGTTCGTCAGCCGTTTCAGCAATACGCTCCTGCTGCAGCTGAGCTTCTGCTTGCACCTGTTTTTCGGCCAGCGCTTCATACCCTTCGGGCGTCATGATCTTTCGGCCACCGTTTATGGCAGCATCCAGCTTGGCACTGAAGTCGTCCAGACGGTCGGCGTTTACATCAAGGTAGCCATATTGAGCAATGCGCTCGGCCATGCCGTCAAAGCTGTCACCGCCGGTACGGGTGAACACATAGCGAATACCGGCAGCCTGGCGGCCAAATACATCAGAATCTATGCCCTGGGCTTCGGCTTCAGCACGGTCTATACCGCCCAGCAGCGCAATCGCATCCAGCATGTCATCATTCACTGTATCGGGTTTTCGATACATTCGGCGCTTGGATTGGTCTGATCTTTCCTGCGCAGAAGTAGCTGCTCGACTCTCTGCCTGGCCCTGTGCCTGGGTATCAACGCGAACGGCAAAGCCCCCGCCGACAGGCACTACACTGGCAAAGTTTTTGTTCTGGCGGTATGGAAGTGACCGCATTGCGGCTGTCTCAGTGGCGAATGGCTCACCATTTGCCCTCATGCGCAACCCTGGCTCGGTAATCGGATCCGACTCCGTTATCATCGGAGCGGCACCACCATCCTGCTCTGAGCTGGGAAACTCTATCACCAGCGGAAGCAAATCACGGATTGGCGCCTTGAGCTGAATGGCTTTGATCGGCTCACCCTGTTCCCGCTTGGCCATCCACTGGTGGTGACCATCAACCACATGACCATCGGATGAGATCAGGATGGAGCGATCGCCGCCTTGGTACTGACGTGCCTTGTCCACCTTGCCCGGTGCAAACTCCTGCTGCGTGGGTTTCAGCTGAAGCGGATCAATATCGACCTGTTCATGATCAACACCACGGGCATTCAGGAAGTTAACCAGCGCTCCTCGATTCTCGGCCTTTACTTGCGGCATCTGTGAGCGCGGTACGCTCAGGGTGCCAGACTCGGGCGCAAAAGAGGTCCATTCACTATCAATGGGCTGACCCGCCAGCTGAGGATCAACATCGGATTGCATATTCTGCGTAACGGGAACGCTACCAGTTTTGATCTTCCGCTGCAGATTTGGCAGCTGCTTGATTAGCTGTTTCTGCTCGTCCGTCCGAACCTCGGGCCTGGTAGTCACGGCCTGGCGGAAACGCTGAGTCAGGTCGATCATTTCGGCCTGACTGATGGTTTTGCGGTTTTCCAGAAGAGGCACGGTCGGCTGCTGACGCTCGATCACGTTTCGGCCTACACCGTCATATTCAGACGGTGCTGGGGTGAAGCTGCGTGCAGGCTGGTCGCGGCCCATATCAATCTGACCGGTTCCCGGTGGAAGCTGAGCCTGCTGTGTTGAGGAAGGAAGCTCGCTGCTTCGATCAAGCTCGCCCTCAATTACCGGGGATCGATAAGGTGTTTGGCCTTCCTGTCCATAACGTGCACTAAAATCGTCAGCCTGACGCTGCTGCCGTTCATTTTCACGCTGCTGTCGTGTTGCCCGGGCATCAGCCGGTTCCTCGCCAAAGATGATGCCTGAATCTGAAAGGCGATTGGTTTGCTGCTGCCCCAGCGAGGCAGGGCCGCCAACATTGAGCGGCTGATCGAAGGTCTCACCCGTGCGGCCAGGGCCCTGGAAAGGACCAAGCTCGCCACCGGTTACTTCGCCAGTTGCAACATACGGCGCCGGGAATTGATCGGACACCTCGCGGATTTGGTCATTCACTTCCGTGGCTGATCGGTAAAGGCGGTTACCACGTTCGGCAAACTGACCGGCCATCACCTCATCACCGGCAGCGCGCGCTTGATCGGCCTGCTGGAACAGTCGACGCGCAGTGATCAACTGCGCAGTCTCATCGGTGAAGCCCATGCGTTCTGCTGTCGCTATAAGCCCATCCAGACCTTCAAATCCACGATGAGCCTGAACACCTCGCTTGGCGGCAGGCTGATCGAATTCGCTCCAATCCAGCTGTTCAGGGAACTGGATTCCCAGATCTTCACCAGTCTGGACAAGCTGCATTTTGTTTGCAGCTGCTGAGATTGGCCCGTTGTTCGGGTCTGGACGATCAACCGGTGCGGGATCAGGGTTCTCGGGCGTGGGTGTTGGCTGAATCAGGCCCTGGCCAATACCGACATCATTCGGTTTTTCTTGCTCACCCCAAACGCCACGCTCGCCACGACTGCCAACCATGTTATATCCAGCTTCAATGCTGGACTGCCCCAAGGACATAGCCGCCTCAAGCACAGCATCAGAAATATTGGCCTCGCCAGTCGCAGCAAGCTCACCCAGGTATTCACCAACACCCTCACCCGCTGATTCCATAGTCAGCAGTGTGCCGGCCTCAACCGCTCGCTTACCCAGCTTGTCGGTTGCTTTAATAGCGTTGCGCTGGGCAGCCTGGACGGCGCTTACTATCTCAGGTGATTGGCGTGCGGCCTGAACAGCCGACTGGTTGGCAAGGTCCACGCCATTGTCCAGCAACACTTTGCGCGTAGCAGCCTCCATTGCTGCATCTGTGGTGCGCATCATGCCACGTGACAAAAGACGACCCGCACCCAAGGTAGCCATGTCCACCGCCGTGATTACACCTGCTTTGGTTGCGCCTTCCTCAATAGCTGCTTGGCGCTCAGCTTCGGTAAACTCTCCATCACCGGCTTTATCCATCGCCTTGTGCCCAGTTTCAATGAGCGCGTTACCACCGAACATGCCCGCAAGGCCGCCCGTAATGCCGCCAACAACACCGCCTACCGTGGTACCCAGGCCCGGCACAACCGAACCCAGAGCAGCACCACCGGCAGCACCTGCTTTAGCACCTGCCCAGCCACCGGCGAGGGCTGGGACTGAATTGGGCAACTGTTCTACAACTGCAAGGCCTGCACCTGCAGGGTTATCCCAAGCGGCTGAACCCACAGCCTTGATCGAATCCCATACGCCAGCATCACCACCTGATTCAGCAACACCCTCTTGGAAGTCATCCATGAACGACTGAAGCCGTGAGTCTTTTCGCTGCTGAAGCTCCTGATTGGACTTTGCTGTATCGACTACGCCCTGGATATCATCGGTGTAAGTATCGATAGTGGCGCCAATGGCCTGGCCCGTGCCCTTTAAGCCTTGCCCAAGTGTGTCGAGAAGACCATCAGCTTTCTCTTGAGGCCCCGTGTTTTGTGGTGTTTCACTATTCAGGTCATTAAAGAGACCGCTAGATTTCTGCTGCGGTTTCTTCAGGTCGTCAAAGAGCCCCATTGCGATACCTCGGTGGGTTGAAGGCAGGTGAATACCTAAAACCCTATGTCTCCAAGGCAGGGATGGAAGAGATACAAAAAACCCGCCTCGTTGGGCGGGTTCTATTTTTTCGTTTCGATTAATTACACTGCATCATGGCACCGACTCTCTGGCAAACCTTTCCATCTTGCCTGATATGCGTGGGCCCACCGCCGCTGTTGTAGCGCTTGCCGTGGTTATCCCAGCACCCACCTGCATCACAATTAGTGATTACACTTGGAGGTGGGGGTGTTGCTGGAATAGAGGAGCCTCTGGGAGAACTTTGTTTAGGTGGCAGTCCTTTACATTGTCGAATCAAGTTCACGCTTGGCCGATGCCCAGACGGTAAGCTACGCATGATCTTGTCAATGCAGGCTTTTTCTTCTACCGCTAACTGCTCTTGCCGTTCTCTGGCTTGGCGCTTTTCAATCACTTCATTTCTGCGCTGTTCAACAACAGAATTCTTGTGAGCATCTTCCCTTCTTATCTGGGCTGCTCGTTGGCTGTTACCGCTATAATCAGCAGAGTTAACAGGCCCTTCTTTACGCCTTTCAGCGTTTTCACCGCAAGGTGTTCTGGAAAAGGACTTCTTACCCGTTTCGGGGTTAGTACATGTGTAATACGAGCCAGCTGCTGCTGAGGTCGAGCTGACCAGCAAAATCAAAAACATTCCAATGTTACGCATCTACTAGCCTCCATTCTGGTTTATGCATAGCCGGCACTATATGCACATCAACCCAATGCGTAAATAGGATTAATTCTCAGTTTGCTGAGGAAGGCCCCGGCCATACAACGCTACCAGCCTCGCATCAATTTCACGTCTCATCTCAGGCTGTTGTGCCGCGAGCTCCATACCCTCCTGAACATCCGAAATAAATTGATCATTGCCACCGACAGATTGACCAGTAGCCGAGTTGATTTGGACTTTCGCGGTCACTGGAGACCCATCCATGTCAAATCCAACAACTCGCTCTGTTTCAATAAAACCACTATCCCCTGACAAAGCCTGATAGCGCTGAATAACCGACTTCCGCTCCTTCTCGCCCAGACCAGGGCTATTGATTTGGTCGATCAGCCCCTGAAGGATGCCTTGCTGTTGCTGAGTTGTTCGGGCCTGTGATGCCTCTGCCTGGGCCGTATCAACATTCGCCTGATTGATACGTGCCTCGTCATATGACGCAACTTCATTAGACACAATGCCTGCTGAAATCCCTTTTTGCGGAGACTTTACGCCATTGGCCATATTTACGAGACGCTGCGCGCCCTTGCTGGACCCTTCATCCGCCAGCTGCGATGCTCTGCGCATCATGCGGTCGGCTATTGCCTGCTTAGCGGGATCAACCTGACCGGCCTTGTTTGCACGTAGATCAGCTTCACGCTGCTGCCGGATCTGTCCACCCAGCTGCCCAAGGCGTGCCATCTGATCCACATCAGACCGGTTGGCGGCCTGCAGGGCATCTTCATAGTTTCCAGACGCCAGAGCACGCTCAAACTCAGGGTTGGCAATACCAGTACGTCCGTTGCGTTGAGCGTCGGTGATGCCCATGTCGATGGTATTTACCTGACCCGAAGCACCCACCCCGGAACCGGTAAAGCTTCGACGGCCATCTTCTGTCAGACCCTCAGTAATGCCAGAGATGCCAAACGCATTAGCTGAATCGTTTGAGGGCTGACCGGAGCTGCTGGGCTTGCTGAATTCTGGTTGATTGGTCTCATCGTTAATGGTTGCTGTGTTGGTGTTGGCATTGCCCGTATCGACTACAGTGCCGGTGTTACCAGTTGTGCCCGCCATCTTAGATGCGTTCGCCTTCAGCCGAGCGTTATGATCATTGCTGAAAAACACTTCATTGTAGGGTGTGCCGCTGGGTTTTTGCGGCCCGGTTGGTTTAGCGAAAAGGCCCGCACCTATGCCACCCTTGGTGCTATTAATATTCATCTGCTCGACTGCAGTTGGCTTTCGGGTTTTGGTGGGCTGCTGAATGCCCGTGCTCTCCATACCAAAGTCTGCGCTGCTCGGCTTTGATTCGGCAGCAATGGCACTGCTCATCTGATTAGATATTTCTGCCGGTGCCTGCCGATGACCGGTAAACGACCTGTTGCCTTGGGTGTTAGTTGTTTCAGTCACGCCCGGAATATCCTGACCTATGCCATAACTGCTTGCCTGCGCCTTTCGCTGGCGACCCTGCTGGATATCACCCAAGGTGGCACCCGCTTTCTTGTCTTCACCAATCATGAATGTCTCCTGAGTTATACGGATGGCCATCCGCTGGGTGTTGGGCCTACATCGGTTTCTCTACTGATGTTGTAGCTCCAGTTGCCAGTCGTGCTCTTCGAGTCAGAGCTGTTTCCGGATGCGCTGACGTTGCCGCCGCCAGATAGACTTGCACCGATGTTGATACCCGCCATGGCGCCAGCTGCCATAGTGGATGAAACCTGACCGGCAGACTTGAGTGCTTCGAGCTGAAGGTTCGCAGTGCTGACCATTCGTTCTACGTCCGCGATGTAACGGCGTACTTCGGTTTCATAAACGCCCAAAGTTGCACGGATTTCGGCTTCTTTAGCAGTAATTTCGACACGATGGCGGGAGCCCTCGGCATTGGCCTGGGCTGTATAGCGTTGAGTGTCCGCAGTGTATGCATCCGCGGCTGCACGGATCTTCCCGACTTGTGCCTCCATTCTGGCTTTGCTGGCCTCCAGTTTGGCCGTGTAAGCGCGAAGCTCGACTTCGTTACGCCGTAGGTCTGAGTCCACCTGTTTCGCTTGTACGTCGGCAACAGATGCCTGGCCAGACACATATGCGGAATAGGCCCGTGCCTCTGCATCCAGAATCTGCGCTTTACCCAGCTCACCTTTAACCCGGGAGTCGTAAGCATCAAAGCGAGATTTGTCTGCCTGGATTTTCTCAGCCATGGCTGATACTTCAGCCTTGTAGCGCTCGATGCGGTTACGGTTTGCATCTTCAGCCAGTGCAGCGCCCTGCATTTCAGCCTTGTAGACTTCGACCTGAGACAGCAGCGCACTGACCTGTTCGCTGTAGACCTTTACCCGTTGCTCATTCAACTGGCCGCGCGCCAGTTCGGCATCCAGTTCGGCACGTAATACCTGCAAACGCCCATCGAGTTCAGATTTCCAGACCTGGGCCCGCACCGAGTAGGCCTGTTGTCGCGCGTTGAACAGTGATACCTGTGAGTTGTAAATAGCCAGTTCAGAATCAAGCTGGATTTTTGCCGCTTCAAACTGACGCTGAGCCATGTTGTTCCAGATATTGAAGTACACGTTCTCGGCAGCAATGCCCTGCTGGCAGGCAAACTTCACGTTGTCGACATGAATCTCAGCCATACGGGTGGAGATATCACGGCTGGCCGTCTGCTTTCGCAACATCGACTCTTCACGCAAGGCCTGCTTTTGGGCTGCCAGTACGCCTTGGGGCTGAGTGAAGCCGCGGCTGGAGTGCTCAACATCCAATGCAGAAAGCTGACGGCGCAGATCGATATCCTCACGCTCTGCGGCCCGCTCCCATAGCGCCTGCTCAATCGCTACCGGGATGCCGTTGCCGCCAGCCCAGATGCTGTTAAGGACACCCACCACTTCGTCCAGCACTTCAGTACGGTACTCGGGCTCATTCCACTGCAACACACCACTAATCGCACTGCCATCAAACTCAGGTGCATCAGCTTCAAATGCCGGCAGCGTGCTGAAATCGAAGTCAGGGATGGTGATCTGTTCCAGCTGTGGGAACAGCGGCATATCCAAACGCGGAGCGATCGGCAGGACGGTATCCTGCAGATTCGGCGCATCCGGCATTGCGTAGTTTGTCGGCGTCGGTGCATCAGGAATATTCAGCCCGCCAATACTCGGCGTAAATCCTTCAACGATAATGCCGTCAAAGTCGCGCACAGGGGAAAGCGTTGGACTGTCGGGAAAGGTGGCGGTGATTTCACCGAAAGACGTTGGCGTGATCTCAGGTAGCTCGAAGTTACCGTCAAAACTGACATTGATCGACGGCGCATCCGGCATTTCAGCACTAGTGTAATCTGGAGTGAAGTTTCCCAAATCTCTCAGAACCTCACCTGCCATCAATCGAGAAGAATCAGCCCAGCTGCGGGCGTCTGTAATGGAATCGGTTACAAAGTCGCGGACATTGCTGACGTGACTGTAAGCCTCTTGATAAACACTCATGCCGGTACCTGAAAACAAAGGGTCTATCAATCACCCTATGTCTCCCGCTACCGGTTGAAACCCTAACGGCGTCGATTTGTTTGAAGCACGTCGGCTGAAGCCCCCAACAACTCAAAGTCACCGCCTTGGCTATTACGAATGCTGAGTCCCCACCACTTCGATTTCATGCCTTTGCCCACGTATACCTTGGCATTTCCGCTGTCATTTGGCGTGCGTATTGCGTCATAGCGGTAGCTAATATCCTGGTCGTATGACCGGACATCAACGGACATTGGACTATCTGATTCACAATCAAACCAGAAGGACTCAACCCGCTTACGCTCAGGCGATCGAGATAACCCTCCTCGTCCATCCGGCTTGCCCAAAGCCAGCCCGGGCAGCTCAATGCGAGCATCGATACCAAACCCTTCATCGTCAGCCCCTTCCAGCCGGTAAATTCCATCAGGACCAATGGCAAAGACACTTTCACCCGCTTGAGCTGCACCCATCATTGGGAAGTTGTCATAGAGATACGGGGCGCCGGTTTCCATATTCATGGCCATGGCAACGGCCTGCGGTTCAGTGGTAAGCAGCTGATCAGACGCCCAAGCAACACTGTCAACAAACTCATAGGCTCGAACAAATGCCCAAGCCTCATCTGCTGCGATTGCATAGCTCTCTGCGATTAACGCCCCGACAGAAGCCCCGCCAAACACTTCACCGGTGGCAATAGCCGATACTGAAGGCATCGCCCATCCACCCGCCAGTAATGCGTCTGAAGCCACTGCGGAGGATTCAGCCATGACAGCACCAAACCCAAAGACATCATCCTCTGCAACTGCCGACACGGATATAAACTCACGACCGATAGACCGGGGCAGTAACTGATCAGTTGCTACGGCACTTGAAGAGATCCAAGCGCCAGCGGGCCCTGGCAACAGCGCATCACCAGCCACTCCCCAAACATCAGGCGATGGAACAATAACGCCCGCCTTGTATTGATCAGTTGCCTTAGCTGCTACAGCAATACTCATTGAGCGTATGCTGTGATCATCATGCGGCTCACCTACGGCAAGCGCTTCACCGCCCGGTACCGGAAAGCCCTCAGCCCAAACATGATCTTCAGCGATTGCTGAGGATTCGGCCATAGTAATCGTGACGGGTGTCTCAAGCGGGTACGCCACGGTGCCGAACAGCGGCGGCCCGTCATTCAGGTCAATCTGAATTGCTACGTGGGTACGCCCGTAGGAAAACTGCGCATATGCGCGGTTGGGCCAATCTTCAGACAGGGTTCGGTCAACGGTCTTGATGTCCAGACCGTCCTGCAGGTAGATGTGCTGGAACCCAAACGTCCCGAAGAACGAGGTCTGTGCCCCTGCCGCGCCTACGGCATACGCCTCATCATCTGCCGACTCCAAGGGCACCGGCGGATCAATGAAGGTTAGCCACTCGGGACCTGTCCAAGTGCCCCCAGCGTCTCGAATGTATCGAACGAACGTGGAGACCCACCACCCCTGGGGCCGCACCTCCTTAACGAACTGTATCTGCCCTTCGTACTCGGTCAGAGACCCTGCGTTCTGGGTCGCCGCTCCCGCGTCGGGGTGCGCCTGCTGGGTCAGTTCGAGGTTAAACGAAAACCCAACCGGTTCAATGTTGTAGATTCGCTCTGTGCGGAACATGAGGTCCGGCACTGCAGGCCCTGAGTTGACGCGCAGAAACAACTCGCCAGCGACGGCGCGAAGCTGGAAGTGCCGCAGGTACTGGTCATCCCAGCCGGGGAAGGGCTGGAAGTTGAACCCTCCGGACGGACTCCAGAACGCAACGCCTTTCGGCCCACCTGGTACGTTCTGCGTGAAGAACCACATGCGCCCATCAGCCAACTCCCCTTGGACCTGCCCGACCAACTTCATTGTGGTGGCAGCAACTGACCAAGTGGCGCCGCCATCGTCTGAGGCCATGAGGGCGGTGTCTGACCCGTCAGCCTTGCTTCGGTTGACTATCAGCCAGTCGCCGTGTTGGACCGCTGGGGTGTCAGCATCGAAGTAGTCATAGTCTGGAGGCGCACCAGTGACCACCACCTCTTCCCAGGTAGTGCCCCAGTCCGGGGAACGCCATAGTTTATTGGGCTTGTTGTCAGCGTTGGTCTCAGTCGTGACCAGCCACAGGCCATCATCCATCGCGAAGAAGTCATCAAGTGACTTAAAGTCCGGTCGGGTGAGCGGCGCTAGTTGTGTGAAGTCCGGCGAGTACGTGTACGTTAGGTTGCTCATAGTAGGTGCCCCAGTGACCACTCGATGGATGTATCTGCGCCCAGGCGGCCATCGGACGTTTCCTCGGTGATGGCTCCACCTCGGAGCAGAAATATCCGCTGATTACCTGTCACAGATTTGTCGATGATGAAAAAGGTTTCGCCAGAGCTTATGTCGTGGATGAAATACTTATTGCCTGCCAATTGCACGTTGTCGCCGTACCGCATTTCCGCGAAAACGGGGGATGCCAGATCGGCACCGCGCCCGCCATATCGGGCATGTGCATACTCAGTCAGGGTGGCCATCGTTGCTTCGTTGTAGAGCCCTGCAACTTGCGCGCTCTCTTCCCATACGAATGTTTGGTCGTCGGCCCCCTGAAGCCATATCCGGTGGCGGCGGTTTCCAAAAAATCCATCTTGTGGGTGGAAGGTGGTTTTTTCGTAGGTCGTATCACTAGTCTGTGTTGGCCCCCCAATGTCACCCTGAGCCCCAACAATCGTCTGGGTAGCTTCATACTGGCTAGTGTCACGGCGGGAAAGGCGCGGCCAAAGCTCCGCAGCTTGTTCGGGGTGGTCCGCGTAGGTAATGTAGTCCGGCAAGAATAAGTCCCCCCAAACACCTCGCATGTATGTCCGCGGTAGGTCAGTTGGGTTGAGCTCGATAGTCTCACCCTGCCCCGTCATTTCCGCATAGACGACCTCCCCCTTGTAGCTCGGGATACCGACTAAACGCGATATCGCCCCGCCCGGCAGATCCTCACCCAGTACTGTTACGGGCGGGGGTGCCCCCGTAACTGCGGACAGCTCCAACTGCCGGGTGTAGGTGCCTGCGGATGCCGTATGGCTGCCCGATAGCTCATCAAGCTTAGCCAGCCAATCAGAGGCAGCGTCTGCCTTGTCATATCTGTGCAGCATGTACGCTTCAGACGTGGCGACACCGCCACCCACGGTCCCCCAGTGGCGAATCTCCCATACCGTAAGCTGCCCGTTGACGTAGGTAACACTGTGCAGGCTGGTAACGTCGAAACTATAGGACCATGCCGTCTGCGAGGCATTAAGGCTGACACCCTTTTTCTCCCACCACGGGAACGGGGTTGGGGACCCAACTGGGTCATCGTCGGTTGCCTTGTGGACTTCGTAAGTGGTCGTTATGGCAACCGTCGTGGTTGACGTTGCAACATCCTCAGCCACCACGCTGTAAACCTTGTCGTATGTTATCGATACACTGCCGGAGACCGGTACCTCGGGCTGGCCTGGTAGCGGATCATCCACCAAAACCGTGACTTCCACAGCGCGGTCCCACTCCTCAATCCGCTTGAGCACCGTAGACGACTGCATTTCGGTGAAGTACACCCGCTCATCTGGCTCAAGCATCCAGGCGTTTGGCGCATCCATCGTAGATCGACCGCGGTTGCCGATGTCGGATTCGACCTTGGGCGTGGTCATGGCGATGGCAAATCTGGGTTCTGTCGGGTGCGGCACCACCGTATGAAACCCACCACTGTGCCCCGCCCCAGGTATGGAAAGGTCCAGTGTGCCAATTAGGTAGTCAGCTTTGTTGTCGGCAACGATGTTAACTGGCAGGGTGCTTCTCGGCACCGCGAAGAACTCCACCACTTCGGCTGCGCTATCCCCAGCCGTTACCATGAACACCACATGCTTTTTAGTCACATGAAGGGCTTTGATTCCTCTTTGCTGCGTGCCGCTACCGTCGAACCAGATCACCGGCACGCCTCCCAGCAAGACAGCGGTACGTGGTGCAGACTCACCAAGACTCCAAGCAAACCGAGTCTCGGGGTCGCGCTGGTAGGCGCCTATGTTCGTTGCGTTGTAACGCAGCCAGTCAACAACAGGGACGATGCTTTGCGAAGCGCCTTCACCGCCTGGAAGTCTCAAGAATCGCCCAGAGCTGAACTTCGGATTCTTATATACATCAGCAAGGTAGCGAGCATTCCTCATGCTGATAGTCAGAATGTCATCCACCCAAGGGCCGGTAATGTATTGCGAGTCTGCAGGGTCCAGTGTCAGCCCATCGATGCCCGGAGGATCCGCGTTGCCCCATGTGGGTGGAAACTTCTTGAGCGTAATGGCCTGGTAATCACCCGTATCAGCAAACAAAATCCCTCGAACGGGGGTAACCGGTACCGGCAGCTTGGTCGTTGTTTGCGTGCCAACATGCTGTGAGACATCGACTCTGATTTCCGTCATGCCACCAAAGTACCCCGCATAGATCACCACCCCATCCAGCTCTTGAGTCAGTGCGTATACGGGCACGCCAGAAGCTTTAACAATCTGCCTCACCTGAAACAGCAAGCGCCGGGCAGACCCGATATAGGTCTGCGCCAGCGCTTCGTCCCCGGTCAATCGAACACGGGTTTGTTCAAACGGAAGCATCGCTTACTCCAGTCGGAGCGACACGCGGTATCCAGTGGTGAACACATCGCCGTTAAAGTGTTCGCGGTCATTATCAAAACGTGCGGCACTGATCAGCTTGCCGGTTGTTGCGCCTTTCGGGCTGTCGGACAGCATTGCAGCACCACGGATCATGACAGAGCTGGTCGTGGCAATGGTGTAGTGGCACAGGTTGCCCACGCTATCCATTATGCCATCCACTGCAGGGTTCGGGGTCCAGACAGGGCGCGTAGCCTCGGAATAGCCTTCAGTGGCGCTGGTAATTTCGCCAGCGGTTGCCGCAAAGTTGGACGCCTTCAATGCAGCGGTTGGGGTGTAGTTGTTAGTAAAGAGTGCGATATAAAACTCGCTAAGCTGAGGCGCTCCACGCAGGCCACATTCAAGCAGGTAGTTCAGGCCTTCATAGGTCAATGTGTTCTTGGTTTCTTCATCATCATAGCCAGGCGAGCTGAGGAAATAGTGGCCACTCGCCAGCGCACCAACGTCCGGCATCAAGATACCGTCTTCTGTCATTTCAAAGCGGCCACGGTCCATTTCGTTCAACAGGACCTGGCTGTTTGTCTTCATGTTCATGGGTTTACTCCTTCAGCGAGGCCGAATCCGAAAGCGGAACCTGCGCCTGTCATGGTGATTAAGCGTGCTGCTCCGTCTTCAAAGATCAGAGCACTACTACCTGAAATGTTTGGATCGATACGCACACGGTCAGCGTGCAAAGGAACGGCCTGCCCTTCCTGGCTGGCAAGGACATAGCCTTCTGTTGAAAGCCAGACCACCAAGTCACCGGTAAGCTCGGTGCGTCTTGCCAAACCCCCGGGCACTGTCAGCGCGGTGCCTGCAATAACTTGGGCAGAACTGACCTTGATCATCTGTGCGTTGGTAATGTCGGTACCGGCGATAAACCACACCCCTGCACTGTCACCCACGTACACACCGTTTTCGGTGGGCTCCAGCATGCGGATAGCGCCGTTGAATCGTGTGTACCCGCTGGTCGGGTCATACAGGTGCTGCCGCAGCGCTTCTGAATGCCAAAGGGTGTCACCTGCTGCGACGAGCATTCGGCCCTTGTACCCCCGAATGAAGCGACCGCCCGGCAGTGGTTTGAGGTTACGGGTGTTGCACGCAGCACCGTCCGGGTAACGTGTCACCACGTATTCATTGAACCCGCCGTAGAAGGTTTCAGCCAGGCGCGGCAACTGTCCGCCTGGAGCTGTGAGATAAACTCTGTACTGCCCATCCAGATCAGTTTCGATATTGGTCAGTTTGATACCGCCCCCGTTGGGCAGCTCAACGAAGCCCAGTAAAGCTGCTGGCGACTCTTCGCCCTGGGCATCAACCTTGGTCAGCGCCACACCATAACGACCGGCAGGTAATGCGCCTGCTTCACTGGCTGTCATATCAGGCAGGTTGCTTGGCAGGTTTACTCCGCACGGTTCTGGGTAACCACCTGGCTCAAGGGTGAAGACCGCCTTGCCCGTCAGTACGTAGATACGACCGTTGTATTCGGTGAAGTCAAAGGGGCCAGGATCGTTCAGATTGCCCAGTGGTACTGGCGTTCCTGTACTGGGCTCAACCCAGTAAAGCCCATGCCCCTTGCCAACCAGTAAACCTGCAGTGGTGTTTCGGATTGAGTGGAAGTCATGACCTTGAGCGATACGTGTGCGCCCTGCCCGCCGGGTTATGGTGCCATCCCGGTGAATGTCCGCATTCAAAACCATGCGTGCTCGGCCCTGCTTGATGCCGGTATCCGTGCTCAGCAGATCGATTCCTTCAACGGGCATCATGATGGGAGAGCGGTACATCAGAAGTAGTCCCGATTCGCGCGCACTCGGTGACTGCGATTGTCAGCACGCTGCTTCAACGCACTGGCATCATGGCGCCCGCCAAAGGCAGCAGTAAATGCGGCTTCATGCTTGGCCGCCCGCGCCTCATCATTAGTGTCACTGTCCTTGAGCGAGTAAGCACGGAATGCAGCCCAGTCCAGCAGGTAAAGATGCAGATGCTCCGGCAGTTCTGGGCTATCGTTATCGCTGGTCATGGCTGTCGGCTGTCGCTGAGCTGTGATCTTCAGAGTCGCGTCAAAGGTAGGTTTCGGATACAGCGTCAATACTCCATCGCCGCCCAAGGGCTTCGGCACAAAAGCGTAGTGTGTCGGTGTGCCACTGCGCTCTTCCCAACTACCGCTTTCATCCAACTCATTCCAGGATGTAAGGCGGAGCGGATTCAGTCGCGGGATGCGTAAGCGTTCAATTTCGAGCGTTCCATCAGGCAAAGCCACCTCGGTATTCCCGGCTGTTACTGAAACCTCAAATCGATCGCTTAGAAAGCGGGAGCGGATCTGCGCTTCCTGTTGTGCCTCTTCAATAAAGGCATTCAGCAGGTCGTCACTCCACAAATACGGCTGAGCGGTGTCATCCAAATAGCTTTGGCGGAGCCGTTCGCGCAGACCCTGCCGTTCCATCAGTCGTCACCCAGGCTTTCAACAAACAGAGACCAGGCTGCGTCGGCTTCTTCCTTAGTAACGCCGAATCCCGCTACATCTCGCAATGCCTCGATCTTGGGACGGCCATTACCGTTAAGCTTTTCTTTGTCGTCTTCATCAACCAGCTTCTCAATTGCCGCGGCAATCAACTTCAACTTGCCCTGGTCATCAGGCTCAGGGCTTTCATATTCATCAATACCAACGATGCCGCAGCCTTCAGCAACCGCCAGCTTGCGAAACTTTGGATGAATCCAGGTACCAGGCTTTCCATCAGGTCCAACTGCATACACACGGCAGGAATGCCCCGACAGAAGTGAAATCGGTGTACCTTCAGTCAGGTCTGCACCCGGTGCCGGTAGAAATCGAACGTTATCTTGCTCCATGGTGTTGCCCCTCTTCTGTTCAAAAAGTAGAGACCAGCGAGCTGGCCTCTATTGGATCAGCCCTGGGTCCACTCAGACTTTCCGAGCTCGATGTACTCCAGCACCAAGACAGCTTCGCCCTCGGTAGCAGCAGCCCCTGTCTCAGCGTAAGTCAGCGTCAGGTCACCCAAGCGGGCGTTGACGTAGCCAGTCGGAACTAGGTCCGCTTTGCCAGTTGTAGATACATCAAGGCCGGCGCCGTAGCGGTCGTCATCAATGCCATCACCAAGCTTCAATGTGGCTGTGGTCGCAGCATTGAAGGCAGTAGTGACTGTGATAAAACCACCGGTCACGATCGCATTCCCCGGCAGTTCCACCACATCCAGCAAGCCACCATTGAAATCAGCCAAGCTGAACTGAACTGCAGCTACCGCCAGCGACTGTCGGCCATCTTTATTCAAAGGCATCTTCAATCCCCCTTACTGCTGATAATGGTCGAGCGCCAGGACACCAAAATCTTCCACCGACTTGTCGTAGATGGAGTAGAACTTCGGCTTCAGGAACCCGATCAGCTTGTCTACGGAAATGCCCAACTTCTTGTCGTAGTTGAACTTCTTCTCAACCCAGTCCGGGTTTTCCAGGTCAGCGACACCCAGCGCCTGAGCACCCAGCACCAGGGTCCGTGAGCCATTCACATCACCCGCTGCACCCCACTTTTCACCGACAGGAGCGCCCTGAGTACCGAAGACACGTCGGTCCTCGTGAATCACCGCACCATCAATGGTTACAGTGGCACCGGTGAAGAACGGGGATTTCTGACCATCTTTGCCGGCAAGCTGAGTGATCGCCTTCAGATAATCCGGATCTTTCTTCAGCTGGGCCAAGGTATTGGGCTGGACCAGGAACACGTAGTAGTCCTTGCCACCAGCACGCAGAGGCTTGATGTAGTGGGTTTTGCAGAACGCCATGGTGTCCACAATCATCTTGTAGCTTGGCGTGCAGTCCGTAGTGACAGCTGAGGTATCACCCGGGACCAAATGGGTGCCGTTCCACAAACGGTGACGTTTGGATGAGGGGGCAGTCACATCCGCAGCAAACGCCAGGTCAGGGAACGGCGATTTAGAATCACGCGCAGAACCGTCGCAGTTGTAGGCATAGGAAATACCAGACAATGTGAGCAAACCCAGCTGATCGCAACGGTCTGACATCCAATGTCCGAGACGGCTCTTGGCCATTTCGCGGAATTTAATGACGGTTTTCTGCTCAGCCAGCTTACCTTTCGACACTACCTGGTGAGAGATAAGGTCGATGGTGATCTCCTGGCTGTAGGACATCATTTCTTCTTCCATGCCTTCACGGTTGTTGTCACCGATCACGCCGTCACCAACCAAGTCTGCGACCAGGTGAATCAGGGCCTTCTCGCCCTTCTCATCCTTGGTCAGCTCGGTAATGCGCTGCACCGCCGAGTTTTCGTCGGTACCCATAAACTTTTTGAGGAACATCCCGTCACGGGCGGCGGACCATACATCCCGTGACCAGACGACTTTTTGGCGCGGAGTCAGTCGCGCAAAGTTGGTAGCTGCCATACGGCACACTCCTGTCATCATCAATAAAACGGCTATTGGGTCTGGGCGTATCGCCACCCTGGCGAGAAACGGACTTTGCGCGTCCGGGGCGCTTGCAGCTTTACGCCCTGCGCGGCGAGGAAACGCTGTGACTCAGCGAGCGAGCAGCTGGGCTGCAGTGCTGGGAGGTAAGTTGCCGGGCCAGTACTGCACCCGGCATGACCATAGTGGTGCTCACTACCCTGTCAGCAGAACCGACGTTATGTCTCCATAAGCTGGGGTCAACGCTTTAGAGGTAATCACCACGGGCTTTCTTTTTCTCGGACTCGGGGAGGTTTTCAAACTCGTCGTCTGACAATGCTGAGTAATCGACTTTGCGGGCACGTTCACCTGTGCCATTGCCAGTCGGGGGTATACGGCCAGCACGATCCTGATTGCGTTCGATCGCCTCGCGCTTTTTCTGTTGAGTCAGGGTTTCATCCGGCTGACTGGAGTTGGCAGGCTTGCCATATCGTGGCCCTACCTTATCGACGGCTTTGGATATGGCCACTGCCGGTGAATCACCACGCTGCAGGTACACGTTGCGCAGGGCTACGACTTCATCGATGGCATCCTGGTTAACGCCGGCATCTTGAGGGTTGAGGAATGGGTACTGTTCGTAGGCCTTGCTGATGGTGCCTTGCAGTTGCTCCTGCTGCCGAGCCTGACGCGCCTGGGCTTCGCGTTGCTCCACAACGGCCATTGCCGCGGCTTCTGCTGCCTTTTTCTCTTCGGCACGAATCTCAGCACGGATTTGACGGGCTGCGTCGCGGTCACCGTCATAAATGGCTTCCGCATAGCGGTCCTCTGCTTCATCGAAGTCGAACGGCTCTGCGTCTGCGGCAGCATCATCTTCAGGTGACTGATCTGCTGCCTGGCTGGCCTGTTGGGTACCCCGCGCCCTGGCCAGTTCTTCTTCCAGGCGCAGGCGATCAGCACGCTCTTTTTTCAGCTGTTCGTTAACTTCATGGAAGCGTCCATGGGGCACCATGCGGCTGCCTCGGCTTGCTTCTTCTGCATCTGCGTCTGCTGCCGGGTCATCATTTCCAGAGGCATCATCATCGCCTGCACTGTCTTCGCTATCAGCTTCTGATTCAGTCGAATCGTCTTCTGAGTCGGCATCATCGCTATCCACGTATTCATCTTCGAGCTCCAATTCTTCGTCGTTTTCATCATTCCAGGCTTCAAGCTGCTCAGGCGTCAGCTCGTCGCCACGATCTTCGAATTCAAGCTCATCATTGATGTCCGTCGCATCGTCCATCAGGTCGATTTCTGTTTCGTGTTCGTTGAATTGGCCCATGGTTTGCCCCCTATGGCTTAGTTTTCTGTTACGAGCTCAGGTGTTTCGATGCCAGCATTCATGCCAACAGCAGGATTAGCCGGTGTTAACGGGTTGGTATTGGTGGGTACATCCGGTGCTACAGGCGCGTACTCAGCTCCTTGCTGGTACTCCGGCACAATGGGCGCCGCATCCTGGTCTTCGTAGCCAGCCGACCGCAGCAGCGAGTCAGCCAGTGGTGAGGTCTGAGGCGTCTGTTCGATTACGCCGGCGGTCTGAATAGCGCTGTACTGTGATTCAACTGCCTTGTTCACGGCCTCACGTGCCGCCTTCATTGCCTGGGCTTCAGTCAATTTCACCTTCGCCTCGGTCAGCGGGTCAGTCTGGTTCTGCTGTTGCTGCTCCAGTGCCTCGATGATGTCCTGCTTCTTAGCCAGGTTGCTGTGGCGAAGCACAAAGGACCACGGAATTGGAGCACCCTTATCGATCATCTCCATGAGCTGCATAAACTGGCTGTTCTCGAAGGTGATTTGAGTCGGCACCTCAGTGATCACGATGTCGTATTCACCCAGAGTCAGGTTGTTGAGAATGCCGCCATCATCCATTGGCTGGTTCAGCTGTAATTCCTCGGTGATCTCCTTGCCCTGCGCGTCCGTTTCGGTGATCCGCATGATCCGAGGGTTGTCGTAGTAGTTCTGGATCATGTCGAGCATGCGACCGGCCAGCATATTTCGAGTGCGTGCCAGGTTATCCAGCGGAACCGATAGCTGCTGCTGTGCCGCATGTTGGCGGGACTGAATGGCAATGCCCGAGACTTCACGCCCCTGGTTACCTACCATGGCGTCATTGATGCTGGTTGCGTTTTCCAGCATGTGGGAACCGCGCTCAATGATGCGATCCATACCTTGTGGTATCTGGTTTGGCTGGATCTTTCGCGGCATCTTGTCTGTTGGAGTGTCTTTCTTAACCTGGATGTGCAGCCCGGTTTCAGATCCCCGGTCTTCTATGTCCTGCTCATCCATGTTGTGCAGCGTATTCGCCCAGGTAATCCAGCCACTGTTGCTGGTGGTATTCACGATATGGACGAACTGGGACAGCGACTTGTTGACCATCTGCTGGGGACCGACAGCGTTATCTACCAGGCCCCGCGTCTTACCTCGACGGAATAATGGGAAAAATGGCACCACAGTGAAGTGGTTGAAGGGGCTCCAGTCATCAAACAGAACGGTGTTGCAGGTTGTGACTGTCCAGCGCACGCGGCGTATCCGGCGCTTTGTCTTAATAGCGCCTTGCGCCTCAATGGCCTGCACACGCAGCGGCGACAGATCGTTGATTGGGCGGATATCACCTTCAAGGGTGATCAGCACATCAGAATTCTCAATGCGCCATGCTTGGCGATCGATTACGCGATATCGACGTGTACCATCCCCCTGTACTTCAGTGCCGTACTCACCGCCGACCGACTCCATACCGAACTTGTTGCGCTCTTCGTCCTCAAGTTCATCACCGAAGTCGGCATCGCTGTTGTTTTGGCCTTCGACCTCGCTACGCTTCTCGGTACCGTACAAACCCTCGATCTCATCCAATGTGAGCCAACGGGTGATAATCACGTCCTGCCAAGTATCCGGGTCGTAGTCCTTGGCATCCGGATCAGGGATGACATCCATGGGATCCAAGGTCTCAACCCGAATCTCACCCATCATGTTGTCGTCGTAGCTCATGCGAATATCGAAGAAGCCACGCTGCTGGATCAGGCCATCGGCAAAAACCTGGGTTTCCTTCCACTGCAGATGCGTATTGTCAGCCACTTGCATCGCTACCTTGGACATAATCGTGGCCAGTGCCTGGTCGGTCGCACCGCCACGGGGTTTGAATGAGATGTCCATGCGGTTGCTGATCTGGTAACCGAGAGCTGCGTTGATCTTTGGCAGTATCTGGTTGAATTCGAAGAACGGCTTACCGGCCTCTTTCAGAGCCTGTTTGTCTTCGTCACTCCATTGCTCACCGCCACCCAGGTACATGCCTTCCAGGAAGCGAGCAGTCTCAATGTAGGTTTCGTGACCACGGTTCTTGCCGTACTGGTACCGAAGCCAGTTCTTCTCGATAAGTGAGCGATCGTCTGCCGTCGTCTGCTTCTTCGCCATCGTCATGCACTCATTGCGGATTTACGACGGCGCTTGGCATGTAGCCGCTTACGCCAGTCCTCGGTGAATACGTCATCAGCTGCTACGGGTTCGGCAAAGGTCAAAGCCAATGCGTCACCATCGTCCGGGCTGCGGCCAATGTCTTTTTTGATCTTCTCTTTGGGGTCCAACTTCATCTGGCCATTGCTGCTCCAGGTGAACCCCGGTGCTGTCAGGTCGCCATGTAGCTGGTCATCATCAGGAATGGATGGGGTAATGGTGTCGTGAAGCCATTCGGCCATTTCGCCCCACATTTCGGAGCGCTTATTGAAGTATTTGCGCTGATCGCTGGCACGTTCACCGAAGTTGACCGCTGTTATTCGATCACTGAAGCCCAGCTCTACCAGTCGGTCGTAGATGCCGGCGCCCAGACCTCCTACATCGATGAACATCATTCGGATAGTTGGGTCATCCTTCAGCATGCGGGAACAACGGCCAGCGACCGCCATGGTGTCTTGCTGATCCATGGTCTCTTTGCCCCAGGCAACTCGCCCTTGGCGGTGCATAATCACGGTACTGTCATCACCAAAGCGAGCGGGATCCACACCCACTACATGGGCGCCAATACGTGATTGATGCGCCTCTTTGACCTTGCGGGCCTTCTGTACCTTGAGCGTCTGAACCAGCGGGTTATGTCCAACTTTCAGGAACGCCATATCTGCAGTAGCGGGATACTCCTGGTTGAACCAGTCAGCATCACCGGCAAACTCGGAGTTGATCTTCATCCGCATCCAGCAGATCTGCTCCATATCCAGCCCGAATGAATCTGCATACTCCTGCTCTTCTGCCGTCATCTCGAAGTCAGGTGGACAGGTTCTGCGGTACTCGGCCTGTATGAACCAGGGAATGAACACTGGCATGTAGTCAGACTCGCCAGCTACGGCCAGCGTCCACATCTGGTGAAACAGGTTGCCTAAACCATTAGCCGTGGACTCCAGAATGACTTCTGACCCAGGATTGAGCGGCACTGTCTGCCCAAGGCCTGCCATGATCTGCTGAGCGTTGGGCCAGAATGCTGCTTCAGATCCATGAAGGTACTGCACCGTGTCAGATCGACCGGCATTCTTGGAGCCAGCCGTTGCTACCTTGTAGCCACTACGAAGTTTTGAGAATGAGAGCTCGGTACCAGAATTGGCTTTGATCGACGGCTTTAGCGCGGGGTCGGATAGCTCGAAGTAGGTCTTACACATCCCGAACAGGTTCTGCGTTGCAGAGTCCAGGTGCGTAAGGATCATGGTGCGCTTGCCTACCTGAGTGGTGGTCTTCTTGTAGAAACGTGCACCCACGTAGGTAGAACAGCCCTGCTGCCGACCTTTAAGCACAATCGCTCTAATCCAGCCCTTCAGGGATAGCTGCTCCTCCAGCTTCTCGTGTAACAAGCGCTGAGCGTCATTCCAGATAAACGGGACAACCTTGCCGTCTTTGGTGCGGATTTTCAGATTGCGGGCGCAGTAAAGCTCATCATCATGGAGAAGCCTGAGAAGTGCTTGGTCTGCTGCGGAGCGTGCGGTCATCTGGTGCCTTTCATCTGGTGATGATCGGCACCCTATGTCTCTCTGCTGGAGAGTAAAATGAAATATTAACTGTTTTCTAGGACTTCAACGGCCTGTATCGAATCAGGCGCAATAGTTAGACCGCCTGCATTGAAACAGGTATTTGCGATATCAGCCGCTTCGATGTGTAGCTCGCCATGTTCCACCAAACACAGATACCATAAAGCGCACGCCAATTCGCCATCAGTTTCGGTATCTAGAAATGACACAATGCAAGGGTGAGATATCTCTTGATATCTTTTAACCAACAAATCGTAGTTGGAGCCCAGTAGGGTTCCAGCAATGTCTTCGACCAATTCAGGAGCATTATGGTAGCTACCATTTGCACCAGGAGCTTCAATAGCTACATCTTTGAATAGAACAGCAAAAGGTCCTTCGTCCTTCTCCCCCAACGCCTGTTTCCCTGACAACGACCCCGAAAAAGGATTGGAACCGGTAAACTCGAGGTCACTTGAAAGAGTCTGTAGCCTTTCTTCTAGAAATTCTCTCGCTTGGCTTTTAGGAACAATCCCAATCTCATTGAAACTATTGGGCTCCTCAACTCTTGATCCATGAAACCACAGAATCCGGAAATCTGTAGCCGGCACCCCAAAGGCATCACAAACTTTTGCAAAAACGATGTCCTCTGGACAACCCTTTAATGCCTCTGACTTATCAATAGCCCGAAGCATCTCAACGAGTGTATCCCCATTTACAGAAAAAATTTCGCTCACTGAACGTTTTACTGATTCGTAGCTTGAACAATCCAAGATCATGACTGGTCCTTGATAATGGATGAATCACTATGTGTTTCACACCAAGAGATCATAGACCGCAAACAGATTCAACATGCCCCTAGCCTTTTAAGTCTCTCTTCAAGCGACTCCTCACTCGCCTCTTCGTCCAGGTTGTAAGCCTGGCGTTCCAGAGCAACCAGGTTCTTCATTGCAGTGGACAGGTCGCGCATGGTGGCTGCCCGGGACGGAAGTGATACGGCCTTCAGCATCTTGCTACGGCGCTGAGACCCTTTGTCTTCAGCTGTCTCATCGATGATGGCATCTTCGATTTCATCCTTTCGCTCGGTGCCGGTGATCAACTCACCCATCAGGAGGTGAACGATGCGCTGGCCCTTACCGATATCCTGTCGGTGACGGTTGATGACCTGGATGTTGGTTTGCACCGCTACTTCGATATCGGCCTGTGTCGGGGTATTGCGTGTGGAGGTGTTAACACCCGAGTTAACAGTGTTAACTTCCGCGTTAACTTCTTCTTGCTTCGGCTGCGTGATTAGCGCTGCACGTGTTCGTTCTCGGACCTCCCCACTGGCGTCCCGTACCCATTGTTTCTGCTTCGCCTTCTTGCTGATCGCCGCTGCAGATACTTCATACTTGGTTGCGATCGCTCGGACAGATAACTGGCCCAGCCGGTAGTCTTTCTCTATCGCCTCCCAATCAATCTGCTTGCGTGCCATCCCTTACTGCTCCTCCTGCCTAGACCACTCACCAACTCTTACTCGGTCGGCATTACACTGCTGGAAGAACTGCTCTGCTGATGCGATGTACTCACCGAACGTGGGCCGATATCCGGAAGTGGCAACGGATCGGTCCATATCCTCGGCACTGGCTCCCGTATAACCTGCGGAGCTGTCTCGGTACTGGTGCACGCTGACAGCGATAGCCCCAGGGATAACAGTATTAACGCAGTCATTGTCCGTTTTGGCCTTGGCCAGCTGCTTTGCCAGTGCATCAGCTTCTTGTTCAAGCCAGTTGCGATCCCTTGCGGTTGCGGCCAGCTGCTTGTCTGTTTCGTCATGGCGGGTGCGCTCCTGCTTGATGGTGTCATTGAGATGGATGATTGCGGCGTCATATTGCTCACGTTCCGATCGGTACTCCCCTATCTTGATCAGGGACAGCCCCAAGCCACCTACCATGGACACCAATGTAATGCTCATCCAGACCCGTGCACTCATCACAGCCCCACCTCGCAGAGCTCCTGCTCTACCGCACGACGATCCACGAGCCCTTTAAATACATGCCAAACTCCGTTTACCTTTCCCTTCACCCAGCGTTTCATTTCCGCGCAGGCGCCTGGTGCATCCCCCGCATTCAGCTTGCTAAGCAGGGTTGATGTACGAAATTTGGTTTCACCTAAGTTGAACACAAAACTGGCAAGCGCAGCCCTTCGCTCAATCGTCAAAGGCACAGTCACATGCTTTTCGACTGCGGCAAAGGCAATGGCCAGATCCTGCTCCAGCAGCTCCAGACACTCAGACTCTGTCTTAACCTGGCCCAGCTTTGCGGTTGCAGTGTGGCCGTAACAGATCGTCACTACGCCCACCGGATCAATGTAAGCCTCGTATTCAATCCCCTCGAAGTTCATCACAACTACAGAGGCTAATGACATGGAGGCCGCTAATACGGCCCCGGCAATTCGCTTCTTAATCATTCGATGCGCTCCCGTTTTTCCTTACGGGATTTACGCCATTGGGCAAGCTGGTACCGATATTTGGGGATGAGGAGGCCGAACTGTGCGGCCAAGTAGAGAAGTGTGGCGATGGCGACCCAGTCGCTAAGACTGAGGCCGAGAACATAGTGTGAACCTACTACCATCACCGGCGGGGCTGCCTTCCCCGCCTCGATCGCGACATCATGAATTACCGTATTACCTGCCATGGTTTGCATGCCCTGAGTTGGTTGTCAGTCAACCCACAGCACTGCGCGCCCCGCTGCGGATCTCGATATTCGAGACCATATGTCTCCAGTAACTCAGAGCAAGATCTAAAACTAAAAAGCCCGCAACAGCGGGCTTTACCAGTATCAATTTAAGTTATGGATACAAAGGCGCGTTCATGTGTTAATACATCTCAGCCTCTTCAAAGTCATTGGAAACAGACTGTATTTTTACTGCATTTTTTGACAAGTCATGAAGTGACCATTCACGCTGTTTGTCACAATAAAATAGATCAACAGAAATATACGCATAGACCTGACTACCAGCGAAAGGCCTATCCTCATCAGCTTCACCAGTCAATGTAGCCGTACCTTTCAGTGACAAAACTCCTGAATCATCACAGTAATATTCATAGTCGACCTCCATCACATCAAGGTAAAAATCGAATGCGTTTGTTAAAGCAATCTCTCCGGCAAGCTCGTTCATCAAAATTCCATCAAGATCAATGCGTAGCATTTCCCGGGCTAGAATTTCATTACCATCAAAGCCATCTGCTCCAAAGACATACTCTACAAGCCGGGAATCTTGGGAATTCCTTTTTGCGCAAATCTGTAAGTCATGAAAGCAAGAGTAACCCGCACTTCTCGCCTCCTGTTCTTGAACCTGGGACAGCGAAATGCCGGTGTTCTTAGAAATGCGCTTTGCGATTTTTTTGAAGCGATTGAAAGGGCTAAATTTTGACATCATTAAATCCTCGGCAAACCCGATCATTTTGCGCAACATAGCCAAAGGCTACTTTAAGCAGCTGCTTGCTCACCACTAGAACGCTCGATCAGGCTCTAGAAGACTTAACAATAAAGAATTTTGAGAATAGTGATGCTGAGCTATGCCATTGCAAGCTGGCAGGCGTTCACCGACACCTTAGAAATTAAGATAGTGGAAGGCGTAGATCATTTCAACACTTAAATTGACCTTCCGTTTTGGAGACATATGGTCATCGCCATACCAATCAATCAAGGCCATTTTTATGAGCGCAAAGCACGATATCACCCAGTCAGACGACCAATTCATGGCAGTTACGGATGCAATGGACAGTGTTCAGGAAGTCATCAACAACAATGGTACCGAAGCCCTTTTAGTCATCAACCTGGGCCCTGATCAGTCTGACGCTATCTTTGGCGGCCTGGTAACACCTGAAGCCATAGGCAAGGCAAGAGCCCTTCTGGATGAGATCAGTACTCGCCAGGGTATGATGACCACAACCGGCGTGCTTCACTGCTCACAGTGATACCTGGGCCGTCAGCTCCTCTGGCGGCCTTCTCAATATCCTTTCTCTTAATTTCGCGATACGATCCTGTCTCCCCCAACAGACACGAAGGATCGAATAATGTCTGAACGAAAGTATCGCTCCATCAGGAAGTTGATTGCGGCAAAGCTCCCCGAAATTGCTGCGCACGCCGAAGACATCACCGCCAGAAGCCTCAATCATCAGCCAGAGTATTTCCTCTCTCTAAAGACCGCGGAAGCTATCCATGATCATTTCAGTAGCTACATCTTCTCCATGGAGGTGAAGCTAGAAGACATCTGTGCCGATGCCAATATTGCAATAAGCCGTGTTCCTGAAAGGTACCGTATAAACGGGCTTAAACGTGCAGACCTTGTAATCAAGCACTCCCGTACTGATAGATTCCGTCATGTAATCGAGTTTAAAAGGGGTGTTAAAGCATCAAACCTTCTTAAAGATGCGGAGCGCCTTGCCTGGCTTTGCTCAAAGGTAGATCTTGGGCACAAGATGGAGAAGAACTTTCTGGTTACCGTCTCCACTTACGGTGAAGAAGTACTGTCCAGAAAGACAGCTGCTATTGAGAAAATGCTTGAGAAAAGCTTCCCTTATGTGGTTTTGAAAGATGAATACGTTGATCTAACAGAGTTCGCCAGTACCACTGATAAATCCTTCGGTAAGCCGCTTCACGCTATGGTTTGGGAATTCCGATACAAGCAATAGAGTGCGTACTACAGCCTAAATCTTGTATCGCTGGACCTTTTCAATTTAGGGTCCAGCGCCTCCCCCCAATTACTCCCCCGCTGCCTGCGCTTCTGCACTGTTCGCCACTTCAATCCAAGCAGCTTGGCCAACACCTCTACCGTAGCATTAGTCTTGATGACCTTCTGCTCACGGCCATTGATCTTGACGGTAATCTCTACATCCAGCTCTTTCTGAGTGGAAGCAACACACTGATCAGGGTTCAGAGTTTTCATTGGCAAGCACCTACACTTACTATTTCACTTACAATAAATAAATCCGCGACTTACAATTTTTTCATTGCTCCAAGTGGAAACAATTCCCCAGCGAGAAAACCCAATCGTCATCCGCTTTAACGGCCGTAATCAACTTATTTCCCGGTAGCAATTTAGTGAAAATATCTTCTTCACTTGATTCACATACCGTTCTTGAATTGAAATCCAAGTAAACTCCAGCATCCTTTATATTAGTAAAATCTGAAAAAAATTTGACCAGTTCTATTTGTGAAAGAAGAACAGCCACAACCGAAAATGACCCTACACACCTGATAAAGCTGTTTATGAACTTTACTTCTCTTTTAAAGAGTATTCCCACGTGAAATAAGAAGAAAAACCCAACCATTGCAAAAATAAATGAAAGTATAAACGATATCGACAGGTAAAATACAACAAAGCTTCCAACTTTGACAGAATACTCCATTAGTTCCGGCTCAATTCCGTAGTATGAGTTTATTAACTTTCTGGATATTATTTCGGATATAAAATATACAAGGGCTGAAACCACACCAATCAGAACAAAGAAAAATTTCTTTGTATTTTTGGTAATGATCTTGTTGTATAAATAACTAAGCTCAAGCAAAAATATGAAAAAAGGCCCCACTAGAAATGCAAGAACAATGTATTCAATATCAATTTCATAGTGTTTATTTAGATAAAAAATTGAATATACAAGCAAGGAAAATGTTATAGGAAGAATTACACCAGTTTTATCTACAACAAGATTGATTTTTTTATAGATCAAATTTGGATCTAGCCACATTTTTTTCATTACTTTCCCTCGTCATAAATCCATGATTACTATCAAGCAGGCCCCGCCTTTCGTAACAGGCCCTCGAACTACGCGAATATCGTCAACCAACTCGTCATCGTCCCATACCTGAGCTGCCGTTATAGCATCCAAGACAGCCTTACTGTAGTTGTCTATATCACGCTTTCGTCGACATGGCGGGTACAGAGTCACATGAAGAGCAAGGCGACCGGTCTGGGTGGGTCCTCTGTACTGAGCCTTGATTGCATCAACAGCTTCCTGGCGATATTCACGGCCACGCTTACTTGTGATCTTCCGGCCACGAACTACAGCGGTGATCTGATTAACTGAAGGCGGGAATGGAATGGAGAACTCAATCATGCCGCCACCTCGATCAGCCCACGCCGTGTCAGCTGCTGCAATGTAAGCACGATTGCCCTATCCATCCGTTCGCGGCGTTCTTCCCGAGACAAATGGTGGCCGTTATCGATCTCGTGATGGCATGTTGGGCAGATAGCAGCCGTTAGCGAGTCATCAACCTTCTGCCCCATGCCTTTGCCTTCGTTCCGGTGTGCGACCTGGATGCCCCATGCATTGCAGAGCACGCATTGATCAATCTGGCCAACGGCTTCTAGCCACTTTCTGCTGCGGTAAGGTTTTGTCTTCAACATCATGCGGCCTTCTTCCGTTCCAATGCTTCGCGGTACTCTGCATACACAGCCAGTGCCGGTTCACTCCAGTTCACACCCATTTCACAGCCCTGGGCATATAGAAACTCAATAAAATCGGCTGCTTCGGCTTTACGGAACTGAGTTGTGCTCGGCCGAACTGTGATAGTCCTTCTGCCGTCCATGCTGCTGATGAGCTGACCAGGATGTGTTAGCGGCTCACCCATACTTAGTTTTTCCTGCTCGAACTGATCTACCAGCAACGCTTTCCAGATCTCCGGGGCATAGGTTTTCTTGCCAAAGAAAGTTACCTGCTGGGCAATATCGCGAATCATGGCGTGATACTTCTTCTCAGCCTCACGTGTTTTGCTTTCGCGAGTAAGGGTGACCACTACCGGGCCTGTCCGGATCATTTCAGTTACCAGATTCCACACCCGAAGCATCAACCCGCGCTGCTGCTCGCCTGTTTTGATCGTGAAAGAATTAGCCATGTCCTACCCCCATGGATGCTTTCAGGCTGGCAAGGGCTGCGCGTCCTGCCTTGATGCTTTTCTCGGTGCGTACTTCGCGCCCATTGCGGTGATGCTCCAGGCGAGTGCTATCCGGTACCGGCTTTTTAAACTCCGAGCCTTTAGCAATCTCATTGACTACAGCCTGATAGTGACGCTCAAACGCATTGCGATCCGCTGTGCCATTACGTACTTCAAACCAACCAGTCCGGCGCCCCGCTTCGTAAACCCCGAGGTGACTCCACTCATGTTCAATTACGTGATGGGAGTGCTGACAGGCTTCCATCCAAGCGATATCGGCCCGTGGCATGCCCAGCTCCTCGGGTGACAGCTGACACCAGGTGATGAATTTGCCAGCCGATGGAAAGAAGTCACTTTCTGACTGGCGTGCTTTGCGAACGCCCCGGGCTATTTGGTGCAGATCAGTAATGCCGGCTTCGACCAGGCCTTTCACCCATGAAGCCTTGGCTGCTTTCAAGGAAGCATCGTCGGGAAACGCTGAACGCCAGGCCGGAAATGCTGCTTGGAGAGCACGGAAGATCTCATTCACGTTCTTGACGGCATCAGCATTGAGAGCTCTTTGGGGCTGCTCATCAACCTGAATACTGCCCTTCCCCTGATTTCGCACTATGGCATTGGTAACGGTCGAAAGAGTTTTCATCGTCACAGCCCTCCCAGTTCGTCAGCCCAGCTGGTGTCATCCCAGTCAGGCCCCTTTGCTTGACTCACTCGCCCCGCTGTTATTTGGGCAGCGCTAACAGCCCATTCATTCTTGAAATGCTCGTCGGGCCCAAAGAACACCGCCATGGTCTTGGTGAACTCAGTATTCAGGATGCCTTTGGTTTCACAGAACTTGGCGTATCGCTTCATGCCGGCAGCGAGTTCGTGCCAGGTTGCCCCTTGCTTGATTCGAGCGTTACAGGCTTGGAAGGCTTTGCGCTTAGGGTCAGAACCTTCACGTCGAGGTCGGTGCTGCCAGATCCATTCGAATTCTTTTGGGTATTCAGGGGCTGATCGCTTTGGCGATGGCCGGTGCGAATCCTGCTCAGCGTCGGATGAGGCATATGTATCTATCCCGTTAGGGATAGTTATATTGTGTTCTTGTGTAGTGGCCCTTTTGCTTGGCCCTTCGTTGGCCCTTTCCTTGGCCCCTGTTTCACTACAAGCCCCGTCATTACTGGTCTCCGCTTGGCCCTTTTGTTGGCCCGAAACCGTTGGCCCTGCTTGGCCCTTATTCTCCTGAAATGAGCTGTAGTTACAGACAGTGAAAACCGTCCCAGCACGGCTTGATTCACGGGTAATCATTCCTTCTTGCTCAAGGAAATCGAGTACGCTTCTCATCTGCTTTTCAGTAATACCAACACGCTGAGCCAACGCCTTACGACCCGACACAAACTGCCCGGCCTGTATCTGGATAGCCTTATTGCCCAGCATCGTTTTGCGGGGCTTATGGGACGCCAACATCAGGATGTGTACCCACGTCGAGAAATACTCCGGACGGTCAGAGAATGCGCTGTCCTGAAGCGTGCGAAACAGCTTGATGTATCCCGTATCCGGGCTACTCGCTTCTTGCTCCATACGGGGCCTGTTGAATTGGATAATTTGCGCGGTCTGTGCCATGATTGAACCTCTTGAGAAGCCCCGGTGTTTGCTGCCCAGCAAAGTCGCATCGGGGTTTTTCTTTGCCTGTTCGGTACGAAGCGTTCGCTCCATTCGTAAAGTGGTACTGCCGGCAGGACTCGAACCTGCGTACCTCCGCTTACGTGCGGCCGCTCTATCCCTCTGTTGAGCTATGGCAGTAATGCGCCTGGCAATCCCACCAGACGACTAAGCTGGATCTCCTGTCAGCTTTTTGAAGCACCCGCGCACAGATGCTTTAAAAAGGACCGCCAAAGGGGTGGCGGCCAAGGCTTCACAAGCAACAGACTGAAGGCTGGTTAAGCAGCTCCCGGCACGCAGTCAGAACACACCACGTAACCCAAGTCATAGCGATCATTCGGACCACCGCATTTGCGGCAGACCGGCTCACCTTTCATGTGTTCTGCATTAGCTTTGGAACGCTCAAGGTCTACAGCGAAACTCCGTTCCATTCGTTCTGAAGCCAGATCAGCAACATCAGCCATGAAGCACCTCCGGGCGCTCTGCTCGCGCCATCAGTCGAGAAAAACGAGTTTGATCAGCATCATCGGCACTTTCCGAACGCAGAAAATCAAACGTGGAACCTGAATTGAGGGAATCAGTGACAAGACCGCGTGCCTGCTCCAGTCTTGACTCAGCAAGGTGCTGCTCCACCCCGCCGGGTTTGAAAAATGTGGCAACGAGAGCGTCATGGATAATTTGAGAAACACTTCGGTCCATCAGGAGGCTGGCTTCCTCCAAGCGTTCGTTCTCGGTTTCCGTCATATGGACGCATTTGTTTGTGGTTTTCTTAGCCATCGTGGACTCCTTATGCGGCGGCGGGTTGATCCGGCTTGTTGTTCTTTTGATCAACAGCAAGCTTCCCGCCTGACATGTCCTGCAATTGATACTGACGAAGGAGCGGCACTCCGTTTTCCGGCCACTGACGCACCGCCTCATAAGAGATCCCAAGCGCCCTTGCCAGCTGGGAAATTCCGCCAAAATATTTGATTGCATCAGAGCGTTTCATGCTTGCCTCCAAAGAACACACAGATATTCAAGCATGCTTGAATATTCAAAGCAAGCATGCTTCACAAGCACACTTGTATATTTGTTTTATGACTACCATCGACCGAATCCAAGAACTGCTCACCTATCACGGCATACCCAAACGCGGTATGAGGCGTGCGCTCGAGCGAACCTGCGGCATCAGCTACCAAGCAGTCAGCCAGTGGTTTACGGGCGAGACTTCAAACATCAAGAACGAGCATTTGGCTGTGATAGCTCATGAGTATGGGAGCAGTCTGGATTGGCTTATTTCAGGCAAAGGGCCAATGGTTGCTAACCATGCCAAGGCGGGCTCAGCGGTGCCCAAAGAAAACCACACCCTTTCAGAGGCCAGTATTGCATCTGACCTGATGACAACATCGGTGCCCGTTATGGATCAGGAGTTTTCAGCCGGCCAAGGTGCTGCCGCTGAAAGCTTGGAAGATTTCTTTGATGGACATCGAGACATCAGCTTGTCCGACCTGGATGCACACGGTATTGAGCCCAGCAACGCTCGCATCATAAAAATCCGGGGAGACTCTATGTGGCCTACCCTCTGGGGTGGTGACGAAGTTCTCGCAGACACCCATGTGCCCCGCCTAACCAGCAGTAAAATTTATGCTTTTGAATTCGATGGTGAGCTTAAGGTGAAACGCTTCACCAAGAAGATGGATGGCAGTTGGCTGATCTCCAGCGACAACAAGGACGACCCTGCCTACACCGATGAGATAGTATCGGCACACAACGCCCAGCAGTTGCGGGTTATCGCTGAGGTTAAAAAGTTGGTTTCAAGGAATTTGTGATCCGCGATAGTATGTGAATAGCCATACAGGGATAGGGAGTAATAGGCTTGGATCTAAATCACCAAAAGGAGCTTTTCAGCACCGCTTTGGTAGCCAGTATTTGTTCACAGTCAGGGTGCCAGTGGCAGACCTATGCGCAAGACCATGGGTTAGATTTATCCATTAGTGGTGAACAATGGGAGTTGAACCCCAAAATTGATATTCAAATCAAGTCAACATCTGATCTCAGCATCATAAAAGAAGATAAAGGCTTAATAAAATATCCTCTCCGAGTAAAAAACTATAAAGATCTGATAAAGCACACACTTACCCCAAGACTCCTTATTCTTGCTTTTGTACCTAATAAGCCAGAGTTATGGCTAACACAGTACAATAAAGGAATAACCGCACGACACTCTATTTATTGGTATTATCTAAAAGGAATGAAAGATACTAATAAAAATCATAGCGTCACTATTGATATACCATTGGAAAATAAGTTTAGCTATACTGCACTTAAAGAACTAATGGAAAAAATCAATAGCACGGGAGATCTGGTGTGATGAATAAATACAGCATCAGTTATAATGCTATCGCACCCGGTGATATTGAGTCGCTCCTGTCTGATCTTGGCTGGAAACACCTGAGAACATTTGATGGAAAATCAAGCGTCTGGGAGACGAAAAGTGGTGAAAAGTACTGGGCTCCGCTTGATGCATCTTTTGCTGATTACGGAGATGCCATTGATACCTTAGTTATCTTGATCAGTAAGTCAGAGAACGTATCAGAGGTAGATGCGGCTGTATACATCAAGCAGCTCTACAACACGAAGGACCTGATCAAACTTCGAGTAGAAGCAGATGACGTGATAAACGGTACCATCGGCTTTGAAGATGGTGAAAGCCTCTTCTCATCCCTAAAAAGCATCATCAAAAGCACGCTCGATGAAGTATCTGCTATTGGAAAGAGCTTCAAAACCGCATTCATGAATCAAAGTGAGCTTTCTCAAACGCAGCACGGAAGCTACATCGTTACAGCATATCTACCTCTTCTACTTGAAGAGTCAGCTGGTGAGAGCCCAGCAATGGAGAACATCCCAGCTGCATCTGCTGGCCGCTTGGTTAATGAAGCCATATTGAGACGATTGATTAAGCTGAAATCTGTTATTGCAGAGTATGAAAGTAGTGATAAAAATGCCCTGATTGAGGCGCTCATGCTCGAAGGTTTTACGTTAACAGAGTGTGAGGCTATTGAGCTACTCTTTGGCAAAAGTGGCCACCGGAACTGGGAGCTTGATTTTATATGGTCCCAGAAAATACATGGCACCAACGGAATTAAAACTAACATAAGGTTTGATCGAAGCGACTCAACAAAAATAAATGATGTTAAGAATGGGTTTAGGAAGATAAGACAAGAGCCCGAAAAAGTTTTAACAGGTCGTGTCGTAAAACTTGAAAGGGATTATAATGAAAATGAAGGGATTATTAAAATTTCAACAAGGAAAGATAAAAAGAACATAACCGTTTCCATTCACGTAAATGACCAGCAGTACAGAGTTGCTCACAATGCAAATGAAAACAAGAAAATAGTAGAAATAAAAGGAACTCTTCTAAAACGAAAATCAGGACGGCACACCTCACATGTGATGCCAGTATTGGATTATATACGAATCGTTCAAGACGATATGTTTGATTTAGCCTCTGCTGAGCCTACGGACTAACCAAATTGTGATTTTAGGAACCCGCACTGGCGGGTTCTTTTTTTCTGGCGCCTTTGGCGCTCCTCTACAGCACCAACTCCACCTTCATCACCTCATCCTCCTCAGGACACGTACCGGACAGTCACAAGCATCGTACCGTTTAGTCTTCATCAAAAGCATGGTTTCCATGCCTGGACAGATCGCAGTACAGATCTTCATCCAGAAACGGCCAATTGCCCAGTATGAAGATATGGCCGCTTGGATTGTGCAAAACCTCTCTAACCAGAACCTTGGCGCGCTCACCGTGGTAACCGTGAGTGGATCAGCAGCCCAAGCAGAGCGGCGTCCTGATTCCCGTTGGCAGATATTGGACGCTTATCCGCTTTCGTGCTGATGCACTGCTGGTCGGTACGCTCAATGGCGTTCACGCTAAGCTTGATCTGGCGCCCTACTTTGCAGGGCTTATCTTTCCCGTATCTACCCGACTAAGTCTTGCCACTTCTGATCCACAGACTGCGTGGCCGCTTTCGATTTTTACACCTTAAATACGCGACCTCCTAGTGCGCTCAGAAATACAAGCAATGTTGCATTTACAATTAAAGCATGCTTTCATTAATTCAAGCTTACTTGTATCGAATTAAGCTAGCTCTTTAACATCGCTGAGACCCCGCGACCAGATCCACGCTCGCAGCACCATCGCCAGCGTCGGCGGTTAATCGTCTGGTCCATGGTGGCTCTGTCCACCCACGGCATCGTCCGTGCTTCCTGAATGCTCCCTATCCGGATAGTCCTCAGAACGGACTGACGTACTGGTTACAGCGTGACGGTTGATAAATCACCGCCTCTTCGCTGGCGAGTAAGCGATAGCAAGACCTGAAAATTATCGCTGCGCATTCCCCCGGAGTGTGCAGCCGTAACAAACAGGAGAGCCCCACCATGAAAACCTTAAACCTCTTCAGGCGTCGCAAGCCAAGCCGGATAATCGTGCTGGTGGATCGCGGCAGCCTGACAAATGAGCAGCGCCTGCTGGCCTATCAGTGCCGCCGTAACTACCGCAGGGCGCACCCGACTATCCGGTATGACTTACCGATATTCACAGTGGAGTAACTGCCATGAGCACACGCGATATTGGCGCTGACCTTAATGCTCAGGCCGGCGCATTGGAGAACCTGCTGTTCGATCACGACATTGAGCTGCAGGCCAAGATTGATGCTTTCCGCCAGCACGGAGGCCTCTGGACTGGCCCTGAAGTTCACGACTATCAGGGACTGGATGAAGCGCAAGAGGCTGTATTCAGCTGTGAGGAATACGACCAGTGGTTCCAGCGCAAGAAGCTTTGCCGGACAGGAAAGGAAGTTGAAGCAGTTCAGGCTGAATTTGCAGAGCTATACAAACAGCTACTTGCCGCAGCTATCTGCGATATAGCCCGCCAGGCGATTGTCTGGGATCAGAAGGCATACCTGGAGGATGCGGCATGAAACCCCTCTATTTCTGCCAAGCCAGTCACAACCTGCCAGACCCTCAGTGGTCATTCACCCAGTCAGAACCACTCACTCGTGACCAGGTACTGAGTCGCTATGTCGAGGTTGGTGAATATATCCCGGGCATCGAGCCACCACCTGAAGACTACCGTCTGGAACCTGCGTGCAAACGCTCAAAACGACTGGCTGAGGCAATGGCCCGGCTGGATGCAAGCGAACATTTACAGGAGCAAGCGGCATGAATGCCATCGTACCCGTGGATCAGTTCCGCACAGAACTTGAAGATCAGAAGAGCATGCTCCAGCAGGTTCTGCCCAAACACATGCCGGTCGATAAATTCGTTCGTGCGGCAGTTATCGCTGCAACGAATACCCCTTCAGTGCTACAGGCAGACCGTCAGAGCCTGTTTAACTCCCTCCAGCGCTGTGCTGCTGATGGCTTGGTTCCTGATGGTCGCGAGGCTGCGCTGGTTGAGTTCAACACAAATATTGGGACGCGTGATAACCCAAATTGGGTGAAGAAGATCCAGTACATGCCCATGATCGACGGCGTACTGAAGCGCGCCCGCCAGACCGGTGAGATCGCCACCATTACCGCCCGTGTGGTCTACACCGCTGATGAATTCGACTACTGGGTAGATGAAGACGGCGAGCATCTAAAGCACCGTCCTGAATTCGGTGACAACCGCGGCGATATCAAGCTGGTTTATGCCATGGCCAAGCTAAAAGACGGCTTGGTCATAGTTGAGCCAATGACAAAGGGCGATGTAGACAAGGTGCGCCAGTCGAGTAAGAACCCTAAGTCGGGCCCATGGAATGACTGGTACGACCGCATGGCGCTCAAGACCGCTCTTCACCGCTTGGCACGCCGCCTGCCCAATAGCAGCGAAATCATGGAAATGCTCGACCAAGGCAACTTCATGTATGACTTCAATGGAAAGCGAGAGGAGCGAGACGTTACCCCGGGTCGCCCCGCCCTTTCTCACTACCCAGAAGCAGACTTCGAAGTGAACTTCCCCAAATGGGAAGCGGCTATCGAGGCTGGCAAACGAACCCCTGAACAGATCATCAAGCTCGTCGAGTCAAAAGCAATTCTGACTGAAGAGCAGCGCCATAAGATTGAAGGAGTAACAGCATGATTATTTTGAATTTGGTTCAAGGCACTCCTGAATGGAACGCCACCCGTGCAAAATATTTCACAGCCAGTGAAGCGCCGATGATGATGTCGGCGTCCAAGAATGTTAAGCGCAGCGAGCTTCTGCGAATGAAGGCAACAGGATCGGAACGCGAGTTCAGTGAATGGTTTCAGGCCAACATCCTTGATAAAGGGCACTTAGTTGAAGAAAGCGCTCGACCCCTTGCCGAATCCATCATCGGTGAAGAGCTTTACCCCGTCACAGCGATTGATGATCAAGAGCGCTATTTAGCTTCATTTGACGGTATCACCATGCTGGAGGATGTCACATGGGAGTGTAAGCAATGGAATGAAGAGAAGGCTGCAGATGTTCGCTCTGGGAAGGTGCCAGACTGTGACTACTGGCAGGTTGTTCAGCAACTGTATGTTAGTGGCGCAGATAAAGCCTTGTATATGGTCACAGACGGTACACCTGAGAAGACCGTCCATGTTTGGGTTACGCCAAACCAGAATGACTTCCAAACCCTCTCGACTGGCTGGGAGCAGTTTGCGGCAGACCTTCAAGACTACCAGCCTGAAGAGCTCAAACCCGAGGTAGTTGGTCGTAACCTGGAAGAACTGCCGGCTCTTGTAGTGGATATCAGTGGCGAAGTTCGCGCTTCCAATCTTCCTATGTTCAAAGAGCGCGCCTTGGCCATGATTGCCAACGTCAAAACCGAACTGGTCACCGATCAAGACTTTGCAGACGCCGAGAAGGCTATCAAGGCGTTCGACAAAGCCGAGAAGCAGCTCGAGGCCACCAAGAAAGCAGCGCTTGAGCAGACAGTCAGCATCGACGAACTGTTCAAAACGGTCGATCACCTTAAGACAGAAATGCGTGACAAGCGCTTACTGCTAAACCGAACAGTGAAAGCCGAGAAAGAAAACCGTAAGGCCGAGATCATCAGCCAGGCTGACAAAGCCTTCAGCGCATGGCTGACCCAACAGGAATCACCGGCGCCGGTTAACGTTCATTTCGCCCCAGCTATTGCCATGAAGGGCAAGAAAACCATCGGCAGCCTTCAATCTGCTGCCGATGACGCCCTGGCTGCTGCCAAGGTTGAAGCCAAACAGCAGATCGACCTGTTCAAATCCAACCTGAAAACCCTGGAAGCCAAGGGCAAAGAGTACCGCTTCCTGTTCAGCGACTGGGCCCAGCTCATCGCCAAGCAGCCGGAAGACCTGGAAGCCACGATCACGGCACGCATTGCCGAGCATCAGCGACTGGAGCAGGAAAAGCTGGAAGCCGAGCGTGAACGCATCCGCCTTGAGGAAGAAGCCAAGGCCAAGGCCGAAGCTGACCGTAAGGCGCGTGAAGAGCAGCAGGCACAGGTAGAGGCTCAGCGGAAAGAAGCTACCCAGCAGCAGGCCGAGCCAAAAGCTAGCGTTACCAGCGAACGCACTGAACGCCCGCCGCAGCCTTCACAGCTTCACCCACATGAACTGGTCGATGTAGCTGCCGACGACACCGTCACAATCACCCGCGCTGAGTATGAACAGCTTCTGGCTGATCAGGCCAAACTTAATGCCCTGGAGGGTGCCGGGGTCGATAACTGGTCGGGTTATAGCGATGCAATGGAAGCACTCAAAGCTGCATAGGCCAACGCCGAATTACCCAACCAACAACTGAAGGCTGCTCATAACGAACAGCCTTTTTTATTCCTCGAATTACGAGATATACACCATGAATACCATTCTGTTTTACGACACGGAAACAACCGGCCTGCCTGATTGGAAGTCGCCCTCAGAAAGCGAAACGCAGCCTCATCTAGTCCAGCTTGGCGCAATCTTGGCTGATGCCGATACCCGCAAGGTGATATCTACCCTGGATCTGATCATTAAACCGGACCACTGGGAGATCCCCGCTGAGGTTTCGGATATTCATGGTATCACCCATGAAAAAGCCTCTCAGGTAGGTGTTCGCGAAGCTGATGCGCTGTCCTTGTTCATTCAGATGGTCGGTGGCAAGCGTGTGGCGCACAACAAGACATTTGACCAGCGCATCATTCGCATTGGTCTGAAACGCTATGGCCACTCCGATGAAACAATTGACCGGTGGGCAGAAAAGGATAATCACGACTGCACCATGCTGATGGCCAAACCGATTCTGAAGCTGGGGCCTAAAGGCCGTTATGGATTCAAACCTCCAAAGCTGGCAGAGGCATACGAATACTTCACCGGTAAAGAACTACAAAACGCCCATACCGCCATGGCTGATGCTCAGGCCTGTATGGAAATCTACTGGGCCATGCAAGACCTGGCTGCCGTAGCAGCTTAACCCCCTCTTCTTTTTCTAAACACCCGAGGCTACTCCATGACTGCAGCTCAAATCATCGACGCTGAAAGCGGCGTATTCATGACTTCTGCCCACCACATGCACACCGACTTGATGGGTGTGGTGATCAATACCTGCAAAGCTCTCCCCAACGTGTGGCAGAAGCTGAACGAAGAACAGCAACAGGACTTCATTGACTCAATCGATAAGCAGATCAAGGAGTTGGTGATCAGCTGCGTGAAGACCATCGCTGCCGATGATCGTCCCTATGTCCTGGCCAAAGTGGCCCAGGTAACCTTCAAAGGCCCGGTGGAAGCCAAGATGGTTATTGCCCGTAACCTGGATGGATCAATGCCAAGCGGTGCTCATGACATTGCAGATCAAACCGGCCAACAGGTAATGATCATTCTTCCATCAATTGAAGATTATGAGCCGCAAGAAGGTGACAAACCAACAGCCCAGGAAGACCAGCCCGACCTACTTGATTCGGCATCTGATGAGCTCTATGACGAGGCCCTGGCATTGGTCCGTGAAACGGGCAGGGCCACCATTTCAAACATTCAGGCAACGCTAAAAATTGGCTACAACCGTGCCGCCCGCCTGATTGAAATTATGGAGCATGCCGGCGAAATCAGCGCTCCCGATAGTAGTGGGTACCGAGCCGTACTTAGCTGATGTTTTGCCCTACATGTATCGACGGCATCTGCACAAGCCGGTGCCTCACCTAAAATTTAACGGAGATCCCCGCCCATGGATAAACACATCGGTACCAAAACAATCAACGCCATGCTCATGACCCGTAAGGAATACAACGACCTGCGCGGCTGGACAGTTCCGGCAGATGAGAACCCGAAAGATAAAGGCTATCTGATTGAGTACATCGACGGCGGTCAGGCCAACCACCCTGACTATGCCGGATATATCAGCTGGTCGCCTGAAGACGTGTTTGAGCGGGCGTATCGCCCCACCACGAACATGACATTTGGTGATGCGCTAGTGATGCTGAAAGACGGCAAGCGCGTAGCTCGATCCGGATGGAATGGGAAAGGCATGTTTGTGTGTCTCGTCCCTGCAGATATATACAAGGCGCAGACAGATGCCGCCCGTGATTGCTTTGGCGATGAGGTGCCATACAACCCCTATATGGCCATCAAGAATGTCGATCACACGGTTAGCACCTGGGTACCGAGTGTAAATGATGCGCTTGCCGATGACTGGATGTTGCTCGACTAACTACTCACCCACAAGGCCCCGCCAGTAGGGGCTTTTATTTGCCAGGAGGTTATATGGCACGCGGTATTAACAAGGTCATTCTTGTTGGGAACTTGGGCGGTGACCCTGAAGTGCGCTACATGCCCAATGGTAATGCAGTAACCAATGTCACTCTGGCGACCAGTGATAGCTGGAAAGACAAGCAGGGCGGCCAGATGCAGGAACGCACCGAATGGCACCGCGTAGTTTTCTTCAACCGTTTGGCTGAGATTGCTGGTGAATACCTGCGTAAGGGTTCCAAGGTCTATGTCGAGGGGTCACTTAGAACGCGCAAATGGCAGGGGCAAGATGGCCAGGACCGATACACCACTGAAATCGTTGCCAGCGAAATGCAGATGCTGGATAGCCGGGGTGATGGACAACAGCCAGGTGGGTATTCGCAGCAAAGTGGTTACCAGCAGCAAGCCCCACAGCAGCGTCAACCTCAACAGCCTCAACGTCACTCTCAACCCGCACAGGGGTTTGATGACTTTGACGATGACATTCCTTTTTAGGAGGTCCGATGAACAACAAACATAACCCCAGAAGTAATCAATCCACTGGACAAAGCAGCACTGCGCAGCGCCGTAAACGTGTGGTCTTGCGCCCTGCCCATCCCGGTTACTGGGACTGGCAAGCAGCATCAAAACAGATCAATACCAAAAAGTGATCAGACCAGGAAGACGACCTAAGCAGTCATGACCAAGCCAATCGGCAAGGTACTGGACATGACCTGGATGATGATCAGGGCGGCAATGGAAGATGAGGATAAAGAAATATGAGCACAGCAACAGCAGAAGACCTGAATCACAACCCGCTATTTACAACTAAAGAGGCTGCTGCTTACCTGCAGCTGTCTCCTAAAACACTGGAGGCTTGGCGACTCAGCGGCAAACATGGTGATGACTTGCCATACGTAAAGATTGGTCGCTTGGTGAAGTATCAAAAATCAACGCTTGATGGATTCCTTAAACGCTCCCAGCGCACCCACACCTAACCCTCCAGCTCTTCCTTCAGCCGTTCCAAAAGTTCGGCCTTTTCATCCAAGCTCAGCTTATCCAGCAACATGCCAATCGTATCGGGCTCCTCTTCTGCCACTTCAGTGACTTGAGCAGCAGCTCTGCCGATTGCTTCTACCGCTGCCTGGATACCAGCACGAGTACTCTCCGCGTTTATATGGGCATACACACTGGCGGTCAGGCTGATATCTTGGTGCGCAAGCGTCTGTGATATCTGCTGCAGACCTACACCTTCGGCCGCCTGCCAGCTCGCAAGAGTCCTGCGCAGGTCATGAATGGTAAGTCTCTCCTGACCGTTCTCATCATTGTCCAAACCAGCCCTTTTAATAATTTTGTACCAGTAGTAACCATGATTCAGAGGCAAGTGGGGCCCATTCTTCCACGGGAAGACATACCGGCCGGTAACCTCCTGCCGGCGGCGCTTCAGTATGTCTGACACAGCAGGAACCAAAGGCACCGTGTGAGGCTTCTTACCCTTCATCTTGCGAGCAGGTATCGACCAGGTGTTACGGTTTAGATCTAGCTCAGCCCACTCCATGGTGTAAACAGCCCCTTTACGCTGACCAGTGAAGAGGATTACTCGTACCAGGTCTTGGTAAATAGGTTCGGCTTGATCGATGGAGGCAAACAAACGTGCCGCTTCGTCAGGTTGAAGAAACCGATCACGCTTACGGCCAGTGCGAAATTGAACATGAATCGCTGGATTTGGAAATTCATGCCTGTGCTTCTTGGATGCGTGTTTGAACGCGCTGCTAACAATGACACGTATCAGATTATGAAGAGTCGCGCTGATGCTCTGCTCACTCATGTGCTCTTCAAAAACGTCACATGTGAACTCAACCAAGGGTAAGTGACCAAACGGTTGTTGCAGATAAAGCCTGTAGGTGTCTGAGTAGTTGTCGAGAGTCCTTTGTCGGCGGCTGCCGTCCTCAACAAGTTTCTGGAAATCTGATAACCAGGCGGTTATGGCGTCGTTGAAAGTAATGCTATCTTGCCAGCGCTTCTGAGCAGCTTCTTTGGCAGCCTCTTCAGGGTCAATCCCGGCATTGAAGCTTGCAGCCATTTCAGTTGCTTTAGCTCTGGCCTGATCAATGGTCCACTGGCCAAATGGACCAATCTTCCGTTCGACTACGCCTCGATGCTTGTGGCGGGCACGATAATAGAAGGTCTTACTGCCTGAAGGAGTAACACGGAGTGTAAGGGTTGGGTGATTGATATCCGTGTACCGAGTCCTGGCTTCAACGGCCAATCCTTCGATCCAGGTCTTGGTGAACTTGTGCTTCATGCTATCCCTCTCGCCCCACATTTGGCCCACATATAGCCCACAGTTTCGGCGGTACTACATGGTGAACCATGGTCCTGCGTAGTAGAGAGTATTACACAAAGGGCAAGAGAAATAGTAGGTTAGAGCCTTCCATGGCTCTTCGTAGTACTTGACAGTACAGCGCTACATCCAATTAGCTTTTAGAATTAAGCTCGTAGGCAAGATCTGCATGTTCTTCTTTAGCCACTCGCTGCTGCTCTTCATCACATTTGCTGGGATTACCTCCGCAAATGTCGCACACAGTATCCATGCCCAAGGCACTCATACCGCCACAAGAGCCTTTGATCGGTTTACCACCAAGCAGCACACCGACTGACATGGCAATAATAATCAGCATCAAGGCAGCAAAGGTCAGGATCATCGTATCCATTTAACCCTCCTGTTAGTTCATATACTTGGTGAAACCCGGCGTAAAACGGGTCTCAAAACCATCTTCAGTTTTATTGATGAAGAAGGCATCAATGTCATGCTCAAGGGCAAAATTGTACCCCTCTTCCTCCCCCATCACCATGAGGGCCGTCGCCAATGCATCCGCTTCCATACAACTGGGACGAATCACGGTAACTGATGCCAGTCGATGAGTGATAGGGCGCGCCGTACGTGGGTCTATGGTATGTGAGAATCTAACACCATCTTCTTCAAAATAGTTCCGATAGTCACCGGAAGTCGCAACACCACCCTGGGTAAGGCTAATAACCTCCTGAACCGCGCGCTCCCCTTCGGTCGGTGTTTCAATAGCCAAACGCCAGGGTTCAGCATTGGGCTTGGAACCCTTGGCTCTAAGCTCACCACCAATTTCCACCAGATAGCGCCCAATACCACGAGCTTCAAGCAACTGCGCCAACGCATCAACACCATAGCCCTTGGCAATAGCAGACAGATCGACATACTGTTCGCCATCTTTGACAACACTGAGCGCATTAGGATCCAGCTCGACAAAGCGATATCCGATACGCGCTTTCAAGGCCTCAATCTCATGAGTATCCGGCGCATGGGTAATTCGCCCATCAGGACCAAACCCCCACAGATTCACCAGCGGGCCCACGGTATAGTCAAACGCTCCCCGGGTCAGCTCACTGATACGCTGCCCTTCCTTGAGCACCTGCATCAACTCGGAGCTGACCTGACGGGACTCACCATGGGGCATTTTATTAAGCAGCGACAGCTCTGAGTCCTCGATATACGTCGACATCTGCTGATTCACCTGACTTAACAACTTCCCGGCCTCAGCCCTGACAGACTCAACCTCCTCTTCGGAGGTTGATACCCATTTCATGCTGAAGGTCGTACCCATGGTCATGCCCTGAAAGCCAACCACATGTTCTTGAGGTTTAGAGTTACAACCCTGAAGTCCAAAAACAAAAACGGCCAGCAGCAGAGCTGCCAGCCATTTAGTCAGACGTATCTGATTAGCCATAAATATCAGCCACCGAAATCGTCCAGCAGGATATTATCAGGCTCAACACCCATATCTTCCAGCATCTTGATAACAGATGCGTTCATCATGGGCGGACCACACATGTAGTACTCACAATCTTCCGGCGCTTCGTGGTCACGCAGGTAGTGCTCATACAGTACGTTGTGGATGAAACCAGTGTAACCGGTCCAGTTATCTTCAGGCTGCGGATCAGACAACGCCAGATGCCAAGTAAAGTTCTCATTCTCTTCAGCCAGCTTGTCAAACTCTTCCACGTAGAAGGCTTCACGTACAGAACGCGCACCATACCAGAAAGAGATCTTGCGCTTGGAGTTCAAACGCTTCAGCTGATCGAAAATGTGAGAGCGCATCGGTGCCATACCGGCACCACCACCGATGAAGACCATTTCATTGTCGGTTTCCTTGGCGAAGAACTCACCGAAGGGCCCGTACACAGTGATCTTGTCACCCGGCTTCAGGCTAAACACATAAGAAGACATCTGGCCCGGCGGAATACCCTGGCTGCCCGGAGGCGGAGATGCTATACGAATGTTGAATTTAACAACACCCTTCTCTTCCGGGTAGTTGGCCATGGAGTAAGCGCGGATGACCGGCTCATCAACCTTGGACACAAACTGCCACATGTCGAACTTGTCCCAATCACCACGGAACTCAGGCTGGATATCGAAATCCTTGTAGTTCACAACGTGAGCAGGCGCTTCCAGCTGTACGTAACCACCAGCACGGAAGTCTACGCTTTCGCCTTCCGGCAGACGCAGGGTCAGTTCCTTGATGAAGGTTGCCACGTTCGGGTTGGACTCAACGGTACATTCCCACTTCTTCACACCAAAGACGTCATCTTCAACGTGAACTTTCATGTCCTGCTTTACGGCAACCTGGCAGGACAGACGCCAGCCTTCCTTGCCTTCACGCAGGGTGAAGTGAGATTCCTCGGTCGGAAGCATGGAACCACCGCCCTCGGTCACCTGACATTTACACTGGGCACAGGTACCACCACCACCACAGGCGGAGGCAAGGAAGATACCTTTGTCAGCCAGGGTCTGCAGCAGCTTGCCACCGGCAGGCACAGTGATTGATTTTTCCGGATCATCGTTGATCTCGATGGTCACATTGCCTGAGCTGACCATCTTGGCTCGGGCAGCGAGGATTACAGCAACCAGTGCAAGCACCACCGCCGTAAACATCACCACACCGAGGATAATGACTTCTGTATTCATCTGTTCATCCTATCCTTTAAGCTTTCCTGTCGTCCGGTTACAGCTGTACGCCGGAGAATGACATGAAGCCAAGAGACATCAGACCCACAGTGATGAAGGTGATCCCCAGGCCACGCAAGCCGTGCGGCACGTCACTGTACTTAAGCTTCTCACGGATACCAGCAAGGGCTGCAATCGCCAGCGCCCAACCGATACCTGCACCTGCACCGTACACAACACTTTCACCGAAGGTGTAGTCGCGCTCAACCATGAACAGAGCAGCACCCATGATGGCGCAGTTCACAGTAATCAGCGGCAGGAACACACCCAACGCGTTGTAAAGAGCCGGTACAAACTTGTCCAGGAACATTTCCAGGATCTGAACGATCGCGGCAATTACGCCGATGTAGGAAATGAAACCCAGGAAGCTCAGGTCTACTTCAGGATAACCGGCCCAAGCCAGTGCACCTTCACGCAGCAGATAATTGAAGATCAGGTTGTTGACCGGAACCGTGATAACCAATACCACGATAACGGCAATACCCAGACCAATTGCAGTCTGAACCTTCTTCGAAATCGCCAGGAACGTACACATCCCCAGGAAGAAGGCAAGCGCCATGTTTTCAACGAAAATCGCCTTAACAGCAAGGCTGATCAGCTGTTCCATGATTATGCAGCCTCCTTCTTGGTGTTCGGCGCCATTTCGAAGTCAGGTTTCTCAACCTGCTCAGGCTTCCATGTACGGATGATCCAGATGAACATACCGATCAGGAAGAACGCACTCGGCGGCAGCAGCATCAAACCATTGCCCTGGTACCAACCACCGTTGTTAACCAACGGCAGAATTTCGTAACCGAACAGAGAACCAGCACCAAAGAGTTCACGGAAGAAACCGACGAACAGCAGTACTGCACCATAGCCCAGACCGTTGCCGATACCGTCCATAAAGCTCGGGATCGGCGGATTCTTCATAGCGAAGGCTTCCGCACGGCCCATTACGATACAGTTGGTAATGATCAAACCAACGAATACCGATAGCTGCTTGGAGATCTCATAAGCAAAGGCTTTCAAGAACTGGTCAACCACGATAACCAGAGAAGCGATAATCGTCATCTGAACGATGATTCGAATGCTGCCCGGAATGTGATTACGGATGAGCGACACGAAGAAGTTAGAGAACGCTGTTACGACGATAACCGCCAGCGTCATAACCATTGCGGTCGCCATGTTGGATGTAACCGCCAACGCAGAACATACACCCAGGATCTGCAGAGCAATCGGGTTGTTCTTGAATATTGGCGTTACGATGACATCTTTAGTCTTGGACATGGATTAAGCTCCCCCTGCACGCAGGTTGTTCAGGAACGGCGCATAACCGTTCTCGCCCATCCAGAACTGAACCAGATGCGTCACACCATTACTGGTCAGTGTCGCGCCAGACAGTCCGTCAATCTTGTATTCGGCATTCGGAGTAGACGGATCAACAGAACCCTTGATCAGGCCAAGCTGAGGCTCCGTTGTATCTTCGCCGTACACTTTTTTGCCAGGCCAGAGTTCCTTCCAGGAAGGGTTATCAACTTCACCACCCAGACCCGGTGTTTCACCGTGGGAGAAGAAGCCCAGACCAACTACAGTATTCAAGTCACCTTCCAGCGCCAGGAATCCGTACATGGTAGACCAGAGGCCCTTGCCGTGTACTGGCAGCACCACCTTCTCGACGCTACCGTCAGCGCCCTGAACCAGGTAGACCGGCTTAACCTGTGCAATGGTCTTGATACCCGCCTTGTCCTGCTGACGTGTCAGAACAACGTTCTGTGCAGGGTCTTTAGCAGCCTTGGCATCATCGTAACCAGCCGGTACGTCAACGTACTTGCCAGTTTCCAGGTCAACATATTTGGTAGTGATCTGTTTGAACAGCTCATCTACACTTTTGCTCGGGTCAACAATACCCGCGGCCGCAAGGATGTTGCTCTTACGGTCCAGTTCCTTGTTGGCAACCTGCTGCGGTTTAAGAATAACTGCCGCGGCAGATACCACTACTGAGCACACCACACACAACAGGATGGTTACCAGCAGGGTTTTGCCCATAGTATCGTTATTAGACGACATTGCGCTTCATCCTCCGCTTGATGTTCGCCTGGACAACAAAGTTGTCAATCAGCGGTGCAAACAGGTTGGCAAACAGAATGGCCAGCATCATACCTTCCGGGAAAGCTGGGTTAGCCACACGGATCAGTACAACCATGATGCCGATCAGGGCACCAAAGAACCACTTGCCGGTATTGGTCATGGACGCTGACACAGGGTCAGTTGCCATAAAGATCATACCGAAGGCAAAACCACCCAGTACCAGATGCCACCAGAACGGCATGTTGAACATCGGGTTGGTTTCAGAGCCAATTGCGTTGAAGATGAGCGACATCCCCACCATGCCCAGGAACACACCAGCGACAATGCGCCATGCGGCTATTCGGGCAAAGAGAATGACTGCACCACCGATCAGGATAGCCAGTGTAGAGGTTTCACCTACAGACCCCTGAATGGTACCGATGAAGGCATCGAACCAGGTGATGTTAGCATTCAGAATCGCTTCAACACCGCCCATTGCAGCCAGACCCAGAGGAGTTGCACCGGAGAAACCATCAACCGCTGTCCAGATCGCATCACCTGACATCTGCGCCGGATAGGCGAAGAACAGGAATGCACGACCAGTCAGTGCCGGGTTCAGGAAGTTTTTACCGGTACCACCGAATACTTCCTTACCGATAACAACACCGAAGCTGATACCCAGTGCAACCTGCCACAGCGGGATGGTCGGCGGCAGGATCAGGGAGAACAGCACGGAAGTAACAAAGAAACCTTCGTTAACTTCGTGGCCACGTTTCATGGCGAACAGCACTTCCCAGAAGCCACCTACCACAAAGGTCGTGATGTAGATCGGCAACCAGTAGACAGCACCATGAATGATGTTGTCCCAAACACTGTCAGGGCTAAAGCCGGTCAAACCCGCCGCCAGCGCACCGCGCCAGCCAGTGGATTCAGTCAGGCCCAGTTCAGCCATAGCTGTGTTAGCCTGTAGGCCAACGTTGTACATACCGAAGAAGATCGCCGGGAATGTACACAGCCAAACCAGAATCATGATGCGCTTCAAGTCCACACCGTCACGTACGTGCGCTGGGCTCTTGGTCACATGACCCGGAGTGTAGAAAATGGTATCAACCGCTTCGTAAAGCGCGTACCAGTTTTCGTATTTGCCGCCTTTATGGAAATGCGGCTCCATTTTATCCAGAACGGTTCTCAAACTCATGACCAGCCTCTCTTACGCCTCTTTCTCGATGCGCGTCAGGTTGTCGCGAAGAATAGGACCGTATTCATACTTGCCCGGGCACGCGAAGGTGCACAGGGACAGATCCTCTTCATCCAGCTCAAGACAACCAAGCTGCATCGCGGTCACGATATCGCCAGTAACCAGTGCACGCAGCAACTGAGTCGGCAGGATATCGAGCGGCATCAACGCCTCGAACTGACCTACGGGAATCATGGCCCGTTCAGATCCATTCGTGGTTGTGGTGAAATCGAACTTCTTGCCCGGCGCAAATACAGACGCAAACATGTTCAATACAGAGAACTTGTTGCTGCCTGGTGCAATCCAGCCCATGAAGTCACGGCTATCACCTTCCAGCAGAACGCTCAGCTGGCTGGCATAGCGGCTGATATAACCCAGAGGGCCCATCGCCTTACGACCATTCCAGACAGAACCGCTGATGATGCGGTTTTTACCAGCCTTAAGTTCACCGGAAGTCAGCTCTTCAGTGCTGGCACCCACGCGGGTACGGACCAGACGAGGCTTGTTAACCTGAGGACCTGCCAGAGCAACTACACGCTGAGTCGGCAGCTTGCCTTCGGTAAACAGCAAACCAAAGGCAATTACGTCCTGATAACCGATAACCCAAACAGTTTTTTCACGGGAAACAGGATCCAGGAAATGGATGTGTGTACCTGGGTTACCCGCAGGGTGCTTGCCGGCAAACTCTTCAACACGCACACCATCAACGGACGGTACATTTGCACCGGTTTCCTTACACAGGAAAACCTGCTTGCTGCCCAAACGGGTCAGCAACGTCAAGCCGTTTTTAAACGCTTCCGCCTGTTCAGCAATGATCACTGTCGGATCAGCAGCCAGCGGATTGGTGTCCATAGCGGTAACAAAGATGGAGCTGGGCGTAGTGCCTAGCTGAGGCACACGGCTGAACGGACGAGTGCGGAAAGCAGTCCACAAACCGGATTCAACCAGGTTTTGTTCGACCTGCTCACGCGTCAGCTGACCCAGTTCAGCAGCAGAATAGCTGGCGAACTCGATCGCTTCTTCCTGATCATCCAGTTCAATGACCACTGATTGCAGTACACGACGCTCGCCACGGTTCACTGCTTTCACAGTGCCAGCGCCGGGTGCCGTGTACTTGACCCCTTCTGTCTTCTTATCGGCAAAGATCGCCTGACCGAGTTTTACTCGATCCCCTTCCCTGACGAGCATGGTCGGCTTCATGCCAACGTAGTCTTCGCCGAGAAGCGCCACGGTACGAACGGCAGCACCATCGGTGATGGTCTGTTCCGGTGCGCCCGCGATAGGCAGATCCAGACCTTTATTGATCTTGATCATTAGTCTCACCCAACTTACAAAAAACACTCAGGAGGTTCTCTGCATGACTAATTCAGGCACTCGTCTTAGACTCGAACAAGTTCCAGTCTAAACAACGACTTGTACCCACCCCCACACACAGAGAAAATCCCACCAAAAAATCCCTGCAAGTATAACTGAGACCACGGTTATTTTTCTACAAGCCACTGTTTTACATGGCCCTCATGCCACCCAAATGTAACCTTTTTGCATAGATCTTTTAGACCTATAGATATATCTATATAGAATTACAAAAAGCAGACACAAAAAAGGCCGCAATCGCGGCCTTTAAGGAATTATTCAAGCATTATCAGTGCTTTGCTTCCGGGAAAGCATCCAGAGTGCACTTGGCCAGATGCTGAGCCATGCGGATAACCTGGCAGCTGTAACCGAATTCGTTATCGTACCAAACGTACAGTACACAACGGTTGCCATCAACGATGGTCGCCAGCGCATCAACAACACCTGCTGCACGAGAACCAACAAAGTCAGAGGAAACCGCTTCCGGTGAGTTGCTGTAGTCAATCTGCTTCTGCAGATCGGAGTACAGCGCTGCTTCACGCAGGTAGCCGTTCAGTTCATCTTTGTCGGTTTCTTTACCCAGATTCAGGTTCAGAATCGCCATTGAAACGTTCGGGGTCGGCACACGGATAGCATTACCGGTCAGTTTGCCTTCCAGCTCAGGCAGAGCCTTGGCAACCGCTTTAGCAGCACCCGTTTCGGTCAGAACCATGTTCAGTGCAGCTGCACGACCACGACGATCACCTTTATGGTAGTTGTCGATCAGGTTCTGATCGTTGGTGTAGGAGTGAACAGTCTCAACGTGACCGTTAACAACACCAAACTGATCGTTAACCGCTTTCAGTACCGGCACGATAGCGTTTGTTGTGCAGGAAGCTGCAGACAGCACGCGATCTTCATCAGTCACATCGTTGTGGTTAACACCCATTACGATGTTCTTAACGCCTTTACCCGGCGCAGTCAGCAGCGCACGAGCAACACCTTTGGACTGAAGATGCAGAGACAGGCCAGCTTCATCACGCCAGATACCGGTATTGTCAATTACCAGCGCATTTTTGATGCCGTACTGTGTGTAATCGACCTGATCCGGGCCATCAGCGAAGATGATCTGGATGTAGTTACCATTGGCGATCAGAGCATTATTCTCTTCATCAACCTGGATGGTACCTTTGAAAGAGCCGTGTACAGAGTCACGACGCAGCAGGCTTGCGCGTTTTTCCAGGTCGTTATCAGCCTTGCCCTTACGAACCACGATGGCACGCAGACGCAGGGAGTGACCACCACCGGCACGATCCAGCATCAGGCGCGCCAGCAGGCGCCCGATACGACCGAAACCATACAGAACAACGTCAGTGCTTTCGTGAGCTTCAGCCGGCTCAGTAGAAGCACCAGCCAGCTCTTCCTGCAGGAACGCCTGCAGAGTGCGACCATCGCCTTCGTTGCGGAATTTAACCGCCAGCTTACCGATATCAATGTGCGCATTGGTCACATTCATTTCGGAGACGGCTTCCAGCACAGGGAAGGTATCCACAACAGAGATCTCTTCACCTTCGATCTGACGCACAAAACGGTGTGCCTTCAGGATATCGATTACGGAACGCTTAACGATCAAACGACCGTAAACGGAGATTTCAATGTTGCGGTCACGGTACAGACGGCCTACCAGAGGAACCATCGCTTCTGCGATTGCTTCACGGGCTTTCCAGTCTGCGAAAATCATTTCTTGGCTCACGAGGTAACTCCGAAATTGTCATCGCTCAATTTGGGTGCGCGCATTATCCTCTTTTCCTTCCTCTGGAGCAAACCCAAGGCCGTATACTTTGGTCCTGACCCTGCTATTCAGCTGCGAACAACCTCCACAGCGGGTACAATGCCTCCTTCACTAGCATGGAGCGAGGAGTAACCGTTGACTGCAGCATTCAAGGTTCCGATTCCCAGAGGCCCCGGTGACATCAAGCGCATTGGCCAGATCAAGGGCAGTGCCACGGGCTTTTTGGTTCAACAGCTGTTGCGTGACCATGACGGCATGATCCTGCTGATCAGCCAGGATATGGAAAGCGCTGACCGCCTGCTGCAGGAAGTTCGTTTTTATACTGATTCCGAACTCCCCGTTGACCTTCTGCCGGATTGGGAAACCCTGCCCTACGACAGCTTTTCTCCGCACCAGGACATCATCTCGGACCGCGTTCGCACCCTTCATCAGTTACCCGATCAAAAACGGGGCGTACTTATTGTTCCGATCAGCACCCTTTTGCATCGTATTGCCCCGATCAGCTTCGTAACGGCTAATGCACTGATCCTTGAACAAGGGCAGCAGCTTGACAGTCTATCAATGCGCCAGCGCTTTATTGACGCTGGGTATACCGCAGTTGATACGGTTTATGAGCATGGGGAGTTTGCCATTCGCGGCGCCATTATTGACCTTTTTCCGACTGGCAGCCCCCACCCTTTGCGTATTGATTTGTTCGATGATGAGATCGATAGCATTCGTACTTTCGATCCTGAAACGCAGAGATCTATCGAAAAGGTTGAGCGCATACGCTTGCTGCCCGCACGAGAGTTCCCGTTTCATCAGGCTGCCATCAGTCAGTTCAAGCAGCGCTGGCGTGAACGATTTGACGTAGACCATACCCAATGCCCGATTTATCAAGATGTTTCCAGCGGCTTGACCCCACCCGGCATCGAGTACTACTCGCCCCTGTTCTTTGATGGCATGGCCACACTTCTGGACTATCTTCCCGAAAGCACTCTGGTCCTGCACGATGCTGCTCTCAAAACCGCAGCTGATCATTTCAGTGCCGATGTTAGGCAGCGCTACCAGGAACGCTGCGGCGACATACAGCGCCCCGTACTGACGCCCGAAGAACTCTTTATCAGTGTTGATGAACTCTTTGCCGAGCTGCGACAAAAGCCGGTGCTTCGCCTGACCGAGGCTACTGAAGAAACTCGCCCCGGTCGTGACAACCTGCCGTGCGAGACCACTCCTGATCTCACATCATCTGCACGCGAGGCCCCACTTCTTAACCTGATAGAGTTTCAAAAGAACAATCCCGAACCTCTATTGATCTGTGCAGAATCCGCCGGCCGTCGTGAAGCGCTGCTGGAACATGCCCACAAGGCCGGCCTGAAGCTCAAGGAATGCAGTAACTGGTCTGAGTTTACTGATTCAGCCCTACCACTGGCCATCACTACCTTCCCGCTTGAACAAGGTCTAAGCCTGCCGGGACACTTCAACCTGGTCACTGAAACCCAGCTCTTTGGCCGCCAGGTTTTCCAGCGACGTCGCAGAGAGAAAGAACAGCTTGATGCCGACCAGGCGATCCGTCACCTCTCTGAGCTGACCATCGGCGCACCGGTAGTTCATGTAGACCACGGGGTAGGCCGCTACCAAGGAATGCAAACACTTGAACTTGATGGCCAAAGCAATGAATTCCTGGTGCTTGAGTATGCCAATGAGGCCAAGCTATATGTACCCGTTGCCGCACTGCATTTAATCGGACGGTACTCCGGCGCCAGTGATGAATCTGCCCCGCTGCACAAGCTTGGTAGCGAGCAATGGGCAAAGGCGCGCCGGAAAGCCGCCGAAAAAGTCCGCGATTCTGCAGCAGAATTACTGGATATTTATGCTCGTCGCGCAGCCAGAAAAGGCTTCAGTTTTGGGTTTGAAGAAGTCGAATACCAACAATTCGCCAGCAGCTTCCCCTTTGAAGAAACCCCGGATCAGGCCAGCGCCATTGAAGCTGTGGTCAACGATATGCGTGCGCCCACACCAATGGATAGACTGGTGTGCGGTGATGTCGGCTTTGGCAAGACCGAAGTCGCCATGCGTGCCGCTTTCATCGCAGCCCAAAGCGGCAAACAGGTTGCCGTACTCGTTCCTACCACATTGCTGGCACAGCAGCATTTTGAAAATTTCCGTGATCGCTTTGCCGACTGGCCGGTTAATATCGAGCTGATATCACGTTTTAAAAGCGCCAAGGAACAACAGAGCACTATCGCAAGTGTCGATGCTGGTCAGGTCGATATTCTCATAGGCACCCACAAACTGCTTCAGGGTGATATCAACTTCAAGAACCTCGGCCTTGTCATCATTGACGAAGAACACCGCTTCGGCGTGCAGCAGAAAGAGCGCCTGAAGAGCCTTCGATCTGAAGTCGACATCCTTACCCTCACGGCGACGCCTATTCCACGTACGTTGAACATGGCCATGTCCGGGATTCGAGACCTGTCGATTATCGCCACTCCTCCCGCGCGGCGCCTGTCGGTTAAAACCTTCGTGCGCCAGAGTGACACTCCTCTGGTCAAGGAAGCCATCCTGCGTGAACTGCTTCGCGGCGGCCAGGTGTATTACTTGCACAACGAAGTAAAAAGCATCGAGAAGGTCGCTGAAGAAATTAGTTCACTCGTACCCGAAGCCCGTGTTGCTATCGGTCATGGCCAGATGCGTGAGCGCGAGCTTGAACAGGTCATGAGCGACTTTTATCACAAGCGCTTTAACGTACTGGTCTGCACCACAATCATCGAAACCGGTATCGACGTACCCAGTGCCAATACCATCATTATTGATCGCGCTGATAAATTTGGCCTCGCCCAGCTTCATCAGTTACGTGGTCGCGTTGGGCGCTCGCACCACCAGGCCTACGCGTATCTGCTCACCCCACCGGTGAAGCTTCTTACTACAGACGCTCAAAAGCGACTGGAAGCAATCGGCCAATCCAGCACGCTGGGTGCAGGTTTTACCCTTGCGACACATGACCTTGAAATCCGCGGTGCCGGTGAACTGCTGGGTGAAGAGCAAAGCGGTCAGATGCAAAGTGTTGGTTTCAGTCTTTATATGGAGATGCTGGACCAAGCCATCCAAGCGATCAAAGAAGGCAAAACGCCTGATCTGGATAAGCCGCTCAACCATGGCACCGAGATTAACCTGCATATGCCTGCACTTATACCGGATGACTATCTGCCTGACGTGCATAACCGTCTGATCATGTACAAGCGCATTGCCAATGCCAACAGCGAGCGAGCACTGGATGAACTCCAGGTTGAAATGATTGACCGCTTTGGCTTGCTGCCCGAGGCCACACGTAACCTGATGCGCCTGACGCAAATTAAACTCAAGGCTGAAGCGCTGGGTATTGTTAAACTGGATGCAGGTGAAAAAGGCGGCAGAATTGAGTTCGAAGCAGAACCTGCTATCGACCCAATGGTGATTATTAATATGATCCAGCGTCAGCCCAAACAGTTCAAACTGGACGGAGCGAGTATACTCAGGTTTACTCTGCCCATGGAAAAACCAGCATCGCGCTTTAGTGTCGTTGAAGGTTTGCTGAGTCAATTGTCTGCCAAGGAGAATCACTGAACCATGAAGTCTGTCATCCGCAATGCCGTTTTGGCCCTCGGCCTGACAGCCGCATCCGCTCATGTGATGGCTACAGACCTGTATAAGGTCGAGATGGTCGTTTTCGCAAATTTGAATAGTGATGATGGCGGTGAGTTTTGGCCTGAGTTGCCTTCACCCGACACCCAGGGCAGCTCTTCACTCAGCAGCTTTGATGGCTACCCCCTGCAGCAATTCGAGCAGTTACCTACAGGCGATTTGCAACTGGGCGGAGACGCAGCGGCACTCTCACGCAGTGGCAATTATGCACTCCTTTTTCACAAAGGCTGGCTGCAGCGCATCGACGGCCCTTCCACTACCCGTAAGGTTATGATCCGGGCGACCTTTGATGATTACGATCTCTCTGGCACGCTGCGCGTTTACAAACAACGCTACCTCCACGCCCAGCCCAACCTGCAGCTGACGTCAAATCGACTGGTCACCCCCTATTACACCAGCACCACGAGTAACGAATCGACAGAAGCAAGCACGGCCAGCACAGCTACAGGCATGATCGAGACAGAAAACCCACAACCCTTGATGCGAGCACCCGCCAGTGCAAACAGCTGGCAGCTGAATCAATCCAGGCGCATGCGCTCTCAGGAGACACACTACCTGGACCACCCAAAGTTCGGCGTTTTACTGCGTATACGGCCTGTACAGTAAGTCTATGCTCAGGCTGGCGGACATACCCCCCAGCCTGAGCACAATCCTCGCTAAAACCGTAAAAGCTCGTTAAATCGGCTACTCTGATCAGCCATCAAATCCTTGGGCCTTCCCTGCTCCAGAATACGCCCCGCCTCCAGAATTACGATGCGATCAAAATGATCAGCCATCTGCAAATGATGACTGATAATCACCAGAGTTTTATGCTCACGTGAATCCAGCAGCGCCTGGATTACTTGACGTTCTGTATCCGAATCCAGCCCTTCTGTTGGCTCATCCAACCACAGAACAGGCGCTTTGCGCAGCAGCGCACGCGCGAGCGCGAGCCGCTTACGCTGACCGCCCGATAACCTTCCACCCGACTCACCAATGCTGTGATTCAACGGATCATCACCCAACTCCTGGTCAAGGCATACTCTGGAAAGAGCATTATAGAGCAGAGCATCATCAGCCTCGGGTGACGCCAGGCGCAAGTTTTCGGCCACTGTCCCTGCAAACAGTTCAACCGGCTGCGAGAGAGTACTGATTTGTGCACGCAACTGAGACTCGGTAAATGACGTTAACGGAACACCAGACAACTGCACCGATCCCTTATCAACATCATGAAAACGCGCAAGCAGTGACAGCAACGTACTCTTGCCGCTACCACTAGGCCCGAGTAACAACACGGATTCGCCCGGCTGAATGTCAAATGACACATCACACAAGGCCAATGGCGCATCTTCGTTATAGCGAAAACTGACATCGGAAAACCTGATTTGCCCCGGGCTAACGGTATCTGCAGGTTGTTCCGGGTATTCAATTTCAGGGCGTACGTCCGCTATTTCCTGCAAGCGCTCAGCTGCAGCAAGAGTTCGGCCAAGGTATTGATAAGCGACCGACAAAGGCGCCACCGCCTCGAACATCGCCAATACGCAAAACACCAGCATCGCCAATTGAGCCGGTTCGATAACGGTCTTACCTACCAGCATGACACCCAACATCAACACGAGTAATGCACTGAGCCCGCTGATAAGTACAACAAGCCCCGTTGAGACACCAGTGATCAACGCCATGCGCCGCTGTATAGAATAGAGGCGTCGCTCAACCTTTTGCGCGCGCTCCACCGCAGCACGAACTCCGCCATAGATACTCAGATCTGCCAGACCCTGCACCGTTCCGGTCATTTCCATTCTAAGCAGTGCCGTCAATTCAACCTGACGCTGCCCCAAACGTCGCCCCGCATGGTGTGCCAGCCAGGGAACACCCAGCCCGGCCAGAAGCAAGCCAACTGAAGCTATCAATGCAATCGGCAAACTGAAGAACAAAAGAAAGATGACACCCAAGCCGCTCACCAGCGTAGCGATCAGTGTGGGCACTATAACTCTGAGGTAAAGGTTATCCAGGGCCTCCACATCGGCGACAAGACGATTCAACAAATCCGCTGCCCTATAACGCTGCAAGTGAGCAGGCCCCAGAGCTTCCAGCCTGGTGTAAAACCACACTCTGAGCTGAGCCAGCAACCTGAACGTCGCCTCATGGGTCGCAATGCGCTCGGCATAACGCCCCAGAGTACGCAGGATAGCAAAGCCGCGCACGCCAGCACCCGGCGTGAAATAGTTGAAGGCCTGTGCACTCGCCAGCGTAATTCCAGCCAAGGCAGCGGCCGAAATAAACCATCCAGCGAGGGTTAACAAACCAATACTCGCAAGCAAGGTCAAAAGCCCCGCAAGCAAGCCTAATAATGCCCACCCTGCATGGTTGCGCATGAGCTTCATAAATGGCAGCAGCTTATGCATCAGGCTGTCCCTCGACCAATGAAAGCGACCCGTTTTCAAGGCGCCACACTTCATCGGCTTTCAACACTGACGCGCGACGGTGCGTCAGCATCAGCACCATACGATCACGACACAAACGCTCCAGAGCATCCAGCACCAGCCGTTCACTCTCACGATCAAGGTTTGCGGTTGGTTCATCCAATAAAAGTACAGGTGCATTCTTTAGAAATGCACGCGCAAGCCCTAGACGCTGAATTTGCCCTCCTGACAGACCGACACCACGGTCTCCAACACGGGTATCCAGCCCCCCTGGCAATTGCTGGATAAACTCGAGCGCATTAGCCTGCTCAAGGGCCGCATACAAGTCCTGATCCCCGGCATGACTTGAGGCCATCAGCAGATTCTCCCTCAGCGTCCCGGGAACCAAACTGGTGTGCTGGCTAACCCAGGCCACTTTGGACAACCATGCTTCAGTTCCAATATCACTTAGCAACTGGCCATTAACCCTGATTTCACCAGAGGCCAGGGACCTAAAGCCAAGTAGCGCTTGTAACAAAGAAGACTTACCCGAGCCGCTACGTCCAACCAAGGCAACCAATCGCCCTGGGACCAAAGTCAAATCCAGCCCATCCCAAACCGCCTGACCTTGCCCTGGGTACACAAGACACGCCTGACGAATAGAAACTTCTTTCACCGGGCCACTTAAACCCTCACCTTCAGCCGGCAAGGCATCACTTTCCTGCTCCAGCAGCGTACGCAGCCTGTCAGCCGCAGCCACAGCCTCCTGCTTGGCATGATAGTGAGTTCCCAATTCGCGGAGAGGCAAATAGAATTCGGGCGCCAGCAAAAGAATAAACAGCCCCTGATACAAGGTGATTGGACTATCCCAATAGCCAAAATCAAGATGCCCCAGGAAGCTGAAGCCCAGATAGACTGCAATTAAAGCAATAGAAACGGAGGCAAAAAACTCAAGCACAGCAGATGACAAGAAGGCCAGTCGCAGTACCTGCATGGTACGCTCACGAAAGATTTCAGCACCGCTTTCCACCACTGCTACCTGATCACGACTACGATCAAAAAGCTTCAGGGTCAGTATTCCCTGCACAATATCGAGAAACTGAGCACCAAGAAGTGACAACGCTTCAAAGTTTTGCCGATTCGCATCCGCAGCCTTCATGCCCACCAGGGCCATAAAAAGCGGGATCAGTGGCGCAGTAATAAGAAAAATCAAGCCCGCCGCCCAGTTCAGTGGGAAAATAAAGGCAAGGAAAACAAGCGGAAGAAGTGCAGCCAAAGCCATTTGCGGCAGGTAACGAGCAAAAAAACCGTTTAGCGCCTCAACCTGCTCCATCAACTCACTCACAAGCTGACCACTACGCTCACCCGAAGTATAAGCAGGCCCCAGTGTTTCAAGCTTACGAAGCAATTGCTGACGAACCTCACGCCTTACCAGCGTTGAGCTTTGCTGACCCGCCCATTCTCGCATTGGCGACATCAAGGCCCTTAGCAGCAACGCACCTGCAAACAGGCCTGCTCGCCCCCATTGGTCTGCAAAGTCCTCCCCTGTGAACAGAGTATCGTGAACAATTGCAGCAAGAAGGTGCGCCTGAGCAATCAGCAAAGTACCTGATGCCAAACCGAGAACGATAGAAAGGCGCGTCCAGTGAGCACCCGTATGCGCCAGACTCTTTAACCAGCGCTGCTGCTCACTGGAGCTATGACTCATCGGACCTGTCGCTCCTCACCCGCTGGCGGGAATCCGGCAAATGCAGGCTCTTCCTGCGCCTCATTTGCCATATGGATTGTTTGAGTCGGAAATGCGAACTCTGCACCATTGCTTTCAATGATATTGGCTACCCTGAGCATTACATCCTGCTTAATCTCATGAAACCTGACCCACTGAGTCGTTTTGGTGAAGGTATAGATCATGATATCCAGCGAAGAAGGGCCAAAACGATTAAGCTGGACAATCAGCGTACGCTCAGTATCAATTTCCTCATGTCCCAGCAACATTTCGCGTATCTGGTCTGCAATAACCTGCACCTTATCCAGATCCGAATAGCGCACGCCGACATGCTCGAAGATGCGTCGATTAAACATGCGCGATGGGTTTTCTACCGCGATATTAATGAAAGTCGCATTAGGTACATACAAAGGACGCTGATCAAAGGTGCGGATACGTGTCAGGCGCCAGCCAATATGTTCAACCGTACCTTCAATTTCCTTGTCGGGTGATCGCACCCAGTCACCCACCCGGAACGGTCGGTCCATGTAAATCATTAGACCGCCAAAGAAGTTGGCCAGCAGATCGCGTGCCGCAAAGCCCACTGCGATACCACCCACACCACCGAATGCCAGAATACCGGAGATACTGACACCGGCCGACTGCAACAGTGTCAGACCCACCAGCACAAATAGAATCAGGCGCATTAATTTGGCGATAGCGTCAGCCGAGGTGCGATCCAGGCGTTGACGACTGCCTGTGACGCCGGTAACCCAGTCCTCCATTACCTTGATGAGCCTCAGGCCCGCCCATGCAATGACGATCACGGTACCAAAGCGACGCAGGTTCTCGCCTATTCCACCGGTTTGAGCCAGACCATGACGATCAATCAGGTCCAGCAGCAGCGACATGCCAAGAACCCAAATCATGGCACGCATGGGAGAGCGAGCTGCCTTTAGCAGATACCCATCCAAGGCGGAACCTTTCTTGGTTAGAGCCGTTACCAGCCGCCCCATGATCCAATTGAAAAGAACCGTTAGCAGCCAAACCAGCGCTATAAGCAGCGTTGCACCCAACTGCCAGCGATAGTCATCAAACCAGGGCCAAATTTCGACTAAACGAGAGACTGCGGAAGTTAGCAACTGCTCAAGCATTAAACCTCTCCGACCAGTCGCTCAGCAAGGTCACGTGCGCGCTGCAAACGCTCTTCGTCAAGCTCAGCGGCCGGTCGGCCACGCATGCGCATCAAACGCTGACTGGCAGTACGAGGGTGTTGCTGCAGGTGATCCAAAACAATGGCAGCGGCATCAGGGTTGTTACACACCAACACCATGTCACAACCTGCATCCATCGCCAAATCACAGCGACGCGGATAGTCTCCCGCATAGCCGGCGCCTTCCATGCTGAGATCATCACTGAAAATGACACCATCAAAGTGCAGACGCTGACGCAGCACCTGTTGCAGCCAATATTGCGAGAATCCAGCGGGAGCGGAGCACACTTCCCGATAGATAACATGAGCCGGCATAACAGCGTCCAGCCCCCTTTCCGCCAAGGCGACGAACGGCTTCAAATCATCTGCTTCAATTTCTGCAAAAGACCGCTCATCAACAGGAAGCTCAAGGTGAGAATCTGCCGCCACCCAACCGTGGCCCGGGAAGTGCTTTCCGGTAGCGGCCATGCCCGCCTCATGCATGCCAGCCATAACACCGCCAGCCAGCTCTGTCACTGCGTCAGCAGAAGCAGAAAAGGCACGATCACCAATTACACTGCTATTACCCCAGTCAAGATCAAGCACCGGCGCAAAACTGAAGTCGATATCATACTGACGCAGCTCAGTAGCCAACAGCCAACCCAGCTCATGCGCCCAGGCAATAGCTTCTGCAGGCGCCACTTTCCAGCGATCACCCAATACCGCCATCGGAGGAAGACGGGTAAACCCATCGCGAAAACGCTGTACGCGGCCACCTTCATGATCAACACAGACAAGAATGTCTTCACGTATGGCGCGGATGGACTGCATCAAACGCCCCAGCTGATCTGGCGAATCATAATTACGTGAAAACAAAATCAAGCCACCGACTTCCGGTGCCTTCAGTTGCAGACGTTCCTGTTCGGATAACTCCGTACCCGCCAAATCCAGCATCAGTACGCCTGTAGTCATGATCTCACTCCTCGATCAAGATTGGTGTGCCCGGCTGCACCTGATCAAACAACACGATCAAATCCGTATTACGCATACGAATACAGCCATGAGAACGCGGCACCCCCATTGGCTCAGTATCGGGGGTGCCATGAATGTAAATATAGCGCCGCTGTGAATCCACATCACCGCCCCTGTTGCGACCTGGCTCCTTACCGCAAAGCCAAAGAATTCTGGTCAGAATCCAGTCACGATATGGATAGTGCGCAGCCAAGTCAGCAGAGTACACTTCCCCAGTGGGACGCCGGCCAACAAAAACAGTTCCCGAAGGCAACCCCGCACCTATACAGGCACGTACATAATGTTGACCACGCGGCGTACAGCCACTGCCATTTTTCTCGCCAGCTCCTGCCTTCCCTGTTGAGATGGTGAAGTTTGCCAGCTCGATACCATCACGCAGCATGATTAAGCGCTGCTGACTGATTGACACATGAAGGCTTAACATCAGGCCTTCACTGGCTGAACAGGCGCCTGCATACCCGCGGTCAGTACGGGTATCAGCCGTGAAAGCACACCTTCCAGATCCGCATCTCCTGCAGCACCGGACTCGCCCTCAGGATCCAGAGTGACTAAAGCATGTACGTTCGACAACGTGAACACGACCGAACCAAGCAGGAAGTGCAGGCGCCAGAAAAACTCGCTTTCACTTTCTACTCCGCTACCAAGACGCAGGTGTTTCAGGAACAGATTGAGTCTCTTGCCGTAGGTATCAAGCAGGAATGACTGAAGTTCGGTCTGGTTTGGACGATAGGCCTGTTCAAGCGAACGCATAAGGACCGAAAGTGCATAGGCATTGTTACGGTGAACATTGACCAGTGCTCCGGCCAGAATTCTCAGCAGGGGCTCCAAAGCCATTACTTCAGTGCGTCCATGCTCAGCCAGCGCAGACTCAATATCCTTGCAAAGCGGATCCAGCGTATGTCCGGCAACGGCATGAATCAGACCGGTTTTGGAACCGAAATGGTAATTCACAGCCGCCAGATTGACCTGGGCATCGGTCGTAATCTGGCGCATGGTTGTGCCTTTGAATCCCTGCTCGGCGAAGAGTTTTTCAGCCGCCCGCAAGATCCTGCCGGCGGTATCAATTGAGTCGTATTTCTGCTGTTCCATTGCCATCAACCTTGGTATCAAACTGGCCTACTACATTACTGCCCCTAGCGTGACAGGAATCGGCTATTAAGCACCCGCTGCCAAACACGGGACAGGACACCGTCAGCCGCGGAAGCAGTCAGATGACCCAGTTTATCCTGCAAAGTCTGTCGAATTTCGTAATGCACCTCAAATACATCATGCTCACGGCATAGTTCGAACAAGTAGTCATCACTGGTTGTGACTTCATCGATCAGTTTATGTTCGAGCGCACGACGACCAAACCACACCTCGCCCGTTGCAATTTCAGGCATATTCAACTGGGGTCGATACTCTGACACGAACTCTTTAAACAGAGAGTGAGTATCTTCAAGCTCATCAACAAATTTTTGACGGCCTTTCTCGGTATTCTCACCAAAAACCGTCAACGTGCGTTTATATTCACCTGCCGTCAGAACTTCATAGTCCACGTCGTGCTTTTGCAATAGACGATGGAAGTTCGGCAACTGAGCAACCACACCGATAGAGCCAATCAGTGAAAACGGCGCAGCCACCAGATGATCAGCAATACAGGCCATCATGTAGCCGCCACTGGCAGCAACCTTATCGACACAGACGGTAAGGCGGATGTTGCGCTTACGGATGCGTTCCAATTGAGAGCTGGCCAAACCATAGGCATGCACCAGGCCACCACCACTTTCAAGACGCAGCACGATTTCATCATCTTTGTCTGCAATCATCAGCACAGCGCTGATCTCTTCACGCAGGTTGTCTACAGCAGACGCGTGAATATCACCGTCAAAGTCGAGTACAAATACTCGCGTGCGCTCTTTCTCAGGATCTTTTCCCTGCTTCAGAGTCTTTTTGAGGGCTTTAGCCTCAGCCTTTTCCTGTTTGCGACGCGCTTTCTCATGCTGACGCGCTAGAGCTTCATCAACCACGGCCGCTTCGATGTCGGCTTTAACATCCTCGTAGCGGTCATTCAGGCTTTTAACTTCAATCTGTCCATCAGGACGATGTTCTCTACGTCTGGCTACCAGTGCAGCCATGCCGGCCACACACAAAAGGATGCCTGCAACAAGTGTAATTACCTTGGCCAGAAACAGGCCGTATTCCGCAACAAAGGCTGTCAAGTTCAATCTCCGGTAAACCCGTGTATTCGCTTAAGAATCCGGCTACTGTACCATATATCCCCTGTGAATCATGACACTCAATATCAGGATACAGCGACCAATGACCGAGCTGCTCAGCATCAACCGGATCGTGCAAAAGATGCCGCAAAAATTCAATCCGGAAAACGCCAAAGGACTGGACGCCGTTATCCAGTTTCAACTGACCGACGCAGAGTCATTTTATGTACACGTATGCCCCGATGGTTGCGATAGCCAGATGGGGGAACATGAAGATCCAAGCCTGATCCTGCATCTGGATCAGGCCACACTGACAGGTGTTATAAACGGAGAAATCGACGGCATGGGCGCCTATTTAAAGGGCAAACTTCGCGCTGAAGGAAACGTAATGCTTGCGACTAAACTGGGAAAACTGTTCAGTCGTTGATCCGCTCCGAGAAAAAGTGATTAATCAGTTGACGTGAAATACTGAACTGAGGCGGCAAATCGGGCAATTCCTCAACTCCGAACCAGTCCGCCTCAACAATTTCTTCACCATCTGGTTGCAGCTCTCCTGCAGCATGATCAGCAAAAAAACCCAACATCAGTTGGTGCGGAAATGGCCAGGACTGGCTGGCAAAGAAGTTGACGTTACATACCTCTATCCCTACCTCTTCCCTGATTTCTCTCGCCACGGCCTGCTCTGCCGTTTCACCCGCCTCGATAAAACCGGCCAAAGTGCTGAAACGTCCAGGCGCGAAATGAGGCGCTCGAGCCAAAAGACATTTATCTCCTTTGCGAACAAGCACTATGACACAGGGTGAAATGCGTGGATATTGCACCAGACTGCAGGCCGGACACTGACGGGCAAGATCGCTGGCATGCTGCCCCATAGCCGTACCGCAACGCCCACAAAAACGATGCTGGTCAAACCAGGTTGCCAACTGGGCCGCACGAGAGTGCTGCGCAAATTCTTGCTCATCTGCAGCCTCAGACAATAGGCTACGTAGAGCAATTTCCTGGGCATCCACCAGCACAGCCGGATCAACAATCAGCAAGCCCAGACCCTGCCCTAACGGCAATTCTGCTTCAGCTACGAAGCGGAATCCTTCCGCATGCTGACGCGGCAACAGCACCTCTCCCATATGAGCAAACAAGCGTCCCTGAGAAGCCAGATAATAGGCACGAACCGGCATATCATTCATTGATTATTCCTTCAGTCTGCCATCGATTCAGATGCGCTGCGACGCCAAACAGCGCCCTCGCTTTTCTTATCCAGCAGATCGAGAAAAGCCTCATGAGCCTGCATCTCTTCTGCGCTGGGCTTCAGCACCTTCAGCGAAAGGCTCGAGGTATCAAGGCGTCGAATTGCTTCCGCTTCGCCATCTTCCCCACCACCGTGCTGACCAAGCTGAAGACTGGTTTGACCACCTGTCAGAGACAGGTACACATCGGCAAGGATTTCGGAGTCAAGCAAGGCCCCGTGCAGCTCACGGTGCGAGTTATCTATACCGTAACGGCGACAGAGCGCATCCAGACTGTTACGCTGGCCCGGATATTTTTTACGCGCCATGGCCAGGGTATCGGTTACCTGACAGATATCCTCAACACGCTCAGCTATCCCGTTACGTGATAACTCGGCATTGATAAAGCCTACGTCGAATGCCGCGTTATGGATGATGAGCTCAGCGCCACGGATAAACTCCAGAAACTCATCCGCCAATTCAGCAAACTTGGGCTTGTCCGCGAGATACTCGTTGGTGATGCCGTGGACTTCAATCGCTTCAGCCTCAACCTCGCGATCCGGCTTGATGTAGCGATGATAGTTATTCCCAGTCAGTTTGCGTCGAACCATTTCGACACAACCGATTTCGATAATATTATGCCCCGCTTCCGGATCTATACCTGTCGTCTCGGTATCCAGAATTATCTGTCGTGCACTCATGCCTTGCCAAACTCCTCAACACCACGATTTGCCAACTGGTCCGCATGTTCGTTCCCGGGATGACCGCTATGCCCTTTTACCCAGCGCCATTCGACCTGATGACGTGCGACCTGCTCATCCAGCGCCTGCCAGAGATCCATATTTTTAACCGGCTTTTTCGCGGCCGTTTTCCAGCCATTACGCTTCCAGCCCGCCATCCAGCTCAGGATACCCTGTCGTAAATATTGGGAGTCTGTGGTCAGTATTACTTCACAGGGACGCTTTAAACTGGCCAGGGCCGAAATTGCGGCCTGCAACTCCATCCGATTATTAGTGGTATCAGGCTCTCCACCGAATAGTTCCTTCACATGCTCACCATAGCGCAGAACAGCACCCCAACCGCCCGGGCCAGGATTGCCCTTGCAGGCACCATCAGTGTAAATCTCAACAGGTTTCAAACGTTATCCTCTGGCTGTTGGTTTGGGTTCAGGAACAGGCATGCTCAGAATACGCCGACGTCGCCATTCAGGCTTAATGGGCGTCATACCCACAACATCCTTGCGGGCCATCACCATCATGGCTGCACCACTGTGCATTGGCATGCGCTGACTCAGCATTTCAAACCAACGTAATCGTCGACGCCACTTGGGGCTTTTCATAGGTAGATGATGACAGGTTGATGCTGTCTTAAGCTCTGTCATTTCAAGCAGACTCAGCCAGTCGTGTAAGCGACCCAAGCGTATAAAATGACCCGACCAGATGGGAGCGGATTGCTTTTTATACATTCGACGCAGCCCCCAGTAACTGGAAGGATTAAAACTAAAACAGATTAAATGACCACCGGGCCTTAATACTCTGGAAGCCTCGCGAAGCACCTGGTGGGGGTTGGCAGCAAAATCCAGCGCATGATGCAGAATCACCACATCGATTTCGTTGCTCAGTACCGGCAGCTCTTCATGTTCCGCCAGAATCGTTGCCTGATCAGCCCCCAGCTGCATACTGGGAATCAGCATAAACTTTCGCGACACGGGGCTCGCTTGAAACAGGGTTTGGCGACAGTCATAACCGATTTGCAGCAAATGATAGCCAAACAGCGTTGGCAACACTTGTTCCGCCAACGAACGTTCATGCTCAATCAACTCCTGCCCCAACTCAGTATCAAACCAGTTGGCAAGCAAGGGGGCCAGCTTGTGTTGTGGCATCTGTGCACTGAACTTCATCATGCGCCCTGAAAGTTGTGACATCCAATCCGACGCCAGTATACAGTAGTCATCAAAGGCCCTGAACCAAGCGCTGAACACTAAGAATTATGACACAGGACTTTCCCATGTTTACCGTCACTCCAATACCGGCATTTAATGACAACTACATCTGGGCACTTACCCGAGATACAGCCAGCGGCAAGGCTGTCGTGGTTGATCCCGGTGATGCTGTTCCGGTTATCCAATGGCTCAACGCCAATAAACTGGACTTGGATGCGATCCTGATTACTCATCATCATGCTGACCATACAGGCGGCGTGGCCCAGCTGAAACAACAATACGATGTAAAGGTGTATGGACCAGCCGACTCTCCCTTCCCCGGTATTACCCACCCACTGCGTCAAAACGACCAGATTCAGATTCTTGGTCAAACCCTGAGCATTCAGGAAGTACCTGCCCATACCCGCGACCATATCAGCTACTACCAACCAGATGGGACGCCACAACTTTTTTGCGGCGATACACTGTTTCTTGCTGGCTGCGGGCGCCTGTTCGAAGGCACTGCGAAGCAAATGCTGAACGCAATGCACTATTTCGCGACTTTGCCGGATACTACAGAAGTTTACTGTACTCACGAGTATTCATTGGCGAATCTTAACTTCGCCGCAACCGTAGAACCGGGCAATACAGACATCACTCATACCCGCGAACGCTGTTACCAACTGCGAGAAGCAGGCAAACCCACCTTGCCGTCTTTTATTGGCCAGGAAAAGGCGATTAACCCTTTCATGCGAACAACTGAAGCAGAAGTAAAAGCCTCTGCCGAGCATTTTGGCGGGACAGCACTGCATAGTGAAGTAGAAGTTCTTGCTGCGCTGCGCGAGTGGAAGAATCAGTTCTAGGGAGTACAACGCCAGAATACGGGTGATATGAATCAATAGCGAAGTGGCATTTGAGCACACAACGGGTCTTTTTCACCTGATATTAAGCTTCATTGTTTGATATTCAACAAAGGACAAAATTGACCCGCCCTACCCGGCCCCATAGAATCCTGTTTTTTAAGGTTATTTTGGGACCCTGTTGTAATGCGATCATTAAAGACCCTGGCGCTGGTATCTGCGCTGGGAATGGCCCTTGCCGGCTGTCAAACGACGAATATAAAACCAGAGCAAGCATCTACATCCACACCCCAAGCCTCTGAGTCCCTTGTATCCAAACTGCTGAAAAAGACAACCAAGCCAACGGTTGCCGAAACGGAGTCCCAAGCCCCACTGGACCTGTGGACACTGACCCGCCAGAACATGCAACTGCCGCTGGACCTGGACCACCCCCGCATCGCGACGCAATTGAAATGGCATCAGCGCCATCCGTCCTATCTGTTACGCGTCAGCAATAGAGCCGCTCCCTACTACCATCACATCATTCATGAAGTACTGAAGCGCGGCATGCCGGCCGAGATCGCCCTGCTTCCGGTTGTTGAAAGCGCCTATGACCCTTTCGCCTATTCACATGGACGTGCTGCCGGCCCCTGGCAGTTTATTCCCGGCACGGCACGGCATTTCGGATTGCGCTCAAGCTGGTGGTATGACGGCCGACGCGACATTCTGGCCTCTACCGATGCAGCCCTTACCTATCTACAACAGCTGCACAAACGCTTTGATGGCGACTGGCTACTGGCGCTGGCAGCCTATAACGCCGGCGGCGGCACCGTGAGCCGCGCTATTCGCAAAAACAAGAAAGCAGGAAAACCCACCGATTTCTGGTCTCTGGACCTTCCTCGCGAAACCGAGGCCTATGTACCGAAGTTGCTGGCAGTTTCTCGACTGGTGCGTGACTCCGAAGCGCTGGGCCTGGAACTAACACCAATTCTCAACAAACCCTATTTTGCTCAGGTAGAGACCGGTGGACAGATCGATTTGGCAGAAGTTGCAGCCCTTGCCGAAATGGACACTGAGGACCTTTATCAGCTGAACCCGGGATTCAATCGCTGGGCAACCGATCCTGAAGGTCCACACGTATTGCTGATCCCCGTGGATAAGGCGACAGATCTGCAGGTCAAACTTGATGCAATGCCCGCCAACCAGCGCGTAAGCTGGCACCGTTACACGGTTAAATCAGGCGACACGCTAAGTACTATTGCTCGACGTTTTAACAGCTCTATCAGTGTCATTCGTGAAGGCAACCGGATCAATAACAACCTGATCAAGGTAGGCCAGTCCTTGCTCGTACCTCAGCCTTCACGTCCAGCTGACGAATATGCACTTACGCAAACCCAGCGTAAGCAGGCTAAACGCCAGCGCCTTGAACAAAGCAGCACGGATAAGCTTTACCACTCTGTGGATTCAGGGGAAAGCTTCTGGAGTATTTCCCGCCAGTACGGCGTGAGTGTCCGCAGTCTGGCGCGCTGGAACCAGATGGCACCGGGCGATACACTGCGAGAGGGACAAACCCTGTTGGTACTGGGCGCGAAAGAGCCTCTGACAGGTGGGATTACTCTTCCGGCCACGCGAGACCGCGAGCCCATGCTTCGCAAGGTAGGCTACCGAATTCGCAAGGGCGATTCTCTATCCATGATTGCAGACCGCTTCGGAGTCAGCATTCATGACATCCTGAAATGGAACCGACTTGAGGCAGATGCATTGCTCCAGCCGGGCCAACCACTAACGCTTTACGTGGATGTTGCGGAGGCCAGCTAGCATGGATACTCTCAGTATTGTCATCATTGTAATATCGGTCGTGCTGGCCGTAGTATTCAAATGGGTACTGTTCGCTAAAATTCGCCGCTGGATGGATACGGATTTGATCCGCCAACTTTCGCAAGGCGAAACCGAGATGGAACAAGAACTGACCCGGTATTATCAGGAATTGCGTGCCAAAGGTACCAAACGCAAGGATATTCATGAGCGATTGCAACAACTTGCCGATCGTAATGAACCCAAAGCCTGAGGACAGGTCAGTAACAAAAGTGTTGTAATGTTGTGACTGCGAGGAGAGACCTGTGCAAGCTTTGAGAAGATTTCCCAAATGGGTTTTCAGTGCCGTACTAAGCTGTAGCCTGGGCTTTGGAAGCGTTAATGCTCAAGCGGATGGACATGGCATAGCCATGCACGGGTCTCTCAAATATCCTCCCGACTTCACCCATTTCGATTACGTTAATCCCGATGCGCCCAAAGGCGGTCAGTTACGTGAGGCAGGCATCGGAACCTTCGACAGTCTGAACCCGTTTATCATCAAGGGTACTGCCGCAGATGGCATCGGGCTCATGTATGACAGTCTTTTGGCACGCGCACTGGATGAGCCTTTCTCGCTCTACGGCCTTCTAGCCAAAGAAGTGCATCTTGATCCTGATCGTCACTGGGCAGAGTTTGAACTGCATCAAGAGGCTCGGTTTAGTGATGGAACCCCTGTTACGGCAGAGGATGTAGTCTTTACCTTCAACACCCTTCTGGAACAGGGGAGCCCATTTTACAAAAGCTATTACGGTGGCATTCAGTCTGTAAAAGCGCTTTCCCCCTCCCGGGTTCACTTCGATTTTGGTGACAGCACTAACCATGAACTGCCGCTCATCGTCGGCGAAGTACCCATTTTGTCAAAAGCCTATTGGCAGGATCGCGATTTCACCAAGCCCTCCCTCGATATTCCCGTCGGATCAGGCCCTTACACCGTTTCACGTATAGACCCAGGCCGTACAATCATTTATGAACGTCGCGATGATTACTGGGCCAAGGATCTACCCGTCAATGTAGGTCGCTTTAATTTCGACCAGCGTCAGTTTGATTACTATCGCGATAGTACTGTTGCACTGGAGGCGTTCAAGGCCGGCGAGTATGACTTCCGCAGCGAGTACGCCTCCAAGGCCTGGGCTACAGGTTATACCGGCGCGCCATTTGACGATGGCCGTATTACCAAGGAAGAGATCCAGCATCAGAACCCCAGGGGGATGCAGGGCTTCATCATGAACACCCGCCGTCCTCAATTTGCCTCAGTGAAAACACGCGAGGCACTGACCTACGCTTTTGATTTCGAATGGACTAACAAGAACCTTTTCTATAACGCCTATACACGCACTAACAGCTATTTCGATAACTCTGAAATGGCAGCAAAAGCCCTTCCTACCCAAGCTGAACTGGACATTCTTGAGCCCGTCCGGGATCAGGTTCCACCCGAAGTTTTTACCAAGGTATATCAAGCCCCCAAAACCGATGGCAGTGGCCGAAACCGCAGTCAGTTGAGAGAGGCCCTGCGCCTGCTTCAGGAAGATGGATGGGTACTGACAGACGGTAAGCTGGTTAATGCAGAAGGCCAGCCTTTCACATTTGAAATTCTGTTGGTACAGAAAGAATTTGGGCGTGTAGTTTCACCATTCATCCGCAACCTGGAGCGACTGGGAATATCTGCCAACATCCGCATCGTGGATGTATCCCAGTATATAAACCTGCTGCGTCAGTATGACTTCGATATGATCGTTTATGGCTTCGGCCAGTCCAGCTCGCCCGGCAATGAACAACGCGACTACTGGTCTTCCGATAGCGCAGACCGCGCCGGCAGCCGCAATCTGATTGGTGTACGCAACCCGGTAATCGACTACCTGGTAGAACAGCTGATCGCCGCACCGGACCGTGAGCAACTGGTGCTCCACGCACGTGCACTAGACCGCGTTTTACAATGGAACCACTATGTGATCCCGCATTATCACATCAGTGCCTGGCGCATCGCTTACTGGAACACTCTGATGCACCCAGAAACCAGCCCCAAATATGACATTGGCCTGGATACCTGGTGGGCCAAGCCCTGATGGCAGCTTATATACTTCGTCGCCTGTTACTTATCATTCCGACCCTGCTGGGCATCCTGCTGCTGAATTTTGCTTTGGTTCAGTTCGCGCCCGGCGGGCCGGTTGAACAAACCATTGCAGAACTTCAGGGCATGGGAGTCGCTGCCACCAACCGTATGGGCAGCGGCCCACAAAGCGACACCACAGGAGAGGGCTATCGAGGCGCAGAAGGCCTGGATCCAAGCCTGATTGCTGAAATCGAGCAGCTATACGGCTTTGATAAACCGGCACACGAACGCTTTATTCAGATGCTGGGAAACTATCTCCAATTTGACTTCGGAAAGAGTTTCTACAGCGACAAAAGTGTTGTGGATCTGATCATCGAAAAACTGCCAGTTTCCATTTCATTAGGCCTTTGGACCACCCTGATCACCTACTTGATCTCAATACCACTAGGGATTCGCAAGGCTGTTCGTGATGGCACACCCTTCGATATCTGGAGCAGCAGCCTGATCATTGTTGGCTATGCGATTCCCAACTTCCTCTTTGCCATTCTCTTGATTGTCCTGTTCGCCGGTGGCACCTACCTTGAGTGGTTTCCGCTTCGAGGCCTAACCTCGCCCGACTTTGATCAGTTAACCTGGTGGCAACAGATAGGCGATTATTTCTGGCATATCACCTTGCCAGTTCTGGCATCTGTCGTTTCCAGCTTTGCTACGCTAACCATGCTCACCAAGAACTCTTTTCTCGACGAAATACACAAGCAGTATGTACTGACCGCTCGTTCAAAAGGACTGAGCGAAAATGCCGTGCTTTACCGTCACGTGTTTCGTAATGCCATGCTGCTCATCATCGCCGGAATGCCAGCCGCCTTGATCGGAATTTTCTTCACCGGCTCCATGCTGATAGAGGTTATTTTTTCTCTCGATGGTCTGGGTTTGCTGGGCTATGAAGCAGTCATCAACCGAGACTACCCGGTTATCTTTGGCACTCTGTATATCTTCACGCTGGTGGGTTTACTGCTGAAGCTGGTGAGCGATATCACCTACACCCTGGTTGACCCCCGTATCGACTTTGATAGCAGGGAGGTCTGATATGCGTGTAAGCCCAATCCAGAAACGCCGTTGGCAGAGCTTCAGGCGCAATAAACGCGGCTACTGGTCGCTTTGGATCTTCTCGGTACTGTTTTTACTCAGCCTCGTAGCTGAGCTGATTGCTAATGATCAGCCCATCTTGATTCAACACCAGGACCGGCTGTTCACGCCAGTGTTCAATGAGTATACAGAGGTGGATTTTGGCGGTGAGTTTGAGCTGCCTGCCGATTATCGGGATCCTTACCTGCAAGATATTATCTCAGAGGATGGGGGCTGGATTCTTTGGCCCCTTATCCCTTTCAGCTTTGACACCATCAACTACGACCTTGAGCAACCAGCCCCTTCCCCACCGACTTCAACAAACTGGTTGGGCACAGACGATCAGGGCCGCGATGTTCTTGCCCGCGTTATCTACGGCTTTCGCATCTCGGTGCTTTTTGCACTGGTTTTAACACTCGCCAGCTCTGTCATTGGCGTCTGCGCAGGTGCAGTTCAAGGCTACTACGGCGGTCGTGTTGATCTTCTGTTCCAGCGCTTCATCGAAATCTGGTCGGGCTTGCCTGTCCTTTTTCTGCTCATCATCCTGGCCAGTTTGATTACACCAAACTTCTGGTGGCTTCTTGGGATCATGCTGCTGTTTTCCTGGATGAGCCTGGTTGATGTAGTCCGTGCCGAATTTCTGCGTGGGCGCAATCTCGAATATGTCCGTGCGGCTCGAGCCCTTGGCCTGAGCGATGTGCGCATCATGTATCGCCATGTGCTTCCCAACGCCATGGTTGCAACACTCACCTTCATGCCCTTCGTGTTCAACAGCGCCATTGTGACTCTTACCGCACTGGACTTCCTGGGCTTTGGCCTGCCGCCTGGCTCCCCGTCTTTGGGCGAACTGGTTGCGCAAGGCAAGGAGAACCTTCACGCCCCCTGGCTGGGCCTCACTGCCTTTATCACCCTCTCCGTGATGCTGACACTGCTGATTTTTATTGGCGAAGCGGTGCGTGACGCCTTCGATCCAAGGAAGCTTTAATGATGTCCAATCCATTATTACGCGTAGACAAACTGAGCGTTCAGTTTGCCACCGGATCTGAAAGGGTCGTTAAGGACGTAAGTTTTGACATTCACCCAGGTGAGACACTTGCCCTGGTTGGAGAGTCCGGTTCCGGCAAATCGGTGACTGCCCTGTCTCTGCTGCGTCTGCTCCCTCAGCATCAAGTTCACTTTCCCGGTGGCCGCGTGCTGTATAAGGGCCAGGACCTGATACAAGCCACCGAGCAAGAGTTGCGCCAGATTAGGGGCCATAGGGTCGGTTATGTTTTCCAGGAGCCGATGACCTCACTTAATCCTCTGCACACCCTGGAAAAACAGATCGGTGAAACCTTGAGCCTGCACCGCGGTTTCAGCGCACAGCAATGCAGGTCCAAAGCGATAGAACTACTCGAACTGGTTGGAATTGACGCTCCTCATGAGCGCCTCTCGTATTACCCCCATCAGCTATCCGGAGGGCAACGTCAGCGTGTCATGATCGCGATGGCGCTGGCAAATGAGCCCGAACTGCTGATTGCCGACGAGCCTACTACTGCGCTGGATGTAACGGTACAGCAGCAAATTCTGGAGTTGCTCCAGTCGCTGCAACAACGCCTTGGCATGGCCATTCTGATTATCTCCCATGACCTGAACATAGTCCGTCGCGTAGCCGACCGGGTCTGCGTCATGCATCAGGGTGAGATCATGGAAGCAGGCCCCTGTGAAAAGCTCTTTAACGCACCTGAGCACCCCTATACCAAGACGCTGCTGGCAGCTGAGCCGGAAGGCTCCCCCGCCCCAGTCGCTCAACCAGATGAGACGCTGCTTTCGACTAGAGCCCTAAGAGTATGGTTTGAGCAGCGCTCAGGCCTGCTCAGACGCATTAAGGGCCATCACAAGGCTGTGGACGGCATAGACCTTAAACTGGCTCGCGGCGAAACACTGGGCGTTGTAGGCGAGTCCGGCTCCGGTAAAAGTACATTAGCGTTGGCCATCCTGCGCCTGATCAGTAGCCAAGGCGAAATTCAGTTCCAGGATCAGCGTCTCGATTGCTACAAAAGCAAGCAGATGCGCCCTATCAGGCGCAGCCTGCAGATTGTCTTTCAAGATCCCTTCGGTAGCCTAAGCCCCCGTATGACCATCAGCGATATCATCGCTGAAGGCCTCGAAGTACAAGGCGTTACCGACCCGGAAAAATTAGACAACATCAGCTGTGATGCACTTAAAGAAGTTGGACTAGACCCGGAGATGCGACACCGCTATCCGCATGAATTCTCAGGCGGGCAACGCCAGCGTATTGCGATTGCCCGCGCACTGGCTCTCAAACCGGAATTAATCATTCTGGATGAGCCTACGTCCGCCCTGGATCGAACCGTTCAGAAACAAGTGATCGAGCTTCTGCGTGATCTACAGACGCGCTATGGCTTCAGCTATATCTTTATCAGTCATGACCTCGCAGTCGTACGCGCCATGAGCCACAGGGTTATGGTGATGCGGCAGGGACAGGTGATTGAGCAAGGCGATGCCGCACAGATTTTTTCCAAGCCCTCACACGACTATACCCGCGCCTTACTGGCAGCATCGGCCATTGCTTGATCCCTTTCGTATAACCAAGCTTAGTCCCTGAACAAAAAAAGCCGCCCAAAGGCGGCTTTTTTCATTTGATGCATTGATGGCGGATCAGTTGCGTTCAACCTCAGCCGCTTTCTCAAGCGCATCCAGACGCGCCTGATAACTCAGCTGACCAACACGGTTAGCCATAAAGCCACCCATTTGGCGTAGCATTTCCGGCTCAACATCACTCAAATCAGCTTCATTCACTGCACTTAACTCTACAACGGCCAGATCACCGTCAGTCAACGCAACCTGGGCATATTGAGATTTGCCAGCCTCAGGACGGGCCATCTCGAACGCAAGGCGGTTAACCCTCAAAGGTGCCTGATCAGACTCACGCGCCATATCAGCAACCACAGCCCAGCTCAGTTCAGGCTCTGCCTGGTCCAGTGTTTGACCACCTTTCAAGGCTGCGATCAGCTTTTCAGCACGTGCGTTCAGAGCGTCAGAGCCACGCTCCTGACGCAGCTCCGCTTCAAGCTGGGACTTCACTTCCTCGAACGCCAATTGACGCGCAGGGATGTTCTCTTTCACACGCACAACCACAGCATGCTCACGGGTCAACTCGATAGGCGCACTATTCAAGCCCTCATCCTGCAGATCCGGGCTGAACGCAGCACGCAGCACCTTGGCATTTGAGGTCAGCTCAGAACTGCCACCAGTTTCAGCAAAAGCGTCCGTTTCCTGGATTGTGAGACCCAGTTCTTCAGCCGGAACTGCAAGGTCTGCAGATGAGAAGCTCAAATCCGCCAGGCGCTCCAGTGCTTCAACATAACCCGCTTCAGCTTTTTCAGCAGCCAGTTCGGCACGAAGCTCGCTTTCACGCTGAGCAAAAGCTGGAGCTTCAGTCGCACGGACAGCATTCAGCTTGATCAGGTGGAAACCAAATTCGGTACGCACCGGCTCAGATAGTTCTCCAGCCTGCATGTCGAACAGTTTGTCTTCAAAGGGACCGATAAACACGCCTCTAGCGTTGAAACCAAGTTCACCACCCTGATTGGCAGAACCCGGATCGGCAGAGAACTCTTTCGCAGCGTCCGCAAAACTGAGCTCACCATCAAGAATGCGTTGACGCAAGGTATTCGCCTGTTCACGCACCTCACCTTCACCAGCATCACCTACTTCCAGCAGGATATGTGCTGCATCACGCTCTTCATCAGCCTCAAAGCGCGCCAACTCCTGATCATAGGCTGCACGCACATCGGCATCAGAAACAGCTGCAGGGTCAGCAAAATCAGACTGTTTTAACTCAACGTAGGACAACACAACCTGAGGTGCAGTCATGAAGCGATCAAGGTTGTCTTCATAGCGGGTCTTGAGATCTGCATCAGTGATCTGCAGGTCCTGCTCTACCTCATCACGTGAGAGGCGTGTCCATGCAATGTCACGTGTTTGACGATCAAGCGCCAGCAACTGCTTGACCTGCTCAGGTGTTGAGAATGCTGACAGCTGATACGCCATTCGCTCCTGTCCAATCAGTCGCTCCTTGCGCAGCAATTCACGGTACATCAGCGGAGTCATGCCAACGGTGCGCAAGGTGGCTTCGAACTGGTTAGCATCGAAACGGCCGTCAATCTGAAAGTCAGGGGTGGCAACGATAATCTGATCAATCATGGCATCAGACAGATATAAGCCCTGATCTTCAGCTGACTGCAACTGAATCTCTTGATTGATCAAAACGTCCAGAACCTGGCGACGCAGCAGGTTTTCATCGATAGCGGCAGGGTCCGCCTGTTCGCCCATTTGAGCCAGAATCTGACGACGCTGAAGCTCTATTCCACGCTGAAGATCGATAGCACTGACTTCAGCACCGTTAACCTCAGCCGGTGGCTTCTCACTATTTGCCAGACCGATCAGTGATTCCACACCGAACAGCGCGAACGTCACGATGATCAGGCCGACAATTGCCTTGGCAATAATCCCCTGTGAATTTTCCCTGATGGTTTGAAGCATTGTATGCGTACACTCTGATTTATAAAAAAAGCGCATTCGGACTGAATGCGCTTTTTCAGATCACTTTAGAAATCCGAGATGAATTCGGACTGGATCGAAAGTTGGCGGAACGGACGGGACTCGAACCCGCGACCCCCTGCGTGACAGGCAGGTATTCTAACCAACTGAACTACCGCTCCGTCGCAATCAGGACTTTAGTCCGATTACTTGTTTACCGCGTCTTTCAGTGCTTTACCCGGCTTGAAAGTCGGCAGGGTTGCAGCAGCAATTTCAATCGGCTTGCCAGTCTGCGGGTTGCGACCGGTACGGGCAGCGCGTTCCTTGGTAGCAAAAGTGCCGAAACCAACCAGAGCGACGGATTCACCACGCTGCAGAGCTTCAGTGACAGATTCCAGTGTTGCATCCAGTGCACGACCTGCTGCTGCCTTAGGAATATCAGCAGATGCAGCAATCGCGTCGATCAGTTCAGATTTATTCACATTGTTCCCCTTTTAGAATCGTTGTCTTGTTCTATCCGTTGTCTTTGCCCAGCGCATAGTCTGCAACTTTATACCAACTGCCCGAAACGGGTGTCAACTGGCTACAGCCCTTTTATGCTGGGGCTTTGCGTTAATGCGTACTTAATTGACTGGGTTCAGTTCGCGAGTTTTTTTTCTCATTCGCAGCAGCCTCAATTTCTTCATCTGTCAAGGGCTTTGGCTGATGAGTCAGTGCAATGTCCAACACTTCATCAATCCACTTGACCGGACGGATATCGAGATCAGCCTTGATATTGTCGGGAATTTCCTTGAGATCGCGGGTATTTTCCTCAGGAATGATCACTGTGCGAATGCCGCCACGGTGCGCTGCCAGCAGCTTTTCTTTCAATCCACCGATCGCCAGAACCTGCCCACGCAGGGTAATTTCACCTGTCATCGCCACATCCGCACGCACCGGAATCCCTGTCAGGGCCGATACCACAGCCGTGCACATGCCGATACCGGCACTGGGTCCATCTTTAGGCGTAGCACCTTCAGGAACGTGTATATGAATATCACGTTTCTCATGGAAGTCCGGGTGAATACCCAACATACGCGCACGATTACGCACCACTGTCATAGCGGCCTGGATGGATTCTTTCATCACATCCCCCAGGGAGCCGGTATTGATATGGCGCCCCTTACCAGGTACAACCGCGGACTCGATGGTAAGAATATCACCACCAACCTGAGTCCAGGCCAGACCTGTTACCTGGCCAACCTGGTCTTCCTCTTCAGCCATTCCGAACTTGAATTTCTTCACACCGTTATAGTGTTCAAGCTCATCCGCCGTGACTTTAAGCAGCTGGCCTTCTTTCTCCAGCGCCAACTCACGGACGACCTTACGCGCAATCTTGGCAATTTCACGCTCCAAGCCACGCACGCCCGCTTCACGGGTGTAGTAGCGGATCAGACCAAGAATGGCGTCATCGGTGATCTCCAGCTCTTTAGTCTTGATACCGTTGTTCTTGAGCTGTTTGGGCAACAAGTAACGACGAGCAATGTTGAGCTTTTCATCCTCGGTGTAGCCCGGAATACGGATGATTTCCATACGGTCCAACAGAGGACCCGGAATATTCATGGAGTTGGAGGTACATACAAACATCACATCAGAGAGGTCGTAATCCACCTCCAGGTAATGATCGTTAAAGCTGCTGTTCTGCTCAGGATCCAGCACTTCCAGCAAAGCTGAAGATGGATCACCACGGTGGTCCATACCCATTTTGTCGATTTCATCCAGCAAGAACAGCGGGTTCTTGACCCCCACACGGGACATCTTCTGGATTAGCTTGCCTGGCATGGAGCCGATATAGGTACGACGGTGGCCACGGATTTCAGCTTCGTCACGCACCCCGCCCAACGCCATGCGAACGTATTTACGGTTGGTTGCACGTGCAATGGAACGTCCCAAAGAGGTTTTACCCACCCCTGGAGGTCCAACCAGACACAGGATCGGGCCTTTGATTTTCTTTACGCGCTTCTGCACGGCCAAATACTCAAGGATACGATCTTTAACTTCCTCAAGGCCGAAGTGATCTTCGTTCAGGATTTTTTCGGCATTGCGCATATCCAGACGCACGCGCGAACGCTTGGTCCAGGGAATCTGAAGCATCCAGTCGATATAGCCACGTACAACCGTTGCTTCTGCACTCATGGGGGACATCATCTTGAGCTTGTTGTATTCGCTCAGCGTCTTGTCCATCGCTTCCTGAGGCATACCCGCTGCTTCGATACGGTTTTTCAACTCTTCCATATCGGAAGCGCCGGACTCATCCATATCGCCAAGTTCTTTCTGAATAGCCTTCATCTGCTCATTCAGATAGTACTCGCGCTGGCTTTTTTCCATCTGTTTCTTAACACGACCACGGATACGTTTCTCAACCTCAACCAGGTCGATTTCCGCCTCCATCAGCGACATCAAGTGCTCAAGACGCTTACGCGCGCCAAGCATTTCCAGAATGGCCTGCTTTTCTTCGAGTTTTAGCGCCATGTGTGCAGAGATGGTATCCGCCAGGCGACCAATATCATCGATACCTTGTAGTGAGCTGTGCACCTCGCTCGGGATCTTTTTATTGACCTGGGCAAAACGCTCGAACTGATCCAGAGCGGTTTTTTTGTAAACTTCAGCTTCAGAGTTACTTACGCTATCCACTGGCAGGACAGTGACCTTGGCGCTGAAATACTCCTCTTCTTCAACCAGTTCTTCGATACCGGCACGGTACTCGCCTTCAACCAGAACCTTGACAGTACCATCAGGCAGTTTCAGCATTTGAAGAACATTAGCCACACAGCCAATATCAAACAGATCGCCCGCACGGGGCTCATCTTCAGATGCACTTTTCTGGGCTACCAGCAGAATCTGCTTGTCGCCGGACATGGCCAGTTCAAGGGCATGGATCGACTTCTCACGACCCACGAACAGCGGGATCACCATATTGGGATAAACAACAACATCCCTCAGCGGCAATACGGGAAGCTCGACGGTCACTGCGTCATCGTTTGCTTCAATATGATCCATGATGAGTGCCTCTCTGCAGGGCGCCAGGTAAGCTGACGCTACTTGGTAAATAACGATTAGTCATTCAATGGGGCCTTTGAAGGCAAATACAACCACTTACGACTAATTTAAGGCTGAATTATGAGGAAGGAGACAAGAGCCACCGGGCATGACTCTTGTGGTACAGCAGGGAGATTACTTGAAGTATGCGTTTTCACGGACACTGTGATCGGTAGCGTCAACAACGGCCTTAAGACCCGGCACTCGCTCAATCAATGTCTTTTCAACGCCATCTTTCAGCGTCATATCCACTGCACTGCAGCCCTGGCAGCCACCGCCAAAGCGCAAAACCGCGATGGCACCGTCTTCCTCTTCGATCAACTCTTCAAGCTTCACCTCACCACCGTGAGACGCCAGACCAGGGTTGATATCCGAGTAGAGCACATAATTGATCTGCTCATTCATGGGACTGTCGGCGGATACCTTGGGCACCTTGGCATTCGGGGCTTTAATGGTGAGCTGCCCACCCATACGGTCTTCAGCGAAGTCGACCAAAGCCTCTTCCAGATAAGGCAGACTGTTACGCTCAATATAGAACCGCAGCAGCTCGAAATCCATGATTTCATCTTCCTGATTCACTTCATCAGGACGACAATATGCAAGACAGGTTTCCGCGTAGGCAGTACCGGGCTGAGTGACGAACAGGCGTACCGCGATACCTTCAACATTCTGTTTTTCAAGCAGCTCTGCCAGATATGCTTCGGCAGGCTTGGTCACTGTAATGGTCATAAACTACCTTTGTGAATCTCTAATGTACGCTGGTGCAATATGGGGCCAGCATACACCTAAATTATTCTTGAGTAAATTGATCGGATATTAGCCAAATCGACTGATATCTCGGCGCTCCCAGCACTCTCGCGCCTTGGCAAACCAGTAGTCAGCAGGATGGTTTTCACCTTTGGACAGCAGCCGGAGCGCTCCGGCCAGGGTACTCAACAACGCCCCTTCCCCATATTCATGCACTAGCGCACCACGCCACATTTTCAGAAGATCGGCCGTATCAAGGTCATCTTCACGAACCAGTCTCTGGCTATATAGACGCGGCCAGAATTCCTCTTTCAAACGATCCTGCTCGACCCAGTGCAGCTCACTATCGGAGTCAGGCTTCATTTCCGCCTCTCCCCCATCACCTCTAATCGTCAGGCTGTATGCCGTACCCAGAAGCTGGGCCGTTTTTTGATGCATAGGCGCGTAAGGAGGATGGAAAACCCCATCGATACAGCAATCTGCGTGCAGGGGGTTTAACAACCGGCACAGGGTATGTACCGGCGATCGCAAGCCTAATACAGACCTCAGATTAATGATCTGACCCAACCTTGGGGCAAGTGCATCAATCGACATAAAGGCAAAGTTATCTTTTGCCAGCGAAGCCGATACTGATTCCCAGTCACTGCAACTTGGCAGACCGAAGTCGGCCAGCAGATCTTCTGTATAAATACGACCAGGGGTATGGCCACGCGCCCCATGCATAAATACCCGAACGCCCGAATCTGCCAGAGCAAGTGCAGATAAAATAAACCAGGGCAAACGGCGTTTTTTCCCAGCATATGAGGACCAGTCCAAATCGACAGATAAATCCTGCGGTGCCTGGATTCGAGCCCTCACGGCTTGAGCAAATCCTTGCAACTCCTCCGGGGCTTCTTCCTTCATGCGAATCAGCATCAGGAAAGCACCCAGCTGCTCAGGCTCAACCTGATGATCCAGAATCATGCCCATGGCATCGTGCGCTTCCTCGGTGGTGAGAGAACGACTGCCCTTTTTACCCTTCCCCAAAATACGAACGTAGGGTGCGAATGGATGTTCCCCTGACATTGTCTTCCTCATCGACTGCGCTGAACGGTTTAAATCGAATACCGGAATTATGACATGAGTCTGCCCCCGTTAAGAGATAGGCATGCTGCGGGATGCTCCATAAAATTCATAAATCCAGTACAATTAGCCACTCATTAGGTTTACTGCGTTCGAATAACTCCCATCTCCAAGGCACCCAGCATCTATGCGACGTTCACGTATCAAATTCGGCGGCCCAGCCAAGCGCTCCACTTCGTCCAGCGCTATCGACAGCACTCATACTCTAACGATAGAGCGACTGAGCCATGAGGGTCGTGGTGTAGGCCTGATCGATGGCAAAACCACATTTATCCCGGATGCCTTGCCTGGTGAAGAGGTAGAAGTTCGTATTCAGGAAACACACAAACGCTACAACGTGGCCAGCGTCATCCAGCGACATAAAGATAGCCCGGAGCGCGTTACGCCACTCTGCCAGCACTATGGACAGTGTGGCGGTTGCGACCTCCAGCATATGAGCATTGATGCCCAGCGCCAGCTGAAAGCTGACCGCGTTCTTGATCAACTGCGCCGCTATGCCAAAGTCGAGCCTGACCAAATTTTGCCAGCCTTGATCGACGCCCCCAGTGGTTATCGCCGCTCAGCTCGCATCGGCGTGAACCAACTGCAGCGCAACGATGAAGTCTTGGTAGGCTTTCGCCGGCGTGGCAGCAACAAACTACTGGATATCCAAAACTGCCCTGTGTTGGATCCGGCATTGCAGCCTGTATTCGGCTTGTTAAAAGAAGCCCTCAGCGATCAGGGCGATGTTCGTCGAATTACACATGTAGATGTCAGCCGTGGCGACCATGGCGGCTACCTGCGTATTCGCTGCACCCGCGGCCTGCCTGACAGTCTGCAACAAAATCTGCAGAACATTGCGAACCAGTTAAACCTGACACTGGAAATCGCCCTGTCCAATACACCTTCTGAGAACGCACTCGCCGCATACCAATTGCCGCAGCATGACTTGAGCCTTTCATTTGCCAGCACAGACTTTATACAGGTTAACGCTGCCATCAATCAGGCCATGGTAAAGCAGGCTATCGACTGGCTGGCGCCCTGCGCGGATGATCGTGTACTGGATCTGTTTTCCGGTCTTGGGAATTTCACCCTCCCTCTGGCTCAACATGCAGCCCAGGTAGTGGGAGTTGAGGGATCAGACACGATGGTCCAACGTGCTCGTAAAAACGCCGAGCAAGCGGGCTTGGAAAACGTGCAGTTTTACCGCGCCGATCTGACAGAAACATTCCGCCATGCCGCCTGGTTCCGCAGCGGCTTTGACCTGATCCTGCTTGACCCGCCACGCACAGGTGCTCGAGAAACCATCAATCAGCTGGTTCAGTACGGTGCCAAGCGCATCCTGTACATTTCCTGCAACCCATCAGCCCTGGTTGCGGACCTGTCCCCGCTCTTGGAGCAAGGCTATCGCATTACCCGTTTTGGCATCATGGACATGTTCCCTCAGACGGCTCATGTTGAATCCATGCTGCTGCTGGAGCTCCCGGATGCTTGAGTACCTCTATGACGATGACCAACTGGTTGTTGTCAACAAACCACCCGGACTGCTTTCGGTTCCCGGTCGCGGAGAAGATAAGCAGGACTGCCTCTGGCGCCGGGTACAGCAGACGTATCCCACAGCACGCATCGTCCACCGGCTGGATCAAGCGACCTCCGGCATCCTGGTGCTGGCACTTAACGCCAATAGCCACCGCCACCTGAGCATGCAGTTTCAGCAACGCACCACCGACAAACGCTATAAAGCCATAGTCAGTGGCCTGCTGGATCAAGATGAGGGACGTGTTGAGCTACCCCTGCGATGTGACTGGGAAAGACGCCCTTTACAGATGGTAGATCACGAACAGGGCAAGCCGGCTACGACTGTGTGGCGTTGTACACTTCGTGATGAAGTGAAGAATTGCAGCCACGTCACCTTGCTTCCTGTTACTGGCCGCTCTCATCAGCTGCGCGTACATATGCAGGCATTGGGCCATCCCATCCTCGGGGATCGCTTTTATGCTGCAGCAGAAGACGCTGAGCAGCATTCGAGACTGCACTTGCATGCTGAAATGCTGGCAGTCGACCATCCTGTTAGCGGTATTCGCTTAACCTTTGAATCACCTGCACCGTTTTGATCATTTTTGTTTGAAAATTCGGGCACAAAAAACGGGAGCCTTAGCTCCCGTTCTTAAATGACGCAACAAATCAGGTCTATGCAGGATCCTGCATCTGATCCTTGATCGCCCAGAGGATTTCCTCAGCTACTACCGCAGGCGCTTCCAGCCCCTGCTCAGTATGAACAGTCAGGAAGACACCCGAACGGCTGCGATTCAGGTGCAGCTGATAACGACCAGTGTGCTCGAAGCTATTGGTCTCGGCGTTGTAGCTACCGGAGTCACCATCACCGAACACATACAGCACACGACCACCCAGCCAAATTTTGTAACCCTGCTGATTCGCTGCGTTATTCGGATCAGACAAGTCAGATTCTACATCCCCACTGGCCTCGGCTACTGGGTTAACCGACTTGGAACTGTAGTGAATAGCATCACTGCTATCTTCCATACCCAATGCCGAGTCCAGGAACTCAGTATTCAGCGTGATTTCGTCACGATCCGAGTGAAGCCACTCGAAGAAGCCCATTTTCTTGGTTTCTTCTACCGGCGTAGTAGTGGTATAGGTCATGTAGAAGATACCGCGAGACTGGTCACGTGTACCCACATCCAGCTCAGCTTTATCCAGCGCTGAATTCACCTTACCCCAGGCTTCGTCAGCACCAGCACCAACTTTCAGCACCGGATTGCCTTGAGAATCTCGTCCCAACAGCGGACGCTGCACTGGCGCCTGCTGCAAAGCCAAAAGGGACTGGGCCGTTGGCTCTGCACTGGCCTTACTGAGATAGCGCAGCATCTCAAACATCATGTCGGATTTATACTCAACATCTCGAGCCTGAGTTTTCCAGTCGATTTCAGCCACATCCTGCTCGAGCGGGAACTGGACATGGGACAGACGAATGGAAGTGCGACCATAGTCACTGGGATCAGGACGCACAGTCATGCGCAGTTTGTTACGAGTATCGCCTTCGACATCCTGCAGCGTCAGACGCTTAACCCAGAGATCAATGGTGCTGTAATCATGGGCATCCAGAGTAATCCAATCGGTCTCCATGACACCCTGACGCGGGTCCGCATAGGCAATCTGAATGTCATTAAAGGTCCAGAAATCATGCAACTTGCGCCATACATCGGCTATCGGCTCATCCACCAGGATAACCTTTTCACCTTCCATACGACGCAAGTTGACATTATCGCTACCGGATTCGGCATAGAAGAATTCAGGACGCGGCACCTTGAAGTCACCACCGCGCGATACAGCCGTAACGCCGGCATCGGGCACTACCAGCTGCTCCTGCATGTTTTTAGCCTGCAGATGCGGTGGAAGCTGAAGTCGATCAGTTTCGCTGGCCAGTTCATAGTCCTGACTACGATCGCGGATCATGCCCTCATTTCCATAGAGTGCATTGTTCTCCAGCATGCTGCAGCCGCTGGCGATTGAAACCGCTGTGGCCAGCGGCAGATAACGCGTCCAAATTCTTTGCATAACCCTGCCCTGTTAGATAACGCCAGATTCGCGCAGTGAAGAACGTACCAGATCCTGATACTGTTCAGACAGCACGGTCAGCGGCAGGCGAATACCCTGCTCAATCAGACCCATCTCTGCCATCGCCCATTTCACTGGAATCGGGTTGGCTTCAATGAACAGGTTGGTGTGTAGCGGCATCAGCTTGGCCTGCAGGGACCGCGCAGCATCTGCATCTTTTGCCAGACCCAGACGGCAAAGTTCAGCCATTTCTGCAGGCGCAACGTTTGCAGTAACAGAGATATTGCCCTGACCACCCATCAGAATGAGTTCAATTGCCGTAGCATCGTCACCCGAGTAAATAGCGAAATCAGACGGAACGTTGGCAATCAGCTCGCGTGCGCGATCCAGATCCCCAGTTGCTTCTTTAATACCTACGATATTGTCAATTTCAGCCAGACGGTAAACGGTCTCCGGCAACATATCGCAAGATGTGCGGCCCGGTACGTTATACAAAATCTGAGGGATGGCCACTGCTTCTGCAACCGCTTTGAAGTGCAGATACAGACCTTCCTGAGTCGGCTTGTTGTAATACGGAACGACCAGCAGACAGGCATCGACACCAGCATCGGCTGCACGCTGCGTCATTTCAATCGCTTCAGTTGTTGAGTTGGCGCCAGTACCAGCGATGACAGGGATACGGCCATTCACACGCTCAACAACCGCCTTGACCACATCCATATGCTCATCGTAGCTCAGGGTCGGAGACTCACCTGTGGTACCAACGGCAACGATGGAGTCGGTTCCCTTCTCAAGATGGAGATCCACTATCTTGTTCAGCGCAGCCCAATCGATATCTCCATTGGCTGTCATCGGGGTCACGAGCGCTACCATACTGCCGCGAATCATTTTCTTCTCCATCTTGTCCGGGAACTCAGTGAGCTAGGGGTGTCCATGCTACCGGTGACAACATCAAGCCTCAACCAGTAGCGCCTTTTTTGCTATTGTAAACGACGCATTCTAAACGAATTCATGCTGCATCGCGTAGTAGTTAAGTGTTTTTTATCAGCCAAGGATTGTTCCCATGAGTACATCTGAAATCAACCAGCCAGTTCCTGATTTTACCGCTCAGGCCACCAGTGAGACCGAAGTCAGCCTCAGCAGTCTCAAGGGCAAGAATATTGTCATCTACTTTTACCCCAAAGACAGCACCCCGGGCTGCACTACCGAAGGCCAGGATTTCCGTGATGCTTACGAGACTTTCCAGTCACTGGACACTGAGATCTTTGGTGTTTCTCGCGACGGCATGCGCAGTCATGAAAACTTCAAAGCCAAGCAGTCTTTCCCTTTCGAGCTGATCAGCGACAAAGAGGAAGAGCTCTGCAAACTGTTCGATGTGATCAAGCTAAAGAAAATGTACGGCAAGGAGCACATGGGCGTTGAACGCAGCACCTTCCTGATTGACAAGGAAGGCGTCCTTCGACAGGAGTGGCGTAAGGTGAAAGTAAACGGACACGTAGAAGAAGTATTGGAAGCCGTTAAAGCACTTTAACGGCTTGATCCCCGACTAGCTGCTGTCGCCAGCTAGTCGGTAGCCCCCTCCTCCACCGCTTTCGGCCAAGCACTCACGATTGCTTTCACCAGCGTCGCAAGTGGAATCGCAAAGAACACACCCCAAAAGCCCCAGAAACTGCCAAATACCAACACAGCTACAATGATGGATACGGGATGCAGGTTTACCGCCTCAGAGAACAGAAGCGGCACCAGCACATTGCCATCCAGCGCCTGAATGATGCCGTAGGCAATCATCAGATACATGAACTCATTGCTCCAGCCCCACTGAAACAGTGCAATCAGCATGACTGGCAACGTCACGACAGCGGCACCGATGTAGGGAATCACCACCGACAACCCCACTAGAATCCCAAGCAGTGCGGCATAATTAATACCAAAAATGGCAAAGGTGACATAGCTGACAACACCCACGATCATGATTTCAATCGCCTTGCCACGTACATAGTTGGCAATCTGGCCGTCCATTTCATGCCACACCCGCGTCATCATTTCACGCTTGGCAGGCAGGAATGCAACCCAGCCACTCATCAGGCTACGGCCATCCTTCAGAAAGAAGAATACGAGGATAGGCACCAAAACCAGATAGATCAAAATGGTCATGATGCCGGTAATTGAACTGAGGGAAAATGTCAGCACCCACTGCCCCAGACGGCTCAGTTCGGTAGCAGCTGCTGCGATCAACTGACGTATTTGTGATTCAGATATCAAGTCAGGGTAACGCTCAGGCAACACCAGCAATAAAGCCTGCATTTCTGCCACCATCCGTGGCGCCTCATTGAACAGATTCCCCAACTGTTGCCATACAATTGGCATCACGAATAACAGAAAACCCGTTACAAACCCGATAAATAACAGAAAAACCAAAGCTACCGAAGCCAGATGGGGCACACCCTTGTTACAAAACCAATCCACCATACCCTGCATCAGAAACGCCAGAATCACACCGGCAATGACCGGTGCCAGCGGCTGCCCCAGCAGCCAGATGGCCAACATGGCGCCACCCAGCAAGACGAAAAGAAACATTGCCTCTTCATCTGAAAAATACTGATCGATCCACTTACTAAAAATTTTGCGCATCTAAGACCTCAGGCCGAACGGCCACGACGAATCCAGTAAACATAACGTCCTTCGGAACTGAACGTATCGAGTAGCTCATGGTCAGACAAGCCAGTGTAGGCAGGAATATCACGCAGCGACCCAGCATCGGTCGCAATCACTTTAAGCACTTGCCCAGGAAGAAGCTGATGTAACGCGACTTTGGCCTTCAACAGGGGCATTGGACAGTTCAACCCGCTGGTATCCAGCTCAAGGTCAAATTCCGGTTCGGTCATCTGTCTTCTCCTTTACACTAGCCATGAACGCATCGCACTTTATACCATATCCATTCAACAGGTTAACCGGACAAGTGAAAGCCGTATGTTGCCATTTCGTCATATTCTGATCTGCACACTGTTTTGGGCACTAACTTCATCCGCGCAGGCTGAGGATTACAATTTACCTCAGCTTAATGACAACACCTCATCGATCATTAGTCTGCAAGAGGAATATCGCCTGGGACAAAGCTGGGCCCGCATCCTTCGTGGCCAAAGCAAGTTGATGCGCGATCCTATCAGCTACCAATACCTGGAAGATTTGATCTGGCGCCTGCTTCCAAACAGCCAGGTACAAGACCGTCGTATCACAATGTTTTTGCTGGATAACGGCGGCATCAATGCATTTGCTGTACCCGGTGGCGTAATTGGCGTTAACGGCGGCCTCCTGCTAACCACTGAAACAGAGGGCGAACTTGCCTCGGTTCTGGCACATGAATTGGCACACCTCAGCCAACGCCATTACGCACAGAGACTGGAGGAAGAGCGCAAGAATCGGCCAATGATGCTAGCGGGCATGCTCGCAGGCATATTGCTCGCAGCAGCCGACACCGAAGGGGGTATGGCTGTCATTTCCTCCACAATGGGCGCATCCGCCTATCAGCAATTGGCGTTCAGTCGTCGCAACGAGCAGGAAGCCGACCGCACAGGCATGCAAACACTGGTTGCATCCGGGTTTGACCCTGAGGCCATGCCCAACATGTTTGCACGCCTGCAGCGTAGCTATCGGTTTTATGGCCAAAAGCCACCGGAGTTCCTGCTTACCCACCCCGTCACTGAATCCCGTATTGCTGATTCAATGAACCGTGCTCAGCAACTACCCAAGCCCGCTGAAGACAATTCCTCTTTGGAATTTCAGCTCATTAAGGCCCGAATGAATGTGCACTTCAGCAATAACCTTCGCACGACCATCGAGCAGCTACAGGCGGATATAAAACAAGATCCATCCTTTGCTAATCAGTATGCCCTACTACTTGCCGCAATCGCCGATAATCAGCATACATTGGCCGAATCAACCTGGAAGTCCCTACCCACATCACTGCAACGTCATATCTACGTAAAAATGACTCGAATCGAACAACTGCTCGCCTCGCAGCAATACGCCCAAGCAATCTCCGAGGCGGACACTTTATTGCAACTGTATCCCGGAAACCGCCCTATCCGCAGCTTAAGAGCCGAGGCCCTGCATTTGGCAGGACAACACAAGCTGGCTGCACAGGCCTACCGTGCACTTGCACGCGACTACCCAAACGATTCAGAAATATGGTACCAGCTCAGCGAGACCCTGGGGTTCGTCGATGACAATCTGGGCGTCCATGAAGCCCGAATAGAATATTTCTTGCTGACTGCTCAGTTTGATCTGGCACTTCGCCAGATTGATTTCGCCAAACGAGATAAATCACTCACCCCGTCTGATACTTACCGCCTGGAGCAAAGAGAGCGCGAAGCAAAAGCCTTGCGTGAAGAAATGAAGCAGATGTTTTAACAGGTGAAATGGAGCGTGGCTGGATACAGCCCCGCTCCACAAAAGCCAACCGATCAGTTGGCCGTGAAGTTCAGCATTCGCTGCAACGGTTTGAGAGCACGCTCACGCAACGCATCATCCACATGAATCTCATCTGTGCCAGTTTCCAGTGCGGCCAAGATATTTTCGAGGCCATTCATCGCCATCCATGGACAATGCGCACAACTACGACAGGTTGCACCAGAACCGCCCGTTGGCGCCTCCAGGAAACGTTTACCCGGTGCCGCCTGCTGCATTTTGTAGAAAATGCCACGATCGGTCGCCACAATGAACGTCTCATTAGGCAGCTCCTGCGCTGCTTTAATAAGTTGACTGGTGGAGCCTACAGCATCAGCGATCTGAACCACTGAGTCAGGTGACTCCGGGTGAACCAGCACGGCTGCATCCGGATATACCTGTTTAAGATCCAGCACACCCTTGGCCTTGAACTCTTCATGGACGATACAACTACCATCCCAAAGAATCATGTCAGCACCTGTTTGCTTCTGAACATAAGAGCCCAAATGCTTGTCTGGCGCCCAGATAATCTTCTTGCCCTGATCACTCAGGTGCTCAACCACCTGCAAGGCGATGCTGGAAGTGACAACCCAGTCAGCACGTGCTTTCACAGCCGCCGAGGTATTGGCATAAACGACCACTTCGTGATCAGGGTGCTGATCACAGAAAGCTGAAAATTCATCCGCAGGGCAACCAATGTCCAATGAACAGGTCGCTTCCAGGGTTGGCATCAGGATGCGCTTTTCCGGACTCAGAATTTTGGCTGTTTCACCCATAAAGCGCACACCTGCAACAATCAGAGTTGAAGCAGGATGCTGGGCACCAAAGCGAGCCATTTCGAGAGAATCGGATACACAGCCGCCACTTTCATCAGCTAACTGCTGAACCAGGTCATCGGTATAGTAGTGAGCAACAAGGCAGGCATCCTTCTCTTTCAACAAACGAAGGATTTTTGCTTTGTACTGTTCAATGTCTGCTGATCCCATTTGCTGCGGCAGATGCTCCTGAGCGAAGTGCTCCTGCACCAGAATGCGATCATCTAGGTCCTGCTTACTCAACATAATAGTGATTCTTGTCGTCCCGCGGGGTTACTGCCAACAACGGCAAAAAACTAGGGTGCGTATTATAGCACAGTTAGCCCAAATCCAGATTATGAATCCGATGCGATAGCGTACGTTGGTCAATATGGCAGATAACAGCCACAAGGGGAAAGAAGAAATACATAGAAAGTGGTGGGTCGTATAGGACTCGAACCTATGACCAATTGGTTAAAAGCCAACTGCTCTACCAACTGAGCTAACGACCCATCGACACAGGCAAACGGCCTGCTGAAAGGAAGTGGTGGGTCGTATAGGACTCGAACCTATGACCAATTGGTTAAAAGCCAACTGCTCTACCAACTGAGCTAACGACCCACTGGGCTGCGCATTTTACAGCTAACTGTGTGAAAGGCAACCCTTATTTCTCAAAAAATCAGATATAACGCGTTGGGTCCGCTACACCCGCGTCCACGAAGCCTTTCGCCCTGAGACGACAGCTATCGCAACGACCACAGGCACGACCCTCATCGTCAGCCTGATAGCAGGAAACCGTGAGCGAGTAGTCAATACCCAAGGCTGTACCCTTTTCGATAATATCAGCCTTGGTCAGGTGCATCAGGGGTGTTTCTATACTGATCGGATTACCTTCGATCCCCCGACGCGTAGCCAGGTTCGCCATGGTCTCAAAAGCCTGAATAAATTCAGGGCGACAATCTGGATAGCCAGAGTAATCGACGGCATTCACACCAATAAAGATTGCATCTGCATCCAGCACTTCTGCCCAGCCCAGTGCCAACGACAGGAACACCGTATTACGTGCTGGCACATAAGTAACCGGCACGCCCTCACACTCATCTTCAGGCACATCGATGCTGCTATCGGTCAGCGCTGAGCCACCAAAGTCCTCCAGACTCAAGCGCAGAACCCGGTGCTCAACTGCACCAACTTGAGCAGCAATAGAGCGCGCCGCATTCAACTCGGTCAGTGAACGCTGTCCATAATCAAAACTCAGCACAAAGCAGTCGTAGCCCTGCTCTTTTGCCATCGCAAGTGCGGTTGCAGAGTCCAAACCACCCGAAAGCAGCACAACTGCTCTTTTATCAGCTTGTTTCATCCAATCACATCATTCGTTATTCAAAGTTACGGCGTCAAATAACCCTGTGCCAGCTCCGCTGCCGATGACTGCGGATAGGTCTCTATAACCTTACGCATCATCTCTGTGGCAGCTGCAGTGTCACCGCTGCGCCCAAACAGAACACCCAGCTTGTACATGGCGTCCGGTGCCTTGCTGTGCCCGGCATAGTTTTCCAACACTTGGGTGAAGGCTTGTCGAGCCCCCTCATTCTGCTGCTGGGCCAAATGAACTTCACCCTTCCAGTACCAGGCATTAGGTATTAGGGCGCTATCAGGGTAGGCATTGATGAATTCTACCAAAGCCATGTTGGCACTGGCGAATTCTCGCTGTCGAATCAGTGCATAGGCTGCATCATAGTCACGCTGATCATTACCGATGGCCGCTGGTTGCCCCGACACAGTCTCACCCTGCTGACTGGTAACCGACACCGGCGTACTGGTATCCAGCGGAGCTGATGTTAGAAGAGCATCGGCTTCTGAGGACCCACTGGAAGCGGATTGCGGTCCGACACCACTTGATGCCGCATCAGGTGCCACAAGAGCGGCATCTGCCGGGAGACTCTGAAATAGCAGACTTAAGCGACGATCCACATCCCGATAACGATCTCTCTGCTGATATTCCAACTGGGTGATGCGACGCTGCTGCTGCTCAACAGTGCCACGAAGACTCCTGACTTCATCCTGCAACTGCTGCAGCAGTAATACCATCTCATTACCGGCAGCATTGCCTACGACAGCAGCAGACTGACGTGAGACCGCAGCACTCCCTGCTGCTGCACCCGCCTCTCGAATCTCGATGACCGGAACCTCTGCCAACACCAACGGGGCTGCAGTGAGCAGCCCTGCCAGCATGGCGTGTTTGGCAATACGCATCATTTGCTCAAGTATTTCAGCTCAACACGACGGTTTTTATCCCAGGAAGCGGCATCATGACCAATAACCGCCGGCTTCTCTTCACCATAGCTGATGGACTCAACCTGATTGGCAGTCGCACCATTGACCATCAACAGACGCTCTACAGACTTGGCACGACGCTCGCCCAAAGCCATGTTGTATTCGCGAGTACCACGCTCATCAGCATGACCTTCAAGACGAACAGATGCAGTCGGGTTCTGAGCCAGGTAGCGAGCATGCGCTTCCAAATCAGCAAAACCCTGCTGACGAACTACTGCCTTGTCAAAATCGAAGTAAAACACGGTCTGCAGCTGCTGCAGGTCTTCACGGGTTACGATCTGACCCGCAGAAACACCACTACCATTTGCGCCGTAGCTGCTGGCACCAGACCCAGCCTCACCACCGTTGGCTGAACCGGCTGCGCCCCCGTCGGTTGTTGTACTGGTTGTGCTACAGCCCGCAGCCCAAATCATGGCAGAAGAGATGGCTACGGCTTTTGTAAAGTTGGCTACACGCATGCTGCTTCCTCAAATATTGGCTTAACTAGTGTTTTGAATTGTTTAATTATTGGCATTACTTAATCTTGGCACTGACACTCAGCGCAAGTATGGCGACCATGCCGGCTCACGCACATTTCCCTGACTCGCCGGCATACGGAATTGCACCCGACCATCCAGAGAAACTGCCGACAACACACCACGCGTTCCTTCCTGGGTTGCATAAATCACCACACTGCCGTTGGGCGCAATGCTGGGTGATTCAGCCAGTCCTGAGCGCGTCAAAATATCAACACGATCGGTTTTCAGGTCCTGCACGGCAATATTGAAACCATTACCGCCGCCCTGGCTGCGATGCACCATCGTCAGAAAGCGTCCATCCTGAGTCAAACGTCCCTTGGCATTGTAGTTACCTTCAAAGGTAAGGCGTTCAAGATTACGTGTTGCCAAGTCAAGGCGATAGATTTGCGGCTGACCACCCCGGTCGGATGTGAAGATCAGCGAACGCCCATCAGGTGACCAGCTCGGCTCAGTATCGATACCATAATGGCGTGTAATTCTCTGCAGTTCGCGAGTCTGAAGGTTCAGCACATAAATTTCAGGATTGCCATCACGAGACAATACTAGCGCCAGCTGGTTACCATCCGGAGACCAGGCCGGAGCCCCATTCAGGCCTGGGAAAGACTGAATACGCTCGCGCTGACCAGTCGAGAGATGCTGCACATAAATTGAAGGTTTGCTGGTTTCAAAAGACACATAGGCCAGTTTGCTGCCATCCATTGACCAGGCCGGTGATAGAATAGGCTCCGGTGACTCCAGAATGGTTTGTGCACGAGCGCCATCCCAATCAGCCAGCATCAGACGAAAACGCTGCTTCCCAGCCGCCAATTGCTCAGCCGTTACATAGACGATTTGAGTCGAAAAGGCACCTTTCAATCCCGTCAACTGCTCAAAGATACGGTCAGCGATAAAATGCCCCGCGTCGCGTAAACCACCCTGAGGCACACTCAAGGGCTCAGTCATAACCGGCTCTTCCCGCAGCACATCAAACAACTCATAGGTGAGATTCAACTGACCCGACGCACCCGCTTCAACTCGGCCTATTACGACGTAGTCCATACGAGAAATCCGCCAGTCACGAAAGTACACATCGGCAGCACGACTGGGAAAACCCAACATATTTTCGCGTGACATCGGCTCGAAGAAGCCGCTGCGCTGAAGATCTTGCTGCACCAGCTGAGCAACATCTTCACCGAGCGCAAGCCCACTGTCATTTGCAAAGGGAACCACCGCAATACGGGTAGGCGATTCAACGCCCTGAGTCACTTCCACCACCAGCTCAGCACGTACAGAAAATGACAACAGTGCCGTTAATGCCAACACCAGCAACCGATTCAGTTTTACCACCTGAGCCCCTCCGGCCTGAATTTCACGAGTAATTTACGTAACTGACGCTCGAACAGCAGCGGATCCACATCTGCAACCCTTGGAAAGGATTTGACGCGGTATACAGCCTGAACCGCCGAATTATCAAAGGCTGCATTGCCACTGCTTTTTTCTATATAGGCCTGATCCACCTCTCCACTGGGAAGAAAATGTATCGCCACTACCGCTTCCATACCATTACGCGCAGTGCTGGGTATACGCCAACTGTCTTGCAAAACAGCCTGAATATAGCTGCGTATATCACCGATAACCGCTTCTGACTGAGCACGCGCCGCTGCAGCCGCTTCAGCCTTAGCTTTTGCCTGCCGCTCTCGCGCCAGGGCCTGCTGCAATTCCTGCTCAGCCTTGGCCTGCTGCTCCCGACGTTCAGCTTCCTTTCGCGCTCGCTCAGCCGCTTGCTGCTTGGCTTTTTCAGCCTCACGCTTGGCTTGTTCGTCGGCTTTGCGTTTAGCAGCTTCTGCCTCGACTTTCTTTTGTGCCGCGATTTCAGCCTGCTTTTTCTTTTCGGCTTCACGCTTACGCGCAATTTCCTTTTGCCGCTGGGCTTCAGCTTCCTGTTTCGCTTTACGCTCAGCCTCGGCTTTAGCTTTCTTGCGCTCCAGTTCCTGGCGTCGTTTTTCTGCTGCAGCCTGCTCTTTTTCGCGCTGAGCCTTAGCCTCTGCAGCCGCTTCCTGACGTGCTTTTTCCTGAGTCGCTTGCTCCAGCTCTGCCTGGCGCTGGGCCAACGCATTCAGATCAATCATCTGCGCATTGATATGTCGCGGCATGGACCTTTTCGGCTCCGAGTGATCGATCCAGTGCGTACTCAGAAGAACCAGAACCAGGCCGTGAATCAGCAGTGCCAGAAACGTAGGTAGAATGTAACTTCTCAAATCCACCATCAGACCTATTCTGTCACCAGCCCGACACTGCCAGCACCCGCCTGCTGCAGCAGCACCATCAACTGAACCACCTGATCATAGCTGGTATTCTTGTCACCACGCACAAGCAACAATTTATCCGGCGCTGACTGTAAAACCTTGCCAACGCGACCAGCAACCTCCTCGGCGCTCAGCGGCGTTTGCTCATCACCACCCACATTGATGTAATACTGGCCGCCCTGATCAACAGTCAGAATCACTGGCTCTTCATTCTGGTCATCGACAGGCTCAGCTGACGCCTGCGGCAACTCAACACTCACACCCTGCGTAAGCATGGGCGCCGTCACCATAAAAATCACCAGCAATACCAGCGTCACATCGATATAGGGTACGACGTTTATTTCAGAATTAAGCTTACGCTTTTTGCGTTCTTTGCGAATCATGCTTCAGCCTCAGGCCGCACGGTGAACGCGACGGTACAGAATACTGGAGAATTCATCAGCAAAGGTGTCATAGGCACTCAACAAACCTTCAGCCTGAGCCGAGAAACGGTTAAAGGCGATAACAGCCGGAATAGCAGCAAACAGCCCTATAGCGGTTGCAACCAGGGCCTCGGATATACCGGGTGCCACGGATGCCAGTGTTGCCTGATGCACATTCGCCAAGCCGCGAAATGCATTCATAATGCCCCAAACGGTACCAAAAAGGCCGACATATGGACTTGTAGAACCCACTGTCGCCAGGAATGGCAGATGACGCTCCAGTCTTTCCTCTTCACGCGCCATGGCAACACGCATAGCACGCTGCACACCGTTCATGATCATATCCGGATCACTGCCACTCTTCTGACTCAGGCGAGTGTACTCCTGCAAACCTGCGCGAAAGATATTTTCAGCGCCACTGGTTGGGTTCGGATTCTGATTAATCTCACGGAACAGTTGCCCCAGATCGATACCTGACCAGAAGCGATCTTCAAACTGTTTCAGCGAACGGCGTGCTTTGCGCATGACCTGATTACGTTGAAAAATCATCACCCAGGACAAAAACGATGCCAGCAAAAGTGACAGCATTACCAGCTGTACAACAAGGCTTGCATTCAGCACCAGGCTCCAGATGGACAGCTTATCTTCCATTACTTCTCCTCAACGGTCAGCTGCGGCCTAAGACTAGTTTTCAAATGTTCAATAAGTGTTGCGGGCCAGCGCTGGGGCTTGAGCTCGGTTGCCGAAACACAGGCAACCACTACTTTAGCCTGACAAAGCAGAACAGAATCTGAAGATCGGTGAATCCGCTGCAAAAACGTGACGCGCGTAGCCGAAATCTTTTCGATCTCGACTTCAATCAGAAGTTCATCATCAAGCCTGGCTGGCTTTCGATAGTCGCACTCGGTACGGGTAACGACAAAGAGAGTCCCGGACGAGGCAAGCACCTGCTGCGAATAGCCATGGCTACGCAACAACTCGGTGCGGGCACGTTCCATAAACTTGAGATAATTGACGTAGTAAACGATACCGCCGACGTCGGTATCTTCTATGTAGACCCTAGCTGGCCACAGAAACGGCATACCGTTGCCCTAATCAAACCCTGATGGCAGACAACAATAACAGCCGCAGATTTTAAAACAAGTGATTAGCTGTGACAGGCCATACAGGTACTCACCAGGGGGTCTGCACGCAAGCGATTCAGCTCAACCGCCTCACCACATTGCACACAACGACCATAATGCCCACGATTGATTCGCTCCAGCGCCTCATTAGCAGCAGCAATGGTTTCAAGGTGCTCTCTCATATGAGACAGATTTAGCCGCTGCGCCAGTTCCAAAGCGGTCTGGCGCTCGGACTGCGTTGCCTTCGCATGCTGAAGCTGGTGTCGAGCATGCTCAATGGTATGGAGCTCATCAGCCAGCTCTTCGTGCAGAGTGTCCAGCAATTCGCGTAGCTCCAGAACTATCCCTTCAAGCTCATCGTTACTCAGTAGTGCGGACATAAGGCCTCTCCCAAGGTCGGTGGTAGAGGCCATACTAAGGCAGGGTTGACTTAGAGTATTTTGATCCTGGTCATTCCCTGAGCAGAGGTCACCAATTCATCACGTTTAATTGATGTCAGTCGGGTCGATCGATACCAAAGTGAACATAGGCATGATCGGTCACCACACGCCCTCTCGGGGTACGCATGATAAAGCCCTGCTGAATGAGATAGGGCTCCAGGACATCTTCTATCGTATCCCGCTCCTCACTGATGGCTGCAGCAATGTTATCGATACCTACAGGGCCACCCGAAAACTTTTCAATCATGGTCAGCAGCAAACGCCGGTCCATATGATCAAAGCCGCGCTCATCGACATTCAGCATATTAAGCGCCAGGTCAGCTATCTGCTTGCTGATGCAGCCATCCCCTTTCACCTCAGCAAAATCGCGTGCACGGCGCAGCAGTCGGTTAGCGATACGAGGAGTACCCCGCGCGCGACGCGCTATTTCACGCGCACCTTCCAGCTCAACCTCAGTATCAGTAAGCTGGCCGGAACGCATGACAATCCCGGTCAGATCCTCAATCGAGTAATACTCCAGCCTTTGAACAATGCCAAAACGATCACGTAGAGGCGAGGTCAATGAACCAGCTCGCGTGGTGGCACCAACCAGAGTAAAGGGTGGAAGATCCAGTTTGATTGAGCGTGCGGCAGGCCCTTCACCAATCATGATATCCAGCTGATAGTCCTCCATCGCCGGATAGAGCACTTCTTCAACGCTCGGACTGAGTCGGTGGATCTCATCGATGAACAGCACATCACCGGCCTCAAGATTGGTCAGCAGCGCAGCCAAATCACCCGCTTTTTCCAGTACAGGACCAGAGGTGGTACGAATTTGTGACCCCATCTCATGAGCAATAATGTTGGCCAGCGTTGTCTTGCCCAAACCTGGAGGACCAAAGATCAGAGTGTGATCCAAGGCTTCCTGACGCGCACGCGCTGCATGTATGAAAATCTCCATCTGCTCACGTACAGCTGGCTGACCTTCATAATCCTGCAACAGCTTGGGACGGATGGCACGATCATGTACCTCTTCCGTCTTTGAGCTGGTGGTCGGTGTAATAAAGCGATCTTCTTCGATTCTCATGCCTGAGGTCTCAACCTGTCACCATGGTTTTCAACGCCTGGCGAATCAGCACTTCCGTAACCGCATCATCACCCAGCTGATCAGCAGCCTTTTCAATTGCCCGCGTTGCCTGCTGAGGCTTATAACCCAATGCAATCAGCGCACTCTCCGCTTCAGCTCTATGATCAGTAGAAACTTCAGGCGCCACTGGCTGATTCCCCGAACTCAACTCAAGCTCGGTCAGTGTAGGCAGCTCCAGCTGAGCCAGGCGATCTTTCATTTCAACGATCAAACGCTCGGCCGTTTTCTTTCCGACACCTGGAATACGCACCAAGGCAGTTGTATCTTCCTGATGAACAGTACGAATAAAGGCGTCTGCACTGATACCGGAAAGAATAGAAAGCGCAAGCTTGGGCCCAACGCCGTTGACTTTGATTAGCGCGCGGAAAAGCTGCTTCTCCTGCACATCAACAAAGCCGTACAGTAACTGGGCATCTTCACGGACCACAAAATGTGTATGCAGCCCAAATTCAGCACCGACTTCAGGCAAGCTGTAGAAGGTATTCATGGAGGCTTCGACTTCATAGCCGACACCGTTAACATCCAGTAGCAACCAGGGCGGCTGCTTCTGAAAAATGCGTCCTCTCAGATATCCGATCAAGACGATTGATCTCCTTTAATCATCATAAGCGCCAACGACCACTGCTTCGACTGCGCGTTCGCGCCTGAGGCACTAACCCTGCACGTGTATGAGCATGACAAAGCGCAATTGCAAGCGCGTCGGCCGCATCGACCTGAGGCAAACCCGGCAATTTCAATAACTGGGCAACCATGTGCTGAACCTGGGTTTTATCAGCGCCACCATTACCAACCACGGACTGTTTTACTCGACGCGCCGCATATTCGGCAACCGGCAATGATTGATTGGCACCCGCCACTATAGCCACGCCACGCGCCTGACCAAGCTTGAGTGCCGAATCTGCATTGCGGGACATGAACACTTGCTCAATGGCCATTTCCTGAGGGGCGTAGCGCTGAATGACCTCAGTAACACCGGCATAGACCTGCTGCAGTCGTGCTGCCAGATCTTCACCACTGATACGGATACAGCCACTGGCCACATAGCTTATTCGCGGGCCGTCCGCATGGATTACGCCGTACCCTGTAATGCGTGAACCCGGGTCAATTCCCAAAATCAACATGCGCTTTCCCGTCAGGCTGCATATACAAAAAACCGGGGTTGCCCCCGGTCTGTATGACTTATCACATCAGCCTGAATCAGGCCATTGCCTCTTCAGGAATATCGGCATTGTGATATACGTTCTGGGTATCATCCAGGTCTTCCAGCGCATCAATCAGCTTGAGCGCCTTAGCACCGGTCTCGACATCCAGATCAACAGTAGTAGACGGAATCATGCCCACTTCGGCATAGACTGGCTCAAGGCCTGCATCAACCAGACCCTGCTTCACATCCATGAAGTCCTGCCAGGGTGCGAATACATCAATGGAGCCATCGTCGTTGACGACTACGTCATCAGCACCAGCTTCCAGTGCAGCTTCCATGATGCTGTCTTCGTCCGCACCCTCCCCAAAACTGATCTGACCTTTCTTTTCAAACAGGTAAGAAACGGAGCCGTTGGTACCCAGATTGCCACCCGCCTTCGTGAAGGCAGCACGCACCTGAGATACGGTACGGTTTACGTTATCGGTCATAACCTCAACCAGAATCGCGACACCGTTGGGACCGTAGCCCTCGTACGTCAGCTCATCGTAGTTTTCACCATCGGCACCGCCCGCACCACGTGCGATCGCTTTCTCAATGGTGTCCTTCTTCATATTCGCGCCAAGCGCCTTATCGACAGCAGCACGCAGACGAGGGTTGTCTTCCGGGGCACCACCGCCTTCTTTCGCAGCAACTGTCAGCTCACGAATCAGCTTAGTAAAAATCTTGCCACGCTTGGCGTCCTGTGCCGCCTTACGGTGCTTGATGTTAGCCCATTTGGAATGACCTGCCATAAAACCACTTCCTCGATTGATTTCAGAGCTCTCAGACCCTGTTCATCTTTTCGTTGTTCGTTTTATATCGGGTGACCCGGCAGGGCCACCCTCTCCCCGCTTAAATCAGGGAGTTTTGCGCAGCTTGATGTTCAGCTCACGCAGCTGAGCCGCGCTGACCTCTCCCGGCGCATCGGTCAGCAGACAGCCAGCACTCTGGGTTTTCGGGAAGGCAATAACTTCACGAATAGAAGAAGAGCCGGTCATCAGCATGACCAGACGATCCAGACCGAACGCCAGACCACCGTGCGGCGGCGCACCGAATTTCAGCGCATTGAGCAGGAAGCCAAACTTCTCTTCTGCTTCTTCGTCAGTGATACCCAGAACCTTGAATACGGCTTTCTGCATGGTCTGATCGTGAATACGGACAGAACCACCACCCAGCTCAGTACCGTTAAGTACCATATCGTAGGCACGGGACAGTTTGCCCTCCGGCTGAGCAATCAGTTCGTCAGGAGTGCAGCTCGGCGCAGTGAACGGATGGTGAAGAGCAGTCATGCCACCGTCACTGGTTTCCTCAAACATCGGGAAGTCGACAACCCACAACGGCGCCCATTCGCGCTCGATCAGGTTCATGTCTTCACCAACCTTGATTCGCAGGGCACCCAGCGCTTCGTTGACAACGTTAGTCTTGTCAGCACCGAAGAAGATAATATCGCCGTTCTTAGCTTCCAGACGCTCCATGACCTGCATGGCCACTTCATCACCCAGGAACTTAACAATCGGAGACTGCAGACCTTCTACGCCTTTCTCCAGTTCGTTGACTTTGATCCATGCCAGACCTTTGGCACCGTAAATACCAACAAACTTGGTGTAATCATCGATAATTTTGCGGGTCAGCTGAGCGCCGCCCGGTACTTTCAATGCGGCTACGCGACCTTTCGGGTCTTTGGCAGGACCGGCAAATACCTTGAATTCGATATCCTGCAGCAGGTCAGCCACGTCAACCAGCTCCAGCGGGATACGCAGATCCGGCTTATCAGAGCCGAAGCGGTCCATGGCTTCAGAGTAAGGCATGCGCGGGAATTCACCCAGATCCACACCCAGCAGCTCGTTGAACAGCTTACGGATCATACCTTCAGTCAGACCCATGATGCCTTCCTCGTCCATGAACGAGGTTTCGATGTCAATCTGGGTGAATTCAGGCTGACGATCAGCACGCAGGTCTTCATCACGGAAGCACTTGGCGATCTGGTAGTAACGGTCGAAACCGGACACCATCAACAACTGCTTGAACAACTGCGGAGACTGCGGCAGTGCGAAGAAGCTGCCTTCGTGAGTACGGCTCGGAACCAGATAGTCACGCGCGCCTTCAGGCGTAGCACGTGTCAGGATCGGCGTTTCGATATCGAGGAAGCCGTGCTCTTCAAGGTAGTTGCGGATGTTATGCGTGATCTGAGAACGGAAACGCAACTTGCGCTGGATTTCTGGACGACGCAAGTCGATGTAACGATGGCGCAGACGAACGTCTTCACCCACCTGCTGATGCTCATCCAGCTGGAACGGAGGCGTTTCAGACTTGTTCAGGATGACCAGTTCTTTACCCAGCACTTCAATTGCACCGGTGCCCATTTCGCTGTTCGCAGTGCCTTCCGGACGCGCACGAACGGTACCACGCACTTCAACAACATATTCATTACGAACGCTGTCAGCCAGATTGAAGCTCTCTTCGCGATCCGGGTCAAACACAACCTGGGTGATACCTTCGCGATCGCGAAGATCCAGGAAGATGACTCCACCGTGGTCACGACGGCGGTGAACCCAGCCGCTCAGGGTGATGTCTTCTCCGATATGTTCTGCTCTGAGGTCGCCGCAATAATGGCTACGCATACTGTCCTGTTCCTGTATCTGGGTGCAACATGGAATTCAAAGGCGGGGATTATAACCGATTTAGCCGGGCCTGACAGGCCCGACAGAGGTAATGCCGATATCTGATGATGACACCGCTTTACCAGCCAGATTTGACTGGTGCTGCGGCTTCAATCATGGGGTACGAATGCCAATTCGCCGTCCAACAGCACTTCAAGCTTGCTGCGAATATACTCAAGGCCTTCAGCATCGTAAGGTACCGCCGGCACCTTACCCCACACGGGCCCGGGCCATGCAGGGTCTGATTCTTTGCGGGCAATGACATGAACATGTAACTGAGGCACCATGTTGCCTAAAGTGGCCACATTCATTTTACGTGCCGCAAACAGGTCGGCCAGCGTTTCCGACAATTCACTCGCCTCCTCGATCAATTGATTCCGCTCAGATTTAGGCAAGTGATAAAGCTCTGTAACACCGGCGCGGCGCGGCACCAGAATAAACCAGGGGTATTGGCTGTCGTTCATCAAAAGCAAACGACACAGCGGGAAGTCGCCAATCGCGATAGTATCGGTGACAAGACGGGGGTCCAGCTCAAATTCAAGCTCCAACTCGTCCATTAACGGCTCCTTCGATATCAATCCAAATGGGGACAGGATTAGTATAGGTCAGCATGTATAAAGTCAATCTTCACCCTCGTATTGAATCCATTTCCGCCGACGTCTGGGATGGACTTTGTGGTAGCGACTACCCCTTTATTAGCCACGCTTTTTTGCTCACGCTTGAAGTGACTCATAGCGTTGGCGAAGATACTGGCTGGCAACCCCTGCACGCCTTGGTAACGGATGCTGACGACACGCCCGTTATGGTGATACCGCTCTATATCAAAACCCACACCTGGGGTGAATATGTGTTTGACTGGGCCTGGGCCGATGCTTATCAACGCCACGGCCTTGTCTACTACCCCAAATTATTGAATGCCATTCCCTTTACGCCAGCAACTGGCCCCAGATGGGGCACCTCACTTGCACCTCAGGATGCTCAAGAACTGCTCCCGGGAATTCTGGATCAGATTATGCGGGAGGTTAATGCATCATCCTGGCATTCCTTGTTCCCTCCCCCCAGCGTTGTTGAATCAAACACTCAGCCTGTCCATTTCCGGCTAGGAAGCCAATATCATTGGTTTAATCGAGGCTTCAGTTCATTTGATGACTTTCTTAAGCTTTTTAACTCACGTAAGCGCAAATCTGTCCGCCGTGAACGCCGCAAAGTTCAGGAGCAAGGAGTTAACGTACGCCGCCTCGTTGGCCGCGACATTCAGCCGGTTCATCTGGACCACTTCTATCGCTTTTACCAGGCCACCTATCTCAAACGGGGCCGCCAGGGCTATCTGACCCCTGACTTTTTCCATCAGCTACACCAAAAAATGGGGGAGCAGATGTTAATGGTGCTGGCAGAAGATCAGCGCCAGCCTGTCGCTGCAGCGCTATACTTCATTGGCACCGATGTTCTATACGGACGCTACTGGGGATGTTTGGACCACTATGACAGCCTGCACTTTGAGGCCTGCTATTATCAAGGCATCGAGTTCTGTATAGAAAATGGCTTGTTGAAATTTGACCCGGGCGCTCAAGGCGAGCACAAGATTCAACGCGGTTTTGAGCCCGTCAAAACCTGGTCCATGCACCGAATGGCACATCCTGACTTCAACCGCGCAGTGGGTGATTTTGTAGTAGAAGAGCGGGATATGATGGAAAAACAAATAGAGGAACTGCGCACCTGGCTGCCGTTCAAGCAACCAGGCACGTAAACGACCTGGTGATTAGAGCACCATCGCCGCCGCCCAACCTGCCAGCAGCAACGGCAGGTTGTAGTGCAGGAAGGTTGGCACTACCGTGTCCCAAATATGGTGATGCTGACCATCAACATTAAGGCCAGCTGTCGGGCCCAATGTAGAGTCAGACGCTGGAGAGCCTGCATCACCCAGAGCCCCCGCCGTACCGACCAATGCGACGATAGCCAGCGGACTGAAGCCTAATGACAGCGCCAGAGGGACATAAATCGCGGCAATGATCGGGATGGTCGAGAAGGAAGAACCAATCCCCAGGGTCACCAACAGACCTACCAACAGCATCAACAGCGCTGCAAGAGCCTTGTTGCCACCAATCAACTCACTGGTGCCACTTACAAGCGTCGAAATCTCACCGGTTTCACGCATGACCTCTGCAAACCCGGCAGCGGTAATCATGATGAAACCAATCATGGCCATCATTTTCATGCCATCGATCAGCACACCATCTGCCTGCTTCCAGCGAATAATGCCCGTCAGGGTACACACCATATAGCCCGCAAGCGCGCCCAGTACCATGGAACCACTCCACAACTGAACACCGAAAGCAGCAAGGATTGCGACTACAACTGAAATGAGTCGGGCCGAGCTGTACGTAACCTCAGCTCTTTCCGCGGCCTGCAAAAGTTCCATATCGTATAGACGGGGCTTACGATAATTGAATAGCGCCAGCAACAAGCCCACGAGCATACCCAGGGCAGGAATCCACATGGCAGCCATTACATTGATGCCGTCGGTTGTCAGACCGTTATCCACCACATTCTGCAGCAGGATATTGTTCAGGTAGATGCCACCAAAGCCCACTGGCAAAAACATGTAGGGCGTTACCAGGCCAAAGGTCAATACACAGGCGATCAAGCGACGATCCAGCTGCATTTTACTCATCACCAGCAACAGGGGCGGCACCAGCAGCGGAATAAATGCGATATGAATCGGAATCAGGTTCTGGGAAGAGATCGCAACGGCTGCTAACGCCAGAATAAGGGCATATTTAACCGTACGATTGACGGCATGCTGGCCAGCACCCAGCTTACGCTGGACAAGATCTGCCATGGCATGTGGCAGGCCTGATTGCGCAATCGCAACAGCAAAACCGCCCAACATTGCATAACTCAGCGCAACTTCAGCACCGCCGCCAATGCCGCCACTGAATACATCCAGAGTTTGCTCCAACCCCATGCCGGACAAAATACCGGCAGTCAGTGCACCAGCTACCAGCGCAACCACGACAGGTGTACGTAGCAGACTTAATACAAGCATCACGACGACGGCCGCGAGTACAGCGTTCATGCATTTCTCCCCCGAGACTTGGCTCGGTCAGACAGAAAAAAGCGCGAACTCTGCAACAGCCGCCGTTATATGTCAAACCAACTCAGCGACGCTCAACCCTGAACACCTCATCAAGACTGGCATATTCCGCCCCGCCCAAACGCGCAAGCGGGCGAATTTTCGCTGCATCGAATCGCACCCGCCCCTTGTCATCCGTGAAACATACGGTCTCATCAATCCACACCTGCTCCACCTCAACCAGAATCAAATTTTGAGGCTTGTTTCCAATTTCCAGGTGTTGGTAAAGACGACAGGCCAACGCAATCGGCGCCTGATGAATACGCTTCAAACCCGTGCCTTCGAAATCCACCAGTTCGAGCGGACTGTCATCCAACTCAGATTGACCGAATTCCAACTCACGCGCGCTGTCCGATACATCGATCGCCTGATCATCAGACGCGATATGAATCACACACCGCTTTCGCTCCAGCAAATTACGACAACTGTCTTTCAGGGTGCCATCCGCCTTGTTGCCCATGGACAGCATAAGAACCGGAGGATCACTGCACACCACATTAAAAAAGGAGAATGGCGCCAGGTTGAGACTATTCATCTCTGTATCATTGGGACTCAATACCCATGCAACAGGTCTGGGTATTATGACCTGAGTCAAGGCATGATAAATATCGGTCGGCGACATCTGGCTGGGGCTAAGTAGCATTGTTGCTCCTGCGCAATCATTGAAGAGCACACAGAATAACACTCATGCTGACAAGCGCCCATTTGAGTACGCATTTGCAGCATGAACAGGAGTACAGCCAGTGTTGAATTGTATGAATAATATACAACACGAAAGGCTCGATTATTACCGCCGTAGCCCTAAACTGAGAACCGTAGATTCCTGGTTCAAAGTCAAATAACCCCCATTCAAATTTCAGGAGGAGCGGTATGTTGACCTATGAAGAGTGCCTGGAAATGAGCGAACTTTCGGCCGATGAGATAGCGGCCATCGCTGAACATGAACACATGGACCCAATGATCGCGGTCGCACTGGGCCATTACCTGATCACTCATGATGGTGAGCAGCGTATACAACGCTTTATTATTGATGACATTGAACGTGCCAAGCGTTGCGGGGACCGTGAAAAACAGGCGTTATTGAGCAATGCTCTGCAGCACTTTATCGCCACCCACCCTTGCCACCAGGCACAGCAGGCCTCCTGATATTCAGGATCAAGCACAACAAGGAAAGACACTGCCTGCCTGTACAACATGAAAAGGCCAGGGCTATCGCCCTGGCCTTTTCATTTGTGAGCCAGTAGTTGCAAAGCCGCTTACAGTGAACTATCCAGCTCAGGCAGCGCCGTAAACAGATCAGCAACCAGGCCATAGTCCGCAACCTGGAAGATTGGCGCCTCTTCATCCTTGTTGATCGCAACGATCACCTTGGAGTCTTTCATCCCCGCCAGATGCTGAATGGCGCCCGAGATACCTACCGCGATGTACAACTCAGGCGCGACAATTTTACCGGTCTGCCCCACCTGCATGTCGTTAGGTGCAAAACCGGCATCGACAGCAGCACGTGATGCACCTACAGCGGCGCCCAGTTTATCAGCAACCTTTTCCAACAGATGAAAATGCTCGCTGTCAGCCATGCCACGACCACCAGAAATCACAACACGTGCTGAGGTCAGCTCAGGACGGTCAGATTTGGCCATCTCTTCGCTGACATAACGGCTGAGACCTGTATCTTCAACCTGAGACAGCGCCTCGACAGACGCACTGCCACCCTCGGCAGACACCGCATCAAAGGCAGTACCACGTACAGTGATAACCTTCACGGCATCCAGTGACTGTACGGTAGCAATCGCATTACCCGCGTAGATTGGACGCGCAAAGGTATCAGCAGCTTCTACCTTGATAATGTCCGAGATCTGACCCACATCCAGCAGCGCGGCTACACGGGGCATGAAATTCTTACCATTCGCGGTGGCCGGTGCCAGAATATGGGTGTGACCTTGCGCCAGAGAAATGATCAGCGCAGCCATATTTTCAGCAATTTCATGGTCGTAGGCAGGGTTATCCGCCAGCAATACCTTACTAACGCCTGCAGCCTTGGATGCAGCGTCCGCCGCAGCTGCACAGCCATTACCTGCAACCAGCAGGGTAACCTCGCCACCGATTTGGGCAGCCGCTGCCAGAGTGCTCAGGGTAGACGGTTTCAGCGCTTGATTGTCATGTTCAGCAATAACCAGAATACTCATCAGATCACCTTCGCCTCGTTCTTCAGTTTATCGACCAGCTCAGCTACATCAGCCACCTTAATACCCGCTGCGCGCTCAGCCGGCGGCTCAACTTTCAGCAGCTTGGTGTTTGCCTTTATCTCAACACCCAGATCAGCCGGGGACAGGGTCTCAAGCGGCTTCTTCTTGGCCTTCATGATATTGGGCAGTGATGCGTAGCGCGGCTCGTTCAAACGCAGGTCAGTGGTCACAATGGCGGGCGTATTCAGCTCGATAGTCTGAAGTCCACCATCCACTTCGCGGGTAACTTGAATTTTGTCACCATCAACTTTCAATTCAGAGGCGAAAGTCCCTTGGCCCATGCCAGTCAGAGCTGCCAGCATCTGACCCGTCTGGTTGTTATCCGAATCAATCGCCTGTTTGCCCATCAACACCAAACCAGGCTGCTCTTTCTCAACAATCTTGGCCAGCAGCTTGGCAACGGACAGGGATTCAAGGTTTTCATCGCTCTGGACCAAAATGGCACGATCAGCACCCAAGGCCAGCGCAGTGCGCAGCTGTTCCTGAGCCGCCTGCGGACCAAGTGAGACCACCACAATTTCTGTTGCTGTACCGGCTTCTTTAAGGCGCACAGCCTCCTCAACCGCAATCTCGCAGAAGGGGTTGATTGCCATTTTTACATTGTTCAGATCAACGTCCGTGTTGTCGGATTTAACCCGTACCTTGACGTTGTAATCGATAACTCGCTTTACCGTTACCAGTACCTTCATTGCCTTACCCTTTGTTGTCTGTTTATGGCTCTACAGGGCCGCACCTCTTGCGAGTGCTGCCAGCATCATAACCAGATAATACAAATACGCAAAATCCCTTATTAACCAGAGCAAAGCGCCCCAATGACAGGGATCAAGCTTTACAAATAGGGGTTTTTACTTATGATGGAGCTTTACAGACATGTCATACGATGTGGTTCAAAATAATAAGAGCTCAGCATCCACACCGCTGGAGGAACAACCGTGAATCGTGAATCGATGGAATTTGATGTAGTCATCGTCGGCGCAGGCCCCGCAGGTCTGTCAGCAGCCTGCCGTTTGATGCAGCAGGCCCGGGCCGCCGAGCAGGAATTGACCGTCTGTGTAGTAGAAAAAGGTTCTGAAGTCGGCGCTCATATTCTGTCTGGTGCCGTCATGGAAACCCGCGCACTCGATGAGCTCTTCCCGGACTGGAAAGAAAAAGGCGCCCCTCTGAAAACCCAGGTTACTGAAGACCAGGTTTTCATGCTTAAGGATGCCAACAATGCTGTGAAGCTGCCTAATGCCTTCGTACCCAAGACCATGCATAACGATGGCAACTATATTGTCAGTCTGGGTAATGTCACCCGCTGGCTGGGCGAGCAGGCCGAGCAACTGGGCGTAGAAGTATTTCCCGGTTTTGCCGCAGCTGAAGTGCTGTATCACGAAGACGGCAGCGTCAAAGGCATTGCGACCGGTGATATGGGTGTTACTGCCGCCGGGGAGCAGGGTCCAAACTACATGCCCGGCATGGAGCTGCACGCCAAATACACCATTTTCTCCGAAGGCTGCCGTGGTCACCTTGGTAAACAGCTGATCGAGAAATTTGCCCTCGATAAAGATGCCGACCCTCAACACTACGGCATCGGCATCAAGGAACTCTGGGATATTGACCCGTCCAAGCATAAACCAGGCCTGGTTGTTCACGGCTCAGGCTGGCCATTGAGTGACGGCGCCAGCGGCGGTTTCTTCCTGTATCACGCTGAAGATAATCAGGTAGTGGTAGGCCTGATCATTGACCTCAACTATTCCAACCCCTACCTGAGCCCGTTCGACGAGTTTCAGCGTATGAAGCACCACCCCGAGATCAAGCAGTATCTCGACGGCGGCAAGCGCGTTGCCTATGGTGCTCGCGCGATCACCAAAGGCGGTTTCAATACCCTGCCCAAGATGACCATGCCCGGCGCCCTGCTGATCGGTTGTGATGCTGGCACGCTGAACTTTTCCAAGATCAAAGGCATACACACCGCGATGAAATGCGGCATGCTGGCCGCAGAATCCATTGCTGAAGCGCTGGCAAAAGGTGATGAGGGCGGTAAGGACCTCAGCGGTTTTACCGATGCCTACACATCCTCCTGGCTGTATGACGAACTTTATCGTGCCCGCAACTTCGGACCAGCCATGCACAAGTTCGGTCCTTATCTTGGCGGTGCTTTCAACTACATCGATCAGAACTGGTTTGGCGGCAAGATCCCTGTCACCCTGCACGACCTGCACAAGGATCACGAACAGCTAAAGCTTGCCAGTGAATGTAAAGAGATCCAGTACCCAAAACCTGATGGCGTTTTGTCCTTCGACAAGCTCTCGTCGGTATTCCTCTCTAATACCAACCATGAAGAAGATCAGCCCTGCCATTTGCAGTTGAAGGATGCCAGCATCCCGATTACGCAGAACCTGCCCAAGTTTGCTGAGCCTGCGCAGCGCTATTGCCCGGCCGGCGTATATGAGGTGGTGGAAGGTGAAAATGGCCCCCAGTTCCAGATCAACGGCCAGAACTGCGTTCACTGCAAGACTTGTGATATCAAGGACCCGGCACAGAACATCACTTGGGTTGTACCTGAGGGCGCAGGCGGTCCCAATTACCCCAATATGTAAGCATTTCTTGTAAACCCTTGCTAAAAAGCCGGTGAATTCACCGGCTTTTCTGTATCTATCACAGGGAAGATTCGCTCAGGACTTGAGACAGAAAGCGTTGAGCGGCAGGAAGAAGTGCGAATCCATCATGCCCTGCACCGGCTACGACCTTGAAGCAGACACAGACGCCAAGGTCGGTGAACGCATCACGCAGCGACCGCAACAGCTTACCCCGATCAACGCCTGCTGAGAGCTCTGCTCTATCATCACTGCCAATAACCAACTGTACAGGCACCTGACGCAGTGCCTCTAACAGGTCTGCGTGTATATGCTTATCGGGCATGCACACTTGCCCCGGTGCATGTACTGCGAGACCGGTCAATCGTTCAGGATGCCGATAGTAGAAACGATGAGCAAACTGAGCCCCGCCCGAAAACCCATACAGCAGAAAGCTCTCTTCGGTATTGAAAGCAGAAGCCACTTCATCAACCATGGCTAACAGCAACTGATCGTAGGCGTAATCAACTGGCGGTTGCATTTTATAGCCATCACCCGTATCAAACTCCACAGCACCAACCGGAAACAAGGGCGCCAAAATGATACAGCCTTCACGCTCAGCAAACTCGATAAAGCCATCTCTGAAACTTTCTGCCGTACGTGCTGAACCGTGCACAACCACTACTAACCTGGCCGGATCTTTAGGCTCGACCTGATGGCACTCCGGCACATATAAACAGTAGGAAAAACGCGCATCATAGCGACAGGTCGTAAAGGGAATACGTCCTGATTGATAACGCTTTTGCAGCTCCCTCACATTCAATCCTTAATTTGTTCCTGCGACAGAAGACTTCATAGACCCAAGCGCGCGGCAGTAAGGCTTTCCATCGGCCCCCTGTTTGACATCTGCACTCACACTGAAAACATCCGCAAGCATACCCGCATCAACCACGTCTGCCGGACTGCCCTGAGCAACCAACCGCCCCTGCTCCATCACCAAAACATGATCTGCGAACTGTGCGGCCTGGTTCAGGTCGTGAAGGGACATCACAACGGTTAACGATTGCTGCTTATTCAGTTGCACAAGCAACTCCAATACTTCCAGTTGATGCCCCCAGTCCAGAAAAGTTGTCGGCTCATCCAGCAACAACACCTTGGCCTGCTGGGCGATCGCCATGGCAATCCAGACACGCTGCTGCTGCCCGCCAGATAAGGATTGCACTGCGTGCTCGGCGTAATCCGCAACGCCGGTCTGCTCCATCGCCCAGGCAACCACCTCCCGATCCTCAATACTCGCGCTACTCAGCAGCCCCTGGTAGGGGAAACGACCATATTCAACGAGCTCTTTTACCCGAATACCTTCCGGCGCTACGGGTTTCTGAGGCAGCATGGCCACTTCCAGTGCCAACTGCCGCCTGGGCCAGGCATTGATAGAACGCCCCTCCAGTAACACATCACCTTGCATGGGCTTCAACAACCCTGCCAGGCTTTTAAGCAGGGTACTTTTGCCACAGCCATTGGGGCCTATCAAAGCCGTAATCTTATGATCAGGGATCTGCACACTCAGCTGTTCAACAATTGTGCGACCGTCATAACCAAGCCGCACCTGATCCGCAATCAAGCTCATTTCATTCCCTTTCACATAACTCAGGGCAGACGCCGCAACAGAAATAAGAAGGCAGGCACACCCAATAACGCGCAGAGCACACCAACAGGCAATTCAAAAGGTAATGCCAGAGTTCTTCCAGCCAGATCAGCAACCGTTACCAGCAGCCCACCGAGCAGTGCTGACAAGCCCAACTGATGTGCCAGTGAAACGGGTACCAGGCGACGCGCAATATGCGGGACGATAAGACCCACAAAGCCTACAGGCCCCACCACAGCAACTGCACTTGCTGCCAACAGGGTTGCAAGACAGAGGACAATCGCCCTCCACCGCTCAAGGTTCAAGCCCAAACTCAACACCTGCTCGTCACTGAGCCGCAACAATCCGAGCGGCTTTATGATCAGAATGCTCCCAGCCAACCCAACCAGTGACCAGGGTAGAATCACATTCAGGTGGTGCCAGCTTTTTCCGTGCAGACTGCCTGCCAGCCAGGCAACCAGGGTCTCGGTATGGGCCTGCCCCCATAGCGCTAATACACCCGTCACAAGAGCATTGAGGACCGCCGCGCAGACCACCCCTGTCAGAATAAGGCGCAGGGGCGTCAGGGCATTTGCGCCGCTCAATTTATAAACCAGCAACGCCGCCAAAATGCCACCCAAACATGCCCCCAAAGGCAGCCAGCTCAAGACCTGCTCTCCCTGGAAATACATGCTGGAATCCGGCAGGAGCGCACCGCCAACAACGATAAGCACAGCCGCCAGGCTAGCCCCCGCAGTAATGCCCAATATTCCGGCATCCGCCAAGGGGTTTCGACTGAGTGTCTGTAACAAATATCCGGCGACCGCAAAGTGCATCCCGACGAGAGCAGCCAACAAAGCTCTGGGCAAGCGGAGCTCCCATATCACACGTGCACCGTGCTCGGTCCCTCGGCCAGCCAGTACTGCCCACACATCATCCGCAGACAATGACGCCGCCCCCAGCATGAGACTCAGGTTCAACACCAGCCAAAGCATCAGTGCTAACAAAAACCACCAGCCGCCATAACGCAACATGCCAAACAACCTCATAGAGCCTGCCCTTTCCCCGATCGCAATAGCCACAACAACCAGGGCCCACCCAATAAAGCGGTCACAACCCCTAAGGGAACTTCCTGGGCAATCGGTGGCATTCTCGAGAAGACATCTGCTGCCAGCAATACACCCCCGCCCAGCACGGCCGTCAGCGGCAGCCAATATACTGATTGTTGAGAGAGTAAACGGCGTGAAATATGAGGTACCACCAGCCCGACGAACCCAACCGGACCGGCAACAGTTACCGCAGCTGCTGTCATGATCACCGCCAACACCATAAATCCAAGCCGCCAGGCCGATACGTTCATGCCAAGACTTCGGCCAATGGCGTCATCCAGCAATAGCACCTTGAAGCGCTTGCTCAGCAGTAGCGATAACACCATTGCGGGTACCGCCCAGACAAGCATGGGCCCTAGCTGCTGCCAGCCACGCCCACTCAGCCCACCTGCCAACCAGAAAAACAATTCACCCGCTTCCGCCCCGGCAAAAACCAGCAAACCGGTCATGATCGAAATACAGAAAGCACTCATGGCCACGCCTGCCAATACCACTCTTAGCGGCATCAACCCATTCTTCCAGGCCAGCGCAAAGGTAACGGCACCGACCAGCAATCCACCGGCCATTCCGGCCAGTGGAAACCAGTCGGCATCAATTTTGAAAAGAGTAGAGAGGACCACAACCATGCAGGCGGCCCCCGCGACCACACCTGTAAGATCTGGAGCGGCAAGCGGATTACGCGTAATGCCCTGCATAATGCCGCCAGCAGTCGCTAGAGCCGCACCGACCAAAAGCGCCAACAAAGTACGAGGGACCCGCAGCTCCCAAAGTACAATACGCTGAACCAACACCCCTTCCCCTCGGATCTGCTGCCAGATATCCATCAGGGTTAGAAACTCGGCCCCCACCATAAGCGACACTAGCGCCAGCAATAACAGCACCACAGCCACAACCGAAACATATCGAACAGACATCATTGGGCCTTATTGGTAGGGGCGACTGCGCAGCGTCTCGGGCAACTCAGGCATGGCAAAAACATCGGGATACAATCTGTGCGCCATCTCTTCCAATACCAGTGTACGAGCAATGGGTCCTGCCGCTTCCTTCCAATGCTGCCCTACTTCATACACACGCCCATCCCGCACCGCCTTGAGATAAGGCCAGATGGGGTTGTGTGTGAAGGCGCGCTCCTTATTTGAAGCAAACAGAAAAATCACATCAGGATTCTGTTTGAGCAAATCCTCAAGTCGCATCCGGTATCCCAGCGGCAACCCTTGCTCAAGCGTTGCGGAAGGGCCTCCGACGTTCTGAGCCCCCAGCCGATCAAGCAAGCCAGCTGTTAAAAAGTGGTCATAGTAGATAAATGGTGACTCAGCCCCCGTCACCAACAATGCAACTCTCAAGTTACCAGGCGCCTTGGCAGCATAGTCATTGAGTTGATCTAAAAATCTCTGATTCAGAGCCTCACCTTCCTGAGACTTGCCCAGCAGTTCAGCGGACACACTGACAGCACGCAGGCTGTCTTCAAGTGTTACCAGGTTAAGTGCGACATATGGCGCGATAGCGTTGAATCTGTCAGCATCTTTTTCTGTGTAACGGCGAATCGCCAGCGTCAGGTCTGGAGCCACTTCCGACAGGAGCTCCATATTCACTTGCGACCGACTGCCAATCACGGGTACATCCTTCAGCCGTTCACCCAAATAATCAGGCTGAGCGAAAGGCCCAAAGCGCGTTATGGCAACAGGCTTCATCGCCAACGCTAACAGCATGTCAGCACCAAAAGTTGAGATGCTTGCCACTCGTTCAGCGGGCTTAGGCAGCTGAACAGGAATATTTCGATCATCCAGCACCTCAACCGCCAACACTCGTGTCGACCCCCAAACAGCCAACAGCAGAAGACACAGCAAGAAAGCACGCGGTAAAATGGTGGACATCAAGAAAGCCTAATCGAAATCATTCACATTTGAGCGCCGCATTATGTCATAATTGGCGCCAAAATCGATCCCTTTTTCGATTGCGCATTCCTGCAACCACTGCCTGAAACAGGTCACTAGCGAACCTTAGAGCCGAAGCATCAAGGACAGACATGAGTAGTTCTGGAAAATCATTATCCGATCGCGCCGTGCAAGAACTGGTCAGCAAGCTGAAACAGGCCATCGCAAATGGAACCTATCAACCCGGTGAGTGGCTCAAACAGATTGATGTTGAACGCACCTTCAACGTTAATCGCTTCACTGTGCGCACTGCATTGACTGAATTGCACAGCAACGGTTTTCTTCAACACGTCCCTTACAAAGGCTATCGAGTTACCGAGCATTCCCTACAAGAGCGTATTGCCATTACCGAAGCACGCGAGTTGATTGAATGCGCGGCAGCAGCCAAAGTCATGGCGAACATGGATGAGGCTGGATTGGAAAACCTCACCGCACTGGCCGAATCATTCAAAGAGGCACTTGAGGCCGAAGACAGGCAACGCATGATGGAGCTTAACTTTGCCTATCATCGCTGCTTCAACGACTATTGCCGCAATCCTCATCTGTCACGCATGATCGACGAAATGCGTGAGCGCGGCGTCGGCAGCGCCAACCGCGGCTGGACCAAGCGCAGCACCCAGGAAGCGAGTGCCCGGGACCATCTGGAAATGGTCGCAGCCCTGAAGGAAAAAAACCTGGTCCGCCTTCAAGCCTTGATCCATATCCATTTGAATCGCTGGCGTGAAAGCTATGAAACCCTCGCCCGTTAGCCGCTAGCACTTCCCCACACCCCTGCTACTTGTCAGCCCCTTTGCAGGAAAACAGGGACGCTTCGCCTAATACACTTCAATCAAGCCAACACCAGAACGCTTTTTAATAAACATAGTGATAACTATTATCATTCTGTTGTATTGGCGCCAATTTATCTTTATGATCCCGCTCCAGATCGTATTAAGTCGCATTTCCAGGCGGGCACCCCTTCATTCAACTGCCCATGTCAGATTGTGATTACTTGATACCACCCATGTAACCCTTACACGCAACTAACACGGGACTCTCGTTAGATGAAGATGTCGCACACTCCAGCCAAGCAAGGATTCGTTCGCAAGACCCTCTATTCAAGCTGCCTGCTCGCAACGTTTTCGACATTTGTACAGGCGAATACGACTGAGCAAGATACTCTGGTAATTACAGCGGACTGGCTTGGTAAAGCGACCGAGGAAGAAGTGAAGGTCTACCCGGGCTCACGCAATCTACTGACCGAGGAGGAGTTGCACGAACGTGGCGCTCTGAATCTGGAAGATGCGCTTCGCAGCACACCGGGCTTGCAAGTATTGGATGAAACCGGCACCGGCATCCTGCCTAATATCGGCGTACGCGGCATGAACCCCTTGCGCAGTGAACGTGTACAGTTCTTGGTAGATGGTTACCCGATCGCTATTGGCCCCTATACCAATGTCGGCGTCTCACTATTCCCTGTGACATTTCCCAGCATCCAGAGCATTGATGTAGTCCGAGGTGGCGCTGCCGTTCATTACGGACCCAACAACCTCGGCGGTGTCATCAATCTGCACAGTCGTGCCATTCCCCATGAGCTTTCACAAACCGTTCGTGAACAGGTCGTTATCAGTGAAGAGACCGGCAATCTGTTCAATGACTTCTACTACCGTGTTGGCGGTGCCGTAAACGACAAGCTGGCGTTGCAGATGCAAATCAACCTTCAGAATGGTGAAGGCGCACGCGATCATTCTGATACTGATGTCAGCAACATCATTCTGGATGCACGCTACACACCGAATCTGAATCATGAACTGGCTGCCCAGCTTCAGTACTACGATGTGGAAGCTGACTTGCCGGGAGCTCTCAGCACAGCTGCTTTCAATGATGACCCAAGCCAATCACAGCGCCCTCATGATGGTTATGATGCCGATATGCTTCGCGGCACACTGACCTGGACCTACACACCCAATGATGATGTGGAATTCCAATGGCGGAATTTTGCTCACGACGCCGACCGCACCTTCTACTTTGGTCAGCGCTTGGGTACCAGCGATAACTGGGCCGATCCTGCGCTGGCGTCCACTCATATTGCCGACTCACCTCGCCTCTTCACCGTTTACGGTACCGAGCCCCGACTGACTCTGCGCCAAGGCATTCATACCCTGACATTGGGCACGCGCTTTATTCGTGAGGAAGTTGAGTTTGACGTTAACCGACTTGAGTTGGCCAGCGGCAGTTATGGCAATGTGCGTGACTGGCACTTTGAAACCAATGCCTGGTCCGCTTACGCAAGCGACACCCTTGGGTTGATGGATGGTCGCCTGGAAGTAACACCTGGCATTCGTTATGAAAATGTAAAAACTGATTATAACGACGGTATTTCCGGTACTGAAGATCGAAACAATGTGAGCGAATGGCTGCCGGGCTTGACCCTTGGTTACCAGGCGAATAACAACCTTTTCCTGTTCGCCAACGCCCAACGCTCTCTGGTTCCGGTCCAGACCGCTCAGGTCACAAAACCGGGTGAAGTCGGCAACGAATTGGCCTGGAACTATGAATTGGGTGCGCGCGTTCAGGCACGCCATGATCTTTCAGTTGGTGCAACAGCATTCATGATCGATCATGAAGACCTGATTCAGTACGACAAGGCGACCAACGCTTATCTAAACCTGGGCGAATCTCTATCACAGGGTCTTGAACTGGATGCAGACTGGCAGGCAAGCCCCGCACTTCAGCTGGGTCTGAGCTATACCTTCCTGGATACTGAACAGCGTAGCGGTGCAAACGAAGGTAAAGAGCTGCCCAACGCGCCTCGCCACCACTGGGGCGCGGAAGCGATTTACACCCACCAGCAGTGGCAAGGCAGTCTAACCAGCACCTATGTAAGCGACAGCTTCAGCGATGCCGCTAACACCCGACAGGAAACTGCAAACGGCAGTGCCGGTAAGCTACCAAGCTACACGTTGGTAAATGCGCGAATTGCGCGAGAGTTCAATGTTGGAAGTGACAAACAGCTGCAGCTCGCTTTTTCAGCAAACAACCTGCTGGATGAAGAGTACTATTTCCGCGGTGCGGATGTGAGCCCGGTCGGCCGACTGCCAGGACCTGGCCGCTCCTTCATCCTGAGCGCTCAGCTGGATTTCTAAACTCGCCGCCAAATTAAAACCTTTCCCGGGACCTGATTCAGCGCCCGGGAAAGGCAGTGATTGATCAACAACGGGCGAGGCTACTTACATCAGGACCCAAGCCTTGCCAGCCCTTCGGGCCCTCCCCGGGCTATCGGCCCTTTAACTCAACTCCCCCCGCACCAAGAATTTAAACGCCTCACGTCTAAATGCCCCAGACTACCAACCGAGTGCAATCTGGTAGCACTGCGGCAACATCAAACAACTACCCTTATATTCATTCGCCTACTAACTTATCAGTAGCCAGCACAGTTCAATTGAAGTACTTTGCAACCAAACGACGACACTAATAAAGAGACGTTCTATGCCACACTGGTTTCCTCTGGCACTCTTTACGGTAGTTGCAGTAGCCCTATCATTCCTTTCATTTGAGCCTCCGTTTCGCCCCTGGTCCGATGTCCTCCACCAAGACGTCTACAGTGAAGCGGTAATTGCACTATTACTCTGCACCTGGGTTGTGCTGCTTCACCGCATTAAATTGAGCAAGCTCGCCTTCTGGCTACTGTATTCAGGCTCAAGCCTGATGGCACTGGCTGCCCTGGAAGATTTGGAAGACGAGTTCATGCTGGCTGAGGGACTGGTCTCTCAAGGTATTGAAAACATCGCATCCCCTATTGGCATGCTGCTGATAAGCCTGGGGCTCTACCACTGGGGTTCTGAACAGCGCCGTACCCGCCAACACCTGCAGGGTTTGACTGAAACAGATGCGCTGACAGGCTTGGGCAACAGGGCAAGCTTTAACACTCACCTGGGGTCACTTGCAGCCCAGGATTTCAAACGCGCGCTCCTATTTATGGATATCGACAACTTCAAGAACGTCAACGATACCTATGGTCACGCAACAGGTGACCAGGTCATCAAACAGCTGGCCAAAATCATGCAAGCATCGATTCGTGAGCAGGATCTAGCATTTCGCTTTGGTGGTGAGGAGTTTGCTGTTCTCATTGAGAAGACAACCCCACGAGCGGTAGGGCAAATTGCACAGCGTATCTTGAGCGGCTTCTCAGAGCACAAGTTTGAACTCGATGCCCAACATAGCTTTTCATGCACTGTGAGCATTGGTATTGCGTATGCGGATGAAGTGATTACGCCCGAGGACTGGTTGGAAGCGGCAGATCAGGCACTTTATAGCGCCAAGCACCAGGGCAAGAACAGAGCTGTCATTTATCAACCTGACAACTCTGCTCAAGAAAAGAGCTAACAAACGCTGCTTAATTCCAGCGCATGCGGTCGCTATCAACCACCGTCTGTCCAACCGGTGAAAGCGCAATCAGCGCCAGCTTCAGGTGCTGGATACCGAAGGGAATACCGATAATGGTGATAAAGCAGGCTACGGCTGACATCAAATGACCAATCGCCAGCCATACTCCTGCAAAGATGAACCAGATGATATTGCCGATCAGGCCAAAAGTGCCGGTGCCTATGTCATCAACGCCAGTCAATGACTTACGACTGACCGCTTCACGGCCAAACGGGAAGAACGAAAAACTGCCGATCACGAAGCAGGATCGTGCCCAGGGAATACCGACGATGGTAATCAAGGCCAACAGCCCTGCCAGCCACCAGGCGAGGCCCATGACAATCCCACCCAACAAAAACCAAAGGATATTGCCTAATACCCGAAGTACACTCACTTACGAATCTCCCTATGGATTATGGCAGGCAGCTTAAAGAGCATTCGCTGAATGTAACGGGAATGGCTCTGTGAGCACCAACATCAACGCTTACGGCTGTTTATCAAACACCTTCACCCCTTCAGGGATGGTGTACCAGTCCTGCTTTTCACTTACCCAGACATGCGCACTTGGCTGGATGATACTGGTATCTGAAAGATTGGATGGCTTGAGCTTGATCTTGTCCGGCTCAGCAGGGTTGTAGTGGTAAATACGATTACCACAGGTAGGACAGAATTTGGCGGCGCTGGTGTTGCCACTTTCAGCAGGCCGACTCCAGTCAGCCATCTCACCTTCAAAACGCACCTGATCAGCGGTTACCATTGCGGTGATACTGAACGCGCTGGTTGATAGCTTCTGGCATTCCTTACAATGGCAAGCCACAACCATCTGAGGTGCGGACAGGAGTTCATACTTAACGCCGCCGCACTGGCAGGCTCCGCTAATGGGATAGGTCATGCTGATATCCTCTTCCGATTGAGAAACATGAAATCAATAGGCTTAATGATCATCGCAGCCCGAATGCGCAATTGCTAGAACAAAAGTTATGACTGAACACTTAGCTACTGGTAGGTAACACCTTCATGTTTCAACCATCCGTGCACATGGCGTCCACGAGGATCTCGATGCGTCCAGTGCACGACACCACCCTTGGCATTCCATTCGTACTCGCCGTAAAACTCAACACGATCGCCCTGCCGCAGGGAATTGATACGAGGCGCCAAGTCAATATTGTGGGATATCAACAACGTTTGGCCGGATGACAATTTCAGAATGAATTTCTGGTGCTGGCTACCTTGGGTGTCATCAGGCAAGGTTCTCAGTACGATCCCTTCTCCACGTACCTGCACATCACTTTGCTGATTTTTATAGGCACGCCCGACACTATCGCTGGCCGAAACGATTGCAGTAGTATCAGCCCGCGTTGCATCCAGCACACCGGGGTTGCGCTCAAAATAGCCCGCTATCGCAAATGCGATCAGCAATGTAACTATAAGCTTCTTCATCCCTGCCACCTCATTTTCAGTGCAACCTGCGATACGTGATTGAATCAGCCGGCAACCGCCTGCCCGAAACGTCGCAGCTGCATTTCCTTTAACCGGCTCAGTGTTCGGCGGAAGGCAAAACTGAGATAACCTTCCGGATAGAGTTCATCCATGGGCACTTCCGCTTCAATCCAGAGTGGCACACCCCGGTCATAGCACTCGTCCACCAAGGCAATAAAGCGTCGAACACCATTATCTCTGGCGGTCAACTTAGGTAATCGGCGATCCCCGGCTGCAACTTTGGAAGCAGCATCCTCGGTACCTCGCGCAATGTCTGGAAGATGGTTTTCAGCGCTGAGCAGCGGCACATCCATCAACAGAACATGACCGAAACGATCACAGAGCTCTATGTATTCTGCCGCAGCCAAAGGTGCTTCGCACAGTTGATCGTAGGTGCACCAAAGTTGATGCGCATCGTACTGCAAACTATCAACCTGACGATTATTCAACACCAAGGGGCCACTTCTGGCCTGTCCCCGGGTTTGATTTCGAAAGACTTCAGCGAGCGGTGAATGCTGCGGTGTTTTCAACCAATAGCGCTGTTGCTGCTCACCCGGATGCAATCGATGATCCTGCTCACCATCGAGGGCAAGCACTTTCATCTGTGTTTTGATCGCGTCAATGGCTGGCAGCAGTCGCTCTCGATTATGGCCTTCCGAGTAGAGGTCATCAGGAGGATTATTCGAGGTAAGCACCAGCACAACGCTCTGATCGAACAGGCGCTGCACGAGCCCACCTAACACCACTGCATCGCCAATGTCGTTGACATAGAATTCATCGAGACAGAGCACGCGTACTTCCTGCGCCAGCTCCTTGGCCACTACCGTTAATGGATCGGGAACGCCATTCAAGCGAAACAGGCGCTGATGAACATCACGCATGAAATGGTGATAGTGCTGGCGTCGAGATGGACAATCCAGATCGGATTGAAACAGGTCCATCAGCCAGGTTTTACCTCGGCCGACGCGTCCCCAGATATAGAGCCCCGCCACATCAGGCTGGCGTTTTTGCAACTGTTCGAAGCACTGCTGCAGGCAGGAAACGGCTGCTTCTTGCGCCGGATCACTGACGAATCCATTGCGTAACGCCAGACGATAACGTTGCTCGGGGCCCTTCACACTCATTAATTGCGCTCTCTTTCCTGCTCCAGCTGGCGTTCGATACGGTTCAATTGATCACTCATTTTGACCATCTGCTCGCGCATCCAATGCACCTCTGCCGCTTCGCCTTCACCGCTCTCGCGCTGCTGGGCTTCACTTTCCTTCTGCATCACATCCAGCACGATGCCGATCATCATGTTCAGGAATACAAACGCCGTCAGGAAAATAAAGGTCAGGTAGAAAATCCAGCTGTAGGGATAGTCCACCATGGTGGCGTACATGACATCGGTCCAGTCTTCAAAGGTCGCAACGCGAAACAGCGTCAGCATGGCAATGGTGATATTGCCCCAAAGCACAGGATCTACCGTATTGAACATGAAGCTGCCAATGGCTGCGTAGATGTAGAAGATGATGAACATCAGTAACGCAACATAACCCATGCGCGGAATCGACTTCACCAAAGCCGCCAAGAGAACGCGCAGCTCTGGAATCAGCGACACCAGACGCAATACGCGGAACACTCTCAACAGGCGTGCGACCAGTACCATTTCCGATTCATTGATCGGCACCAGACTGGCTACGACGATAACAAAGTCGAAAATATTCCAGCCCTGTTTGAAGAAGTTAATAAAGCGCTTCTCCGCTGCCATGCGCACCAGGATTTCAAACAGGAAAAACAGCGTAACGCCAAGATCAAGCCAGTTGATCCATTGGTCAAAACGGGAGGACTGCTCGTAGGTTTTAGCGCCTATCAACAACGCAGAGGCGATGATTACGGCGATGACAAAGGTTTCGAACAGTTTATTGGCACGCAGGCGTTCCATGCGGTCCTGCAAACGGGTCCAGTTACGCGTCATTAAGGCTGAATCTCCAAGACAAAATCGGTTTGATTTTGGACCAGCGAATTATACGCAAGTGCCCGGTCAGCCCCAATGTTCCTCTTCGTCACTCATATCAAAACGCACATCCTTGCCATCCGCACCCAGCTGCCAGACTTCGATAGGCTCACCATCATCAGCAAAATGCACCAGACCAATTCCGGCATTGTTGACCAAACGACAGCCCTCGGGAGCCCCCTCGGGTTTACGCGGTGACACTTTCATCAAACGGCGTTTGGTAAACCAGTTCAATGGGGATGAAGGGGCGTACATCCAGCGGTTTACGCGATCAAAGAGCTTGAGCAGCCCCTGGGGAAATTCATTTTTCAGGCCGCTACTGGTGATCTGCCAGATCTTCGGACCACCCTTGCGGAAACGAATTTCGATGTCATACACAAATGAATAATGCACATCACCTGACAGGATAACGAAGTGCTCAGGAGTGCGGGTGTGGCGAAAGATATTCAGCATGACATTGGCGGCACCCGGATGGGCCATCCAGTTTTCCGCATCCACCATCAACGGCTGGCCAAAGGTGGTGAACAGCTTCTGAATTGCTTCAATCAGCTTCACACCGAACACTGGCGCCGGTGAGACAATAATGACAGCTTTGCGTCCCAGCAGTTGCTGCTGCAACTCAGTGAGCGCCTCCCAGTCCATCAGGCCCGAGGGGCTGGCCAGATTGCGCTCAGCACGCCAGCGTCGGGTGCGGGTATCCAGCACCAGCACCCCCGGCTCAACTGGAATCAAATAGTCCCAGCGCTGGAACGCAAAAAGCTCATCGATCAGGGTATTGTGACCCTGCTTGTCCTGTGAACTGAGCCAGGCATCCAGATATTCACCCAGGTGTTTACGTATCCGTGAAGGCGCATTACCCGCCCCCTGACAGACCATGTAGCCGATCAAAGCATTGCCGATCACCTGACGAGAAAAAGGATGGCCATAAGCCGATAGCTCCCAGGCGGCCGACAGGTTCCAGTCATCCGTTACATCATGATCATCAAAGATCATATAGGTCGGGAGATGAGCCATGACACGGCGTACAGATGCCAACTGTTCACGAAAGCCGGAAATTGCCTCGGCTTCCTTGTCATAGCGAGCCGCATGCTCAGCTGAAAGCTGGGGAGGACGGAGATCCAGTCCTTCCCAGGCAGTCGGGGACCAGATAAGACAGTAGCTGGAAATGACTTCAGCAAACGTAATCAGGTGGTTATGCGCGGAGTCACTGGTAAAGATTGGCTTGCGCACGCCGGTGAAAAACTTGTCACGTACCTTTTGGCTTAACTGGTCCTTCGGCAGCAACAATTCACGCTCATAGTAACAATGAGGACTGGACAGTAGTTCCTTCCCATTACTTACACCCCCACCCTCCAGTGTTTCATCCCAGAGCTTTAGCTTGCCACTCAGTTGATGAGCTGCATGCAGCAAGGGTCCAGCCACATCATCAGCGTACAGCTGATCACCACTCATCATAAGCACGGCCGGCCATTCCTGCGGATCGGTCAGGCACTCGGCCAGATAACTGTCGGCGCGGGCCAGACCATCCAGAGAATTGTGATGGGGCTTACGACAGGAACCATGCAGCATTGACGACAACTGGGGCTGAATCACGAACCCAGGAAGGCTCTCACCCGGGTATAACAGCTCGGGCCCCCACTCTGAAATCGAGCGCCAGCGCCCCTGCGGACGCGAAATCTTCAGATCGTAATCGATGCGAACGCCCGTCGGCAGCGACGTATCAGGCTTGAAATAAATCAGATAAGCATGGGCTTTTTGCCCCAGGGGCATATGCCAACGCTCTGCGTCATCGAGTGTCCGGTCAAACAGACTTTCACCCTTAGACGTGAGGGTTAAAGCAAAATGCAGGGGTTCGGTGGCCAAACACCATAGGGTGAATTCATCTGGCGATATACGCCTGAGAATCGGGCCAACCAGAATCGGTGAGCTATATGCGGCGGATGGGGAGTCAGTATGCGTCATGCAGATAATCTGGCCCGATCCAATCGGGCCAGAGCGGTACCTCGATCAGTGAAGCGCTGGATCGTCGTATTTTTTACGAATAGCCATTAAGGCAGGCTGAATATCCAGAGGGGCGTAGTTCATCGCCTGCTCGAACAAGTCCTTGTTTTCTTCGGACAACCGCTCCTCTTCGCTCATCGCCGACAGCTGGCGCATGGCTTCAATAAACTTGGGATGGGGTGTGTTCTGGCTCATGATATGCCCTCCTCATTGCGTCAGAGACAGGTACGCTCTGCTCAGAGTGTATTTTGCCTGTGCAGGACGCCGAGGGCCAGTCCGATTATTCAATATGGGAGGAAGTGGTCATTCAGATTGAAGCCCTACTCCAAAAAAGAGGGAATTACTTCCCTCAAGATCCGAGAGGCCTTCCTTGGCGAGAGACATGTAGCAACACATGCCAGGGGAGTCAGGGCCCGAAGGCCCTGTAGAGCATCAGGCGAGTCCTACTGCCCGAATTTTTTCCTCGATTTCAGGCAGGATGGTTTCATCGTCAATGGTGGACGGCATCTTGTACGACTCACTGGCCGCAATCTTGCGCAGAATCGCACGCAAAATCTTGCCTGAGCGTGTTTTTGGCAAGCGCTGAACCACAACCGCGCGACGGAAGCAGGCCAGTGCACCTACCTGATCGCGTACCATGGCCACCAGTTCCTGCTCAAGCTCAGCCTCGTCCATCTCTACACCGGCCTTCAGCACAATCAGTCCAACCGGCACCTGCCCTTTCAGGGAGTCATTCATACCGATGACTGCACACTCAGCGACCGCAGCATGCGCAGAAACAACTTCTTCCATTTCACCAGTAGAAAGGCGGTGGCCAGAAACATTGATCACATCGTCTGTACGCCCCGTGATATAGACATAGTTGTCTTCATCCTTAAAGCCACCATCCCCGGTGTGGTAGTAACCGGGGAAGGCTGTCAGATAGGAGCTTACAAAGCGGTCGTTGTTGTTCCAGATACTCCAGGCAACGCCGGGCGGCAGCGGCAATTTAATGCAGATATTGCCGGCTTCATTGGGCTCAACCTCATGGCCCTCTCCATCCAGTACCTTGATGTCGTAGCCTGGAATCGGCTTGTTGGTCGAGCCAAGGCGTGCCGCTGACGGCTCATTCCAGCCCATCATGGGTGAGGTTACCGGCCAGCCGGTCTCAGTCTGCCACCAGTGGTCGATCACAGGTACTTTGAGGAGATCATCCAGCCAATAGTAGGTGGAGGAGTCCAGCTTCTCACCGGCTACAAAAATCCAGCGCAGGCTGCTCAAATCGTATTTCTTCGCCAGGGCCCCTTCCGCATCTTCCTTGCGCACAGCACGGAAAGCCGTGGGAGCACAGAACATGGAATTGACCTTGTACTCTTCAATGATGCGCCAGAAAGCACCGGCATCTGGAGTCTTGATCGGCTTGCCTTCATAGAAAATGGCGCTACAACCACCGATCAGCGGGGCATAAACGATAAACGAGTGTCCCACTACCCAACCAATATCGGATGCACCCCACCATACATCTCCGGCCTGGATGCCATAGACATTATTGAGTGCATAGCGCAAAGCCACAGCATAGCCGCCATTATCACGGACGATACCCTTGGGCTGTCCGGTAGTGCCAGAGGTATAGAGAATATAGAGCGGGTCTGAGCCTTTGACGGGCACGCATTCAACAGGCTCTACTCTTTCCTGAGCCTGATACCAGTCCAAATCACGACTGGGATCCATCTCGGCCTTCAGCATGGGACGCTGACAGACCAGCGTATGCGCCGGCGTATGGGTAGCCAGTTCGATTGCCTTGTCGACCAGAGGCTTGTAGGCAATCTTTTTTTCAAATTCGATGCCGCAGGATGCGGTCAGTATGGCCTTTGGCTTGGCATCGTCGATACGAATCGCCAGTTCATTGGGCGCAAAGCCACCAAAGACCACCGAGTGTACCGCGCCGAGGCGAGCACAGGCCAGCATGGCAACAGCCGCTTCAGGAATCATCGGCATGTAAATCACAACCGTGTCGCCCTTCTCTACGCCTAGCTTGCGTAGGGTACCGGCAAAACGGCTGACACGATCTTTAAGATCGTTGTAGGTGATCGCTTCTTTGGTGTTGCTGACAGGAGAATCATAATAGAGGGCAACCTGCTCACCGCGGCCCTGTTCAACCTGATGATCAACCGCCAGATAACAGGTGTTCATTTCGCCATCGGCGTACCAGCTATGGGTACCCCAATCAGTCGTGGTCAGAATAGTCTGGGGTTCTTTGAACCAGGCGATATTCTTGGCTTGCTCAGCCCAGTAGGCTTCCGGGTTATCGATAGATGCCCGGTATTCTTGTGTGTAATCCATGCTCTACCTCGAATTATTTTTGTTATAGCGGGCGACTCGTGCGGAGTCGCCCCAAGGTCCGGCTTTAGCTGTAAGTCAACAGCACCGGTATTATTCTGCGTCCTGATACAGCTTGATCAGGCTGGAGAAGTCCAAACCGCCATTGCCAGCAGATTTGTGCAGGTTGAACAGTGCACGGGCAGCTGAGCCCATTGGCGTAGCAGCAGCACTCTGCTGGCTAACTTCCATGGCCAGGCCCAGATCCTTGAACATCAGGTCAACCTGGAAACCACCCTGATAGTCACGGGATGCAGGAACGCCATCCATCACGCCCGGCACCGGGTTGTACACCTGCAGCGCCCAGTTGTTGCCGGAGCTCTGCTTCATGATGTCGGACAGGACTTTCGGGTCCAGACCGTTTTTAACACCCATGTTCAACGCTTCACAGGTACCCGCCATCAGAATACCCAGCAGCATGTTGTTACATACCTTGGCAATCTGACCCGCGCCGTTATCACCCGCGTGGAAGATGTTCTTGCCCATGCATTCCAGAATCGGCTGAGCCTTCTGGAACTGAGCGTCAGTACCACCCACGATGAATGTCAGCGTGCCCGCCTGAGCACCACCTACACCACCGGATACCGGCGCATCAATAAAACCAACGCTCTTTTCAGCACCAGCGGCAGCAACGGAACGCGCAGTTGCAGCGTCGATAGTGGAACAGTCGATTACCAGCGCATCATTGCTCAGCAGATCAAACAGCGGCTGATCACCGGTAACATACAAACCCTGTACGTGCTTGCCTGCAGGCAGCATGGAGATTACGAAGTCAGCACCGGTAGCTGCATGCTGGGCACTGTCTGCAATCTGACAACCCTGTTCAGCTGCCGTTTCCAGCGCTTTGGGAGAAAGGTCAAAGGCTTTGACCGTGTGACCAGCTTTGGCCAGGTTGGCCGCCATCGGGCCGCCCATGTTGCCCAAACCGATAAATGCGATAGTCGCCATGATGAGTATCCTTGTTCTTATTATGCTTTAAATGTTGTCAATTCAGCTGGACGGACCCGTCGGGCCCGCCCTGAGTGCGTTTACAGATCCGCCAGCGGATGCTCAGCCCAGGGAGACTTGAACAGCCCGGCCAGGAACTCGGCCTCAACCTCTTCCACACTGGCAAAGGTCCACTGCGGAGCACCATCCTTATCAATCAACAGAGCACGCACGCCCTCCTGAAGCTCACGATGACGGCAGCACTGGACGGACAGTACCAGCTCATGCTGAAACACTTCACGCAGTGACATGTGACGGCAACGACGCAGCTGTTCGTGGATCATCTTCAAGGACAGCGGACTGCCATGAGTGATCGCCTTCTGAGCACGCTTAACCCACTTGTCATCAGACTCAATTGCCTGCAGCGCTTCAGCCATCTCCTCAACGGAGTCATGGTCGGTCACTTCACGAATCAAGGCTTCATGTGCACGAATCGGTGCTGGCATGTCTTCGAAGCTGGCACGGCATTCGTCTTCCAGCTCACGTAGCACACGGCTCACCACACCACCCGCATCATCACCCCAGTGCTCGTTCTGCAAACGTTCCAGCATGCCTTCACGCATATCGGAGGTCAGCGCGCGGTCGGCCAACCCCAGGTACAGCGCATCAGCGGCATTGATAGGGTTACCGGTCAGGCCCAGGAACAGACCTGTACCACCCGGCATACGATTGAGGAACCAGCTGCCGCCCACATCGGGGTACAGACCGATGGTCACTTCAGGCATGGCAAGGTGTGAAGTTTCTGTAACGACACGGTGACTACAGCCGTTCATCAGGCCCATACCGCCGCCCATGACAATACCGCTGCCCCAGCAGATAATCGGCTTTGGATAGGTATGCAGGGCATAATCGAGGCGGTATTCACGGGTGAAGAACTGTTCCGGAAAGTCGGTATCGTTCGCCACCATGGACTTGTAGAGATTGACGATATCGCCGCCAGCACAAAATGCTTTCTCACCACTACTGTCGAGCAGTACGGCAACCACATTGTCGTCATCACGCCAGGCATCCAGCTTGGGCTGAATCAGGTCGATCATTTCCAGGGTCAGGGCGTTCAGCGATTTTTCCGCATTGAGGCGGATCTCCCCGATGATCTGGCCATCTCGTGTCGCATGTTCGGTAAAAAGTACGCAGCTCATGCTCAGGCTCCTGCTCAGCGGTTCTTCCATTCAGCTTTACGCTTCTCGAGGAAGGCATTAACCCCTTCACGCTGATCTTCGGTATGGAACAGATCTACGAAGAGTTCACGCTCGATGATGTAGCCCTGATCCAGCGGACGGCTGCGACCGGATTGAATCAGTTTCTTGCAGGCTGCTACCGCAGAAGGGCTCTGCTCGCCAACCTGTTCAGCCAGCTGGAGTGCACGCTCAAGCGCTTGTCCCTGTTCAACCACTTCTTCGACCAGACCAATTTCCAGTGCTTTGTCTGCTTTGACGCGCTCACCACAGAGAATCATGCGCTTGGACCAGCCTTCACCGACCAGCCAGGTCAGGTTCTGGGTACCGCCAGCGCAGGGCAGCAGGCCCACTTTGGCTTCCGGCAGCGCCATCTGCGCCTGAGTTTCAGCCACGCGCAGGTCACAAGCCAACGCGACTTCCAGACCGCCACCCATGGCGAAGCCGTTGATAGCAGCAATGGAAACACCGCGGAAGCGACTCAAGGTTTCGAAGGCTTCGCCAAACAAGCGTGCCATGTCACCGGCGACCGCACGATCACCGTCCGCGAACAGGTTCAGGTCAGCGCCGGCCGAGAAAAACTTCTCGCCCTCACCGGTCAGCACCAGGCTCCAGATATCACGGTCGACGTTCAATTCTTCAATAATCTGCACCAGCGCCTTCAGACTGTCAGCAGTCCAGGTATTAGCCGGCGGGTTGTTCATGGTCAGTAGCGCAACATGGCCACGTTTTTCTACACGAATCAGTTCAGACATTACCCTGCTCTCCTTATACATTCGGCTTATAGCTCAGCCGCACCTTCCGCCAGTACACGGCGGGAGATGATCAGACGCATGACTTCGTTAGTGCCTTCCAGAATACGGTGCACACGGGTGTCGCGCAGGTAGCGCTCCATCGGATATTCCTTGATATAGCCGTTACCACCATACAACTGCAGTGCTTCGTCGCAAATGTTGTAGCACACATCGGTGGCAAAACGTTTGGCCATAGCACAGTAGGTGGTTGCGTCAGGATGGCCATTATCCAGTTTACTGGCAGCCAAACGGACCATCTGACGGGCAGCAACCAGTTCGGTCTGCATATCGGCCAGACGGAATTGCAGTGCCTGGAAATCAGCCAGACGCTTGCCGAACTGCTTACGCTCAAGCATGTATTCGGTCGCCTTGTTCAAGGCCTGCTGTGCGGTGCCTACGGAACAGGTAGCAATGTTGATTCGACCACCATCCAGTCCCTTCATGGCAATTTTGAAGCCTTCGCCTTCCTGCGCCAGCAGATTGGCTGCAGGAACTCGCACGTCTTCAAAGGTGATCATGCGTGTCGGCTGGCAATTCCAGCCCATCTTATCTTCCTTGCGACCGTAGCTGATACCCTCACTCTTGGCATCGATGGCAAAGGCAGAGATACCGGAGGCCCCTTCTCCACCGGTACGTGCCATTACAACCAAAACGTCTGTGCTACCGGCGCCGGAGATGAAGATTTTGCTGCCGTTAAGAATGTAATGATCACCGTCTAGACGAGCAGTTGTCTTAAGGGAGGCAGCGTCAGAACCGGCATTGGGCTCCGTTAAACAGTAGGAACCCAGCAACTGACCACTGGCCAGGCCTTCTGCCCACTGCTCGATAACGGCCGGGCCACCAAAACTTGCCACCATCCAGCTCACCATGTTGTGAATGGTGATATAAGCCGTGGTAGACGTGCAGCCCATGGCCAGTTGTTCAAATATGATACTGGCATCCAGACGGCTCAGGCCCAGACCACCCACTTCATCAGGTGTGTAGAGCGAGCAGAAGCCCAGCTCCCCTGCCTTTTGCAGCACATCAACCGGGAAGATCGCTTCCTGATCCCACTCACCGGCATGAGGCTCCAGTTCGTTTTGTGCAAACGCCCGCGCCATATCGGCAAAGGCAATTTGATCTTCGTTCAGCTCAAAATCCATTCCATACCTCGGACACGCTTATTATTGTTGTTATGGCCAGGGTCAGCGCCTTTAAACAGCTGCCGCCCTGGCATTTTTATATAAAGGTTAAGCGGTTTACTTCAACTGGATAGTCATGTTCGGACCAGAAGCAATGTCGTCTTCGAACCAGCGAGCAGTCACAGTTTTGGTCTCAGTGTAGAACTTGACCGCCTGCTTGCCGTAAGCATGCTGATCGCCGTAGAACGACTTGCGCCAGCCAGTGAAGGAGAACATCGGCAGCGGTACCGGCACCGGTACGTTGATACCGACCTGACCTACCTTGATTTCGTGCTGGTACTTGCGTGCAGCTGCACCAGAAGAAGTAAAGATAGAAGTACCGTTACCGTAAGGGTTTTCGTTGATCAGCGTGATCGCTTCTTCCAGCGTATCCACTTCCAGCGCGATCAGGACAGGGCCAAAGATCTCTTCCTGGTAGATGGACATGTCGCGGGTGACATTACGGAACATGGTCGGGCCTACCCAGTTACCATCCGGATAGCCTTCAACCACACACTCGCTGCCATCCAGAATACAGTCAGCACCGGCATCCTTACCTTCCTGAATCAGGCTCAGCACGCGATCACGTGCCTGAGGATTGATCAGCGGCCCATAACCGGCTTCAGGATCGTTCCAGGCACCCGGGCGCACTTTAGCCAGCGCATCACGGACTTCTGGAATCCACTCACGTGCTTCACCCACGAATACAGCCACAGAGATCGCCATGCAGCGCTGACCGCCCGCACCGACAGAAGCACCTGCGATGTTATTGATCACCTGGTTCTTGGATGCATCCGGCATCACAACCATGTGGTTCTTGGCGCCGGCAAATGCCTGAACGCGTTTCATGTGGTCTGTACCGGTACGGTAGATGTGCTCACCCACGTTTACAGAACCTACGAAGGAGATAGCCGGGGTGTCTTTATGCGTCAGCAGCTGATTCACGACATCTTTGGTGCCATGCACGATCTGCAGCAAACCTGCAGGCGCACCCGCTTCCTGGAACAGCTCAGCCAAACGCATCGGCGTCAGCGGGTCCTGCTCGGACGGCTTGAGTACAAAGGTGTTACCGCAGGCAATCGCCATCGGGAACATCCACAGCGGAATCATGGCCGGGAAGTTGAACGGCGTGATACCCACACATACACCCAGCGGCTGAGTGATGCTGTAGCAGTCAATTTTGCGGGCAACGTTTTCAACCGTTTCACCCATGCTCAGTGAAGCGATGTTGCAGGCGTGCTCAACCACTTCGATGCCGCGCCAAACATCACCTTTGGCATCTTCAAAGGTTTTACCGGTTTCCTGGGCCAGCAATTCGGCCAGTTCATCGTGATGCTCTTTCAGCAGGTGCTGGTAACGCAGCATCAGGCGGGCACGATCACCAACCGATGTTTCCTTCCAGCTCTCGAATGCCGCCTTGGCAGTTTCGACAGCACGTTCTACCTCGTCAGCGGTCGCACAGGGAACCTGAGCCAGGATTTCCTGAGTAGCTGGATTGGTAACCGGCAGCCACTGGCTGGTTTCACTCTGAACAAATTCACCACCGATCAGGAGGGGTACATGCTGAGTCATTTGCTTCACCTTTGTCGTCTTAATTTATTGTTGTTATCGATTTGAGGTCGCCGCAGCGATTCCTGTTTACGTTAACGTTAATGCGTTGACCATTTTGTAACATAGGCCCTGACACTGACGGATTGATAATCTTGCGCAGTTGATGGACTATATTGCTGCCCTATAGGGGTTTTTACTAGTATTTGCGACCAAAGGTGTAGACGTCATGAGTAGTCCGTCCAGCTGGCCTTTACCTTCAGAGAGCATACGTTTCGTGCTGCCGCGCAAGATGGTCTCGCACCTGCGTGAGCATCCGTTGAGTGAACAACTCTTTCCGCTGGGTGTAGGTTATTACCAGCTCGCTCGCGGTCATGAAATGCAGCGGGAACAGCATGATGATTATCTGTTGATCTACTGCCTGGAAGGTGTTGGTCGACTGGAATACGGTGAAAAGCGCAAGCGCCGTATTATCAGGCCCGGCGACCTGATTGTACTGCCTCGCAACACCCCCCATCATTACTGGACCGAGCAGAAAAACCCCTGGAGTATTTACTGGATTCACTTTGATGGCAGCCTGGCACAGGACTTTCTTGATCAGCTGGAAACCGAAAACGAATCTCCTGTTCTTTCCCTGGGAATCCATTCAAGACTGGTAAGCGACTTTGAAGCCCTTCTGGATGCACGTCAGGCTCGACATCATCTTGCATCCTATCTGCACAGTGCCAATCAGTTGCGACAGTTGCTGACACATATTGCGCTACTTCGCCCTCTTGCACGCCAGCAACAGGACGACAGTCTGGATCTGGAGAAAGTACACAGCCTGATGCAAACACGTCTGCATGAGCAGCTGGATGTTGAAACCCTTGCAGCAGCCGTCAGCTTGTCGAAGTTTCACTTCATCAAGAAATACAAAACGCTGACCGGTACGACACCGATCAACCATTTCATACAGCTAAAAATTGAACGCGCCTGTCACCTGCTGGACGTAACCAACAAGGGGATAAAGGAAATTGCCTGGGCGGTGGGATATGAAGACGCTTACTACTTCTCACGCATCTTCCGAAAAATGATGGGTATCTCGCCTACGCGCTATCGGGAAATGCGACTGGGGCGCTCTTCCTACACTGAAGCCTGATCAGAAATGAGAGAAGGGCTGAATAACATCAGCCCTGAAATAACATCAGTTAGCGGCGCCCTTGGCATGGGCGTGAGCCTGGCGTTCTGCGCCATCGATGGATTCGCCCACCGGCCAGCCTTGCAGGTGCTCGCGGACCAGGCTCTCCAGCGCATCGATATGCCCTGGTTCAGCATTCAATGCCGGAATGTATGCATATTTTTCACCGCCGGCTTCCATGAAATATTCACGGTTTTCTTCGCCGATCTCCTCAATGGTTTCCAGACAATCCGCCGAGAAACCAGGGCATACCACCTGCACGGACTTCACGCCTTCCGATGGCAACGCCTTGAGGGTGTGATCGGTATAAGGCTTCAACCATTCTTCACGGCCAAAACGAGACTGGAAGGTTGTCATCCACTCCCCTTCCCCCAGACCTAAACGGTTAGCCAGCAAGCGGCTGGTTTTGTGGCACTCGCAGAAATAGGGATCACCCTGCAATAGATAACGCTTGGGTACACCGTGATAAGACATCAACAGCTTGTCCGCCCGGCCATGAGCCTCCCAAAAGCGCTCAACAGATGCGGCCAGAGCCTCGATATAGGGGGGGTAGTCATGATAGTGGTTGACCATACGCAGTTCTGGCAACCAGCGACGTTTACGGAAATCTTGGGCGACGGCATCAAAGGTAGAAGCCGTGGTCGCACCCGAATATTGCGGATACAAGGGAAGCACCAATAAACGTCTAACGCCTGCCTGCTGCATACGATCAATCGTGCTGGCAATGGAGGGATTGCCGTATCGCATGGCGAATTCGACCATCAAATTCTTGCCAAATTGGGCCTGTAAGCGTTCGCGCAAAGCGGCACACTGATCCTGGGTATGCACCATCAGAGGTGATCCCTGCTCGGTCCATACGGTTTTATAGGCTTCAGCTGAGCGGCGGGGACGAATATTCAAAATCACGCCATTGAGGATGCACCACCAGATCGGGCGCGGGACCTCAACCACACGGGGGTCCCAAAGGAACTCTTTCAGGTAACGGCGCAGTGCGGGCGTGGTCGGCTCATCCGGTGTGCCCAGGTTGGTAATCAGAACCCCTGTGAGATCCTGCTGATCATGTTGAAACCCTTCTACCCCGCGATACCCCATTTTTACTCCTTGGATGTGGCAAGACGTTATATTCACGCATCTTAGGGTATACGCAGATCAGGGCCAAGCGGTTCAGCCCCTAAACGAAAAAACGCCTGCCGGGGGCATCTCCGACAGGCGAATGGCTCGACGATAAGGAATTAGCCGAAATTACGTTTCCACACTTTCTGGAACTCACCCACGATTCCGCTACGGAAGGCCAGAACACAGACAACGAAGATGAAACCCATGATGATGTGCAGGTAGTTACCCAGTTCACCACCGGACAGGTAGTTCTGCATGGTCACAATGACACCAGCACCGACGACAGGACCCATGATGGTGCCCACACCGCCAACCAGCGTCATCAGCACTACCTCACCTGACATGTGCCAGTGAACATCGGTCAAAGACGCCAACTGGAACACCAGTGTTTTGGTAGAGCCAGCCAGACCAGCCAGTGCTGCCGAGATAGTGAACGCAACCCATTTGTAGTCGTTTACGTTGTAGCCCAGTGATACTGCACGCGGCTCGTTTTCACGAATGGCTTTCAGCACCTGGCCAAACGGCGAGTGGATGGTGCGGTGGATCAACCAGAAGCCGAACAGGAAGATCGCCAGTACGAAGTAGTACATGTTGATGTTGTCGGACAGATCGATCAGGCCAAACAGGTTACCACGCGGTACACCCTGCATACCGTCTTCACCTCCGGTAAATGGCGCCTGAAGGTAGATAAAGAACACCAGCTGAGACAATGCGAGCGTCACCATGGCGAAGTAGATACCTTCTCGCTTCACCGACAGCTTGCCGTAGACTGCACCCAAAGCCCCCGCCGCAACAGTACCCAGCAGGATCGACAGCTCAGGTGTCAAACCGGAGTTCATCATCAACCATCCAGTAATGTAGCCACCGGTGCCCAGGAAAGCCGCATGACCAAAGGACAGCAGACCTACATAGCCCAGCATCAAGTTGAATGCGCAAGCGAAGAGTGCGAAGCACAGTAGCTTTGCCAGGAACACCGGGTACAGAAAGAAAGGTGCAACCACGGCCAGAAGCAGGAGTACAACGTAGAGTTTATTAATTTTCATTATGACATCCCCCTCAGGCTTCTTTGCCGAACAGACCTGCAGGTTTGAGCAGCAGGACAATCACCATCACCAGGAAGATCACCGTATTGGATGCTTCCGGGTAGAAATATTTGGTCAAACCTTCAATGATACCCATGCCCAGACCGGTCAGAATGGCGCCACCAATAGATCCCATGCCGCCAATAACGACGATGGCAAACACCACGATCAAGAGGTTGGAACCCATGTCCGGAGACACTGAGTAGATTGGTGCGGCCAGCACACCGGCAAGACCTGCCAGACCCACACCGAAGCCAAAGGTCAGCGTTACAATCAGAGGAACGTTGATACCGAATGCCTGCATAAGCTGAGGATTTTCAGTACCGGCACGCAGATAGGCGCCCAATTTGGTTTTTTCAATCATCCACCAGGTCAAACCACAGACCACAATCGAAGCACAAATGATCCATGCGCGGTAATCAGGCAGATACATGAACGGTAGTTTGGTACCGCCACGCAGGGCTTCAGGAATGCTGTATGACAGACCTGAGGAGCCGTAAAGATGGGTAAAAATCCCTTGCAGCATCAGCGCAAACCCGAAGGTAAGAAGCAGGCTGTAGAGATGATCTTCGTTGGCGATGGGACGGATCAGGAAGCGTTCCATCAAAATACCGACAAGACCCACGGCCAGTGGAACCACGACCAGGGCTGCCCAGTAGTTCATACCCATGTACTGCAGTGCAAGATAGGCAGCAAAAGCGCCCAGCATATACATGGCACCCTGAGCAAAGTTAATGATTTTCAACAGACCGAAAATGATTGCCAGCCCCAGACTGAGCAGAGCATAGAAGGAGCCGTTGATCAGGCCGACCAACAACTGGCCGAACAAACCGAAAAGGTTGATACCTAGAAAAGTCGCCATAGCCTTGTCCCATTCACGCCGCTTTGCCTATTTCAGGCCGCAGAGGTCCGTACCACTGCCCTGTTGGCAGTGGTCGGCCTCTTTTTGAAAGCGGTTTAACTCTTATTGTTATTTGAAGTCGCACTCAGGCAGCATGGGTGCATACGCCTGATCACCTGGAATTGTGCTTACGACTTTAAAGATATCGTTAGAGTCGCGGCGTTCATCCGGCTTTTTGATCTCGACGTAGTACATGTCGTGCACCATGCGACCATCGTTACGCAGGTAAGCATTGCGGGAGAAGAAGTCGTCAGGCTTCATCTCTTTCATTTTCCTGATAACAGCATCGGAGTCGTCAGTACCAGCGGCTTCGATCGCTTTCAGGTAATGCATGGTCATGGAGTAGGCACCGGCATGACCCATCGCCGGGATAGAACCATGACGTTCCATGAAGCGCTTGCTCCATTCACGGGTCTGATCATCCAGATCCCAGTAGAAACCGGTGGTAGTACGCATGCCACCCGCCACATTAGGATCCATCGCCTGAGCGTTCGGAGTGAAGACCAGCAGACCGGCCACGTCCATCATCTGGGTCAGACCGAACTCAGACGCTGCCTTAAGGGAGTTAACGGTATCGTTACCGGCGTTTGCCAGTGCCACTACGTCAGCACCTGAGGACTGAGCCTGAAGGATGTAGGAAGAGAAGTCAGTTGTACCCAGAGGCGCACGGGCAGCACCTACAACTTCACCGCCATTTTCGTTGATAACTTTGGTCGCAACACCTTCCAGTGCATGACCGAAGGCATAGTCAGCGGTGATGAAGAACCATTTCTTCTTACCGGCTTCAACCATCGGTTTAACTGTGCCGTTGGCCAGTGCGACTACGTTGTACGTCCAATGTACGTTATAGGGAGAGCAGGCTTTAGTGGTGAACGCGTTGGATGCGGAAGTGGAGATCAGAGCAATTTTTTTGGCATCGGTGGTTACCTTGGTAGCAGCACCCGTTACCGCCGAAGATACCATGCCGCCAACGGCATCAACCTGCTCATTTTCAATCCATTTACGGACGATTGCAGAGCCTACGTCAGGTTTCAGCTGGTCATCAGCACTGATAACTTCAATGGGCATACCCAGAACGGTGCCACCAAAGTCCTCAACCGCCATTTGGGTAGCTGTTACACAGCCCTGACCACAGATATCGGCATAGGTACCACCCATATCGGCCAGTACACCGATCTTAACCTTACCATCGGAGACGTTCGCCAGTGCAGCTGAAGAGGCAAACGCAGCAACGGAAGCGGCCAGCAGGGTTTTCTTCATCATTTTCATCGATACTCTCCTGTCGAGCATTTTTATTGTTATTTCTCAAGCAATAGACGTTAGACGCCCAGGTAGGTATTCAGGAGCTCTGTCTTGGCTTCCAGCTCGTGAGCATGGACTTCCTCGACGATGTGACCGTGTTCCATGACGTAATGACGGTCGGCAATAGGGGCAGCAAAACGGAAGTTCTGCTCCACCAACAGAATGGTCAAACCACGCTCCTTCAGCTTGACCAGAACCTCACCCAGTTTCTGAACGATAACCGGGGCCAGGCCTTCGGTGATTTCATCCAGCAACAGAATATTGGCACCCGAGCGCAAGATACGAGCCAGCGCCAGCATCTGCTGCTCACCACCCGACAAGCGGGTTCCCTGGCTGTAACGGCGCTCATAAAGGTTCGGGAACATCTCGTAGAGTTCATCAACACTCATGCCATCCGAGCGAACTGAAGGCGGCAGCAGCAGGTTTTCTTCCACATTAAGACTGGAGAAAATGCCACGCTCTTCAGGGCAGTAGCCCAAGCCCAGGTGCGCAATTTTGTGCGCTGGCATGTTGATGGTTTCAGTTCCGTTGATATTGATGGAGCCTGTCCTGCGCCCCACCATATTCATGATTGCGCGTAGCGTGGTGGAACGGCCTGCACCGTTTCGACCCAGGAGGGTCACCAATTCACCCTGCATCACCGTCATATCGATGCCATGCAGGATGTGTGACTCACCGTAAAAGGCGTGCAGATCATCAATACGCAGTTTTTCCCTGTGCGTGCTCATGCCTGTACTTCCTCCTTGCGCGCTTGATCAGCGGCCGCTTCGGCATTGATTCGATCTTGCTCTTCACTGGCAGCAGTACCCATGTAGGCCTCACGAACACGAGGATCAGCTGATACTGTTGCGTAGTCACCTTCTGTCAGAATGGCACCACGCTGCAACACCGTAATCTGATCAGCCAACTTGGACACCACATGCAGGTTATGCTCAACCATCAATATGGTGCGATCCTTGGAGACTTTTTTGATCAGATCAGCCACCAGACCTACATCCTCATGTCCCATCCCCTGTGTCGGCTCATCGAGCAACATCAGTTCGGGCTCAAGGGCCAGCGTGGTGGCAATTTCCAGCGCACGCTTACGGCCGTAGGAAAGATCTACTGTTTGTGCATCAGCAAACTCAGCCAGACCAACAGAGTCGAGCAACTCGACTGCACGGTCATTCAGCTTGTTCAGAACCGATTGCGGGCGCCAGAAGTGGAAACTGTTGCCCTCCTTGCGCTGCAAGGCGATGCGTACGTTTTCCAGCACAGTCAGATGCGGAAACACAGCAGAAATCTGGAAGGAGCGGATGACACCGGCACGGGCAATAGCCGCCGGCTTCATGTCGGTAATATCCTTGCCGTTGAACAGAATCTGGCCAGAAGTCGGCGTCAAAAACTTGGTCAACAGGTTGAAAACGGTTGTCTTGCCGGCACCGTTAGGGCCGATCAAGGCATGGATATGGCCGCGAGTCACCTGGAGGTTAACATCGTCGACCGCGGTGAAACCCTTGAACGCTTTAATAAGGTTGCGGGTTTCGAGAACGTAGTCTGCACTCATGTGTAAACCAAGCCTCTTGTTGTTTTTATGCTGGCTTTCGCACTTGGCGTCGAATTTTTTGACCTTCACGTAAGGTACGAATGCAAACTAGCAATTTACCCTAGGGGAATACAATTACTACTTTGGTCTAATACATACTGTTTTCATGCCTTAAATTGGCAACATAATAATTAATAATCAATAGGTTATATCCATTTCATAATTTTTATACCGGCTAAAAAAAGCACAAGTGACACTTTACGTTAACGTAAACTTCATTTAGCCTCGGTATAAACGATCTCAACAGGATTGAAGCCTTGATAAGCAAGACCTACTCAATCAGTGAACTCGCCGCCGAGTTTGATGTAACCACCCGCAGTATCCGCTTCTATGAGGATCAGGGTTTGTTGCACCCCTCTCGTCGAGGCCAGACACGCATCTACAGCAGCAAGGATCGGGTTCGCCTGAAACTCATCCTTCGTGGCAAACGTCTGGGCTTCTCACTGGCCGAGACCCGCGAACTGTTCGATCTGTGGGATGACTCCCTGCTCGGCAGTGAGAAACAGCTGAATTTGCTGCTTAAAACAATCAGCGGCAAACGTGCCGAACTGGAACAACAGCTAAAAGACATCGCAATGGTGCAACTGGAGCTAGATAACGCGGAGTCGCGTTGCCTGGAAGCCCTTAGCGAACTCGAAAACAAGAAAAAGATGACTGCCGAATAAGCCCTAGGCATCGGCCCAATAAAAATAAAGGTGGACTAGATGATCTCTGCATACTCTGAACTGAATTTCGGGCTGGGTGAAACCATCGACATGCTGCGCGAACAGATCAACAGCTTCGCTGCACAGGAAATCGCCCCCCGTGCTGAAGCAATCGATCATGAAAACGCTTTCCCTAACGATCTCTGGCAAAAATTCGGCGACATGGGCCTGCTGGGCATCACCGTCAAGGAACAGTGGGGCGGCGTTGAAATGGGCTACCTGGCTCATGTAATCGCCATGGAAGAGATCAGCCGTGCTTCGGCATCCGTAGGCCTCTCGTACGGTGCTCACTCCAACCTCTGTGTGAACCAGATTCACCGCAACGGTAACGACGAACAGCGCGCCAAGTATCTGCCCAAGCTGATCAGCGGTGAGCACATCGGAGCCCTGGCCATGTCCGAGCCAAACGCTGGTTCAGACGTGGTCTCCATGAAGCTGACGGCACGTGATGCTGGCGACCACTATGTGCTGAACGGCAACAAAATGTGGATCACAAACGGCCCTGATGCCAACGTGTATGTCATCTATGCCAAGACCGAACCGGCTGCAGGCCCCAAAGGTATCACCGCTTTCATCGTCGAACGCGACACTGAAGGTTTCACCCAGGCACAGAAGCTGGACAAGCTGGGCATGCGCGGCTCCAACACCTGTGAGCTTGTGTTCCAGGATGCCAAGGTACCCAAGGAAAACATCCTCGGTGAACTGAACGGCGGCGTAAAAGTCCTGATGAGCGGCCTGGACTACGAACGTCTGGTACTGTCCGGCGGCCCGCTGGGCATCATGCAAGCGGCAATGGATATCGTGGTTCCCTACATCCGTGACCGCAAGCAGTTCGGACAGGCAATCGGCGAGTTCGAACTCGTTCAGGGCAAAGTTGCTGACATGTACACCCAGATGAATGCCGCCAAGTCCTACGTTTATATGGCTGCCATGGCTGCTGACCGCGGTGAAACCAGCCGTAAGGATGCCGCCGGCGCTATCCTGTACTCCGCTGAAATGGCGACCAAAATTGCCCTGGATGCGATCCAGCTGCTGGGTGGTAACGGCTACATCAACGAATTCCCCACTGGACGTTTGCTGCGCGATGCCAAGCTGTACGAAATCGGTGCCGGTACTTCCGAGATCCGCCGCATGCTGATCGGCCGCGAGCTGTTCCTCAACAAATAAGAATAATTGAACGTTCCCGGGCAGTCTGGCTGCCCGGCGCAGCGAGGAGCCCTTCGATGACTCAACTGCATAGCAAAGTAAATCCCCGCTCGGACGAGTTCCGTGCCAACCATGATTCCATGGAAGCTGCTGTCGGCGACCTGCGTGACAAGGTCGCCCAGATCGAACAGGGCGGTGGTCCCAAGTATCAGGAACGCCACCTGTCTCGCGGCAAACTACTGCCCCGTGAGCGTATTAATGCTCTGATCGATGAAGGCTCTCCATTCCTTGAGCTGTCGCAGATGGCCGCTTATGACGTCTACGGTGAGGATGTCCCTGCCGCGGGTATCATTACCGGTATTGGTCGCGTCAACGGCGTTGAGTGCATGATCGTAGCCAACGACGCCACCGTTAAGGGCGGCTCCTACTACCCGATCACTGTTAAAAAGCACCTGCGTGCTCAGGAGATCGCCGAGCAGAACCACCTGCCCTGTATTTACCTGGTGGACTCCGGTGGTGCCAACCTGCCGCGTCAGGATGATGTATTCCCGGACCGTGACCACTTCGGTCGCATCTTCTTTAACCAGGCACGCATGTCCTCCAAAGGCATCCCGCAGATCGCAGTTGTAATGGGCCTGTGTACGGCTGGCGGTGCCTACGTACCGGCAATGGCTGACGAATCGATCATCGTGCGTAATCAGGGCACCATCTTCCTGGCCGGCCCGCCGCTGGTAAAAGCGGCTACTGGTGAAGTAGTCAGCGCTGAAGACCTGGGTGGCGCGGATGTGCACTGTAAGGTCTCAGGTGTGGCGGACCATTACGCCGAAAACGATCAGCATGCGCTGCAGATCGCCCGCGACTGCGTCAAGAACCTGAACCACCGCAAGCAGCTGAACGATCTCAACCTGCGCAAGCCGGAAGCCCCGCTCTACTCTGCCGACGAGCTGTACGGCATTGTCGGCACCGATCTGCGCAAGCCGTTCGATGTGCGTGAAGTTATTGCCCGTATCGTCGATGGCTCTGAATTCGACGAGTTCAAGAAGTATTACGGCACCACACTGGTCACCGGCTTCGCACATATCCACGGCTACCCGGTCGGTATCGTCGCCAACAACGGTATTCTGTTCGCCGACTCGGCGCAGAAAGGCGCCCACTTCATCGAGCTGTGCTGTCAGCGCAAGATCCCGCTGCTGTTCCTGCAGAACATCACCGGCTTCATGGTTGGCCAGAAAGCCGAATCCGAGGGTATCGCCAAGCACGGTGCCAAAATGGTTACCGCAGTCGCCTGTGCCAACGTACCCAAACTGACCGTCTTGATCGGTGGCAGCTTCGGCGCCGGCAACTACGGCATGTGTGGCCGCGCCTACAGCCCCAATTTCCTGTGGATGTGGCCCAATGCCCGCATCTCGGTGATGGGTGGCGAGCAGGCTGCCGGCGTACTGGCCACCGTTAAGCGTGACGGCATGGAGCGCACCGGTGAGGAATGGTCTGCCGACGAAGAGAAAGCCTTCAAGCAGCCGATCATCGACACCTATGAGCACCAGGGCCATCCCTACTACGCAAGTGCCCGCCTCTGGGATGACGGCGTCATCGACCCGGCCCAGACTCGCGACGTCATCGGCATGGGCCTGTCCGCAGCACTGAACAAGCCGATCGACGAAACCCGCTTCGGCGTCTTCCGCATGTAAGCCCGCGTTGGCCAAGACAGGTATATAAAGGAAAGCGCTATGGAAAATAACAATAACACTGTGCTGCTGAACGTCTCCGCCGAGGGCGTCGCAACGCTGACGCTGAATCGACCGGAGGTCCACAACGCCTTTGACGACAGCATCATCGCAGCACTGATCGAGGCTTTGGAAGCCACGGACCGCAACCCTGTTGCTCGGGTGCTGGTATTGCGCTCCAATGGCCGTAACTTCTCCGCCGGGGCTGATCTGGGCTGGATGAAGCGGATGGCGCAGAACAGCCATCAGGAAAATCTTGAAGATGCTGGCCAGCTGGCCCGCTTGATGGAAGTGCTAAACAACCTCAGCAAGCCGACCATCGGCCTGGTACAGGGTGCTGCCTACGGTGGCGCCGTTGGCCTGGCAGCCTGCTGCGACATTGTCATCGCCACCGAACAGAGCCAGTTCTGCCTGAGCGAAGTGAAAATCGGCCTGATTCCGGCCGTGATCAGCCCCTATGTGGTGCGTGCAATCGGCGAGCGCCTGTCGCGCCGCTACTTCCTGACCGCCGAGCCGTTCAGCGCCAAGATCGCTGCGGATGCCGGCCTCGTACACGAAGTGGTGCCCCACGCTGATCTGCTCGATGAAGCCTGCAACCGTTTCATCAAGACCCTGCGCCGTAACAGCCCTCAGGCGATGAATGCTGCCAAAGAGCTTATCTTTGCCGTCAGCCAGAAAACCATTGACCAGTCGGTCATTGATGATACGGCCCGCCGCATCGCGGATATCCGTGTCAGCGAAGAAGGTCAGGAAGGGCTCAGTGCCTTCCTGGGCAAACGCACACCGAACTGGATCGAGGAATAAGTCATGTTTAATAAAATCCTTATTGCGAACCGTGGCGAGATCGCCTGCCGAGTGATCCAGACTGCTCACCGTCTGGGTATCCGCTGCGTCGCCGTCTACTCCGAAGCGGATCGTCACTCACGCCATGTTGCCATGGCCGATGAAGCCTTCCTCCTGGGTCCAGCGCCGAGCAGTGAAAGCTACCTGCGTGCTGACAAGATCATTGAAGTGGCTAAAGCCAGTGGCGCTCAGGCGATTCATCCGGGTTACGGCTTCCTGTCCGAGAACACCGATTTCGCCAAGGCCTGTGAAGCCAACGACATCGTATTTATTGGGCCGCCCGCTTCAGCAATTGCGGCCATGGGCTCCAAGTCCGCCGCCAAGGCGATCATGCAAGATGCAGGCGTACCCCTGGTGCCTGGCTACCATGGTGACGACCAGTCTCCTGAACTGCTCCGCGCCGAAGCTGAAAAATGTGGCTTCCCGCTGCTGTTAAAAGCCGTCGCAGGTGGTGGCGGCAAGGGCATGCGCGTGGTTGAGGCCATGTCCGAGTTTGACGAAGCCCTGGCTGCTGCCCAGCGTGAAGCCAAAAATGCCTTCGGCAACCCGGATATGCTGATCGAGAAATACCTGACCCAGCCGCGTCACGTTGAGATTCAGGTGTTCTGTGACAGCAAGGGTAACGGTGTCTATCTGGCCGAGCGTGACTGCTCCGTTCAGCGCCGCCACCAGAAGGTTCTGGAAGAAGCCCCGGCACCGGGCCTGAGCGATGAAACCCGTAAAGCAATGGGTGAATCCGCGGTACGCGCTGCACAGGCGATCGATTATGTCGGTGCCGGTACCGTTGAATTCCTGTATGACGTGGATGGCTCCTTCTACTTCATGGAGATGAACACCCGTCTGCAGGTTGAACACCCGGTTACCGAAATGATCACTGGCCAGGATCTGGTTGAATGGCAGCTGCGTGTCGCCAATGGTGAAGCCTTGCCGCTGCAGCAGGATCAGATCCGTCTGCGCGGTCATGCACTGGAAGCCCGTATCTATGCCGAAGACCCGGACAACGACTTCCTGCCTGCAACCGGCACCCTGCGCTACCTGCGCACACCTGACGAAAATGCCCACGTTCGTGTGGATACGGGTGTGGTCGAAGGTGACGAAGTCAGCATCCACTACGACCCGATGATCGCCAAACTGGTTGTGTGGGACGATAACCGCGAGCGTGCCATCAACCGTATGGTGCAGGCACTCGAGGATTATCGTATCAGCGGTGTTAAAACCAATATTCGTTTCCTGCACGCGCTGGCTGATTCTGCGCCCTTCCGCGACGAGGAACTGGATACTGGCTTTATCGGCAAGCATGAAGATCTGCTCTTCCCTCCTGCCCGCCTGGACGAGAATCTCGGTCTGGTACTCAGCGCCTGCTTCTTCCTTCTGCGCAGCAAGGCTGAGCAAACACTGCCTGCCGATCCGTTCTCGCCCTTTGCCCGTCAGAACAGCTGGCGTCTGAACTCTCAGTATGCGCGCCCTATGACGCTGCTAAGTGATGATGTCCAGCATAAACTGAGCATTCTGGAACAGGATGATCACTACGAGATCCGTATTGGTGACAGCAGCTACAACGTTCGCGCCAGTCTGAATGATGATCGCCTTCAGGCCACCGTCAACGGCCACCGCTTCAGCATCTGTGGCGACCTGCATCAGGATCAACTGGTACTCTTCCATGAAGGCGAAACCTTCCACTGTGCTCAGCACCGTGAGCAGTATGGTCTCGAAGATCAGACCAGCGAAGGCGGCCTGCAGGCACCTATGAACGGATCTGTTGTTGCGGTACTGGTTAAAGCCGGCGATCAGGTTAAAGCCGGTCAGACTCTGGTGATCATGGAAGCGATGAAGATGGAACACTCCATCAAGGCACCGGCGGCAGGTACAGTGAGCGAGGTCTTCTTCGCAGAGGGTGACCTGGTATCCGAAGGCGCCGAGTTGATCGCGGTTGATTTGAGTGACGAGGAGGCCGCCTGATGAGCTTCCCGCAAAAGGTGCGCATCGTCGAAGTGGGTCCACGTGATGGCCTGCAGAACGAGCCGGGACCGATCATCCCCACGGAGATCAAGGTCGAGTTGATCAACCGCCTGTCTGCCGCTGGCATCCAGCATATTGAAGCTGCCAGCTTCGTGTCACCGAAATGGGTGCCCCAGATGGGTGATGCTGCTGCCGTCATGGCCGGTATCAACCGTCGTCCCGGCGTGACCTACTCGGCTCTGACACCGAATGTAAAAGGCCTTGAAGGCGCCATTGCGGCCAATACTCCGGAGGTGGCGGTTTTCGCCGCCGCCTCCGAGGCATTCTCGCAGAAGAACATCAATTGTTCGATTGCCGAGAGCCTTGAGCGCTTTGTACCGCTGATGGAGCAGGCACAGGCAGCTGGTATTCGCGTTCGAGGCTACGTCTCAACGGTGCTTGGCTGCCCATATGCTGGGGATATAAACCCGGCTCAGGTTGCAGCTGTCAGCCGCGCCCTGTTGGATATGGGTTGTTACGAAATTTCTTTGGGCGACACCATCGGCAAAGGCACCCCGCTCAAGGCCAAGAAAATGCTCGAAGCGGTGGCAAAAGAGGTCCCTATGGATCGCCTCGCTGCCCATTTCCATGATACCTATGGACAGGCATTGACGAATTTGTACGCCGTCGTCGAAGAAGGGGTTGCCGTGATTGACAGCTCCACCGCCGGTTTGGGTGGCTGCCCGTATGCACAGGGTGCCTCTGGTAATGTAGCCACGGAAGATGTGCTCTATCTGCTGCAAGGCATGGGTATAGAAACCGGTATAGACCTCCAGGCCGTGGTAGATACCGGCCACTGGATTACACGTGAGCTGGGCCGTCATAACGGCTCTAAAGTTGCCCAGGCACTGGGCGCATGCAGTCAATAAGCTCTGATTACTAAGTCCCGCATAACGATAATTAGGGGAAATACAGGATGTCACAGCCCAAACATATTACCGCTCTGGATTTACCAATTCCCGAACGCCATCAGTTGCCTGAAGATGTGCAGAAGTATTTCGGTAAGTGTGACGAAAAACTGGGAATGGTACCCAATGTCCTCGCCGCTTATAGCCAGAACATGGCACAGTTTGAGGTGTTCACCCGCTTCTACAACGAACTCATGTTCGGCGAGAGCGAGCTCAGCCCACTGGATCGCGAAATGATCGCAGTGGTCGTTTCATCCAATAACCATTGTTACTACTGCCTCACCGCCCACGGTGCCGCAGTGCGTGAATACTCCGGAGACCCGGCGCTTGGCGAACTGATGGTGATGAACTATCGCGCTGCAGAACTGGAACCGCGCCAGCGCGCCATGCTGGACTTCGCCCATAAGCTCACCGTTACGCCTGCCGAGATTCAGGAAGGCGATCGTCAGGCATTGCGCGATGTTGGTTTCAGCGAACGGGGCATCTGGGATATTGCTAACGTGGCCGGGTTCTACAACATGACCAATCGTGTGGCCAGCGCGGTGGATATGCAGCCAAACCCCGAGTATCACGCCCGTTTCCGATAATCAGTTCACTTTGTCATCAGACTGGATAACAACAAAAAATTGGAGTCATAACGATGAGCAACACACTTCCAAGTTACACCAGCAGCACTGCCGACAAGCCGCTGATCGGCATGACCATCGGCGATAAATTCGACGAAATCGCTAATCAGTACCCGGACAACGATGCCCTGATCGTGCTGCATCAGAACATCCATTGGAGCTATCGTGAGCTACAACAGCAGGTAAACCAGTGTGCCCGTGCCCTGATGGCGCTTGGCGTTCGCAAGGGTGACCGAGTAGGTGTCTGGTCTCCGAACTGTTCCGAGTGGACCGTCAGCCAGTTTGCAACGGCCAAGATCGGTGCCATTCTGGTTAACATCAACCCGGCCTACCGTACCCATGAGCTGGAGTACGCGCTGAATCAGTCCGGGGCCCGTTTCCTGATTACCGCTGACAGCTTCAAGTCATCCGACTACCGCGGCATGCTCTACGAACTGGCACCCGAACTGAAAGCCTCGGTAGAAGGCAAGCTGAAGTCTCAGAAGCTGCCGGATCTGGAATGCGTCATTAACCTTTCCAGTGAAAAGCACGCTGGCATGTGGCGCTGGGCCGACATGATGGAACAGGCCGATCAGACCAGCGAAAAAGATCTGGCCGACCTTCAGGCCACTCTGCAGTTCGATGAAGCGATCAACATTCAGTACACATCAGGCACTACCGGCTTCCCCAAGGGCGCTACCCTGTCGCATCACAATATTCTGAACAATGGTTTCTTTGTCGCCGAAAGCATGGGCTTTACCAGCGAAGACCGCCTGGTAATTCCGGTACCCCTGTACCACTGCTTCGGTATGGTGATGGGTAACCTGGGCTGTGTCACTCATGGTGCAACCATGATCTACCCGGATGAAGGTTTCGATCCGACCTCAGTACTCAAGGCCGTGCACTCTCAGAAGGCAACTGCTTTGTATGGTGTACCGACCATGTTCATTGCCGAGCTGGATCACCCGGAATTCGAAAGCTTTGATCTGTCGTCACTGCGCACCGGCATCATGGCGGGCTCTATCTGCCCCACCGAGGTGATGAAGCAGGTGATCAACAAGATGAACATGTCAGAAGTTCAGATCGCCTACGGCATGACCGAAACCAGCCCGGTATCCACCCAGACCGGCGCCAATGACAGCATCGAAAAACGTGTTTCTACCGTTGGACGTACCCAGCCGCACCTGGAAAGCAAAATTGTTGATCCAGGTACAGGTCGCATCGTCCCACGTGGTGAAATCGGTGAGCTGTGCACCCGTGGCTACAGCGTGATGCTGAAGTACTGGAACAACGAGCACGCAACGGCTGATGCCATCGACGAAGCCGGCTGGATGCACACCGGTGACCTGGCCACCATGGACGACGAAGGCTACATCCAGATCGTTGGACGCATCAAGGACATGGTGATTCGCGGTGGCGAGAACGTCTATCCGAAAGAGATCGAGGAGTTCCTTTACACCCACCCGGCAGTTTCTGAAGTACAGGTAACCGGAGTTCCCGATAAGAAATACGGTGAAGAGCTGATCGCCTGGATCAAGCTGCACCCGCATGCGGATGAGGTCACTGCTGACGATCTGCGCGAATTCTGCAAAGGGAAAATTACGCACTTCAAGATTCCGCGTTACTTCAAATTTGTCGATACCTTCCCGATGACGGTAACCGGCAAAATTCAGAAGTTCAAAATGCGTGAAATCTCCATCGCCGAGCTGGGTCTGGACGACTAACCAGCCGCTCTGCCCCTTCAGGAGGACAACGCCGGCTTTATGCCGGCGTTTTGGATTATGAGTATCGACAAACATTATCAGCAGCAACTCGCCCCCACTGCCGTCATCCAGCACGTGCGTGAGCACTTCCCCGAGGGCGCCAATCTCTTTCAGCTGGCACCGCTGGATCAACTGCATATCGGCGGCATCAAGGCATCTGAACGATTACTGCGCCACCTCAACCCCGAACAGCATCGGCAGGTCCTTGATATAGGCTCAGGAGCTGGTGGTTTGATGCGTCAGGCCGCAAGCCTTGGCATCAACATGATCGGTCTGGATATAACCCATGATTTCAACCGACTGAACCTGGGCCTGAATACCTGCTTCATAGAGCAGGTCAACAACTTGGTTCTCACTGGTGATGCCCATCATATGCCTTTTGCAGATGCCAGCCTTGATCTGATTCTGTTCCAGCATAGCTTCTTGAATATGCCGGATGGCAGACAAGTGTTGAGTGAATGCACACGTATTCTCAAGCCCGGCGGCCAGCTGGTAATGCATGAGGTCATAAAGGGTCAGCACACGGATGCCATGCGCTATCCCGTGCCTTGGGCCGAAACGGCCTCACAATCGCATCTCCTGACTGAACATGAGCTACTTGATCGTTTGAAACTGGCCAACATTACGACGCTCAGTATCGAGGATTGGAGTCAGGAAGCGATTGAATGGCGCCGTCGCCAACTGAGCAAGGAGACAACCGGTGCGTCCGAAAAAGCACCTCTTTCGCCAGCCATGATACTCGGTGCTCGTTTTGCCACCATGGGCAAAAACCTGGTCCATAACCTGGAGAGCGATGCCATTCGGGTGATAGAGATTACAGCCAGGGCCTCAGACTGAGCCTTGTAAATCGTTAGTGCTCCCTGGATTCATATTTATCGAGCTTGTTGTAGAGCGTTTTGACACTGATACCCAGCTCCTGTGCCGTCTGTGTTTTGTTGCCATCATTCTCGGACAGGGTTTGGGTAATCGCTTCACGTTCGATGACTTCCAGCGATGTTTTGGTTGGCACGTCCAGACGACCGTCAAAATTGGGTGGGGGGCTTTCAAGTGCTAACTGCTCCTCCGTAATCACTTCATCCGCCAATATCGCTGCACGTTCGATGACATGTTTCAGCTCACGCACATTGCCCGGCCATTCATAGCTTTGAATAGCCATCACGGCGGGATGGGTGAAACCCAACTGCTCACCTTCTGCAGCATTACGATACGCAAGGAAGTGCTCTGCCAGGCCGATAATGTCACCTTCCCGATCACGCAAAGGCGGTACGCTGATTGGAAAATGGGCTAACCGGAAGTACAAATCTTCGCGCAAATACCCCTCTTCTATTGCTCGTTGAGGGTCGCGATTAGTCGCCGCAACGATACGCACATCAGCACGCAAAAAATGTTGCCCCCCTACTGGCCGGTACTCACCCGTCTCCAGCACTCGGAGTAACTTGACTTGTTGCTCAAGCGGCATCTCCGTGACTTCATCCAGGAAGAGCGTTCCGCCCTTAGCCTGTTCAAAAACACCCTGATGATCACGAACAGCACCTGTAAAAGCGCCCTTTACATGACCAAACAACTCGCTGTCGATCAGCTCGGGGCTCAGGGCACCACAGTTGATCGCAACGAAGGGGGCTTCCGAGCGATTACTGGCAAGATGAATGGTATTGGCAACCAGCTCCTTGCCCACACCACTTTCACCTTCAATCAACACATTGGCTGTTGATTTGGCCACACGACGCAACGTGCGATAGAGCTGCTTCATTACATGAGAGGACCCTACCAACAAGCCAAACTGGTCTAATGAACTGGAACGAATGGCCGGATTGCTTCCACTGTCTGATTCCAGCTCCAGAGCCAGGTCACTGCAAAGCTCCTGCAGGAACTCTGGATCTACAGGCGTCCTTAGGTGCACGGCAGCCGATTGCTTTACCAGTTCGTCCAAATGGGGATCTGGCGTTCCCGAAGATACAAATACGAACTCTACAGCATTGAGGACACCAGCCCCGATAAGTCGCTCAGATTGAGCCTTGGTGATTGCGTCACACTCAATGATCGCAATGGAAGGAGCCAGCTCTACCAACTCCTGCGCCCAGTCACCTGTACTCTGATAGACATCAAAGTCGCCCAGCGCTAAACACTGGTTGAGCAGATCACGCTGTTGCTCTGACTCCAGGTACACAAATGCCCTTGGCTTTTTCATTAAAACTCCCTGTCCATTACAAGGGGCATTACACCACCCTGTAAAAATTTCTGACGCCTTATAAAAAATACCGTCAAAGGCCTTTGAGTGACACCCAAAACCACCGATTAACAGCAGGTTAAGGACTGGTACGTGAATTGAATGTGAATTGAGCACTTTCGTGATTTGAATAAAGACGATTTCTGTATGACATACCGATCTCATGATGAAAACGTATTGCTGTCATTTGCCGATAGCCTATCGAACCAATCATTAAGGCTAGCCCTTATCAGCAAAGAATCCCGCAGGCTGGATAGTCGTCAACGATTAAGGGCACTCAGCCATCATCATCGTTTACTCTCAAGATTTTTGTTTTCTTGTATAGAGACGCGCTCCGTACACCCTGTCTGCACTCAGGGAGATCAGATTCTTCAGGAACCACCGCCCTGCCAATATGCGCCTGGCTTCCAAAGTCCGCAGGATATTTGGCTTGCACATCTCCAATTGATCGATGAAGGAAAGCAATACCTCAGAGATATCCAAACACCGGAACTCCGACTGGCTCTGGCAGATGTTCTGGCCGCGCTGGTTCTGTCCGGTGAACCAGGCACAAAGCAACAGGCATGTCCTTTGGATGACTGAGGGAATTAATTACATACCAACAGGTAAAAAATACACTTACCCAACCCTTACAACAAAGGCCATACCAATTAAATCCCTTTATATTCAAATAGATACAAATTGGCACGCTATTCGCTATGTAATCAAGTGACTACTTTGAAAAGGAGATTTTCATGAACAAGCTAGCCAAAACAATGACTGCCATTTCTCTTTCAGGTGTTCTGCTTGGTGCCAACCAGGCTATGGCAAACGATTGGAAGGACAAGAGTCACGATGCCTGGCTAGACGGCAAGGCTGAAACCGTGCTGCTCATGAACACAAATCTAAATTCATTCGACATCAATACCGACGTTAACCAGGGCACTGTAATACTCAGCGGTAAGGTTGGCAGTGAAGTCGATAAGGACTTGGCCGAAGAGCTGGTAGAAGGTATCAAAGGCGTCAAAATGGTTGAGAACGAACTCAGCGTCATTAATGAAGGCAAGGAACAGGACAGCTCCCTGGTCGCCTCAATGACAGATGCCAAGGTCACCACTGTACTGAAATCACGCTTCATGTTTGAACCTGAAGTCAGTGCCATTGATATTAATGTAGATACCAAGGATGGCGTAGTCACATTGAACGGTAAGGTTTCCAGCTCAGCTGAAAAAGACTTGGCTGAAGCTATCGCAAGCAAAACCAATGATGTGAAGCGTGTCGTCAACAACTTGGAAGTGTCACAGAGCTAACGCGTATAGCCTGTTTCTAATCTTACATAACAAAGGGCCTCATTAGAGGCCCTTTTGTGTGCTCTACCGATTCATTATCGGCTGATATCAGGGGTGCTTATTACCAGACCGTTGGCTAGTCCGCCAGAACCAACTCTACTCGACGGTTTTCAGTTCGACCGGACTCTGTTGAGTTACTCATCACGGGGCTGACAGGACCAACACCGACTGACTTCAAACGGCCAGCGGCAATGCCGTGCTGCTGTACCAGTGTTTGCACAACGGTCTCGGCACGATCCTGGCTCAGCTTCATATTGAAGCCGAACTCACCCTGGCTGTCGGTATGCCCAACCACATAAAACGACTGAGCCTCGTGCTTAGCCAAGTATTCCGCGATGGTTGCAACCACACCAGCAGACTCTGCTTTCAAGCTGGCCTTGGCGGTATCAAACAGCACACCGTCCAGCTCAACCTTACCGGTTTCTGCCAGCGCCTTGCTCATGCCATCCAGGTCGATACTGATGCGATCATCATCCAGGGATTCAATCTCGCCAATATCAAGAACCACCTTGGTTGGGAAACTGCCGCCGCTGTATCCAGCGACCAACAAGGTTGCATACACCTCCTTGCCCTGCACATCAGCTTTACCTGACCAGTAGAAATACTGATAGCGGCTGCCATGCAAGTTTGGTGCATCCAGACCCTTATCACGACCTTGGCGAGCCGAGTTACCATACCAATAGAGCTTGTTTACAAAGTAATGGCCACATTCATCATCATTACGACAGCTGAAAATCGGCGTAAACCCGGCCTTGGCAAAGGCTTTTTCATAATTACGGTATATTTGCAGCGCTGAATATTTAAGTTCATTCGCTTGATAACCCAGTGTCGTGACCTTACCTTCAAGGCGCAAAACGGGCGGCAGTTCCTGATCGGTGCGAGGGCCTGTCGCAACAAGAAACTCATTATATTCGCTGGTGTAATAGCTGTTGATATGAGTGTCAGGGAAGCGGGAAAGCAATGGGTGGTCTTCAGATCCACGCACATCCTTATTGGCAAAAGCCGGTACAGCAATCAACGCGGATAAGGCACAGGGCAAGAGAGATTTGAACATCATGAAGGGTTCCTTGTTCATGTAAATTCATGTGGGGGCCAGACCCTTGCCGGTCTGGATACAGCCTTATGGCTGTTAAAAAGCCCCAGGCGGCAAAAACCGCTGGGGCTTATCGGTAAGAGCTCAACTCAGGATCAGATATCCTGAACGTCGAACTCTACCGCTGGGTTCACATCAGCTTCGTAATCAATACCGTCGATACCGAAACCGAACAGCTTAAGGAACTCGTCCTTGTAGAGCTGGTAATCCGTCAGATCGAACAGGTTGTCACTGGTTACCTGTGGCCAGAGGTCACGACAGGCCTGCTGCACATCATCACGCAGTTCCCAGTCGTCCATGCGGTAGCGGTTACCTTCATCCATTTCCGCACCAGCACCATACAGGCCGGTGCTAAACAGACGGTGAACCTGCTCCATACAGCCTTCATGCAGGCCTTGCTCACGCATAACCTTAAAGACCATGGAGAGGTAAAGCGGCATTACAGGAATAGCAGAGCTGGCCTGAGTCACAACGGATTTAAGGACGGCAACATTAGCCTGACCGTTGTGAGCAGCTGAAAGCTTGTTGTTAAGCTCGCCTGCTGCACGATCCAGATCCTGTTTGGCCTTGCCCAGCGCACCGTGCCAGTAGATCGGCCAGGTAATATCGGTACCGATGTAGCTGTAGGCAACTGTTTTGCAGTTGTCTGCCAGAACACCCGCTTCTTCCAACGCGTTGATCCAGAGTTCCCAGTCCTCACCGCCCATTACGGTCACGGTGTTGGCCACTTCTTCTTCCGTCGCCGGTTCAATTTCGGCTTCAGTGATCACGTTTTTGTTGGTGTCGATAGCCGTCGAGCGGTACGGCTCGCCAATCGGCTTCAGCACGGAACGAACAACTTCACCAGTATCCGGCATTTTACGAACCGGGGATGCCAGCGAGTAAACAACCAGATCAACCTGACCCATGTCTTCCTTGATCAGATCGATGGTTTTCTGTTTGGCTTCATGAGAGAAGGCGTCGCCGTTCAGGCTTTTGGAATAAAGTCCGGCTTCTTTAGCCAGCTTGTCGAAAGCAGCAGCGTTGTACCAGCCTGCAGTTCCTGGCTTGCGCTCAGTACCCGGCTTTTCAAAGAAAACACCGATGGTGGCAGCATCGCTACCGAATGCAGCGGCGATACGAGAGGAAAGACCATAGCCACTGGAGGAACCAATTACCAATACACGCTTGGGTCCGTTTTCAATCTTGCCCTGAGCCTGAGTGTACTGGATCTGCTCGCGAACATTGGCTTCGCAGCCAACAGGGTGGGTAGTGGTACAGATAAAGCCACGAATTTTCGGTGTGATAATCATAAGCGGATTCGGTGCCGTAATTGTCAGAAACAAATATTTTCGGGTACAAAATTCCGCTTAAGATACCGTATTTGCTGCACCGACAACAGCTTTGCCGCTATCGGTATTTATTCAAAGGAGATTTACCGGCAAGTGGCTCCGTAAAGAAACAGTTCAACTGCTTGCTCAACCGCCAGTTCTCGCTCAGCTTCGCTGATTTGCATGCCCATCAACGCGCGCAGCTGAAAGTTCCCTTTTACCATTTCCATAAATTGGTAAGCCGCCATCTCGGAATCACGAATTCTCATACTGCCCTGATCAACCTGGGACTGGAGGTAAGCACCCAACTTATCGTTGATGCGCTTGGGCCCCTGCTCGTAGAACAAAGACTGAATTCGTTCACGTTCACTGCTGCAATCCATCGCGACCAAGCGATAAAGGCCTATGGCTTCCGGCGACAAAACGCGCTCCAGCATAAGGTGTCCGTAGCGCTTTAGCGCCTGTTCCGGAGTTTCCTTACGTTTAATGGCACACTCGACCGCTTCAAAGGCACTGAAGACCCGGTTAGAGGTTTGCGTCATCATCGCTTCGAACAGGCCCAGCTTATTGCCAAACAGTCGGTACAGCGTACTTAAAGAGCCACCCGCGCGGCACATGATGTCGTTGATGCTGGCATTGTCATATCCCTGTTCGATAAAGACCTCACGGGCGGCATCAAGAATACGCTTCTGGCGCTCCAGGCCCTTGGGAGTCAACCCACAGGGGCGTGCTTCAGGTTCTGTGTGATCGTTACTCATGGCTCATTCTTTGTGTAAATGCTGCGACATTATAACAGGCCACAGAGATAAGTTTCGCATTCACGTCAATGGACTCGACACTTTATTGTAATGTATATTACACTACACTTCAGTTGTTTCCTCATACTTGTACTGGCTCATCGGCATTCGCCAAGAGCCAGTTTTTTTCATCCTTTTGTTCGATAAATACAGGTTCCTCATGAGCACCAAACCCACCCCCATTCCGGGCTTGATCCTTATGCTGGCTGCATTGACCGCTTTAGCACCCTTGTCGACTGACGCCTATTTGCCCGCCATCCCATCCATTGCTGAAGGGCTGGGGGTGACCATTCATGATGTCGAACTTTCGGTCAGCCTGTTTCTTGCCGGCTTTGCCTGTGGTCAGTTAACCGGGGGCCCCCTGTCCGATCATTACGGACGTCGTCGAGCCATTGCGCTGGGTTTGAGTGTGTTCTTCCTTGGTGCAACCTGGGCATCATTAACCGGAAGTATCGGTGAACTTTGGACAGCTCGCATATTGCAAGGTTTCGGCGGTGGACTGAGCGTGGTCAACTCCATGGCCATTATTCGTGATCGTCATTCAGGTCGCGAAAGTGCTCAGACCATGGGGAAAATGGCCAATATCCTGATGCTTGCCCCCTTGCTTGCACCTGTACTTGGGACCGCACTACTGGAGCTGGGGAATTGGCGGCTGATTTTCATTTTCCTGTCCGTTTATTCGTTACTGCTGCTGACAACACTGATGTTCCGGCTACCGGAAACCCGCCGCCCCAGTCTGGAGCCTCGACCGAACCCGATTCAGGCCTACCTCAATGTGATTCGTCATCGCACGGCGAGAGGTTACCTCTGTTCTCTCGCCTGCTCTTATGCAGGCATGTTCGCGTTTATTACAGGCTCCTCCGGCAGCTATATCCATCACTACGGCGCCAGCCCTGCGCTGTATACCATACTGTTCGGGCTTAACATCGTGACCCTGCTTGGCTGCAATCAGCTCAATATTCGACTGTTACACCGCTATTCAACCCAACAGCTACTTCAAGTAGGCCAGCGCGTTCAGCTGACGACTGGCCTGCTGCTGGTCATTGCCTATCTGGTATTTGATGCTTCCTTGGCAGTGATCGTTGTACTGATCATGCTCTACATTGGCGTGCAGGGCTTCGTGATTTCAAACGGCATGGCGGGTACCAGTGAGTTTTTCCCTCACTCGGCTGCAACAGCAACAGCCCTGCTGGGCGCCTGTGGTTTTGGATTTGGTGCGTTAGCAGGCACGCTGGTCGGCATTCTGGGTGACGGTACACCTTTACCGATGTTGGGCGTGATGCTGGGCACGACTTTAGCCGGCAACCTGTTGGGGTGGTGGCTGCTGCCCCGTGTGCAGTGCAACCTCAAGGCTGCAGTGGACGAAAGCTGAACTCGACCGAGTCAACATTTCCCGCGCTATCAACGGCACTGACTCGGTACTGGCCTGCATGGGCCAGTTTCAGTGTCTGGTGTTCCTTGCTCCCGCCCGGTAAAGGCTTACCATCCAGATACCACTGCACATTGCCACTGGCGCCGACCAGCTTAAGGTCTACCTCGAGCGCATCACGCCCTGCCGGAAGCAGTAGCTGGCTTCCCGCTTCCAAGCCAATTATCTTCACGGGTTCTGACAGTCCCAAAGCGGCTTCACACTCAGGTACAGCAACTGGCAAACGGGCATTCCTGCGCCATTCGGTACGTAACCAAGGCTCTGCCTCCTGAGGCCAAAGCGCCAGTTTAAGTGTTTCAGGTTGTAGTACCTCAGGCCCACAGCCCGGCAAGTATCTAGCGCCTGTATCAGGATCCACCTGTACCTGACGAACCAGGCCCGTCACGGTAATCCCCGGTGATTGCGGTAAGGTCAGCGGCGCGGCCCCATTCAGCAACCAGGCCTGATGACGTTGCATGCAGTTTTCACCGATATTAGCCGCATAAGTGGCCCTTGAACCCAATGGCCAACATATTTCCGCCTGTTCAACCGTATCAGGCCTAGGCACCGCAGCATCAACTTGACCCAAACGTTCATACACGCGAAACAGTAGAGGCGCTGCCAGGCTTCGACCGCTTTCACCGGGGCTAGGGTTACCATCCGGCCGTCCAGCCCAAACGCCCAGAGTCCAGTTGGCATCGACGCCCATAGCCCAAGTATCCCTGAATCCGTAACTGGTGCCGGTTTTCCAGGCCAGTGACCATTCACGCTGCCCCAAAGCACCCAGTGCACGCCAAGGATCTTGTGCCAACATGCGCCACACAATCCAGGCGGCGCCAGGGCTGGCCATCCAGCGGGATACTTGGGGGCTGGATGCCAACAGCCTGGGCTGACCGGCCATACCTGCGCGCCCAAACGCGGCATAGGCACCCAACAGGGATTCGAGACTGGTGCCTGCACCACCCAATACCAGAGCACTGCTGGGTGAGCCGCTGCCGGGCAACTCCAGATTCAGGCCAGCGTTGCGCATACCTGCAAGAAAGCGCTCGGCTCCCAGATGCTCTACCAGCTGAACCACTGGCAGATTAAGGGAACGCTGCAAGGCATTCTCAACCGTTACAGGGCCTGCAAAGCCCCCCGTAAAATTGTGAGGCCGATAATTCAGGCCATATCGCGGCGTATCCAATAGCAGTGAATGCGAGTGAATCAGCCCCTGATCCAGTGACTGTGCATACGCGAAGGGTTTGAGCGTGGAACCCGGAGATCTCAGTGCGCGGGTCATATCGACGTGCCCATGGCGCTGTTCATCTCCAAATTCGGCAGCGCCGACATACGCACGTACACTCAGATCCTCGTTACGCATGACCATCACGGCCAAAGATTGATGCTCTCCCAATCGCTGGCGATAGCTTTCAACCAATGCCTCCAGATCCCGCTGCAGATCTGCATCGATCAGAGTTTCTATCGTCAGGCAGTCAGAGCACTCCTGACGCAGACGCCTGGCTAACAGGGGCGCCAACACGGGTGACCGAGGAGGCAAGGCAGCAACGTTTTCCTGAAGTGCTTCTTCGACGCGATCGTTGCTCCAGAGTCCAAGCGCATGCATGCGCTTGAGTACCTTATCCCGCGCTGCACGTGCACACTGCGGGTAACGGTCTGGACGCCACTCACTGGGTCGCTGTGGCAGAACGGTTAGGAGTGCGGCTTCAGCATCACTTAGCTCAAGCGCGGGCTTACCGAAATAATGCTGACTGGCCGCTTCTACTCCCGACAGCATGCCGCCATAGGGAGCAAGATTCAGATAGAGTTCGAGGATTTCCTGCTTAGTGTAATGCCATTCAAGCTGAAAGGTTCGCAGGACCTGCTTGACCTTTCCCTTCATTGTTCGCGGATAAGGATCAAGCAGTCCTGCCACTTGCATACTGAGGGTAGAGCCACCGGATACCACCTCCCCTGCAATCAGGTTCTGCCAGGCGGCACGGGCAATGGCCAGTGGATTCACACCGGGATGGTAATAAAAGGCTCGATCTTCATAGGCAAGCAGCTGCTCAAGGTAGACCGGCGCTACGGACTCTATCTGGGCGGGATAGCGCCAGGTTTCATCAGGCGCAGGAAAAGCCCGCAGCAGCTGCCCATCCTGCGCCAGAACCCGCACCGAAGGGGGTGCTGGCTGCGGCAAAGGATAGGCCCGATCAAGGATCAGGCCTACTGCCGATGCAACACCTGTCAGCACTGCGGCCGACAGTAGCCAGCGATACCTCTTTTTCATATCAACGTGCGCGAATAACCATCATCTGGCTGTCACCACCCTGATGGCGGATTTCCGGGGTGTACATGGACTCGGCAAAGCTTGGCGGAACACGGTATTCACCCGGCGTAACCGCACGCGCCAGATAATAGAGACGTGCGCCACCATAACCCAACTTGAGTGCTGCCACATAGCGATCATCACGGTACTCCTGATGTCGCAGGTCCAGCATCGCCATCAGATCGGTTATGCGATTGCCTTCGACCTGCAGGTCACCGGCATCCATGCTGTTGGCCAGATTCTGGTTTTCCAATTCCAGCCCGGCTGGCAACAAATCAACGATCAGCGCATCGGATACGGGGTCTTCACTGTGCACCTGCAATTCAACCAGCACCTGATCACCCGTTTTCAACGTGCTGATATCCAGTGGCTGGCCCTTGGCGTTCAGGAATCGGCGTTCGACCTTCATGCCCTGACTGATAGCCGCAGGCGGCTGAGTGGTATAGCCCTGAATCTTCAGGTTGAACCAGAGCGCATGATCAGCCGGGTTTTCCAACTCCAGTCCCTGAAGTACGTCCGCACCACGCGCACTCAAGCTATAACTCCCCTGCCCGCTGAGCACCTTGTCCCAGATACCGGTCAGATGTACTTCAACACTGTCACCCGAGAGGTTAGCCAAACGATTACCTGCCAGGAACAGTGCATTGCGTTCCTGAGTACTGAACCACTGACGCCCGGACAGGCTTGTCTGGAGTCGATCAAGCACAGGGACCCACTGGGTTTCAGGGCTATCCGCTTCAAGCAGCCAGAACAGGGCCAGAGCTCGATCACGGACCAAACTGCCATAATCCGTGTGGTCGAATTTATCCTTGGACAAAGCAACCAGCGCACGATCCAGCGCCTGCTCCGCTCTACGTTGGTCCCCAGCCGCTCTCAATGCCAGCCCCAGCTGCAGCATGGCCAACGGAGGCGTATTTTCAGCATGGTGATCCAGCAGGTTACGCAGCTCGGCCAGCGGTGCCTGGCCTGAGCGGGCCAGCACCTGAGCGGCATAAGCACGCACAGCTACCCGAGAGCGACGATCATGCAACAGCTCGCCATTGATACGGTTGGGATGACGCAGATAACGCGCGACCTGCTCCAGCGCCAGCTTAAGGCCTGGCTCGGATACCGTGTAACCGGCATCACGCGCGCGCAAAAGGAAGTCCGTGATATACACACTCAGCCAGGGCTCCTCAGGGCTCTGGTCACTCCAAAGACCAAAACTGCCATTGCTGCGCTGCATACCGAACAGGCGTCGGATCGCCAGCTCGACTGCTGCGGTTCGCTCTTCAGCTGCATCGGCCTTGAGCCCCCAATCCTGCAGCTGGTTACCCTGCACATAAATCTGCGGGAAGACACCACTGGTGGTCTGCTCGGCACAGCCATACGGGTAGGCTTTTAATGCATCAAAATGACGCGCCAGATTCAGGGGTGCATGACGAGACAGACTTAATTGAGCATTCAACGAATCCGGTTGCAGACCTTCCAGCGCAGCGCCACTCAAATCAAATGAGGCCCCGGCGACTACAGGCTGCTGCCAGTTCAATGACTGCGCAGGCCAGGCAGGACGAACACCCAAACTCCACTCACGATTAAGGTCAGCCTCGCCCTCAATTCCACCCACGTGCAAACGCAAGGGGACCTTGCCCATGGCGATATTGGCCGTTACCGGCAGAACCTGGGTGACCTTTTCACCCGCATCAAGCTCGATTTCGGCTTGCCAGGCTGTAGCCCCAGACTTGAATACCAGACCCTTACCGGCTTTCAATTCAACACTTAGCGTCTGTGTTTGCTCCGTACGGTTATGTAGATCCAGCGTCAGCTGGCTTTCATCACCCTGTGCGAGAAAGCGCGGGCGATTCAATTCGGCAACTACAGGTGCAACAACAGGGACTTCATGATCGGCAGACCCCAAGGCCTCATCCGAGAATGCGACCGCCATGAGTCGAATACGGCCGTTGAAGGCTGGTAAATCAACCGGGATGCTCGCTTGACCCTGCTCATCTACGTCAACCGCCCCCGAAAACAGGGATAAAATTTGCACATCGCTGGGTGGCTGCGCACCACCACGGCTGAGGTCCGCATCGCCACCATATCGCAGACGTGCCAGTGCACCGGCTTCAGCATCAATGAGATCCCCATAGTTGTCACGCAGGTCTACACGGTAGGCACCCGGAGTAAAGAACCACTCAAGCGGGTCAGGTGTCGCAAAGTCCGTAATGGACAGCACGCCTACATCGACAGCCGCCAGGGTTACCCTGACTTCATCGGGCAGCTCACCACTTTGTGCTGCAGAAACCTGAATTGGAACCTCAACACGCTGTTCGGGACGCAACTCAACTGGCATTTCGCCGAAGTTAACCTGCAACTCACGCTCTCCAGGTGCTACAGGAACAGGCTCCAGACCCAGCATGCGCCTGGGCAGGGTGCGCTCACGTTCATCACCGGGCTGAAGCAGTACAACACTGGCAAAGAGGTCCTGACGCAGCCATTCCGGCTTGAGTTTCACACTGACTTCAGCCCCTTCAGCCGGAATACTGATCGGTTCACGGTAGAGCAGTTGGTCGGTCTCCAGCATCAGGTAACCTTCACCGGCTGCCGGTGGCCGCACCTGAATGCGCAGCTCATCACCTGCACTATACTGCTGCTGATTCAATGTCAGGCCTACACGGTCCGGGCGCCCTGCCATTACCTTGGCATCCGGGTCCCAACCAGCACGGAATCGATAGGCCGATACCTGACCACTGGCCGGATCTTTGACTTCAATACGGTAGTAACCCCACTCCGTAGGGAAGCTGATTTCAGTACTGTCGCCAGCTTTCAGGCTGACGGAGCGCTGATCAACCGTGTAATGACGCTCGGTATACTGGCTTTGCCAGCCTTCGGCATCACTCCAGCTCCAGTGATAGTCACGTCGCTCACGTATCAGACTGACATCCAGCCCTTCTGACGCCAGTCGTTCAATACCGTTCGTCAATACCAGTTCAAACGCGGCATCGCCTTCATAGTCGACCACATCCTTTTCAAACAGGGGACGAATGCCCGGCAAGGTGTCAGCTGGCATGACGACAGAAGTTGCGCGGCGGGATACAGGACGACCTCCGCTATCAAGCAGACTGATATAGGCGGTCAAGCTCAACGGGCTGGTGAGTTCTTTCCAATAGGACTCGACTTCAAGGTCAGCACGCCCTTTTTCATCAAGCTCAACTTCCTGAAGATCCTCCCAACGCTCAAGCTCGGTATCGTTGGGATGACCGAAGTAGAAGTCCTTAAAGGCTTCAAAGGGGTGCGGCTCCAGTTTTGCGATCAACTGAGACTGAAGACGGTTGCCAGAGGCAGGCGCGCCATACAAATAATCGCCCTGCACTTCCACAGTAAAGTTGGCATCAGGCTGGAGGCGCTCATCAGTCTGCAGTGTGAGTGCCAAGCGCTCAGGCAGGAAGGTTTCAATCTGCACCGGATAATCGCGTTCAGTGCCATCAGGCAGCACAATACGAAAACGCCATTCGCCCGTGGCAGCATCGGTCGGCAAAGGCAGTCTGACTTCATAATAATTCAGTGCTTCAGGCTGAATGTTCTGACTGGATACTACCCGCCCATCCGGCTGGATCAGACGTGCTTGCAAGGGAACCCCAGGCACTGCACCTGCCGCGCTTGAGCGCAGCAACGCGCTGAATATCAGCGTTTCACCGGGACGGTAGATATCACGGGGGCTATAGATGAACACTTCCTGGGCACTGCGCACAGGACCATCGACCGGAAACTCGGCCAGATCCAGACCCTGCCCTTTAAGGCGCACAAGCGAGAGCTGTCGATCCTGCTTCAACAGGAGGAGGCGGGCATCACTGAACGTCCCCTGCTTCAACTGATCAGCATCAAGCACGGCCTGCCCCTTGGAATCCGTGCTTGCCTCAAGCAACGTGCGTCCCTTTTCATCCAGCAGCTGCAGCTGAACATCCCTCACAGCCTCAGTTGTCGCCAGACTGTTGACCTGCACACGCAACTGGTCCGGGTACAAACGTACCTGCGCACCCAGATCGGTCACCGTGAACCAGGTTGCCGGGTAGCGGTACTCAATACCACCCGCTTCTCGCATCACCGCCAGGTAGACACCTGCTTCCTGCAAGGGCTCCATATCCTGAACCGGCAGATAGCGTGTGGCACGGGTGTTCTTTTCCAGCTCCAGATCGAAGCGCCCGGACCACACCAGCTCGGCATCATCCTTGAGTTCCTGAGCATCCCAGGCACCCAACTGGGTCAGCTGGCCATAGCCACTGAGAAATTGGTCCAGCGCATCAGCATCAATTCGATACACATCCAGGTCCACCTCAGATACGTTCACGGCCATCACAGGTAGCCCTTCACGCAAACGGTGGGCAAGCAGGTTTCCCCTGCTGGCAAAGCCCAACGCGGAATTCAGCGCTGGCGTTTCCAAATCCAGCTCGGTCCCCTGTTTAAGGACCTGACCGTTTTGCCCTTCAATACCGGGTTTAACCTTAACTCGATAGCGTGCTTCAGGCTCCAGGCCGGCAAAATAGATCACCTTGCCGTTTTGATCTGCAACCCATCCACCTTCCAGACCCTCGCCCTTGTCGGTTTCGATATCCAGCCAATCATCCAGCGGCTTGTCCATTGCCACCGGTGTTGACAGCGTAACGGCCACTGCCTGGCGCCCCTGCCAAAGTCGGATGCTGACATCGCGCACCAGCATATCGACTGCTTTAGACGCATTATCGCTCTTCTGCTCAGTCGAGGATAAAGAAGGCTTGGTGTTCGTTTCGGTTTGGACGGGTGTTTGCTCCTCATCATTGCCACAGCCAGTCAGGAGTGCGGCTACCAATGAGGAAAACAGTAGCGAGCGTTTCAGGGGGGGCATAATCATCTCCATTGATATGCCACAGTAGGGCGCTATTTGCGCCCTACTGTGAGTGCTTGTATCCAGCTTCGCGGCATCATGCCTTTCACCCTTTTAAGAGGCAAGGGCACTCGATCGATTACTGTTATCCAAATCAGCAGCCGTTTGGTCACTGAGTTTGAGTACCAGAATCAGTACCGCACCAAGGGCGACAAAGCCACCGGCCAACCAGAGGCCCATGAAATAATTGCCGCTTTGCTCAGCCAACACACCGGTCAGTGCAGGCGCAACGATCTGAGCCAGTCCATAGGACAGCGTCATACGCCCCATCAGTTTAGCGGGCTTGGACGGATATAGACGACCTGCCATGGTCAATACCAGACTGACACAGCCGATAAAGGTTCCACCAAACAGGGCTGCGCTCAGTAAAACAGAGGTCAGGCTCTGGTCGATCGCCGGTAGAACAATGCCCGCAATTTGCAGCACGTACGCCAGCAGCAACGCTATCAGGTAGCCAAGACGACGGGCAATAAGGTCCCAGGCCATCACCGCAGGCACTGCAGAAAGACCCACGATCAGAAATGCCAACTGCCCCATCCCGGCCAGCTCGGGTTCGCGTTCAACAATTGCCACGATGAAGGTAGCACTGACCACATAGCCATATCCGGCACAGAAATAGGCGGCCATCATCAGCCAAAGAAAGCGTTTACCGGGAGGGTTGTCCTTCATTGAAGTACCGGCAGGAACCGCCGGTGAAGCGGAGGGCGGCGGCAACCAGCGCCAGGCCGGTACAGCCAGCACCAGACCTAACACCGAGAACCAAAGCCACTGATCGGCCCAGTTCATCGAGAGCCTCAGAAATACCTCCACCACAACGGCAGCAAAGGCGATCCCCAGCCCGGCCCCGGCGAAATGTATACCCAGCTCGCTACGGTGCTGATGCCGAATCAACCAGTTCAAAATGAGGCCGGAGGCTATCAACATTGAACCCGCACTGCTCAAGCCGGATAGAAAACGCAAAAACGACCAGAGCAGCATATTCTCGGTCATGGCCATACCCGCAGTGGTCACAACGGCCAGCACCAATCCGATACGATAAAGTCTGTCTTTCAGTTGCAGGTCGCCAACCGATGCCGCAATCAAGGCTCCACACATATAACCCGTGTAATTGATAGCGGCCAGCCAACCGCCTTCCGCATCGCCGATCCAGGTTTGATCCTGCATCACAGGCAACAAAGGTGTGTATGAAAATCGGGCGATGCCGACACAAAGGATCTGACTGAAAATACCTGCAAAGAGGACTTTCAGACGTTGGGTTTGATCCGACATGAGGGGTCCTTATTATTATCTCGTTCCACAGTGTTCGAATTGTGCGCCAGCCATCTGGCATACACCAGCCCTGAAAATGAAAAGCCCGGCAATGAGCCGGGCCAAGAGTATTAGCGGAGTCCGAATTTACTGCCAGGCGCTGCTGAACAGAGCTTCCGGAAGCGCCATAATAGACTCACTGCCATCATTCAGGGTATCGGCAAAGCCTTTCCAGCGCGGCAGAATCTGAGCCATATAGAAGCGCGCACTCTCCTGCTTCGCTTGCAGGTATGGATCGTCATCACCTTCAGCCGCGAGACGCAAAGCCGCATTGGCCTGACGCAGCAGCTCCCAGCCACCACAAACATAACCGGCCAGCATCAGGAAGCTATAGGCAACCGCACCAGGCATCACTTGATCCGTTGCAGCACCTTCAAGCAACTGTGCCCGCGCTGTTTCCAGACCAGCAACTGCCTGCTCCAGTGCTTTGGCCTGAGAGGTCAGTGCAGGATTCGCTTCGGCAATACTGGTACGCATTTCAGCGATCAGTGCCGCCAGCGCAGCGCCCTGATCCATGAGCGTCTTGCGACCCACCAGATCAAGTGCCTGAATGCCGTTCGTACCTTCGTAGATCGGCAGGATGCGTGCGTCACGGAAGTGCTGGGCCGCACCGGTTTCTTCCACGTAGCCCATCCCGCCGTGAATCTGCACACCCAGGGAGGTCACTTCCTGCGCCACTTCGGTACACCAACCTTTTACAATCGGCGTCAGCAATGCTGCGCGTGCCTGTTCAGCGGCTTTTTCTTCATCGGTTTCCGCCTTGAGAGCGAAGTCCAGGCTACCGCAGGCATCGTAAGCGATACCACGACCCGCCTCTGTTAGGGTTTTCATGGTCATCAGCATGCGGCGCACATCAGCATGACGGATGATCGGCCCCGCCTCTTTGGTGCCCACAGCAGGCCCCTGAATACGTTCGAAAGCATATTCCAGCGCCTGCTGATACGCACGCTCAGAAATGGAGACACCCTGCAGGCCAACACTCAAGCGTGCGTTGTTCATCATTGTGAACATGCAAGCCAAGCCACGGTTAGGCTCACCCACCAGGTAACCTACTGCGTTGTCGAAGCCCATGACACAGGTCGCTGACGCATGGATACCCAGCTTATGCTCAAGTGACAGGGCATTAGCGCTGTTACGCTCACCCAGAGAGCCATCATCATTCACCAGATACTTGGGTACCAGGAACAGAGAGATACCACGCACGCCCGGAGGTGCATCCGGCAGGCGCGCCAGCACCAGATGAATAATGTTCTCAGACATTTCATGATCACCCCAGGTGATGAATATCTTCTCACCACTGATTCGGTAATGATCACCCTCGGGTTCAGCTTTGGCACGCACCACGGAAAGGTCGGAACCGGCATTGGACTCCGTCAGGTTCATGGTGCCGCACCACTCTCCGCTGACCAGCTGAGGCAGGAATTTGGCTTTCAGCTCTTCGCTGCCATTCAAGTCCAGACACTCAACAGCGCCCTGACTCAACATCGGGCACAAACCCCAGGCCATGTTGGCGGAGTGCCACATTTCCATAACCGGAATGGACAGCAGGAACGGCAGGCCCTGACCACCGTATTCAGGGTCAAACTGGAGCGAGCCCCAGCCACCTTCTGCATACTGCTGATACACATGTTTGAAGGACTCCGGGCAAACAACAGTGCCATCCTTCAGCTGTACACCCTGCTCGTCACCTTCTCGATTGGTCGGAGCGACCACATCACGGGCAACACGGGCCGCCTCTTCCAGAATGGCATCGACCATATCTTCAGTGGCATCTTCAAACCCCGGCTTCTGAGCCAGCTCGGTCATGCGAGCAACATGATTCAGCGTAAGCTTCATATCCTTGAGTGGCGCATTGTAGTCAGCCATGGGAATCTCCTGAGTGAACTTTGCTGTTAAACGGTCCAGACAAAACGGGGCTGGCACCGCCAAAAATAAGGGAATACACTTATATTAACACGCAAGCTGAGTTTGATAAGTAGGTAAAGGTTCATCTGAGGGATTTATACTCACCCTACTTTAGTTATAGTGTCATTAACCCTGATCACAAGAGAGCTTTGACATGCAGGAACTGCACGGCTATTACCTGGAAGATCTGGAAGTCGGCATGAGCGACTTCTATGCAAAAACCATCACTGAAGCGGATGTTGTACTCTTTGCCGGCATTTCCGGTGACAACAACCCTATCCATATCAATGATGAATATGCCAAAACTACGCCGTTTAAACAGCGCATCGTGCACGGCATGTTCAGTGCTGCATTGATCTCAACGGTTGCCGGTACACGCCTGCCCGGTCCTGGTGCCATTTACGTAGACCAGCAACTGAAGTTCAAGGCACCGGTTCATATCGGTGATACCGCCAAGGCAACCCTGACGGTTACTGAAATTGATGAGCGTCGTCGTCGCGTGAAATGCCGTACAGATGTTCATGTGGGCGAGACTCTGGTTGCTACCGGTGAAGGCACCTTTATGGTGGACCGTCGCCCTGCCTGATTCACCACGCAACACGCATAAAGAAGCCGGTCTCCTGACCGGCTTCTTTCATTGGGTATCTCTGATCAATAACGTTCGCTTAACTGCGTCGATACATATTTGGCAACTTGATCTTGTACTGAATGGCCAAGGCTCGTAACACGAAAGCCACCAGGAAGCCGCCGATCAGATCGTAGCTGTCAGGTACCTGCAATTGATTCAACACCAGATACGTCAAAGAACCGCCCAGCGCCGTGGTGATATAAAGTTCTTCATTCATAAGGGTCAGATTACTTCCGCAGAGCACATCACGGGCTATGCCGCCAAAAGAGGCTGTCATAACCCCCATGCACACTGCGATCAGTGCGGATGTACCAAATTGCAAAGCAATCTCAGTGCCCACAACAGCGAACAGTGCCAACCCGACGGCATCCATCCAGACCAATGCGCGTGTCAGAGACACCAGACGCGGAGCCAAAAAGTAGGTCACCGCTGAGGCAACCAGGCAAATCACCACCCAGATTGGCTCTCGAATCCAAAAAACGGGCATCTTCCCCAACAGCACATCTCTCAGCGTACCCCCGCCAACACCCGTTGCCGTGCCAATGAGCATAAAACCCAGAATATCCATTTTCTGGCGTGCAGCATCCAGCGCACCTGAAACAGCAAAAACGGCTACCGCCGCCAAACCCATTAGATTGATCACCGCCGTGATATCTATGTCCATATACAGCCCGGTTATTGTCGTTATGGTTAAGTTCGCCTTGAACTTCAGCTTTGCTGCAAATCTTATCGAGCACAATACTTCAATGTTCAGTTTTTACTTAACTTAAATTAATTAAGTAAGGATTTAAAAAACTTTGCCAGTTCGTAATCTAGCGCTATCACCTCGCACGACTTGAATACGCCATCGCCTGCGAGGCATAACCCAACAAGAGGTTCGATATGAATCAAGCTAGCCTGGCAGGACTGACACAAGAACAGCTCGACGCCTACTGGATGCCCTACACATCCAACCGTGAGTTCAAAGCCAACCCTCGCATCATCAGCGCGGCAGAAGGTAACTACCTGATCGATGCGGCTGGTCGAAAGATTCTGGATGGCCTGTCCGGTCTGTGGACCTGCGGTGCAGGCCATAATCGCCCAGAAATTAAAGAAGCAGTCGCTAAACAGTTGGGCGAACTGGACTATGCACCCGCCTTTCAATACGGCCATCCACTGGCTTTCCAGCTGGCTGAACGCGTTGCGAACCTGGCACCGGAAGGCCTGAACAAGGTGTTTTTCACCAACTCTGGCTCTGAATCCGCTGACACCTCCACCAAAATCGCCCGCGCCTACTGGCGTCAGAAAGGCGAAGCCACCAAAACCCGTATTATCGGCCGTGCCAAGGGCTATCACGGTGCCAGCTGGGGTGGTATCAGCTTCGGCGGCATCGGTGGTAACCGTAAGCTTTGGGGTCAGGCCATGGAGTCAGACCACCTCAAGCACACCTGGCGTCCCGATATGGCCTTCACCAAAGGCATGCCTGAACAGGGTGCTGACCTGGCCAACGAACTCGAAGAGATGATTGCGCTGCACGACGCCTCCAACATCGCGGCCGTCATCGTTGAACCATTCTCTGGTTCTGCTGGCGTCATCATCCCGCCGGTCGGTTATCTGCAGCGCCTGCGCGAAATCTGCGATCAGAACCGTATCCTGTTGATCTTCGATGAGGTGATCACCGGTTTTGGTCGTGCAGGCGCCATGTTTGGTGCTGATGCCTTTGGCGTGGTGCCGGATATGATCAACGTCGCCAAACAGATCACCAACGGTGCTATTCCCATGGGTGCCGTTATCGTTAAAGACGAAATCCACGATGCTTTCATGGCCGCTGGCGGTCCCGAGTACAACGTAGAACTGCCGCATGGCTACACCTACTCCGGCCACCCGGTTGCCTGTGCCGCTGCACTTGCCACTCTGGATCTGCTGGAAAAGGATCAGCTGATCCCCCGTGTTGCCGAGCTGTCACCGATTTTCGAAGAGAAGATTCACAGCCTCAAAGGCACCAAGTTCATTACGGACATCCGCAACTACGGTTTCGCCGCCGGTATGACAATCGAATCTGCCCCCGGTGAGCCCGCCCGTCGTCCCTGGGAGATTGCAATGGAGTGCTGGAAGCGTGGACTTTATGTGCGCTATGGCGCTGACACACTGCAGCTGGGCCTGCCCTTCACCATCGAAGTGAATGAAATCGACCGTATCGTGGAAACGATCAGCGACTCCATTCAGACGCTGTACGGGCAATAAGCACAGACAAACCTTTTAGCGGATAGCGATATGCATCTTTCGCTATCCGCCTGTATACACGAACACTGGAGAACACCATGACAACTACTATTGGCCATCTCATTGACGGTAACACCCTGCTGGATGGCGGCCGTACCCAGCCCTGCTACAACCCTTCTACTGGCGAGCAGATCGGCCAGGTTGAGCTGGCTAGCGTTGAGACTGTGGAACAGGCTATCCAGTCTGCAGCGGCAGCCTTCCCGGCTTGGCGCAACACACCGCCGGCCAAGCGTGCACAGGTCATGTTCCGCTTTAAAATGTTGCTGGAAGAGCGTGCCGATGATATTTGCCACCTGATCAGCACCGAACACGGCAAAGTATTGCACGATGCGCGTGGCGAACTGCAGCGTGGTATCGAGAATGTTGAGTTTGCCTGCGGTATCCCTCAGCTGCTGAAAGGCGAGCACAGCAAGGACGCAGGTCCGTCCATCGACAGCTGGAGCGAATTCCAGGCTCTGGGTGTTGTCGCCGGTATCACGCCGTTCAACTTCCCGGCCATGGTGCCCCTTTGGATGTGGCCTGCGGCGATCATGTGCGGCAACACCTTTGTCCTCAAGCCTTCTGAGCGCGACCCATCCAGCACCCTGCTGATTGCACAGCTGGCCATCGAAGCCGGTCTGCCGAAAGGCGTATTGAACGTGGTAAACGGTGACAAGGAAGCCGTTGATACCCTGTTGCAGTCTGACATTGTTCAGGCCGTGAGCTTCGTGGGTTCAACCCCAATTGCTGAATATATTTACAACGAAGCTGCACGCACCGGCAAACGCTGCCAGGCTCTGGGCGGCGCCAAGAACCACTCCATTCTGATGCCGGATGCTGACCTGGAAAACGCAGCAAACGCTCTGATGGGCGCTGCCTACGGTTCCTGTGGCGAGCGCTGCATGGCGATCTCCGTTGCCGTTGCCGTTGGCGATGAGATGGCTGACAAGCTGGTTTCTGAACTGAAGACCCGCATTGAGACACTGAAAGTCGGCTCTGGTCTGGATAACAGCAACGAAATGGGTCCGCTGGTAACAGCTGAAGCCCGTGATCGTGTAGTCGGGTACATCAACAGCGGTGTCGAGCAAGGTGCCGAACTTGTTGTAGACGGACGCGACCTGGTCGTTGCCGGTCATGAAAATGGTTACTTTGTCGGCCCGACCCTGTTCGACAAGGTCGCTGAAGATATGAGCATCTACACCGACGAGATCTTTGGCCCAGTGCTGGTTGTGGTACGTGTGAACAGCCTGCAGGAAGGTATCGACCTGATCAACCGCCACGAATACGGTAACGGTACCTGCATCTTCACCCGCGATGGCGAAGCTGCGCGTTACTTCACCGACCAGATTCAGGTCGGCATGGTCGGCGTCAACGTTCCCCTGCCGGTACCAGTTTCCTACCACAGCTTCGGCGGCTGGAAGCGCTCATTGTTCGGTGACCTCAGCGCCTATGGCCCTGATGCCATCCGTTTCTACACCCGTCGCAAAACCATCACCCAGCGCTGGCCGTCCAGCGGTGTACGTGAAGGCGTTAGCTACTCATTCCCGAGTTAAGCACTTTCTGATAGACGTGTAGAATTCAAGACCCTGTCGTTAATTCGACAGGGTCTTTTAGTTTGATGCTAACGAATGAGCTGGAAACGTTTAACAGCAACGCATGAGTGGTTATCACGCCTGAGAATGCAACAGGGTTTGATCACCCATCTACAATTAATAACCCATATAAGAGGCTACCACCATCATGATCCAACACATGGCATACATTGGAACCATGACCGGCAGAATGACCGGCAACCAACGCGCGTAAGATACGCGTCCCAGTGCCAACATGGCCAGAATGCCGCCAGCAGTCGGGATAAACAAGTTCGTCAAGCCGTCTCCAATTTGGAAGGCAGTGACCATCAACTGGCGACTCATACCGATCAAATCAGCCACAGGAATCAGGATTGGCATGGTAACCAGCGCCTGAGCAGACCCACTGGGAATGAACAGGTTGATTACCCCTTGAATGACACTGGTCAGCACTGCTGCCAGAGCCACGGGTGTTCCCTCAAGAATGGAACTCAGGGATTTCACGATGGTATCGATAATGTGTGCATCGTTCAGTATCACCTGAATTGAAGCTGCAAGACCAATCACCAGCGCACCTGAGGTTACAGACGCAGCACCTTCCATTAGCTGACGTACAAGCTGGTTTGCACTCAGTCCTGAGGCAAAGCCGATTACAATTGCCATCATCAGGAATATTGCGGTGATCTCCTTGATATACCAGCCAAGGGAGAACACCCCGGTAAGCATGACCGCCAGTCCAATCAGGAAAATTGTAAGAATAACCACATCCCGGCGTGAGACACGATATTCATGCAGTGCTTTGCTCATCTCCATCGGTTGACCATCATCGAACTCAATATTGACAACCCGCAGACAGATATAAGCCGACAAGACTGCCAGGCAGATGACAGCCATCAGCGTACGTAGCTCCCATCCAGAAAAGAGCGGAAGCTCACCTATGCTCTGAGCCACACCGACCGTATACGGGCTGATCGGTGACAGCGCAAAGCCCACACCGATTCCTCCAACCGCCATGGTTACACCCACCAGCCTTGAACAACCGATAGCGGATGCAATCAAAACCCCGACAGGTATCAGTGCAATATTGTTTTCACCGCCTACCGCAGCACCGAAAAAACCGTAAATAAATGTGCCCAGGGTAATGACCAGGTTACGACTTTTGGTACTGTCATTAGCACCCAGTTTATTCGCCGTTAAGCCGATAAGGTTTTCCAGTGCACCAGTACCTTTAAGCACATGGAACAAGCCGCCGGCGATAAACACTATAAAAAGGAACTGCGACGCGTTGATCATCCCTTGGGGAATCGCGAGAAACAAATCGAAGAAGCTAAGCGATTCAATACCTTCCAAATACTGGAAGGAATCTGGAATAACCCGACTTCGGCCGCCCACAAGCTCCCGTGCAAACTCGCCCGCCGGAATAATAAAGGTCAACAGATATACACCAACCAGTACTAGGAAAATCAGTACCATTGGGTCGGGGAATTCACTGAACCAGCGGCGTTTTCTCGCTTGTCCACCGTGGTGTTTCAGGGGTGTTTTTTGGTTCATGGTGACCTCCCGGAGGTTGGGTATCAATTTGTTTATATTAGTTAGTGCTTATACCTGTGTACCGCCGCTGAAATACCGGGATACAAGGCCGACCAGAAAGTTGGCTGCTGGTGCCAAGCAATCGTCGTTGAAGTCATAGTGGGGGTTGTGCAGGCTGCAAGGGCCCAGTCGCACACCGGCATCGTGGCCGTTGTCGCCGTTACCAACCAGGAAATAACAACCGGGGACTCGCTCCAACAGGTAGGCACAGTCCTCACTACCCGTCAGAGGCTCTACAGCCGCATTTACATGCTCATCACCGAGCAAATTCCTGGCTGTATCGATAGCAAATCGTGTTATCTCAGGATCATTCATCAACACTGGGTAGCCTCGGGCATATTCAATTTCGCATCGGCAGTCAAAAGCATCTGCCTGTGACTGCGCCAATGTGCGAATACGGCGCTCCAGGGTGTCACGTACCTCCGGATCCAGAGTGCGGATGCTAAGCTCCAGTTCAGCCGTATTTGGAATGACATTTGCCGATGCGCCAGCCTGCATCCGACCCACGCTGATTAAGGCAAGCTGATTGGGATCTACGTTACGCCCGACAATACTCTGTAACGCCATAACAGTAGCCGAGGCAGGTAAGGTTGGATCCTGGGCCAAATGCGGTAGAGCAGCATGCCCCCCCTTTCCGATAAAGGTCAGCTTGGCCGTGTCAGATGACGCCATAAAGGCCCCCTCACGGAAGCAGAGGGTTCCCATCGGGATACCGGGGAAATTGTGCAAGGCAAAGAGCGCATCACAAGGAAAACGCTCTAAAAGCCCTTCCTCAATCATGCGTTCAGCACCACCGCCGAACCCCAACTCCTCAGCGGGCTGAAAAATCAGGTGTAAGGTACCGCTTCCCGGCAACTGCTGCGCACGGTGTAAGCGTGCAACTGCCTCGGCGACCCCAAGTAAAATGGCTGTATGTCCATCGTGACCACAGGCATGCATTTTACCCTCTAACTGACTGGCCCAAGGCAACCCCGTAGCCTCCTGAACAGGCAGGGCATCCATATCCGCTCGCAACCCCAAGCGCAGCCCTGGCTCTTCGCCCCAACGCAACACGCCTACAACCCCGGTAACCGCTATACCGGCATGCACTTCATAGCCCCACTCCTGGAGCTGCTGGGCCACTAGCCGGCTTGTAGCGAACTCTTCAAACCCCAGTTCTGGATGTTGATGGATTTGGCGACGCCAATCCGTCATCTGATCGAGATCCGGCGTAATTTCAGAGCTAACTATCATAAGAACCACCTGCTGACTGGGATTTTCATCATGGTGTCGTAATAGTGTCAGTCGAATGTGATAGTGAAAAGCCATATAATTTTACTTGGTGACAACTATAGGTGTTCACGTAAAATGAAAGATCATCAGCTAAAAGCTCTATTGAAAGTCGCTGAGGAAGGCTCGATCCGTGCAGCAGCTAAGGCTCTTCACCTCAGCCAAAGCGCCCTAACAAAAGCCTTGCGTGAACTGGAAGCAGACTTGGGAGCAGAGTTGCTGATTCGTAGTTACCGCGGAGTCGACTTCACCCCTGCCGGTAAAGCCTTACTGACCCGCGCACGACTGGCACTGTCCACTCTGGATAAAGCACGTGACGAAATACGCTTATTACAGGGTGGCGCAGGGATGCGGGTGAGCGTAGCTATTACCGCCTCGGTTGCTTCCACTGCACTAGCAACAGTAATGAATGAATTTGAAAAAGAGTTACCGGATGTGAGCCTCAGGTTTGTCGAGGGCATGCTGCCTACGGTAATACCCGGCTTAATGGAGGGAGACCTGGATTTCGCCATTGCTGTTGCCAAGCCCGAGCAACTCCCCTACGAAATAGCCTTTGAACCTCTGGCCCAAATTTCATCTGAACCGGTGGCGCGTGCAGGTCACCCCTTGCTGGATGCCACCGACTGGTCGCAGATGCTGGATGCCCGATGGATACTCAGCTTGACGGCTGGTAGCTCAGCTCAACAGCTGGCAAACTGGCTTGAAACTGAAGGCGTGATAGTACCGCAACGAATTGTCCACTGTGACTCGCCCTTTTTGATGATTGAGCTGATCCGCCGTACAGATTTGGTAGGCTTTGGCCCACGGGTCTTTTTTACAGACCCACTCTCCGGATCCGGTTTAGCTGGCTTTGATGGCTTGCCCCGCTTTCCATCGCATTCGTTAGGCTTACTCAAACTAAAAGGCTCGCCCCTTACCCCTGGGGCACAGAAGCTGGCCAATCTATTCAGGCGTCATATCAGCCAGTAGGTCTGTATTCCTGAGCGGCCTGCTACTGAGTCACCTTTTAGATTAGATGCTGTAGATTTGCCTCCTTTCAACGCCCCATGAAACAACAACGCTCTGCGAGCTTGAGGAGGCGTGGATTCAACTCAGAACTTCTCTAAATAACTTTGAGTCACGCTTACAAGCCGGTCTTTTTCATTATCCGACATAAAACTTGCTTCTATAGCGTTAAACGTAAACTGTGCTATTTCCTTTTTACTCATGGGATGAGCATTAACCACAGCTATAAAGTTGTCTGTCATGTATCCTCCGAAGTAAGCAGGGTCATCGGAGTTAATCGTTACGCATAGACCTTGGCGAAGCAAATCAGTGATATTGTGATCTTCCATTTTCTCAAATACTTTCAGCTTGATATTTGATAACGGACAGACGGTCAGCGGGGTGCGATCGGTCATAAGTTGTTCCACAAGCGCTGGATCTTCAGTGCAACGGACGCCATGATCAATTCGGCTAACTTTAAGTAAATTCAGTGCATCGTGAATATTACCTGCAGGCCCTTCTTCACCTGCGTGAGCAACCGTTAAGAACCCTTGATCGATGGCTTCTTTAAAAACACGCTCAAATTTACCTGGGGGGTTACCTTTTTCGGCTGAGTCCAAGCCGACGCCAATAATTTTGTCTTTATGTGATTTTGCTTGCTCCAGAGTTTTAAAAGCAGCTTCTTCATCCAAGTGGCGTAAGAAACACATTATAAGCTTACTGCTGATACCTAGCTCATCAGCACCTTTCTCAAGCGCACGATGAATACCATTAACTACGGTATCAAATAAAATACCACGTTCGGTATGTGTTTGTGGGTCAAAGAAAATTTCCGTGTGCAACACATTATCTGCTTGGCACCGTAACAAATAGTCCCAGGTTAGATCAAAGAAATCCTGTTCGTGAATCAGGACATTTGCTCCCTGATAGTAAATATCCAAAAATGATTGTAAATTATGAAAGTTGTAGGCCCTACTTACTTCCTCAGTAGAGTTGAAAGGGATATCAACATCATTTCGTTTTGCCAGCTCGAACATTAGTTCCGGCTCAAGCGTTCCTTCAATATGAAGATGAAGTTCGATTTTGGGTAGGTCTTTAATGAATTCGTTCATAACCATGCTCTTAATAAATAATAAGTTACTAAGCACTTTTCTTCTGAGCAAACTGGTAAATCGAGCATACAAAGAGAAAAGCATATTATCGCTAGACTCTTCGTAATCAGGAATTGACGGCTCCTGGTAGAGACCCCCAAACCATATTATTGGGGTTATACGAAGGGATTTATTTACCAGTTAATGACAGCAAATAAACTTCAATCCAAGTTCACACAACTTGATCATCATGTCAACGTTTTCACCAAAATGGGTGATCCCTGATTACCCCTGATATGACTCCGTCCGCTCCAATTTTATGACTTTAGACATCACCCTCGCATGGACCACTGCGACGAATATTTGCTTAGGTCCAGTACCATTAGTATAGACACAAAAAACCCCGAAGCCGCCAGGCGACTTCGGGGAAGGTCGGAATGACCGATCAGGCAGGATGTTGTGCAGGTTTTACCGATTTAGCGACTGCACGTTCGCTTGGGGTCAGCAACTGAACCAGTGCCGGTAGGAGCACCAGTGCGCCAATCATGTTCCACAGGAACATGAAGATCAGTAGAACCCCCATATCAGCCTGGAAGCGAATCGGTGAAAACATCCAGGTCGCCACGCCAATGGCCAGGGTGAAGCCGGTGAACGAAACCGCTCGCCCGGTAGAACGCAGGGTTTCGCGATAGGCAAGGCGAAGCGGCAAGCCCTTGTCCAACTGCATTCTTAGCTGCTCATAAATGTAGATGCCGTAATCAACACCGATACCCACGCCCAGTGCAATGACCGGCAGCGTGGCTACTTTCACACCAATACCCAACATAGCCATCAGCGCCTGGCACAGCACTGAGGTTAATGCCAGTGGCAACAGGATGCAGATTACGGCTTTAACGGAGCGGAACATCAGCAGACACATCAGGCCTACGACCAGGTAGATGTAAACCAGTGTGTCGTACTGTGCTTCTGCAATAACTTCGTTGGTCGCTGCCTCGAATGCAGCGTTACCAGTGCCTAACACGATGTTTATATCATCGTCGTTGTGCTGGTTGGCAAAATCGCGAACAGCCGTCACGACACCTTGCAGGGTTTCCTGTCGATGGTCAGCCAGCTCCAGGCTGATTTCCTGATGCTTACAACCTTCGGCATCAAAACTGGATGTCAGGCTACTGCCACCAACACGTTCGATAGAGCGCATCAGCACCCATTCATCACGCGGGATGGAATAGAATTTGGGACTGCCCTCGTTGCCTACAAAGCGACTGAACTTGGCTGTTTCTGCTGCAGAGTCGACCGACTGAACCCCAGGCGAGTTACGCAACTTCCACCCCAATCGATCGACGATGTCGATGGTTTTGTAGGTGACACACTGCCCTTGAGGCACTTGGACGAACACCGTCATCAGGTCGGAGCTGGTACTGAAATGACTGGTAATGTAGCTGTTATCCAGGTTGTAACGGGAATCAGCACGCAACTCAGGCGCCCCCGTGTCCAGGTCGCCAATGCGCAGATCCTGACCAACCATAAAACCCACACCTGCCAACAGCGCCGCAACCAACAAGATGACACGCGCCGGACCTGATTCAGAGCTGTGCGCCAGCATATCCCAGAAGCGATTCTCACCCTGTTGCTTAGCCAGGGAGCGCTTGATGCCCATCTCACCAACACCGATATATGACATCATCAAGGGCAGAAGAATCAGGTTGGTGAAGATCACCAACGCCACGCCAATACTGGCGACCATAGCCAGATCCTTGATCGCACCGATATCGATCACGAACAGCATCGCAAAGCCGATACCATCACTGATCAGCGCCAGCAGGCCCGGACGATACAACTGATGAAAGCTGATACGTGCCGCATCCAGGTTGCTGGCTCCGGCCGCCCTCTCCTGCGCAATTCGGTTGATCATCTGAACGCCATGACTAACGGCGATGGCGAAAACAAGGAAAGGAACCAGAACCGAGAAGACACCCAGGTTTGCGCCCATCAGGTTGAGTACACCCAACTGCCAGATAACCGCTACCACCGAGCACACCAATGGCACCAGCGCGGAACGCAGGCAACCGGCATACCAGTACAGCAAGGCAGCGGTAATCAGGAATGCTACCAGGAAAAACAGGGCGATTTGGGTAAAGCCATCAACCAGGTCTGCGACTTTTTTGATGTCGCCAATGACCTGAATTTTCAGACCATCTGTCTCGTAACGTGCACGAATATCTTCAATACGCTCCGACAGCAGGTTGTAGTCGGTCGGCTCACCTGTGGCCGCATTGACCGGCAGCACCTGAAAATCGATCAACGATGAGCGCGCATCATTGGCCACATAGCTGCCCAACAACCCCGCACGGTTCACATTGGTTTTGACCGTGTCCAGGGCACGCTGGCTATCATCAAAGGTATCGCTACTGATAACCGGGCCACTTTCAAATCCCTGTGGCGTAATGGCGACCCAGAGCATGCCCGGCGACCAGAGAGAGTTGACACTGGCCGTATCCACGCCTGGCAGCAATGAAAGCTCATCACTGATCTGCTGAAGACGTATCAGGTAATCGTAGTCATAGATACTGCCCTCATCGCGGGATACCGCCACGCGCAACAGGCTGCTTCCACCTGCCGATATGTCACCCAGGGTCTCACGGGCGTTTTGTACAAATTCATGACTGTCTGGAATCAACCGCTCCAGGCGCGTATCCGGGGTAACGAAACTGGCTCGATACGCAAAAAACAGTGTCGCTAGCAGACTCAGCACCAGAATGGGTGCCCGCATACGGAACAGCACGTTTTCCAACCAGGAAAAGTGCAGCGTTTGGTGGCTGTTACTCATAATTAATTACCTTGGTTACGTACCCTGCAGCGGACGAAGAATATGGATCTGCAGGTCTACGCATTGATCACAGGTGTAAACAACAGTGTTACTGGAGCTCGAAGGTATCTACACCGCCAAAGCCCACCAACAGCAATGCCTTGTCGTCTACTTCAACCAATCCACTCAGTGATGTACCAGACGCAGTGGAGAAACTCTGAGCCTGACGCAGGTCCGGTGATATTTGCACCAGTGCACCACCGGCTCCCGCCGCAACCACTCCGCCATTCTCTAGCCAGGCTGCACCGGATAGTCCCTGCTCCGTACCTGTTTCAACACGATTCCAGCTGCCTCCACCGTCGGTTGAGGTATATACAACCCCTCCAACACCAGCCAGCAGTATGCGATCACGCCCATCACTTCCACGGCGCGCCATTACTGAGTGGAAGGTACCGTCGTGCCCTGTTTCAATCGGCTCGAAGCTCTGTCCACCATCCAAAGAACGGAAAACCAGCCCTTTTTCGGACGCGATATAGAGGTTTTCCCCCGCCGCACCGGCTGTCGCAATGGACATGAAATGCCACTCATCGGGGTTGTCGATATGATCCTGCCACTCTTCCCAGTTGGCGCCCCCGTCCTGAGTGCGAACAATCTTGTTAAAGACACCAACGGCAAACCCTTCCTGACGGTTACGGAAGGCTACATCCAGGTAAGGGCCTTTCAACTCGGCATCACGGGCGTCGAACTGATGTTGCCAATGCTCACCACCGTCGCCAGTGTTCAAAATCACGCCATCTTCACCTACAGCCCAACCGAGCTGGTCATCAATGAAAGACACTGCATTCAGCTGCATGCGGGTCGGCACGTCGGCTTGACGCCAGCTTTGTCCCTGGTCATCCGAGAGCAGAATATGGCCTCGCTCTCCTGCCGCAATCAGACGTTTGCCCGCATGTGTAATATCCAACAGCAGCGAATGCGGCGCCGCTTCACTTTGCAGGGCAGGCAGATCGATGGCATCGCGGTATTCTGCCTGTGCAACCGGTATACCCCCGATCAACACTGCGCTGAGGAACGCGCCTTTTAATCGATAGAATTTGTTCATATTGTTTTCAATCAAACGGACAGCTTCAGGCCAGACTCTCGCCTGAATGTGTGAAAGATTTGAAACGATGGACACCGGCGAAGGGGAGCCGGTGTCCAAAGGTTCATGACCGGTGCTTAGCGACCACGGCGACGCATGGCGGCAGAACTGTAGAAGGACGACTCAGGCGGCTCACCATCAAATGTCTGAGCAGCTTTCTGACCCTGTACACCCATGAGGGAGTAATAGGCGCCGACCTTCAGGTCGTAATGGACATAGAAACCACCCGCCGTTACCGGTACTTCAGGCGCCGTTACCGGGTAGTGGTAGGCCACACGCCAGAGATCACCGTTGTTGTCGTACTTGTCAGTTGCCAGGATGGTCCAGGTGTCTTCATCGATGTAGAACACACGCTTGGAGTAGACGTGACGCGCATCCTCTTTGAGGTTCGCTTCAACCACCCAAACACGGTGCAGTTCATAACGGGTCAACTCCGAATTCACCACCGGCAGGGTGTATGTGTCTTCAATGGAGTGGGACGTTTTGTTGATTTCGTTGTTGTTGTACGGCACATACATTTCGCGCTTGCCGATCAGCTCGAAGTCATAACGTTCCAGTGAGCCATTGAACATGTCGTAGTCGTCAAGGGTGTTCACCGGACGGTCAGGCGTGTCAAAGCCGAAGTTAGGGGCTCGACGCACACGACGCTCACCCGGGTCATAGGTCCATGCCTGACGCGGGTTTACCGTTGGGCTTAAGCCCTCCAGCAACAGGATGCCCTCCCCTGAGTCACGTGAAGGTGACAGCATTGTACTGACATACTTCCACATCACACCATTTTCACGATCTTCCGGGTTTGCGTTCGGATCGTAATAGTTGAAGTGAACCTGGTTTGCGAAGGTCCACTCCAAACGCTGGCCATTGTTGTACAGGGTATTTTCGACGGCACTCGGAATATCGCGGTAAGTACCTACAAAGCGGGTCTGGTGGTTACGGATAACTTCCTTACCCGTTTTGGGAATCGGGAACGGAATTGCACCCCAAACATTTTCAAGCGCATCACCGTCAGCGGCAAACTGAGCCTCTGTAGCCTGCTGGCGAATGTTGTCGTAGACATATTCAGGCCAGGCCGCTGTACGATGTGTCGGGTATACCGGAATGCTGAACTCGGGATACTGCTTCAACATGGCCTTCATGCCATCGGTCAGCTTGTCCGCGTGTTCGGCCATGTTGGCTGCCGTCACCACAAACAGGGGCTTTTCATCCGCAAAGTAGTTGGGACGATCTTCGCCGCGTGTCCAGCCTGCTGACACTTCAGTCAGACCGCCAGTCCACTCGGGAATCGTGCCGGCGGCGTTACCAGCACGCTCGGCACCAACGGGTGTTAGGTCCTTACCCAATCGTGCGGCTTCTTCTGAGCTGATTGCAGCTTTAGCGCTGGCTGCACAGAGCGCCAGAGAAAGAAGACTGATAGCCATGGCATTACTTTTGGTTTTTTTCATCACTTCCACCTAAGCTTCGCGCACGGCGAATCAGAACTTGTAGTTAACAGACAGATTCACGACATCCTGAGTGTCGTACTGGGAGTTATCCTGATCGGTCCAGGAATACCCAAGGCTTGCTTCAATATCAGTACCAATCGCGGCAGATGCGGTAATAGCGCCCAGGGTACGGCCCTCAGCGAAGTTGCCCCAGAAGTGGGAGTTACCGTTGATATCGTGCTGCAGGTAGAGGTCCAGCGAGAGATCGGTGCCTGGATAAATACCCTGCCAAGTGCCGGTCCATTCAAACGCCGCACCGTATGCCAGAGCATCAACACTGGCTGCATCGGTAATGGAGTTGTGGGCAGCCAGGTTGCTTAGATCACCATCCACATAATCCGCACCCACCTGGAAAATAACGACCTGAGAATCGATACCCATCACAGTGGGGCCGCCCAGCCAGATGCCGTGGACGGAAGCACTCAGACTGTCATGCTCTTCAGCGTTATAGGTGTAGGTGCCGCCCAAGGTAGTAAGTGTTCCCAGTGACATGAACATGGGACGATCAGGACGGTAAGCCAGCTCACCATTGATAGACCAGGGGCCCACTGTCGTCGCGATGCTGGCACCGATCATGTCGATATCTTCAGGCCAGTACTGGGCTAGCGCGAAAGGTGACACACCCGGAGTGTTTACTGTGAAGAACGGGAAGGTTTCGTGATAACGGGAGTAGTAAAGTCCAACTTCGGCATCACCAATCGTGGTACGGCCCGCTATACCCCACTGACCTTTGCTGTCAGCTTCCTGGTCAGCATCACGCAACGGGACGCCAAACAGTGGATCTGTTTCAGTACCGCCACGGAAAGCGAGGTCATCACCATAAAACGTCCCGTGAGGCGGCAGTTCGGCACGACGCCAGTTGGTCTGAACATAGGCTTCAATGGAAGAAGAACTACCAATGCCCAGCTGGCCATAAACTGACTCAACTCCGATGTAAGCTTCTTTGAGTTCAGAACCAGGAGTGACAAGGTTGTTGATGTTCAGTGGCACCTGACTGGCAACACCGTCTCCGAAGAACAGCCCCTCACCCCAGTTGATCACCTGCTTGCCGACACGCAGATCCAGAGGGTTGTTGCCTACATCAAAACTGCCGTATAGATAGGCATCGAGGACATCCAGCTTGTTGCCTGCATATTTTTCAGCAGCACGCGTCCAGTTAGCGGCGTCACCGTTAAAATCGACGCTCTCCTCGTCCATGATTTCGGTGTCATATTGCTGAATGACTGAGCCCACAAAACCATAGTTGCGCCAGCTCAGGTCCGCTTCCGTTACCAGTTTAAAGACATTGGAGATACGATCCCCTGCATCGGGAAAACGTGCTTCAGAAAGGTAGTTTACTGTGGTGTAGCCGTTCGCAAGGTTGTTATTAACATCCAGTGCTTCTGACGTGGCGTCTGTCGCACGATAGGAAGTTGCATAACCCAGGGTGAAGTTAACATTACCAGACACCTCGGAGTTTTCACCGAAGTTCAATTCTACGGCCTGCGCCGAAGTCTGACTCAGCATACCCGCCAATCCGGCGAATACCGCTACAGTTAATCGTTTACGATTAAAGGGAAGCAGATAATTCATTATTGGTTGCCTTGAAGTTATGTATCGTTTGGGTGAGATACGTTTGAATTATTTTTCTTTGGCTCTAACCAGGCAAAGTCGAAACGACTATATATCGATGATGTTTTTGTTAAACAGGTTTATTGGGGACAACGCAGGGGTTATTTCAGGCCATTGTTTATATTCATGAACGAGAGCCCATGACGAATGATGGAGTAGTTTATTTAGGTATAAGCTTAGGATATGAAACTTTCAGACTGTCCTCATTGGACCTACCAATCGACCTTTTTGAACATACTGACTGCACAGCTTCTGTGTCATAAATGAAAGAAAAGAAAGTTGCTGCCCTCACAACAAACATAAACACAGACAGGGCTAGGAGACAGTCATGCAAAACACCCTGGACATTAGTTCCGGCGGATACCCCCACCCGACCGAGGCTGTTCATCTCACAAAAATGAGCCTATGGTGCGCCATCGTATTTGGCACCGTTTCAATGCTCGTATTTCTTCTTATGCCTGCCTATGTAGGCATCCTCGCTTCCGCAGGATTCAGCGATGCTCAGCTGGGTAACCTCGCCTCAATGGACCTTGCCGGAATTACATTGGCTTCCATCTTGGCCATGTTTTGGATCAAACGTGTCAATTGGCGCCTGGCGGCTCTGGTATCCGCGATCGGTTTGATTGTGGCCAACCTGCTTTGCATAGGCGCACACGAATACTCCAGTCTGCTCGTATTGCGTTTCATTGCGGGATTTGCCGGCGGTACCGGCATAGTACTGGCCTTCAATATCATTGCTAGCTGCGATGCTCCGGACCGCTATACCGGCTTTTTCGTTACCATTCAGGTACTGGCCCAGAGCCTTGGATTCCTGTTTGCTCCCTCGATAATTGAGGCCGCCGGCAGCGATAGTTTTTACTATCTTTTTGCCGCTTCAGCCGTCGTTGTTTTGCCCTTGATACGTTTTTTTCCTGATCGTAATCCAGCAGCCGAAGCCAATGCAGATGCATCTTCGGCAGGCGGTAAATCCCGAGCCGGTCTGATTTTGGCACTGGTTTCTATGACACTTTTCTTTCTGGGCCAAGGGGCTATATGGGCTTTTGGTGATCGAATCGGTGTCAGCGGCGGACTTGATCCACAAGAAATTGCCAATGCACTTGCCATGACAGCCTTTGCATCCCTTTTTGGCGCATTATTGTCTGCCTGGATGGATGTTCGTTTTGGACGCGCCCTGCCAATACTGATTGCGATTCTGATTCAATTATTGGCATTAATATTCTTCACTGGAGCCATGAGCCCTCTTTACTTCACGCTCTTGTTTTCAATCTTCGCTTTCAGTTGGAACTTTGGTATTGCTTTTCAGGTGGGTGTTGTTGCCAGTATGGACAAGGACGGCCGCTTTACTGCATTAATTCCAGGTTTTCAGGGGGCAGGCCTGGCTTTAGGCCCCTTTATTGCCGGTATGGTTTTAACCGGTGAAAGCTACTTCAATATCAATATTGTTGCTGGCGTGGCTTTAATTGCCTATTTGATTTTGATTTTACCTTTTTCAAAAAAATAATCTGAACCAGCATACATATTTCTTTTAAATTAGAACGGTACATTCATGATTGATATCGTAGCAATGCCCCCCACCAGTGGCGTTATCAGTGAGTCCCTGAATATTACCAACGCAAACTGGGATCATCCTTCACACCTTGCGCTCAGTCAGCTGCACATGAATCGGATGATGCCCGTTGCCTACCTGCAGCCCCCTGAAGAAAGCATCCCTCTGCCACGAGCCAATCAGCTGTTAGACCTTGAATCACTGGCTTTCACTGACCCCCTCAATGGCAGACCTATGGGTATCGATCAGCTACTCAATAGACGTTTGTACAACGATGCCTTGTTAGTCTTCCACCGGGGTGAGGTCGTCCACGAATCCTATCGAAATGGTATGACTGCAGAGGACCATCACGTACTGCATTCAACCACTAAGTCCCTCGTTGCCATGCTGGTCGGTATTGCCATAGATGAAGGAAAGATGGAGCCTGAAGCACCTATTTCCGACTATATTCCTGAACTTTCCGAGTATCCGGAATGGCAACCGGTTACGCTTCAACACGTGCTGGATATGGCGATCAGCAGCCCCTATGAAGAGCATTATGACGACCCGAATTGCAGCTATTTCAGCTATGCCCGTGCGGTGGGTTATTACCCTGAACTCGAGGGTCAAAGCCCTTGTGGAGCACGTGCCTGGTTGAGAAACCCCGGTATGAGACCTCAGGGTACGCCGGGGGAACGTTTCAATTACACCTCCCCTCTCACCAATGCATTGATGATCGCAGTCAGTGAGGTGTACGGTGAATCATCGGTGTCATTGCTGGAACGCCGAATTTTCAAGCGCATTGGAGCAACCTCTGAGGGCTGGTTCAATACCGACCACTTAGGTGTCCCCATTGCGGAGGGCCAGTTCAGCCTGAAAATGGAGGACTTTGCCCGCTGGTCGGCACTCATGATCAATAATGGTTGCAACCTGAACGGCGAACAGGTTATTCCTCGCCATTTCATAGAAGATACGCTGATGCCTCGAAGCACATCTCGCAACGCTTTCCTGAAAAGCGATTATGCGGAGCTGCTTCCAAAGGCTCAGTATCGTAATCAGTTCTGGGTGGTTGATGCCGAACAGAAGCAATACGCCATGCTTGGAATCCACGGCCAGTTCGTTTGGTTCGATCATAATCGTGAGCTCATGATCTGTGGATTTGGATCCTACCCGGTTCAAGTCGACAAAATTATGACTGATACCTTGCAACAACTTTGGCAAACAATAGCGCTCGCCTGTGACCATCGCTAAACCGAGGCATGTTGAGATTGTGAGGTGCTGTGCCAGGGAGTACACTCCCTGTGCACCTTACAACAAAAAAAATGTAATGAATCCGCAACATCGTAGTGTCGAAAACGCCAGCCTGCCGACTCAGGTCGTCTCAATCATTTCTGATCTGCTTCGTGAGCAAGGGATCAATGAATCCCTGTTACTTGAAGACACCACCCTCACTTTGTCTTCGTTACGCAATCAGAAAACTTTCATCCGTTACTCGCAGCTACTGCAGATTCTCGACAATGCGTTGAGGCTGTATCCAAAACCCGGACTCGGACTGGAGATTGGACGCCGCGAACATGTCGCCAGCTGGGGCCTGCTGGGCTTTGCCGTGATGAGTGTGGCCGACATTCGCAGTGTCATGGAGGTTGGCAACCGCTATTACTTGTCAGGCCCTGCACTGTACGATCTGACCTCCTATGTTGAAGGTGATGAATGTATTATGCAGGTCATTGTCCCCAAACCAATCGGGCGACTTTTACCTGTCGTTGTCGAGGAGCTTTTTGCTACAACCCTGACTGTTTTTCCAGAACTTACGGGTGTGCCCTTTGCTCTGAAAGAGATTCAGGTGACCTATAGCAAACCTGAATACAGCAAGCTTTATGAAGATTTTTTTCAGTGTCCCATCCAGTACAGCGCCCACGCCAACCGACTGATTTTCGATAGCGCTTATCTTGATACACCGCTTATCAATGCAAACCCTGTAAGCGCACAGTTATGCCAACAGTTATGTGAACAGGCACTTCAAAGCCAGGTCTGGGACGCCGAACTTTGCCAAAGCATCAAGCTGATTCTACTGCGCACACCAGAGCGCTTCCCAAATATGGACAGTGTTGCGGGTGAGCTGGAGATGAGCCCCCGAACACTGAGACGGCGACTTTCCGAACAGGAAACCACCTATCAGGCGCTCATGGATGAAGTACGTCGTGATCTGGCTATCGGGTATCTAAGTGACACCCAGCTATCAATGGCTGAAGTGGCTGATCGCATCGGCTTTACCGAGTACGGTAATTTTCGCAAGGCATTCAAACGCTGGACAGGGCATGCACCCAGCTATTACCGAAGTGGTAATGCTGAGGGTGAGGCAGGCGATGAACAGCCTTGATAACGCCCCACCCGTTTTCTGCTTCCTTTAACTTATCGGTGCGGTGTTCTGAAACGCTTCAAGGAAACTCTCCAGCACCAGATTTGGACGCCTCCCGGCTCGGGTGACCAAAACCAGAGGTGTGTTGAAATAGAAACTGCTTTCGTTAAGACATTTCAGCTCACCTTTCAGTACCCAGTTCGCCGCGTAGTGATCCGGTAAAAAGCCTATGAAGTTGCCGGTGAGGATCAAGAATGCAATACCCTCTCGATCAGAAGCGGTAGCACTGCAATTCAGCAGTTGGTGTAAATTGATCGCCTCTTCCGTCATAGGGTAAATCGGCAAAACCGCCTTGGCCTTAGACAGTTCTTCCTTGGGTAACTCACCGTCAGTGGCATAGAGTGGATGGGTACGTCCGACATAAAGACAGGACTTCTCCTCATACAGCAACTCATAATCAAGGCCCGACAGTTGAGCAGTTTGTGGAATAACCCCCACATGTAAACGCCCGTCAAAAAGTCCTTTGGTTATTTCCGCAGGCGTACTCATGCTGATGTTGATCTTTACGCCATCACTGAGTGAACTTAGCTGGGCCAGCGCCTGTGTTACCGACATTTTTGGCTGGGTAACCAGATTGTTGACGATGCCGATATTCAGCTCACCCCGCAGCTGATGGTTCATCTGGTTTATTTGGCTGCGAAAGTTCTCAACCGAGGACAAGAGCGCTTCAGTGGCTTCCAGCACTTCAACGCCCTCGTCTGTGAGCGAAAAGCCCGCACGCCCGCGCTGACAGAGACGGAGACCCAAGCGCTTCTCCAGATCAGTCATCTGCATGCTGATAGCCGACTTGGTAATACCCAGAGTATTTTCGGCCGCCGAGAAACTGCCACACTCCACCACCGTTTTAAACAGGCGCAGCAGCTTCAAATCAAAGTCAGTAAACTGAGTGAGAGTAGTACGTTTTTTCTTCATGCTACGGCGGCTGTCCGATACATCTGATCACTAAGCTGCAGACCTTAACATTATTTGGACCTGTTCGTTATGGCCACCGTTGATCTGCCTTCCGTCCCGCTGAAAGCATTGCCTTTTACCCATGACTGGCGGCATCATGCGCACCTTTTAAATGAACACGAGTATGCCCCTATGCCACAAGCACTGGAATTCATCTGGTCTCGCTTTGAAGACCTCACGACTCTGGAATTTCATGACATCATCCAGGCTCGCGAATCGGTATTTGTGGTTGAACAGGAATGCGCCTATCCAGAGGTTGATGGCTCAGACCTCTATGCCTGGCACCTGCGCGTAAAGCAAGAAGGTACGCTCGTGGCCTACGCCCGTGTATTTGGCCCTGGCATCAAATATGAAGAGTCCTCCATTGGCCGTGTGATGACGGTTTTGGAACACCGCGGCAAACGGCTCGGACATCCACTCATGCAGGAAGCAATCCGCTTTATTGAAGAACACTTCCCAGATACTGATATCAAAATTGGTGCCCAGGCTCGCCTCCAGGCCTTCTACGAGTCTCTAGGCTTTGTTAGCTGCAGCGAACCCTATGATGAAGACGGCATCATGCATATTGAAATGCTGAAAACGGCCCACTAAGAATGTAAGTCCCCTTCAACTGACGCCCAAAGTATCAGGTCGGATAAACAGCCTGGCGTGCTAGACTGCATTTCCCAATAGACAGCTAAAATAACAATCATGCCTATTGCAGACGCTAAACGGATAGAGCGCCCTATGGACACCTCTTTGCTGGATGTTGCCATCCTTATCGTGGATGACGAAGCCGGTATTCGTGATTTTCTTCAGCGTGCGTTACAAAAGCACTACCGTGTAGTTGAGTGTGCCGAATGCACTGAGATGGCCGATCAAAAACGCGAGGCACAACATTTCGACCTCCTCATCGTTGATATCTGCATGCCCGGTCGCTCCGGCGTGGAGTGGATCCAACAACTGCGTGAGTCCGGCTGCCCATCCGATGTCATCTTTATGACCGCTTTTGCCGATATGAACAGTGCTATAGAGGCTCTGCGACTGGGCGCCAGCGACCTGATTCTTAAGCCCTTCCGCATTGAGCAAATGCGAAATGCCGTACACAAGTGCCTCGACAACCGACGCCTTACCCGCGAGAACTTCGTTCTCAATCGACAGGTTGAAAGCAGCAACGCCCATGGACTTGTCGGCTCCAGCCCACCCATGCAAGCGCTGCGAAAACTGCTCAGTCGGGTTGCAACCGCCCCCTCGGCCATACTGATTGAAGGTGAAACCGGGACCGGCAAAGAGCTGGTCGCCAGGGCAATCCACCAACAAAGCGGCCGCAGCGGTAGTTTTGTGCCTGTTAATTGTGGTGCTATCGCCGCCGAATTGATCGAGTCCGAGCTTTTCGGTCATATCAAGGGGGCTTTCACCAGTGCACATCAGGCCCGGCTGGGCCTATTTGCGTATGCCGACGGCGGCACGCTGTTTCTGGATGAAGTCTCTGAGCTGCCACTGAATATGCAAACCAAGTTGCTGCGCGTACTGGAGGATGGCGCCATTCGCCCTCTGGGCACTGAGCGAGACAGCCCGGTGAATGTACGTATTCTGGCAGCGTCCAACAAACCCCTGGATACTGCGGTGCAGGAAGGGCATTTCAGAGAGGACCTTTACTACCGGCTGAATGTTCTGCATGTGCAGATCCCGCCCCTGCGAGAGCGTCTCGATGATATCCCGCTTTTAGTCGAGCACCTGTCTACTCTGCTCGCGTCCGATCTGGGATTAGCTCCCATCCCACTGCGTCGCGATGATTACGTCGCTCTTAAATCCTATCACTGGCCAGGCAATGTTCGTGAGTTAAAGAACCTGGTTGAACGCAGTCTTTTGTTGGGCATGCACCCTCATGAGCTATTGAGTCCAGCACAAGCAAATCAGGAAAAGGATTCTGGATATCCACTCAATTGGCCACTTAAGCAGGTTGAGCGCGCGCACATTGAGCAGGTGCTCGAACTGACCAACGGCAACAAAACCCGTGCTGCCGACATCTTGGGTATTACCCGCAAAACATTGGATCGCAAGATGCAGTCTGGTGAGTCCAGCCGTGATTAACCGCTTCTGGCATAAGGTGACTGGCAATCTGCGCTACCGCCTGCTTGCTCTTACCCTATATCCACTGTTCCTGGTTCTACCGGGTGTTGTTTTGCTGGCGTATCTCTGGAGTCAGGAAGTCGGCTACCGTCAATTGCTGATGAAAGCCAATACCGACCTTGCCGTCGCTCACGAAGCGTTTTTTGCCACCCGAGACCAATATCTTGTTCGCCTGTCACTTGCTGCGGGCGGTGTCCAGTTTCGTCAACAGCTCACAACCTTGGCCTCAGATAATTCCTCCTCTCCTCATGAGGCTTTACTGAAGCAACTCAAAACCAGTACCGGCTTTGACTTTGTTCGCCTGCTGGATGCCAACGGGTGTGCTTTTCCGCCCGCGACTTCCTGTAACTATCCCAAAAGCTCTCTGATCCAACTTGCTCTGGAAGAAGGCCCTGTCAGTGGTGTGGAAATCTTCACTTCTGAAGACCTGTTTCAGCTGGACTCTGTATTAGCAGAGCGCGCCCGAATTCCGGTAATCCCCACCGAGCAGAGTAGCCAGTCGTCCAAAACGGTTGAAACACGCGGGATGGTTCTTCACTTCGTGTATCCGCTTCGGGATCACACGGGCAACGTGGTCGCATTACTGACCGCAGGCTTGTTGATGAATGGGAATCTGGCCTTTGTCGACCAGATCAGTAATACCGTCTATGGACCGGGCAGCCTGCCGGAAGACGGTATAGGTACGGTGACCCTGTTCCTCGATGATGTACGTATCAGTACCAATGTTGAGCACCCGGATCATCCACTTCAAAGAGCTCTTGGAACACGCGTTTCAGCACAGGTGCGGCAGAAGGTTCTGGATGAGGGCGAACGCTGGCTGGACCGCGCATTTGTCGTCAGTGACTGGTATATCTCTGCCTATGAACCCGTCACTGATATCAATGGTGAACGTGTTGGCATGCTCTACGCCGGCTTTCTGGAAGCGCCTTTTCTGGAGTCCTTTTATGTGTGGCTTGAGCGCTTGTTGTGGTTATTCGCACTGGTTTTGTTGATCTGTATTTTCATTGCCATCGCCGGAGCTCGCTCTATATCCAAGCCTTTTGAGACCATGACCGCTGTAATTGACCGTATTCGAGCCGGCGAGCGGCAGCGCGTGCCTGCTTTGAAAACCACGGATGAAGTACGCGTATTGACTGAGCATTTCAACGCGATGCTCAACCAGCTGGATCAGCAGCATGATGCAATTCAGAAGTCGGCGGACCAACTCGAAGAGAAGGTGCAGGAGCGAACGCTCGAACTGAAACAGCATATAAGTCTGCTTAATCACACCCGAGAGCAGCTGATTGAGAAAGGTAAACTTGCAGCACTGGGCGAGCTAACGGCCAGTATTGCGCACGAGGTTAATAACCCTACTGCAGTCATTCTGGGTTACATGGACCTGTTGCTGGATGAGCTGGGGGATAAGGCCACACCGGAGATTCGTCAGGATGCCGAGCTGATCATCGAGCAGGTGGGACGTATTCGCAAGATTATTGATGATCTGCTCAAACTGGCCCAACCTGGCACCTCTCCCACTCAGTTTGAAGCCGTCGATGTTAATCAGCTGGTACTAAACACACGCTCGCTGGTTCAGCACGAGCTGAAAAAGCGCAGTATTGAACTCAAACTGAGCCTTAATGCCAGCATCCCCGTTCAGGGTGATACATCTCAGTTACAGCAGGTGTTGATTAACCTGATCATGAACAGCGCAGCGGCTATCAATCAGCAAGGTGAAATCAGGATTAGCTGCCGCAACCACCACAGGAGTGGCGTACAGCTGGTCATTCGCGATAATGGATGCGGCATTGCACCTGATCGTATGAAACGCATTTTTGATCCTTTCTACACCTTTGGCAAAAAGGGTACAGGACTTGGCTTATCGATCAGCCAACGCCTGCTGACTCAGGCCGAAGCCCGTATCAGAGTGCGCTCAAAAGTCGGGATAGGAACCTTGTTTGTTATTCAGCTGAAAGCCTTCGATAAACCAGACGGTAAAAACGAGTCATTTTGACCCTCCTCTCGGCCTGATCGAGTCATAACAACCCACCGCTTTAGCCCTTCTTCTTCACATCATTGTAAATACCCCGAGAGAGTGCGGGCTTTATGCAAATTTGGCCCGGTGTTTGCCTTGTACAGCAAGCCTATCAAGCACTTGCGGATCAAAAGTCCGCGCCGTACCCCGGGTACACACAATAACGATAAAAACGGAGCTATACCCTATGTCGAATAACTCTGGTCCCCTGTCATTTCTATTAAAGGAGAGGATTGTTGCCAAACCTGGCTTCAATCGATGGCTGGTACCACCCGCCTCTATCGCCATTCATCTATGTATCGGCTCGGTCTACGCCTGGAGCATCTTCAACGCGCCGCTGGTACGCCAGCATGGCGTGGTTACCAGCTCTGCTGATGACTGGTCGCTGAGCTCGGTGGTCTGGATCTTTTCAACTGCGATTGTATTTCTTGGCCTGGCCGCCGCGTTTGGCGGTAAATGGCTGGAAAAGGTAGGCCCCAGGGCTGTGGGCTTTCTGGCGGCAATTCTTTGGGGCGGTGGCTTCCTGATCGGCAGCCTCGGCATTATGTATGACCAGCTCTGGTTACTTTATCTAGGCTATGGAGCCCTGGGTGGTTGTGGCCTTGGTTTAGGCTATGTGTCACCCGTGAGTACATTGATACGCTGGTTCCCGGACCGAAGGGGTATGGCAACCGGTATGGCGATCATGGGTTTTGGTGGCGGCGCCATGATTGGTGCACCACTGAAAACCTGGTTGCTGTCCGTATTCTATGAAGCCCCCCAATATCTGGGCAAAGTGGCTGATGTCAGCCTGATTACCGAGTCCGGCCGTCGCTTTGCCGAAGTCGCAGGTCAAAAGCTGGAAGTAGTCGTCGCCAGCGCTGCTGACATGGCCAATATGCCGATTCCGGGACCTGAAGGGGTCTACGTTGTTAATACCGGTAATACCGGTGTAGCAGGCGTGTTTATCACCCTGGGCATTGTCTACTTCATCATCATGACCATCGCGGCATTCTCTTACCGCGTACCGCCTGCTGGCTGGGCACCGGAAGGCTGGGAGCCTCCCAAGGAAACCACAGGCAAAAACCGCCTGATCAGCAACAACCATGTCCATATCGACCAGGCAATCAAAACCCCTCAGTTCTATCTGCTGTGGGTCGTACTCTGCCTGAACGTAACCGCAGGTATAGGCGTGATTGGTGTTGCCAAAACGATGATGACCGAAATCTTCGGTACTACCCTGCCCAATATTGTTGATACCAGCTTTGCCGCTACCTACGTATTGATGATCAGTGTGTTTAACATGGTGGGTCGATTTATCTGGGCGTCCACCTCCGATTACATCGGGCGTAAAAACACCTTCCACTGTTTCTTCATTCTCGGAATGCTGCTCTACATTTCCATTCCGTTCTTTGCCGGTCAGGTCAGCACCAACCCGTCTGCGGTTTGGCTTATTCTGTTCTGTATCGCCACCATGGTTATCTTCACCATGTACGGCGGTGGCTTCGCGACCATTCCGGCTTATCTGGCGGACATTTTCGGCACCCTGCATGTGGGCGGTATCCATGGCCGACTGCTGACTGCCTGGAGTACTGCTGGCGTACTGGGTCCGTTCGCGATTACTCATCTGCGTGAACAGTCCTTGCAAGGGGCTATCGAATCCTTGGCCTACAAGGTTGATCCGGCAGTGTTCCAGCAAACCTTCGGTGCCGGTATCGAACAGCTGAATACGCTGATCGCATCCAAAACAGTAACGCTCGGCCGCCTGATGGAAATCGCTCCGGCGGGTACTATCGACCCAACACCTAGCCTGTATAACACCACCATGTATGCCATGGCTGCACTGCTGGTGGTTGCGCTGGTAGCCAATATGGCGATCCGCAAGGTGTCAGATAAACACCATGTGGAGAACACTCACCCTGAAGAGGCACCTGCCAACTGAGGGTTTAAATATCGCCATACAACAAGAGCCCGCCCTTTGGCGGGCTCTTCAGTTTAAGCCATCCAAATTCCCACCACTCGAATACTGATCTGCCGATTACAAGGAAACCAACATTTCAACGCTCCAAGAGATCGAAGCTGAACGTTTTTTAGCAGAACACGCCTGCTGGAGGCAGAAACAAAAAAGCCACGCTTCCGAGGAAACGTGGCCTTACGTCTTTCAAGCCGTTATAAATCAGCTTTCGTTTGCTTGGGTGCGCAATACAAACTTCTGGATTTTGCCGGTAGAGGTCTTCGGCAAGTCACAGAATACAACGCGCTTCGGAGCCTTGAATCGAGCCATATTGTTGCGGCAGAACTCAATCACCTCTTCTTCAGTGACCTCAGCCCCTTGTTTCAAGGTAACAAATGCACAGGGCACTTCACCCCACTTTTCATCCTGCTGTGCCACAACGGCGGCTTCCAGCACGGATGGGTGTCGGTAAAGCACATCTTCCACTTCGATACTGGAGATGTTCTCACCGCCGGAGATAATAATGTCCTTGGAACGGTCCTTGATTTCGATGTAACCGTCTTCATGCCACACCGCCAGGTCGCCCGAATGGAACCAACCGCCGGCAAATGACTTATCGGTTGTACTCGGGTTCTTCAGGTACCCCTTCATCACCAGGTTGCCACGCATGAAGATCTCACCGATGGTCTCACCATCTTTGGCAACCGGCTCCATTGTTTCCGGGTTGGCCACCATCAAGTCTTCCAACATAGGCGCTTTCACGCCCTGGCGGGATTTAAGGCGTGCTTTCTCGGTGGGCGTAGAATCATCCCATTCTTCATGCCAGGCACAAACCACGCAAGGACCGTAAGTCTCGGTCAGACCATATACATGGGTCACATTGAAGCCCATGTTTTCCATGCCCTCGATCACGGCCGCAGGCGGCGCCGCCCCCGCTGTCATAACATTGACCTGATGCTCGATACCGGCTTTGAGGTCATCGGGCGCGTTGTTCAGCATGTTGAGAACGATGGGCGCACCACAGAAGAAGTTAACTTTCTCTTCGCGCACCAGGTTGTAGATGTCGTCGGCACGTACATGGCGCAGACATACACTAACCCCTGCTGCGGCTGCAATCGACCAGGGGAAACACCAGCCGTTGCAGTGGAACATGGGCAGGGTCCAGAGGTATACGGGCGCATCACCCATATTCCAGGACAGAATATTACTGACGGCATTCAAATAGGCACCGCGGTGGTGATAGACCACGCCCTTAGGGTCACCCGTAGTGCCAGAGGTATAGTTCAGTGTGATGGCATCCCACTCATCGACCGGAAGCTGCCAGTCGAATTCAGGATCGCCATCGGCAATAAACGCCTCATAGTCCATTTCACCAATCAGCTCGCCACCCTCAAACGAAGCATCATCGATATCGATGACAATCGGGTTGATACGCGCGATTTTGATAGCTCGGGAAATAGTCTCGGAGAATTCACGGTCGACGATAATGACCTTGGCTTCCCCATGCTGCAGGATAAAAGCGATCGCTTCAGCATCCAGACGGATGTTGAGTGCATTGAGTACAGCCCCTGCCATCGGGACGCCAAAGTGTGCTTCAAATACTTCCGGCAGGTTGGGGGCCATCACGGCAACGGTGTCGCCTTTGCCAATACCTCGACGCTCAAGCGCGCTGGCCAAACGACGGCAGCGGCTGTAAGTCTCGGCCCAGTTACGACGTACGCCCTGATGCACCACGGCAGTACGCTGCGGGTAAACAGCGGCTGTGCGGGCAATAAAACTCAGGGGACTCAGGGTAGCAAAGTTGGCCGGGTTCTGGTCCAGACCCAACGCGTAAGGATTATGATCTGTTGTTGTCATTATTCGTTCCTCTCCACCTCGGCTGGAGGAGCCTTCCTCGTTTGTTATGATTCCATTCCGCAACCAATCATACGTGTTTTCCCTTATTACACAATAGAATCCAAAATCATAAGATTGATCCAAAACAGCCCAGGGTCGTTGTCAATCGTACCCTGAGTGCAATAACACATAAGGCGATGCATGCAACCCATTGATCAGGAACTGAAAACCTGCCTGCAGGAAGCAGACCGCTACCGTTTGCTGGCGGAACAGTCCACCGACATGATTTCGCGGCACACCCCTACGTCCGACTGGACCTTTATAGACGTAAACCCCGCTATCGAGCGCCTTTTGGGCTACACCCCTGAGGAAATCATCGGTACTCCGGGCTATGACCTCTTTCATCCCGATGATGCCGACAACCTGAAAAAACGTGCTGAATCCGTTCGCTATCGCCGTGGCATGTATACCAATGTCTACCGTTTCCAACACCGGGATGGCCATTACATCTGGCTGGAAACCACCAGCCGCACCATTCGTAATGACGGTGGACAACCTCTGGAGATTATCTGTGTTTCGCGCGATGTAACCGAACGCGAACTGGCACAGCAGGCCACCCGCCGCCTTGCGCGCGTAGTAGAAGCATCCTCAGACATGATCCTGTTCTGCAATCACCGCACGCTGCAGCTCACCTACATGAACGAGTCGGCCTACCGCACCTTTGGCGCCGAGCGGGAAAACCTTGCGGTGTTTTATCTCGATCAGTTGTTCCCCAAAGAGGTGCTTCACGAACTGGTCGAGCCGGCACTGCAGCACGCTGCTCTCTATGGCACCTGGTATGGCAGTATTCCGCTCTTCCCCGCCGGGAACCCGGGCCGTATTGCAGAACTTCGCGAAATCATTGCCCATCGCAACCGCGCCGAGAACATGCGTGTGGAGTATTACTCCATCATTGCGCGTGACATCACGCTGAAGCGCCAGGCGGAAGAAAAATCCAAGCGCCAGCAGCTGGAAATGGCTCACATGTCCCGCCTGTTGTCTGTTGGTGAGATGGCCACCGAGCTGGCCCACGAAGTCAATCAGCCACTGGCGACGATTATCAATTACTGCAACGGGACCTTCCGTCGTCTCGAAGATGGACAGATCACTGAGGTCGAACAGGTAACGCGGGCGATGGAGCTGATATCGACGCAAGCCAAACGCGCCTCCGAAATCATTAAGCGGATGCGTCGTTTCGTCCGCCACACCGAGTTCCAGCGGATTCGTTTCCCGATCAACGAAACCTGCGAAGAAGTGACCCTGTTCCTGAATCAGGAAGCCACCGATCACAACATCCGATTTGAGTTTGACCTGGATAAACAGAACCCGGAACTTGAAGCCGACCGACTGCAGATTGAACAGGTACTTCTCAACCTGATCCGAAATGCAATCGAGGCCTACAGCGGCTCCGATATTCGCCCCCGCCCCGTTCGAATAAGTACACGGGTTGAGGGACAACGGCTGCTGGTTACCGTTGCTGACAAAGGGCCCGGGATCTCTGAAGAGCAAATGCAGAGCCTGTTTGAACCCTTCTCAACATCCAAGGAAAATGGGCTTGGCATGGGCCTGTCCATTTCGCATACCATTATCGAAAGCCACTGCGGTCGCCTTTGGGCAGAAAGCGACGGACAATCTGGCACAAGGTTTCACTTTCAACTCCCGCTGAGGGGAATGCATGACTAGCAAGAACAAAACAGTTTTTATCATTGATGACGACGCCGACTTTCGCGAGTCGGTGGAATGGCTGCTGGAGTCCACCCAGTACGCTATCGACAGCTACGCCTCAGCGCAGGAGTTTCTGGACGCCTATGATCATCGTCCCGGCTGCTTGCTGCTGGACGTCAGGATGCCTGAAATCAATGGACTGGCCTTGCAGCAGATTATGCGTGATCAGGACATTCACCTGCCCGTCATTATCCTGACTGGGCATGGCGATGTGCCGATGGCTGTCAGCGCGATGAAAAACGGAGCACTCGACTTTCTGGAAAAGCCTTTTGATGACGATGTCCTGCTGAAACTGGTCGATAAGGCAATGGCGGAGGCGGAGCAACGATTCAGCCAGATGGGCGAAGAGCAGGTGCTAAAGGAATACTATGACACGCTCAGCCGCCGTGAGCGTGAGGTGATGGAACTGGTTGTCAGTGGTAACTCCAACCGTGAGATTGCCGAAACACTTGGCATCAGCCCGAAAACAGTGGAAGTGCACCGCTCTCGCGTGATGAGCAAGATGCGCGCCGACAACCTGGCGCAACTGGTGCAGATGAACAACCGGCTGCAGGGCTAACCCTCAGCCGGCTTTCCGCTTCAGGCAGGTAGCACCCGCTCCAGGAACGTCAGAGTGCGTTCAAGTACCAGCTCTGGTCGTTCCAGGTGCGGCACGTGGCCACAGTCGGGTACGAAGTACGCCTCAGCCCGCTCGCCAATACCGGCGCAGCAATCCGTAACTTGCTCCGGTACACCGTATTCATCTCGATCACCCTGCATGATCAAGGCAGGACATTGAATCCGCGGTAGTAGAGGCTCAAGATTGAGACCCTCATGACACGAGGGTCTTAGCCAGGTTTCGGACCAGGCGCGAAAGATAAGATCCGTTCGCTCACCATGATAGCGAGCCAGCTTTTCGCCCAAATTAGTGGTGCGATACCGCTCTGCCGCTTCCCTGATTCCCGCCAGGGTTAGATGATCCGCATAGATATGCGCCGCAAGGGTAATGATCGCCCTAACCTGCTGCGGACAACTGGCAGCGCCAATCAATGCGATTGAGCCCCCATCGCTATGACCGAAAAGCACTACCTGCTCCAGATTAAGCTTATCCAGCAAACGCGGCAGCCACACCTCACCTTCATGCAACAGATAGTCATCAGGCCGGGGCAAACTGATCGGGGTTGAACGTCCATAACCACGGCGCTCGAATACCAGTACATTCAAACCGCTGGCCTTGGAAAGCTGTTCTGGAAAGCCCTTCCACATGGCGATGCAGCCCAGCGCTTCATGCAACATGATTATCGTAGGCTTTCCCTGCCCTTCAGGGCTGGAAACCCCCCTAACATTGACCTGAACCGATTCACCCAGATCAACCAGGAATTCACGCTGCTGCATCAGGCTGATTCCCTTGCAGGAATGGCGTAGGTCATGGTGGCATGGGCGACTGGGTCTTCATCCCCTTCGGAATAGACCGCAACCTCACCGACACCCAAACGCTTACCAACTTTCAGCATCTCGGCATGAGCCAGCAGATCGGCATCTGATCGAGGCTTACGCAGGAAGTTGATGTTCAAGTTTGTCGTGACGGCCAGCGCCACAGGGCCAATTCGGCTCAGCAAGGCAGCATAAACAGCCACATCAGCCAGGCCCATCATGGTTGGGCCTGAAACCGTCCCTCCGGGCCTTAGATGATCATCACCTACAGCGAGGCGCATCACAGCCTTACCATCTCCCAAACTTTCCAAACGACCGTACTGGTCACCCTGAGGGAAATGATCCAGCAGGAACTGCTGCATCTCTTCAAACTGCATGACTTGCATCACGACTCCTTATTATCACTCACCACCGCCAGGGTCACCGTTGCTTTGGCAACCAGGCTGCGCGCTTCACTTGTACAGGCAAAGACTTCTGATTCCACAACAATGAGACGCCGTCCTGGACGCAACACCTGCGCCTCACACTCCAGTTTCTGGCCAGACGCTGCACGTAAAAGGTTAATTTTAAACTCTGCAGTTAAAACCCGCTCACCCTCAGCGACCAGGGTAACACCCGCAATCCCTGCGGTATGATCCGCCAGCGTAGCTTGAACACCCGCATGAACGAAGCCGTCCTGCTGCTGATGGTCCGGCCGCAGGACCAAAGTGGTCTTACATTGGCCGGGATGAAAGGCATCCAGCTCAGCCCCCAACAAACGAATAAACGGGGCCTGATCAAAGACCCGGCGCGTTTCAATTTCATATTGGGAATTTCGTGGGGTAAAAACTGGCTCGTGTGTCATTGATCCGCCTCTTCACGCGCCTGGTTACGCAGGATAAACCGCTGAATTTTGCCACTGGGGGTTTTCGGCAACTCCTGTACAAACTCGATTTCACGCGGAAACGCATGCGTTGAAAGGCGCGACCTCACCATTTCCTTGAGTTCATCTGCCAGGGTTTCATCAGGGTCGTACTGAGGCTTGATCACCACATACGCCTTAATGATGGCACCACGTGCACTGTCGGGCTTACCCACGACACCCGATTCGGCCACCGCCGGATGCTCCAGCAAGGTGCTTTCCACATCGGCTGGACCTACGCGATAGCCTGCTGTCGTGATGATATCGTCATCTCGTCCCGTAAAGGAGAAACTGCCATCACCATGACTGATTACCACATCGCCGGTCAGATAGTAGCGATCATGGAAAGGGTCCTTCTCATCCCAGGTGTAGCCCTGGAAGAAAAACAGCGGCGACTCAAGTACATCGACTGCCAGCTGCCCCGTTTCTCCAGCCCCCACTTCCTTGTAGTCACCATCCAGCGCTACCACCTTGTGGCCAGGCAGGGAAAAGCCCATGGAGCCGATGCGCACTTCATGATCCAGTGCATGGTGGTTGCAACAGGTCATTCCGGTTTCGGTTTGACCATAGTGATCCCTGACCGGACAGCCGAGGCGACGTGTTACCCAGTTAATCACTTCCGGGTTCAGCGGCTCGCCCGCACTATTGGCAACCCTCAAACCGAGAGACTCACCCTCTGCCAATACCTGATCATTCGCCATCAATAACCGATAAGCAGTGGGTGCGGCGGCCAGGTTGGTGATGCCATATTCTCGGATCATGGCGTAGGTGCTATCGGGAGTGAAACCGTTTTCATTGAAGTGCGTGGTAGAGCCCAGTAGCAGCGGCCCGATGACCGCATAGTAAAGTCCGTAGGCCCAGCCCGGATCGGCCACATTCCAGTACTTGTCATCGGGCTGAAGATCGATGGCGTAGCGCATGTAGACATAGAACGACAAAAGCGCGCGTGCCGGTACCGCCACACCCTTGGATTTGCCAACAGTTCCTGAAGTAAACATCTGCAGGATCGGATCTTCACCCTGAATCATTACGGGCTCAAACTGATCACTTTGGCGAGCCATTGTTTGCCAGAAGTCGATATCTTCGTGGCTCGATTCGCTGTCGGAGCTGACACGTACAATAGGTGGGCAGTTATGCACACCATCCAGTTTGAAGCGATTTTGATCGTCGGTTACAACCAGGCGTGTCGATGCACGATCAAGACGATACTCGATAGCACCGGAACCAAAAGCGGTAAACAGCGGTTGATATACAGCCCCTGCCCTCAGGGTGCCCAGTACCACAACCATCAATTCGGGTGTACGGGGCAGAAGTGCAGCGACGCGATCCCCTTTGCCTATACCCTGCTCCTTGAGCAGATTGGCGAAGCGTGCGGATGCATCTCTTAACTGAGCGAAGGTCCAGCGTTCAGGCTCACGCTCGACACCGTGATACTGAAGGCCGACCTTCTCGGGATCGGTGGCCCACTTATCACAGATTTCCTGACAAACGTTCATACCCGTTTCGGGACTGCCCTGCAGGACTTCGTCCGTCAACGCCTCAACATCGAACCGATCATAGAACGGCTGATAAGGCTGTTTACTCATGAATATCTTCCTTCTTCTTATCTTTATTATTGAAGTCGAAGACTAGTGAAACCCCTTAGGGGATAACCCGAATATATCGCCCCTTAACGCTGACGTAAACCTTCCCATCAAAATTGATCAAAGGAACACTTGCCCCTCCTCGATTTCACCAAATGCTGCACTAAACGGATATTTTTTGTCGCTATTGGGACTCATCATAGGACGTCGTGCTGGCCCGGTATTTGCTGACACCAAACCTTCCAGCCCATTTAACAAGGAATGAAACGGATGCCTGACAACAACAAAAATAAATCAACCGAGCAGATGATCCTGGTACTCTCCGCAGAAGGACGGATAGTAGAAGCCAGCCCATCATTTCTGAACGCCAGTGGATTCACCTTCGCCAACGTCGAAGGTAAGACACTGGCCGGACTTCGCCACTCAACAATGCCCGAAGGCCCCTTTGAAGACCTCAAACAGACCCTGGAACGTGGTCAGCCATGGATGGGCATCATTGAGCTGACCCAAGCCGATAAATCCCCCCTTTGGTTAGACGCCTATGTTATTCCTGTGATCGAGAATGGTCAGATCCTTGAATGCCAATGTATTCTTCGCCGCCCGGCTGAGTCCGTTTCCGAGCGCGCAGCACATATTTATGCCCTCCGGCGAATGGGTCGCATGCCCTGGCAATTGAAATGGCCAAGCTTGAAACTGACAACCAAACTCAAAGTGCTGTTAACTCTTTTATTCCTGCCGGCTGGTGCCATGCACCTGGCCACAGACACATTCAATCCATACTTAATATCGACCCTGGCCGGACTATGGCTAACAGGTATTGGCGGGGTTCACCTGTTATGCCGCAACCTGGAGCGACTGATTACCAAAAGCCAACGCTTGGTCAAACATCCCATCAAGCAGTTGATCTATACCGGTACGCGAGACGATATCGGCCAGCTGTCGCTGACACTCGCCATGTTGCAATCTCAGCTTGAGGCAGTACTCCTGCGAATGCATTACGGCTCCAACCAAGTCATGTCGGATGCCTCTGCAAGTGTTGAGGTGATGACACGCACCTACAGTGAGATGGGTGACCAACGCAGCGCCCTGCAACAAATCGCCGTTGCAATCAGTCAGATGAACTCAACCATCACCGAGATGAGCGCCAATACAGCTCAAACAGCCAGCCAAACCCAAAAAGCTCGAACGGAAATTGAGCAGGGACTCAACATCGTCGATAGCGCAATTAATCGTATTCGCTCGCTGGACGGATCCATAACGGGCACCACCGGAGACGTCGGCCAACTTCAGGAAAAAAGCAACCGTATAGGAAAAATCATCAACGTTATCAGTGATATTGCAGAGCAAACCAATCTACTGGCGCTCAACGCGGCAATTGAAGCAGCAAGGGCAGGCGAGAATGGACGCGGCTTCGCGGTAGTCGCAGATGAAGTGCGCCAATTGGCTCAGCGCACTCAAACTGCAACGAGTGAAATTCACCAGATGATCGCATCGCTTCAGGCCAAGACCGAAATCATCGTATCCGCCATGACGACCAAACGCGGTCTTTCGGAGCAGGCAGTGGAACAGATTGAAACTACAGGCCAGACTCTGAGTGAAGTACTTAAAGCTGTAGACCGAATCAATGACATGGCAACGCAGCTGGCAACCGCCAGCGAAGAACAAAGCACCGTGACCGAGGATGTCAGCCAAAGGGTCGTTAGCCTGAGTAACAGCGCAGATCAAATGGTTGATGATGCAACCCAAACCCTCAATTTAAACAGCCAAACCGCCCGCATGGCAGAACGCCAAAGCTACCTCATTAACTGCATTATGCAGGCTTAAACCTGTAACTGAGGATGCCGCGGGTATCCTCAGCCTTTCAAAACTCCTCTCAATCCCCTTACTTGCCGCAAATTGTTAACCCGGTTGTCACTCACAGCATTCATAATGCTCACTTGATCCTGGTCATAGCGCGGTTTATCAGTGCATTCAGCTGACTTTGGTTGTATTGCACCGCTGAAAGATGAACGTAAACTACGGCCACTACAATAAGAACAACGAATACACCGTTAGAGTTACCCATGAATAAGATTCTTGTCAGCGCCTGCCTTCTGGGCGCTAAGGTCCGTTACGACGGACGTGATAACCTGCTTGACCATCCGATACTGAAACGCTGGCATGACGAAGGACGTATCGTTTCCGTATGCCCTGAGACCCTGGGTGGTTTGCCGACACCAAGACCGCCCGCCGAAATTCAAACACGCTTCCCTATTCTCGTGACCACTAAAGACGAAGATGATGTAACACCTGAGTTTCTTAGTGGAGCGGAACAGGCATTGGAATTGGCGCGGCGTTATAACTGCAGCTGTGCGCTGATGAAGTCACGTAGCCCTTCTTGCGGCAACCGCGAAATATACGACGGCTCCTTTTCCGGCAAGCTCGTTGCCAACGCAGGCGTGGCCGCTGGAGAGCTGCTGCAAAACGGCATTCCCGTGTTCAACGAGCACCAACTGGACGAGCTGATCCACTTTATTGAACATAACGACGAAGCCGCCTGATTTCTTCCCCCCTTGTTACCCTGAAGCTGGCCCCCTAAAATGGGGGCCATTTTTCATTCCCAGACGGATCCATTATCAATGCGAGCCAGCCAATTTCTTATTGCCACCCAAAAAGAAACGCCTTCCGATGCGGAAGTTATCAGCCACCAGCTAATGCTTCGTGCGGGCTTGATCCGCAAGGTAGCGGCCGGCCTGTACAACTGGCTGCCACTGGGCCTGCGTACTCTGCGCAAGGTCGAGCGCATCGTGCGTGAAGAAATGGACGCTGCGGGCGCACAGGAAGTTTTGATGCCTGCTATCCAGCCTTCCGAGCTTTGGCAGGAATCCGGACGCTGGGAGCAGTACGGCCCTGAGCTGCTGCGCTTGAATGACCGTCACAACCGCGAATTCTGTGTTGGCCCGACTCACGAAGAAGTGATCACCGATCTGATCCGCCGTGAAGTAAAAAGCTACAAACAGCTGCCGGCCAACTTCTACCAGATCCAGACCAAATTCCGCGACGAAATCCGTCCTCGCTTTGGTGTGATGCGCTCCCGTGAGTTCATCATGAAGGATGCCTACTCCTTCCACACCAACCTGGAATCTCTGGTTGATACCTACAAGGTAATGCACCAGGCCTACACCAACATCTTTACCCGTCTGGGTCTGGATTTCCGCCCCGTACTGGCGGACAACGGCTCTATCGGTGGTGACTCCTCTCACGAGTTCCACGTACTGGCTCAATCCGGTGAAGACGATATCGCCTTCTCTGACAGCAGCGACTTCGCTGCCAACGTTGAAATGGCTGAAGCGCTACAGCTGGGTGAACGTCAGGCACCGACTGAAGAGATGCGTCTGGTTGATACTCCTAATGCCAAGACCATTGCAGAACTGGTTGAACAGTTCGGTCTGCCGATCGAGAAAACCGTTAAGACACTGATCGTTGCAGCCAGCGAAGAATCCGAAGCCGATTTCGTTGCCCTGCTGGTACGTGGCGATCACGAACTGAACGAGATCAAGGCCGAGAAACTGGCTCAGGTTGAAGCACCGCTGCGATTTGCCACCGACGAAGAGATCCGCAAGGTGATTGGTGCTGGCCCTGGCTCTTTGGGCCCGGTCAACCTGACAATCCCCTGCATCATCGACCGCAGTGTTGAAACCCTGTCCGACTTTGGCGCTGGCGCCAATATCGACGGAAAGCACTACTTCGGTATCAACTGGGAACGTGATCTGCCGACTCCGGAAGTTGCCGATATCCGTAACGTGGTTGAAGGTGACCCCAGCCCCTGCGGTCAGGGCAAGATCCAGATCCGTCGCGGTATCGAAGTGGGCCACATCTTCCAGCTGGGTACCAAGTACTCCGAAGCGATGAATGCCACCGTACTTGATGAGAATGGCAAGTCTACCGTTATGGCCATGGGCTGTTACGGCATCGGTGTTACCCGTGTGGTTGCCGCTGCCATCGAACAGAACTACGACGACAACGGCATCATCTGGCCGGAAGCATTGGCACCATTCAACGTTGCTCTGGTACCGCTGAACTACGACAAGTCTGAAGAAGTACAGGCGAAAGCCGACGAACTGTATGAGGCGCTGCGTAAAGCAGGCGTGGACGTACTGCTGGATGACCGTAAGGAGCGTCCGGGCGTTAAATTTGCGGATATGGAACTGATGGGCCTGCCGCACCGCCTGGTTATCTCTGATCGTGGACTGAAGAACGGCACTCTGGAATACAAGGGCCGCCGCGACAGCGAGTCACGCGACATCCCGGTTGAGGAAGCACTGGACTTCCTGCGCCAGCAGATGGCTTAACAGCTAACGCCAACAGGCGGGCCATCAGTGCCCGCCTGCTTTCCACTCTTTTCGCTCTTCACCCTATCGGTTAATGTTTCCAGATACAGAGGTTGTATCAAGGAGATGGCATGACCACCCCCAGCACGCCTGCCAACGGTTGCTCTACTGCGGCCAATCTCAGCCACAAGCATGACTTTGGTCAGGGGCAGAAACGTAGTGCGGAGCAACGTACCAAGCTTGTCACCCTGCTGACGCTGGCCACGATGTTCGCCGAAGTGATTGGCGGGATGATCACCGGTTCCATGGCGCTCCTGGCAGACGGCATTCATATGGCGGGACATGCATTAGCGCTGGGGCTGGCTGCAGGCGCCTACTACCTTGCTCGCACTCATGCCCAGGACCGCCGTTTAAGCCTTGGCAGTGGCAAGATTGCCGACCTGGCTGCCTATACGAGCGCCTTGCTGCTGGCAGCCTCAACTGTCTGGCTGGTTGTAGAGTCTATTCATCGACTGGTTTCACCATCGCAGCTGATGCCATTACAAGCACTGACGCTGGCGACTCTGGGCTTAATCATCAACCTCATTTCAGCCTGGTTACTGGCTGGCAAGCACGAGCACCATCATGGACATGACCACGGACACGGACACGGACACGGACACGGACACGGACACGGACACGGACACGGACACGATGATCATCATGAAGACGCCAACCTTAAGGCCGCATTGATCCATGTGATTGCCGATGCGTTGACGTCGGTTGCCGCCATTATTGGTTTGATAGCCGCATGGCTCTGGGGCTGGAACTGGCTGGACCCAGTCATTGCGCTGGTCGCCTCGGCGGTCATTCTGAAGTGGGCCTGGGGTCTGCTGCGTCAAACAACTGGCGTGCTGCTTGATCGTGAAGGACCTGAGTCCATTCGACGTCAGGTCTGTGAAACGCTTCAATCCACACAGGATACAGACGTCATTGATCTGCACCTTTGGTCGGTTGGCCAAGGCACCTGGACACTAGTAGCGGCAGTCGTGACACACGGCACCACCACTCCTGAAGAGTACCGTTCAATGCTGACCCATATCCACGGCCTGCACCACCCCATCATTGAAGTCAGTTACTGTCATTCCTGTTCTGAAACTGAAGAGCACTGATCAAGTGCTCCTTCACAACAGGCCGACAGAATCCGCTCTGCCAAAACCGGATCACTTACAGCCCGTGAAACCGCGACGCCTCCAACCATGAGTACGAGTGTTCTGAGTACCTCATCCGTGGGTGATGGCTCTTTGGAGCCTGAAATTTTTCCAGCCAATCCATTGAATATGCGAGTATAGGTTTCACGTACCTGATCATCACGCTGGCTGATATCAGATACCAGAAATGCCAATGGACAACTCCCCCTTTCCGGCCTGAGGTGTTCAACACTTAGATAGCGACGTATCAATTGCTCCACATCAGCGGGGTGCTGGGCAGCCATTCGATAGGCCCCTGAAAGAATCGCTTCGGAATAAAGATCTCGCTTGGATTTAAAGTGGGAGTAGAAAGCGCCTCGTGTCATACCCGCATTTTGCATGACCTGATCGATGCTGACATTATCAAATCCTGACTCAGTAAAGAGACGCTCAGCGCTTCTTAGAATCCGATCCCGACTTTCGCTGCGATGTTCACTTGGCCAAGGCATACACTCTCCCCATTAATCATGTAATGCCAGACTGCCACAGCCACACAATATGTTCTTTAACATATTTTCATCAGGGTCCAGACTGCTACAACCCCCTCACACTGGAGACGCAACATGGACAACACCGTCTACATTTTTGCCCCTACTTTTAGCAGCTTTGCTCGCTCAGTAATGCTGTGCTGTGAAGAAAAAGGCATCGCCTATACGTGTGGAATGACCCCTGAAGGCAGCACTATTACGTCCAAAAGCCCTGAGCATTTCGCCATACACCCCTGGGGCAAGCTGCCCGCACTTTTCCATGAAGGTCAGGTGCTGATCGAGACCAGCACTATCTGCCGCTATCTGGATGCCCGCTTTGAAGAAACACCTTTACAACCCAACAGCATTTTTGAGCGTGCACGACTGGATCAGTACTGTGCTGAAATCGCTTTGTATATTGACCAGGCACTACTAAGAAATATCGTGTTGGAATTCGCGTTCCCGAAAGGCAAAAACGGGGAAGTACGCATGGATCAAGTGGAAACCGCTTTACCCGAGGCCCGCAAGGCATTGGAGCGGGTAGATGAAATGCTGGGGGATAATGATTTTATCCATGGGCAGTCCTACACCCTTGCTGATGCGCTGCTAACCCCGATTTTGGACTATCTTGCCAAGGTTCCAGCAGGACCTGATTTGATGAGCAACACAGCTGCCAGTCGCTATCTGGAGAGAATGCGTCAGCGTCCTTCGGCCAAGGTACTGAGTTCTCATTAAGACTTTAAAACCAAAAGGCCCCCCTGATTAAGAATCAGGAGGCCTTAGTGTATCTACCGACAGCGTTTACTTCCGTGCAGAACGAACAGCCGTTGCCAGTTCACGGGTCAGTGCCAGTACTGCCTGGGTACCCGCTTCCGGCGTATCCGCTTTATGAATGCAATCAATCAAAGCCGAGCCGACCACCACACCATCAGCAAACTGACCAATACGTGCAGCCTGCTCAGGGGTGCGGATACCGAAACCCACACCGATCGGGATATCAGTATTGGCGCGGATCGCTTCAACTTCCTGCTGCACCTTCTCAGGCGTAGGCGCGGCTGAACCCGTAACACCCGTGCTGGACACGTAGTACAGGAAGCCCGATGTATTGTTCAGTACACGCGGCAAACGTTCAGCATCAGTGGTCGGCGTTGCCAGACGAATAAAGTGGATACCGGCCTCACGAGCGGGGATGCACAATTCATCATCATGTTCGGGTGGCAGGTCGACCACGATCAGACCATCAACACCCTCTTCAGCCGCTTCTTCAAGGAAGCGCTTTACACCGTAGCGGTAGATCGGGTTGTAATACCCCATCAACACCAGCGGTGTCTCCTGATCCTGTTCACGCAGAATGCGCACCATCTGCAGCGTTTTCAGCATATCCTGACCGGCAGCCAAGGCACGCTGGTTCGCCAGCTGAATGGCCGGACCATCCGCCATGGGATCAGTAAACGGCATACCCAGCTCAATCACATCAGCACCCGCTTCCGGCAATCCCAGCAGTGTATCCAAACTGTTGGCGTAATCCGGATCACCAGCCGTAATAAAGGTGATCAACGCCGGGCGGTTTTCCTGTTTCAGCGCAGCAAAACGGCGCTCCATACGGCTTGCTTTGGTTGTATCGGTCATGGATTACTGCTCCGCCAGTTCGTCAGCCAGATGTTCGGTTACGGTGGTCATATCCTTGTCGCCACGGCCGCTGAGGTTCACTACGATGATGTGATCCTTGGGCAAAGTTGGCGCCAGCTTGAGCACATGTGCCAACGCGTGGGATGACTCAAGGGCAGGAATGATGCCTTCGTATTTGCACAGTGCCTTGAAGCCTTCCAGCGCTTCCTTGTCGGTGATCGAGACATATTCAACACGCTCGATCTCATGCAACCAGGCGTGTTCCGGCCCGATACCCGGATAATCCAGACCGGCAGAAATGGAGTGCGCGTCCTGAATCTGACCATCTTCAGACTGCAGCAGGAAGGTACGGTTGCCATGCAATACGCCAGGCTCACCGCCCTTAAGGCTCGCAGCATGACGCTTATCCAGGCCTTCACCACCGGCTTCAACACCGATCATGTGAACAGATTTGTCATCCAGGAAGGGATGGAACAGACCCATGGCATTGGAACCACCGCCGATGCAGGCAACCAGCGTATCCGGCAGACGGCCTTCTTTTTCCATGATCTGACGACGGGTTTCTTCACCGATCACCGCCTGGAAGTCACGCACCAGTGCCGGGTACGGGTGCGGACCGGCCACAGTACCGATGATGTAGAAGGTGTTGTGAACGTTGGTAACCCAGTCACGCAGGGCTTCGTTCATGGCATCCTTGAGGGTACCGGTGCCACTGGTGACCGGAATAACCTCGGCACCCAATAGTTTCATACGTTGAACGTTGGGCTGCTGACGATGAATATCCGTGCTACCCATGTAGATCACACATTCCAGACCAAAGCGCGCAGCAACCGTCGCGGTGGCGACACCGTGCATGCCGGCACCTGTCTCAGCGATAATGCGCTTTTTGCCCATACGCTTGGCCAGCAGAATCTGACCCAGGCAGTTGTTAATCTTGTGCGCGCCGGTGTGGTTCAGGTCTTCACGCTTTAGGTAGATCTTGGCACCACCCAGGGCTTCAGTCAGACGCTCAGCCAGGTAAAGAGGGGTTTCACGACCAACGAAGTCCTTGCGCAGCACTTCCAGTGCGGCATGAAACTCCGGGTCATGCTTGGCTTTTTCATATTCGGCCTGCAGATCCAGAATCAGCGGCATCAGTGTTTCCGCTACAAAGCGACCACCGAAACGACCAAAAAAGCCGCTCTCGTCAGGTCCCTGTCGCAAACTATTTTCTGTGCTCATGGCAACAACTCCATCAATCTTTAATCTGAAACCAAGTCTAGTGGATGCACGCACGCGTTTAAATCGATAAAATCACACTATCCTGTGAGAAAAAGTAACAGCTTATGCCTACATCAAATTCACACCCCCTGCCCTCACTCACTGCACTTAGAGCCTTTGACGCCTGTGCTCGCAGCCTTAGCATGACCGCTGCGGCAGAGACTCTGCATGTTACTCACGGTGCAGTGAGCCGGCAGATCAGGCAGTTGGAGGAACAGCTGTATACACGACTGTTTGAACGTGTAGGACGTGGTTTGGTGTTAACCGACGCTGGCCTGAGACTGGCACGCACCACACGTGAGGTGTTTGATCAACTGGAACAGACCTGTGACCAGATTCGTCGGGAGTCCAGGGGAGCCCCTTTCGTGCTCGCCTGTTCAGGCAGCTTTCTGGCACGCTGGTTCATTCCCCGACTGGATCAATTACAGCAAGACTGCCCAGAGCTGGAGCTGCACCTGACTGCCACGGACGAGTCCGACAGCATGCGTGCCGGCGTTGATGCGGCGCTACGCTTTGCAACACCGCCCTGGCCCAAAGGCCAGACCGTGATTGAGCTGGCGCCGGAACGTATTGGACCAGTGATGAAACCAGACCTGCTGAAGCACCAAAACCCTGATGCATGCCTGTTACTTGATCAACCACTGCTGGAGACCCTGTCACGCCCTCAAGCCTGGCCACAATGGTGTGAGTCTCATCATCTCGACCGTAGCAAGCTACGGATCAAGCAGTCTTTCGAACATTTGAACTACATGCTGGAAGGCGCCCTGGCAGGACTTGGAACAGCTATCGCACCGGAATACCTGGTGGAAGAAGACCTGCGCAGCGGGCGTTTGATCGCACCCTGGGGCTTTGTTGAAACCCATGCGCGACTGGGATTATGGCTACCGAGCACAGAGGTTTCACCCCGTGCCCGGCAATTGGCTGACTGGTTGTCAGACGCGCTCAGTCAAGAATCTCAAAGTCCGTAAACTCAGTTTCCGGCATGCACTCTTCGGACACGACCTCGGCCACATTAGCCAGCTCCGGTCCCTGACTCAGCCAGGCCTCAACATGGCGCACGGCTTTCTCTTCACCACATAGAAGGGCTTCGACGCGACCGTCTTCCAGATTACGTACCCAGCCGGTCAAGCCACTTGCCTGCGCCTGTTCACGAGTAAAGTGACGAAACCAAACGCCCTGTACGCGTCCACTTACAAATGCATGTACACAGATCTGTGCCATTGGTGGTCCTCAGTCCATTACTGCTTAGATTCAGAAGATTGATATAACGCCTGCAAGCTCACGTCCAGTACTTCACTGCGCTGATGCTTCAGCTTATCAAGGCGATCATGCAGTTCCTGCTGCCAGTGCTCCTGATACTCGGGTTGAGGATCAGGCAGTGGCCAAGGCATGGCCTTTTGTAAATCAAGCAGCGTATATCGGTTCAAGTCACGGCTTAGCAGGTACTGCCCACCTTCGGTACGGCGAACCAGGCCTGCCTCCTGTAATAGCTGAACGTAATCGTCCCAGCGCCCCTGATCAAGCCCTGGAATTTCCTTCAGCAGCACTTGATCCGAAACCGGCACACCCTGTTCCTGAGCCTGCCAAAGACGGTGTAGCACAGCCAACAAGGTATACAGGTGAGGTTCATTGGCACGGTATTTATTCAGTCTGGAAACCGTCAATAAGCGGGTCAATTCAGCACCGAACAGAATGATGCCCCAACTGATATAGATCCAGAGCAGGAAGATCGGGACCGCTGCAAAGGCACCGTAGATCAGCTGATAGGAAGGCGACAACGTGACAAACTGGACGAAACCACGTTTGGCCAATTCAAACATGATCGCCGCAAAAAGCCCGCCGATCGCTGCGCTTTTGAGCGGTACACGGCAGTTGGGCACAGCCGCATACAGCAGCATAAATGCCAATGCCGAGAACAACGGTGGCAGCAGTGATAACAGGCGGGCACGCCCTACCATTTCCGTGGCACTGGCGAAGAAGGAAAGGCTGGCGATATAGGAAGTCAGCAGCAGTCCCAAACCAATCAGGATTGGGCCCAGACTGAGCACTGCCCAGTACAGCAGAAAGCTGGAGATTCCCTTGCGTGGTTCGGCTACCCGCCAGATGCGGTTAAAGGCAGCCTCGATGTTCTTCATCATCATGATGGAGGTAACAGCAAGGAAGATGACACCCACGACGGTCAGGCTTTGAGCCTGACTCGCGAAGGTACCCAGGTGCTCCTGCACCACAGCTCCCGTCGCCGGCACGAAGTTTTCGAAGATCCAGCCCTGGACCTGCTCACCCACGCCCTTAAAGTTGGGAACGGCAGCCAGCATTGAGTAGGAAACGGTCATTAATGGCACCACGGCGAAGAGCGTGGTGTAGGTCAAGGCAGCGGCATTGAGAATGCCCTGATTGGCCTGAAACTGTCTAAGCAATGATCGAATAAACACCAGTGCAGTCGACAGGGGTCCCTTATGCATACGAACTCTCTTAACGAATGATGCTTCTGCCCTATACAATAGGGCGCTCATCTGTTGAATGAAAGCCTGTTTGGAGTCCTCATGTCGATCACCATCTATCATAACCCGCGCTGTTCCAAGTCCCGTGAAACCCTGCAGCTTTTGCAGGACAAGGGGATCGAGCCGAACGTGCGTGAATATCTGAAGGATGTTCCCTCTGCTGAAGAACTTCAATCCGTCCTCAACGCCCTGAACATCAGTGCCCGCGAACTGCTGCGTACCAAGGAAGCAGAGTACAAGGAAGCCGGTCTGGATGATGCCAGCCTGGACGATGCGGCTATCATCGACGCCATGACACGTTTCCCCAAGCTTATCGAGCGCCCCATAGTGATCAACGGTGATCAGGCCCGTATCGGTCGTCCGCCGGAGTCCGTACTGGAGATTCTCGCGTGAGCCAACCCTATGTACTGGTGCTCTATTACAGCCGCAACGGGTCGACACGTGCATTGGCGCGCCAAATCGCCCGCGGTATCGAAGAGACCGGTTTGGAAGCACGCCTGAGAACAGTTCCGGCCGTGTCGGCAAATTGCGAAGCGACCGAACCAGGCGTACCCGAATCCGGTGCCGTGTACTGCACCGAAGCCGACTTGGCCAACTGCGCCGGACTGGCACTGGGCAGCCCCACACGCTTTGGGAATATGGCGGCCCCTATGAAGTACTTTATCGATAGCACCAGCAGCCTTTGGCTGTCTGGCGCCTTGATCGACAAGCCCGCCTGCGTTTTCAGTTCCAGCGCCAGCCTGCACGGTGGCCAGGAAACCACGTTGATGACCATGATGCTGCCATTGCTGCATCATGGCATGGTACTGGCTGGCCTACCCTACAGTGCGGATCAACTGCTGGACACTAAAACCGGTGGTACGCCTTATGGCGTCACCCATGTCAGCGGCCGTGAAGAAAACCATTCGCTGGACGCCGATGAATCCGCGCTGGCACTGCAGCAGGGCCGCCGGCTGGGCCAGTTGGCAAGAACCCTGTTGCCCAAGGAGATATCATGAGCACAGCTCTTGAAACCAAAACCCGTATCAGCCGCGTACTGGTTCTGGCCAGTTTCTTCGGACTACTTCTGCTGTTTACCCTTTGGTACCTGTGGCTGGCGCCTGCCAGCAGCGACCATCCCTGGGTAGTATGGCTTGTGCATCTTATCCCGCTGGCAGCATTTACCCCCGTCGTAGTTAAGGGTTCGCCGCGCGGGCACGCATGGATGTGCTTTGTGCTTCTGCTGTACTTCCTGGAAGCCGTGATTGCAGCGCTGGTTCCTCCAACGCGCTGGTTGGGCCTATTGGACTCGGCACTTCTGGTGACATTGTTTACCTCTGCCATGCTATATGCGCGCTGGCGCAGTCAGCTGACACGAGCCCAGCAAGCAGCCTTGAGCTGATTTGAAACACTTAAGCATGATAGCCATGAGCACCGACGCACCAAGATCATGAGCAACAGTACTGCATCAACTACCGGCACCGATAACGCCGCCCGATGGCGGCGTGACTTTCCTATCTTATCGACTCGTGCCCACGGAAAGCCCCTGATCTACCTGGATAACGCTGCAACAACTCAAAAGCCGCGCCAGGTTATTGATGCAATTGGCCGCTACTACAAAACAGGCAATGCAAACGTCCACCGTGGCAGTCACGACCTGTCCAATCGTGCAACAACGGCTTTCGAACACGCACGTGCCGTCATGGCGCAGTGGCTGAGTATCGAAGACCCCAATACACTTATCTGGACCCGTGGCACCACCGAATCGATCAACCTGGTGGCTAACAGCTGGGGTAACGCTCATATCAAAGCTGGTGATCGTATTCTGCTGATGCAGAGTGCTCACCACGCCAATATTGTGCCTTGGCAGCTGTTAGCCCAGCGGGTTGGTGCTCACATTGAGGTGATTCCGCTTCTGCCCGATGGCAATGTAGATCTGGATGCCTATCGAACGTTACTTGCACGCTGCCCTAAGCTGGTGGCGCTTAGCCATGTTTCAAATGTGCTCGGCACCCGTTACCCCGTCGAGCAAATGTGCCGAGATGCGAAAGCGGCAGACGCATGTGTACTCATAGATGGTGCTCAGGCGCTTCCTCATTTCGATGTAGATCCAGGCCAACTGGAGTGCGACTTCTACGCGTTTTCAGGCCACAAGCTATTTGGTCCAACCGGGATTGGAATGCTGTGGGGCCGGCGAGATCTACTGAACGCAATGCCGCCCTGGCAGGCAGGCGGAGAAATGATCGAAACGGTCAGTTTTGACAACACCCTGTTCGCCGGATTGCCCTTCAAGTTTGAGGCCGGTACACCTAACATTGCCGGCGCCATGGGCTTATCTGCAGCGATCGAATACCTGCAAAGCGATCGTACCGCGCAGGAAGCTCAGGAGCAGCTGCTGCTTCACCATGCACTGGAAGCATGTAATACCGTAAAGGGTTTCAAGACTCTTGCCGCCGGAAACCAGCCTGTCGCTCTGTTTTCGTTTCAACTGGAAGGCTTTCACCCTCAAGATATTGCTCGCTGGCTTGATCAGCAGGGTATTGCGGTTCGTGCGGGTCATCATTGCGCCATGCCGTTGATGCAAGCGTTGGGTGTCCCGGGGACAGTGCGCGCCTCCTTTGCGTTTTACAACACGCTTAATGAAGCTGAACACTTGGCCACTTCGCTCGATCAGCTGGTCCAGAGTCAATGCGCGATAATAGAAGTGCCTATTTCGGTAAAGGCGCTGGATACACAAGCCATTTTTGCCGCAAAAAACTGGGACCAGCGTTACCCAGCACTAATGCAGCTGGCAAAACAGGTTGAGCCCTTACCCGACGCTTTGAAAACAGCCGACAACCAAGTGCCCGGCTGTGAGTCACGGGTCTGGCTGATTACTGCACTGGATCCACAGGGTCGTTTGGCTTGTCGTGCTGATGCTGATGCACGCATACTAAGGGCCCTCCTGGCATTGCTACTCGACCGCATTAACGGACTCACCCCAGCAGAGGCCGCTCTGTTTGATTTTGATGCACTCGTGGAATCGCTCGAACTGCGTCGCCATTTGAGCCCAACACGTGGTAATGGGCTAGCAGCCATCATTGAGCAACTGCAGGCTTTCGCTCTGTCACCACATTCGTAATGTCGGCCCTGCAAGCCGGCTTTGGAGTTTTTGATGAACCTGAACGACCTCAATCTGTTCATTCGTGTGGTCGAAACCGGCAGTTTCACCGCTGCAGCCGACAGTCTTGATGTACAGAAGTCGACCATCAGTCGCCGTATTGCCCAGCTCGAAGACACCTTGGGCATTCGACTGATTCAGCGCACCACACGTAAGCTCAAGCTTACGCCGGAAGGTGAAGAGCTGTTCTCGCGCGCACAGCCTCTGGTGGATGATTTAACGGCTGTTCAGGATGACATCAGCGCATCCAAAACCGAGCTGCGTGGGCGTCTGCGCCTGACAATGCCGACGGAGATCGGTGTTTTCATGATGAACGAAGTCATTTCCAGTTTCATGCTGGCCTACCCTCGAATGGAAGTGGATGTCGAGCTTAGTACACGTACAGTGGATCTGATTGAAGAAGGTGTCGACCTTACGCTGCGCCTGGGCCCCTTGCCCAACTCCAGTCTGATTGCTCGTCATGTCGCAGGGCTGCGTCGAGGTCTGTTTGCAACCCCGGAGTATATCGAGCAAAACGGCGCACCGAACTCCCCTGCTGACCTGACCAAACATTCCTGCATTACACTGCAGAGACCCTTTGATCACTTGCGCTTCATTAACTGGAACAATCAGGAACCGGTTAATATGGGCGGTCGCATGCGTACCAACAGCCTGAGCTTTGTCCGCGAGATGATTATTCAGCATATGGGCATTGGCCGCCTTCCCGAAGTATTCTGCAGTGAGCTACTCGAAAGCGGTCAAATCGTACGCGTATTGGAAGACTTCCAGCTGGAACCACTGGAAATTAATGCTTTGTATGCCAGTCGTCGTAATCTGAACCCACGTGTTAGCGCGTTTCTGGATCACATGACCGAGCGTCTCAGTGGCCACCCTTGGGTACAAAATAAGCTTGTTCACCTGACACCTTGATGCCTATACGCGACAGACTGCGCTATTCTCTAGGGGTGCTGGCTTAAAAGTGTTGGTTAGTCCTTTGCTGACTTCGCACGCCTAGGCCATGATTATCCAGGTACCCCTTCAGCAAGGCGGGAAGAACATGAGTCTCAGGCACAAGCTCTTGGCGATCCTGTTGTTTTTGCTCATCATTCTGGGCACAGGGATTGCTATTATTCAGCAGCAGATCGTCATACCCAAGGTTGAAGCGTTTGAAACAGAGGCTCTGCAAGAAGATCTTGAGCGCATCAAGGATGGGCTGGATCGTGAGCTGACCCATATGCGTAGAATGGCCATTGACTGGGGCCATTGGGATGATACCTACCGCTTTGTCGAGTCACCATACCCTGAGTATCTGGAATCATCCATTGGCGGCAGCTCCATGGAGCAGCTATCCATGGACATGCTGCTTATCACCCAGGACGAGAAAGTCCTTACGTTCAAATCAGCACCCCGTCTAACGGCCTACCGTGAATCATTGATAGCAGACCTGATGCAAAGCGATCAGCCTCGCCTGCTGGCCAATGGCGGACAGGGGATCATATTCACAGAGGCAGGTCTGATGCTGGTTGCCTCCAGCTCCGTTTTGCCAACTTCCGGCGAAGGTATATCGAAAGGCAGCCTCTATTTCGCCCAGTTACTGGATCTGGACATGACTCACCAGCTGCGCCCCCCTCAAATACAGGCCATCAGCATCGGCATAGATGAAAGCCCTGCCGGTCCCGACGAGATCCAGCTTTTGGAAGGCGCTGACAGTATCAGTCGTATACGGCTGCCACTGCTTAATGATGACAGCCGCTCCCTGCTTATAGAACTGAATCAGGGACGACCATTTTTGAACAGTATGCGCAGCTACACCTATTACATCATGGGTACCCTGTTCGTGCTGGGCATACTTGGCAGCATCGCCACGTATATACTGCTGAAATACTACCTGTTGAACCCATTACGACGCCTGCAACGTAAGATGCACGCTTTCTCCGCATCACACTCCATGGATGACATACCTGACAACAGCAGTTCTGATGAGATTGGTCAGCTCACTCGCTCCTTTCGGGACATGGCATTACGCATTAGCGATAAACACAGCCGCATGCTGCATACGCAAGCTCAACTCAAGGAAGAGAGCCTGACCGATCCCCTGACCGGCCTTGGTAATCGCCGCTATCTGGAATACCGCCTGCAACAACCGGATTACGTCAGCAACTATACCTATATCGCCACTTTCAGTACGGACCTGGACTTCTTTAAACAGGTGAATGATCGCCACGGGCATGATAGTGGCGATACGGTGTTGCGCGAATTTTCACAATTGCTCAAAGATTGCTGCCGTGAAGATGACTGCATTGCGCGTGTCGGTGGGGAGGAGTTTATCGCGGTGTGTGGACTTTCAACCGTTGCCGACGCCAGTGAAATAGCCGAGCGCATACGCAGCCAGACCGAACAGAAGGGTTTTGTTGAGGGCACTATTCCCCTCACCTGCTCGGTAGGATTTATTGTGACCCCTGCTATTCATCTGGAGCAGGAAAAAACCTGGGACAGGGTGTTTAAAGTTGCAGATATGGCGCTATATGAAGCCAAAGAACAGGGGCGTAATCGCTGGATTGGCTGGCGCTACCCAAATCTCTCCTGCGAGAGCAGCCAGGCACTGCCCACCAATGCACAGGAACTGAGTGAAGCCATTAAATCGCAAACTCTGATTCCCGTCGCCTGAGACAAAAAGCCGGTCAAGTACGCAACCTGACCGGCTTGAAACGCCAGAAGATCTGGACTTATGACCAGCCAGTCACGACCTTCACTTCCAGGAAGTCTTCCAGTCCCCAGGTACCGCCCTCACGGCCATTACCGGACTGTTTGTAGCCACCAAAAGGCGCTCCGCCACCCAGACCTTCCCCATTCATCTGCACCATACCGGCACGCAGTTGACGTGCAACACGATTAGCCTTCTCGCCGTCCTGTGTCTGTACATAGTGGGTCAGTCCATAAGGGCTGTCATTAGCGATACGGATCGCTTCTTCTTCAGTATCGAAGGGAATCATCGACAACACCGGACCGAAGATTTCTTCACGAGCGATGGTCATCTCATTGGTCACATCGGCAAAGATGGTCGGACGTACGAAGTAGCCTTCACTCAGCCCCTCGGGTTTACCTGTACCACCCGCGACCAGACGAGCCCCTTCATCAATGCCCTGCTGAATCAGCTGCTGGATTTTGTCGAACTGCAGTGCAGAAACCACAGGGCCGATATGCTTACCTTCCAGAGATGCCTGATTGACCTCGGTCTTGGCTGCAACTTCAATCGCGGTCTGAACGGCCTGATCGTAGATGGAGCGCTCAACCAGCATACGTGTCGGTGCGTTGCAGGACTGACCCGAGTTCATAAAGCAATGACGCACACCACGTACGACTGCCTTCTCATCAGCATCGGCGAAGACGATATTGGCGCCCTTGCCACCCAGCTCCAGACTGACACGCTTGACGGTATCCGCCGCATTGATGGAGATCGCCTTGCCGGCGCGGGTTGAGCCGGTAAAGGACACCATGTCTACATCCACATGACCGGACAGCTGAGAACCTACACCGGGACCGTCGCCGTTCACCAGATTGAACACACCCGCCGGAAAACCTGCTTCATCGATCATTTCGGCAAACAGCATGGCTGACAGGGGCGCAATTTCTGAAGGCTTGAGCACCATGGTGCAACCGGCCGCCAAGGCAGCAACAACTTTCAGCGTGACCTGGTTCATCGGCCAGTTCCAGGGCGTGATCAGCGCGCAAACACCAATGGGCTCGTGCAGAATCTGATTACCCGGTGCGTGGTCTCCCAGCGGCGCTTCAAAACTGTATTCCTTGAGTACACGAATGAAGTTTTTGATATGCCCTGCACCTGCACCCCACTGGGCAGTTTGCGCCAGCGCCATGGGTGCGCCCATTTCGGTGGAGATCGCTTCAGCCATCTCATTCGAGCGCGCCTTGTACAGGCTATAGAGCTTTTCCAGCAGCTCCAGACGCTCTTCCCGGCTGGTACGACTCCAGCTGTCAAAGGCACGACGTGCTGCCGCTACGGCTGCATCGGTATCGGCCTGACCACCCAGTGAAATCTGCGCACATACGGTTTCGGTAGAAGGATCAATAACATCCAGGTCTTTCGCTTCTGCGGGTGCAACCCATTTACCATCGATATAAAACTGTCGCTTATCCAGCATTGCTTCGCCCTTCTCATGGTTTTTATTAACATCTTCAGGATACACCCGAGATCAGTGTCAGGTCACCCTAGCCCGTCGCCGCAGTCTTGCGTTTGCGACCGGTAGCAGCAGTTTTCGGAGTACTGCGTTTTCGATTCGTACTACCCGTTTTAGTCGCGGTTGAGCTGGCTGGCTTCCTGCGTCGTTTAGGACCTGCTTTAGGGGCAGGAATACCGCTCAACGCCTGTGGCTGAATACTGCTGATCAACTGCGGCAACGCATCCTGTAACGGCTGCATAAAGCCTTGATAGTTGAACGCCTTGCGGCTGATTGCATCCAGCTGTGATTCCCAATGGGCGGTCATATCCGGTCGACTCAGCTCATCTGGCAAAGCGGCAATCAATGCTTTGCCAGCCGCTGTAGCGTGAATCTGCTTCCCCTGGCGCTCCAGAAATCCACGTCTGAACAGTAACTCGATAATCCCGGCACGGGTCGCTTCCGTCCCAAGGCCATCCGTCTCACGCAAGACCTTTCTCAGCTCTGCATTCTGCACAAAGCGCGCGATACCCGTCATCGCAGCCAACAGCGTCGCGTCGGTAAAGGCTTTGGGTGGCTGGGTCATCTTCTCCAGCAATTCACCCCGTTCACAGTGTAGTAACTCATCCGCTTTGAGAGCTGGTAACTGGCCTTCGGTTTCATCCTCGGCTTCCTTGCCCAGCAAAGCCTTCCAGCCCGGATCAAGAATTTGCCGGACCTTGGCAACAAATAAGCCTCCGGCGATTTCGACCTCGACTCGTCTGTCTGCGTAACGACAAGGCGGATAGAACTGCATCAGATACTGACGCGCTATCTGGCTGTAGACTTGTAACTCGGCTCGACTTAAGCGCTCCGGTGAAGCGGCCTTACTGGTGGGGATAATGGCGTGGTGCGCCTCAACCTTTTTGTCATTCCAGGCCTTGGATTTCAGGTTCAGATCAGCATTCTGAACAGCCGTTGCCAGCTCTGGCTGGGTGCGTGAAATGGCCTGGGTGACACGCGCCCCCTCACCAAAGTGCTCTGCGGGCAAGTAACGACAATCGGAACGCGGATAGGTAATCAGATTGTGCTTTTCATACAAGGCCTGAGCCGCATCCAGCACCTGCTGGGCGTTCAGACCAAAGCGCTTAGCACAGTCGATCTGCAGTGATGAAAGGTTATATGGCAGTGGCACTGCCTGCTGTCCGTTTTTACGCTCATCTTTCAGCAACCTGGCAGGCTGGCCGGTAATTCTGGCCACCACATTTGCCGCCAGTGCTTTTGACAGGACTCGTCCCTCGTCATCCTGATACTTTGCACAGGCTTCACTGGGCTGCCAACGGGCGGTAAAACGCTCACCTCGCTCAGTCAAAAGATGAGCATCTACCTCGTAGTAAGGCTTGGCGATAAAAGCATCAATCTCGGCATCTCGCTGCACGACCAGACCCAATACCGGCGTCTGCACGCGTCCTACCGACAGAACCCCATGATAACCGGAGCTTCGACCTTTCACTGTCAGCGCTCGCGTCATATTGATACCGAAGAGCCAGTCCGCACGCGAACGTGCCAGCGCTGATACCGATAAGGGAACAAACTCACGATTGGATTTCATCCGCTGTAATGCACGGCGGACCGCATCCGGGTTCAGGTCCGAGATCAACAAACGCTGAACCTGCGACTTCTTGCTGGTCGGTACCTTGAGAAATTCGATAACCTCGTCGACCAGTAGCTGCCCTTCTCGGTCAGGGTCACCAGCATGGATAATTGCATCCGCTGACTTAACCAGCTTACGCAGGACCGATAGCTGCTTGCTGACACCTTTTCGCGGTTTCAGCTGCCACTCCTGAGGAACAATCGGCAGATGTTCAAGCCGCCACTGTTTGAATGCCTCGTTGTAGGCATCAGGTTCAACCTGCTCCAGCAGATGACCGATACACCAGCTCACGACCTGATCGCCACCACAGCGAATCAGACCCTCTTCCTTTTTTTGCGGCCCCGGCAACACCGCTGCAATAGCGCGGCCAAGGCTGGGCTTTTCGGCGATGTAGAGTTTCATGCTGTTCCGACAAGTAACAAAAACCCAAGAGTAAGAGATCAATTCGAACAAGTCGACATTTAACTGTATATAACAACAGTAAAGACTGTGTATTGGAATCATCAGATCAAAATTCATCAAAAAATCTGATCATTCACTGCTGCTTTACACCGTTCTTCATCAGCCAAGTGGTGGCTAAAGTAACACCATTACTTAGACAAACACCGGAGACATCCTGATGAACGCTTCCCTGATTTCTCGACTGCTGTCGACCAATAACAGCTTCGCTCCGTTGGCTCTGCGTATTCCAGCCGGCATTATTTTTGCCGCTCACGGGGCACAGAAGCTCTTTGGTGCTTTTGGAGGCTACGGCCTGGACGGTACAGGTCAATGGATGGGCTCCATCGGACTTGAGCCCGGTTATCTGATGGCACTTTTGGCTGGTAGCGGTGAATTTTTCGGCGGGCTAGCGATTTTGATCGGCCTTCTGGTCCGCCCTGCAGCGGCAGTACTGGCCTTTGCCATGCTGGTAGCCATCTTCGCTGTTCACATCGGCAATGGACTTTTTATGAGCAATAACGGCTATGAGTTCGGTCTGGCTCTATTTGCGATATCAGTTTCCCTGATGGTCAGTGGCGGCGGAGCCCTGTCCGTTGACCGTCTGCTCAACAAGCAACAAAACTGATCAAAACAAGGCCCCCACACGTAACGAAGTACACCCGAATACAGGAGATCATCATGGGACTGCTAGTAGACGGCCAATGGGTTGACCAGTGGTATGACACTGAATCGAACAAGGGACGTTTTATCCGTTCAGAATCTCAGTTTCGTAACTGGGTGACGCCCAACGGAGAGGCGGGACCTTCAGGAGAAAGCGGCTTTTCGGCTGAAGCCGGCCGCTATCACCTTTATGTATCGCTCGCGTGCCCCTGGGCCCATCGCACTCTGATCTTTCGTTCCCTTAAAGGGTTGGAGTCACTGATTTCGGTTTCAGTGGTTAACAGCTTCATGGGAGATCATGGCTGGACGTTTGAACCCGAGGCCGGTGCCACCGGGGATGATCTCTACGGACTGAATTACCTGTATGAGCTGTACCTGAAAGCGGATCCAAATTACAGCGGCCGAGTGACGGTACCGGTGCTGTGGGACAAGCAGCAACAAACCATCGTCAGCAACGAATCAGCCGAAATAATCCGCATGTTGAACTCGGCCTTTGATGACTTGGGTGCAAAACCCGGCGATTACTACCCCGCCGAGTTAACCACCGAGATTAACAGCATCAATGATGACATTTACCACTGCATCAACAATGGCGTTTACAAGGCAGGCTTTGCAACAACCCAGGAAGCTTATGAGCAAGCCGTGTTGCCACTGTTCGAAATGCTGGACGCGCTTGAACAACGCTTGAGTCAACAACGCTATTTAGTGGGCGACCGGATCACCGAAGCCGACTGGCGCCTGTTTACCACCCTGATTCGTTTTGATGCGGTCTATCACGGCCACTTCAAGTGCAACCTGAAACGCATTGTGGACTACCCAAACCTGTGGAGTTACGTCCGCGAGCTGTACCAATGGCCTGGCGTGAGTGAAACCGTCAATTTCAGTCACATCAAAGGCCATTACTATCGCAGCCACCACAGCATAAATCCCACAGGCATCGTACCTCGTGGCCCCACGCTGGACCTGCTGCAATCTCATCAACGTGAAACCCTCAACCCTTAAATTGCTTTCAAGGAGCCCCTGACATGAGCAAAGTTCTCGTTCTTTATTACTCTTCCTACGGTCATATTGAATCCATGGCCAACACCATTGCCGAAGGTGCCGCTTCTGTGGAAGGTACCGAGGTTGTAGTCAAACGCGTGCCGGAATTGATGCCAGACGAGGTTGCCCGTAATGCTGGTGTGAAAATGGACCAGACAGCCCCCCTGGCAGATCCCAAAGAGCTCGCAGACTACGATGCCATCATCTTCGGTACCCCAACCCGCTTCGGTAATATGGCCAGCCAGATGCGCAATTTCCTGGACCAGACCGGTGGTCTTTGGGCTTCAGGTGCGCTGATCGGCAAGGTGGGTAGCGTATTTACCAGCACCGGCACCGGCGGTGGTAACGAAACAACGATTCAGTCTTTCCATACGACCCTGTTTCACCATGGTATGGTCGTTGTTGGCTTGCCTTACGCGCTGCCTGAGATGACTGATATCACCGAAATGCATGGCGGCTCGCCACTTGGCGCTGCCACTATTGCTGGTGGTGATGGTTCTCGCATGCCTAGTAAGCAGGAGCAAACCATGGCGTATTATCAGGGTGCGCATGTTGCTCGTATCGCTGCCAAGCTTAGTGCCTGAGTACGTACCGGCAGTCCTGAACAGGACTGCCATTCACTCCTGCGGCAAGGACAACACTACTGCCGTCCGTAAGCCCTCCTTTCCAAAGCGAGCCATGCCCCAGAAGCGACTGCGCGGTATGGGTACATTCTGGCTATCGATCAACGCCTTCTCTTCATCCTCATCCACTTCCGGGTCATGCAGGTATACGTAATGATCGTCGATGCCCGTCAACACCACCCAGTGTGGGCTTTTGTGTCCGCTGAGGTTCCAACAACTAATCAGCATTACAACATAGGCACCTGAAGCCAAGGCCTGTTCAAGCACCTCAAAACTAATCTCTTCAATATGTTCAGTGATTCCGGAATCAGCGATTTGATCCTTGAAGTCCTGATGCACCAGCTCCAACACGTCTTTTTTCAGTTCGGTGCGAACACCATGAATAAACAGGGCCCCCTCACGGTTGATAAACAGTTCCACATTAAAGCCACGCCTGAAAGCGGCCAATGCCAGCCCTCTTGGGCCACAGCCTCCATGACCCGTCGTCATGAAAATGGAGGTTGCCTCGCGCCAAAGCTGAAGCTCATGGCGGCGGTCCATCTCTATATCCGGGTTAAGCGCCTTCATCGCCATCAAGAGAGATGCAGGACCACAGGTAAACGGCAATGTTTGACCATACCAGGGCACGGTTCCCGGGCTACGTGTTCGGACCGCCAGAATACGCTTCTGAAACCGCAAGGCTGGTGCATGATCCTCGTAGTAATCATCGTAAAATCCGAACTGCCGGTAACCCAGTGAACGATAGAGTCGTATGGCGGCTTCGTTATCGGTTCGCACCTCCAGCCTGAGCGCCAGGCAATCCTGCTCCAGGGCTGCTGATTCCGCAGCGTCCAATAACTGTCGTGCCAGCCCCTGCCCACGTAGACGCTCATCCACCGCCAGCGAATAGATTCGCCCCAAAGCGGTCCCGCGATGAAACAGGACCAGAATATAGCCAGCCAATGGAAACTGTTCAGCCTCAGCTAGAATAAAAGCACAGTGCCCACGCTTGAGCATCCAGCGAAACTGGCGTCGGCTAATACGATCTTCAGCAAAGGAATGCTGTTCCAATGCGACTAAAGCAGGCAGATCATTGAGCGTGGCAGGACGCATACGGATGTTGATTGACATGATGCTATTTCCGGGGAATAGGAACTCAGATTACGCGCTCTTTGACAATGAAAACCAGACCCGATCAATAATTATTTCAGCCCGATTGCGCCCTGAATAAAAGGGGGCGATAGTGCAACCATATCAACCAGCAGGATGCACCATGAGTAAGCTGAGAATCATCGTAGACAGGAAAGAGGACTGGCAGGCGTTCTATCCGGCGGAACAGCTGATGAGCGCCCACGAATATCTGGCTCAAGGCAGCCAGCGGGATCGCACGCCGGTACAGATCATTAACCTCTGTCGCAACTACCGCTACTTGAGCTATGGCTACTATACATCGCTGCTGGCTGAGGCTCGTGGTCACAAGGTGATTCCGTCCATTCAGACCATTAACGATCTGGGTCGTAAATCCGTGTACGGCTTGGGCATGAAAGACCTCAACACGTTGCTCGGCAAGCTGATCGACAAGCATGCGGACCTGCGTGCTCAGCTCGAAGCCGATCAGCGATTACAGATAACCCTCTGCTTCGGTCAGACCCATTTTACCTCCCTGCAGGATCTGGCACGTCAGATCTTCGACCAGTTCCCCTGCCCGATTCTGCATCTGACCTTCCGTAAAAGTACGGTGTGGGAGATCGAGACTGTAAAAGCAGGCAACCTGACGCAGCTGACGGAGTCGGAGGAGGATCTTTTTGCGTCCGCCATTGATAGTTTCAGTCGCAAAATTTGGCGTAAACCGACCGCACGTCGACAGTACCGCTACGACCTGGCCATTCTGGTTGATCATGATGAACAACTACCTCCATCCGATGCCAAGGCGGTCAAGCAGTTCATCCGTGCCGGACGTCAACTGGGTATTGATGTCAGCCTGATCGGCAAGAAGGATTATGCCCGCCTGGCCGAGTACGACGGCCTGTTTATTCGTGAGACCACCTCGATCAGCAACCATACCTACCGTTTTGCCAAGCGGGCAGAACGAGAGGGGCTAGTGGTATTCGACGATCCCACCTCCATACTGCGCTGCTGCAACAAGGTTTTTCTGTCGGACTTGCTGGCCACCAACGGCGTCGCCATGCCTGAAACCCATTTTCTGTTCAAAGACCACCGCAAAGAGTTAAAACAGCTTGCTGCTTCACTGAGCTATCCCCGCGTGCTGAAAATCCCGGATGGTGCTTTCTCCAAGGGGGTGGTCAAGGTTAACTCCGCCGAAGAGCTGGTCACTCGGGCCGAAGAATATTTCAAACAGTCCGCAATCGTGCTTGTGCAGGAATTCATGTACACCGAATATGATTGGCGCATCGGCATTCTCAACAACAAGCCTCTTTACGCATGCAAGTACATGATGACCCGAGGACACTGGCAGATCTACAACCACAGTGGTGCCGAGACTGAATCCGGTGATTTCGAAACCCTGCCGGTACATGAAGTGCCTGCCAAAGTTGTGAAGACCGCATTGAAAGCCACCAAGCTGATCGGTGATGGCCTCTATGGCGTCGATCTTAAGCAGTCCGGTGACAAGGTCGTGGTCATCGAGGTGAATGACAACCCCAGTATCGATTCAGACGTGGAAGACCTGTACCTGAAAGAAAGCCTGTATCGCATGATTATGGAAGAGTTCTTGCGCAGAATGGAGCGGCGTCGATTGGGAATTGGACACTGACAACCACCCAACAACTGGCACATAAGGCATTGAATTTGCGACAGTATCTAGAAATCTTATGTAGGTAGATGCTTTAAAGCTCGCTATGCATCTGCCTTATTGGTGAGATCAGTACCCACCCAAACCCCGGGTTGGCTTGGATACCAGACATCGGGTTTTGTATGGCAGATAAGGAAGACCGAACTAAACTGACCAGACAGCTATCGCAGCTAAGGCCTGTGCTCAGTGCAGCCTTCACGAAAATGAAGGTGCAACCAGTTCGACAGCAGGGATATGCACAGCACATCCGATATGGGGTCTTTGGCCGTATAAATATTCCCTGCTACTTGTTACACCCACCGCTTGCTACTTTGAATGAATGCCAAACAAGGAGTGCATTTCATGAAGACCACACCCAAGCGCCGTAACAGCCCCCTTGCCGGAGCCTTGGCACTAACCCTGATGAGTGCCTCGAGCATTGTACTCGCTGCTGACAAACCAAACGTTCTGGCAATCATGGTTGATGACGTGGCACAGACCAGCCTCAGTGCTTACAGCCACGGCATGCAATATCCGACGCCGAACATTGACCGTATTGCCAACGAAGGCGCACTGTTTACTGACCACTACGCTCAGCCGAGCTGTACCGCTGGTCGCGCAGCCTTCCTGCTGGGTCAGTTGCCGATCCGTACAGGCTTGACCACGGTTGGCCAGCCTGGTAACCCTCTGGGTATCCAGGAAGCAGATCCTACGTTGGCGGAAGTGCTTAAAGAAGAGGGCTACATGACAGCCCAATTCGGCAAAAACCACTTGGGTGATCTGGACCAGCACCTTCCGACACTACATGGCTTTGATGAGTTCTTCGGTAACCTCTACCACCTGAACGTTTCTGAAGAGCCTGAACAGGCGGACTACCCCACCAACCCTGAGTTCGTTAAGAAATTCGGCCCTCGTGGTGTGATTGAGTCGTTCGCAACAGCTGATGGCCAAACTGTTAAAGACACTGGCCCGCTGACCACCGAGCGCATGAAAACCTTCGACGAAGAGGTATTGGCACGCTCGCTGGACTTCATGGAACGCGCTGTTAAAGCAGACAAGCCGTTCTTTATCTGGCACGCGCCCAGCCGCATGCACGTATACACTCACCTGAAAGAAGAAAGCCGCAACCTGGCGACCCCCATCAGCTCAGCCGAAGACCTGTTTGGCAGTGGCTTGATGGAACATGACGGCCATGTAGGTCAGCTGCTCGATAAAATTGATGATCTGGGCATCGCCGACAACACTATCGTAATCTACACCACTGACAACGGCCCTGAGAGCAGCAGCTGGCCACATGCAGGTGTGACCCAGTTCCGCGGCGAGAAGATGACCACCTGGGAAGGCGGTGTACGCGTTCCGTTCCTGGTACGCTGGCCCGGCCACATCCCGGCAGGCCTGAAGCGTAACGGCATTTCTTCGCACGAAGACGTTCTTCCGACCATTGCCGCTGCAGCCGGTCGCCCGAATATATCTGAAGAGCTGAAGAAACGTGACCATGTCATGATCGACGGTTTCAATAACCTCGACTACTGGACTGGTCAGGCAGATAAATCTGCTCGAAACAGCTTCTTCTACTACTACGAAACCAACCTGACCGCAGTTCGCGTAGGCCCCTGGAAGCTGCACTTTGCCAGCAAGCCGGGTGGCAAATACTACGAAGACCTGGTGAGCCACACCATGCCCAAACTGTTTAACCTGCGTAAGGACCCGTATGAACAGTACGATGGTGACATCGGCTTCCATCAGGTAATGCAGAAAAGCTGGGTGCTGCAGCCGATCATCGCGCTATTGAACGATCACGTTGCAACCTTCGTGGAATTCCCGCCACGCCAGGAAGCTGCATCGCTTGACGTGAACAAAGCGATCGAGAAAGCCCAAAAGGCAGCTGCTACTCGTTAAGCGATATCCTCTGCTCTATCAATCAAAAGCCCGCTTCATTTGAGCGGGCTTTTTTGTACCTGCCATGCTGGCTTTACACCACTGTAATACCCACGTCATGTCGCCTGCACTATTCTTCATGTTTTGCACTGATAGCACTGAACAATGACACCCGAAAAACATGCCTCCTTTGTTTCCATCCTTCTGATCTTCCTGCGCCTGGGCGTTACCAGCTTTGGCGGACCAGTCGCCCATATCGGTTACTTTCGTGAAGAGTTCGTCAATCGACGCAAGTGGCTCAGCGATCAGAGCTACGCCGACCTTGTTGCCCTTTGCCAATTCCTGCCGGGACCGGCCAGTAGTCAAGTTGGCCTCGCACTGGGAATGTCACAGGCGGGTTTCAGAGGTGCTTTGGCCGCCTGGTCTGGTTTTACCCTTCCCTCTGCACTCGCGCTGATACTCGTCGCCTATGGCGCTACGCAACCGGACGGTCTGATTTCAGCAGGTGTCGTTCAAGGATTAAAGCTGATTGCCGTTGCGGTGGTTGCCCAGGCAGTGTGGGGAATGGCACTAAGCCTCTGTCGTGGACGAATTGAAATTGCCGTCATGCTGGGCGCTGCCTGTGCCATGTTGGTTATGCCAACCATCTGGCTCCAGCCTGCTCTGATCGCACTGGCTGCACTGGCCGGCTGGCTGCTGCTCGAGCGTCCTGCCGATGCTGAACACACTCAACTCCCCGTGCAGCTTTCAATGGCTGCGGGTAAACGCATGCTGCTGGTTTTTGCCGCATTGCTGCTGATTTTGCCCCTGCTTAGCGCACTGATTCCCAGTGCAGCATTGACATTGTTCGACCTGTTCTACCGCATTGGCTCACTGGTGTTTGGTGGCGGACATGTGGTTTTGCCCTTGCTGCAAGCTGAAACCGTGCCCACCGGACTCATCAACGAAGATCTATTTCTGGCTGGCTATGGCGCTGCTCAGGCTGTGCCAGGCCCCTTGTTTACCTTCGCCGCCTATCTGGGCACCGCCATGAACACACTGCCGGGCTGGCTCGGCGGACTGATTGCGCTGGTAGCGATATTCACACCATCGTTCCTTCTGGTCGCCGGCGTACTGCCTTTTTGGGATCATTTGAGAAGACGCACGGGTGTACGCGCAGCCTTTGCAGGCGTCAATGCGGCTGTGGTTGGGCTGCTGCTGGCTGCCCTGTACACCCCGATCTCGACCGGAACACTGCACGCTCCGGTACATTTCGCATTAGTCCTGCTGGCTTTTGCGGCTCTGCACATTTGGAAGCTGCCGGTTTGGTTATTGGTGCTTGTGTATGCTGTGGGTGGTGCGCTGGTTTAAACCGGCCCCCAACCCAACTCAACAATTTGCCTTGAACACCCTTAATCAGGCGCATGAAGGTGAGTGCCCTCAACCCTCTGGCACGCCCGTTGTAGTAACGAACATCAATCTCGCCGGTGCCGGTCCGTCGTATCTTGCGAAAAGTAAGTTGATTGTTGCCATCCATCATCACGCCCTCCTTGTTAGCAGTGATGACAGCTTAGAACGGCTTTTATATTATGAATAATGATCAATTCAGATCATAATGATCGTGATTAACGATGGATTAGCCAATGCCCTACCCAAATCTGACTACCGAACTCCTTCGCACCTTTGTCACCGTCGTGGATGAAGCCGGATTCATTCGGGCGGCTGAGCGCCTGCATAAAACCCAGTCTACGGTCAGTCAGCAGATACGCCGAATGGAACAGGAGCTGGGGGTAGATCTGTTTCGAAGTGAAGGCCGCAAGCGCGTCCTCACACCCAGTGGCGAAACCATGCTGGGTTACGCCCGCCAGTTGCTCTCATTGCAAGAAGATGCCCTGGCAGCCATAACCGAGCAGAGCGCTCAGGGTGAGCTCAGAATAGGTGTCTCCCTCTCGCTGACCGAAAGCATGCTGCCTTCAATTCTGGCTCGCTTTAAACGACATAACCCCGGCATTCGTCTTAATGTTCAAACAGACTACAGCAATAGCGTCTGTGAGGATTACGATCAGGACCAGTATGATTTGGCCCTGATTCTTCGGCGTGACCGGACTCAGGTTAAAGGAGAGTTATTGGGGTATGAGCCTTTGGTCTGGATTGGCCCTGCCGGTTATCAGTGGTCAAAAAACCGCCCCTTACCACTGGTGTTGCTGAACACACCCTGCCTGTTCCGGGAAGCAACCATGCAAGCCCTCGACAGTACTGATATCAGCTGGCGAACGGAATATTCCACAACCAGTTTTACAAGTCTGATGGCTGCCGTAAGAGCTGAGCTGGGGGTGACTGTGCGTGCACAGGGCGCCCTCACTGACGGAATGGAGAACATCGGCTCTCGACTTGGACTTCCCGAACTGCCCCCGGTTTATATTGAGCTGCGCTATCGCCCACATACTCCGGGCTGTGAGCAGTTGGCACAATTGATCCGACACGAGCCTCTACAGGCCTGGTGACCGGCTTTAGACAGAGCGCTCTATACTGAGCAAGGTACCCCTCTCTCCATAACCTTGCGCAAGACAAAGCTGGAGTGAACGCCGGTTACGCCCTCAATACGAGTAATCTTGTGCAACAGCAGATCATGATAGGCATCCATATCTTCCACCAGCACCCGCAGCTGATAGTCCGCATCCTGGCCTGTGATAATCAAGCACTCCAGCACCTGAGGCAATTGCTCAATCTTGCGCTCAAAGTTCTCAAACCGCTCAGGCGTATGTCTATCCATGGAAATATGGAGCAACGCCATCAGATTCAGCCCCATACGTTTGGCATCCACCAGGGCACGGTATCCTTGAATGAGGCCATTCTCTTCTAACGCTTTAACACGTCTCAGACAGGGTGAAGGTGACAAACCTATTCGGTCGGCCAATTCCTGGTTACTGATACGGCCCTGCTGCTGCAGTAACTCAAGAATTTGCCGATCATAGCGATCCAAATCGATTCGAGCGTCCTTTGAAGGCATTTTATTGCTCACAATTAATATTTATTAATATCTAGTGCCAAAAATACACAAAAACAGGCTTTATTAGCAATCATCTGGCCGAAGGTTTGCACTAATATATTTCCATCTTAAGCGTTAAGGCCCGCTACAGATGCCGGCTGCCTTACCCAGGCATCACCGGTGGATGTAACCCTTACCCAGGGAAACACCTGAGCGGTCCGCCCCTACAACAATGGAGAGTAACACCATGGCAAGTGCCAATTTCAATCATCGCAAGTATCAGCCAGTCGAACCCGTGACTGGTTTTACTCGAACCTGGCCCGATCGTCAGGTGACTAAAGCCCCTATCTGGGCCAGTGTCGACCTGCGCGATGGTAACCAGGCCCTGCTGGAGCCCATGAACGTGGCCCAGAAACAGCGCCTGTGGCACCTGCTGGTGAAACTCGGCATCAAGGAAATTGAAGTAGGCTTCCCTTCTGCCAGTCAGCCTGATTACGACTTCACCCGCTGGTTGATCGAAGAAAACCAGATCCCTGATGATGTGCGCATCCAGGTTTTGGTTCAGGCCCGTGAAGAGTTGATCGCCAAAACGTTTGAAGCCTTGAAAGGCGCCAAGCAGGCCGTGGTTCACGTCTACAACTCAACTTCTCGCATTCAGCGTGAGCGAGTATTTGGCATGAGCCGTGACGAGATCAAAGCCATTGCTGTTCGTGGCGCCAGCTGGGTAAAACAATACGCTGATCAATACCCTGACACCGACTGGACCTTTGAATACTCGCCGGAAAGCTTCACCAGTACCGAGGTGGAATACGCGGTAGAAGTCTGTGATGCGGTCATGGATGTGTGGCAACCAACTCCTCAGAAACCGTGCATTTTGAACCTGCCAACGACGGTTGAAGTGGGTCCGCCAAACCACTTTGCTGATCAGGTCGAATATTTCTGCCAGCATTTGAGCCGTCGTGACAGTGCCATCATCTCCGTGCACACCCATAATGATCGTGGCGGTGCTGTCGCTTCCGCTGAATTGGCCTTGATGGCCGGCGCCGACCGTGTCGAAGGTACTTTGCTGGGTAACGGCGAGCGTACCGGCAATATGGATATCGTGACCCTGGCGATCAACCTCTACAGCCAGGGTATCGATCCTCAGCTGGATCTGTCCAACCCGGATGAAATCATCCAGACCTGCACCGAATGCACAGGGCTGCCGATCCATCCACGTCACCCCTGGATCGGTGAGTTGGTGTATACGGCCTTCTCCGGCAGCCATCAGGATGCGATTCGCAAGTCCCTGAAGCAGCAGCAGGAAGACGAGCCCTGGCAGGTTGCTTATCTGCCGATCGACCCAACCGATTTGGGCCGCGACTACCAGGCCGTTATTCGTGTCAACAGTCAGTCAGGAAAGGGCGGCATGACATTCCTGCTGGAGCGTGATTTTGGCATCAGCATTCCGCGCTGGTTACAGCTGGAATTGGCGCCGATCGTACAGAAGAAATCAGAAGAACAAGGCGGCGAGTTGGACAGCCAGGTCATTTACGATCTGCTGATCAACCACTTCGTACAGGATAAGGCACCTGTCAGCCTGGAAGGCTATCGCATTGAGCGCTCTGGCGATAATGAAACTCTGGCTGCGACCATTGGTGTAGATGGTGCAGAACAGTCCATCGAGGGTAAAGGCAAGGGCGCCATGGCCGCCTTTATCAATGCCTGGCAGACCCGAACCGGACTGGAGATTCACGTGGTCGACTACGCAGAGCACGCCATGGGGGAAGGTTCTGATGTCGCCGCAGCAGCCTATGTTCAGCTTAATGTAGCCGGCCAGCGAGTAAGCGGTATGGCCGTAGATGCTGATACGGTAAGTGCTTCATTGAAAGCTGTAGTTTCGGGTCTGAACCGTTCCGGCAGCACCGCTGTCGCTACGTCCGGGACTCAAGCCGCACAGGCATAACACCCGCTTAAACGATAAAGGGCACTTCGGTGCCCTTTTTTACCTTCGAACTTTTATAACCTGTATTCAGGCCTGCTCGACTTCTGCCACCATGACCTGATTCCGGCCATTGTTCTTGGCGCGGTACAGTGCATCGTCGACCCTTTTGAGCAGCTCACGCCCCTGATCGCCAGGATGTATCTCGGCCACACCAAAGCTGCAGGTACGATGTCCTATAACCGGGAAAACAACCTGCTCAATTCGATGGCGTAAATTTTCGGCCAGGCGATGAGCTCCCGCCAAATCAGTATGCGGACAAAGAATCAAAAACTCTTCGCCGCCCCAGCGACCCGCATGATCTGTCTGCCGTGTATTCTCACACATCAAACCGGCAAGCTGCCGCAGTACCTGGTCACCTACTGCATGGCCACAGGTGTCATTGACCTGCTTAAAGTGGTCCACATCCAACATGATAACTGCGCACTCAACGCCATAACGTTCGTAGCGGTCAACCTCGTGACTTAGCAAGGCTTCCATACGGCCTCGATTAGCAAGACCTGTCAAAGCATCCGTTGTAGAGAGGCGTTTCAGCTCATCATTTTTACGTTCCAGCTCTTCACGGTGTTCCACCTGCTCGGAAATATCAAGCACCATGCCTATATACCGTGCTTCACCCTTATGAACATCCTCATAACGTCGTGCGGCACAACGAACCCAATACAGCTCGTCATCCTGACCGAGAATACGCGCTTCGCAATGCCAGTCTCTGTGTTTGCCTGTAATCACATTTTGCCAACTCAGCGCGACTGCCTGACGTTCCTCAGGGTGGAGAATGCTGGTCCAGCCCTGCTCGCCCAACTGCTCAATTGAAAGCCCCAGGATGTCGATGAAATACTTATTGGCATAAATGGTATGGCCTGCCGCATCGGTTTCAAAAATGCCGATGGGCGAAAATTCAGACAATGCACGAAAGCGCTCTTCACTTGCACGCAAAGCCTCTTCGGACTGCTTGCGATGAGTAATATCGGCCAGGTTCAGCACCAGCATTTCAACACCCTTGCCATTGGCTGCCACAGGGCTGCCACTGATACGACAATACCGACGCCCCTTTCCCTGGAATTCCAACCAGGCTTCTTCAACAAAGGGAGTCCCGTTAAATGCGGCATTCAGTGAAGGTTTGAGCAACTGATGAAAGTCTGCGTTCTCATATAATGGCCAGAAAGATTGGCCCTCAATTTCAGCACGGGTACGCTGGTGATAATTCAAATACTGCTGATTAACCTGACAATGCCTCAAATCCGTATCCAGCAACGCCATTAATTCATCGGACGAATTCACTATCTCGCGGTATCGGAACAAGCGCTTTTCATTTTCTTTTTTCTCGGTCACATCCGAACTGATGGCAAAGTAACTGGCCACACGGCCATCTATGTCATACACAGGAGTGATCAACGCTTTTTCAATCCGTTGACTGCCATCATGAATACAATTTAAAAACTCACCTTCCCAGGCCTCTCCCTTGTGCAGATGAGCCCAGAGTTCTCGATAGGTGGTTTCAGGCGTTGCCCCTGATGCCATAATACTGGGCTTTTGGCCTATCACCTGTTCGAGGCTCAAGCCAGAGCGTGTCAAATAGGCCTGATTTACATAGATAATACGGCTGGAAAGATCGGTGATCGCTATCGATGATGGCATTTGATCAACCGCTTGATACATATGCGCAAGATCATTCGCTGTCCGACGTTCACGCACCAGACTTTTGCGCCAGCGATTGAGGAAAAACAAGGCGACCAGCAGAAGAGTGCCCAGACTGATTGCCGAAACCAATGCACGTAATTGCCATCCACTCAACACATCCTGACGTTTTGTCACAGCCAGAACGCGAACCGGCTGCTGTCGAAGCTGGCGAATGGCAAACAAATATTGGTCACCTTCGATCAACCGAGTACCAAAAGCGTTAAATTCATCCAATGCCAAATAATGTTGCAAGTCCTGCATAAGCTCATCAGCTTCCTGCTGCGGATGGTTGTCGGCCACTTGTAATAATCGGTTTCGGTTATCCAGCAATAACAGGTGCTGCTTGCCGTACCCCTCGCCATTTTCAAGCTCAGCCTCAATCTGGTCCGACTCCATGGTCACCAGTAAAGCACCTGAAACCTTGTGCTGGACATCATAAAGTAATTGAACCAGCCCTAAGCGCCCAGAATCGATCCCCATGGATAGATGGCTGCCGGCATCCATGGCATCGGTAACCCAATGCGGAGCTCTTTGCCTCAAACCATCCGCTTCACCTACGCTGGCAAGTGCTCGTCCATTGCGACCATAGAGCACGAACGCACCCAGTGACGGCGACTTCATCATCGAGCGCAACAGTAGCGGACGCACACCAGAGATATGCTCCAGAGGCTCTGGCCTGGAGTCCAGCTCAACAATTACCTCATTCAGGGAGTGACCGGCGGAAATAAATGCGATATCCAACGCGCTGCCATAGGCGCTCAACTGGGTTTGCAGTCGCTCCCCTGCACTACCAAGGGTATGCCTATGATCCTGATACAATCCCCAAACCAGCATGCCGACCATCAACGAGAGCAGAACCAGAGCCCCTGCAATAACAGGGTGCCCATACCAACGGCGGTCATCATTGGCTAAAGCGGATAAAGGGAAAAGCTGAGAGTTCATCAGGGTTCCAATACTTCTTCAGCTCTGAGTACGAGCTCTGGATCAACGCCCATCTGCTGGATGATCGAGGGCTCTTGCTGACGTGCTACCTTGCGCCAATGAACAAGCGCATCCATCTGAGGGGCCAGAATTTCTATCCCGTTCTCTCTTAGTGTTTCACGCGCTATCTCCTGTGCTTCCTCAGCTGCTTTACGTTGATCATCGACCACTTGATCCCAGGTTTGGTGAATTAGCTGCTGCAGATCGGGTGGCAAAGCGTTCCAGAAACGGGCATTGATCATCGGCACATACTGAGCGAAGTACTCTCTGTCTTCGAAGGAGTACTGAATACGATTTTGCCAGAGTTCGGCACTGCGAACGGTTTCATGGGTCGTAAGCACGCCATCAACCTGCTGATGTTCAAGGGCATCCGGCAGGTCAGGCCAAGCCACGACAACCGGGTTTGCGCTAAAGGATTCAAGCCGCGCTCGATTGGCAATACCCCCCGGAATTCGCAACTTCAAGCCTGATAAATCCTCATGCTGACTTACTCGGCTATCTGTAAAGTAGAGGTGGGCATATCCCAAATCCATCCATCGGCCTGGCACTTCGACACCCAAGTCATTCGCAATCCGCTGGCTGACCAGAGCACCAATGTCACCATCACGTACCCGGTAGTTTTCCTCGGCACTGCGGCCGTAGAAGAGTGGCAGCATATACAACCCCACATCCGGTACATATCGGTCCAACTGCCACATGCCCGGAACGGCCATCTCTACCTTGCCACTGGCAAGTGCGGCTACAACATCACGATCTCGAAACAACTGGGCACTGTGCGAAAACTGCACATCGATGCGTCCTTCAGATAACTGCTCCAAGGTTTGCCCAAATCGCTCAATGGCTTGGGTCTGAACATGCTCTGCTGTATTTTCGGTTGATATACGCAATAGATAACTCGGGTGTTCGGCAGCGCTGACCGAGGCTGCTCCTGTAATAGAGAGATGGGTCACCAGCAACAGCAATCCAGTGCGCAACGCAGGAATTGGGTTCATCCTTTTCTCTCCTTGGGCAGGCCATTTTTAGGTAGATGACGGACCGGTCTAAACTCAGGCAGCAGTGTCGCATTATGATTACATTGAATCATTGATTTGAGTGTCCCTGTAACCCCATTTTTTTCGACAGTCACTAGATACTAGGCCAGCACAACACATATCGCGCCAATCACAATTAACAAGAGTCCCAGCAGATCTCGCGACGTCAACTTTTCCCTGAACCAGGCCATCGAAATAATCAGGGTAAACAATACTTCTATTTGCCCCAGCGTCTTAACCAATGCCGCTGTTTCAAGACTCATGGCAGTGAACCACCCCAAAGAGCCCAGGCAGCTTAACAGCGAAATAAGAAATACTTTCGGCTTTCGTGCCTGTAATTCACGCCAAGTATGAGGTTCACGCCAAAGCACCCAGGCCCCAAAGATTACGCCCTGGCAAAGGAGCACAAGAAACAGGACCCAGGCAGCACTGTAGGGAAAAGGAAGCTCAAGCTCTAAACTTGCTTCACGTACCCACAGGGTCGTTAACGCAAAGGCCAAGCCACTGCCAAATCCTACAGACAGGGTACTCCATGAAATTTCGCGCAGCTTTTTGGGGTTTGTCATCAACCAAAAAGCCAATGCACCGATCACCACACCGCCCCATGCCAATAAGGACAGCGGCGCATTAAAAAATAACGCACCCAGCACAGCGGCTATCACTGCTTCACTCTTTACCAGCCCCACCCCAACGGCATAGTTGCGCTGGCGAAACAGCACTACCATCAATGCCGTTGCAATCACCTGTGCCAGTGCAGCCAACAGAATATAAAGCGTAAAGCCCGCGCTGAAGACGGGAATACCGACTGGATCATAGGCATAGAGTGCCAGCAGATAACACCCCGCAATCGGAGCAGCATATAGAAAGCGCGCCAGTGTTACCCCGGCGGTGCTGACCTCGCGACTAAGGCGACTCTGGAAAGCATTACGCCATGCCTGCATAAAGGCCGCGAATAAGGTAAAGGGTATCCACAACATAAGAACGGAGACCTGCCAGGCAAAAACCTTATTCTATCAGTCTCAAATACAAGGTTAGATACTTTCGCATTGCATCCAAACAAACGTATGAGTGACTTCACCCGAAAGTACAAAGTGGGATACGCTGCCAGTCATGGATTCTGCTAGTCTAAATTAGCAGTGCTGTTGTGAGATGACGACATACCTGGTTTTAGAGGCACCAAGATGTGCCAAGTGACAGCTGATCTTTAGCACAGGAACGATCAAGTGACCTACCTTGCGCGCATTGTTTTACTGTCTATTGCTTGCGTTCTTATTTTGACCAGGCCCCTATCCGCTTCCGTCGTGCTCACTCCGGCGGAACAGGCACTCATCGCCGAAGGCAACCAAATTGAAGTCGCGGTGATGTACGACTTCGTACCCTTTTCATACGTCGAAGGGGGTGAGTTCAAAGGCTTCATCGCTGATTTGCTACAACTGATTGAATCCAAAACCGGTGCTTCTTTTAAACCCCGCATTGGCGAGTGGAGTGATGGTCTTAACCGATTACAAAACAAACAAATTGACGTCATTGCCAATATTTCATTCAAGCCAGAGCGCACCTCCTACGCCCTGTTCACTACACCCTATTTCGAAATACCTACTGCTGTTTTTACTGACAAACGCTTTGGCCGATATGAAAGCCTGGCCGACTTGTCTGGTAAGCATGTAGGTGTACTCAAGGATATTTTCTACCTTAAAGAGCTGAGTACACGTACTGATATTCGCATCAGTACCTTTGATGATTATGAGCAACTCACTCGTGCACTGGCATTCGGCGAAATTGATGCGGCTATCGAGAATCTGAGCGCTGGCCACTACTATGCGACTCAGAACGCCTTTACCAATATTAAGGTTGCCGGCGAATTCAGCGTAGAAAACCTGAGCCGGGAAGACCTGCGTTTTGGTGTGCGCTCTGACCGTCCAGCCATTCACTCACTGTTGCAGAAGGCACTGGATGACATCAATGAACAGGAGTGGGACCGATTACTCAACCGCTGGGTAGGCGTCGGTTCGAGCACCATTATCGATCAACGCCAGACCATCTCCCTGACACCTGAAGAGCGTGAATTCCTGAAAAACAACCCGGTTATTCGCGTTCATAACGAAGCCAAGTTTGAGCCGTATAACTTTTTCGAGGACGGTGTACCACAAGGGCACTCCGTCGACTTCATGCGGTTGCTGGCAAAAAAAGCGGGATTTGAGGTCAAATTTGTTAGCGGACGCAGCTGGAACGACTATCTCAAAATGATGCGCAGGGGTGAACTGGATGTAATGACCAACATCGTGTTCAGTCAGGAGCGTGCACAATACATGCTCTTTACAAACCCCTATCTGCGACTTGCTCAGGGCATCTACCGACGCCAGGGCACGCCACCGATCGACAACATGGACAAATTGAGATCCAGCACACTGGTGTTACCAGAGGGCTTCTTTACATTCGAGCAACTGGGAAGCCAGGGTGGGTTTACACTGCTGCCAGCCAAAGACAGTGTTGACTCCTTGACCAAGGTGAGCACGGGAGAAGCCGATGCCACTATTGAACTGATGAGTGTGGCCGAACACCTGATGAGCAAATATGCCATCCCCGGGCTGGTGGGTTCGAATCCCTACCAGGTACTGGCCGCAGAGCCCATTTCTCTTCGTCTGGCAATTACCAAGGACAAACCCATACTGCGCCATATTCTGCAAAAAGCCATGGATAGTCTAAGTGAACAGGAAAAACGCCAGTTGCAGGAAAAATGGACCGGTAAAGGCGCACACCTGAGTCACTATTTGCACCTGAGTGGCAGTGAGCTGAGCTGGATGGAGAGCCGTGCAGCCGTTCGTATTTGTACCAATATTTCTCATCTACCCTTCGAACAGACCGATGAAAACGACCACATAGGTGCCTTCGCCGATCTTTTGGAAATCATGCGACATAACTCGGGCCTCAATGTGAGACTTATCCCGACCCGAAATTTTCGTGCCGCGTTAACCAAACTGAACAACAGAGAATGTGACCTGATTTCACGTGCACCTCCCACGCTGAACAGCCCGGATATCAATCTGAGCCATCCGCTTCTGGCCGGCACGTTGGTTATTGCCACGGGGTTGGATGAAATATATGTGCACGATTTCAAGCAGATTCAGAACGAAACACTGGCCGTCATCGAAGGCGGTCATGTTCAGCACTATCTGGAATCTCAACATCCACACCTGCATTTGAGGCTATACCCGGATCTGGACCATGCATTGGATGCTGTTGCTGAAGGCAAGGTATTTGGGCTGATTGATACACTCCCCTTTCTAAGCCGAGGCATCGTGACCCAGTACCGCTCCAATATCAAAATATCCGGTGATCTGGTGGATTACTATCCCGCCGTACTCGCTACGCGCAGTGAAGACAACACCTTACTTCAAATCATAAACAAGGCCATACAGTCCATCACACCAGAGCAGTACGAGACAATTCACAGCCGCTGGCTACAAGCCCCCATCACTGCAAAACCAGCTGATTACACACTTATTACACAGGTCACCTTAGCCACGGCCCTGCTGGTGACACTCATGTTGGTATGGAACCGAAAACTGGCCAACTTGAATGCGCGCATCCGTGAAAGCCGTAACCAACTGATTGAGGCCCACGAGGAACTGAAAGTTAAAAACCGCATGTTGGAGCAGCTATCCACTACCGACCGCCTGACCCGTCTATACAATCGCCTTTACCTGGAACAGGCCTTTGAAGAACAACTCAAGCGCGTGGAACAGGTCAAAGGATATAGTTTCAGTCTGCTGCTGATCGATATAGACCATTTCAAGCTGATCAATGACCGTTATGGACATGACATTGGCGATGCCGTGCTTGCCGACTTTGCAGCCGTACTTAAAGGCAGCAGCCGCGAACAGGATATTATTGCCCGCTGGGGCGGTGAAGAGTTCATGTTGGTATGTCCGGATACACGTTTGAAAGATGCCACGGCTCAAGCCGAAAGCCTACTCTACTCCATACGTCAGCACCGCTTTGCTCGGGTTGGCAAATGTACAGCAAGCATAGGCGTTGCCAGTTGGCAGCAAGGTGATACTCATCAAAGCCTGTGCCGTCGTGCTGATCAGGCGCTTTATCGTGCCAAGGGACAAGGGCGCGACCAAGTATGTATTCAGGAAGATGTTAAGAGCGATTACTAGCTGCATTTTCAGCCAAGACCGGCGAAAATATCGTCAACGTATATAGGCGCGCAATACGTTTTGTTTTAATCTGGATACATTCTAAGGGCTGGAGCTAGGGACATGAACGCAAAAAAGAAGGGCAAAGCCAAAAACAGCCAGCTTCTTATACGTATAAACAAAGAAGAGCGTGATCGTTTTGTAGAGCTTTGCGATGATATGGATACCAGCGCCGCGCGTGAAATCCGCCATTTTATTCGACGTTTTTTATCTGAGCACCAGCCAGAAGCGCGAATCAGCGAACCTGCCAATCAGCCCGAGTAATACGACTTTTTTAAAGATTGCTCGGCGTAAACATCACGCTATCTTCAGTGGAATTGTTTACGTAACAAAATGCTGATCTCTTCTGCAGATACGGGCTTACTGAACAGATACCCCTGAGCCACATCACAGCCATAATCCGCCAGAATTTTCAGCTGCTCCTCGGTTTCTACCCCTTCAGCCACAACCTCAAGTCCCAGTCCATGTGCCATGGCGATTGCAGCGCAGATCAACTCACGATCCGCCGGATCTTCAGCAATATCATTGATGAAGCTACGATCAATTTTCAACACATGAAAAGGATAACGACGCAGGTAACTCAAGGAGGAATAGCCGGTACCGAAGTCGTCCATCGCGATGGTAATACCCATGGCCGTAAGCGCTGCCAGTGCATCATCGACCTCTGAATGACCGCTCATGAGAACACCTTCGGTAATCTCCAACTCCAGGCTACTGCCCGGTACAGCAGCATTGGCCAAAGCCTGCTCCACCGATGCAACAAAGTCGATATTTCGAAACTCCAAAGGTGACAGATTAACCGCAACTGTAAACTCGTTAGACGTCAATGACTGCCAGATTTGGAGTTGTTGCAGTGCGTCGTTAAGCACAAACTGCCCCAATGGCGAAATCATACCTATCTGCTCCGCCACAGGAATAAATACCATGGGTGAAACCGCCCCAAGAATAGGGTTTTGCCAACGTAGTAGTGCTTCCACACCACTCACACGGCCAGTGGCAATATCTATCTTAGGTTGATAGGTCACGTAGAATTCTTCACGTTCCAACGCCCCGTGCATCTGCTCCTCCAGCTGAAGCCGGCGAGATGCTTCCTCATTCATGGCATCGGTGTAACAGGAGTACGTATTGCGCCCCTGTTTTTTTGCATGAAAGAGCGCTGAATCTGCATGTTTTAACAGTTCGGAAGGCGTAGTTCCGTCTTCAGGTGCCATCGCCACCCCAACGCTGGCAGTGAGGCGAAACTCACGACCACCGCAGCGAAACAGATCACGAAAACGGTCCAATAGACGTTCGACCATGCCAAAGACGTCACTAACCGCTTCCACTTGCTCGACCAGCACCACAAACTCGTCGCCACCAAAACGGCCCACAGTGCCCCCTTGGCGTACACTAGCCTGAAGTCTTTGTGCAGCATGCCTGAGCAGCTTGTCCCCTTCCTCATGCCCGAGCGAGTCATTAACCTTCTTGAAGTCATCCAGATCAATAAACAGAACAGCCACACGTCTTTGGCTGCGTTGAGCCTCAACTAAAGATTGCTCTAATCGGTTCAGCACCAGCGCCCGGTTTGGTAGCCCCGTCAGCAGATCATAGAACGCATGCTGCTGCAGACGGTATTCCTGTTCTTTTTGCTGGGAAATATCCATTTGGATTGCCAGGTAGTGCTGTACGATGCCTTTGTCATCCAGCACGGGTGCGATATGTAACTGTTGCCAGTATAAATTGCCGTCTTTCCGGCGATTTTGCATCTCTCCCTGCCAGGACTGCTTTGCTGTAAGGGCTTCCCACATGACCTCATAGAGGCCTTCTTGCGTCCTCCCAGACTGCAAAATATTCGGATTTTGACCCAACACTTCTTCAGCAGAAAAACCGGTGATTTTTTCAAAGGCAGGATTAACATATTCGATCTTAGCTTCAGCATCGGTAATGATTACTGAAACCGGACTCTGCTGAATCGCCTGTGACAATAAGCGGATCTCTGTGCGTGCCTGCGCAACCTCTTGGCTGCGGGCAAAGATATCATTCAGACTCAGTTGAATGCTGTCTCTAAAGCGTGCAATCAGCTTACGATAGGTTTCACTGTATGGGTTTTCCTTGGCGTCCAAAACGCAGATGGTGCCGAATAATTCTCCACTGGGCCAATTCAGTGGCAAACCACAATAGGAGATCATGCCCAGCTCGATGTCGGGATTATGATCCCAGTTCGGGTCCTTGAGCGCATTGGGCACCAGTAACTCATCCTGAGTGTCCATAACGGTTTCGCAATACAACCCCGTATTCAGTGGCGCCCTCTCACCCGCCTCGTACACATTACCGTCGTTATCGCTCTTGACGAAAACCTCAATTTCCGTAGCGTGAACACGCATAATCAAGGCGGCAGGCACCTGTACGACATCAGCAATCAAATTGATGCTTTCCTGCCAATTCGCAAGGACTGCAGGTGAGATCGCCAGATTATCGAGAATCGGGTATTTGGAAACCACGTTATTCCAGCCATCAAAGTTGTTAGGCACAAGCACAGTATAGGAAGGACGTGCTTGGAATGCAGACTATTCAAATGTGCTACGGCGCCCAATCCTTGTCAACAAAAGTCGCCCTTAAACGACATAAATCAACATGAGGTTATTACTCAGGCTGACCAGGCTCATCAGCTTGACCTCTGAAAGCACCAACGCTAGGCTATGCTTTGTATATACAGTTAGAACACACTGGGAAAATTGTCATAAGGAGCGACACTATGTCCAAGTTGAAAGCGAAGCAGATTAAAAAACTGATCAAAGCGCGCAAAGCCAAGATTGCCAAGCACGAGAGCAAGGTTAAAAAACTGAAGAAGATGCTGAAGAAGTAAGCTTCTTTCGTTTACAGACCGATCTGTAAATACCAAAAAAGCCGGAGACCCAAAGGGTTCCGGCTTTTTCGGTTTTGTTGCCTGCTTTATGCAGCAGGCAACAAACACGGATCGTTCAGACCCGAATATCGATATTTTGACCTAGAGAACTGCCAGGATCTGTCGCAGCGGCAGGCGCAACGCTCTGAACCAACTGTAATGCCAGTTCTCCGTTCTGCTCTATCTGATCCTTAACCATATTTGTGACCTTGACGGCATGAGTGGTTTGGGTCTGGTACTGGCTCATGCTGGTACCCAGTGCGGCAACATCCATCGTGGGCTCCTGTTCTTTCCTACTCAAGTTACTGTCAGCATACGCCGACATCAACATGATGTCATATCAAATTATTCACGTACAAGGATCACACGGATAGCATCCAGTCTCAGCTCAGCATTTTGCAGAGACTCCCGCATAACGGTGGTTTCACTCAGGAAAGCATCCAACTCTTCCGGTTTCACCAACGGGTTACGCTGCGCCAAAGCCTGAAGTCGCGTGTACTCCTGCTCACGTTGCGCTTCCAGATTTTCAATTGCCTGGCCTCGCAACTTCACAAGGGTTTTATCGGCTGCAGACTGACTAATCTTTAGCTGTTCAACAATCTGCTCGCGGGCAAGACGCACCATTTTCTGACCGGTCGCACGGCTTACGGTCTGCAGCAGCTGGTTCAACGGCTCATGACCCAAGGCGGCACTCAGGTCACGTCCTTCAGGATCAAGCAGCTGACGCACACTGCCCGCCGGCAGGTAGCGCTCCAACTGGAGATAACGCGGTGCCGCACAGTTAAGTTCATACACCAGCTCCAGCAACAGGGTACCGGCCTTCAGTGGCGGCAGCTTGAGTGTACAAACAGTGCAGTTGCCCAACTCACCACTGCTGATCAAATCCAGCGTATCGGTCAGCAGCGGGTGTTCCCAGCTCAAGAACTGTATGTCTTCACGGGATAGAGCTCGTTCACGATTGAAGGTCAGTGTCAGCCCCTCTTCCGGCAATCCCGGCAAGTGGCAGAGCATATGATCCCCCGGGTGCAATACCAGCCCATCAGGTCCATGTGGCTGAATATCGACACCAAAACGATCAAATAATTTTTCGGCGAAAGCCTGAAGCTTTTCACTGCTTTCGGTATTCGCGACTTCATCCAACAGCAATTGAGCTCGCTGCGGATGGCAGCTGCTGATTTCCAACAGTCGATCGCGGCCACGGGACAAGTCCAGTTCCAGGTTCTCACGTGCCTGGCGAGTTTCGGTAATCAGCTGTTCCAATGCGTCCTGATTATCCGGTGCATTCAGACACTCAACCAACTGAGGCGCAAAGCGGCGGTAAAGCGCATCGCCCACTGCACACACACGGCCAAAGGCATTCAGGCCTTCGTTGTACCAACGTAACAGTACCTCAGCGGTGCCGCCCTCATAGACAGGGACATGAATCTGGATATTTTCGCGCTGACCGATACGGTCGAGACGACCGATACGCTGCTCCAATAGATCCGGCGTCAACGGCAGATCAAATAGCACCAGATGGTGTGCAAACTGGAAATTACGGCCTTCACTGCCGATTTCAGAGCACACCAGCACCTGTGCACCCAGCTCTTCCTCGGCAAAATAAGCCGCTGCCCGGTCGCGGTTAACCAGGCTCATGCCCTCGTGGAAGACAGCTGAACGTACACCTTCACGCAGGTTAAGTTGATCTTCCAGCGCGACTGCCGTTTCAGCGTGAGCACAGATTACCAGCACTTTTTCGCTGCGATTCTGCTTCAGCCAGCTCACCAACCACTCAACACGGGTATCCGCCTCGACCCAGCCCTCACCGATAATTTTTTCCGGGTGCAGCCAGGCTTCGGGGGCGACATCGCCATCAAAGAGTGCCAGTTCAGGTGGCATGTCCAGTTTTTCAATCTGCAACTGACGCTCAGGGAAGCCGGCCACGGTGTCACGGGTGTTTCGGAACAGGACGCGCCCTGTACCCTGACGATCGATCAGCTGGCGGATAAGCTCGTCCAGCGCGGCGGGCTGCTCGGCTGTATCCAGTGCAAGCCAGTTGGCAACGGCCGCATCATCCAGGCGTTCTGCCAAGGTCGCCTGCAAAGCCGCGTCGCTTTTGAGCATTTCTACACCCTGCTTACCCAGCAGAGGCTCAATCAAGTTATTGAGATGAAAATAGGCATGCTCTTCATCCAGGAACTGCTGAAGGCTTGGATACCGTGCAGGGTCCAGCAGTCGCAGGCGGGCAAAATGACCTTCAGGACCAAGCTGTTCGGGAGTCGCGGTCAACAACAAGACACCGGGTGTTTTTTCAGCCAGAGCTTCAATACACAGGTAAGCGTGACTGGGTGCTTCTTCGCTCCAGCCCAGGTGATGTGCTTCATCCACCACCAGAATATCCCAGCCTGCGGCCTCAGCCTGTACCTGGCGGGCTTCAGAACGGGTCAGCAATGACAGCGGGCAGATCACCAGCTGGCTGCTTTCAAAGGGGTTGTCCTGACCGCTGGCTTCGATATCAGCGCAACGGGCTTCATCCAGCAGAGAGAATCTCAGGTTGAAGCGTCGCAGCATCTCTACCAGCCACTGGTGCACCAGCGTATCCGGCACCACCACCAATACACGGCTGGCACGTCCACTGATCAGACGCTGGTGCATGACCAGACCCGCCTCAATGGTTTTACCCAAGCCCACTTCATCAGCCAGCAAGGCTCGCGGCGCCAGGCGGCCGCTCAGCTCGCCAGCAATATAAAACTGGTGTGGCAACAGCTGTACACGAGCGCCCAGCAGACCATAGGCAGCCGATGCATGAAGGCGGTGTTTGTGCTCAAGGCTGGCAACACGCAGTTTAAACAGCCCGTTACGATCCAGCTGCCCGGCAAAGAGGCGTTCCTGAGGTTTGCTGAAGTGTACGGCGCTATCCAGCTCCAGCTCGGGCAGGATCACTTCGGCACCGTTTTCATCTTCACCGCGGTAGAAGAAACACTGGTTGTGCTCGATTCGCTCCAGCACTTCCATTTCGTCACCGTCCAGATTCGCAATTCTGTCACCGGGCTCATAGGCCACTCGGCTCAAGGGTGCGTTATCAGCAGCATAGGTTCGGGTTTCTTCAGCCGCCGGGAAGCGGATCTCAACTCGACGATTGGCATACTCAACCACGACACCGAGCCCCAGCTCGGCTTCACTATTACTGATCCAACGTTGTCCGGGTACAAATGGCACTTGTGACAAAATATGACTCCCTCTGATTCAGGGCGGCAATTTTAGGCGTTCAGCCTCGAAGACTCAAAGCCTTAGACCGGTTATGACGAATTTTTGGCACTAATCTGTGCCACTCGCTGACGTAAACGGGGTACTAGCTCCTGCTCAAACCAGGGATTACGCCGCAACCAAAGATTGTTGCGCGGGCTGGGATGAGGAATGGGGACGTATTCAGGCCAGACAGCACGCCAGTTCCTGACCCTTTCTGTGAGATTGGCCGATCTCCCCAGATGCCACTCCTGCGCATAGCGACCGGCCAAAATAGTCATTTCAATATTTGGCAGCAGATCCAGTAGCGATTGACGCCAGGCAGGCGCGCACTCAGGCCGCGGAGGATTATCACCAGAACGCCCTCGGCCTGGATAACAAAAGCCCATAGGCAGGATAGCGACCTGTTCAGGATTATAAAACTGCTCCCGATCAAACCCCATCCAGTCCCTTAGCCGATCCCCACTGGGATCGTTAAACGGTATACCCGTCTCGTGCACCTTCAACCCTGGCGCCTGCCCCACAATCAAAATACGTGCTGTTTCACTGGCCTGCACAACGGGACGCGGTCCAAGCGGAAGCTGCTCGCTGCACAACTGGCAGGCTCGAACCTGTTCTAACAACTCAGGCAACTGCATCAAAAAGCGCCAGCCTCCTGCAAGGCATCATAAATGCCCTGTGCCAGCGCCCTGTACCCTTGCGCATTGAGATGAACCGAGTCGGATTTCATACCGGGTTCCCGTAACAGCTCCGAAAGAAGGTCTTCAATAAAGACCAGATTGTGCCGTTCTGCCAGTTCCGAGTAGAGAGGGGCCGCATCGGAAAACAGTTTCTTTTCGGGCACACCGATAAGTAGCACAGGGATATTCTGTGACTGGGCCAATGAAATCATGGCATCAAGATTTTGCTTCAACGCCTGGGGTGACTGGTTACGCAGGATGTCGTTTCCGCCATGCAACAGGATCAACAAGTCTGGTTTAATCCTTTCCAGCTCAGCGGGCAGACGATTTAGCCCCTCAGACGACACTTCACCCGGCACACCCGAGGATATCACGGTCCGTCCACTCAATTGCGCAAGCACTGCTGGATACGCCTGTTCGTTAGATGTACCCACACCTTCTGTCAGACTATCGCCAAAGGCAAGAATCACAGCGGAACTATTCAAAGATTCAAGCCGGTCGCTACTGCAGCCCGGCAGCATAACCAACGCCATCAGCATTAAAGCTATTAATTTACGCATCCTCTGTACTCCCTTACATAAAGTCCAACACAAACGCTGCGATGGTCAGCGCGAAAATCAATGCACCTATACCCTTGAAGAGTACAGGTAGCACACTCACCCAGCCTGGAGGCACTTTCCGTTGCATACGGTAGCTGTCCGGGTCCGTCCGTGGAGTAATGCCGGTGATTACCCGCAGCTGCTCCATCAGCTGTTCGGCTTCCTTTTGCCCCTGAATACCATCCCCCAGACGCACTCTCATGCCATCATGCAGGTAGGCATCAATGGCATACTCCAACTCGGACTCCACTCCCTGCCCTACACGTCCCACGACGCGCTCGCCCAGACCCTCAATATCTGACACTTTCAACTGTCGCTGCTTACTGAACCCCATAAACCGTCGAGTGGTTACAAGCTCCGCGGGCCTTACTTCCAATGTCAGCCGGTTCAATTGCATATACAGACCACCCAACAAAAATGCTGGTCCAAACAAACTGAAGCCCAACAAAATCATGCCCTGCACCATAACGGCAAAATAGCTGATACGTTCCGAAGTCAGTTCTTGATAAATGTTGTAGCCCATAAAGGCCATAACACCGGAAAACACAACACCGACTAACATGATGATGCCAGCCGCTTTACCACTGCGCCCAGAAGGAAACTCAATGCTCAAGCCGTCACCGGGAACCGCTTCCTGCTGCCAGGAGCGCACGGGCTGGACATTGGCCTCTTCTGCCTGCTGACGTTCTCGCTCACTGAAACGGTAATCGGAACTGGTCTTGCGTGCTGTTTCAGTGACCGGGACAGGAAAAGTCGCGTCAAAACCGCTACTGACCTCCTCAACCCGCACAGCCCACCACACTTTACGTTCCTTCTCCTCAAATGAGGTTGCAGGCTGCTGGTCTGACAACTCTGCCAAAAACTCCACACGGGTGCCCTTGATCGAGCGCAACTGACGTGTGACTGCAGTGGTTTGCCACAAGAGTTCATCGCGCATATTGGAGTTTTTGCCCGAACTGATCACCCGCCTCATGCAGTTGATCGTTACTTTGACAGCCGTCTGCTCATTCAGATGCGAAGGTAGCGTAATAGTGCCGCCCAACTCTCCGTTCAGAGCGGCCGGTACCGGATCAAACTTCAGCACCAGTGCACGCATGTGCTGCCAGCGAACAAACTCTTTCAATAAGCGCGGTAAGGCAAAAAGCCCTATGACCATAAAAAAAGGCAAAAGAAGTACCGGATCCAGACTGGCAAGGTTCATCGCCTGAAGCCCATACAAGGCCGGCTCGATTTCAGACCATTTGATGACCGTACCCACCGTCATCATGGTAAGGAAAATCAGTGTCGCCAGCGCCGTGCTGAAGAATCGAAGGTTGACGTGCTCAGGGCGACTCTGCCCTTTTTGCCAGTCGGTGTTGGTTGGCCACTGTGACTCTACCATCGTGTATTCCTTGTCAGTTAGGTCACCAGGTGATGTTAAGCAAACGCGCCAAGTTCATACCGGATCGGCGCCTCTAATTTGGAGGGTCATTTGTGAGTTAATGGAACCCACTAAGGTAGCTGTAAGCTGAAATAGATTACCTCAATAAATCCACCATTTCTTAATCTTGTGACTCATCTGTTACCTGGCGCCAGCTATCTTCACAGCGCTACGGACCCGCCTCTTTTTGAGTGGCCGTCTCATTGTATAGCGATGCCCGGCTGAGTTTTCACTGCACTTGCATAATTTCAGCCGCAGATCGTAAAGAAAAGTGCTGAACTGCAGTGCAAAGGAACAGTTACAAAATGAATAAGTATGGACTCATTCCAAGCCAGGGTGCTCACTCGTTTTCACTCCTCATAGGTATAAGCCTTCTAGGCACATCTGCTTCAGTACTGGCTGTAACGCCACCAGATTCTGGTCAGGTTCTGGATGAAATGAGACAACCCTCTCAGCCAACCCTGCAAACAACACCTTTGCGCATCGATACTCAGATTATCCAACCAACAGCTGAACCTGGCGGCGCAACGGTTGCTATCAACTCAATCAAGTTCACGGGCAATTCTCTGTTTTCTGATGAGCAGCTGCAGGCAGTTGTTAAAAATGAAATCGGCTTGGAGCATGACTTGGCAGGCCTGCAGCAACTTGCTCACAAAATCACTCAGTTTTACAGAGATCAGGACTACCCTTTCAGCCTTGCATACCTGCCACCACAGACCCTTTCATCAGGTGAATTGCAGATTGCCATCGTTGAAGGAGTGTACGGTGAAATACGCTTCATCGGCTCCGACAGCCTTGCAGCCCAGCTGGAACCTCTCTTGCCGCACTTGAACAGTGGTGACCCAATCAAGGGAAACACGCTTGAACGTGCGATCAGTCTAACTGGCGACATCCCTGGCATCACCATCGACCCTGTGCTTATGCCCGGTCAGGCTCCCGGTAGCGGAGATCTTGAAATTAGTGTTAGTGAAACCGATAAATATTCCGGCGCCCTGGGACTGGATAACCATGGCAACCGCTATACGGGCACATTGCGAACACACGCAAGCCTTTCAGTTAACCAACTGGCAACGCTGGGCGACAATTTAAGCCTGGCAGTGATGCTGACAGAAGAAGAACTTTGGTACGGCAACATCGGATACAGCCTGCGCATTGCAAACACTGGTGCCCGTGGCTACGCACGTTACACTCAGACCTACTATCAATTGGGCGAAGAGTTTGCAGACCTCGGAGCTACCGGGAAGGCACGCATCGGTACGCTGGGAATTGAGTATCCGCTCATTCGCTCACAGCGCACCAATCTTTATGCCGACCTTGCATACAACTATAAGCTGCTTCAAGACAAGCCCTCAAAACTGTACGCCACTAATCAGAAAAACAGTGACACTTTGGTTACGAGCCTGCGTTTTGATCACCGCGATTCGTTTATGGGAGGTGGTCTAACCTGGTCAGATTTCAGCCTGACTACAGGCGAACTTGATTTGGATAGAACCCTTTCGTTGGTAGACCGAGAAACGGCTCAAACGGAGGGCAGTTTCAGCAAGCTGAATCTTGACCTAACCCGTATCCAGTACCTGACTCCGCAATGGAGTTTGTATGGCCATATCAGTGGCCAATGGACCGATGACAACCTGGACTCGTCAGAAGGCATGAGCCTCGGTGGAGCCAACGGCGTACGCGCTTACCCAGAAGGTGAGGCCTTCGGTGACCGTGGTTGGCTCGGGCAGCTAGAGTTACGTTACCAATACAAGCAACTTCAGCCCTACCTTTTCTACGATGTTGGCGCGATGGAATCCAATACCCAGCCTTGGGAATCAGGAGACAACCACCGCAAAATCGCTGGTGCGGGCGTTGGCCTCAGAGCCAACATGAATGCGTGGCAGCTGAACCTGGTATCCGCCTGGAGAACCGAGGGTGGCGACCCACAGTCAGACACCAAGGACAATCGCCCTCGCATCTGGGCTAGCGTTCAATATCGTTACTAGTCACCCATCCAAAATTCAGTGCGGTCAAACAGCGCACCACCAAAATGCGCTTCTTATCTAACACCGTTTTCCCTCAAGCCCTTCAGCCTGCATTTTTGTTAGCTAGTGGCTTGCTTTGATTCAATGGAGCTGATGATGCATAACTCTCTGAACCGCGTATTCCGACTCGTGTGGAACCACCGCCTCAATATCTGGTGTGTCGCCCCCGAGACCGCCCGCAGCAAGGGCAAGACTCGCTCATCCGGCCAAACGTCCGGCGCGCGTCGTGGGTCGACCCCGTTCAAACAGCTGCCATTAGCCCTAGTGTTAGGGGCCAACGTTGCCTGGGCCGAACTGCCCCAGGGCGGGCAGATCTCCGCCGGCGATGGCAGCCTGAGTTACCACGGCAATCAGCTCAACGTGCAGCAGAACTCCGATCGCATGGCGGTGGACTGGCAGAGTTTCTCCATCGGTAAAGACCACAAGGTGGTGTTCAACCAGCCCGGCGCCGAGTCGATCGCGCTGAACCGGGTACTGGGAGCAGATGTATCCCGCATTCAGGGGGCGATCAAGGCCAACGGTCAGGTATTTTTGCTCAACCCCAACGGGGTGTTGTTCAGCCCCACGGCCCAGGTCAATACTGGCGGTCTGGTCGCTTCTACGCTGGAACTGAGCAATGACGACTTTATGGCGGGCAACTTCCAGTTTGAGGGCGACAGTACCGCAGCGGTCACCAACCAGGGCGAAATCAACGTCGCCGAGGGCGGCACCATTGCGCTGATTGCCGCGACCATCGTTAACGAAGGCTCACTGCAAGCAACGGCGGGCAATGTACTGATGGGCGCTGGCCGCAAGGTCACCCTGGATATGGGCGGGCCCGTTAAACTGCGAGTCGATGAAGGCGCGCTGAATACCTTAATTGAACAGGGTGGCGCGATTCGCGCCGATGGCGGCAAGGTCTTATTGACCGCCCGTGCCGCTGGCGAGCTGGCCACCAGCGTGATCAACCACAGCGGTATCACACAAGCACAAACCCTAAGCACTGGCGAAAATGGCGAAATTGTACTGCTGGGCGATATGCAGCAAGGGCAATTGCAAGTGGCCGGTACATTGGATGCCTCAGCCCCAGCGACAACGGGCCAAAATGGCGACGGCGGTTTTATTGAAACCAGCGCCGCTAACGTTAAAATTAACGACGCCGTGCAAGTCACCACCAAAGCCAACAACGGCACCACCGGTGAATGGCTGATCGACCCGACCGATTTCACCATCAGCGACAGCAGCGACCCGCAAACCGCCAGCGGCATTGGCGCTGCGACCCTGAGCGCCAATCTGGAAAACAACAACGTCACGCTGGAAACCGTCGACGACGGCACCGAGCCCGGCGATATGTACGTCAACGGTGCAGTGAGCTGGAGCGCCGATACCACCCTCAGCCTAAACGCAGATAACAACATTTATATCAACCAAGCCATCACCGCTACCGGCACTGACGCTGGACTAGTGCTGAACACGGGGGCGGGTAAAGACTATGCCATCGCCTCTGGCGCTGCCATTACCCTATCGGGCAGTAATGCAGCCCTTAATATCAACAGCACCGACTATACCCTGATCCATGATATGGCGGCGCTGGACGCTATCGACACCACCGGGCTTGGCGGTGCCTATGCTCTGGCCATAAACCTAGATGATTCAGGCACCACCTACGACCACGCCCTAGTGGGCGTGGATGATACCAACGCCTTCGCTGGAGCCTTCGCGGGGTTGGGAAACACCATCACCGATCTGACCATAGAGAACACCAGTGCAACGACTAAGTTCTGGGGCCTGTTCGGGGTGAACAAAGGCACTATCAGGGACATCGGGCTTGTAGAGGGAAGTGTTATGGCGGCAACCGTCAGCGGCCCTCTCTTCGTGGGAAGCCTCGTGGGTGACAACGACACAGGAACAATCTCCAATGCCTTTGCAACCGGGAACATCTCGTCCAAGACCCCCTCCCCTGGAAACAGTTACGCAGGTGGCCTCGTGGGACGAAACTCGGGCACAGGCACCATCACCAACACCCATGCAACTGGAGAGATAACGGTCGCAGACAGTGGCAGATCTTATGCAGGCGGTCTTGTGGGATTCAACGTCGGAACCATAACTAACGCCTATGCAACCGGGGCTTCGAAGATGACAGGAGGCACTACAGCTAACTTAGGCGGGCTCGTGGGGCTAAACTCGGGCACAGGCACCATAACCAACGCCTATGCAACCGGAGCGACGACGGCCACAGCGACCAACTATGCTAACGTGGGCGGCCTCGTGGGATTAAACGAAGGAGCCATCACAAATGCCTATGAAACCGGAGCGGCGATGGCCACGGCCATCCGCTTCACCAATAACGTTGGCGGCCTCGTGGGACTCAACGAAGGAGCCATCACCAATGCCTACGCAACCGGCTCGGCGGAAGCCCATACAGAAGGTAACTATGCTCACGCAGGGGGCCTAGTGGGCACCAACGATACTGGAACAATCACTAACGCCTATGCAACCGGGACGGTAGCAGCTACAGGCTCCATCGAAGCTGATTCAGGCGGCCTTGTGGGAGAAAACAACGGCTCCATCACCGAGTCCTATTGGGACACCGATACCTCGGGTCTGGCAACTGGTGTCGAACGCGGATCCTCATCGGGTGTAACAGGACTAACCACCGCCCAGCTCCAGAACACGGGCAGCTTCATGACGGATTCGTCGGGCTGGGATTTCGACACCACCTGGGCGCCGCCGTCCAGCGCACATTATCCGCAGCTTTATACGCTTACCCCTGTTCTCTATGTTAAAAACCCAAACGTGACCACGACCTACGGCGATGACCTTGGGATAGTGAGCCCGACCAGCCTGTCTGGTGGCCCGAACCGCTATGCCTTCGCGCCGCACGGCGACACCATTTTCGAGACCCTCAGTGTGGGCTCCCATCCCTTTCCCGGAACAGTCACTAGTGCCAAAGGGCTAACCTACCGCGTGATCAGCTCTGGGGGGACCCTTACAGTCAACCCTCGCGCCATCACTGTCTCTGCCGACAACCAGTCCCGCACCTACGGCGACGCCAATCCGACACTGACATATGGGATCACCGCCGGATCCCTGATCAACGGAGACAGCCTGTCCGGAAGCCTTACCACTGTGGCAACAACGACCAGTGATGTCGGCAGCTACGACATCAATCAAGGCTCATTAGGCAATAGCAACTATGCCATTACTTATCAGTCCGGTAAATTAACCATCAATAAAGCCCCCTTAACCATCGCCGCGCAAGATGCCAGCAAAACCTATGACGGTCAGGCGTGGACTGGCGGTAATGGCGTCACCTACAGTGGGTTTGTCGCCGGTGAAGATGCGAGTATTCTGGACGGCACACTGGCCTATGGTGGCAATGCGCAAGGGGCGGTGAATGCCGGTGATTATACCTTGTCGGTATCGGGTTTAAGCGCTGATAACTACGCCATTAAGTATGTGGATGGCACACTGACCATTGGCAAAGGAGCGGTTGATCTGCTGATCAGTGCTCAAGATGCGTTTAAGGTGTACGACGGTGAAGCCTGGTTTGGCGGTAACGGGGTCAGTATCGAGGGCCTGGCCGATGGCGATACGCTGGCCGATCTGAACGGTACGCTGGTTTGGGGCGGTACGGCACAGGGCGCGATCAATGCCGGTGAATATTCCTTAACCGCTTCAGGCCTCAGCTCGCCGAACTACGAGATTCGGTTTAATAATGGCACCCTAACGATCGGTAAAGCCGACCTTCAGGTCAATGTGGTGGATGCCGCCAAGGTTTATGACGCTCAGGCCTGGTCCGGCGGTAACGGAGTCAGCTATGACGGCTTTGTCGGAACAGATAACGAAACGGTGCTCGACGGAGAGCTTAACTGGGGCGGTTCAGCACAAGGTGCGGTCAATGCCGGGGACTACACCCTGTCGGCGTCCGGCCTGAGCTCCGACAACTATAACCTGAGCTATCAGGACGGTGTGCTCACCGTTGATAAGGCCGGTCTTACCGTCAATGTGCAGGATGCGGCTAAAACCTATGATGGCCTGGCATGGTCTGGCGGCAATGGCGTGACCTATGACGGCTTTGTCGGCGGTGAAAGTACAGACGTGCTCAGCGGTGAACTGAGTTGGGGCGGGACAGCACAAAACGCCGTTAATGCCGGGGACTACACCCTGTCGGCGTCCGGCCTGAGTGCCGACAACTACTCCATTGCCTACGTTGACGGCACACTGACCGTTGATAAGGCCGACCTGACAGTCACCGCCAACGATGCGCTGTGGGTACAGGACGGCTCCGCCTGGGCCGGTGGCAACGGAGTGACGTACAGCGGTTTTGTCGCCGGGGACGACGTATCACAACTCGGCGGTACACTGGAATGGGGCGGCACCGCACAGGGAGCACGCGATCCGGGCGACTATACCCTCGCGGCATCAGGCCTGTCTGCCGATAACTACCGCCTGAGCTATGTGGATGGCCAGCTGCAGATCATCTCGCCGATGGTGGCTGCTGGCCTGCCCTACCGCCGTGCGGTGCAGCACGCGCAGCGGCAGACGACACAAGGATACCCTCGACCAGAGTATGTGCACGCCGAACTGAAGGTTGTAGGTAACGGTATCAGAGTGCAATAAGATACACCTCAAAATTTCATATTAAAACGCGACTCAAGGTCGCGTTTTTTCTTTTGCATGTGACCACCCTGTTACCTGGCGAGCATTATTATTTATCTTGTCATTAAAAATCAGATAAGGAATAGAGGTATGGGATCATGCAAGGAATGGATGAAAGAATTAAATGAATCAATCGGTCACAAGCCAATCAAGGACCTGGTTATTCCTGGCAGTCATGATGCAGCCACTTGGGACCTTGTATCAAACATAGGAGATGCATTTGCAAAATGTCAGAGAGTTGACATAAAGCAGCAACTCCTATGCGGAAGCCGTTATTTAGATTTGCGAGCACAGTACCGCGATAATGACTGGTACATGTTCCACGGCATAGTCGCAATGAAAACCAAGCTTGTTGAGGTAATTAATGACCTAAAATGGTTTGCTGAAAACTACCCTGAGGAAGTCGTTATAGTAACCCTACTAGGGCCAGATATTTGTCAAATTGATGCCATTATTCAAAGAATTGAACAGCATACCGTATCAATTGACGATGAAGCTGAGCTAGGCAAAAGCATATCAAACTTCTGTCTTAATGATTTTTATAAGCTAAACAAAAATATTGTACTACTCGATTTTGAAGGAAGATTGATAGATCTGAAGAAGATATCTGTGGGTGCAAGCCGCATGGACAGAGGTGGAATTTATTACGACTTTGCAGTATGGACACCCGAAGACGGCAATAACTATTTTAACAAGCAATACGAACAAATCGACAAAAACAAAATGTGGATTTATCACCTCAATGTTCCATTCACGACAACAGTAATGGCAGAACGACCTGATTGGGTTGAGCATATTATCAATCCTAATGGCAACTTTTTCGATGAAGCAGCTGCGCATGTTCAACTTGCCTCCTACAAGGCACTAGACCTTTTCACAGGGATTGAAGTCCGATCAAAAGTCATGAAAAATCATTTTGGAAAAATCATTGAAAAAATAAGCAAGAAAAAAAGATTAAATATCATAAATATTGATTATATTGATGAATTCAACTGGATAGATTTCATTATAAATTTAAATAATCTGAAATAATTAAATGCGATCGATAATAGGCAAGCATAATACATGCTTATAGATGGCTTTGAATGGCCTTTCCTCTTGCGGGGCGGGGTGGCCAGTGCAGAGTACAGGCCAATTCCGCTAAGATGCTCGAGCTTCATGTTTTCGCTCATAAATGGAGATGAAGGGTAACAGCAATCATCTACCTCCCTTTCAATCAAGCTTACAGGGGCTGGAGATGTTCCTGCTTCGGCCCCTGAAGTCCGCAGACTGGTCTATCTCTGGTCATACAATCACAGTCGCATTCTTGCCAGCTACTCAAACATAGGTATATTGGGACTGATCACCAACCAGTCTCAAATACAGTTTAGTCTTTGAGAGATTGATGAAATGGACTGAGCAAAAGCACAAGGATTGGCAGCTCTGCGTCTACGAGCTCTGATATTGTGATGGAAGTCTTGGGTCACATAGTAACGCCAGAACAAGCAGATGAGAGTTGTATGCAGGCTTTTCCGATAATCAGTAGTAAGCTTTCTCCTCCAACCCTAAGTCACACCATTCGCAGAGAACACCTGCTACATTATTTGGACTCAGTTAAAACACCCTTGCTCTGGGTGAGCGCCCCCGGTGGCTCAGGTAAAACAACCTTGGTTGCAGATTGGCTTAGTGCACGCCAGAACAGCAACATTTGGCTACGCCTGGAGTCATCCGACTCTTCACTGGGCACATTCTTCCACCATCTGATGCTCGCTGTTCAGCAGGCGTTCCCAAACGCAGAACTCGATCTGGATAGCTTCACACACGTGTATGCTTTTGATCCCATAAGCTATGCCAACAAATTTTTCAGACAACTGGCGCATCTTACCCCTAATGTCAGGCTACAGGTGGTACTGGACGATTACCAAGAATTGTCTAAAGACTCTTCTATACATGGCTTGCTAAGCAAGTTGATCGACTCAATGCCTGACAGTATCGCAATTATTGCGATAAGCCGAGAGGCGCCACCTCTGGAATACACGTCACTCAAATCCAATTGTAAATGCAGTCTTATCGACTGGAGCACTATCAGGTTCAGCTTCGAAGAAACAGGCAAGCTTCTAACCCTCGCTTTGAACGAAGCTGCTACACATGAACAAATTGCCGCTGTATATGAACGAACTGATGGCTGGGTAGCTGGTATTCGCTTGGTAACATCCAACTTCACTCACACCAATACCAAAGGCAGTACGACATTCACCGGTTTTGATATCAATACGGGCCTACAAAATGACTCTTTTGATTTTTTCGCTAATGAGATCATGCTTAATCTTGAGTCGCCAATCAGACTATTTATATCAAAAACTGCCTTTCTACCTTTTTTTACTGTAGAAATGGCAGAAATCATAAGTGGCATACCTGATTGTGACAGACTGCTGGACTGGCTTGTAAGATCAAACTTTTTTATTGAAGTTCATACATCAGAAAACAGGACATATAACTATCACGCACTTTTCAGAAAGTATCTTAAGTCTTACTTCCTGGATAATTTTGGCACCAGTGAAACCCAATCAATAACATTAACAGCGGCCAATATTCTTGCCGAAAACGGGTCACCTGAGGAAGCTATCGAGCTCTACATTGAACTCGGTGAATTTATCCCTGCCATTTCGCTTATAAAGTTTGAGTCTGAAAATCTGGTATCTCAGGGGCGCGTTCAACAACTCAGCAAGTGGCTTGATCTTCTGCCAGATGCAGAAATCAATCACGATCCTGATCTATTATTTATTCATGGTAAAAGCCTTTTAATTTCCTCAACCGAGAAATCATGCGAAATTTTACGTAAAGCAATCACATGCTTTACAGATAGTAACCATCTTGCCAAAGCTCTGCAGGCTTTTGGCTGCTATCTTGAGGCTTTGGCAATCTCTGGGAAAGATTACCACCTTCTGGAAGAGTGCCTGCACCAGTTGGATCAACTTATCCAGTCGCCCACGCCAGAAATCGATGTAGCTGCTGAGAGCATCGCGTGTACTGTTCTTTTTGCCACATCTTTCAGAACCCTGAATCACCCCCTTCAAGAACGCTGGAAAATCTATGCCGAAGCCGCATTGGAAAACTGCAGCGATCCTCTGTCGTTATTGAAAAACTGCAACAACATGATGATCTACTACCGATTTAGCGGTGAAGATCGCAAAACCTATCACCTGATGGAGATCTTGGAGCCTGTTAGCCAACAGATAGAATCCATTCCTCTGCTTCGCCTACAGACACAACTTATCTATGCTTTCCATTATGGCTATGTATGCAGTGAGGGAAGCAAAGCCGAAGAACTATGCAGAACCAGCATTCAAGAAGGAACCGAAAGTGGAATTTTACTCTATGAATTCTGGTTTCGTTATATTCTGGTATTGACTCTATTGCGCGATAACAGATTTGACGATGCTCAAGAGCAAATCAAAATTCTCACTGCACAATATACATTGCTTCCGCCTGTCCGTAGAGCTGACATACTGACTCTGTCAGGTTTGTGTGCTCTTTACAGTAAAGAATTTGACCAGGCGATTCATGATCTGGAAAAATCCAACAGGATGTACAGTGAAGCAGGAGCTATCTATCCAACTCATTGGTCAGCTATTATTCTTTCACTGTCGCACCTGGAAAATGACGACAGTGAAGCTTGCTTACACACGCTGAATAACACCTGCTCTTCTGATTGGTTAGGCTCGGCATATTTGAAATATCAAGCTTTATGTGTTCACGCTTGGCTTGAATTTAAGGCAAAAGATCCAGATTTATACAAGTTGAAAGAGGCTTTTTCCTTAGCTCGAGAAAGAGATTTTGTCTTCATCCCATTGGTAGGCAAAGAAATTTTCAGTTCACTCTGCAATGTTGCCCTCGCGAATAAAATTGAAGTCAGCTATACCCAAAAAATTATTGAAGAACACGGTCTTATCTCTGATGATAAGAGTACGCTGCTAACACATATTTGGCCCAAAAAGTTTCATATACTCACACTCCAACCTTTCAAAATAGTTAAAAAGGGGCCCACATCCGAGCAACAGATTGAGCTTACCCAAAAACCGCTTGAGCTTTTGAAGGCCATTATTGCGCATGGCGGCTATAACGTTCCCGTAGATTTGATTTGTGATACTCTCTGGCCAGACTCTGATGGTGATGCTGCATATAAAGCCTTAAAAACAACTCTTTACAGACTAAGAAAAAATCTTGAAGACGAAAATTTCATCATCACGCACAACAACACCCTTTCAATCTCGAAAGATTGTTGGATTGATGCTTTTTCTTTCTGGACGGCACCTGAAGAAATCAACTCTCATAATATAAAAGCGGCCAAAGACTTGGCTGCATATTATCAAGCACACTTCCTGAATGAGCATGTGGGAGACACTTGGACCTTCCTCGCACGTAATCGAGTAAAACAGAACTACAAATTGTTACTGGACAAGATCGCTTGTTTTTTATTGGACAAAAAACAGGAAAGCGAAGCCTTGCCCTACTTTGAAAAAGCACTGGAACTGGATGCGACAGAAGAGGATTTCTATATGGGTATCATGAAGTGCCACTGCAACGCGAAGCGTCTGGACCGTGTTGAATCGACCTTCCAACGATACACAGAAGCTTGTAAAACACTCTTGATGGCTGAGCCTTCAGCAAGGGTTTCGGACCTGTACATTAGCTGCAAGGAAGTACTGAAGTCCGACTACAGCTAATTTCACTGATTCAATATCTAGAGTGGGCCTGCTGAATAGCGGCCCACTCTAGTTCGATGCGTCAAGCGTCGGAGTGTGTACCCGATACCAACAACCCATCCTTGCGGAACATCGATTTGATACCTCTCACCGCCTGGCGAATACGGTCCTTGTTCTCGATCAGCGCAAAGCGCACATAATCATCACCGTAGTCACCGAAACCAACACCCGGTGATACACACACCTTGGCATCAGCCAGCAGTTTCTTGGAGAACTCCAAGGAACCCATTTCACTGTACTCATCCGGGATTTTCGCCCAGACATACATGGATGCCTTGGGGTTATCGACCATCCAGCCCGCTTCATGCAGACCCTTCACCAACACATTGCGGCGCTGACGGTATTGCTCGGCAATATCAAGCACACACTGCTGATCCCCTTCCAGTGCAGCAATCGCAGCCACCTGAAGCGGTGTGAAAGTACCGTAGTCGTGGTAACTCTTGATTCGTGCCAGCGCATGAACCAATTCCTTGTTGCCAACCATGAAGCCGATACGCCAGCCTGCCATGTTGTAACTCTTGGACAGGGTGAAGAATTCCACCGCCACGTCCTTGGCACCGGGAACCTGCATAATTGAAGGCGCTTTCCAGCCATCATAAACGATGTCGGCATAAGCAAGATCATGCACGACGATAATGTCATGCTGCTTTGCCAAAGCCACCACTCGCTCGAAGAAATCCAGCTCCACACACTGTGCCGTCGGGTTGGACGGGAAGCCGATGATGATCATCTTAGGCTTGGGAATGGACTCGCGAATGGCGCGTTCAAGTTCGACAAAAAAGTCGACACCGGGCACCAAAGGCACCGAACGCACCTGAGCACCGGCGATAACTGCACCGTAGATATGGATCGGATAGCTGGGATTTGGCACCAGCACGGTATCGCCATGATCCAAGGTGGCCAGCATCAGGTGCGCCAGGCCCTCCTTGGAACCGATGGTTACGATCGCTTCTTCTTCAGGATCGATATCGACTTCATATCGCTTCTCGTACCAACTGGAGATGGCACGGCGCAAACGGGGAATACCACGCGAGGTCGAGTAACCATGGGTATCATCACGCTGAGCAACAGCACATAGCTTTTCAACAATATGGGGAGGCGTTGGCCCATCAGGGTTACCCATACTGAAGTCGATAATGTCCTCGCCACGACGACGAGCAGCCATTTTCAGTTCAGCAGTGATGTTGAAAACGTAGGGGGGAAGACGATCAATACGGGAAAAATGGCGTACGGATTGCACACCGGTCTTGTCGGTCATATTAGCCTCAATAGTACGTCAGCGCCCGGAACCGTCCGAGCGACGCCAGTCATGTGTTCATGACTGTAACGCCGAGATTAGCGCCAATTTAATCGCAGCGCCAGTGTTCCCATCTGCTTCTTTTGGCCAATCTTTGTTTCAAAAAACCGCATTTATACACCGCGGCACTCAACGGCTGAGTTCAAACCACTCTAAGGTTACGAACGTAATTCAATGGGCCTCAAACCTGGATGCCCGCACTATACTGAACCTCAGCAGATCATCTGATTACCCGGCGAAGAAACCGGAACCAGGCCAGATTGACGCAGGCCCTCCTTTTATATGAATATAATCTAATATTAATATCTCTTAGTGATCCAAGGAGCGGTACCATGCGCCTGATTCGCCCACTGGCAATTCTATTGGCCGCACTAAGCTCATGCGCGCTTTTAGCATCTCCACCTGAAAGTGAGATCTACATCGTTCAACGCCAGCCATTGGAAGAACACCTGCAGCTCGATGGTGTCATCGAAGCAGTCCAGCAAAGCACCGTTTCAGCTCAAACCAGCGGCCGGGTTACCGCCCTGCCGTTTGATGTGGACGATTCGGTTCCGGCCGGTGCTTTAATTGTCCAGCTGGAAGACAGCGAACAACAGGCACGTTTCAGCCAGGCTAGCGCAGGACTAGCAGAAGCTCAGGCAGGCCTAACTGACGCCCAACAACAATTCAGCCGCACCCAGTCGCTACATGAGCGCAAGCTGGTGGCCAATCAGGCACTGGATCAGGCCCGCAACCAGCTTAATGCTGCTCAGGCGCGATTGGCCCAGGCCGAAGCAGCGGTAGCAGCGGCTCGACAACAGCTCGATTACACGCGTATCACCGCTCCCTATGGCGGGATTCTGATTGAGCGTCATGTGGAGTTGGGTGAAAGCGTGAATCCGGGCCAACCGCTGTTAACCGGGCTGTCACTGGAGCATTTACGTGTAGTGGTCGACTTGCCGCAGCAATATGCCGGACTGGCACGTGAACAGCGTCGTGCGCTGGTGCACCTGCCGGATGGCAGCAAACTGGAAACCGACGATATGACGTTCTATCCCTATGCCGACCCGGCCACCCACACCTTCCGCCTGCGTATGCTGTTGTCCGAGCCGGATGCACAGCTTTATCCCGGCATGCTGGTCAAAGTTAGCGTTCCGGTAGAAACCCGCAATGCCCTGTGGATTCCCGCCGAAGCCATTCTTCATCGCAGTGAGCTGCGTGCCGTGTATGTGCTGGATGACCAGGAGCAGCCACGCTTGCGCCAGGTGCGCGTGGGTGTCAGCAATGGTAACCAGGTTGAAATTCTCTCAGGACTACAGGAAAGTGAACGCATCCTTTCCCAACCTTTACGCCTGAAGGGTACCACTGACCTGAATCCTGCCAAGGAGACTGCCCAGTGAGCCAACCCTTGCCTCCGGTCGGACCCTCTGGCGCGATCGCCCGCGTATTTCAGGATTCCAAACTCACCCCCTTGCTGACGCTGATATCCATTCTCCTTGGCGTAGTAGTACTGATCTTTACGCCTAAGGAGGAAGAGCCTCAGATTGACGTCACCCTGGCCGATATTATCGTCGCCCTGCCCGGCGCCAGCGTCACCGAGGTAGAAAGCGTCATCGCCACGCCAGCGGAACAGGTGATGAGCGAGATTGAAGGGGTCAAACACGTCTATTCAGTATCCCGTCAGGGGATGGCTGTGATCACGGTGCAATTCAACGTGGGTGTCACACGCCAGGAAGCACTGGTACGCCTGTATAACCAGGTCTATTCCAATCAGGACTGGCTGCCTGCTGACCAGGGGGCCACCCAACCGCTGATCAAACCCCGCAGTATCGATGACGTGCCGATCATGTCATTGACGCTATACGACCCCCAGCAGCGCTATGCCGGTACCGAATTGACGCAGATGGCGCACATGCTGGAAGTAGCCCTCAAACGGATTCCCGGCACCCGTGACATCTATACCGTCGGCGGTGTTCCAGACCGAGTGGATATTCGCTTCGACCCGGCATTATTGGCTGGGTACGGACTTACACTGGACGATATTTCACTGGCGCTGCAAGCCGCCAACGCCAGCTCGCAAGGACTTAGAACCACCCGTGACGGACTGTCGGTTCCCGTTCAGGCGGGTCAGTTATTGGAGCGTATCGATGACGTACGTAACCTGGTCGTTGGAATGCATCAGGATGCGGCCGTTTTTATGCGAGATATAGCCGAGGTCAGCCGTGGTGAAACCGTGCCCGATCAAAGTGTCATGCTCGGTTTCGGCCCCGGAAAGGCTGAGCATCGCGCCGGCGAAGCCGGTCAGGTCTATCCCGCGGTTACACTGGCGATTGCCAAGCAGCCAGGCCAAAACGCCATCAATATCACCTCTGCCATTGAGGAGCGATTGGAACTACTGCACAACCGAGCTCTGCCTGAAGGGGTGGAGTGGGTCATTACCCGTAACTATGGTGAAACCGCGTCGGCCAAAGCGAAGAAACTCATTTACGATCTGATTTCAGCCACTGTCTGCGTGGTATTGCTGGTATTGGCCGCCATGGGCTGGCGTCAGGCCACCATCGTCGGCGTTGCCGTGCTGGTCACTCTGTTGCTGACGCTGGTGTTCTCTTGGGCCTGGGGCTTCACACTTAACCGCGTGTCCCTGTTTGCACTGATCTTTTCCATCGGCATTCTGGTGGATGATGGCATCGTAATCACCGAGAATATCAACCGTCGCATCCAGAACTCCAATCACAAGATTCGCGACATCATCCCGGTGGCCGTAGACGAGGTTGGCACCCCTACCATCATGGCCAGCCTCACGATTATGGCCGCCCTGCTGCCGATGGCATTCGTGACCGGGTTGATGGGCCCCTATATGAGCCCTATTCCGATCAATGCTTCTGCCGGGATGGTGCTGTCACAAATCGTAGCCTTTGTCGTCGCCCCCTGGCTGGCAATGCGCTTGCTTCAACACCGCAAAGGAGACGTGCAGGAAACCGGCAGCTCTGCCGATGGCGTCAGTCCTCTGTCCCTCAAGATTTTTCGTTTTGTTTTCACGCCATTCCTGGGCCAGCACGGCTGGCGTCGACGTTTGCTCAGCTTGGGCGTTATCGGTTTGATGCTGGTATCGGTGGCCTTGCCTGTTTACCAGTACGTCATCCTCAAGATGCTGCCGTTCGACAACAAGTCGGAATTACAGGTGGTGGTCGACATGCCTGAATCATCGCCGATGGAAGAAACCCAGCGCCTGCTGCTGGCCCTGGGAACTTACCTGGAAACCGTGCCCGAAGTCGCCAACTGGCAAAGCTATGTGGGCACTGCCTCACCGATCAACTTCAACGGACTGGTGCGCCAATACTATCTGCGCAGCGATCCCTGGCAGGGTGATTTGCAGGTTAATCTGGTCGCCGATACGGCGCGTGAGCGCCAATCACATGACATTGCATCGTCCCTGCGTGAGCCCCTGCTGGAAATTGCTGCCCCCTTTGGCGCCTCAGTGAAGATTGTCGAAATACCACCCGGCCCACCTGTGCTGTCACCGCTGGTCGCTGAAATCTACGCTGCCGATGAGCCAAGCCGCACAGCCTTGGCACAGCAGGTAGCCGAGCAGATGAAAACCATTGATGGACTGGTCGATATAGACACCACGCTGGAAGCACCGGTTGAGCAATGGCAGGTTGTTGTCGACCGTGCCCGCGCCGCTCGCTTTGGTGTCGCTCAGGGACAGGTGGTACAGGCGCTGCAAATCGCATTAGGCGGAAGTACCCAAAGCTACCTGCATGACGAACACGCCAAATACCCTGTGCCCATTCGCGTGATTCTAAATGAAGGCGATAAGGCTCAGACTTCAGCCCTGCTGTCCCTGCAGGTGCGCAACCGCGAAGGCCAACTTATCCCGTTAGCCAGTATCGCCCGCATCGAGTCCAGTGACTGGCCCGGCGCCAGGTATCACAAGGACCTGCTGCCGGTTACCTATGTCACCGCCGATATGGCCGGCGATATCGACTCGCCGCTTTACGGCATGTTTGCCATGGTCGAACGTTTAAAACAGCAAGAGGATGCACCCGACCAATATTTCATTCAGCAGCCCCCCCTGCCAGAACTCGGCGCACTGAAATGGGATGGCGAATGGCAGATTACCTATGAAACCTTCAGAGATATGGGCTTGGCCTACAGCGTTGGCGTATTCATGATTTTTCTGCTGCTGGTGGCGCAGTTCCGCTCCTATATCCTGCCGCTGGTAATCATGGCCCCTATTCCGCTGACGCTGATCGGCATCCTTCCGGGCCATGCTCTGCTCGGTCGTGAGTTCACCGCCACCAGCATGATCGGCATGATCGCCCTGGCCGGTATCATCGTGCGCAACTCCATCCTGCTGGTGGTATTTATCCGTCAGCTGCTGGATGAGGGTACACCTTTGGAAGAAGCGGTGGTGTTGGCGGGAGCAGTACGCATCAAACCCATTGCGCTGACGGCCATTTCGGCAATGGTTGGCGCCTACTTCATACTCAACGATCCGATCTTTAACGGACTGGCAATTTCGCTGGTATTTGGGCTCGCGATGTCGACCCTGCTGACCATCATCGTGGTGCCACTGCTGTATTACACATTGGCAAGGTGTAAGTGGATTTAAACGGGTAATTTATTAAATGACGTGAATGGTGCGTAGGATAGCGGGATAAGTTATCGGTTGGTAAAGGGCGGACTATGAAAGTCCGCCCTATCGATCTGTCGGTTAGATTACAGCACTTTCAGCCACACCCACCATAGTCACTTCAGCGGCAATCTCTGGGAGGAAGCGATCATGGTAGTCCGTCGTATCACCGATCGCCGTATCAAAGAAATCAGCAAGGGACGTATAGTCTTCCCACTCTGACGCCCAATTACTGGCTCCAGATGCGTCGACGTCCTGGTCCAGCAGCCCCAAATAGAACAGGTCGATGGCAACACTGCCGCTTGTGTTCGCTTTCAACTCGGACGACGTCAGGAAGCCCGTTATAACGTCAGCCTTTTCCATTCCCAGATTCATCTGATTCACCCAATACGCGAGGCCAGGGGCATCAGGTACACGATCCAGAATTTCTTCATAGAGGTTAGTCAGGAATGCCGTATCATCGCTCGGGGCGACATCCAGGAATTCACTCGAGACCAGGAAAGACCGGGTGATATCCAGCATGCTGGTACCTGAGTTGACTTGGGTGAGCCAGTAGTTCCAGCCGCAGTAGTCTGGAGAACGATCCAGGAGCCCGTGATACAGACGAGCAACGGCGCCAGCACCTTGCTGGAACTCACTGCTCTCAACAAAGGCTTCAATCACGTCACCCTGACTGTACTCAGCGGTGTTGTCGAGCGTCTCCGACCACCATTCAACACCTGCGCTGTCGCCTTCACGACCGAGCACATCCCTGAAGACCTGCTCCACAAACAGGGTATTGTTGTTGAAAATATCATTGTCCTTGACCTGACTATTGGTGCCTTTCACAAGCTCGATATCATCAGGGATACCGTCGTCGTCAGCATCCAGCGCAAAGGGATCATAAATACAATCAGGATCAGAACCTGTATCGGGTTCAGTGATGATCTCCATGTAGCCCGGCGCACCCGGGTCACCAATGATTCCCGCTGTGGGATCCGAGTCGAATTCACCACCATCGGTAATTGAGAAGAGCAACCGGGTAACACCGCTTTCAGTCAGAACCTGACCACCGTATTCAGCACTGGCCAGGTTAACCCAGTTGTTGTTGCTGTCCAGTTTCCAGTAGCCATTGATCAGCTGGTCACTGTGAATAATGAGTGTGAAGTCCTCGGTAGCGCCTTCAGCACTTGCAGTGGCTGTGAAGCCAATCATACCCAGAGGGGTCTGCAGGTCAGGTCTCATGCTGTCTGGTCGATCAAGTTGCTCGATTGACGTGATTTGCCCTGTGCTATCACTGTTTGTCGAATTGGACTCGGCCACCAGCGTGACATACACCTCAGGAGCATCCGGGTTGTCCGTGATCTTGTCAGTATCGCGGAACGGGGTTGAGGTTACGTTCGACTGCTCGGTATCGGGTACACCATCGCCGTTGCCATCACCTGTTCCTGTACCATTGATCGACGGCACACTGCTCTCGACCTCAGACGTTACACCATCCCCATCATCAACAACGACTACAGGGGGTTTAGTGCTGGGCGCTTTAATCGCGGTCAGCACAACATCATTACCATCGCCACCGGCATAGCTAATCTGGAAGTACTTGCCATCAATAATTACCGTTGCGCCTTCGGCAAGACCTTCAAAAGAACCTGTGACAGCATCAGTCGCATCATTTTCAATCAGCGTAAATACATCGTTAACCGCCAGAGTGCTTTCGAATCCATCTACGAAGCTGGCATTCAGCGTAGCGCCGGCAAGATCCACCGTACCGTTAACAATAAGTTGATCATATCCTGTGCCGGCAGTGGTGCCGCCCAGCTCCATGTTCAGCGTGCCGGCCGCGTCGAGGTTACCATTCACGGTCAGGGTGCCCGGGCTCGTGCCTGGGCCGAGCGTGGCACCACTGTCGAGGGTTAGCGTGTTGGTCGAACTGGTCGCGAACAGGCTGCCGGTGCCCCCGAGCGTGGCTCCACTCGAAATCGTGATGCCTGTACTACCGTTCAGACTTCCATTCACCAGCAAGGTGCCAGCAGAAACCGTTGTGGTGCCTGCGTAAGTGTTGGTATTAGTCAGTGTCAGGGCACCGGCCCCTGTCTTAGTCAGGTTGTTATTGCCAGACAGCACGCCCGACAGGGTGACCGCGTCAGCATTCTGGATCGTTGAGTTGCCCGACAGCACGATGGCGTTTTGGACGGTGGTGGCATCGGTGATGTCAAGCGTGGTGCCGTCAGCAAGCGTGACGCTGCCGCTCCCTAGATTGCCGCTGCCCTCGATCTGCAAGGTGCCGCCCGATACCGTGGTGGCAAAAGTTGAGCCGTTGTTATTGCCCGACAAGGCCAGCGTGCCACTGCCCACCTTAGACAAGGTATAGCCATCGCCACTTACGGCGCCGCTTATGGTCAGGGTGTCGCCAGTGTTGAATGTCCCAATCGAGGCGTCGGCCGCCAGCGTCACTGTGCCAGTGAGACTCGTGCTCGAAGTTCCTTCGTTAATCATCAGTGCGCCGAAGGCCGCGTTGATACCGACACCGCTGATCGTGACGTTCTCGCCGATGGTCAACCCATCGCCCAGGCGCAGCGTGCTTCCGTTAGCTATGGTGGTGCCTCCGGTCACATTGCCCAACGCATTGTTATGGGTGGCTGTGATTCGGCCAGCGTCGAGATTGATCGCGCCCGAGAAACTGCTGCTGTCACCGCTCAGGGTCAGCTCTCCGGCGCCGGCCTTGCTGAGGTCGCCACTGCCGGAGATAGAGCCAGTGAGGGTAACTGCATTACCGTTGGTCAGTGTGCCGGATTGAGAAAGAACAAAACTGTTGCCCAACGTGACGCCGCTACCAGTGATGGTGAGGCCGGTATCAAGGGTTGCGAAGGTAACAGCGCCAGAGCCAAGATTGCTTCCGTCGGTAACACTAAGCCCATTCACGCCAGAAATACTGGTGCCGCCGGAATAGTCGTTAGTACCGCTCAGTGTCAGCAACTGGCCGCCAGTTTTAATTAAGGAGCCGTTGCCGGTGATATTACCCGACAGTGTGGTGGCTGCCCCCGATACATTGATGGTGCCATTCGAGCTACCCAGAGTGAAGGCGTTGTCGACGGTTCCAACGACGCTCGCCAGCATCAGCGTGGCGCCGTCGAGTGTCACAGTGCCCGTGCCTAGATTGCTGTCGGCGCTGATCCTCAGAGTGCCGGCAGTGGCGCTAATGTCGTTCAGGCCAGTGCTGACAGTGCTGTTAGTGCCGCCGAGGACCAGGGTACCAGCACCGGTTTTGCTCAGTGAGGAGGTAACCGCGCCGTTGTCGGTGAAGTTGGAGTTAACGGTGAGTGTGTCGCCACTGCCGACGTTGGTGGTCAACGCACCGCCCAGCGTAAAGTTGTTGGCCTGGAGGGTCAGCGAGCGACTGTCGGTATCACTGTCCATCTGGAAGCTGATGCCATCACGCACTGTCAGAGTGCTCGGCAGGGTGATGGTCCCGGCAAGCGTCGGGGCGAATTTGACGGTAATGGCGCCACTGGCGTTGTTGGCGTAGTGAAGCGCTTCTTGCAGGTCCAGGCCGCTGCCGTCGGAGACGTCGTTAGCATAGGAACCGTCGACGGTATTACTGTCGATAGCCGTGGCGTTGACAACAAGGGCATCGTCGACGGTGATCGAGAGTTGCTGGTCGTAATAGCCGCTACTGCTATCGGTGGCACGAACCGTCACGGTATAGGTGCCGGCAGTGAGGCTAGAAGGGTCGGTAGCACGCAGATCGTTGGTGGCTACCGCGCCAGAACCTGCGAGATTAAAGACCGAGTTGTCGTTTAATACCGCCTGGCTGTTTGGATCGGTAATGGACCGGATGGAGTAGGTCCAGGTGGTATCGTCAAGGTCGGTTACGGAGAGAGCGCCCACAACTTTGTTGGCTGCGTCGAAGGTACTGATGCTGCCGGTGGAAAGTGCGATGGCGGTAGGTACGTCATTGGCCGATGCAACTGTGATTGTCCGCGTCGCCGAGCTAGCCGCGTTGCCTGCGCCGTCGGTCAGCTCAAAAGTTACCGTACGATCTGACGTACCAGGATTGTCCGAGCTGTTGTGATAGCGGACCGCCTGGATAACGCTCTGGATATCTGAAGCCGTGGCCGATGCCGCGAAGGTGATTGTCATCACCGTACCATTACTGACTTCGGTCGCGGACACAGTGCCGATGGCAGTGGTACCGTTGCGCAGTGTAGTGGTAGTCGGGGCTACATTGATTCCGACACTCGTATCGGTAGCCAGAGAAAGAGTATCACTCGCCTCGTTGTTGGCGGTGATCTGTACTGTCATCACCGAGCGTCCCGCTGACCCGGTTTCGGTAAGGGTAGCTCCCGAGTCGATCACCTTGGCTGCATCGTTCTCGGTATAGGCGAGCGATCCACCGGTCGTCGAAATCGATGGATTTGTGGTATCGAGGGTAACCGTCAGTGAACTGCCGGCAGTCCCGACGTTACCCGCCGCATCGGTAATTTGGGCGGTAAGGACCTTGGAACCATCGGCTCCAAGAGCACCGCTTGGAAGCGTGAAGTCAAAATAGGTGTTGCTGATATTGGTTCCGGTCAAAACTGCTTTGACCGGGGTCGAGAACGACGCGCCACCTAGCAACAACTCGATAGTATCGCCCTCCGCGGCATCGGTTCCAGAGAGTGACACACGAAACTTCGGCACGAGGGAATTTGTGACTTCGTCGCCGTTGGACCAGCCGCTGTCCGTCAAAGCGTTAAGGTCGGGTACACCTGGTGCACCAGGCGCCGTTGTGTCGATGGTAACTGATAATGCTGAAGATGCGGAACTATCAGTGCCGGCCACGTTCTGGATCGCCTTGATGTTGTAGATGCCCGTAGTGAGTGCCGAGCTGGTCAGCTGGATACTCGTACCACTGGCTATTCCGCTAGCAAGGGTTTCACCGCCATCAACCACGCCGTCGCTGTTGGCGTCGTTGAACAAGGTGACCGTGGCTCCATCCGTAACCCCTGCTATGGTAAAGGTAGGCGTGGTGTCATTGGTGATGTCGTCGGTGGTTGAGACACCGCTATCTGAAACCACATCGAGATCCGGCGTGCTGGGGGATTGGGTAGTAATGTTGGTCAGCACGATGTCATCAAAGTCAACCGCCATAAGCGTATTCCCGAACGACACTCCTCCACTGGTTTGCGTCAATGTAAAGCTGGAAATCCCTTCGAATTTAGTAGCATCTGCACTCGCTCCTACGTTGGCTGCCTCCGTAATACCTCCATTACCAAGAGTAAAGGAAAATGTTCCTTTCGACGAGGTGAGTTGCATGACGCAGGGGTTTCCACCATCCGCGTTATAAAAATTTATCGATTGTAAATCGAAGGTTTTCCCTGACATCGAAAACGTGACTGACGACTCGCCACCAACGTTATAACCAGTGGAAAGCGTGGCGGTGCCTGTGATGTCTCGATTTGATGTACCAGCCGAGTCGACAATATTCTGATTCGTTGCGGTGATTGTCAGTAAGTCACCGCCGATGTCTTGAGTGACTGTCTGTGTGCCGAGACCGGTTACCGTACCGTCACTTGACTCGAAGGTGAATGTTGCATCTGACAAAGTGCCACTAAATGCATGGAAAGCCATTGATGTTGTTTCAATCGACCCGGCTCGAAATTCAAGTTGCCAGTCTGCATGAATTAGATCTGAGCCAGTTATATCATCTGATGCAACTACATCGGCTTTTGTTGCTGCAGCGAGGCTTGCTACAAAAGTCTTACCAGACTCCCCCGCAGCCACGGAGCAACCATAAATCAGCAAATCTCCATCAGCGTTAAGAGCTGTTCCCACAGCTGCAAAATCCGTTTTGCGATCAACCAGAACACCTTCATCAATAGTGGTGGAACCCAGATATAGCTTTCCTTCTGCACCATGGCTGATGACATGAATTGCGTCAAAGTCACTGTGTGACTCCGCCCACGCTGCCATCTGCCCCAGTTCGTCCCCACTAGGGTCCAGCAGCACCACTTCAATGCCAGCACGAACACCGTCCACAAGGGTCTGGTAGTCAGCCACCGATGCATCAATAAACACAACCTCTCTTCGCCCACCATTAAGGACGGGGTTGGCTTCAGAGAGAACAACGTAACTATTGGTGTTGCGAGTATCGGCAGTTGTCATGGTCAAAGAGATTCCTTACTGGAGCATGCAGTAATGTAAGTTTGGGCGCACGCTATCAAGCAGCTGGGGATGAAGAGTAGCGAGACGCATACAATCGGTCTCTTTTAGCCTACTTTAGCCAACAAGTATACAAGTGTTTTAAAAAGGGTTGATGCGCCTCAAACAAGCGATAGCAGAAGCCCATAAGTGAATGATTTAACCGATTTATTGTGTCGTAAGTTGTTATTCGATTCGAACCAGAACAAGCATTCTCGCAGTACAATTACGACCACTGGGGGTGCCAAGTGAAAAGGGAGTCAAATCACCCCTAATCGTGGAATTTCCTGGCCATATTCCTAAAGCACAAAAAAGCTGCGCAAGTAAGGCCTGAAAATGCCAAATCATGCCCTTTCTAATAAAGATTATCGGTCTCGGTAGTGGAAGCCTACTTCCGTTTCCGCATTGCTCCTGAAACGTGGACCTTCGCTCTATTGCCCCCAGGCCTTATCATCGGGCTCTATTTATCCTATGTTCGCTTAACAAAATAACTGAGATAACCAGGGGGCACTTAGAGCCGCATAAAAATCTAATCTTCCGTGAGCTATGAGCATATAATAAATAAACGAATTATTTTTTTAAAGATTCTTGATGAATGGATTTATTATAATATGTTTTGACTATTTTTATTATTTTTCGAGAATAAAAAATTTCTTATAAGTATAAAACAACAACACCAAAATAACTTGCTTCGGCTAAAAGGAAAAATAAAGAGTAAAATTGCAATACATAAATTCAGCTATCAATCGATAGCACATCCTGTTCATTAGCTTCTGTATTTTTATCCTAGTCTGTGTAACTCTTGGAATCTAGCCAAATCGCCACTAGCCTGAATCACCCTTATTAATTATCTGGCGACTCAATAGATCTGCGCCCCAACATTTTCACGAGGTACCTGAATGGATATCCGTACCACCGACCCGCTGTACTTTGATGATCTTGAGCCCGGTATGAAGTTCACCACCGGCTCTTTGACAGTCACCGTTGAAGAAATCAAAACCTTTGCCAGTCAATTCGATCCTCAGCCCTTTCATACAGATGAACTGGCTGCGGAAAAGAGTTTATTCAAAGGATTGGCTGCCAGTGGCTGGCATACTGCATCCCTGACCATGCGCTTGATGATCACCAGTGGTATCCCCCTTGCTAATGGATCAATCGGAGCGGGTGTCGAGATCAATTGGCCGACTCCCACCCGTCCGGGTGATGAATTGCATGTAGTGATGGAGGTTCAGGAAGTGATTCCTTCAACGTCAAAGCCGGATCGCGGTATTGCTGTCGTGCGCAACCGCACGTTTAATCAGCATGGCCAAGTGGTGCAGGATATGACCGCCAAGATGCTGTCATTCCGCCGCCCGTCCTGATTTTTTATCGAAAGAGTTTCTGTACACCATGAAAGCCGTTTTCCTTGATACCCAAAGCCTGGATGACCTTGACCTTGGCCCTATTGCCGACTGCGTCGATGAGCTGGTGTGTTACCAGCAAACTGCGCCTGAGGACGTTGCTGAACGCATAGCAGGATTCGAGCTGGTCATTACCAACAAGGTTCCGCTTGATGCCACTCTGATTCAGTCCGCCGCAGCTCTCAAATTGATCTGTGTGGTCGCTACCGGGGTCAATATCATTGATCTGGACGCTGCCAAGTCACGCGGCATCGTCGTGAGCAATTCCCAGAGCTATGGAATCAACTCTGTTGCTCAGCATGTCATTGGCCTGATTCTGGCCCTGCATACCCACCTGATCGATTACGACCGGGCCGTTAAAGCCGGTGACTGGGGACGCTCCAGCCAATTCTGCCTGCTGGATTTCCCGATTCTGGAGCTCAATGGCCGCACGCTGGGTATTGTCGGCTATGGCGCTCTGGGTCAGGAGGTTGCTCGACTGGCGGGTTGTTTCGGTATGAATGTGTTGATTGCCGCCCGCCCGGGCAGCAGCGAAATTCCGGCCGGACGAGTTTCCTTTGACGAGCTGCTTGAGCGTGTCGATGTTCTAAGCCTGCACTGCCCTCTGACGCCAGAGACACAGGATTTGATTGATGAAGCAGCGCTTGCTCGCATGAAGCCAGGCAGCTTCCTGATCAATGCCGCCCGTGGTGGCGTGGTGAATGAAGAAGCCCTGAAGACCGCCCTTTCTAGCGGTCAACTGGCCGGTGCGGCTACCGATGTGCTCACTGAGGAGCCGCCACGCAATGGGAATGTTTTGCTGGATAACAGTATTCCCAACCTGATCATCACCCCGCACTCAGCCTGGGGCAGTGTTCAGGCACGCACCCGTATTATCGAACAGACCCGTGAAAACATTGAGGGTTACTTAGGCGGTCACCCCGTTCGCCAGGTAAATGCCTGATCAAGCTTCGGTCGTATCAGGCACACCCTGAAAGCTTCTTCGCCAATGCTCATGCCAGCAGGGAATGTCTTCCGCTGGCATGGGACGCGCAATGGCATACCCCTGCCCCAGATCACAGCCCAAAGCCAACAGTTCGCGGAAGTGCTGCTCTGTTTCCACCCCTTCAGCAATCACCTGGCGTCTGAACGCGCCCGCCAGTTGTATCACACCTTTGAGTATGGCGAGGTCATCCGCATCCACCAGCATATCGCGAACGAAGCTGCGGTCGATTTTCAGCAACTGCGCCGGTAAGCGTTTCAGATAGGTCAAAGATGAATAGCCGGTGCCAAAGTCATCCAGCGCAAAACCAACACCAAGCTGACTACACTCATCGATGATGGCCGAAACATGCTCCACATCCTCAAGCGCTGTCGTTTCCAGAATTTCCAACTCCAGATCACCTGCGCGGATCGCCGGGCGCTGTTCCAACACCTTACGAAGCGAATCAACAAAGTCAGCCCGCTGCAAGTGGATGGCATCGATATTAACGCTTACGGGCAACTCCACGCCTTGCTGACGCCAAGCCAGAATTTGATCAAGCGCTGTTTCCAGCACCCACTGACCCACTTCGACCGACAGCGGATGGTTTTCAATGGCAGGCAGGAAACTGGCCGGTGGCAGTAAACCGCGCTCAGGGTGCTGCCAGCGGATCAAAGCTTCAGAACCAATAACCTGGCCAGTACGCATATTCACTTTGGGCTGGTAGTGCAATACCAATTCGGAATGCTCTAATGCGGCACGGAAGCGTTCAAGATTGTCATGTTGAGAACGCAGAGCAAGATCGCGTTCAACATCAAACAGTTGGTAGCGATTTTTGCCCGCCTGTTTCGCCTGGTACATGGCTTGGTCGGCCTGACGTATCAACTGGTCCGCATCCAGATTTTCCCGCTGAGGATAAAAGGCCACACCTACGCTGGCTGAAATCTTGAACTCCAGATCTTTCACTTGAATCGGCTCTGCAACCGAATCCAGTAAACGTCGAATAACGGGCAGACTGTCTTCGCTATGATTAAGATCCATCAGCACCGCAACGAATTCGTCCCCACCAATGCGAGCCAGGGTATCTTCGTCACGCATCGCAACTTTCATACGATGTGCAACCTGAACCAACAGTTCGTCACCCACCGCATGTGAATGGGTGTCGTTCACCGCCTTAAATCCATCCAAGTCGATAAACAGGATCGCTATCTGCGTCTGGTTACGATTGGCATATGCAATGCCTTGATGCATACGATCAGCCAGCAGTGTTCGGTTGGGCAAACCGGTCAAAGCATCAAAGTGCGCAATCCGCTCCAGCTGATGTTGTTGATGCTTGAGCGTGGTGATATCTGACATCAATGCAACGTAGCCCTGCAGCTTGCCATTGTCATCATAGAAGGCATTTATCTTCTGTAGCACAGCGTACTTTTCACCTTCCCGGTGGCGATTCCAGACCTCACCTTTCCAGGCACCGTAAGTACGCAAACGCTGCCATACCAGCTTCACGAAGCTTGGATCGTCGTAATGCACATTCATGAAGATGGGGTCCATCCCTATAGCTTCATCGACGCTATACCCTGTCGTACGGCTAAAGGCTTCATTGACCCGAATGATTTTGCCTTCTTCATCCGTGATCATAATGCTCTCGTCCGCATTATCGAACACATTGGCAGACAGACGCAGTTGCCCTTCTGCTTCTCGGCGTTTACGTATATTGGTAAGAAGCCCAGCCAACAGCTCCAGAAGCTCTACGGTTTGCTGACTGAAGTGCATGGTTTCACTACAGGATGCCACCCCGACAAAACCTATACATTTATCACCATCCATCAACGGGTGATCCACGAAGCATTTGATACCACGCTCTTTCACGATATCCGCCACAAAGGCTTCACCCAACTGATCAACATCCGGTACGAAAACAGTCTCACCGTTTATATGTCGCTGCTGCCAGCTTGGCATGCTGGATATTTTCAGGTCTTGCAGCCGATGCTTCCAGTGCGCCACACTTGTACTGCACCACTCATGAGTCATGAACAGGCGGTCATGCTCGAAGTCATACGAAAACAGGTAACAGCTGTCAGCGTCCAGAAATTCACCAATTTCATGCAAGGCCTGCTGCACCGCCCGATCCACTTCAGACAAACTCAGATTGATAAATCGATCAGAGAAACGCAGCACTATCTCACGATAGGCATTCATGCGTTCAGCCAGACTTTCAGCCATGCTGCGCTGCATTTCAGCACTGATGCGATCAACGAAGACCTTTAACAGTTCCTGTGCCAACGCATCTTGTTTCAGCGGTTTACAACCTAAGCCGACAAGTACCCCTAGTGGCTGACGTTGTTTATCCAGCAAGGCGCTACCAATGTAGGAATCGACACCCATATCCTGCAGAGGCGTATCCTCTGGATATGCTTCCTGAATTCCACTGATATGCACTTCATGATCCACCGTCAGTGCATTCTTACAGGGTGTACCCTCCAGGGTGTAATGCAGCGGTGACATACGTCCGGTAGGCGTGCACCCGGTGATGACTTCAACTGTTTCATGATCGGGCAGTAAACGTCCTACAAAGACGTAGTCCAACCCCAAGGCTTCAACCAGATGCTGACAGACTGCCAGATAAAACGCATCACCAGACAACGGAGCATAATCAGTTGCCAACGCAGTAAGTGCCTGCTTGACCACGTTCTGGCGCGTGATGTCCTGAACCGTTCCCAGCAATACCGCTCCAGAAGCCGTTTCCCGAAACTCAGAAATCACCTGAATATGTTTGACGTTTCCATCTGGCAGCAACAACCGGTTTTGAATTTCGTATCCGGACTTGTTTCTAAGCGCCTGCTCAACCTTACCCCTGACACGCTCAATGTCTTCGGGATGAACCCTCAGGAAAGCCTGTTTAAAGACATAGTGTGCATCCGAGCTGTCCAGTTCAAGAATCTTCAGCATCTCGCTGGAGCATTCCATGGTTTCCTGCTCCATGTTCAGCGTCCAGTTACCCATGCTGGCTATTCGCTGAGCATCCTCCAGCTGGCGACGGTTGTCCTGTAAGGCCTGATTTGCGACAAGCGCCTTGTGTTCAAGCTCGCGCCGCTTTCGGATACTGCTAATCAGGTATGCAATCACGGCAGCCTGAATCAGCAACCCGAATCCCAGAATGAAAAGCTGTTGTTGACGGGTTCTTTCGATCTGACCAACCTGCGCATCTACAGTCTCTTCCAACAGCTTTTGATAGTGCCAAAGCTCAGCATCCTGGAAACGGCCAGGTGTCACGTCATTGATGATGGAGTACAGGTAGGTGCGACCATCGAATTGATAGGGGCGAGAATGAACACCCACGGTTCGAATGTCGCCGTTCGCCAGTCTATGACGGAAAATAAAGAAATTGCGTCCTTCTGAGGCCGCTAAGGCACGTTCGGCTTTCACCTGAGCCGGTGTAAAGGTGTTGATCTGCTGAATGCTCATGGCTTCCAGCTCAGCACGGCTGTAACCATAGAAACTGGCAGCCGCCAAATTGGCCTCTTTGATGCTCCCGCTTTCTGGATCAATCAAGAGCATGGGCAGGTCAGATTGATGAAATACCTGGGTGAATTCCGGTCCATTTTCAGACCAGCTGTCGGCTGACACGAAACCGGGCAAGCTCATCAAAAAGACCGCCAGCAACAAGCGTATAGCCCGTGATACTTTTTGGTGCCCACGCGTGCAGAATGCGGAGAAGAACAATGGCTGAACTCCACAGGAACTAGTTATAGCTCCACACGCTACAGAATTACTTACCTAGACTCAAGCAAACAACTTTGTCGCCAGCCAGTAACAGTACATTTTGTGTGCGTCCAACCTTAAATTAACACCTAACAACCAGGCATCACCTCCATGAATACTTGCAAGAACTGGCATCCTCGACTGAAGCCATCGGCCGAGGATGCACAGCTAAACCCTAAACGCCCAGTTGCTGTTCAACCTTTTCGAGAATGTACTTTCCGATCGGAATGGCTGAAGTTGCCGCCGGTGAAGGCGCGTTACAAACCACCAATGCACGCTTGGTATTAACGAACAGGAAGTCATCAACCAGGGAACCATCTTTGGCAACCGCCTGAGCCCGCACACCAGCAGGATAGGCCTGCAGATCATCGAGGGTCAGCTGAGGACAATACTTGCGCACCTGCTCCAGATAGCCGCGACGGAAAATACTGTTCTTCATTTCCATCAAGCCAGGCTTGAGGTTTCGCGCCAGCATCTTCAACAAGCCAGAATAGGTCAGCATTTCTGCCATATCCTTCAAGCTGAAATCCGTTTTGCGATAGCCCTCTCGCTTGAACGCGAGTACAGCATTAGGGCCAACAGTCACCGTGCCATCAATCATACGGGTCAAGTGTACCCCCAAAAACGGCAAATCCGGATCTGGAATCGGATAGATCAGGTGATTCACAATTCGGTTATGTTCCGGTGGCAACAGGAAATACTCACCTCGGAACGGGATGATCTTGAAGTCAGGCTCCTGCCCCAGCATGCGTACGATGCGATCTGACATGAGGCCGGCACAGGCAACCAGGAATTTACCCTGTACGCAGGACTCTTCAGTGGTTACTACAACCTGTTCAAGCCCTTCCTTGATCTCGAAGACCTCTGTGTTGAACCGAACTTCCCCGCCATCCGCAACAACCAGTTCGGCCATTTTTTCACAGATGCGCGTATAGCTGACAATACCGGTAGACGGAACAAAGATACCGCCAACGCCTGTAATGTTCGGTTCACGTTCCTTAAGTTGGTCCGCATCCAACACTTCAATGTAAAGCTCATTTTCTGCACAGCGGCCGATCAGGCTCTGCATGCGCTCCAACTCTACGTCATTGGTCGCGACCAGCAGCTTGCCGCATTCATCAAAGGGAATGTCATGCTCATTGCAAAATGCCTTGGTCGCAATATTGCCCTCTTTGCAGAACTTGGCCTTCAAACTGCCCGGTTTGTAGTACACCCCGGCGTGAATCACGCCGGAGTTATGACCCGTCTGGTGCTGTGCAGGGCTGCTTTCCTTTTCCAGCACCAGCACTGATTGACCCGGATAACGCTGCTGTAATTGACGGGCGGTGGACAGACCCAGAATGCCGCCCCCGATCACGATGAAATCAAATATCTTATCCATGTACTTACGCTTGAGCCTCTTGAGCAGGTGCCAGACGACGGCTATAGACAAACAGAGCGATAAACAGGCCTGCTGCTGCGATATCAAATAACAGCTGTCCATGCGGCCAAAGCATGCCGACAGCACAAACACCACTCACCAATCGAAGAACAATGTTCAGCGGCCCTTCCAGATAGCCTTCCATAAAGCCAACAAACGCATATAAACCCAGAATACCGAACACGAAAATCGTCAGAACCTCATCGATGCTGCCGCCGATAAAACCGGTATAGGCGAACAGCAGCGGCACGATGTAGAGACCCTTGGCGATCTTCCAGGCGGTGAAGCCGGTCATCATTGGTGGTGTGCGGGCAATAGCGGCTGCAGCAAAGGCCGTCAGACACACCGGCGGCGTCACGTTGGAGTCTTGCGACAACCAGAAAATGATCATGTGTGCTGCCAGCAGAATCATGCCCAGCTTTTCAGCATCAACGGCCTGATCCAGCAACTGTCCCTTGAAGTCAGACGGAATCTGATCCACCAAAGCGATCGCCTGAGCTTCGCTCATGGGTGCAGCCAACGCTGTAAGACTGTTCGGATCAACCAGCATGAAGATGGCGCGCGCCGTTTCCGGCAGATTACCGTTCACAATCAGTTCGATCAGTTCACGCTCAGCCATCAGACTGTAAAGTGCCGGCGCAGACAAGGTAGCCAGTACGATATAGGCTGCCGTTACCGGCAGGCCCATGCCCAGCACCAGGGAAGCCAGAGCAACCAGAACCAACGTAATGAACAGGCTGCCACCCGCCCAATCAGTCACCATCAGTGAGAAGGTATTACCAATTCCCGTCATGGCAACCACGTTGACTACCAGGCCAACGGCTACCAGCAGCATGGCGGTCGTCGCCATGTTTTTGGAGCCTTGCGCCAACGCATCCAGAATATCGCGAAGGCCCATTTTTTTCGGCGAAATCCAGGACGCCAACACGACCGAGATAATTGAGATACCCGCGGCATAAGTTGGCGTGAAGCCATAGATCAACAAGCCAACCAGCACGAACAGCGGCAGCAGGCAGTGCCAGCCTTCTTTCAACACATCCTTAACCGGACGCACATCCATTTCGACGGCGTGGGCGTGGCTGCGACGCGCTTCAACACGCACATAGAAACCGACCGACAGGAAGTACAGCAAAGCAGGCAGTGCAGCAATCGCAATAATTTCAACGTAGGGAATCTGGGTGTAAGACGCCATGATGAAGGCACCTGCCCCCATTACCGGTGGCATCAACTGACCACCGGTAGAAGCCGCCGCTTCTACACCTGCGGCAAAACGTGCCGGGAAACCCGCTTTTTGCATGAGCGGGATGGTGATGACACCAGTAGATACTGTATTCGCCACAGAGGAGCCAGACACAGACCCCATCAAGCCTGAGCCCAATACCGCCACGAAGCCCGGTCCGCCAATCATGCGACCCGCTGCACAACGTGACAGCTCAATAATAAAATCCCCGGCACCGGATTTGACCAGGAAGGCGCCGAACAGAATAAACATGAATACGTAAGTCCAGGAGATACGGGCAATAGAGCCGAACATCCCCTCAGACGAGAAATAGCTACGGTATAGCACCGTTTCCAGACTCAAGCCCGGAAAGTTGAACATGCCTTCCACATACTGCCCCCACCAGAACACGTAGGTCAGGGCAAACACAATCAGACTCGGAATAAACCAGCCTGTGGTTCGGCGGGTCATTTCCAGGGCGACAAGAATAGCCACCACCGCAACAATCCAGTCGCTGGTGACAAAGTGAACACCACGCTCGTACAGCGCATCTTCAAACAGGATCAGGTAGCCCGTAGTAACCACCGCAATGGCACCAATCAGCAGGTCCAGGCCCACTACCCAACCAGCATTGGCCCGTGACTTGGACAGCGGCACCATAAGCGCACACATCAGCGCGAAGCCGGAGAAGTGGATTGCGGACACCCAGAGTTCTGACAAGGTTCCCAGGGTGTTGAAATAGATATGTGCCAGCGCAAACAATACGCCCACCCAGTAGACAAAGCGCCCGGTGGCACTCTGCTCATCACGCTGGGTAAGCTCCATGGCTTTAAGCTGTTCGGCTGTTTGTGCGTCGGTATGAGGGGAAGCAGACATCACTTCGTTCCTGATTGCAGCATTCATGGAAGGGATCGGCCAAAAATGGCCGATCCTTGGAAACAGGCTTATTCAGCGATCAAATGATCAGGAATGCTGATACCCACTTCTTTGTAGTAACGCGCAGCACCCGGGTGCAGCGGAACCGGCAGACCGGCAATCGCTTTTTCGATAGCCATCGCTTTGGTTGCTTTGTGAATACTGTTCAGGAACGGCAGGTTTTCGTAGATGGTTTTGGTCAGCATGTAGACATCTTCTTCGCTGATATCATCACGCACAGCCAGGAAGTTAGGCTGAGCCATGGTGTTGATATCCTGCGTCTGACCCGGATAGGTGTTGGCCGGAATCACGTAACGGGTCCACAGCTTGTAGTTGCCGTTGGCTTCAGCCATCTGCTCGTCAGTGAAGTCCAGCACACGAATGTCATCACCCATGGCGGCATAGGCACGTGTAATGGCAGATGCAGGAACGCCTGCCGGAATGTTCATGCCATCAATGGTGCCATTCTGCAGCGCATCAGCGGACGGACCATAGCCCATGTGCGCCAGGCTGAAACCATCGACATTGATACCCAGGTTACCCAGGATGGTACGACCAGAACCTTCGGTACCGGAGTTCTTCTTACCAATAGAGAACTTCTGACCCTCAAGGGACTTCAGATCCGTGATAGTGCCGGTCTGAGCATATTTGCTGCGCACGACGAAGTGCTCAACGTTCTGCCACAGCATGCTGACAGAACGCAGGCCTTGCTGCTTACCGGAAGACGCCATGGCACCTTCACCGCTCCACGCCCAGGCGCCGTAAAGGCCCTGAAGGATTGCGAACTGTGCTTCGTTTTCACGCAGCAGCTTGATGTTTTCACCGGAGCCTGCAGAGTTAATGGCGGACATGGATATGCCCTGAGTCGGTTCCAGCTTCACTTTAGTCAGTGTTGCCAGTGCCACACCTACCGGGTAGTAGGTACCACCCGTTGAAGCGGTTGCCAGAATGTAGGAGCGTGTATCTGCAGCCTGCGCCAGGGTAGCGGTACCCGCCAGTGCGCCAACGGTGAGAGAGAGACCCAGCGCCTTGATCAGGGTGCGTTTGCCATGGTTCATAGTGATTTCCTTAAGTGTCGTTTTCGTTGTTGTAATGACATCAACATGTATAGCAGAAAACGGGCCAACTTCAGGAAACTCACAACCTATTGAATTTAAATGATTTTATTTCCCTCAATAATCAGGATAGGCCACTTTTAGCCGATTAACCTCTGGTGGAGTAAGCAAAAAATGGCCTATTCGTCCGTAAAATCACACCGATTGAGGCCATAGCGCAGCATTTTTTGATTCAATGTTCGCCGAGGCAGGTCCAGCACTTCCATAACCGCTTTGATATTCCCTTTGTGCTTTTCCAGCGCCTCTCGAATCAGACGCGATTCATAGTCAGCAACCAATACTGCCAATGGTAGACTGGCTCCCCCCATCACCGGCTTAAACACCTGAGGCTGCTGCCGCGCCAAGAGATCAACCAGGCTAATACGCGTGTCTATGGCATAGCGAATCGCTATGTTTTTAAGCTCTCGAACATTCCCCGGCCAGGCATAGGCCTGAAGTGCCTGCATCTCATGATCAGACAGTTCACGCGGCTCGCGATCATGATCAAGCGCACCCTTGTGCACATAGTGGGCAAACAGCAGAGGCACATCCTCCAGACGCTCACGTAACGGCGGGATATGCAGCTCAGACATGCTCAAACGGTAGAACAGATCTTCTCGAAAGCCCGGGTCATCGCGCAGATCCACCTTGGCAGCCGCAATCACACGCAGATCAACTGCAATCGGCGCATTGGCCCCCAAGCGTTCGATCTGATGTTCCTGCAAGGCGCGTAGTACTTTGATCTGCAAGTTAAGCGGCATGCTCTCGATTTCATCGAGAAACAGGGTACCGCCACTGGCATACTCGAACTTGCCGATGCGACGCTTGGCTGCATGAGTGAAAGCTCCGGCCTCGTGACCAAAGAGTTCGCTTTCAATCAGGTTTTCCGGAATGGCGCCGCAGTTGATCGGGACAAAATGGCGTTTCTTACGGTTGCTGTATTCGTGCAGGCACTGGGCCACTAATTCCTTACCCGTACCTGTCTCACCATAAATAATTACGTTGGTATCCAGTTCCGATAGCGCCAGAATCTCATTTCTGAGACGCTGGATGGCCGGAGAGATACCGATCAGACGGGCATCAATATCAGAGCGAGTATTCAGGTTCTTCTGCAGGCGCAGGTTCTCCAATGTGAGTCGACGCTTTTCACAGGCCCGCAGGACACGCTCAACCAATCGGTCAGGGACATAGGGCTTTTCAATGAAATCATAGGCGCCCGCACGCATGGCCTCGGTGGCCATGTCTACATCACCATGCGCTGTCAACAGGATCACCGGCAGATCCGGCACGCGCCTGGTGGCTTCTCGCATCAACTCAAGCCCATCCATGCCCGGCATACGTACATCGGTCAACACAACCGCATCGCACTGATCATCGAGCAAGGGCAGCACAGCCTCTGCAGAGCTGAAAGCTTCAACCCTGAACCCGGACAACTCAAGCCACTGACTGGTCGCTTCACGGACCATGGCCTCATCATCGACCAATATCACATGCCCTTGAATGTTCATGCACTCGCCTCATCATGTTCCTGACATGCAGTTTCCCGGTACAGGGGCATGGATACCCTGAAGCATGCCCCCTTTTCGCTCTCAACCACACTAATTGCACCGCCCAGATCACGTAGTATGCTACTGACAATTGCCAGCCCCAGACCCAGTCCCTGCCCCACTTCCTTAGTGGTAAAGAAGGGCTCAAATAGCTGAGCACGCGCCTCGGGCACTATACCCGGTCCATTATCCGATACATCCAGCACCAGCAATTGCTCACTGGTATCCACTACTCGAATACACAAATGATGCGGCCCCGCCTGAGTGCTCATGGCATCACAGGCGTTCTTGATCAGATTGATCATCACCTGTTCGTAACGAGCATTATCACCAGCCACTTTGATATCGGGGCCCAACGCCTCATAGTTAAGGGCCAGCTGCAGCTCTTCGAAACGGCCACGAAACATCTGTAATACCTGCGTCATGACCTGATGCAGGCTGACCGGTTCTATACGTTCAGGTTTACGGTAGGCAAAGGTTTTAAGCTGCCCCGTGATCAGAGCCATTCGGTCCAGTAACTGTTCTTGCTGCTTGAGATTACGCGTCAGTGCCTCTGGCTGCTCCAGCAAACGCTCAGCGATTGCCATGTAAGTGCGCATTGCGGTCATAGGCTGGTTCAATTCATGTACCACCGAAGCCGACATACGCCCCAGCGCCGCGAGCTTACCCGCCTGCACAAGTTCAGCCTGAGCCTCTTCAAGCGCTCGAGTTCGGTCAACAACCTTCTGTTCCAGAGACTCATTCGCCTCACGCAAGGCCTGCTCCAGACGCTTACGGCGACTGATATCAATGATCGTTACCAGATAGCCGAGCTCAGGGTGCTGTGCCATCTGACGAATGGAAATCATCATCGGAAACGCACTGCCATCGGCGCGCTGGCCCACCACTTCCAGGCCAGTCAATGGCTGAAAACGGTCGGTCCCAAGCGCAGCAAGAGCCGCTTTCAGTGGCTTGGCATCAAAGCCCTTTTCAAGAAACTCGAGCACTGGGCGATGCCTGACCAGCTCTACAGATACGCCGAAAATCTGCATACCCATTGGATTGATCAGCTCAATACGGCCTTTAAGGTCGATGTGAATCAACCCTACTTGCGCCGTGTTGATGATGTCTCTTTGCTGAGCCTCACTGCGGGCACGCTCACGCATTTGTTCCTGCAACAGCCGTTTTTTATGGCGTGTTTCTCGTAGATAAAGCAGCAGGAGCGCAAACGCCACGCCAACCGCGAAAATTGCACCTACCAGAGTGCGCGACTGGGTCAGCGCAGGCCGCATATCGGTTAATACAGCCACTTTCCAGCCCAGATCATCCAGCTCTACCTGCTGAATTAACCAAGGTTGCTGTGCCATAGAGACCAACTGCAACTCTCGACCATCTCTAAGCTGCAGAGGAGCCTGCGACTCCAGCGGCCATTCCGATACCGTGCCAAAGATCAACTCATCTTGTTGAGACTGCACTACCAACGGATAGTCGATAGAAAGCTGCTTGCGCAACTGAGGCATATCCAGGCGCATAACAGCCACCCCTGCCAAACTGTCGGTATAGATGGGAGCCGACATGTAAAGACTGGCAAAGCCTGTTTCGGCATCGTAGCGCAACTCCATACCTTGCTCACCGGCCAGTGCCTGAGCAAAGTAGCCCGCATTAAGTTCGGGCCGTCGAGGATGAGCGCTGGGCTCACGCCAGTTACTGTACGCCAGCGGTCGTCCCTCTCGATCCAGCACAAAGAGCGCGGTTGAGCCAGCAACCAGGTTAACCTGCTCCAACACACGGTTAACCGTGGCCTGGTTCTGCGCCTCGGGCTGAAGCAAACGATGCACATCAGTGTTTTGTGCAATCAGAAATGGCAGGTAGTTATACTGCCCCAGAACCAAACGCATTTGACTAATACTGGAAAGCAGGCGATCCGAACCCTGAGCATGCAGAGAGGTCAGCGCCCAATCACGAGAAAGCGTTCCCCCGCCCCAGGCCAGCAGCAAAACCAACAGTGAGTACAGCGTAACCGCCAGCGAAAGTGGCAGCTTGACTGCTCCGGGGAAGAAGATTCGCAATATGAATACCTTTTAGGCCTGCTCAAGCACTGGCGCTGTTCCCGCCGTTACCTGCTCGTTCCACTTTGCAGGAGACAGCATTTCACCGCGCTCATCATAGTCTGGATATGCCAACCGACGACGGCGGCAGAACTCCGCAACTTTGGGATAGCGCGCCTCGAACATTTTACGTGAGATCCATTCTGTGGGCATACGAGACTGATCGTAGAGGCCGGCACGCAGGCGCTGGTCAATAGCTTCAGCCAGAATTATTCCCGCCGCCGTTGAAACGTTCAGAGAGCTGACCACTCCCTGCATGGGAATAATAATGTGAGCATCGGCCAGTTCAGCCGCCCGAGCACTTATTCCCTCTTTTTCGGCCCCCATGATGATGGCACAAGGCACCGTCATATCCACATCACGGTAAGAGATCGCTTCTTCCGAAAGGTGCGCCGCATACACTTTCATGCCCTGAGCACGCACCTTATCGATAGCTGAATCCAGCGTTTCGTGAAGCGCCACGTCTACCCAGCGATCCGAGCCCAACGCAGTACCCCGATAATTGCGATAGCCTTCATCGGGTTTGACTACCTGCACCTCAGCCACACCGGCCGCATCACAGTTTCGAATCAAAGCAGAAATATTACGGGGTTTATGGACCTGCTCGGCAATCAACGTCAGGTCCGGCTGACGTCGCTGCAACACCGACAGGAGCTTTTGTTCACGTTCAGGGGTCATAGCTTTTCCTCCAACGGCGAGCAACCCTAGCAAAGTTGGATATTTTTTTCAGCTGCTCGCTGGCTGTGACATAATGTCCGCTCCGTTTTTTCAGCCAATGTATGGACACCATGACCCAGAACACCATCATCGCCTATCAAGGCCATCAGGGCGCTTACTCTCACCTGGCCTGCCGTCGCGTCCACCCGGAACTGACACCCAAAGCCTGCGAGTCCTTTGTCGAAGCGATGTTTATGGTAGAGCGCGGTGACGCTCACCTGGCCATGATCCCGCTGGAAAACTCAACAGCCGGTCGTGTAGAAGAGATCTACCGCCTGATGCCCAAGACCCGTCTGCATGTAATCGGCGAGCACTTTGAGCCGGTAAACCACTGCCTGCTGGCCCTGCCGGGCACCAAGCTGGAAGACATTAAGACTGTTTCTTCACACCCCCAGGCGCTTGCTCAGTGTGCCGAGAATCTGCGTACCCTGGGGATTGAGCCTATTGCAGCGCTGGATACGGCAGGCTCGGCCGCAGAATTGGCCGAAAGCCAGCAACCTGGTCACGGTGCTATTGCCTCCAGCCTCGCGGCCGAACTGTATGGACTGGAGATTCTGAAAGAGAATTTTCAGGATAAAACCGGTAACACCACTCGCTTCATCATTCTGTCCAAGGATCAGAAAATCCCGCATCTGGAGCCTAACGTGCGCTACATGACCTCGTTGATGTTCCGTGTGCGTAACATGCCTGCTGCCCTGTACAAGGCACTGGGCGGTTTTGCGACCAACGGCGTGAACATGATCAAGCTGGAGAGCTATATGGCGTCCGAGACCATGCAGGTTTCAAGTTTCCACCTGGATGTGGAAGGACATCCACATGAAGAAGCGATGAAGTTTGCCATGCAGGAATTGAACTTCTTCGCGGAAGAAGTACGCGTGATTGGTACTTACGAGGCCCATCCTTTCCGTTCCAGTCGCATGAACCTGGAGCTCTGATCCTGTACACGCAGGCGCAGCCCATTGCCCTGCGCGCTTATTCCGCATTGCACAAAAGTATAGAAATTTTAGGCTAAATCCGTCTAAAAGACGCATTGTGCAATGCAGCAATATGGACGATAGTTAGGCTGTCCTGTCCAGCAGGACGCGAGAGAGATAGCTTTGCTCTTCCTCGAACTCTCTCGCATCCCTTCCAACTCTGGCCGTTTTGAGTTGTTTGCACTTTGTTTGCCCCACTTCCCAGGAAGTGGGGCTTTTTTATGTGCGTTGAGACGCTATCGAGAATTCAGGAATTAAGGAAGGATTAACCCGCCGAACGCTGACGCTGAGCTTCACGCTCTGCCAGTTTTTCCTGACGGCGCTTTTCGATGGTGTCGTTGGCATCCGCACCGATGTGGGTTTCGCCACGCGCTTTGGCCAGCTGGGTCTGCTTTTCACGCTGCAGGAAACGCTCACGCTGACGTTCGGTCAACTGATCATGGCAATGCGGGCAGCTGACGCCCTGCTCATACTGATCACTTGCCTTGTCCTCTTCAGTGATCGGCATACGACAGGCATGACACTGGTTGTACTGACCCTTTTCCAGCTGATGATTCACGGAAACGCGGTTATCAAACACGAAGCACTCGCCTTCCCACATGGACTCTTCAGCCGGCACTTCTTCCAGATACTTGAGAATACCGCCTTCCAGGTGGTAGACCTCTTCAAAGCCCTGCTCTTTCAGGTAGGCAGTTGATTTTTCGCAACGGATACCGCCGGTGCAGAACATCGCCACTTTTTTGTGCAGCTGAGGGTCCAGCTGCTCCTTCACATAAGCGGGAAATTCGCGGAAGGTTTCGGTCTCAGGATTCAGCGCATTCTTGAAAGTGCCGATCTGAACTTCATAGTCGTTGCGCGTATCCACCAGAACTACATCAGGATCGGAAATCAGTGCATTCCAGTCCTTCGGCTTTACATAGGTACCCACAACACGCTTGGGATCGATACCTTCGACCCCCATGGTGACGATCTCTTTCTTCAGCTTAACCTTGGTGCGGTAGAAAGGATTGCTCTCATCAAAAGACTCTTTGTAATCCAGCTCCGCCAAACGCGGATCGGACTTGAGCCAATTGAGCACCGCATCAATTCCGGCACGGGAACCGGCGATAGTACCGTTGATACCCTCACTTGCCAGCAACAGGGTGCCGCGCACCTCCTGCTCCAGCATCACATCAAGCAACGGCTGACGCAGCTGCTCGAAGTTTTCCAGGGTGACGAATTTGTACAGTGCACATACAACAGTGCTGGACATAACATATTTCCTGTCTTGCGGTCCGGAGCGTAAATCCGGAGCATGAATCAACGAGACCTGAAGCCTCGGTAAAAAAGACTGACCCAGCCTGGGTCAACCTGTCAGAGCGACTGCTCGCGAGCAGCACGCTCCTGCATCTTTTTCAGTACACGGGACACCGCAACAAAGCCAAAGCTGGCGGTCACGGCCACGGAAGCACCAAAGCCACCGGCACAATCCAGTCGGGTTCCATTTTCCATGGCACTTTTTTGCTGGCAAACACTGCCATCGGGCTGCGGATAGCGCAGTTGCTCATCCGAGAACACGCACTCAACCGCAAAACGACGGCCGCTGCTGCTGAAGTTAAAGTGACGACGCAGGAAAGAACGCACTTTAGCGGCCAGTGGGTCAGTATGGGTGCGTGTCAGGTCTGCAACCTGGATACGGGTCGGATCAACCTGACCACCCGCACCACCAATCGTGATAACCGGCACCTTACGACGTTTGCACCAGGCAATGATCGCGGCCTTGTCCTTTACGCTGTCGATGGCATCAACCACATAATCGAGCCCGTCATGCAGAATCTCATCAAGATTCTCCCGAGACGCAAATGCTTCAATTTCGTGCACCAGACAATCCGCATTGATATCACGCAGGCGTTCCGCCATGACAGCGACTTTTGACGCTGCTACAGTGCTGCTCATGGCATGAATCTGACGATTGGTATTGGTCACACAGACATCGTCCAGATCGATCAGCGTGATCTCGCCAATACCTGAACGCACCAGTCCTTCAGCGACCCAGGAGCCCACGCCACCGATCCCGATGACTGCCACCTGAGCGCGCTGAAACACAGCCAGTCCATCCTGACCATACAAACGCGCCGTACCACCGAAGCGCTGATCGACCGTATCACTCATCGTCGAAGTCATCCTCAGTCAGCTCAGTCAGCACTGGCTCGCCACATTTACAGCAGCGACCTTCTATAAAAATAAGGCCATACAGCTCGTACTCTTCAGGATCTCGCATACCCAGCCCCAGCTGCTGACAGCTGTCACACCAGGTATCGGTCATAAAGAGTTGCTGCTCTTCCTCAGAGCGGGCGTAAAAGTCACGCGGCAAACGCTGATTGTCTGTTTTTTGATCAGTAGTCATAGGGCGCGAATCTTAATGCAGAAGTCTGTCTTAAGCCAGTATTGGCCGGGTCAGGTAATGAACGGGTTACCAGTTCATTACCTGTTTAACGAAGGGAACCGTAATTCGGCGTTGCGCACTGAGAGAAGCCACATCCAGCTTATCCAATGTCACCAGCAGGTGCGCCATGTTACGGCTACCGTGATGCATCAGATAACGGACTACTTCATCACTCAGCTTCAAACCACGCGCCTTGGCACGCGCCTTGAGTGCAAACTCCTTGGTCTCATCATCCAAGGGGTGCAGCTGGAACACCATGCCCCAATTCAGACGCGACTCAAGATCAGCCAACTTGATACCCAGTTTGGCCGGCGGCTTATCTGCCGCCATGATCAGCACATGTCCATTGGAACGCATACGGTTGTAAAGATGGAACAACGCTTCTTCCCAGGCTGCATCACCGGCAATCTGTTCAAGATTATCGATACAGACCAGGTCCAGCTGATCAAAGTCTTCCAGAATACGAGGACCGTATTCCTTCAGCTCAACCAATGGCAAGTACACCGCACGACGACGTACAGGGTCCGATGCATGGCAACAGGACTGCAACAAATGAGAACAACCGGTGCCGGTATGCCCCCACAGGAATAGGTATTGTTCACCGGCGCCACTGGTTGCCTTTTCGAGGGCGTCACAAACCAATTCGTTGCGACCGCGAACGAAGTTCTCAAAACGGGCGTCGTCTCTGAGTCCAATGCCCAGAGGTAGCTGCATGGGAGCGGCCGAACTACTGCGTTGTTTCTGAATCACTACTGCGTCTTTTAAGCTCAACTTGGGACCAACGAGGGACCGGATGCTGTCAGACCGACAATTGAAGCGCGTAACTCTAACACAGAGCGCACTCAACCTGATAAACTAGCGCAATTATTTTTTTCGACTATCCACCGCTCTACAAGGTTGACTCACCCATGTCTACAGGTTCTGAAAAAACTTCCATCAGCTACAAGGATGCCGGCGTTGATATCGATGCAGGTAACGCCCTGGTCGAACGTATCAAAGGCGTCGCCAAGCGCACAGCTCGTCCAGAGGTTATGGGTGGACTGGGTGGCTTCGGTGCCCTGTGTGAACTGCCGGCTGGTTACAAGCAGCCTGTTCTGGTTTCTGGCACCGACGGTGTTGGCACTAAGCTGCGTCTGGCAATGGACCTGAACAAACACGACACCATCGGTATCGACCTGGTCGCCATGTGCGTGAACGACCTGGTAGTAGCCGGTGCTGAACCGCTGCTGTTCCTGGACTACTACGCGACTGGCCACCTGAACGTGGACATGGCGGCTGACGTCGTGACCGGTATCGGCGCTGGCTGTGAGCTGGCAGGTGCAGCCCTGGTGGGCGGTGAAACCGCTGAAATGCCGGGCATGTACGAAGGCGACGACTACGACCTTGCCGGTTTCTGTGTTGGCGTTGTAGAGAAAGAAGAGATCATCGACGGCAGCAAGGTTCAGGTAGGCGACGCCCTGATCGGCCTGGCTTCCTCCGGACCTCACTCCAACGGCTACTCACTGATCCGCAAGATCCTGGAAGTAACCAATGCAGAACTGCAACAGCCGATGGGCGACAAAACCCTGGCTGAAGCCCTGCTGGAGCCGACCCGCATCTACGTTAAGCAGTTGCTGAAACTGATCCGCGAGTCTCAGGTAAACGCTCTGTCCCACATCACCGGTGGTGGTCTGCTGGAAAACATCCCGCGCGTACTGCCGGAATCAGCCAAAGCCGTAATCGATACTACTTCCTGGGAAATGCCGCCAGTATTCAAGTGGCTGCAGGAAGGCGGTAACGTAGAAACCCGCGAAATGTACCGCACCCTGAACTGTGGTGTAGGCATGGTCATCGCCGTTCCGGCTGACAAGGCTGAAGAAGCCCTGGCTCTGCTGAAGGGTGAAGGCGAGAACGCCTGGCTGATCGGTCAGATCGAAGCCGCCGTTGAAGGCGAAGAACAGGTTGAGCTGCGCGGCCTGGAGGCCTGAGATGGCGCCAAAACGGATTGTAGTACTGATATCCGGTAGCGGCTCCAACCTGCAGGCAATTCTGGATCAGACACTGGACGGCAGTATTAACGGCCAGATTGCGGCTGTTATCAGCAACCGTCCGGATGCCTACGGCCTGCAACGAGCCGAACAGGCGGGTATTGAAGCCCGCCTGCTCGATCACAAGGCCTACGAATCACGCGAAGCCTTTGACCAGGCAATGGTAGAGCTGATCGACAGCTATTCACCGGACCTGGTCGTGCTGGCGGGTTTTATGCGTATTCTGACACCCGAATTTGTGCGCCACTATCAGGGCCGGTTGTTTAACATCCACCCGTCTCTGTTGCCTAAATACAAAGGTTTGCACACTCACCAGCGCGCGCTGGATGCCGGTGATACAGAACACGGCTGCACTGTTCACTTTGTCACTGAAGAGCTCGATGGTGGCCCTTTGGTACTTCAGGCACGCACTCAAGTGCTTGCTGATGACAGCGCAGCCAGCCTGCAGCAGCGTGTGCACGCACTCGAACACCTGATCTACCCATTGGCGGTTGAGTGGTTCTGCGCCGATCGCCTGCAACTTACAGCTGAGGGCGTTGTACTGGATGGCAAGCCTACTGGTAGCCAAGTTCACCAGTACACCGCATCCTGAAAGGGGAAGTACGATGCGCCTGCGCGTCTCGATCCTGCTGTCCGGATGGCTACTGGCTCAGCCAGTTCAAGCCGATACCGGCACGAAACAGACCGAAACACCTCTGAACAGCTTCAAGGCGGTGTACACCACCGCCTTTGATCTGGGCGTCTCCCTCAACGGAGAAGCCATCCGTGAACTCAAGCCGCTTGAAAATGGCGACTGGAGCTTCACCTCTGAAGCCTCAGCCCTGATGGCTGGCATCAGTGAAAAAACCCGCTTTACCTACCTGCCCTCTGAACATATCAAGCCGATCAGCTACCGTTATCATCGCAAGATTCTGGGCAAAAGCCGTAAAGCCAGCATCGACTTTGACTGGGAAAACAATCGCGTCACGACGATTGTGAAAGATCAGCCCTGGAAGATGAGCATTCCTGAAGCCACTCAGGACAAACTCAGCTACCAGCTGCAGATGCGTCTGGACCTTATGGCTGGCAAAACCGAAATGACCTACGCGGTTGCTGATGGCGGCAAATTGAAAGAGTACCGCTTCACCGTCACTGGCGAAGAAACCATAGAAACACCTTTTGGTACTTATAACGCGGTGCGCGTTATGCGTGATCGTGGTGCCAATGCCGAACGCGAGACCCTGATTTGGTTTGCGCCAGAGCTCGATTATCTAATTGTTCGTCTAGAACAGACTGAAACAGATGGCAAAACCTACGGCCTGCTACTGAAAAACCTGGAGACCCCATGAGCGAAAGCCTTATCGACCTGACCGAAAGCCGTCTGCTTGAACGTGAACAGGCCGCCCTGGATAACCCGGATGAGCTGTTCTATTGCAGCTATTTGATTGGCCACCTGAATCTGGTGGCAGCAGAAGAACCCGAGAGTGACACTGTTTTTGCCGAGGGTGTTCAAGCCAGCCTTGATGATGCTTTCGCCGTGGATCAACTGAGTGAACAAGACAAGTCCGGCATTCAGGCTCTTTGGCAAGCCATCAGTGCCTGATTAATCATTCCTCCGAAAACCAGAAAGGCCTGAGTGATGATGCACTCAGGCCTTTCTTTTTGGCAATGCCGATTTAACTTTCCAGAGGTTTTACAGCTGAGAATCGATCGGCAGCAGGCGCAGAATACCCACCCCCATACGCTGCCAAACGCAGGTATAAGGATCTACATCAAAGCGCACCACACCGTCCTCACCTTCGCTTTCCCACATTAAACGCTCGACACCATCCTCACCCTCCTCCAGGCTCACATGGAACGCAATACGCTTAACCTCGCGTTCAAACCAGGCTGACATGTTCTGAGCAATTTCCGGGGATTCAATCACGACCCCGACCTCTGAGTTTTCAATCAAGGAACGAGGATCCAGATTCAGAGACCCTACAAAAACGCGCTTGTTGTCCAATACAAAGGATTTGGCGTGCAGGCTGGCTTTGGATGAGCCGGTGAAATAGTTCCAGCTTCTTCGCTTGGCATCATATTTCTGATCCATTTCAAACAGCTCTACACCCGCCTGCAGCAATTCACGGCGGTAGCGAACATAGCCTACATGCACAACAGGCACATCAGTTGACGCCAGAGAGTTCGTCAGGATACGAACACGCACGCCTCGCTCAGCCAGTGCTTTTAGGAAATCAGTTCCCTCACGACCTGGCACAAAATAGGGCGAGAAAATAATCAGGCTATCTTCCAACTCCCTGAAGTAGGGTGCCAATGACTGCCCCAGACGTAATTCGGACTTGCTGCGGTCTGAAATCAGCTTATCAGGATTATCAACCACCAACTCGGCCCGGCCTGGAATCAGCGAGAGCTTACCCGCTTTGAGCTTGCCGGCCAGAGTGGAGGTTTGCATTGCCTCATAGTAAGCATCTCGTTCCTCACCCTGATCGCTGATAAAGGCATCCAGATTCCGTTTCATCCGGGCAATATCATCAAGATCGACTTCGTCATCAACCAGCGTCGATGCCGGATAGGCCAGCTCATGGTTCCAGTAGGCATCAAAGGCTTTCGAAGCATGCTTGGCAACGGGCCCCAGCCCCATCACATCCAAATCACCGAACGCAAGCGCGGGATTTGCTTCGAAGTACTCATCCCCGATGTTACGCCCACCCAACACGACAGCCTGCCCATCAGCAATAAACAGCTTGTTGTGCATACGTCGGGTCACACTGCCAAAGCGCGTAATAAATTGCGCCGTGCGATTCGCGTTACGCTCAAAGGGATTAAAGATACGCACTTCAAAATTAGGAATGGCATTGAGAGCAATCGCACCACCGTCACGCCCTGCCAGGTCCATATCATCAACCAACAGGCGCACACGAACGCCCCTCTCGGCAGCTTCAATCAGCTCCCGCAGAAACAGATGACCTGTCAGGTCATTATGTAGCAGGTAATATTGGGCATCGATACTACGCTCAGCGGACCTGGCCAGAGCGACACGGGCCACAAAGGCATCCAACCCCTGGTCCAGCATTAAAAAGCCTGAGACGCCAGGTTCTTCGCCAAACTGGACCGAAGCCGCTCGTCCGAGCGAGGTTGTACTGGTGTCTTCAAAACTGTGTGACGCTACTCGTCCTGTATTTTCTGGCAAGCTTCCACACCCTCCCAAGAGAACACTCAGAGTCAGCGCCAAAGCCTGCAAAGGCCGAGCCCTCAACCGCTTAGCTCCTGTAAAAAGGCTGCACGAAGAGAAACACGGTGAAGAATTTGATGGTAAAGACGCAGTCAAAACGTACTCCGAATACAGTTTATCCATAAACATAGAACACTCAGGGAACAGACTAAAGCAATGTCTCTGATTTTACATAGAGATATCTGCGTCAAACACCGCGCAACGGAAATTCAACTGCCTTTTGTAGTTTTCGAGCTACGTTTGGGCAATTCATACCTCGCACTCAGGACATATCCGGCATCAGATCACTGTGGAAAGACGTTTGCGGTGAAATACCGACCTCATCGCCGAGCTTATCAATCACATCAACGACTAATACCCGAGCCTCATCTAGCGCCAGCGTCAATGTAAAGCAGCGTTGCCCACCACTGATGTCCATGTAAGGCGGTGAGCGAAGTATTCGACGAGAGTAGTCCTCAGCCGCAACCAGCTGGTAGAACCAGGGACGCCAGCTCCAGTTATGCCCCAACACACTGTCATCTTGCTGCCACTGACCATTGATGTAATTGAAGTTGGGGGACACCTGACGCCCTTCCCTGTCACACACAAAGCAGCGCAGGACGGCCATATCTGGGCAAAACTGCTCCAGCGCCACACTTCCTTCACCTTCATGGGCCAGCAACAACTCACGCATGGCCAGTAGCTGACTATGCAGGCCTTCCAGATGCCACTGACGACGAGCCGACTGTTCAACCATGCGCTCCAGATAGCCTTGCAGCAGTTGATTCACTTCAGCCTTTTTAGCATCCACAGGCAGGAACTCTGCCAGCGCTGGTTCAAACAGGTAGCCCTGGATGTAACTGGCGTTGCACTGTAACGCCAAGCGAAACTCTTCTGCGGTCTCCACACCTTCAAAGATCAGCTTGCAACCTAGACGCGAAGCCATATCGCCGAGCGTATGCAGCAACGCACTCTCCTGGTGCCCCACTGCACCATTTTGGAACATTCGCATATCGACTTTCAGCAGGTCCGGGGTAAAGGCGATTAGCCGATCCAATTGCTGGAATCCGGTCCCAAAGTCATCCAGCGCTACGCGTACACCGGCATGGCGATAGCGTGCTGCCAGGGCGCGAATCTGCTCAATACAGCCGCCGTGCTCAGTAATTTCGATAATGACGCGTCCAGGATCAACCCCCAACTCTTGCATCATTTGCAAGGTCACCAGCGGGTCATCTTCGCTACGATTGGTCAGCCATTGGGGAGAAATGTTAATACTTAGACAGGTATTCTCTGGGGCTCGGGACAGAGCCTCCAAAGCCTGGCGGCGGACGCTGCGATCGCATTCCAGGCGCTCTTCCACGGTTAACGAGGTATCCGAAAACACCTGGCCGGCCGAGATGACTTCACCGGCATCATTGTGCTGGCGTGCCAGGGCTTCATATCCCAACACCTGACCCGTCGCTATTTCAATGATCGGTTGAAACCAGGGAAAAACTGACTGCTGCATTACACTCTCACCCGCAGAGGAACAAAATGGTGCACTGACAAAGCAAGTACTGGGCCAAAGTGGCACACAGCAGTCACCGCATTACATTTTTATGACAGTTCAAATCCGTCACGGGTCAGGTTTTCATGACCATCCGCAAGGACGCACAGGTTATCTTCAATACGAATGCCACCGTAGGGTAATAACTGCTCCACCAGTGACCAGTTCACAGCATCAGATCCCGGGCCCGCTTTCAGCTCGCTCAATAGCTGCGGAATGAAATAAAGCCCTGGTTCAATGGTGATGACATGCCCGGCTTCCAAGGTTCGCGTCAGGCGCAGGAAAGGGTGATCTTCAGGCGGTTGTTTCAGAGTGCCTGTCGCATCCTGCTGCCAGCCTCCAACGTCGTGAACCTGAAGACCCAGCAGATGCCCTAAACCATGCGGCAGAAAGCAGCGAGTAATGCCCTGCTCCAACTGCTGTTCGGCGCTGGCACTCACAATGTCGTACTTCTTGAGCAGGTCTGCCAGCAATAGATGCATATGACGCTGCAAAGCCACAAAGTCAGCCCCTGCAGTGACCTTTTCACACAGTTGCTGCTGTAACCTGTCCATCGCCTCCAGCAAGCTGGAAAAGAGACCCATGCCAGAGCTGTGTGTGCGGGTAATGTCCGCTGCATAGCCATTAAAGCGGGCTCCTGCATCAATCAGTAACGTGCGATGTTCTGCAGGACGTTCACGCTGCTGGAACTGGTAATGCAGTACAGCGGCATGTTCGTTCAAGCCAACTATGTTGTCGTAAGGCAGGTCGGATTCGTTGTGCTCAATCGCCTGCAGATACGCCTGATGAATTTCATATTCGCTCAAGCCGGACTCAAAGCCGTGCTGAGCCGCACAATGCCCTTTCACCGCCAGGTAATTAGCCTGTCGCATGCAGTGCTGTTCCCATTCGGTTTTCACGGCACGGCTGAAATTGATCGCCTGTATCAGCGCATTAGGGTTATGGGTCAGCGTTTCCCCTTCTACTGCTTTCTCGCTGATAACCGCAGTGATTGCACCACCTAGCTGAGATTTAATAGCGGCAAAATCATCATAAGCCTGCCACTCAAAGCCCTTCGCCCATTCTTCAGACGGCAGCGCAGGTGTCAGGTGCCAGAAGTCTTTGGGCGTGTAGTAGAACAGCAGCGGCTTCTTACCAGGGCGCACCAGTAACCAGCAATCCGCGTGTTGGGTCAGAAAGCAGGCCCAGTGGACGAAGTGTGGGTTAGGTCGAAACGGATAGCGCGTATCGTCCAGAAAATGCGTATGCAAAGAACCAGAACCGATCAGGAGCTGATCAAAGCCCTGTTCCTGCAGCAGTGTTTCCGTCTGCGCCTGAAGCTGGGACAGGTGAGTAAAATAAGCAGAGATCATGACATAAGCCTTGTAACAATAGGCGCAAAAGCACCTGAATATTCGGATAGAACCGCAGCAATTAGATCGTAAGTGTAGCTGCGTGAATCGCCTGCTCCAGTAACGTCCAAAACTCTTTCACACCGGTGTGCGTATTCTGGCGATTACGGTACAAACGCACCTCCAACGGAATCTGCCAATGACGGCCACCCGCGAGGCTAAGGCTTCCATGCTCCAGACTTTTACTGGCCAGGCGCCGAGGCAACCAGCCAAGCCCAAAACCCTCTTTAATCATGGCCTTAACACTTACCGAGTGAACGTTTTCATTCATGGTCACCAGCTGAGGTGACTGCGCATGACGCTGAATAAAATGGTCCAGTACGGGGCGCATAAAGGCGTTTTCGTAATAGCCAATATAAGGTAGCGGCTGCCCTTTTTTGCCCGGCAGCATGTATAGCGGTTGACCGTCATCATCGTTGGCAGTGACAGGAACCAGCATCTCCTGAGCAATGGTCAAGCTCTCAAACCGCTCGTCATCCAGCTCCTTTGCAACCTTCATATTGGGGTGCCAGAAGCAAAGCACCAGATCACACTCACCCTGAGCAAGCGCGTTTACAAAGTCTGCGCCTACCCAGGAGGTGGACTTCAAATTCAGATCTATCGGCAGCTGATGTTCCTCGGAAAAAGGCAACAGCACAGATCGATACAAACTCAAATAGAGCGTTTGGGTTGTGGCCAGCGTCAGTCGGTTGTTTTGCTGCTCACGAATTTCGCAGCAGTTTGCTTTGGTTTCCCGCGCGATCCGACTCATCTGTTCCGCACCGGCGAGGAATACTTCACCGGCAGGCGTCAACGACAATGGCAAGCTGTTACGGTCAATCAGGGTTGTACCCATCTCTTCCTCTAACAGCTTGATACGTCGACTCAACGTGGGCTGTGTCACATTGCGCTCTTCGGCCGCCCTCGAAAAATGGCGTGTGCGAGCCAACGCGATGAAATCATCGAGCCATCTAACTTCCATACCACTCCTTCACTGGCAAGATCTGATGGGTGATCAGACCTGCTTACTCAATACCCAGTGATAGAGAGGATGCAACAGGGATTCACCCAACTTGATAGAACGCTCTGGTGACCAGCCACAATCGGCATCAGGACGCAGATCGTAATCCTTGAACGGCATTTCCAACGTCATGGACGGGCAACTGAACGCCTTTCCGACCCAAAAAGAAGCAATGGTGAAGGTTTCAGGCCCGAACTTGCCCGGCGGATAGCCACGCTCCTGCTGAAAATCCGGGTTCGCCATACAGAGATCCTGCTTAAACCGGTTTTCTTGCTCAAGTATAGAGTCGGAAAGACCCGGTGCGCCTTGCTGCCCAGCAATAAAATTACACGGCAATGCCTCATCGCCGTGCAGGTCCAGGAACAGATCCACCCCCGTTTGCTGCATGAGGCTGCGTACAGCCAGCACTTCGGGGCTTCGCTCTGTCGTCGGCGTCTGCCATTCACGATTGAGATTGGCACCACAGGCATTGGTACGCAGATGGCCCCGAATGGATCCATCCGGATTCATATTCGGGACAACATAGAATTCAGCATGCTCCAGCACTGCCTGGCTCAGGGCATCATCCTGATCCAACAAACGACTGATCAAACCTTCGGCACACCATTCCGCCATGGTTTCACCCGGATGCTGACGCGCCGTCACCCAGACCTGCAGTTTTTTTTCAGCACCGGCTCCAGAGCCAATGTGCAACAGGTTGAGATCATTGCCATCCAGCGTAGTGCCAATATCAAAAACCTCACACAGCGGCGATTGCTGAGCAGCGGCGACCAAATCCAGGTGTTGCTCCCAGCTGTAGGGCGCAAAGTAGGCAAAATAGATGCTGTTTTGTGCCGGTGTATGTTCAATCACCAGTTCGCCTTGCTCAAAGGCCGTTTCAACTCGGAACCAGGTTTCACGATCATAGGAAGCAACGGCCCGGTAGTCGGGCCAGCCATCTACATAGGCGGCCTGCCCCGCGTTGACGATGCGCATGCGCAGCGGCTGGTTGGCCGCACCCTGTACACGATAATGGAACCACTGGAAGAATTCGGACTCATTATCCTTGCGGATACTTAGCTGGATATCCTGCGGCATGGACAGGTCCAGCACTTCTATATTGCCGGAATCAAACTGACTACTGATTTTCAAAGCAGACGCAATTTTGACGCTCATTCTTGACCCTTAATCGGTTAACCTGCGCTTATATACGGCCTTCTTCCACGGCATGACAGGCGACCTGGCCACCTTCATCCGTTGCAATCAATGCAGGAATTTCAGTTTTACAGCGATCATTGGCATAGGGGCAACGACCATGGAACACACAACCGGAAGGCAGATTCACCGGCGTCGGCACCTCACCCTGCAGCTTGATATGGGGCGGTCGGTCATCTTCCAAGCGCGGAATCGCTGACAGCAACGCCTGAGTGTAAGGATGACGCGGCTTGGCAAACAGGGCCTTGGTTGGCGCCAGCTCGCACAAGGCCCCCAGATACATCACAGCTACACGAGTACCGAAATGTTCCACCACCGATAGATCATGGGTGATAAACAGGTAGGTCAGGTTACGCTTTTCCTGCGCATCCATCAGCAGGTTCAAAACCTGCGCCTGAATAGACACGTCAAGTGCAGAGATCGGCTCATCGGCAACGATAAACTCCGGGTCCACCGCCAGCGCACGGGCAATACTGATACGCTGACGCTGACCGCCGGAGAATTCGTGTGCAAAGCGCTCGCCCCAGCTGGGATCAATCCCCACGGAGAACATCACCTCATGCACCTTGTCACGTACCTGCTGGGCGTTCCAGTCAGGGTTATGCAGGCGAACAGGCTCTTCCAGCGTTTGAGCGATTGTCATACGCGGGTTCAATGAAGCGTATGGATTCTGGAAGATCATCTGCATCTTCTTGCGATACGGCAGCAGCTGCTTGTCGTCCAGATTGTCGATGCGCTCGCCACGATAGCTGATGGAGCCCTGAGAAGGCGTCAACAAACCCATGACGGTACGGGCAACCGTCGATTTACCGCAACCAGACTCACCCACTACGCAAAGGGCTTCACCCTTATGGATATCCAGGTTGACGCCATTGATCGCGTGCACGAACTCCTGCTGGCGAACCAGTTTGCCGCCCTTGAACTTCAGCTGATCCAGGAAGTCGCCAGAGATGTTGAATTTCTTATACAGGCCACGAATCTGTACCAATGACTCCGGCGCCTGATTATTGTCTTGTGCACTCATCGCTTAAACCTCTTCTGACGCCTGTTCGCCCTTTTTCAGCTCGGCCACCATGTGACACGCCACCTGACAGTTGCCGGAAACGGTATAGCCCGGCAACTGATGGCTGCAAATATCCATCACATAGTCACAACGGGGATTAAAGGCACAGCCGGTCGGAATTTTTTGCAAGCCCGGCATGGAACCACGGATCTGATTCAGTCGCTGGCCCGGAATCGCCATTTGCGGCAGTGCATTCATCAATCCCTGGGTGTAGGGGTGCTGAGCATCATTGATGATTTCACGGGTCGGTCCCTGCTCAATGACACGACCGGCATACATGACGATCGCCTTTTGCGTGACCTGGGATACCACTCCCAGGTCATGGGTGATCAGAATCAGAGCCACATTGTTGCGCTCACACAGCTCAACCATCAGCTCCATGATTTCAGCCTGGATAGTCACATCCAGAGCCGTAGTCGGCTCATCCGCGATGATGATATCCGGGTCCATAAGCAGACCAATGGCGATAACCACGCGCTGACGCATACCACCGGACAGTTCATGCGGATACTGATCAATGCGCGTTTCCGGTGACGGAATCTGCACCTGCTTCAGCTTTTGGATCGCAATGGTACGGGCATTATCACGACTGATCTTGCGGTGTGCCTGCAGACATTCAATCATCTGCTGGCCAATGGTCAGCACCGGATTCAATGTCATCATGGGATCCTGGAAGATCATCGAAATGCGGTTACCGCGAATGCCACGCAACTCTTTGGACGACATGGCCGCCAGGTTTTTGCCTTCGAACAGGATTTCGCCGCCGGTAATGCGACCCGGTCTGGCAATCAGGTTCAGGATGGAAAAGCCGAGTACGGATTTACCGGCACCGGACTCACCGACCAATCCCAGGCGCTCGCCGCGATCCAGGGTGAAGTTGATGTTACGCAGTGCTTTAACAGCGCCGCTGCGCAGACCGAAACTGACTTCAAGGTTTCTAACTTCTAGCAGTGCCATGATTTTACCCCTTGTACAGTTTCGGGTTGAGAACGTCGCGCAGCCAGTCACCCAGCAGGTTCATGACCAGTACCAGTACCACCAGCACCAGGCCCGGGATCACGGTGATCCACCAGGTACCGGAGAAGATGTATTCGAAGCCACTGGAGATCAATGATCCCAGTGACGGCTGAGACACCGGCATCCCAAGACCCAGGAAGGACAGTGAAGCCTCGGAAATAATGGCGTTCGCGACCTGTACCGTGGAGATAACCAGAATCGGTGACAGCGTATTGGGCAGTATGTGACGGAACATGATGCGGATCTGACCCAAGCCCATAACGCGGGCGGCATCCACATATTCCTTTTTCTTCTCGGCCAATACAGAGGCACGAATGGTACGGGCATACTGCGGCCATTCTGCAATGCCGATTACCAGTACCAGCATCAACATCGCCAGATCCTGATACAGCTCGGTACCGAAACTGGCCTGGAATACGGCCAGCACCACAATGGCCACCATCATGGTGGAGAATGACAGCTGAACATCGGCAAAGCGCATCAGAATGCTGTCGACACGGCCACCACGGTAACCGGCGATCAAACCGATGATGATGCCGATGGTCGCCTGCAGCAGCACCGCGCAGATACCGATCGTCAGAGAGATACGAGTACCGTAGAGAATGGTGGACCACAGGTCGCGCCCCTGAGCGTCAGTACCCAGCCAGAACTGCTCGTCTCCCATCTCTTCATTCCAGCTCGGCGGCAGCTCGGAGTTCATGATGTCAATCTGAGTCGGATCGTAGGGATCAAAGGGTGCGATCACAGGCGCGAGCAGCGCCATAATCACGTAACCCATAAAAATCGTCAGACTCAGCTGCGCCACACGGTCTCGGGTGAAACTGTGCCAGACGTGGCTGTCCCGGAAACGCTCCCAAAGCGTCGGTGCCTTATCGACGACTGCATTAGCCTGGCTTGAAGAAGGTGTCTTGTTTGAAGTACTCATGCTAATACCGCCTTATTTCTTGCCAGCCAGATTGACCGTCGGATTTACCAATCCGTACACCAGGTCAACGATGGTGTTGGTAACCACAAAGATCGCCCCTACCACAATCAGGTAAGCCACGATCAGCGGGGTATCTACACGATTGATCGCTTCCAGGAACAGGAAGCCCATGCCCGGCCACTGGAACACGGTCTCGGTCAAAATGGTGTATGCCACCATGGTACCGATCTGCACACCACCGACAGTTATAACCGGCAGCATGGTGTTTTTGAGAGCATGCAAAAAGTAGATACGGCGCGGATTAAGCCCCTTGGCCCAGGCAAACTTCACGTACTCTGACTGGAGCACTTCCATCATCTCGGCGCGGATCAATCGGATGAACAGCGGCAGCATGATAGAAGCGAGGGATACACAGGGCAGGATCAAATGAGCCAAACCATCAGCCGTAAAGAAGCCAGACTCCCAGCCCCAGAACATTTCAACGGTTTCACCGCGTCCGTAGGACGGCATCCAGCCCAGTTCGATAGCAAACAGATAAATCAAACCGATGGCGGTCAAAAATACCGGCACGGAGATGCCGATAATGCTGAGTCCCATTACCGCTTTTGAAAACCAGCTTTGGGGATTGATTGCCGAATACACCCCAAGCGGAACTGATAGAACAATAATGATCAAGGAAGCGCCGAAAACCAGTTCCAGCGTAGCTGGCAGCTTGGCCAGAATTACATCCAGCGCAGGTTCCTTGAAGAAGTAGGACGTGCCCAGGTCACCCTGGAGCGCATTTTTTACAAAGCGGCCGTACTGCACCAGGAAGGGATCGTTCAGGCCCAGCTCATCACGCAGCTGCTGTCGCTCGGCTTCCGATACCGACTGGCCAACCATCTCGCGTAGAGGGTCGCCCAGATTATCCTGAATTGAGAAGCTGATAATGCTGATGACGAACATCACCACTATCGCTTGAGCCAGTCGTTTTATAAAAAAAGCAATCATGGTCTCTCTGCCTTAGTAAGAGGTCGCGAATCCCTGCGCCTTGGTATTTCAGTGTTTCAATAGGCTTTTCACAGGCAAAAGGAGCCCGCTGCCCTAAAGGCATTTCACTTTTTGAAACGTGCTTGGATCAGAAAAAGCCGGCCTGGACCGTTGAGGGAACAGTCTCAAGCCGGCTCCGGCTTCACGTCAGGGTGCGATTATTCTTCAATAACCAGGTCACCCAGATACGGGAAGTCCATTACGTTGACGATTGGCTCAATATTGACGCCCTTGCGAGCGGCCCAAGCCAGGTTCTGCCAATGCAGCGGAATGTACGCAGCATCGTCGTACAGCATCTGCTCGATCTTCTGCATCATGACAGCACGCTGGGCCGGATCAGTTTCGCTGTTAGCTGCATGCATCAGCTTGTCAGCTTCCGGGTTGCAGTAGTTACCTGAGTTGTACTGACCCAGACCTGCTTCGGTATCCGGACATGCTGTCAGGAACTCGAAGAAGTTGTTTGAGTCTTCGGTATCTGCATGCCAGCCGATCATCATCATGTCAGCCGCACGTGCATCGAATTCACCCCAGTACTGGGCTTTCGGCATGGTTTTAAGGTCAACCGTGATGTTGATCTTGGCCAGCATGGAGGCGACCGCCTGAGCGATTTTTTCATCGTTCACGTAACGGTTGTTAGGCGCCATCATGGTGATGGTGAAACCATCGGCATAACCGGCTTCCGCCATCAGCTCTTTGGCTTTTTTCAGATCGAAACGCGGCTTCAGTGCTTCGTTGTGGCCCAGGTAACCAGCAGGGCTCATCTGTGCAGCAGGTGTTGCGAAACCGCGCATGATTTTCTGCACGATGCCTTCCTGGTTGATCGCATAGGCAACAGCCTGACGTACGCGAGCATCCTTGAAGGCTTCAACACGTTCCTGGTTCATCTGGAAGGTAATGATACGAGTACCACCCATGGTCACCAGGTCGACCTTGTCGTTGCTGACGATACGCTGATGGTCGGTCGGCGGAACCGGAGCAATGAAGTCAACATCACCGGACAGCAGGGCTGCTACACGGGTCGGTGCTTCTTTAATTGGGGTCAGGACGATTTCATCCACGTTACCCGGAGAGTTGGTATCCCAGTAGTTGTTGAAGCGTTCAAATTCAACACGTACACCCTGCTGACGTTCGGTCACAACATAGGGACCGGTACCGGACAACTGGCGCGATGCGAAAGAGTTACCGTGTTTAACCAGCTTATCCTTGGGCTCACCGTTGGCATCAGTACCGGTATAGAAGGCACTGTCCATCGGGAACAGGTAAGTCACGTTGTTCAGAATCAGCGGGAACGGCTTCTCGGTTTTCAGGTCGATGGTGTAATCATCAACAACCGTCAGCTCGGAGAACGGCGCGAACACACCCTTGAAGTCAGGAGAGGTACGCAGGCGGTTGAAAGTGAACAGCACATCCTTGGCAGTGAAGTCATTGCCGGAATGGAATTTAACGCCCTTGCGCAGATGGAAGCGCATGGTCAGATCGTCAATACGTTCCCACTTTTCAGCCAGACGCGCCTCAAAACCCAGATTGCGGTCCCAGCGCACCAGAGGATCGAAGGTCATGTGGGACAGCTGCAGAGTACCGCCAGACAGCTGTTCATGCGGATCCAGGGATACAGGGTCTGCATCATAGGCCATTTTGAGTGTTGCGGCGTTTGCACCAGCCATGAGCCCCAGGCTCATCATGGCGCCAGCCAGGAGGGATACTGTTTTATTCATTTTGGCTTCCTGTTGTTATTGCCCTGCAATATCACGCGTCATTTGCAGTTTTTGCATTTTGGGAAATGACTTTTTTAATAAACGCGTCATTAAAAAAGTCTAATGGAAGCCTGTCGCTCTACCAATTTGAATAATGAAAGAGGGGATACGTTATGCGCATAGCCTTATTAATTAAATAAAATCAAAAGCTTAAACACCCTTGACGTGAGTACATTCAGGCACCCCGTGCCGTCTTACGGATAGGTTTTCATTCGTTTCAGGTAGGAAGAAAGTGAAAATCCCAGCTTCTGGCTGAGTTCACGGGCACGTTTTTCCAACTGGCTTGAGCTAACCCCGTGATCATCAACCGACGCAAACACCACCCAGTTTCCGCTTTGGGTATGGCAGCCATATAGCGCACCGAAGTTCTCAAGCAAAAGCTCCAGTGTGCGTCCGCCAACATGGTCACGCCACAGATTGAGCACCAGCCAGCCACCGGGCTTTAACCGCTCGGCGCACAGCTCAAGATAGTCTTCGCCCAACTGCTTTTCGTTAAGACCGTCTGCACCGTAGATATCACTAAAAATGATATCCGCCTTGCGTGTTTGTACCGTTTTAAGAAACTCCAGCGCATCCATGGTGTGTATCTGCATCCGCTTGCCACGGGGCAGCTGGAAAAACCGATACGCCACCTCGACGACTTCAGGTCTCAGCTCTACGATCTGCTGCTTGCAGGCTGCAAAGCGTCCATGCAGACAGGTATTCAGCGCACCAGCCCCCAAACCCAGACTGATCACCTGCTTGGGCTCTGCGAACAGAAGCACCAACAACATGGCGCGGACATACTCATGCTCGGGAATCATCGGTTCGTGTTTCAAACAGCAGCTCTGCTCATCCACATCACCAAAAGCCAGGTAGCGTTTATCGCCATCATCCAGCACACGCACTGAGCCATAGCGATCGTGGCCACGATAAATTTCGGTTCCTGGGAGAGCCATTAGAATTCCTTGAGCTGCCGCAAAAGGGCGTCATTATGCCTGCCCATGCCACCAAAGTCGTGCCATCAGCGCTGCCGTTTCCATATTCCATGGTGCACACTAGACTGAATTGGAGGGTTACCAGAATAATGACACGAGGGAAGTGCCATGCCGGAAGTACTGGTTGTCGACGACGAGCCGAATATTCTGCTCTCGCTCGAATTTCTGATGCAGCAAGCCGGTTACAAAGTCGTAACGGCTGCCGATGCCGAACGCGCAGTTGAGCTGATTGCCGAACATTGCCCGGATCTGATTCTGCTGGATATCAGTCTACCCGGCATGAGCGGGTTTGATCTGCTGGAACAATTGCGCCAGCAGACAGGGACCCGCAACCTGCCCGTTATCATGTTGACCGCACATGGCCGTGAGGTTGAAAGAGAGAAAGGAATGGCACTGGGTGCCAATGATTACATCACCAAGCCTTTCTCCACCCGAGACCTGGTCAGTCGCGTCGATGCCCTGCTGAAGCATTCAGAATGAAACTGGCAGGAGATTAAGCCATGCCCAACCGTCAAAATTTGATCGGGATCTGGCTGCTGCTGACCGGTGTCGCTTTTGCAGTCGGCATTGGCCTCAGCCTGACCCTGATCAGCCAACTCCCCCCTCCTGCCCCACTGCTGCTGATCTGGATACTGGGGCTCTTACCTGGCGCGCTGATGATGTGCGTTGGGCTGCTACTGGAACGGAGTCTCTTTTCCCCCTTGCGTCAGCTGCAGGTATTACTGGCGCGGTTACTGGCCAGCCCTGATGCGCAATCAGACTTTCCACTTTCCGGCTGGCTGTCTCCATTGCAATCAGATTTGGATCAGATTCGTCAGCACTGGCGCTCTGACCGCTTGCAGCTGAAGAATGCCCGAGAGGAAGGCGCCAGAGAAGCAGCCAGCATCCAGCAGGAGCTGGAAAGCCTGGTTCAGTCCCTTAGCCTGCCGCTATTGATATGCGACAAGTACCAGCGCCTGCTGTTGTTTAATCAGGCCGCTGTTGAACTCTTCGGGCAGCACAGTCCTCTGGGACTAGGCCGCCCACTCAACCAGATATTGCCCCATAGCAGCCTCAAGGATGCACTGAATAATTTTGACAGTGACAGCGCCCCTCACCCCTTGCTGTTGCCCAGTGAACATCACTGGCTACGCTGCGAAATCAGGGCGCTGGGGGGTAACAGTGAACACCGCCTCATTACCCTGGAAGACTCAACCGCTGCCTTGCAAACCGATCAACATTGGCAGAAAAGCCTGAGCGAGCTGTTGCCACAACTGCGCAGGCACGCCGGCAGCTTAGGCAGTGCCACCGATGCCCTGGTTCAAAGCCGGGATAATCCCGAACTGGCGCGTCGGTTTGAACAGGCCATTGCAGAGGACAATCAGGGACTGGCCAATACCCTTAATCAACTGACGCATTTGATCGAGTCTCACCAGCTGGGACATGCTCGCCTGGAAGACACCTGGTCGAATGATCTCTGCCATGCCCTGCAGGCCAAGCTCACACCTGCCAGCATCGAAATTACGCCCATCGGTATACCGGCCTGGATCAAGGTAGATGGCCCCAGCCTGCTGGCAGCGCTTGAATGCATCCTGCGAAGCCTGCATCAGTTACAAGGGGTCGACCAGTTTGAGCTGGAGTTTTTACTGGGTAATCGACGTGTATACCTGGATATTGGCTGGCAGGGCCAGTCTATTCGAGGTACACAACTATCGAGCTGGAAAGAACTAAGTCTATTCGATGACCCCTTGTCACCTCGCATTGCAGATGTGCTGAGCCAGCATGGCGCTGAACTCTGGTCCTTACCCTCCACTCAGGAGGGCATGCCGGTTTTGCTGCGCTTGCCTTTGCCGGCTTCTGAACGAGGCTTAATGCCCAGACCTGCCGTTCAGCCTCGGCCCGAGTTTCATGACTTCAGCCTTGCCAAGCAAGCGCCGCCTCCGGAAGACCTGGCCAACCTCCCGCTGGAGCAGCTGGAACTGGTGGTGTTTGATACAGAAACCACCGGGCTGGATCTGCGAGGTGGTGATCGCATTATCAGCCTGGCAGGCTGCCGCATTCTGAATGGCCGTCTGCTTGCCGACGATAGCTTTGACCAGCTTATTAACCCTCAGCGGACCATTCCATCAGCCAGTACCGCCATTCACGGGCTCAAGGATGAAGATGTTGCCCACTCGCCGCCTGTCGAGATAGTACTGCCACGTTTTCATCGATACGCCAGCAATGCAGTGCTGGTTGCACACAATGCTGCCTTTGATCTTTTGGCATTACAGCTGGCCGGCCCTGAGATTGAATTCACCAACCCGGTGCTGGACACCCTGCTGCTGTCGCAGGCGCTGGACCCATCGCTGGATACACATGGTCTGGATGCCTTGGCAGAACGCTTCGGACTGCAATTCCCGCCCGGCACCCGCCATACCGCCTTGGGGGATGCACGGGTTACCGCCGAACTTTTGCTCTGCATGCTGCCCCGCCTGCGAGCCAGAGGCATCAAGACACTCGGTGAGGCACTGGCGCTGCAAGCCAAGGGGGATGGCACCTGATGAGATCGAAGCTGCAAAGTCGTCTGGTCGCGTTAACCCTGTTAGGGCTGGCCCTGTTTTCACCGCCCTTACTGCTGCTGTTCGATCGCCCCGGTGCCTGGAGCATTTCCACTCTACCGGTGATTATCTATCTGGTATGGGCGCTCTTAATCCTGTTAGCCGCAGTAACTCTGGAGCGCCCGGATGCAGACTAACTGGATCGTTCTGGTTATCGCCTTCAGCTACCTGGCACTCTTATTTGTGATTGCAGCCTGGGGCGACCGCCGTGCCGAGCAGGGTCGTTCGGTGGTCAACTCTCCAACCATTTATGCGTTGTCCATTGCGGTTTACTGTACCGCCTGGACCTTCTACGGCAGCGTGGGCCGAGCAGCAACAACCGGGCTCAGCTTTTTACTGATCTATCTCGGCCCTACTCTTGCCATGCTCTGCGGCTGGCTGATTTTACGCAAAATGGTGCGCATCGCCCGTGCCCAGCGTATAACCTCCATTGCCGACTTTATCAGCGCACGCTATGGCAAAAGCAGCGGTCTTGGCATGCTCGTCGCATTGATTGCGGTGGTTGCGATCATGCCTTATATCGCCCTGCAGCTAAAAGCGATCACCCTTAGCTACGCAGTGCTGACAGAATATCCTCAACTCAGACCACCCCAGCTGTCACTCAGCCACTTCTGGAACGATAAGGCGTTCTGGGTCGCGCTGGTCCTGGCTGTATTTATCATCCTGTTTGGCACCCGTCACCTGGATGCCAGTGAGCGCCACGAGGGAATGGTGACGGCTATCGCCTTTGAATCCCTGGTCAAGCTGTTTGCCTTTATAGCCGTCGGGGTGTTTATCTGCTTTGTACTTTATCCCGGCCCTGAAGCTCTGCTGTCTGAAGCCGGCGCACGCCTGCCTGAGATGGAACGCCACTTCGGCCTGGATCAAATCCCTGGTGGCCCACTGGGCTGGTTTGGCACTTTGGTGCTGGCCGCTTTGGCGTTTATCACGCTGCCACGCCAATTTCAGGTGCTGGTGGTCGAGAACGTTAATGAACAGCATTTGCGCCGTGCCTGCTGGCTATTTCCCCTGTATCTGCTGCTGATTAACCTGTTCGTAATCCCCATTGCACTGGCAGGCTTGCTGGGACTGCCGGCTACCGGCGAGCCCGACAGCTTTGTACTGACGCTGCCATTGGCGGCCGGGCTTGAAGCCTTGCCACTGCTGGTCTTTATCGGCGGCCTGTCAGCAGCAACGAGCATGATGATTGTGGAAACCATCGCCCTATCCACGATGGTCAGCAACCAACTGGTGATGCCCATGCTGCTGCGCTGGCGTCGCCTGCATCTGAACGAGTCCCGCGACCTGTCTGGCTGGCTGCTGGGTATTCGCCGCATTGCCATTATTGCCATCCTGATTCTGGGGTATCTCTATCATGCGCTGATCGGGGAAGCCTACAGTCTGGTGACCATCGGATTGGTATCCTTTGCCGCGGCTGCTCAATTTGCTCCGTCGCTCCTGCTGGGGCTCTACTGGCGCGGTGCCAGCCGAACCGGTGCCGCCGCTGGATTGATAGCCGGTACTCTGGTTTGGGCCTGGACGCTGCTGATTCCAGGCTTTGCGCTCTCCGGCTGGATGTCGACTGACTTTATCGAACAAGGCCCTTGGGGGCTCGCATGGTTAAAGCCCTATGCCCTGTTTGGACTGGAAGGATGGGACATATACACCCACGCCCTGTTCTGGAGCATGTTGGCTAACCTGGGCTTACTGGTTGGCGTTTCCCTGTTCACCCGCCAAAGCCACCTGGAGCAGACTCAAGCAGCCCTGTTTACCAATGCGCTTAAACCCGAGGCCGAAATGGCCGCCATCTGGCAGGGACAAGCCAGCCATCACGAATTGTTTCAATTGGTCCAGCGATATCTGGGCACCACCGCCACCGTTCGCCTGCTAGGCCCCGAGCACCCAGCCAATCTGAACGAACAGGAACGCGTGGCCACACCCGCCATGCTGTCCGCGGCTGAGCAAGGGCTCACCGGTGCACTGGGCAGCGCCACGGCACGCATTCTGATCAACTCGGTCGTGCGGGGTGAAGCGCTGGATCTGGCGTCGATTTTGAGCATCCTCGATACCACTTCTCAAACACTGGAATATAACCGTCGACTGGAACAGAAATCCGATGAACTGGCACGCATAGGTGCAGAATTGAGAGGCGCCAACGACCGCCTGCGTGAACTGGATCGCCTTAAAGATGAGTTTCTGGCCATGGTCAGCCATGAGCTGCGCACTCCTCTCACCTCCATCCGCGCCTTTGCCGAGATTTTGAATGACAGCCCGGATATGCCACAGGAACAGCGACAGCATTTTCTGCAGATCATCGTACGTGAGAGTGAACGCCTGTCTCGTCTGATCGAGGAGATCCTGGACATGGCACGGCTGGAATCCGGTCGCATGACGCTGTCATTGCAACCCTGCGACCTATCCCGGTTATGTCATCAGGCAATCGAAGCGGTAACCCAGTTATTTGAGCAGCGCCGCATTCAGCTCAGTATCGAAATTCCAGAGACTGCCTGCCCGATTATCGCTGACCCCGACCGTTTGCAGCAGGTTTTGATCAACCTGCTGGATAATGCCAGCAAATTTGCAGAGGAAAGCGCACCGAAAGTGAGCCTCAAGCTAATCGCCGACAAGGCACGTTTCAAAGTGTGTGTAGAGGATAATGGCCCCGGTATCGCCGAGGAAGAACGCGAGAAGGTGTTCGAAAAATTCCATCAAATAGAACTGAATCAACACGTCGGGCAAACATCTACGCACCGCCCCAAAGGCACGGGACTTGGGCTGCCGATCAGTCGAGGGATTATCAATCAGTTGGGTGGCAGGCTTTGGGTGGATGAACCTGTGGAGCTACCAGGTGCCTGTTTGATCATGTCACTGCCACAGGCACCGCAAGACTAGAGCTATAGGTGGATCAGAAAAGAGATCAGGACGTGAGTTCGTAAGCCAGATTCGCCAGTCCAGCCAGCGGGCTCTGGTTGTCTGTGAGTTCGCGTACCATGCGACGTGCTTCGCAGGCGCACTTGCCGCACTGGGTACCCAGCTCGGTTTCACGGCGGATATCTGCGAGTGATGTTGCGCCCTCGTCGACCAGGCGGCGAATTTCTCGATCACTGACACGTTTGCAGATACAGATAATCATGGGTGTTAGTCCGTCACTATCATGCGAATAAGTTTTATTTATGCGTCGAATATAAATGAAACATATTCTCATTACAACCCTAATGATAACTGATCGCATTCTTTTTTAAATCCCTTTTACCCGCTTCTGAAATCCTCGTATCTGTTGCAGGTCTGCTTGCAGCTCTCGCTTCTCTCCGTCACAAAGCTCACGTAAATCTATCCAATTATCGGGCATTGAGCCCTGTCGCCATTTTTCCAGCTGGGTGTTGAGCAATCGCGTCTGTAAACGCTCAAAAGCCCCGTTCAAGCACCAGTAGGCATTCTCCGACACATGTCCTTCTGCATTAAACCAATACAGGCGCTCGCGGCTGGAAACCGCCTCACAGCCTTTCAACAGGGCCAGCAACCTCAGCGCCCCGGTCAAAGGCAAAAGCCCCTGACGTTTGAGATTGATCGCATCCTGGTGCGGTGCCTCACGACCATCCCCCTGTAACCGGTCGAAACGATCCAAAGCAACAGGCGCTTCATCAAACAACTCCGCCATTTCATGTAGAAATAGACCCGCCTCCTCTCGCCGGGCAAAGATGCTTTGTCGCAGCTGTTCTGCCAAGTCAGCTTCGCCATAGACAGGCGTAAAATCGAACAGGATATTGCACATCTGAACCAGCTTGACCCTGCGTGTACTCATCCAGAGCCGCATCTGCTCAAGCCATTCACTGATAGGTTTTCGCCATAGGGGGCGTGAGGCCATCACATCGCCTCGACAGAACGGGATACCGGATTGATCCAGTGTTGTTGTAAAGCGCTCTGCGAAATGCAAAAACCAGGTATCAATCTCAGCGTGATGCTCCGGTGGGTAGTCCTCAAGAATCAGTGCATTGTCCTGGTCAGGGTGCAGCAGGCTTTCATGCCGACCGCCAGAGCCCATGACAATCACACAAAAACGCACCGGTGGTTTCCCCCAGCCTTGCGCCTGCATCTGCTCCAGTGCCTGATCAATCGCCTGACGGTAACAGAAGTCGTTATGCTCACTGAGCAGTGTAGAGACCTGCCAGGCCGGTAAGGAAAGCTCAAGCAACTGCTGAGCAAGTTCTGGCTGGTGTACCGCACGTTGCTGAGGAGACTGCTCCAGCAGCTCTAGCGTCGATTGCAGTGGTGCTATCAGTTTTGAAACATCTGCTGATGGTGTGGAACCGCTAAACAGCGATCGCCATATCGATTGCATCTTCCCTCTCCCTGTCCGATACAATCTTCAGGATAGAGGGAATGGCAATCAAATCCAGTTAACCGCGCGTTTTCAGCTTAATCGCAGCGACGGCAACCAGGTCCATCAATGCGGCTACGACCACCACTGAGCGGTTGGACTTCTATCCGAGTCGATATGCGCTCCTTCAGCGCCTGTACGTGAGAAATCACACCGATCAATTTCCCTTCCTGCTGCAATCCCGACAGGGTATCCAGTGCAGTTTCAAGCGCCTCCTCATCCAGAGTGCCGAAGCCTTCATCCAGAAACAGGGAATCCACCCGCACATTGCGGCTGGCCATGCCGGACAATCCAAGCGCTAATGCCAGACTGATCAGAAAACTTTCACCACCGGACAGGTTCTTGGTGGAACGGACCTCCCCTGCCTGATAGTTGTCGATAACGTTCAACTCCAGCGGCTGCTCCGTATCTCGCACCAGCAGATAACGATCGGACATTTTTTGCAGCTGACGGTTGGCATGGCTCACCATCAATTCGAACGTCAGCCCCTGAGCGAAATTACGGAATTTCTTGCCATCAGACGAGCCGATTAAAGCGTGCAACTGCTCCCAGCGATCCAGTTCACGTTGTTGCGCTTCAATCGCCTGCTGCTGAGCACCAAACTGCTGTTTTTTCACTTCGTTGTCATTCAGGGTTTGCTGCAGACTGCCACGTCTTTCCAACTGCTGTGCCTGCATGGCTTTCAGGTCCTGTAAGCGTTCCACCAACACCTGCAACGAATCTTCAGTCAGCGCCTGCTCCTTTAAGACCGCGAGGGCTTGCTCGGCACGCGTGCGTAATGCCTCCAGTTGTGACGCTCGATCCTTCAAACTCTGCGCTTCATGCTGCAGGTTCTGGAGCTGCTCACGTGACATCATCGCAGCCTGCAACTCAGCCTCATCTGCAAACTGGCTCTGCGCCAAGGCTTCAGCAAAGCTCGTTTGCATCTGCTCCAGCTCGGCTTGAAGGCGTTGACACTGACCTTCGCTGTCAGAGATTTGCTGACGGCGCTGGTTCAGGCTTTGCTCTGTTTGATTCAGCCGACTTTGAGATTGTTCCAACTGCTGACGGGCTTGCTCAAGTACCTGTTGCAAGCGAGCTTCCCAAGCATCGGTATCTGGCTCCGGGGACATTTCAGCCCGTTGCTGCTGCAGACGGAGAAACTCCGCTTCGGCCGCATCCAGATCCAGTCGTTGCTGCTGACGCTGCTGTTCCTGCAATTGCTGCTTCTGCTCGGCTTCCAGACGGTCAATCACATCCAGCTGCTGCTTGTAGCCTTTCCACTGTTCGCCAGCAGCCTGATAAGCCTGCTCAAGGGTTTCCTTGTCGGGACTTTCAGACCAATCCAGACGCTCAAGACAAGCCGCAATGGGTGATGCCAGGGCTTCAAGCTTCTGCCCGATAACCTGTTCCCGCTGTTGCTGGTTGCTTAGCTGGGTGGTCAGTTCAGCCAATCGGATATCCCACTGACGCAACTGGGGAATGAGCTGTTTCAGACGCTGCTCAACAGCCTGCAAACGCTGACGCTCTTCGCTCATGTGCGGTGGCTGCTCGCTGCGCCAAGGGTGCTGTTCTGAGCCACAGAGAGGACAGGGCTTGCCGGGTTCCAGTTCATGCCGTTGTTGTTCCAGGTCTGCAATCCGCTCAGCCATTCGCTGCAGCTTCTGTAGATCCTGCTGCTCCCTTTCGAGCTGCTGCTGTTCCTTATGTCCCTGCTCCACTTGGGCGCGCACTTCTGATTGCTGCTTAGCCAAAGGAGCCAGAGAAGCTGTAAGCTCTGAGCGTTCCTGATTTAGCTCTGCCTGTTGACGAGCCCACTCGCGCAGCTCCTTAAGCGCCTCACCTCGAACACGGACTTGTTCCTGCTCTGCCTTGAGTTGATCCCGAGACCCATGACTAAGGGCTTCGATCAACTCGGCCTGAGTTTTCTGCATGGCGGCTTGCAATACAGCTGGATCTGGAGCTGGGCCTTGTAATACGTCAGCAGGTAATTGTGCTTTAAGCTGCTGCCAGGCATCACGCTTGAGGCCAACGGCGTAATCCTGTTCCCGCAACTGTTTGATCAGGGGTTGATGCTGCTTCAGCTCGGCATCTGCCTGCTGTAAAAGGTGCTGTTTTAAACCCAACTGCTCTTTGGCTTGCTGCTGAGCCTGCTCCAGGGATGGCAACTCCTTGCGCAGCTGCTCCATCGCTGTGAGCGCCTTTTCAAGGTCACTGCGACGCTGCAGTAAAGGCGCATACTCGGGTCGCAGTGCTTCTGCCTTGAGTGCCTGTTCAAGTGTTTGCAACTGAGGTGCAAAAGCCTGTTGAGCCTGCTCCAGTTGGGTTTGATCTTGTTGCAGTTGATGCAACTGCTGAGTTTCCTGCTCCAAGTGTTGGCGCCAGTGCACCAGCTTCTGTTGCTGATCGATGGTCTGCTGCTGTTCCTGCACCTGCTCATTCAAGGTGGCCAACTCTCGGCTCAAGAGCTCGGCTTCGTCTTCATCCAGCAGCTGCAATCCAGCCTGCGTCGCACGCAGCTGTTCCAGTTGCTGACGCTCCTCACCCCGGCGTTCGTGGACAGCCCGCGAGATTTCCGAGTAGATGGCGGTACCGGTAATCTGTTCAAGAATCGGCGCTCGTGCATCAGGATCAGCCTGCAAAAATGCAGCGAAACTGCCCTGAGCCAGCAACATCGAGCGCGTGAAGCGGTCGAAATCCATGCCACTGAGCTGCTCGATCAGATCCGCCACATCCTTGATTTTGGTCGCTAGCAACTTGCCATCGATTGCATCAGACACTTCATGGCGCGGTGGCTGGAGACTTCCATCCGCCTGTTTTCGACTTCGATGCTGGCTCCAGTGGCAACGCCAACGCCCCTGAGGCGTTTCGAAGACCACTTCGGCAAAGCACTCACCGGTCTGACGCGACATCACCTCATTCTGAGCCTGACTGATCCTCGGCTGACGCGGTGTACGGCCATAGAGCGCCAGACAGACCGCATCCAGCAATGTGGACTTGCCTGCACCGGTGGGGCCGGTAATGGCAAAGAGGCCATCACTTGTATAAGCAGGTCCAGTGAGATCGACCTCCCACTCGCCAGTCAGTGAATTGAGGTTTTTGAAGCGGATTTGAAGTATGCGCATGAGGGCAAAGCTCGGTGAATAGGCACTTATTTGGTATGATGTTCTGTTTTGACTTCAGAGCGTCCAGAGAAAATGCTGCAACGGCTGCTACATCATACCCATACCCTGTCCCCGACGGAAAAAAGTATGGGAATCATTACCTTGGCCATGTTACTGATTCCCGGCCTGGATGCTACCGCTAAACTGCTGACAGCAGACCTGTCACCGATACAAATCGGCTGCGTACGCTTTGGTTTGCAGGCTGTATTACTGGCTGTGCTGGCAGCGGCAACAGGAAAACATGTTCCGGGGAAACATGTACTTTTTCGGTTGATGATGGCCGGTTTCTGGATCGCTGGCTCCGCAGGGTTTCTGTTCTGGGGTCTTAGCCATCTTCCCCTCGCAAACAACACCGCTATCTTCTTCGTGGAACCATTGATTTTGATGCTGATGTCCGCAGCCCTGCTTGGGGAGCGCATTCAACGCTATCAATATCTTGCCGTGATTGTTGGTCTGATCGGCGCTCTGATTGTGATTCGCCCCAACTGGGAGGCCTATGGCGCAGCGGCCCTGCTGCCTTTGCTGGCGGCCACCTGCTTTGCCTCCCACGTAGCCACCCTGCGCCACCTTTCCAGCCATATCGGCAGCCTCTGCTCACAGCTATGGATCAGCATTTTTGCCTGTCTATGGATGGCATTGGGGTTGGTGATCGGCGAGCTTTTCTCGCTTGAAGTCATGCAGTGGCAGCCATTAAAACTGGAGCACACAGGGCTGTTCTTGTTGATGGCGGTGGTTGCCACCCTTGCGTTTGGACTGGTGAGTCTGGCGCTGAAACAGGCACCTGCCAGCTTGATGGCGCCCTTCCAGTATCTGGAAATCATCAGCGCCACCGCTCTGGGCTACCTGCTGTTTGGTGAGTACCCCGATACCCTGACCTGGCTAGGCACCGCGATCATTTTGGCATCAGGGCTGTATCTGTTTTATCGCGAGCGAAAAGCACAACAACTATTGCGCTGATTACTCAGCGCGGTGGTCTTTTTCCGCCATGGACTGCAGCAAGCTGTGGAACAGCCGGGTTAACTCGGCCTGCTGTTCCTCAGGCACCTGATGGGCCTCCAGTGCACGTGAGAACACCTCTCCCGGCTGGAGCTCATCCAAGGTTTCCTGCTCGGTTTGACGCGACAGTACGCGCTCAACAATTCGATTGTTACGCACGCGCAGAATCTGCAGCTGGGTATCGGCCACCCGCTGATCCAGCCAGTCACGCAGGTCCGCTGCAACCTGCTCACCTTCGTACTGGATCTCCAGCCAGATCGACTCCTGCTCCTGTGCCAACTGGTCCAGCTCAGCCTGCAGCTTCGCCTGATCACCGCTGAGACGTTCCAGGCGCTGAAAACGGGGGATATCAAGCAATTCCAGTTGATGGGATCTGCCCTCAAACTGCAGCAAGCACAGACTCTTCTGTTGGCGAGCTTCACCAAACCCCATTGCCAGAGGTGAGCCGCTGTAACGAATATGCTCGCAGCCTCCAACGGCCTGAGGCACGTGCAGATGGCCCAGCGCCACGTAGTCCAGGCAGGCTGGAAAAGCATCCGCACCCACCTGCGCCAGGGACCCCACATACAGATCACGCACCCCATCGCCATCCAGCGTGCGACCACCGGCTGCGAACAGGTGACCCATACCGATCATGGGTATCTCAACACCCAGCTCGTTGCGAAGTTGTTCTGCGGCGTCACAGACCTGCGCATAATGCTCACGAATACCAACAACCAGTTTACGGTCCTTGTCTTCCAGGCTCTCGCCGGCTTCTGCCTGACGAATATCCCGGTCACGCAGGTAAGGCACTGCGCACACGATCGCTTCCGGCATACCTTCAGCATCACGCAGCAACACGACTTCATCAGCCGGATTATCACAGGCAGCCCCGACAACATGTACATCCAGCGCCTTGAGAAGCTGTGCCGGCGCATCCAGGAAGCTGGGGGAATCATGGTTGCCACCGATAATCACCACATGACGACAGGATGAGGCGGCCACACCATTTAGAAAACGGTAGTACAGCGCCTGCGCCCGGTTGCTGGGCGTGGTGGTATCAAACAGATCACCGGCAATCAGCAGTACATCGATGTGCTGTTGTTTAACCTGTGCCAACATCCAATCGAGAAAGGCAGAAAACTCTTCGTAGCGCTTTTGGCCGTATAGCAGACGCCCGAGGTGCCAGTCGGAGCTATGCAACACACGCAGACTTCGCTGTGTCTTGGGCGATGTTTTTTTCGCCTTGGGTGTGGCCTGAGGTTTGGCTGGCTTCGAAACAACTTCAGCTGCCTGTGACTCTTCAGGTGAATCAAATAAGGATGGCTGTTCAGGCATGGTTACGCTCCCTGCAAGGTTGCCAGAATAAGGCGGCTGCCACCATGATCACGATGCTCTCCCAAATAGATCCCTTGCCAGGTGCCCAAGTTGAGCCTTCCATTGGTGACTGGCAGCATCAGACTGACGCCGAGAATACTGCTTTTGAAATGTGCAGGAAGGTCATCAGGCCCTTCATAGGTATGCTGGTAGTAGGGTTCGTTCTCGGGCACTGCGCGATTGAAGAAGGCTTCAAAATCCGAGCGTACGGTAGGGTCAGCATTTTCATTCAACGTCAGGCTGGCCGAGGTGTGTTGCAACAACAGATGCAACAAGCCGGTTTTGACCTTTCTCATCTCAGGCAGCGCCTGCTCGATTTCGTCGGTTACGAGATGGAAGCCGCGCGACCGTGCGCGTAATTGAATGCTTTGCTGATGCCACATATGTCTCTCCTGCCAGGGAGAGCAGTGTAACGTAAATGCCTCTGTGGCTGGAGGGATTGACAGGCAAACGGACAACTGACGACATCAGTGGTCGTCCAAATTGATTCAAATAGTTACTACTGCTGAACCCTGCGCTGCAAGTCTGACCATACCTTGATCTTCGAAGCGTTACCCGCCCTTTGACCTGTGCCTCGCTCTTTTGCCAACCACAAGCCATCACCATTAAAGCTGTAGACAGGCACCAGGTCCTTGCGTTGAGTCGCGGGGAGAATTCTGGGGTTGAGGTTATCCAGCACCAGGGGGATAGATCTGGGTTTGGGGAAATAAGTCAGCACCATATGTGCCTCACCCCAGTTAATCGCTTTTACGTACATGATACGCAGGCGGTCATCGGGGATACCCAGTTCCCTCAGAGTGAAGTACTTGGCGATGGAGTAGTCTTCGCAATCACCGCCAAAGGTAGTGAGCTTTTCAAAGGGCGTTGCCCAGTAGTCTTTTACCTTCCAGTGCTGCAAGTCGGTGTAATACGGCACCTGATTGAAGAAGTCATTTACGATTTTGATCTTCTCGCTCTCAGGCATCGCTTGATTGCTGTCGACCAGCTTTTTCAATCCATTGAGCCGAAGAACCGCCGCCTTGCCAAATTTAGCCTCCACGCGGTTGAGCAGATCAGGGCTGAATTCCACTAATCCCTTAGCTGCAGCCATTTGCACTGGCATGCAAACCAGAGCGCTCAGCAAGAGCGCCCCAAGCAAATGTCGATAGCTCGACCGGCCGAAACCCAAATACCTGTTCATCGGCTGGCCGCTGTCAGTCCAATCTCGCGTACGGCTTCGTAGTCATTATCAGTTTCGACTGATTCCGCGAGAATCTCGACATTAAGCAACTCGCCAAGCTCTTTCATGGCTTCGACTAGGCGACGTTTCTCGGCATCATTGCCGATGTTTTCCGTGTAGATACGGGCAAGTCGAATATAATCGAGGCGGAATTGCTTCAGGTTGTCCATCGGGATGAAGCGACTTTCAAAGCGCTTGAGAATCACCTTCGCTCCCAGACGGTGGGCAAAGTCGATAAAGCTGTTGAACGACTTCAGATCTCGAGTTGCGCCATACGCCGTGATACTAAATACCAAATGGCTGACAATGTCCTTATTCTCCTCCAGCATCGTAAAGAGCTGACCACGGAACTCGTTACTGGCCAGAGCAGTAAAGGAAATATTCACGGCTACATCATGCTCAACCTGCTCATTTCGGATGTATTCAAGCACCTGCGAAACAATATTAAGGTCGAACTCGACGATTCGGTTCAGTGTTTCAGCAACAGAAATGAAGGTACCTATCGGCAGGGCTTCTCCAGCTTCGTCGAAGACCTGAGACATGGCTTCCTCAAGCACAAGGCGATCATTGTCCCCTTCAGCAAGGCTGTAGGCTTTAACACCGTAGTTCACTTCTACACGCTTGTTATCAACCACATCACCCACGAGCTGTTTCCATTCATCCATACTGCGGGTATTGGCACTGTATTCAGTAATGGCGAAGCTGTTTTGGCCGATCAGTCGTGCTTTTTCGTAAGCTTCGGTCGCAGCCGAAATCAAGGCAGCTGTTGTGCCCTGAGGATCGAAGGCAACACCACCGATATGAGCGACACTGCTCTTGTTGTATTCAGAACCCAGAGTCTCAAGGCGAGCCAGAATCGCTTTACACAGGGCTTCAGCACTGTTTTGATCCTTACAATCCGCAATCAGGATGAACTCAGCCCCGACTATGCGGTAAAGGAAGTCACCTGCCACATTCTGATCTTTCAGCGCGGCACGGGTTTCACTGACGAACTGTTTGATGAAGGTGTCGACCTTATCGGTACTCAAGGTCGCCGCCAGCTTGCCCAGCTCATCAATGCGCAGGATGAACAGATAGCCTTGCTGACGCGACATGAATCGCTCTTTCATCTCTGTTTCAAAGATGGCCCTGGTTTCCAGCCCTGTCAGTTCGTCTACATGCAGACGTTTGCCTGCTTCCTCAAGGCGATTGTTCAGGTTGGTAATGACCTTCTCGATTTTGCCGGACATCAGGTTCATGGATTGAGCGACGTTTCGAATTTCAGTGGTCCAGGGCAGTTTTTCAATCCTGGCAAAATCCCCCTCGCCAATGCTGAGAGCGAGTTTGTTGATCACACCTAAGGGCCTCAACACCAGAAGCAGCATCAGGAACAGCAGCAGTATAAAAATGGCAAGACAGATCGCAGCAAACAGCAGCGAATCTTGAGCCTGTTGCCAAAGTTTCAGATAGCCAAGGCCCGGATGGATGGTGACATAGACCGTACCTCCCACTACCCAACCTGCGTCAATTTCTGACTTGGCAGTCGCCGTTTCAAACGGGAAAAGGTCGATAAACCACTCTGGAACCTCTTCAAAGCGCTTCGGGTTGGTCCGGCTCAGTAGCTCTTTGCCATCAATATTATCTAGGCGAATTTCGAGGTAGTAGCCACGATCAAAGATCGTATTGACCATGGTCGATAGGATGGTGTCATCTTCATCCAAAATGTATGGACTGAGCGAGAGTCCCAATGAGGTTGCAGTATCCTGAGCGTGTATCTCAGACTCATCCTGCAAATAGTCGCGAATATTGTTAAGGCTGGTGTAGAAATTGATCGAAAAGATTGCCACAAACATGGCGGATATCAACAGCATCAACTGCTTGGAGAGCGTCATCGAAAGACTCCTTTTTCATCCAGCCCATAAACGCGAACTGATCCTGACCCGCAGTCGACCAATCGGGGGCACTATGCTCGCATCATCGAACGCTAAGCCAGTTTAGCTTAGTCCAGAGTCTGGGAATGTGAAACCAGTCTGTTTCGACAATTTTTTATCCGCATAGGTGTTGAGCAAGCCCGGCGCGATGAGCAGATATCCTTTCTTTTAAAGCAACACTTAATATGACTTTCGCTTTGAATCGTAGAAAAGAGAGGGCGGCAAGTAACCCTAACTTGAGAGAATGGAGTAGCCCGGACTTGCCGCCGAATGGGTTACAACTGTTTCAGCTTCACATAGATTTCCATTTCAACATAGCCGTCCACGCGTGCATCATTCAGGTAATGCTCCATCATGGGGAAGTTATCGGGCTCAAAGCCGCTATCCGGGAACCACTCAGAGTAGATTCCAAGTTGCGCTTCCAGCGTCTGTTCGGGCGTGCCTTTGAAGTACAGTACCGCATATTTTCCTGCGGGAATTTCGGCAGCAGAAAATGGCTCGGCTACCACCTGTGACTCAGGGGTCACAATTACAGCGGTGTAACGGCACTTATCGACCGGAGTAATCGCTGGATTATCGTATGCGAGAGCAAAACGTTTTTGCTCAGGTATCGCTATCCCATTGTTTTCAGCCCAGCGAATGAGCTTATCCCAGGTCGCATAAATAGCGTCAGGGCTATATCCTCCATCTGAAGCCAGGGTGCAAACGGGCATGCAAGCAAGCTCTTTTACTTCAACGTTCATGATTAAATCCTTTTCCTGATTAGTATCCATCACTTCAGCAGTGATGGCGTCAGGATATAAATCAAAGGGGTTGAAGGCTTTTCCATACTTGCTTTGCAGTTTTCCAATCTTGCTGCTTTTTATCTTGGCAGGATCACGAATTTCTGAAGGACTAAATCCAAAATGGAGCCGTACAGCCTTGGAGAAGTTTGCACTTGATGAGAACCCGCCCTCTAAGGCCACCCGTGTTACAGGCATCTCAGGCTGAAAAATCAGCTTATTGACTGCACGTTCCAGTCGACGCCTGGCGATATAATCGTTCACGGTTTCGCCCAGTAGTGCTGTAAAAATGCGATGAAAGTGATACTCAGAAAAATGACTGACAGCTGCGACCTCAGCCACAGTAATCCTGTCGGGGAGTTGGTCCTCGATGTATTCAAGTACCCTATTAATACGTACCCTGTATTTTCTATCCATATTAACTGATGTCGATTTATTAGCGGGCTGCTTGAGCCCTTCCCTTATTGAATTAAGAGAATACGCACCAGTTTGGCAATTGCATAGCTCGTTTATGCAAACTCGTAAGTCACATCTTGGATAACCTTAGTGAGCTGGACGGGTAGCCGGGATTAAATAAATTTTGCTTTTTCATGTTGCTAAAAGAATAAGAAGCCTGAAAAGGCCATGCTGCGCTCCTGATGTCAGAGCACAGCATGAGCAACTCTGAAACTTAGAATGTTCCTGGGTAAGCCCCCCCATCCAACAGCAGGTTTTGACCAGTGATAAAACCAGCCTTATCACCGCACAGGAAGGCGCACATGGCACCAAACTCTGCAGGATCACCAAAGCGCTTTGCCGGACAGGCGTTGATCTGCTGCTCACGAACCTGCTCTGCCGTTACACCCAGCTTTTTAGCGTAGGACTCTACGGTAGAGGTCAGACGATCCGTTTCAAAAGAACCCGGCAACAGGTTATTGATGGTGACATTACGGGCTACGGTTTCACGGGCCAGACCTGCAACAAAACCAGTCAGACCAGTACGCGCACCATTGGATAGGCCCAGAATAGAAATGGGCGCTTTTACCGCGGAAGATGTGATGTTAACGATACGACCAAAACCGCGCTCGAGCATGCCATCAACTACAGCTTGCATCAGGAATATCGGAGTAAGCATGTTGGCATCAACCGCATCATGCCAGGCCTTTTCATCCCAATCACGGAAGTCACCCGGCGGTGGGCCGCCAGCATTGGTTACCAGAATATCGGGATCAGAACAGGCTTCCAGTACCTGAGCACGGCCTGCTTCTGTGGTGATATCTGCTGCGATCGCCTGGACACTCACACCAGTGAGTGCACGGATCTCCTCAGCTGTTTTTTCCAGCGCTTCTGGGCTGCGCGCATTAATCACCAGATCAACGCCTTCTTCCGCCAATGCCAGTGCACAAGCGCGCCCCAGGCCTTTGGAAGCACCGCAGACAATAGCCTTGCGGCCTTTAAGGTTAAGATTCATGGCAAATCAGTCCTTCATCAATTTGGGGTACCAAAGACTCGAATGAACAACGATGGATTCCAACAAGTCATATCCCCTAGCAAACATTGTTACAAATTTTAAAGGCCTTCAACCACGACCACACGACCATGGCTGCATTCATCTCGAATCGTTTTAAGGCTCTGATACACATCGCCATAATAAAACTCTTCAGCCTTTTCCATGGAGGGAAATTCGAATAGCACGATACGACGCGGCTCCCAGTCACCTTCAAGCACCTTATGCTGACCACCACGGGCCAGATACTTGCCGCCAGCCGCTTCGATGGCCGGTTTAGCCTGGGTCATGAAGTCCTGATAACGCTCAAGATTAAAAATATCGATATCGAAAATTACGTATGCTGCCATCGACTCATCCTCTTGTTATTAGTGTCGGCAATCTTTCCCTGAAAGCGCAGGGCTGCCTACATACTAAGAGAGTATGAGCTTGGGTATTTGACTGATTATGAACGCAATTTGATATATTGCGATACGTTAAGATTTACAGGAAATCAAACCGCATCCTCAAATCCCTGATCGACGAAATAGCCCTGATAAGGTGTAGGTGATTGTTGAACCACACTGGGGATCAGCTCGTTCAGGTATTGTGGGAAAAACTGGTGCTGGCCGAGCTCGGATATCGGCATCCAGACCACATCAACCTGATGCTTATCGGGCTCTGGACCACTGTGCGGCTCATAACCATCGGGCAGCTTACACAGAAACAGGAACTCCACAACATGACGCCAGGTAATGGGATCGGTATTACGGCGCTTGATGAAATCAGTCACTGAAACCAGCTGACCAACTTCAACACTGCAGCCAATCTCTTCTAGACACTCTCGCTTCAAGGCATCCGCCAGTGACTCACCGGCGTCCTGACCGCCTCCAGGCAATGCGTAGCGAACACCACCGGACTCATAACCGTCCTTTTTCAGCAAGAGCACCTGACCGTCCTTCACTGCCAAACCTCTTACAGCGTTTCGTTTTTGTGGCTCGATCGCCATCATCCTGCACCACCTTCCATTCAGGTCTTAGCTGCTTGATTCCAGCCTAGCAGGCTTTTGGTATTCGCGGCAGCACGGCCTCCAGAGTCATTCCACCCTCAGACTTAGGGACATCAGATGTGGTGAGTTAAAACGACGGGGCTATTCAACGGTTTGATAACGGCGATGAAGGATAGCAACGCGCTTCACATATGCCTGAGTTTCAGCATAAGGCGGCACGCCTGCGTATTCACCAACAGCACCGGGCCCTGCGTTATATGCGGCTGTCGCAAGTTTGACATTACCGTCATATAGCTTGAGGAGCTGAGCCAGGTAACGCACGCCGCCGGAAATATTCTGTTCTGCATCCAGTGGGTTAGTAACCCCCAGATCGCCAGCGGTGCCCGGCATCAGCTGCATCAAACCCTGAGCACCCACCCGTGATAAGGCTGTAGGGTTAAACGCGGATTCGGCATGAATAATGGCGCGTACCAATGCAGGGTCAACATCATGGGCCTTGGCAAAGCGTTCAATCAGATTTTGATAAGGCTTGAGAAACAAGGGAGTGGTTTCCCAATTGACTGATGAGCGCACCTGGCAGGCGTAGCAGTCAAAACGCATGACTTCATATTTCACATTCAGCGGTTTTTCATCACTGAAAGAAAGTACACCCGATTGATTGCGGTACTTGTAATAGGTGCTGGTCACCGGCGCCGTGGCTTGACGATCAATGTTGGTATATTCAACACGACCATCCGGGTGTTCAATACGCCGAACTTCAGCACTGGAATGCTGAACAGGCAGTAGCAAGGATACGAACAGAACAATTAAACAATGTCGGTGTATTGGAAACATGGCAGCAGATCAGACAGCAACGGCGTTAAAGCTCATTCTAGTGCTCTGATGCAATAAATGCTGCCGTTGCGTCTCCTTTTTCGATACTCATTGATCCTGTTCAAACCTCAGGGGTATGAATACCACCGAGGATTCCCGGTATTAGTCAAACAGATCTCGGTGCACCTGCCCTTCAGCCTCCCAACGTGCCAGTTCAACGCGGGCTTCATCTTTACTGAAACCGTGATCCGTAAGCACAGCATGCAACACACGATCCATCCCTTTTCCCAAGGTGGATGCACGGCCACAAATATACAGTGATGCGCCTTGATTCATCCATTCCAGCAACTGCTCGCCTCGCTGTTGCAGACGCTCGGTAATATAACGTTGAGGCCCACCATCTCGTGAAAAAACCGTATCCAGGTCTGTTATCACATTTTTTGCGGCCAAGGACTCGATTTGCTCTCGGTACAGGAAATCACCACTCTGATATCGATTACCAAAAAGCAACCATACCGGTCCTTTACGTCCTGCTGTAGCACGTTGCTCCAGAAACCCAACAAAGGGCGCGATACCACAACCAGTGGCCACTAAAACCAGAGGTTTTTCCAAATCCTGTGGAGGATTGAAGCCTGGGTGAGAAACCAGATCAATTTCACGTTCCTCACCCAAGGGCCAATTGAGACATAATTCACTACTGCCCTGGCCCAGGACTTCCTCACCCTGTTTGTTTTGGTAACGTAATAACCCAACCGTTAAACGGATGCGGCCCGGACTAATATCGGAAGAAGAGCCAATCGAGTAGGTTCTGGGCTCTAAACCCGGTTTGGGCTGTATTTGCAGCAAGTCCCCCGGTGAGAAACGGGTTTGCGATGGTACTTCCAACATCAAACCAAAACTGTCAGGGCCGTCCTCATCAACCTCATGATTCAGCTGGACACGCTCAATTAGCTTGGCCTTACAGGTTTGACGCTGAGCGTCTATTGCCTGAGTTTTCAGTGGCCACTGGTTTCGTTCAGCAAGCTGCTCTAGCCATTGTGGCCAGATTGTTGAAGGATCTCCATCAACCTCCTGAAGCGGCAAGTGCTCAATCGCACCAGCTCCAACCAAGGCTGACCGTAGCTGGTGACCACCGCTACAAAAGTGGCTATAGCGACGATCGCCCAACGCCAACAAGCTGAAAGGAACATCCGTCAACTGTCCATTATTCAGCGTTTTAAGCCAGCCTTTTGCCATATCAGGTAGCTCGCCATCACCCGTCGTTGCGCAGAGAACCAGCACCTGCTTATAGCGTTGCCAAACCTCTGGCTTGAAGGCAGAAATGGCCCCCAGATCAGCCTGAATTCCCACCTGCTCCAAAGCACCTGCCGTAGCAGCTGCAAGCCCTTGGGCAGTTCCGGTTTGACTGGCAAACACGACTAAAACATCTGCCCCTTCACTGACTTTACGGCTAGTGGCCAAACGTTGGCGGCGGAGCCAATTGAGTGCCCCAGTCAGCGTAAGCCCCAGCACCAGGCTACCGGCCAATACGTTGAACATGCCCGAGAACCAACCAGCCCAAAGCCCCTCATGGAACTGCTTTGGCAAATTGGATTCAATTTCAACCGGAGTAACTTGTCCGCCACTGACAACCAGTGATTGTTCAGGTGTTGTAATCAAAACGGACCCAGCCTTGAAGCGACGGGCGCTCAGAATTTCAGACAGATCATAACGCCGAGCCGCCAGCTCGATTCCTTGAGCAAGTGGCGTGGCACCGCTGCCTCGCTGCAGGCCCAGATCCGGCCGCCCCACATGTAATGACATCAATATGGCTGTGAGTGGGAGTAATAGCGCCAACGGCAGCAGCCATACACCCAGCCACTGGTGCCAGCCGATGAGCGAACGACTGAACTTGGGCCACCCCAACAAAACACCTGCCACCATAATCGCAAGCATCGCGTAGGTTACCCACTCCACCAACCAACCGGCATCGAGCAAAAGATCTTTGTGAAATTCCTTTACCCAGCCGAAGAACGCTGCCGAGGTATCTTCAGCCGGACCAACACGATCAGGGTTGCCGAGCTGATATTCACCCACACCCGGGATACGCCACAGCCCTTCGGCATCAGTGCGTTCTATGGAGCGAACATTACCATCTGAAGAGGCCAAAGAGATTAGCTGAACAAGCTCTGAGATCTCTACATGACCTGAATATGCAGGAGGCCCCAGTTCATCAATGATCGGCTTGAATGCCAATAGGATACCGGTGAGTGTTATCAGTAAAAATAGAGGGGTAAGGAGCAACGCCAACCAGCGATGTACCTGCAATAAATACGTTCTCATTGAGCAGCCATCCATAGATTTCATTAGCCTGAATCAGCAGGTGTTCATCTTATATTGGCCATGCTTAAACAAGGGTTAAATTGGGGTAAAGATATGTAAAGCCGAGCAATACTGATGGCACTTAAAACATACAAACAAAGATGTATAGATGAAGTAATGGGCGTTCTGGGGTAGACTGAGACTTAATTTTTGTACCCGTATTGAGAACTTATAGCTATGGCAAGACGCACCAAAGCCGAAGCTGCGGCCACACGAGAGGCCCTAATTGACGCTGCCGAGGAAATGTTCCTCGAACATGGCGTTGCGCGAACGTCTCTGGAGCAAATTGCTCGCCACGCAGGCATGACTCGTGGTGCACTTTATTGGCATTTTAAGGATAAAGCCGACTTGGTCAAAGCCATGCTGGAACGCGTGCACCTGCCCTTCCAGGATCTGTTTGATCAAGTAGATAGTGTCAGTCCGCAGGCATCTCCACTGGACACGATTCGCACCGCCTGTGTGAATGCCCTGGAACAGCTGGAAACCCCACAGAAAATTCGCGTACACACCATCCTTACCTACCGCTGTGAGTTTTTTGGCGATATCAACCCGCAAGAGATGGAACGTGAAATCACCGGCGAAATCTTTGAGGTCCTTCAGCGCTATTTTAAGATGGCAGAAGAGCAGGGACAGTTGAAAAACCTCTCCGCCGATATCGCAGCAGAAATGCTGTACGCCATTCTATCGGGCCTGTTCCACACCTGGATTCGTCAGCCCGAAGTGTATTCCATCGCAACACAGGGCCGTGTTCTGATCGATAACCTCATGGCCCTAATGGGTGGCTCTACTGAAACACAGTAAACGCTCCCACCCCACCGGGCAGCGACAACCCCATACAAAAAAGGGCGCTTAAAGCGCCCTTTTCTATACTTCACCTTCAATAATCAGCTTGAAGCCTGATCTGCATGCTCATTGGATGATCGTTTGCTCTGCAGCCATTCCGACACCGAGGCAATCATGGCGTAGAACGTCGGCACGAAGCAGCTACCGATGATCGCAACAGAGGCCATACCCAAGGAGACCGCAGTACCAATATGATGACTGCTGGTATCACTGGCACCGGAGGCAAGCGCCAGAGGGATGGTACCCAGGATGAATGCCAGCGAGGTCATTACGATCGGACGGAATCGCAGCTCCGCAGCAATCACCGCTGCTTCACGAATGGACTTACCAAATTCACGGCGCTGCAACTCGGCAAATTCCACGATCAGGATCGCGTTTTTAGCCGCCAGCCCCACGACCACCAGCACACCGATTTCCACGTAAACACTGACTTCCAGGCTACGCATCATGATGCCGCCGATAGCACCGAAGAAAGCGAAAGGTGTTGCGGTCAAAACCGCAAGCGGAAGAGACCAGCTTTCGTACTGAGCCGCCAGAATCAGGAACATCATCAGGATGCCGAAGCCCACAGCCAAAGCAGCTGTATTACCTACAGTTGTTTCCTGATAAGCGGTACCGGTCCAACCCATACCCCAATCACTGCCCAGCGCATCCTGCACAACCTCTTCCATCGCGGCTACAGCCTGTCCAGAGCTGTATCCAGCTGCAGGTCCACCCTGGAACTGAGCGCCCAAATAGACACCAAAACGGGAAACCACCGCGGGGGCAACCTGACGCTCCAGCGTTACCAGCTCAGACAACGGCAGACGTTCGCCATTGCTACTGCGCACAAAGATGTTTTTCAGGTCATCAGGCTGCTTACGGTATTCATCTTCGTTCTGCAGGAATACCTGGAAGTTACGGTTCTGATAGCTGAAGTAGTTAACGAAGCCATTACCCAGAGTATTGGACAGAGTGGCATTCAGGTCTTCCAGCTTCACACCGTAACTCAGCGCCTTCTGACGATCGATATCGGCACGGAAAGACGGCACATTCACATTGAATGTTGTGAACACACGATTCAACGCCGGATGCTGGTTAGCTGCCTGCATCACTTTCACCGATGCCTGATATAACTCCTCAGGTGTAGCCCCCGCGTAGGACTGCAGATAGCCGGTAAAACCACCGGTGGTCGACAGACCCATAATCGGCGGCATGTTGAAAGCAATTGCACTACCACCTGGCGTTTGCGCACCGATCTGCATAATCTGACCAAGCAAAGGATCAACCTTGAGATCACGCTCTTCCCAAGGCACCAGGCTTACAAACATGACACCACGTGCGCTATTTACCGCGCTGGTCAGGATATCGTAACCCGCCACAGCAGCCACATGGGCAACACCCGGAATCTCCTGAATCTGCTTGCTGACATTGTCCATGTAGGTGTTGGTACGATCCAGCGATGCGGCATCCGGCAATTGTACACTTACCAGCACTATGCCTTGGTCGGTTTGAGGCACCAGAGTGGTCGGCGTATTGGCAAACATCCACCAAGAGCCATAGCTGAATCCGGCTGCCAAGACCAGCGCCAGCACCCAGCGACGCACCAGCACATCAACAATGCGTGTAAACAGGGCGGTCAGCGCACTGAAGCCACGTTCAAACCAGCGTAGCGGTGCATGGAAGGCGTGCATAAAGCCGCTTTCCTTCTCACCCGGCTTATGGTGTTTGATGAACACTGCTGACAACGCCGGTGTGAAGGTCAGTGCCATCAGTGCCGAGAAGCCGACCGAGATCGCGATGGTCAGGGCAAACTGCTGATAGATCTGACCCGTAAAACCGCCCAGAAAGGCTACAGGAACGAACACCGCCGCCATAATGAATGAGGTCGCGATGACCGGGCCACCCACCTCTTTCATAGCCATGAAGGTGGCGTCACGCACACTGATATTCTCATCCTCAGCCAGCACACGCTCAACGTTTTCCACCACCAGGATGGCGTCATCCACCACGATACCGATCGCCAGTACCAACGCGAATAACGTGAGCAGGTTCAGCGAGAAACCCAGCAGGTAGAAACCGGCGAACGTTGCGACAACAGACACAGGTACCACCGACATGGCGATCACGGTGAAGCGCCAGTTCTGCAAAAACACGTACAGAATCACGCCCACAATCAGGAAGGCTTCAATGAAGGTCTGTACAACGGTGTCTACGGACGCAGAGATAAACAGTGTGGTGTCATAGGGTACTTCGTACTCCAGCCCCGGCGGGAAACGCTGAGACAGCTCTTCCACCTTGGCCTTGACCGCATCCGCTGTTTCCAGCGCATTGGCACCCGGCTGCTGGTTGATAATGATCGGTGCCATGGTGGCACTATTCAAACGTGCTTCAACGCCATAGAAAGATGCACCCAGTTCGATACGCGCCACATCTTTCAGCAGCAGAGATGAGCCATCGGCGTTGGTGCGCAGGTAGATGTTGCGGAAGTCGTCCGCCGAGGACAAACGGCCGCCCGCATTGATGGTGTAGGTATAGGCACCAGGCTCCCCCTGAGGAGTCCCTCCCAGGCTACCCGCCGGGACTTCAGTATTCTGCGCACGAATGGCCGTTGCCACCTCGGTAGGGGTCAGGTCGTACTGCGCCAGTTTTTCCGGGTCCATCCATACACGCATGGCAAACTCGCCACCACCGAGCACTTCAGCGGCCCCAACGCCCGGGATCTGGCGCAACTCGTCAAGAATATTCAGAGTCGCATAGTTCTGCATGTACACATTGTCGTAATCCCCTTGCGGAGAAATCAGCGCCAACAGCAGCAAAATAGAGGTAGAGCGCTGTTCAACCTTGACGCCCTGCGCCCGCACGGAATCCGGCAACTGCGACAAAGCACCTTGCACACGGTTGTTTACGTTTACCGTATTCATGTCCCCATCGGTACCGATGTTGAAGGACACCTCCATACGCATAAGGCCATTATCGGCACTGGTCGAGGTCATATAGATCATGTCTTCGACGCCGTTAATAGCTTCAGCCAGGGGCGCAGCAACGGTCTGTGCAACGGTCTCGGCATTTGCACCGGGGAAAGTGGCTTCTACGGACACGCTGGGCGGCACTACACTGGGGTATTGCTCGATAGGCAACACACGTAAGCTGACCACCCCGACTAACGTCAGGATAATCGCCAGCACTGTGGCGAAGATCGGTCGCTTAATGAAGAAGTTAGCGAAATTCATGCGTCATCACCCTGAGGCTCCACCGCTTTGATCGGAGTACCAGGCTTGATACCGGACGGATCACCGGAAACCACTTTCTCACCAGATTCCAGCCCGCTAAGGATTATCTGCATATCACCGGCCATTTCGCCCAGTTCCACAGTACGCGCACGGGCTTTGCCTTCCTCGTCCACGACAAACACCTGCGGCCCCATAAGTCCTTGGGTAACGGCAATTTCCGGCACAGCTATCACGTTGTAACGCTTAAGTCCCTGTACACCGACACGCACAAACTGCCCAGGCAGTACCTTGGCGCCCGGGTTGGCAAAGCTCGCAGACGCTTGAACAGTGCTTGTTTTCTGGTCCACACGAACGCCAAGGAAGTCCAGAGTTCCCTCCAGCACAGTACCGGGCTGACCATCCCCACCATCGACCGAAAGGCTGGCATGAATCAGGTTCAGTTCATCCAGCTCTAACTGGTTACGCAACTCAAGTGCATCCTTGAGCGGCATCTGGAAGCGAACTTCCAGCGGGTCCAACGGGGTGATGGTGACCAGTTCAGTTCCCGGATTAACCAGGTTACCCAGATTGACCTGACTCAGACCAATACGGCCGGCGACCGGCGCGGTTACCTGGGTGTAGCCCAAATCAATATTGGCACTGGCCAATGCGGCCTGCGCCTGAGCAACACGAGCACCTGCAACCTGCTGTTCGGCAAGCGCCTGATCGTATTGCTGCTTACTTACAGAGCTGCGCTGCAAAAGTGACTTGTAACGCTCAGCATCCCGCCCTGCGCGAGCCAGTTCAGCCCTGGCGCTCTGCAGGTCCGCTTCGTGCTGTTTCACCATCGCTTCATAATGTTCCGGCTCAATGGTGTAAAGCACCTGGCCTTTGCTGACCTGATCGCCCTGCTCGAACTGGCGCGTTTGCAGAGTACCGCTAACACGTGCCACCAAAGTGACCTCATGCTCGCTACGTAACAGAGAGGAATAGGCTTTATCCAGTGCAATATCCTGGCGCGCGATGGTCGCGACCTGAGTAGAGACCGGGGGCAGCATTTGCGCGGGAGCCGCAGCCGATTTTTCTTCTTCAGCACAGGCGCTGAGCAACACGGTTGCACCTGCCAGCAGCAATACACGCCACCTGGATACGATTGCATTCATTACGAGGACCCTGAGAGTTTGTAGATAAGGCAAAATTTTACATTCATACATGTATGAATGTAAACAATGCCGACTGTTTTACCCTGATAAATTAAGCGCTCTGAAAAATGATTGAATTTGTGCCTCCTCCCTTGAGGTTTAAGGGGTTGGAGCAGCCTCCGGCCAACTGTCAGGTACAAAAAAACAGCGTGCTACCTCACTCCAGCCAAAGTCAGTCGGTATCACTCGTGCCAATAAGCAGGGTTGTTTTCTCGCCTCACACTGCTTCATCCATTGAGTGGTCAACTCAGCATCGGGCTGCTGGAGATGCAAATAGGGTCCAAGCCAATCAGGTTTTATCAGCGGCACCCAAAGTTCATTGCCCATTTCAAACTGGCTGTAACGCTGCCAGGATCCTGTAGCTAGCGCGGTATCAACCTGGTCAGGCAAAGCTAGCGGCTGCCCAAGCGGCAGGAACAGATATCCCGGCATAAACACCTTTGGAACTACCGGTTCATCAAGTCCCAGTCGTTTCAGTAGTCCCCTTCCCGCATCAGTGAGTGCCATGGTTGACTGATGCTCCAACAACCTCTGCGTTTTAAGATCAAGCCGATCACGACTGTTAGGTCCGTACCACCTAACTGATTCATCATCCGGATGCGGGTACCCCAAGTAGAACTTGACCGCAATTTCATGATGTTCGAGCGATCCGGTGTTTTTATTACGTACCAGAAAGTCCAATTCGCCCAGCGTACGCCCTTCTACAATGATCTGCTGATTACGCGCCTCCACCTTCCAGCCCAGCAGATCCTCAATTAAAACTTGATACAGAACTTCAAAATAGGCGCCAAGCTTCCGTGGCGCCACCTCAGACTGAAGTAAAGCCGGCTTTCCGGCCGGATTCTGATCCCAATCGGCAAGGCGCAATGTCCAGTCATCCGGCAACCAACTGCCGGGATTAAATGAGTCCCCCCCCCTGTAAAGCTGTGCAGCAGAGCAGATCCAGGCCAAATGACGAACCTGAGGCGTGCTATAGCGTTTTTCAATTCCCTGAGAACCGAGCTTTATGTCATCAGTCATGCCTAGCCTTAATATTGATAATACTTATCACTTACAATAAGATTTTAATCCCTGATAAGCTGTGCTTTGACAGCCTGGAATCTGGATTTGAATTTGGCCATTTCGATACCTGATAAATCATTCACCACCGGTGACTTTGCTGCATTGGGCCGGAAGTATGATATTCGTTACTGCTTTCCAGAAGCTGGCCAAAGCGCCAACCGCGCGGTTTTGCGTGGCCGGGTATGCGAACAAACACTGGCGACAGGTCTGCACCTGACATTGTCGGATGTCCAAGTACTAAGCCCGTATGAGTCTCTGTCCACGGGCAAATCCCCGCTGTTTATTTGCTGTGTGCTGGAAGGCATGCTTGGCCTTCGCATCGATCGCCAGCACTTTGAACTGACGGCCGGAATGGTGCTCAGCCTTTCACTCAAGCACACCGAGCCTGTCAGGGCCTTTCATCAAGCGGGCCAACACCTGCGCACCCTCACCCTGGCCTGTCCCGAGAAGCAACCAACGCAAGCGCCTTTTTCTGCATTACTGGAGCAGCTCAAGCCTCAGCAGTCACCCTACTTATGGCGCCTCATCCCCGAGTTGCACCAACAACTGAATCAACAGCAAGTCCAGGCAAATCTGAGTACCCCTGAGAACCTGATGCTGGAAGGTCTGGCACTGCAGTTACTGTCTCATCATGCCAGTCAGCACACTGGGCAGTCTGTCCAAACGGGTAAAAAGTTATCGCCCGCAGAGTCCTCTCGTCTCCATGCACTGAAAGCTAAAATTATAGAAGCCCCCGAAGCTCCCTATAACCTGCATGAACTGGCTCAACAGATTGCGATGAGTGGCAGTAGCCTGCGAAACAAATTCCGCGATCTGTTCGGCGAATCGCTGTTTGACTTCATCCGACGTCAAAGACTCCTTAAGGCACACGCATTACTGAGCTGCGGGCACTCAATCGAGCGGACGGCTTATGAATGCGGCTATCGTCATGCATCCAACTTTACCACCGCATTCAAACGTCAATTCGGATACTCGCCGGGCAGCCTTCTTCGCTCTGCCTGAGCAGCTTTCATAACCATTCTGTCATTGCGCATAACCATGCCCTTCCAATAAATGGAATCATTCTCATTTTCATGAAGCGCAAGAATTGAGACACGAATGTTCAAATACTGCACCCTATCCTCAGCCATCGCGCTGGCGACCGCCAGCCTCGCTCTGACCAGTATGGCCCATGCTGCAGAAGAGACTGCCGCAACCCAGGACACACTGATTATTACCGCCACTGAAGGCGCCACCAAGTTGGAAACACCTTTGGTTGAAACACCTCAGGCCGCTTCAGTCATCAGCCGCGAGCAGTTTGAGCGGCGTGGGGCCCAAAGCGTACAACGTGCTGCCAATTACACGCCCGGTATCTTTACCAATCAAGTTGGCGCATCAAACCGTTACGATTATCTGGTTTTGCGTGGCTTTTCAGACGGTAGCATCGGTAACACCTACCTTGATGGCCTCAAACTGATGGGCGATACAAACTCCTACACAGCAACCGTTATTGATCCCTGGTTTTTGGACACCATTGAGGTAATACGAGGACCTGCTTCAGTGCTTTATGGTCGCGCCTCCCCTGGCGGCCTTGTGGCCTTGAAAAGCCGCAAACCCGAATTCACCTCCGGTGGTGAAATCCGCCTGAGTGCCGGTAATAACGATCATCGCAGTCTGGCCTTTGACCTGACAGGTCCCCTGAATGAAGAGAAAGGACTAGCGTTTCGACTGGGCGGTATTCTCAGCGCAGAAGACACCCAGTTTGGTCCTGTTGAAGAGGAGCGTCGCGCTCTTAATGCCACGCTGACATGGCGCCTCTCCGATGCCACCACCCTCGAACTGATGGGGTACCTGCATGATGAGCCAGAAGGTGGTTATCACTCAGGACTGCCTTATGAAGGAACAGTGGTTGACTACAATGGCCGCCGCATCAGTAATACCTTCTTTGAAGGTGAGGATGAGTACGACAAGTTTGACCGCTCCCAGCAGCTGTTTGGTTATGCCTTGGAACACCATTTCAATGATCGCTGGACCTTTCGTCAAAAAGCTCGTCACCTGAGCTCAGAAGTTGAGAACCAACAGGTGTACGCATACGGCTGGGCCAATGAAAACGAACTGACACGCTACTACTCTGGCGGTGAGGAGGACTTATCCGCCTGGACCCTGGATAACCAGCTGGAAGGCTTCCTGACCCACGGCAGTACCGAACACCGTATTCTGGTTGGGCTGGATTATCAGTATCGTAATAATGATGTTAGCTGGCCGTCAGGCGCCTTTGCCAACATCAACCCCTTTGACCCTGTCTATGGCACCGGCCCCACTGCTCTCTGGCCCGCCACAGAGGAAGAACACCGACTGAAGCAAACCGGTGTTTACCTTCAGGATCAGATCATTCACGACCACTGGCGCTTTGTGCTTGGCGGCCGTTACGACAAGGTCGAAATTCGTAACAGGAGCCTCAGCTCCGACACCATTAGCGAGCTGGATGAGGGCCACTTCAGTGGCCGCCTGGCTGCGCTCTATCTCATGGACAACGGCCTGGCACCTTACGCCAGCTACTCAACTGGATTCACACCGACCAGCTTTGTCGATGCCAATGGAGACCTGCTGAAGCCTATGGAGGGCAAGCAGTATGAAGTGGGCTTGAAGTATGAACCTGTTGGCAGTCATAGCAGCTACAGCGCCGCCCTCTTCCATATCACTCAGAGCAATATCGCCACCAAGGAACAGCCGACCGATCCCTATCGCGCGATTGGGGAAATCGAATCTCAGGGCGTAGAGCTGGAGGCACGGAAATCACTGACCACTTCCACGGCATTAAATGCCAGCTACAGCTACACGGATGCTACATACAGCAAGAGTGATGACGGCAACCAGGGCAATGCGGTGATCTACTCACCGAAACACCAGGCCAACCTTTGGCTGGACTATCGCCTGAATGCGCTGACATCTTCACTTGGTGTTCGCCATTATCGGGATATTCAGGCTGATCGTGCCAACACCCACACGCTGCCAAGCTATACGCTGGTTGATATGGCGCTGCATTATGACTTGGGCCGTATGGGAGAGGGTGATGCCTACGTCCAGTTGAACGTGAACAACCTGTTTGACAAGGAGTACGTCGCTTCCTGCAACTCCCTTGAATTCTGCTATTTCGGCACAGAGCGCAGCATCAAGGCCAGTTTCGGCTATACATTCTGATTCGGCTGGATCAGCAGGCGCAGCGATCCGGTGGTCGCTGTGCCTTAATAAAAGCTTATCAGGACTGGCGTTGGCGCTCGTAAACACTGAGGCTGACGGCAGTACCCAAGTTCAGTGACTCAATCAGCCCTGCACCCGGAATGGTAAACGCCTGAGCGTTAAGCTGCTGCAGCTGCTCGCGCGGAACACCTCTGGCTTCATTTCCAAACAGGTAGCAATCACACTGCTTGAACGCATCCGAATGCAAGGGCTCACCCTGCATATCCAGACAGCCAATGGTCTGATAACGATCAGCAAGGCTCTCCAGACTCACATCCAACTCCATCGGCACATGAAAGATGGCGCCCATACTGGCTCTAATCACCTTGGGGTTGAACGGATCAACACTGCCAGGGCTAAGTAAACACCGGTAGCCGCCGAACCAGGCCAGCGTTCGCAGGATAGTGCCCAGATTGCCCGGATCCTGAATTTCATGGAAATAGACCGCAATCTCTTTGCCGGTCGTTTTGGGCTGAATGGCATCCATTGGCAACAAAGCGACAATGCCCTGCGGACTTTTGGTCGCGCTGATGGCAGACATCTGCTTGCCAGTAACCGGATGAACGCTCAGCTCCGTTTGCCATTCGGAGTAGTCATCGGTCAGGTAGAGCTCCGCAGCGGCCAAACTGGGCTGAAGGGCGACAGCTTTTTGCAGTTCAAGCACCAGGTGCTCGCCTTCCAAGAGGCAATAGCCGGTTTCTGTGCGGAACTTTTTCTGCTGCAGTTTCTTAATCAGATCCAGTTTCATCCCTACTCACCACTTACCTATAAACAAACAACATGCAGAAAAAGTATCACATACGTACATTCACGAACGGCGAAGTATAGTGACTCCTCAAACTAATGTCAGGGCGCTTTCTCTAGTTGCCCCGTTGACATGTACCAGACCTCACTCTAATTTAGAGCTTTGCATTTAGTAGTAAAGTAGCGACGCTGCTCGACATCCCCCACTGTCCTCCAAAGCAGTGTCCTCTCAAAGGTAGTTGGAGCCTATACCCAGGCTAATCCATCGCATTCGACCCTGTGCCGACTGCACCTAACCCTTGTAGCGCCAAACGCACATACATACTTAAGCGGCAGGCACCATGAATAGAGTCTGGCTTTACTGCTCACTACCCCGGCAAATTGTTGGTCAGGGGGGCTATGATCCATCGTAAGAAAGGCCTTGGACTGACAGCCAAAACCCTGGGCATCACTTTGATGATTCAGGCGCTCATTATTGGCGCGACGCTGACCATGAGTCGCTCGTTTGAGCAACTTCAAAGCCAAACCCAAAACCTGGCGACCACTGAGATGGAAAATCTCATGATCTCTGTTCGCCTGGTGCAACAATCCGAATCACTCAGCAGCCTGGGCACACGCCTGGCCAGTGCCAACACACATGCCAATCGTCGCCGCGCACTGGTTGAACTGACTGACCGCATAACCTGGGTCACTCAACTCACGTCTCAATTGGCCCGCCTTGGACTGAGTGCCGAACTGATTAATCAGATGCAAAGCTCCCAGGCTCACCTCAAATCCAACATTCAACAACTGAATGACCGAATCAGTGAGCGAATAGACGGCAGCGCCGACGAAGGACTGTTGCGGCAAATATCAGCGCTCGCCCATAACAACCAGGAACTGGCTGGACAGCTATCGATACTGGCCGGTTACTTTTCAGCCACCATGCGCCAACAGCTCGCGGATAAAAGTGAACACTTGGCAAGGGACGTGGAAAACCAGCAGCAACACTTGCTTGCCACCTGCGTAGTGGTACTGATCTTTACCCTGTTGGCTGGCCTTTATCTGGAATTCCGTGTTGTTCGCCGCATACTGAATCTGGAACGCCTGGTCAGTTCGCCGGTCGTTGATATCAGCAAATTCGACACCCGGGAATCCGATGAGATCTCCAGTTTGTCTAATACGGTCCGCTCCTATGTCCAGCGGATTCAGTTGCATGAAGCCCAGATGCAGCAGGCGCATCAGGAAATGACCTATCTGGCAGAGCATGACTCTCTGACCGGCCTTGCCAACCGGCGCCACTTCCATGCAGCCGCACGGCGGATGCTGCGTCAGGTCAACCAACCGGTGTGTGTCGCTATCGGCGATATCGATCACTTCAAGCAGATCAATGACCGCTTCGGCCATGCAGCAGGAGACCAGGTGCTGATCAAGCTGGCGCACCAGCTCACAGACGGCCTGAGAGAGAGTGATGTTCTGGCGCGGTTTGGTGGAGAAGAGTTTGCCATTATCTTGCCCGTCGGCTCGCTGGATGATGGCGAAAACGTTCTGAATAAATTGCGCGATCAGATAGCCAAACACCCTCACATACCTGACAGCACCTCAGGTCTGACGATGAGTTTTGGACTTGCGCTGATAGACAGCTCTACCGTCGGCACAGATACCACCGACGACACAATTGAAGCCTTACTCGATAGCGCTTTGGGCGCTGCCGACCGAGCACTGTACAACGCGAAGCACAAAGGGCGAAATCAAGTGGTAGTAGCACCGGAGACTGTGTATGCGCAGGCGATTTAGAAACACCCTGGTTACAAGACTCAACCAGCTGATACTACTGCTGGCCTCCCTGACACTCCTTGCCCTTCCTGTTCAGGCCGATGAGCATATCCGTGTGGGTATACAACTTGAACCTCCTTCTCTGGACCCAACCAGCACACCCGCAGCCTCGGCCGGAGAGATCACCTGGTGCAACGTTTTCGAAGGTCTGACTGTCGTTAACGGTGAAGGCAAACTCGTACCTCGCCTGGCCAAGGAGTGGCGCGTATCCGAGGACGGACGCACCTACACGTTCACCTTGCACAAAGGCGTTACCTTCCATGACGGCAGTGAATTTAATGCCGAGGTCGCAGCCTTTTCACTGCAACGCATCATAAATGAAAATAGTAATAACCCTCAGCGGCAGTGGTTTGAGCAGGTCAGCAGCATTACTGCAGAAGATGAGTACACCCTGGTCATCCACCTGAGTAAACCAGACTCAATGCTGCCATTTGCCTTATCCCTCACCGCCTCTGTAATGGTGCACCCGGATTCAGTCAGCACGAATGGACAGCATCCCATAGGAACGGGCCCCTTTACGCTGGCCAAATGGGATAAAGGCAACTCACTGACGCTGAAACGCAATCCCAACTATTGGGGCGAGCCCGCTCACCTCAAGCAGGCCACCTTTGTATTTATGAAAACGTCTGCCGGTACCGAAAACGCCTTGGCGGAAGGTCTGGTTGATGGGCTATTGAGCGTCACACCTACCGGTAACCGCTTTGCCATTCGTCCGGACTATCACATGATTTCCAGGACCCGCCAAAGCAAGATGATTCTGGCTATCAACAATGCCCAGCCTCCCTTTAATGATCTGCGGGTACGACGTGCCCTGTCTCATGCCATAGACCGGGAATCCGTGAGTCAGCTGTACGGCCCCCAGTTCAAGCCCAATCTGATAGGGAGCCATTTTTCCCCCTCACATCCAGCCTATGTAGACCTGGTCAATCGCTATCCTTACGCCCCGGAAAAAGCCAAAGCCTTGCTTGCTGAGGCAGGCGTTCCCGCTGGGCAAACCGTTAAATTATCCGTCCCGCCCACCGACTACGGGCGCGACGGAGGGTTGATCGTAGCGGACAATCTGGAAGCTATTGGTTTCAAAGTTGAGTTGGAATTGCTCGACTGGCCGACCTGGCTGAAACAGGTCTACACCCAGAAAAACTATGCACTCGCCCTGATCATGCATGTCGAGCCCATGGATCTGAACATTTATGCCCGCGACGATTATTACTACAACTACGACAACACGGCATTCAAACAGGTTTGGCAGAAAGTCATGAATGCACGAACAGAAGATGAGTTGAACCAATACCTGGGTGATGCTCAGCGCCAGATTACGGAAGACGCCGTGAATGTATTTCTATTTATGCGACCCGAACAAAACCTGATGGACCGCAGAATCGCCGGCATCTGGACCAAAACGCCCATCCCCTCTTTCGTATTGGAGGATATTCGCTGGACCGAAGCGAAATAGCATAGGGCGCTTGAGCAACTGGCAGCCACGGGCCCTGCCACGTACAATAACGCATTCAGTCACAATGATGGTTTGCGAAATACACTATGGCCCGTTCCAAAAGCAGCGCCCGTTGGCTCAAAGAGCACGTCAACGACCCCTTCGTTAAACAGGCTCAGAAAGATGGCTACCGCTCCCGTGCCAGCTACAAGCTTCTGGCACTGAATGAGAAGGACAAGCTGATCAAGCCCGGCATGCTGGTGATCGACCTGGGTTCTGCACCGGGTGGCTGGTCTCAGATCGCTTCTGAACTGGTCGGTGAACAAGGTAAGGTCATCGCATCCGATATATTGCCGATGGACGCCCTGCCCGATGTCGACTTCATTCAGGGCGACTTCACCGAAGAAGCGGTTTTCAACGAGATTATGGGCGTGATCGCAGAACGTCCTGTCGACGTTGTTATCTCTGATATGGCCCCCAACCTGAGCGGTGTCGCTTCTGCCGACCAGGCAGGCTCCATTTACCTGATCGAACTGGCACTGGATATGGCCCAGCAGGTACTTAAACCCAAGGGCAGTTTCGTTGCCAAGGCGTTTCAGGGCGAAGGATACGAGGAGTTCGTAAAGGAAGTGCGTAACCACTTTGACACCGTAGTTATTCGCAAACCGGAAGCCTCCCGTGCGCGCTCACGTGAAGTCTATGTTGTAGGCCGAGGCTTCAAGGGCTAAGCAAGCACCTCTAAGCATTGGTGCTGCTGCAAGCGGTACCAATGCCGATATCTGTAAAGACTCCCTATACCCCCTCCACGCAGCATTAAACTTCGGCAAGACTTTCACTTCGTTAGCACCCTGTACCTATCTATTGGGACAGACACCCCGGCGACCTGTTTTTAGTATGAAGTCCATTGTCACAAGGAGAACACAATGGCTCATCTAAGACCCCTCGAAAACCATGAAGTCGATCAGGAACTGCGTGATATGTTCACGCATTACGAGAACACTCGCGGTTTCTGTCCCAACAGTGTGAAGACCATGGCGCGTCGTCCCAATATTTCCAAGACCTTCGGCAAGTTGAACCAGGTCATTCTGTATGAAGGCACGGTGGCCGAAGAACTGAAGATGCTGGTTGCTCTGGCGTCCAGCCTGGCGGCAGGCTGCCGTTACTGTCAGTCACACATGACCAACTTGTCCAGCATCTACAAGGCACCCGATGACAAGATCGCGGCAATCTGGGAATTTGAAACCAGCGAACTGTTCACCGATGCCGAACGTGCCGCCATTGCACTCGCATTGAAGGCCGGAACCCTTCCAAACGATGCGTCTTCAGAAGATTTCGATGAGCTGAAAAAGTATTTCGACGAGGGCCAGATCGTGGAAATCGTTGCCACCATCGCACTCTTTGGTTATCTCAATCGCTGGAACGACACCATGGCGACCGAACTGGAAGAGCTCCCTGCACAGGTCACCGAGCGCGCCGTGGGCCATCAAGGCTGGGACGCGGGCAAGCATGTCTGAGGATAGGATGCGATGAGCACAGTACATGTGAGCGATAGCGATTTCAAAACCCGCCTTGAAGCAGCCGAGGTGCCTTTACTGCTGGATGTGTGGGCGCCCTGGTGCGGCCCCTGCAAGATGGTCGGCCCCGCCATTGAACGGCTGGCAGTAAAAGATCCCGGTCGCTTTCAGGTCGCCATGGCCAATATGGAGGTGTTTGAACAGACAGCGGCCAATCTTGAGATCAAAAGCACCCCAACGCTGATTCTGTTCAAGGATGGGAAGGAAGTCGCGCGCCGCTCAGGCGCCATGATGGAAAGCCAGATCGCCAATTGGCTCAATCAGAATTTATAAGCCCGAGGCCAGCCCTACTCTGCGGGCAGGGACCCGCAGAGCTCAGGCGCCGGTCAGGCAGAGCGCAAAAAGCTCGTTTTGACTTGAGATATTCAATCGCCCATAAGCACGCTTGCGGTAGGTCAAGACACTTTGGAGCTTAATTCCAAGATCCAAAGCGATGCCATCAGAACTCATGCCTAACAGCACTCTGGAACAGACCTCTTTTTCGCGCTGACTGAGGCTGTCGTCCAGCTTGCTAAGCCGCTTGATGAGCATCTCTATCTGGGCATCACGGGTCATAAAGCTGGAAAGCGCCCCCGCCAGACGAGCATGTTTGACCACAAAACTGGCTAACAAGGGCGCTATCTGGCTAAACGCTGCAATACCTGAATCAGGGAAAGGCGTGCGGTTGCGAAACAGATTGAGGCAATAGAGTCCCTTATCCGCTTTTACCAGGATCGAGAACCGATCCACGATACCCATCTTGTCATACCAGAGGCGCCGATAACCCTGATCACTGATCTCTTCCTGTCGTAGCCGACGAGTAATGACCTGATGCTCATATTGAAACGCCTGCAGGAACTCCTTGTTCGGGTCCAGGCGATAATAGATAGTCAGGTAGAGTTGCTGCATTTCCGGCGTGATGGCCAAGGTTTCATCGCTGGCCGACAGAATATAGGTGACTCTGTCCTGCTCTTCGAGATGCACCAGTGATAAGTGGTTAACCTCACAGATCTCGCCAAGCACGCTGATTAGCTGATCTGAAAATCCAGGCCCACCCAGCTCCAGGACTAACTGTGGCAAACCATGTCCAGAGTTCAGCAAAATATGTCCTGCTTCCGAGTCCATCATCCCACTCTCAAGCAACCGAGCCGGTCTTAGTAGATCCGAATCAGCACCACACCCGCAATCAAGAAGAGCACACCCAGGATGCGGCCCCAGTTGATATCATGCTGCGGAAAGGTTGCCCAACCGTAGTGGTCGAGGATAACGGACATGATCAGCTGACCGGCAACCAGCAACGCCATCATGGTTGTAGCCCCGATACGGGGTGCCAGAATCGCCCCGGTAAACACAAACAGTGCGCCCATAAAACCGCCGGTCCATGCCCACCAGGGTGCCTGCTTCAGTTCGGACAGTGCAGGTACTTCCTGGCGCATGACGATGACCAGAAAAAGCAAAGCCGCAGAACCAACCGCAAATGAGGCCAACGAGGCCCAAAGTGCTCCATTACTGTTGATGGCCAAAGTGCTGTTCACACCCGCCTGCATCGGCATAATCATGCCCACAACAAGCGCCAGTGCCAGCCAGAAATAGAGCATCGAGCCTCCTTTCATGCTCGGAGTGTTAACGACGGGTCAAGTAAACGCCGCACTCCAGATGATCTGTGTAGGGGAATTGGTCAAAGATCGCGAACCGCTCCAGTTTGTGCGTTTTGCTGATCTGTTTCAGATTAGCGTGCAGCGTCTCCGGATTACAGGAGATATACAGAATATGTTCGTATTCGCAGATCTGCTCAACCGTGTGCTCATCCAGACCACAGCGGGGCGGGTCCACCAGAACGGTGGTGAAATTGCACTCTTCCAGTCCCAGGCCCTGCACCTTGCGGCTGGTCTTCTCGCCTTTCAGGATCAGTGACAAGTCTTCTGAAGGCATGCGCAGTACATCGATATTGTCGATGCCGTTTTCCTGAATGTTCCACTCGGCAGAACGCACGGAAACCTTGGAAATCTCGGTCGCCACTGCACGGCGGAAGTTCTGCGCCAGCGGCAGCGTGAAGTTGCCGTTACCACAGTAGAACTCGACCAGATCACCGCCTGCATGGGCAGTAGAATCGATGGCCCACTCAATCATCTTCTCGCACACGTGACCGTTGGGCTGCGTAAAGCCATTTTCGGTCTGCTGATAGCGATAGGTTTTACCCTTGATGTTGAGCTCTTCGACCACGAAATCACGATCCAACAGGATTTTCTGCTTGCGCGCACGGCCGATGATATCGATGTTGAACTGCTCACGCAGGGGCTTTACATGTTCAACCCACTCATCATCCAGCTGGCGGTGGTACAGCAAACTGACCAGCAGCTCACCGGACAGGGTGCTGAGGAAGTCGACCTGGAACAGTTTGAAACGCAACACCGGATCAGGGCGGATCACGTCCAGCAGCTTGAACATCACATCATGGATGCGTTCAGACACCATTGGGCAGCTATCCAGACGCACCGGTGTCTTCTTGTCACCGTCAAACATCACATAATAGAGATCATCGCCATCATGCCAGGTGCGGAATTCAGCACGCAGACGGTAGTGCTCGGGTTGAGAAGTAAAGACTTCTACTTCGGGCAAATTAAACTCGGCAAACTGTGCCTCAATGCGAGCCTGCTTCTCGGCCAGCAGGGCGTCATACTTTTCAGGCTCCACACGGGAAAGGGGCATCGGCGACCTCTATACTTGGTGTCATTCAATCATGAACAGGATTCAGGGCGGCGAATTCTAGCATAGCCGCCGTCAGCCTTCATTCGGGGATCAATCACGCGTAGAATGATCCCCTTTATTTTTCGTTCTTAACCGACTCAGAGCCAACGATGACCGACAGCAAGCGCAAGATTCTTGTCACCAGTGCCCTGCCCTACGCCAATGGCCCCATCCATCTGGGCCACCTGGTCGAGTATATCCAGACCGATATCTGGGTTCGTTTCCAGAAACAGCGTGGTCACAACTGCACCTATGTTTGTGCCGATGATGCCCACGGCACTCCGATCATGCTCAAGGCCGATCAGCTGGGCAAAAGCCCGCAGGAACTGATCGACCAGGTCAGCGCGGAGCATCAGCGCGATTTCGCCGGTTTCATGGTCAACTTCGACAACTACTACTCCACCCACTCGGAGGAGAACCGTCAGTTCTCGGCCTTGATCTACGAACGCCTGCGTGACGCCGGTCATATTAACCGTCGCACCATCACTCAGGCCTACGACCCGGTTAAGAACATGTTCCTGCCGGACCGCTTCATCAAGGGCGACTGCCCCAAGTGTAGCGCCAAAGATCAGTACGGCGATTCCTGTGAAGCCTGTGGCGCAACCTACCAGCCCACCGAGCTGAAAAACGCCTACTCAGCAATCTCCGGTGCTACCCCGATCGAGAAGGAGTCCGAGCACTTCTTCTTCAAACTGGGTGACTTCGAAGAGTTCCTGCGCGGTTGGGTAAACGAGCACGTGCAGAGCCAGATGATCCACAAGCTCAACGAGTGGTTCGAGTCCGGCCTGCAGGAATGGGACATCTCCCGTGATGCGCCCTACTGGGGCTTCGAGATTCCGGACGCACCGGGCAAGTATTTCTACGTATGGATGGACGCACCGATCGGTTACATGGCCAGCTTTAAAAACTGGTGTGACAAGAACGGCGTTGATTTCGACGAATACTGGAAAGAAGGCTCCGATGCCGAGCTGTACCACTTCATCGGCAAGGATATCGCGTACTTCCACACCCTGTTCTGGCCCGCTGAACTGAAAGGCGCAGGTTTCCGCACCCCGACCGGCGTTTTCTGCCACGGCTTCCTGACCGTTAACGGTCAGAAGATGTCAAAGTCTCGCGGCACCTTCATCATGGCCGAGACCTACCTGAACCACCTGCAGCCGGAATACCTGCGTTACTACTTCGCAGCCAAGCTGGGTTCCGGTATCGACGATATCGACCTGAGTCTGGACGACTTCCGCCTGCGCGTGAACGCCGACCTGGTTAACAAGGTCGTCAATATCGCCAGCCGTTGCGCCGGATTCATCAAGAAGAAATTTGATGGCCAGCTGGACACCACTCTGGCGAACCCTGAACTGTACCAGGAAGCCGTTGCTCTGGCCGACGTAGTAGCCGATGCCTACGAGAAGCGTGAGTATGGCCGTGCCATGCGTGAAATCATGCACCTCGCGGACAAGGCCAACCAGTACATCGATGCGGCCGAGCCTTGGGTTATGGCCAAGCAGGAAGGCAAAGAAGCCGAAGTGCAGGCCAGCTGCACCATGGGTATCAACCTGTTCCGCGTCATCATCAGCTACCTGGCGCCGGTGCTGCCGGAAGTGGCCGAAAAAGCCTGTGAATTCCTGAACATCGACACCCTGGCCTGGGATGCCGTCAAGGAGCCGCTGCTGGGTCACCAGATCAACAAGTTCAAACCGCTGATGCAGCGTGTGGACGAAAAAGTGATCGAAGCGCTGATCGAAGACTCCAAACAGAGCCTTCAGGCACAGCCTCAGGTTCAGACTGCCGCCCCGGCTGCCGCTGAAACCGAGCTGGCCAAAGAGCCGGTTGCCGATACCATCGAATTCCCGGATTTTGCCAAGGTCGACCTGCGTGTCGCCAAGATTGCCAAGGCTGAACACGTAGAAGGCGCTGACAAGCTGCTGCGTCTGACGCTGGATCTGGGCGGTGAAACCCGCAACGTCTTCGCCGGTATTAAATCGGCCTACAAGCCGGAAGACCTGGAAGGCAAGCTGACCGTGATGGTTGCCAACCTGGCACCGCGCAAGATGAAGTTCGGCATGTCTGAAGGCATGGTACTGGCCGCTGGCCCTGGTGGGGAGGATCTGTGGATCCTGGAACCACACGCAGGCGCTCAGCCGGGCATGCGTATCAAGTAAGCAGCCAACACAGCAAAAGGATGGCGGGTTAGATGATACGCCGTCTTTTCCAAATAGCCGGCCTTGTGCCGGCTATTTTGTTTTGGGGAGGCCAGCCTGCTTTTCTTAACTATTTCTATTCCAATGATTGGGATAGAACACTTCCGGTGTTGGCCCAAAGCGGACCTTAGGCCGCTCCGTGAATTGCTAGGAGCGTGATTGATTAGAAAGCTGGGGCAGGTCATGATAATTGAGAAAGAAGCGGAATAGAGCAGGTTTCATTCATTCGGTATTTTTAATGTTAAAGACGCATACTCTCTACTACAGCTTAGGAAAGCCATGTCTTTTTTCCCAATCTTCAATGTCAGTTAATAGCCATCTATTACAGCCATTCTTAGATCTAGTTGCCTTTGGGAATGTACCGTTCTGAATCCAGCGCCAAAGGGTTGAACGATGTATGCCGTAGCGTTCAGCTATTTGATTCTCTGAGAGGAATGTCTCTGTTACCATTTTGCAGCCATTAAACCACCAAAGGTAATAATCATACCGTTAAATAAATACATCTTGATTCAAGTACGATCACTGAGATCAGCTATCAGCACGTACATGTAGACTTTCTCAATCACCACTAATGACTGACCTGTTTCGACCCTCATGTTTTGCGCTATAGAGAGCTTCATCTGCTTCTTTTAATAACGTTGCTGCTGAGTCACTTGAGACTGGGCGCTTGCTCACGCCACCCAAGCTAATTGTAATGTGATCAGAAGTAGCGGAGTACTCATGTTGTATTGCCAGATCTTCAACCGCACTTCGCATGTCTTCGACTAATTTAGAGACACCTTCTTTGTCAGTTTCAGGCAGCAAAACCACAAACTCTTCGCCTCCATAGCGTGCGAAAAGATCACCGGGTCGGTTCACCAGCTGCTGTAACTTCTGTGCAACCAGTTTTAGACACTCATCTCCCTGACCGTGTCCATAGTTGTCGTTGTAAGGTTTGAAAAAATCAATGTCGAGGATGATCAGTCCCAACCTGCCTTGTGTGCGTTGTGCCCGGCCTACTTCTTTTTGCAGTGTCGTATCAAGTTGCCGGCGGTTTGCTACGTGGGTTAGTGCGTCCAGGTAAGACATTTGTTCCAGCAACTCATTTTTTTGATGCGCTTCCAGTTGCTTCTTGATGCGGGCCTTAACGACTGACATTTCATAAGGCTTGGTTATGTAATCAACCGCCCCCAGGTTGAGCCCCTTGGTTTCTTCGTCGGACTGATTGAGACCTGAAACAAATATGATGGGTATATCATGGGTCTCTGGATCTCCCTTAAGAAAACGGCATACATCATAACCATCCATTCCGGGCATCATGATATCAAGAAGAATCAGGTCAGGCTGCGGGTCGCTTTTTGCAAGCTGAATAGCTTTTTCACCGTTGTTAGCTAGTTGTAGTCGATATTCAG